>NZ_JAPDUQ010000002.1:325000-971247 GCF_026015465.1 Segatella copri
AGGTCGGCAGTAAGATCTTCGCTCCCGTAATCATTGATAATGGATAGATGAGCGGTCTTTCCTTCTATGTCAGCATCTGTAATCAGCCATTTGCGACTATCACGTCTGTCACCGAAATATCCAGGCATTTCACCGAACAGTTCCTGTCCTGGAACCTTGAGGTTCTTATGGTAGAAGTCTATATTCATATAGACATCATACTCTTTGTTTGTAATCTTCCCCTTGAATAGGGTGCTGTCTGTTTGTGCCATACTAGATATACTAATTAGGCATAATAATGTTGCTAAAATCTTTCTTTTCATCACTTTTTTCAATTAACTGCGACAAAGTTATTCATTTAAATCAAGAAAACTGCATTTTTTATAGGATTTTAATAAGATTAATTCGTTTTTTGCAAATATTTATCTATCTTTGCGGTGTTTATTGATAATTATATATGGAAAAGAAAAGATTATTTCCAGATTACATATTTGAGTCTAGTTGGGAAGTGTGTAATAAAGTTGGTGGTATCTACACTGTTCTTTCAACACGAGCTAAGACTCTTACGGAAAGGTTAAAGGATCAACTAATCTTCATTGGTCCTGATTGTTGGGGAGACAAGGTGAATCCTTATTTCTCTCAAGATGATACGCTTTATGCGGAATGGAAAACAGAAGCTCTGAAAGAGGGCTTAAAGGTTAAAGTAGGTAGATGGAATATACCGGGAGAGCCAGTAGCTGTTTTGGTAGATTTCAATCCTTACCATGCTGTTAAAGACCAGATCTATGGACAACTATGGCAGGACTATCAGGTTGATAGTCTTCATGCTTATGGTGACTATGACGAAGCATCAATGTTCTCTTATGCTGCCGCTCTGGTAGTAGAGAGTTTCTACAAACATGTCGTTGGAAAAGGCAAGAAAGTTATCTATCATGGAAATGAATGGATGACAGGACTTGGTGTGCTCTATGTGAACAAGCATCTTCCTGAGGTGGCTACAGTGTTCACCACGCATGCTACAAGTATCGGTCGTAGTATTGCCGGTAATAATAAGCCTCTTTACGATTATCTTTTTGCCTATAATGGTGATCAGATGGCGCAGGAACTCAATATGCAAAGCAAGCATTCTATAGAAAAGCAGACTGCTAAGTATGTTGATTGTTTCACAACAGTGAGTGATATTACTGCCAACGAGTGCAAGGAATTGCTCGATAAACCGGTAGATTTCGTTTTGCCTAATGGATTTGACAATAGTTTTGTACCTAAAGCAAGTACCTTTACAAAGAAACGTAAGGAGGCAAGAAAGCGTTTGCTCGATGTAGCCAATGCTTTGATGGGTATAGATTTGGATGATGATACGCTCATCGTTTCTACCAGCGGACGCTACGAGTTCCGCAACAAGGGTATCGATGTTTATATTGAGGCTATGAACCGCTTGCTTCGTGACAACAATTTGAAGAAGAATGTATTGGCATTCATTGACGTACCTGGTTGGGTAGGAGATCCACGTAAGGATTTGTTGGAGCGTCTGAATAGCGGTAAGAAGTTTGACACTCCATTGGAGGTTCCGGAGATTACCCATTGGTTGCATAATATGAGTCATGATAATGTATTGGGTATGCTGAAGTACTTCAACATGCATAATAATAAGGAAGACAAGGTGAAACTGATATTCTTACCTTGCTACTTGACAGGCGATGATGGCATTATCAACAAGAGCTATTATGATGTAGTGTTGGGTAATGACCTCTGTATCTATCCTTCTTATTATGAGCCATGGGGATATACTCCATTGGAGGCTGTTGCGTTCAAGGTGCCTTGTATCACCACCGATTTGGCTGGTTTCGGTCTTTGGGCTAACTCAGAGAAGGGAAGTTACAGTGAGATAGAGGATGGTGTGAAGGTTATCAAGCGTACCGACTATAATTATTCTGAGGTAGCTGATGCTATCAAGGATACCGTAGCTAAGTACTCGGGATTCACCAAAACACAGGTGAACAAGTGTCGTAAAAATGCTGAGATTCTTTCAGAAAAAGCATTGTGGAAACACTTTATCGAGTATTACTATGATGCTTATGACTTTGCCCTGCGCAAGGCTGAAGTTCGTATGAAGAAATAATAATCTCTCTCTCTTGATGGCGTAAGCCATAAAACAAATATTTGGATTCTGCAAGAATCGCTATGTTTGCAAGATAGAAAATATACATCTTAAAAATAAAACACAATGAAAATTAAGGCAGACTATGCTAATGCTCCTCAATGGAAGGAGACAACCATTAAATCAAGCCTTCCTAAGGAGTTAAAGTGCTTGGATGAGATTGCTCACAATATGTGGTGGGCATGGAATTATGAAGGTCGTGACTTGTTCAAGAGCCTCGATGCTGATTTGTACGAGAAGTGCAATGCTAACCCTGTATTGCTCTTGGAGCGTTTGAGCTACGACCGCAAGGAGGCTATTGTTAAGGACAAGGAGACAATGGCTAAGGTTAAGAACGTCTATAAGATGTTCCGCGAGTACATGGATGTGAAACCTAATGCTAAGCGCCCATCTGTAGCTTACTTCTGCATGGAGTATGGTATTAACCAGGTGGTTAAAATCTACTCTGGTGGTCTTGGTATGCTTGCTGGTGACTACTTGAAGGAGGCTTCTGACAGCAACGTGGATATGTGTGCTGTTGGTTTCCTCTACAGATATGGTTATTTCAAGCAGTCTTTGAGTATGGATGGTCAGCAGATTGCTAACTATGATGCTCAGAACTTCAACTCTCTCCCTATCGAGCGAGTATATGATGAGAATGGTAACCCATTGGTAGTTGATGTACCTTACACAAACTATCAGGTACATGCATACGTATGGCAGATGAATGTAGGTCGTATCAAGTTGTATCTCCTGGATACAGATAATGATATGAACTCAGAGTTCGACCGTCCTATCACTCACTCTCTCTACGGTGGTGACTGGGAGAACCGTTTGAAGCAGGAGATTCTGCTCGGTATCGGTGGTATGCTCGCATTGAAGAAGATGGGTATCAAGAAGGATATCTATCACTGCAACGAGGGGCATGCTGCTCTCTGCAACTTGCAGCGTCTCTGCGACTATATCGAGGAGGATGGCTTGAACTTCAACCAGGCACTCGAGTTGGTTCGCGCTTCTTCTCTCTATACTGTTCATACTCCAGTGCCAGCTGGTCATGACTACTTTGACGAGGCTCTCTTCGGCAAGTACATGGGTGGCTATCCACAGCGTCTTGGTATCTCTTGGGATGAGTTCATCGGTATGGGTCGTGAAAATGCAGATGATCACAACGAGCGTTTCTGCCTCTCTACATTCGCATGCAACACTTGCCAGGAGGTTAATGGTGTAAGTAAACTTCACGGTTGGGTAAGCCAGCAGATGTTCGCTAATATCTGGAAGGGTTACTTCCCAGAGGAAAACCACGTAGGTTATGTAACCAATGGTGTTCACTTCCCAACTTGGACAGCAACAGAGTGGCGTAAGCTCTACGATACATATTTCGACAAGAACTTCATGAACGACCAGAGTAACGAGGAAATCTGGCATGCCATCTACAATGTTTCAGATGCAGAAATCTGGAATACCCGTATGGCATTGAAGAAGAAGCTCGTAGCTTATATCCGTGAGAAGTTCACCCAGACATGGTTGAAGAACCAGGGTGATCCTGCTCGTGTAGTATCTTTGCTCGAGCGTATCAACCCTAACGCTTTGATGATTGGTTTCTGCCGTCGTTTCGCTACATACAAGCGTGCTCACCTGCTCTTCACCGACTTGGAACGATTGTCTAAGATCGTTAACGATCCTGAGCACCCAGTATTGTTCTTCTTCTCAGGTAAGGCTCACCCAGCTGATGGTGCAGGTCAGGGCTTGATCAAGAAGATTTTCGAAATCAGTCAGCGTCCTGAGTTCCTCGGCAAGATTATCTTCCTCGAGGACTACGATATGACTTTGGCTCGCCGTCTGGTTTCAGGTGTTGATATCTGGATGAATACTCCTACACGTCCATTGGAGGCTTCTGGTACATCTGGCGAGAAGGCTGAGATGAATGGTGTTGTCAACCTCTCTGTACTTGATGGTTGGTGGGTAGAAGGTTACCGCGAGGGTGCTGGTTGGGCTCTTCCTGAGAAGCGTACATATCAGAACCAGGGTTACCAGGATCAGCTTGATGCTGCTACTATCTACAACCTCTTGGAGAACGACATCATCCCTATGTATTACAACAAGAATAAGGAAGGCTTCAGCAAGGAGTGGATCCAGGTAGTAAAGAACTCTATTGCTACTATCGCTCCTCACTATACAATGAAGCGCCAGTTGGATGACTACTATGATAAGTTCTACAATAAGGAGGCTGCCCGCTTCAAGAAGTTGAGCGCTAACGACAATGCACTTGCTAAGGAGATTGCACTCTGGAAGGAGAGCGTTGCAGAGCGTTGGGATGGTATCCACGTTGTATCTAAGGACGACTGCATGCTGATGGCTGCTGAGACTGGTCAGAAGATCAAGGTTCAGTATGTTATCGATGAGCAGGGCTTGAACGATGCAGTAGGTTTGGAGCTTGTTGTATTGAAGGAACAGCCAGAGGATGGCAAGCAGATTTATGCTGTTTATCCATTCAAGATGGTTGGTCACGAGGGTAACAACTTTACATTCGAGGCTGAGATTGAGCCAATCAATGCTGGTTCATTCAAGACAGGCGTACGTATGTATCCTAAGAATGATAAGTTGCCACACCGTCAGGACTTCTGCTACGTGAAGTGGTTGAACTAATATAATAGCGACATTGTCACATTATAAATATATGAATCCTGTATCTCTTTTTGGGATACAGGATTTTTTTGTTTGAAATCGAACAGCGAATGATATTGTTGTGGATGTGAACTGTGAAAAGTGAATGTAGATAAGAAACAGGGGAAGATTTGGAAAATAGAAAAGGAGTCTTCCTTTTTAAAAAGAAAGACTCCTTGTACACTTGTATGATGATATTTCCTTATACCAGATACTGGGAAGAGATACTCTCGTTATCCTCAACACGGCGAATGGTTTCTGCAAACATATCTGCAATAGAAATCTGCTTAACCTTTGCGCAACGCTTGGTGTAAGGGATGGAATCAGTGAATACTATCTCCTCAAGAGCTGAATCCTGAACACGCTCAGATGCAGGACCACTCATCACGCAGTGAGATGCACATGCACGAACAGTCTTTGCACCAGCCTGCTTCATGATGTCGGCAGCCTTCGTGATAGTACCGGCTGTATCGACCATATCATCAATGATGACAACATTCTTGTCTTTTACATCACCGATAATCTGCATGCTTGCTACTACATTGGCGCGAGCACGGGTCTTGTTGCAGAGCACGAGAGGGCAGCCGAAGTACTTAGCATAAGTGTTGGCACGCTTAGAACCACCAACGTCTGGAGAAGCAATGACCATATCCTTGAGGCGTAAGCTCTGCAGGTATGGCAAAATAACGCCAGATGCATAGAGGTGATCTACAGGAACATCAAAGAAACCCTGAATCTGGTCGGCATGGAGATCCATGGTGATGAGACGGTCGATACCGGCAACGCTGAGCAAGTCGGCTACCAGTTTAGCGCCGATGCTGACACGTGGTTTGTCCTTGCGATCCTGACGGGCCCATCCGAAGTAAGGAACAACAGCAATAATATTGCGGGCAGAAGCACGCTTTGCTGCGTCAATCATCAGGAGCAACTCCATCAAGTTGTCTGAATTAGGGAATGTGCTCTGTACGAGGAAAACATCGCGTCCGCGGATAGACTCCTCGAAAGATACGCCAAATTCACCATCAGAGAACTTGGTTACAACCAAATTACCCAGTGGGCAACCTAAACTAGCGCAGATTTTTTCTGCAAGGTATCTCGAGTTAGTACCAGAGAATACCAAAAAAGAGTTTTTGTCACTCATTTCTATTAGTGTTTATGTGTATTAATAGTTATTTTTATCTATTTTCATGTAGGGGGATGAATATTTTTTCGGGAACCTCAGTATTAGCTGATAGCCTTTCTCAATTTCTCGAAGTGAAGAATCAGCTCTTTGAAATCGCGCTCGTTGTGAATGTCGAAACGGTTCCAGAGATCTCCACAGATTACTACTCCTCCAAATCCGAGTTCCTTGGCAATCTTGAGATTTTCCAGACTCATGCCTCCCAAGGCATATACCTTCTTGTCTATGAGTCCTGCCTTGGCTGCATTCTCAAGCTGCAGCAGATTGAAGGAAGACTTTTCATCTTTAAACTCAATACAGTCGAAGATGTTTTTCAGAAACACATAGTTTGATTTCTTCTTCATCTCTTTCAGCATCGAGAGATCTGTGCAGGTGCGACTGAACTTGCCTTTGTATCCATCCGGTACCGGTGCTAGCGGATCGTCTATATGGATTCCTGCTAAATCATACTCCTGTTTGAGGTAATAATGATCATGAACAGTAATCTTGCGAAGATAGTCTTCAGGCAGTAACGTGAGCAGTCGCTCAGCATACATTGGTGACGAACCTGGCTTGAAAAGATGCAGGTTGTCCATGCCCTCGTCGAACAGCGAGGATAGTATTTTATCTTCTTCCACAAAGAATGTGGACTTGGTCATTATTGCTAATTTCATCGTCAAAATGATTTTTATGATGCAAAAGTATTAAAAAAAACGCAAACTAGCAATTATATTCAGGATAAAAAGCTATCTTTGCACCATAAAATTAATATTTATCAAGTTATGCAAGTAAATTTAGCGAATTTTAATGAGATTCATCGACCAATTTACGTTTTAGAGGAAGAACGTTTGCGACACAATCTGTCGTTCATCAGAAGTGTGGCTGAGCGTGCCGATATGGAAATTATTCTAGCTTTTAAGGCTTATGCTCTTTGGAAGACATTTCCGATTTTCAGAGAGTATATTTCTTCGACCACGGCCAGCTCTCTTAGCGAGGCAAAGCTGGCGTATCATGAATTTGGCAGTAAGGCGCATACTTTTTCGCCGGCTTATACCGATTATGAGATTGATGAGATAGCTCAATGCTCAAGTCATCTTACTTTCAACTCGCTTACGCAATATGAGCGATATCATGAACGGGCTCGTAGGGCAAATTCTGACATCAGACTGGGATTGAGAGTAAATCCGGAATATTCTGAAGTCGGAACATTGCTGTATAATCCGTGTGCACCTGGAACCCGATTCGGTGTGTCGGCAGATAAATTGCCTCAAACTTTGCCTTCAGATATAGAAGGATTCCATTGTCATTGTCACTGCGAGAGTGGGGCGGATGTCTTTGAACGTACGTTAGCGCATATCGAAGAGAAATTCTCTCCTTGGTTTCCGCAGCTGAAATGGATCAATTTCGGTGGAGGTCATCTGATGACCAGGAAGGATTATGATGTGGAACACCTTATTAATATAATAAAGGGATTTCATCAGCGTTATCCTCATCTTAAAATTATCATGGAACCTGGTAGTGCCTTTGGGTGGCAGACCGGGCCGCTTGTAACTCAAGTAGTAGATGTGGTTGAAGATAAAGGTATCAGGACAGCTATCATAAATGCCAGTTTTACCTGTCATATGCCCGACTGTCTGGAGATGCCGTATATGCCAGCTGTCAGAAATGCAGAAACCCTGGAGGTTGATGATCCGACGAAGGCTCCTGAGGGTGCACATATATATAGAATAGGTGGCAACAGTTGTCTGAGTGGAGATTTTATGGGCTTCTGGAAATTTGACCATGAATTGCAAATAGGCGAGAATGTTATTTTCGAAGATATGCTGCATTACACTACGGTAAAGACAAATACCTTTAATGGAATCACTCATCCATCAATAGGAATCGTACATTTAGATGGAAAATTGGAAACTCTAAGAGATTTCAGCTACGAAGATTATCGCAGTAGGATGGATTAGTATAATTTTCATTTTTCCCGATTTTTCTGCCGGATGAGTTTAAAAATCGGCAAAATAAGGCTTAAAATGTGTGTTTTGCTCACTAAAAAGGGCAAAATGCACATTTTTTTTCAAAAAAATCGAAGAAAAGTTTGGTAATTCAGAAAAAAGTAGTACCTTTGCACTCGCATTCAGAGGAATGCTCCTAAGTAATAGGAAAAACTGCGGAAATAGCTCAGTTGGTAGAGCACAACCTTGCCAAGGTTGGGGTCGCGGGTCCGAGTCCCGTTTTCCGCTCATTTTTTGGAAACAACATCAAGCTTTATCTAGGTTAGATAATTGATGGCAATATACTTGGAGAGGTGGCGGAATTGGTAGACGCGCTACTTTGAGGGGGTAGTGACAATTGTGTCGTGGGAGTTCGAGTCTCCTCCTCTTCACTGGTATTGTTATCTTACATGCGGAAATAGCTCAGTTGGTAGAGCACAACCTTGCCAAGGTTGGGGTCGCGGGTCCGAGTCCCGTTTTCCGCTCGATTATTTTTTATAATAAACCAAGATAGGTTTAAGTTTAGGGCCCAAGTGGCGGAATTGGTAGACGCGCACGTTTCAGGTGCGTGTGTTTCACAACGTGCAGGTTCGAGTCCTGTCTTGGGCACAATGTTTAAATTAGCTTAGTGTTGGAGAGGTGGCGGAATTGGTAGACGCGCTACTTTGAGGGGGTAGTGACAATCGTGTCGTGGGAGTTCGAGTCTCCTCCTCTTCACTTTTATTGTTGTTTTTATAAGCGGAAATAGCTCAGTTGGTAGAGCACAACCTTGCCAAGGTTGGGGTCGCGGGTCCGAGTCCCGTTTTCCGCTCTTTTTTTGAACTCGAGAAACATACCCATTTATGAATTTATATTTAAGATATTTTGATCAGGAGACATTAGTTACTAGTGTTGATGATGCTATTGATTTTTTAAAGAGTATTCCTGAGATTGAGATGGATGCGGAGCTAGAGGCAGATGTTCGTGAGTATGCCGCTAGCGATTTGACGTATCCAAAAAGATATAAGGTACGCCCACGTGTTTATTTTATTGTGATAAAGACTACGGCGCAAACTATGCAGGATTTTAAGGATAAGAAAGCATTGCGTACTCCTACTCCTGCAGAGAGAATGGAGAATCCTGTTGTTGCCAGTTTGGCTCAAGAGGCTCCAGGCTGGTATGAAGGATCACTTGATTTCAAGCGTGTTGTGATGGTACCGGCTACAGGAAAGTTTGAGTACCGTGATACTCATTTCGTTGCGGATGTTAAAGCTGAATCAGGTTTGGATTGTTACAATCGCATCGTAGATTATCTGCGCGATTGTGTAGATTCACGCAGCCAGTTCCCATCTGCAAAAGGTAAGAATTTCCATTTCCGCTATCTGGGAATGTGGAAATAAAATATTCAGAAATTTAAAAGATTCGTGTCATGAACAAGGTTATGCTAATTGGTAATGTAGGTAAAGATCCTGACATTCATTATTTCGACGCAGATCAGGCAGTAGCTCAGGTCTCTCTCGCAACTACAGAGAAAGGATATACTTTGCCTAATGGTACCCAAGTGCCAGACCATACAGATTGGCACAATCTTGTTTTTTATCGTGGGCTTGCAAAGGTAGTAGAGAAGTATGTGCATAAGGGTGACCGCCTTTATGTGGAAGGAAGAATCCGCTACCGCTCCTATGATGACAAGCAGGGTAGAAGACAATATATTACAGAAATTTATGTAGATAATATGGAGATGTTGAGTACTCGCCCTGCTACTAAAGAACAATAATTATTAATTTTAGCTCAGAAATTGGATATATCCACCATAACTGATGCCTTCGGTGATGTGATGCTGATGCAGCCTTCCGCCGGGGTTATTGTAGCTGCTGTACTTGCAGTTATATTGTTAGGCATGTCTGCTTTTGCCAGTGGTTCCGAAATTGCTTTTTTCAGTTTATCACCAACTGATGTTGCGGAACTTGAGGATGAAAAGACTGATGCCGATAAGAAAATACAGATGTTGCGTGATGATTCTGAACGTACGTTGGCTACCATTTTGATAACCAATAATTTTGTGAATGTCACAATCATCATGCTCCTTAATTATGTATTCGCAGGAATCGTAGAGTTTGGTCCTAAAGCTTATTGGCTTCAGTTCCTGATTATTACGGTTATTCTTACTTTCTTGCTTTTGCTTTTTGGTGAGATTATGCCGAAAGTGTATGCCCGCCAGGATTCTCTGAAGTTCTGTCGCCGGTGCGTAGGGGGAATTCTGTTTGCCAGAAAGTTGTTTTGGCCTTTAGAAACGATCTTGCTGAAAAGTGGAATTCTTGCAGAAAAGATTATACAGAAGGAAAATCATGTGCTGAGTGTTGATGACTTGGAACAAGCTCTGGAACTGACAGATAAGAATGATATCAAGGACGAGCAGAGCATGCTGAAGGGTATCATCCGCTTTGGTGATGAAACAGCCAAGGAGGTGATGACCAGCCGACAGAATATTGTTGATCTGGATATCCGTAGTTCTTATCCAGAAGTATTAAAGTGCATTGAAGAGAATAATTACAGTCGTATTCCTGTTTATCAGGATAATACAGATAATATTCGTGGTGTACTGTATATCAAGGACTTATTGCCTCATCTTACGAAGTCTTCCAACTTCCGTTGGCAGAGCCTGATTCGTCCTCCTTACTTTGTTCCTGAAACCAAGAAGATAGATGATCTGCTTCGCGATTTCCAGGACAACAAGGTTCATATCGCCATTGTGGTAGATGAGTTCGGAGGTACATCGGGTATTGTTACTCTTGAAGATATTCTGGAGGAAATTGTAGGTGAAATCAATGATGAATACGATGAGGAGGAGAAGTTCTACTCGAAATTAAATTACAACACCTTTGTTTTTGAAGGTAAAACGCTTCTTTCTGATTTCTGCAAAATCCTGAATGTAGATGACGAAGAGTTCGAGGAGGTTGAGGGTGATGCTGATTCTCTGGCTGGTCTGCTCTTGGAAATCAAAGGCGATTTCCCAAGTATGCACGAGAAGATAGATTATAAGAACTATACTTTCGAGGTTATGCAGATAGAGGAGCGTCGCATCAGCAAGATTAAGGTGACGGTACATCCTTTGAAAGATAACGTGGAGGATTCTTCTAAGTAATCATCAGTATTCATCAATATCAGAATATAAAAAATATGGCAGTTGTCAATATACGAGAAGTTTATCCGGGAGTGAGTCTTGGTTTATGGCAGATGGATGAAACTGTAGAACAGTTGTTCGGGCAGTATCCTCATCTGCAGGCTTACCGCTCTCAGTTGGAAGAGAAATATAAGAACGATGGCAGGAAACTGGAGTTTCTTGCCATTCGTGCATTAATGTATGAGATGCTCAAGACGAACGGGGCTTCCAAGGGCTTGCTTTCTCATGCAGGTGACATTACCCACAACGAGGCTGGAAAGCCATTGTTCCGTGGTTATCATATCAGCGTTTCGCATACCAAGGGTTATGCTGCGCTTATCCTTTCCAAAAATCAGGAAGTGGCGGTAGATATCGAATACTTCAGCGATAGGGTAGAGCGCATCGCATCCAAATTCTTGCGCAAGGATGAGAAGGCGGAAAATCTGGATGCCAAGCTGGTGCATTGGTGTGCCAAGGAAACGGTCTTCAAGTTATTCTCTGAAGAAAATCTAATGTTTGAGGATATGCGGGTGAAGCCGTTTGATACGATGGCAGATTGGTCGTGTGATGTGGAGAATCTCAAGAGCAGAAAGATGGCGCATGTAGATTTCGAGTTAACCATGGAATTTGTATTGACTTATGCTGCGTTGTAGTATCCTGACCATCTTCCTGGCATTCAGTCTGTTGGCTGGAGCACAGGATTGGAAAGTAGTGAGAGAGAATTCTCAGAAAACTTTTCCGAAAACCGTGGCTGCGGGCAACTACAGTGGCATTGCTCATCTGCATGATGATATCTATGCGGTGGTAAGCGACAAGTCGGATAGTGCCCTGTACTTCAACTTCCGGATTCAGGTGAATCCCAAGACCGGCGAATTGGAACAGGTAGAGAACCTTGGGTTTACCGAGAGAACAGATGGAACGCTGAACGACGGAAAGTTTTGGCAGGGGCAGGAGAAAGGCTTTGACCACGAAGCCATCGTGAAGGTTTCTGATTCTACCTTGGTGATAGCAAGCGAAGGATGTTGCCGTTTAAAGGAGTATCCTATTCTGCCTACTTCGGCTAATGCTCCCAAGATTAGCTATCAGCAGAACCTTTGGGAGAGCAGATGGCCTTCTTCTGATTTTTATCCAAATTATAATTTTGAGTCTCTGGCTTTTGATTCCGTCCGTCAGTATCTCTGGACGATTTCTGAGAGCACGCTCCGCAAAGACGGACAGCCTGCTACTCCTCAAAACGGATTGGCCAACCAGCTTCGTTTGATGAGGTATGATTGGGGAAAGATAAAGGAAAATCGTAACAAGGAAAATAATGGCAAGGAAGACTGTAGCGAGCAAGAGAGTAGCAAGAAAGCCTCTCGTTACATGACAGCCTATGCCTATCAGATGGATCAACCTTCTACCCATAAGAAAGCAGATATCTATGTGATGGGGGTGAGTGAGCTTTGCGCCTTGCCCGATGGTCAGCTTCTGGTTCTGGAGCGTGAGGCCTTTATCCCGAAGATTAAGATTGGAGCTTTCTGCAAGTGCAAGCTCTATCTGGTCAATCCTTTGAATTCTGAGGAGTTTGCTATGAAAGAGAAGTTTTCATCAGATACTCCTTTCTTGCAGAAGAGATTGTTCGCGGAATGGAAAACCGGCTTGTCACTTTCCAAGCGTTCCTTTGCCAATTACGAAGGCATGTGTCTGGGACCCAAGCTTGAAGATGGTTCCCAGGTTGTCATCCTGTTGTCTGATTCGCAGGATCAATATGCGGGAGTATTGAAAGACTGGTTCAAGACGATTGTCATCAGAAAGGAATAAAGTTGTTATGTTGTAATCTTCAATCTCGTCCATAACCATCTAGGAATGAGTCGCCAGAGGAAGACGAGGATATCATATCTCCAGTCTATTACCTTAACTTCCTCTCCGTTTTCGATAGCATTCACGATATGTTTCGCCACATCTTCCGGTTTGAGTTGCAGCGGATAGCTGCTGCCTGCGATAAGGTCGGTCTTTACGAAACCTGGTCGGATATCTGTGATGGCGATGGGGAGATGACGCATCCGTGCCTGCTGCGACAGGCATTCCAGATAATGGTTCTGGAATCGCTTGGTGGCAGAGTAGGCTGGGGCGGCACCGAGACCTTTGGTTCCGGCAATGGAAGTGATGCAGGCAATGCGGGCTTTGGGGTTGCAATGATGATGAGTAGCAAACCAGTTGAATGCCGTATCCACCATTCTTGTGAATCCCAAGC
Organism: Segatella copri; assembly: GCF_026015465.1. Taxonomy (GTDB): domain Bacteria; phylum Bacteroidota; class Bacteroidia; order Bacteroidales; family Bacteroidaceae; genus Prevotella; species Prevotella copri_E. Next base: position 338,300 of record NZ_JAPDUQ010000002.1, read on the forward strand.
CGTTGGTTTCCAGGGTCTTCAATTCTTTTTCTATATCCAGCGAGTTGTTCTGCCAGCCAATGCCGGAACTATGGAAGTAGAGGTCCATGCCTCCCAACTTATCGATGAGTTCGAGAAGTTGGGCAGGAGCATTGGGAGAAGTCACGTCTATTTGCTGGTAGCAGGTAATGCCGCTCTGCGAAATCAGAGCCTGCAATCTTTCAATTCTTCTTCCGGCAATTCCTACCTGCCATCCTTTTGCAGCAAGCAGTTTTGCCACTTCCATTCCGATGCCCGATGTGGCACCCATTACAATTGCTTTCTTTGCCATATAGTCCTATTATATAAGGTGAAGTCTTGATATTCCTATTTTATAAAGGTGAAGTCTTGATAGTTCTATTTATATCAAGGTGAAATCTTGTCTAACTCTATCTAAATATCTAAATCGCTTTTACTCTTCAGCAGCTTTTCCGCCTTCTTCACGCTTCCAGCTTTCAGTATCAGTTGCTTCACTTTCTCGTAATCCGTATATTCCGGATTGCGTTCCATGAAGATACGGCAGGCGCGGTCGATGAGTTTATGATTGATAAGCTTGGCGTTCACCATCTTGTTGCCTTCCACCCGTCCTTGTCTTATCTGAAGGGAAGTGCTGATCATATCCAGAATCATCTTCTGCGATGATCCGGCTTTCATGCGGGTACTTCCCGTTACAAATTCCGGTCCCGTGATTACCTCTACAGGATAATCTGCAGCCTGGGCGATAGGAGCGTGGGGATTGTTGACGATGCAACCCGTAGGAATGCCAGCCTCCTTGCAATGTTTCAGGATGGCGAGCACGAAGGGTGTGGTGCCGCTTGCCGAGAAGCCCAGCACGAAATCCAGCTTTGAGATATGTTTATCGCAGAGCTGGTGCCAACCATTCTCCAGGTCGTCTTCTCTTGATTCTCTGGTTTGTGTAAGGCAGCCGATGCCTCCGGGGAAGATGGTCTGTATCTGTGAACCGTCGATGCCATAGGTGTTCTGCACTTCGATGGTATCGAGCGTAGCCAGTCTTCCGCCCGTTCCGCAACCGGCATAGAAGAGTCTTCCGCCCTTCTTCAGCTGCCCTTCGATGGCGGAAATCAGTTGGTTAATGGCAGGCAATGCTTCTTCTATTGCCAGAGCCACCTTCTTGTTTTCTGCATTGATATGAGCGGTGAGTTCATCCACGCTCATCTTTTCCAGATGTTCGTAGAGCGAGCTCTGCTCTGTTATTCTCTTTTCTTCTTTATTTGGCATATTACTTTATCTTTAGGGTGTAGATTTAACGTAATGAAGCCTAGATGGTCGCGGAGGCTATGGCTTGCAGTCATCTAGAGAGTTCTATCATGATGAGACCTATCATCCGATGGGCTCCTATTCTTCAGCCAGGAAATAAACCGGCGCATTCCGGGAACCTTCTTTTATCAGAAATCCGGATTTTTCCAGTTTCTTCAGCCAGTTGAGTGCTGTCTGTTTACGGATATGAAATTCCGCTTCCAGTACTTTTCTGTTAATGGAACGGTTATGCTTCAGATACTCTCTTATTTTCTCCTTCAATGCATCTTCAGAGAAAGGGTAGGAGCGGGAAGTATATTGTGATTTCTCGAAATGGGTATTATATTTCACCTGTTTCAGCAGGTCTGCGTTGGGGCGAAACTTGATGCCTCTTACGCTTACATATTCAGCTCTCACTTTATTGTCGGGTTTCAGGTCATCCATATCCAGATCTACCGAGAGCGAGAGATAACCTATTTCCGGAATGTTGATACGTCTTCCCTCCTGTAGGTCTTCTTCTATGATATCACGCAGTTTCATGAGTACGGACGAAACTTCTCCTTCTCCCAGACAGCTATGTCTGGCGATTCGGCTGATCATCTCCTTGTCTGTCATAGCTGTTTGCTCAAAGATATGGGCGAATCGGCGAGTCTCTTCATTTCCTCCTGCATTGGGAAGATAATGGATTTCATATTTTATAGCCATCGTTTTCTTCTTTCTGTTTAGCGATACAAAGGTAATCTTTTATTCTTAAACTACCAAATAAAAATGGCACTAATATGGATGAGCGGTTTGATTGATACGAATGAGCGGTGCTATTGATGTGGGTTAGAACTGCTTATCAATAGGAATAACCATCGTAAGAAGCCTTTATAAGTTGTCGGAAGAAGTAGGATAAGTTGTTGGAACAGTAAGTATATGTTGCCGGGAAAGTTACTTCCGTCAGTCGCACAACAGCTGTTGTGCGCTTGCATATCAGCTGTTATGCGCTCGCACAACACGTGTTGTGCGCTTGTAATCCAGCTGTTGTGCAGTAAGCTTTGTAACTCCCTTTATCATATTGCAATTTCTGCCTTATTTTCGTGATGGTACAATAAAGTGTATTTAGGGCGCTGTGAGAGTTGTTTGCAGGCATCTAAAAAAGAAAAAAAGCATGATTTAATAGAAGTTTTTCGATGAAAGGTGCGCTCGTTTCAATAAATTGTTGTATCTTTGCAATTGGATTTGGCTACTGCCATTTCCAAGACATCGTTGGTAAACAAAAGCATTCGCTATTATTTCGCGTTCAGCCAAAAGCCTCGGAAACTTATTGGAAATAACGTAACAAGGAATAATTGTGATAAGGCATTCGGTATGGGGTGCCTTGATCCTTCATGTATTAGCAATGCATCTGCGCTATAGGCGTGGTGCATTCTTATTTGAAGGGTTGAGGTTTCCATTCCGAGGCTGCCTCATAGCTGAACGCAATAAGAGCATCACGCCCTTTTTGCGTCTTGGCGTGATTGATAGTTGTATGCACTTATTGTATCGTATAACTATCAATCAAGCATTATGGCAAATAAAAATTTGAATGCCGCTAAGGTGGCAAAGAAAGATGAGTTCTATACCCAGCTTTCTGATATAGAACGAGAGTTGCAACATTATTGGCAGCACTTCCGTGGCAAAGTGGTGCTCTGCAACTGTGACGATCCTTACGAAAGCAACTTCTTACCTCAGTTCGGGATAAGAAATAGTGCCTAAAAAAGTTGGTAATCTCCGATATTTTTTGTATCTTTGTAGTTGAAATCCAATTAGTTACAAACATAAAAAGATATCATTATGGAGATTACCAAGGACAAAGTTACAGAATTATTTTGTATTATTGATGAATTTTACAAAGTTTTTGATGCTGAAAATGCAGGAAAATTGCTTTTGGGTGAAGATGGAGTAAAGCGCAGACGACGTAAAGCCTCTTTATCTGATAGTGAAATCATGACGATTTTGCTGTATTTCCATTTCGGCTCGTTCCGAAACTTCAAGCATTATTACCTATTCTTTATTAGAGGAACTTTGAAGTCATATTTTCCAAATGCGGTGTCTTATAACCGTTTTGTAGAACTTGAAAGTCGCGTATTCTTCCCTCTCATGTTCTTCCTGAATCTCCGTGCTTTTGGCAGATGTACAGGTATAACCTTTGTTGATTCAACCATGATACCAATATGCCACAATCTCAGGCGTTATGCTAACAAAGTGTTCAAAGGCATTGCCACAGACGGAAAGGGAACAATGGGATGGTGTCATGGGTTCAAGCTACATCTGGCTTGTAATGATAGAGGTGAGATAATTGCTTTTGTTCTCACTGGTGCAAACGTCAGCGACAAAGATCCAGCGGTATTCGATGTATTGGCTAAACGTCTGTATGGCAAGCTGTTTGCTGACAAAGGCTATATCTCGCAAAAACTCTTCGATTCGCTTTTTGAGGAAGGCATCCAGTTGGTAACAGGACTGAGAGTGAACATGAAGAACAAACTAATGCCGTTCTATGACAAGATGATGCTACGCAAAAGATACATCATTGAAACGATTAATGACCTGTTGAAAAATACGGCTCAGATAGTACATTCACGTCACAGGTCTGTTGCGAATTTCATCATAAATATTATTTCTGCATTAGGGGCATACTGTTTCTTTGACAACAAGCCCAAGGCACTTACTGGATACGTTATCGAAGATACGAAACAGCTTAGTCTTTTCTAACATTGCATATTTTACAGGAGGATTTTGTCTCAGCAACCATCCAAGATATATAGATGGTTGCCAAGCCTCTGTATCCCTTATATAAAAACATTATAAAGCCTTTAGATAGAGTTCGTTATCCCGAACTGAGGTCTTCTTCAAATATTTCGCTCTTCGATTCAATCAGTTAGGATTAAAAAAACTCATCTGTACCTGTTACAATGGTTCGCCTGTAACAGGTAATGAACTGGCAATTCATTTCGATGGCTTCGATGATGACGAACCAAAGAAGATTGCCTATAAGGTGGAGATAACGGAAGTAAAAGATGAGAATGGCGATGGAGCTGTCGATTTGTCCGACGTACAATATCTTTTGAAAAATGATAAGAATGTATTGGCGATTTTAAAGACTGGCGATTTCCGCTCGCAGGAATGCATAGAATTATTGAAAGAAGCTGATATTGTTGTGACCAATCCGCCGTTCTCTTTGTTTCGTGAGTATATTGGGCAGTTGATGGAGTATGGGAAGAAGTTTGTAATTGTTGGGCATCAGAATGCCATAACTTATAAAGAGGTGTTTCCTTTGTTGAGAAATAATGAGATGTGGCTTGGCTATGGTTTTAAAGGTGCGGCTGCGCATTTTTATTCACCATATGATGATATAGCCTCTGCGGGAGACCATAAGGAGAACATGATTCGTGTGTCGGGAGTTAATTGGTTCACAAATCTTGAGATTCCTAAACGCAATGAAGAATTAGATTTGGTTTGTCGTTATTCTGAGGATGAGTATCCGAAGTATGATAATTATGATGCAATAAATGTTGGCAGAACCCAAGATATTCCTTGTGATTATGCTGGATTAATGGGGGTTCCTATAACATTCTTGGACAAATATAATCCAAATCAATTCGAGATAATTTGGCAAGCAAGTGGCAATACACGAGCTTCTGCTCCAAAAGAAGTATTGGAAAGAATGGGTTATGAAATACATCCTGAAGATAGAGGAGGATGTGGAGTAGTTCATGGTAAACGTCAATATAGTAGAATATTAATCCGTAACAAACATCCGCAAGCATCATGTTAAAGATAGAAGAAATGAAAATAACCGTTGGCGAAATCACCAAGGGTTACATTAATAATGACGAACAAGGAGTAAGAGGATTTAATGGCCTCTTGGATATACGTCCACCTTATCAGCGTGAGTTCATTTATTGTGAGCAAGAGCAATGTGCGGTTATTAATACCGTCCTGCATAATTATCCCCTCAATATAATGTATTGGGTAAAAAGAAGCAATGATGCAGAATGCCCATACGAGGTGATGGACGGTCAACAGCGTACTTTGTCTCTATGTGAGTATGTGGCAGGAAAGTTCTCTTTTGATTTCAAGAACTTCTTCAATCAGCCTGCAGATATTCGGAAGAAGATTCTCGACTATAAATTGACCATTTATGTCTGTGAGGGAGAAGAATCGGAGAAGTTGGAATGGTTCAAGACTATAAATATTGCTGGCAAGCCTTTGAATGAGCAAGAAATAAGGAATGCCGTCTATGCAGGCCCGTTTGTGAGCGATGCCAAGAAGCATTTCTCCAAGACCAATTGTGCTGCATATCGTTTGGGTAAAGACTTGGTGAATGGTTCGCCTATTCGCCAAGACTTTTTCAAGAAAGCCTTGGAGTGGATGGCAGATCACGAAACTCGCAATGGCAAGCCACAGTCTGCCGTTGGTTATATGAGCTTACATCAGCATGACATCAATGCCATGCCTCTATGGACTTATTTCCAGAGCATATTGCGTTGGGCTATGGATACCTTCAACATGAAGAAATTTAAGAAAATCATGAAGGGCTTGGATTGGGCGAAATTCTATGACGAATATCATGAGAAGGTACTCGATATCAAGGGGATGGAAAAGCTGATCATCGACTTGGTAGGAGATGATGAAATCCAAAAACAGCAAGGCATCATCCCGTATGTTTTGACAGGTGATGAGCATTATCTCGACCTTCGTACTTTCTCGGATAAAGTAAAACTTGCTGTTTGGGAGAAGCAGAATCACAAGTGTGTTCTTTGTGGCAAGGAATTCGATTATGTGCTTATGGAGGGTGACCATATCACGCCTTGGCGTGATGGAGGAAGGACCACCATAGAGAATTGCCAGATGCTTTGCAGAGAATGCAACCGAAGAAAAGGTAGTAAGTAACGTTCTCTGATACAAATATCCTTCACCATAAACCTTTGATTTCGTTGAATATCAAAGGCTTATGGTAAGGGATGTTTTTATTTGTTATATCATTTTATCCATCAATCCAAATGCTTAAAACTTTTGATAGTTTGAACTCTGACAGTTGTGCTATGATGCAACGGCGCAAGAATTTGAATACTCCGTTATAACATTCCATTATTATCTTGCCATCCAAACTCAAAATGGCATAAGTATTATAGATTGGTACTTCGTAGTTCCAACTGCCATTTACACGATGGTAGTCATTATCGCTTCCCATTTGATAAGTTTGGAAGCTTTTCTTGCTTAGTAAAGCTAAGCGAGATGAAGTGTCAGGAATACTATTTAGTTCTTCCAACACATCAGGCGCATCATAGTTGTCGCCATCTTGGTAACGTAATTGATAGAACTTCTCCAAGAAAGGGATGAACTCTTTGTCTAACAACTTTTCGTCAAGTGTGTAAACATAATAATCCTCTGTTTCTTGGCGAATGTAAATGTCTTCAAGGTGATACTCTTTTTCTATCTCCTTGAAAATGTCTTCGAGTGGCATCTCGTCAAGATGCTTCGATATTTCTTTCTTTCCAATGGCTGTTTTTATCTTCAGCCCGATAGCTAAATAACATCCCATGATTATATTTTTTTATGTTGTGTTAATGAGGTAAAGTTGTTACCTTGTCATATGGCAATTCCTTTCCTTGTTATATTATGATTAAACCATATTTATCAATCTTAATATATGTGCTGCAAAAATACGAGTTTTCTTTCTAATCACCAAATTTTTATAATAAAAGAATGCTAAAAGCGGTCTAATATCTTTTTTAAAAATAAGCGTTTGATGTTTTTTGCTTTCACGCCCATGTTAACACTTTGTGGCATAGAGGTTTGAGGGTGAAAGGAGAATAATGAATAGAGAAAATGGTTGTTACGTGGAGGAGGATGATTGATAATGATGAGTGGGAGTAGTTGGCAGGTAAAGAAGGACGGAGAATACTCTTTTCTTATCGGTTAACTCAGGTAATCTATATAGCTGACTAGAGTCATCCATATAGTGTCTTTTGCTCCTGTTGGAAATATCAGCTCCTCCTATGAGTACTGTCATATTTTCTGCTTATAAACTGCTTTCACCCTAAACTTGTTGATAGGCAGCTGTTTAAAAGAACAGTGAAAGCAAAAAGAGTACTAAATCCTGTTACCCCATAGATCTTATTTTTTTCATCACCAAATCTGCGAGCATGATGGCAGATTCCTTCTCATCCCTCGGTGCATCCTTTGACTTCCATGCCACGATGAAGCGGATTCGGGCAGCGGTTACCTTGTAGCCTTTCAACTCCCATTTGCCTAGTTTCTCTTTCATCTTGATGGAGAGCTGGGCTATGTCTCTGCCTGTTGATGGGAGACAGAGGCAATGGTCGTAGTAGGTTAGCGGCATACCGCTTCTCAGGCAAAGGATAGCCTCCTTGTGAGGCTTGGAGAAGCCCAGGTTTACATCCTTGTGTGAGAGCTGAAGCACTATTTCGTTGGGCTCATCGTAGGCTTGGGCATCATAGAGATGCTGGGCACTTTTCAGAGTGTCGAAGAGATTGCCGTTGGTGTGGATGGCAAGCGTACGCTTGGCACGGGTCATACCCACATAGTATCGGCGCAGTATGTCATCAGTAGGATGCTCGGGATGGGTAATGAGCATCAGTACATGGTCGAACTCATGACCTTTTGCCTTGTGGATGGTGCTGACCACGATGTCTGATTTCGAGATGTCACAGAAGTCTTCTACGGATGATTCGAACACGAACTCCCTCAGGTCGCTGTAGTACTTGGCACGATTGGTCTGCTCAAATATCTGTAGGCTGCGGCGCAGGTATGGCAATGCCTGGCTGGTGGCATACTTTTGGAATGTCTGCTGCTTAGCTGCTTCCCAAATATCATCAGGGATGATAGGGGATTTCGTCTCCTTGATGCCTTGGTCTATCTTCTTCAAGAAATATCTTACCTCTGCCAGATTCCAGAAGCGCAAGCCGTCCATTGATTGCACCAGCTTGGCCTTGATGCCATGGCTGTGAAGAAGAGCCAGCATGATGACAGCCTCCTCATTGGTCTGCGTGAGGATACTGATAGTTTCGTTCTTCTTGCGGGAAGAAGCATCGGCTTTTTTTGAAGCGTTACTTCTTAGTAATCGCGTAACATCTTCAAGAATAGGCTGATACATATAAACCTTTTTCTTCTGAATCTCGTATGGATGCTTCACGATTCTTACCTCTCCATCTTCTTGACTCATGGAGATGATAGGGGTAGATTTGATTCGTTGGCGGATGTTACGGGCGAAGTCGTTGGCAGCATCCACAATATGGCGAAGGCTGCGGTAATTCTCGGTCATCTCAATGAAACGGCTGTGCTCTGTCTGGGTCAGTTCATAGAGATACTGTGAGTTGGAACCCCTAAACTCATAGATGTTCTGGTCATCATCGCCTACGGCTATCACCCTCATCTCTTCGTTGGCTTTCATCAGAGCAGAGACAAGGGCATAGTCATCCTTGCTCATGTCTTGCGCTTCGTCGATAACGAGTACGGTCTTGCTGATGCGATTGGGCTCCACTTCTCCATTGTTGATCATTTCGGCAGCTTGCTTAACCACATCTCCAGCCTCATCCAGATTGCCAACCCTGCCCAGCAGGTCGAAGCAGTAGGAATGGAAGGTCTTGATCTCTACGAAATGGGCGGCATTGCCGATGAGTTGCATCAGTCGCTGCTTGAATTCGGTAGCGGCTGCACGAGAGAAAGTAAGCATCAGAAGTTGTTCGTGCTTTACATCTTCCAGCAGCAGGAGAGAGGCAAGCTTATGTACGAGCACACGTGTCTTGCCGCTGCCAGGACCGGCAGCGACTACGATGCAGCGAGACTCATGGTCGTCGATGATTTCCTTCTGTCGCTTGGAGAGCATTCCGAAGAGTTGCTTATACTTCGAAGGTGTTACGTTGCGCTCTATCTCAGTCTCCCGGCTGCCCTTGAAGTACTTTGAGATGAAGCAATGGTAGTCCATCTGGAAGTAATCCTGCACATATTGCAGGGCGGCGTTGTAATCCCTTACCATCAGGTTGGCATATTCGCCCACGATGTGAATCTGCTGAATCTTCTGCTTGTAGAACTCATTGAGCATGCGATAATCCTCCTGCTTATAGCGCAGTCGGGGTTCCTTGATACGCTTAATCGCCATCGCATTGTAGAGTACCAGGAATCCTCCTTCCAGCTTCATGGCTCCTATCTTGGAGAGATAGAGCAAGGCTTCCTCCACGTCTTCCAACTGTAGGGAAGAGAAGTCGGAAAAGAGTGACTGGTTGCTGGATTTCAGATCGTTCAGAAGTTCGACTACCGAGAATTGAAGAGGCTTCTCTTTTGAATCTACAGAAGAGCTATTGTTGCTCTCTTCTGTTATAGTTTTACTGTTTTCTTCAGCCAGGCTGTATAGTCTTTCGATGATGAATCGGCAAACCTCAATTCGTCTTTCGAATCGCTTGATGATGGTCTCTATATCCTTGTCTCTTGTTACGATGAGATTGCGGACGCCGTCTTCCTTCTTGTGCGCATAGCCCTTCACTGCCAGGAAGTATAGCAGTGTGCGGATTTTCTTTTCGGTTGAAGTGTTGATGCCGTCGTGTACGGCATTATCATTGAGTTGTTTGTATGTGATATGCAGCGATTCATCCGGGATATGTTCCAGAATGTATCTTTCCAGTTTGGCAAAGTTCTCCAGCATCTGCTGAGGCTTGCGTTGCTTGTCGCTGATGTCTTGCAGATAGGCTGATATGTCACGGGTGTCGGCAAGGATGCCTTCCTGTCGCATTCGGTCAACGGAGGAGATGACGTCTCGCTTGCTGAGTCCTAGGATGTCGGCGAGGTAATCGATGCGGGATTCTGCCTCGCTATCCTGTGCCTTGGCTATATGCTTCTGGGTGATGAGCGACTTGATGATGCGGATGGCATTCTTCATCTCATCTTCCGAGAACAGAGGTGATTCGGTGAGGCGAAGTCTTGCCTCGTCCATGTTCTTGACAGTGATACCTGTGGCATAGACGTGCGGAATATTGTTGCCACGCTCTATGTATCCGCTCTGTTCTAGAGCAGAAAGGGCGGTGCGAACACGGGTTTCTATGTCGGATACCGAGTCATCCCAACCGGCTTGGCGGGCTATCTCCAGTGCCGAACAACTTACATGTGGACGCTGCTTGGTAAAATCCTTAACGGCTTTCCATACCTGTTGTATCTCGCTGATGCTCAGCTTGGTTTGGTTGAGCAGGATGAAGTGCTTGTCCAAGTCCTCGTCGCTATAGAGTACATAGCATTTGGCATTGAGGTGTGGGTCTCTTCCTGCACGTCCTGCCTCCTGTACATAGTTCTCCAGAGAGTCGGAGATGTCGTAGTGGATAACCAGCCCAACATCGCTCTTATCTACTCCCATGCCGAAGGCGGAGGTGGCAACGATGATTCTAACCTTATCGTTCATGAAGGCATCCTGATTGTGTATCTTCTCATCGGCATCCATCTTGCCATTATAGGGCAGGGCGGAAATTCCGTCACGGGTCAGCTTTTGGGCGAGTTCCCGGGTTCGCTTGGTGCGGGATACGTAGATGATGGTAGGGCAATCTGCCTGTTCCACCAGCGAGCGCAGGAGATTGTATTTGTTGCCGTCACTATCTACGTGGATAACGGAATAGTGCAGGTTGGTACGTGAGGCTGATGAGGCGAAGAGCTGGAGGTCGGTGCCCAGCCAATGCTTGAAATAGTCGCAGATGTCTTGCACCACCTTCTGTTTTGCAGTGGCTGTGAAGCAAGATACGGGTATCAGGGTTTGACCATGATTACGGGCCATTGCATCCTTGCCAAACTTGCGTTCCTGGTATTCCTTGATAAACTTGCCGATGTATAGGTAATCTACACGGAAGTCTTGTCCCCATGCAGAGAAGCAGTGAGCTTCATCAATGACGAATCTCACCACATGCCGTGCCATCAGGATGCGCTCGATGGTTTTGGAGCGCAACATCTCTGGTGCAATATATAATAAGGTGGCATCTCCGCTCTGCACTCGTTCGATGGCTAGGGAGCGGGAGATAGGGTCTAGGAGACCGTTGATGGTTACGGCATCGGTGAAGCCACGGTCTGCGAGGTTATCTACCTGGTCTTTCATCAATGATTGCAAGGGCGAGATAACCACGGTGAGTCCATGTATGGTTCTGCCATCCATCAGGGCTGGCAACTGGAAGGTGAGCGACTTGCCGCCACCCGTAGGAAATATCGCCAATAATGACTTGCCATCTACTGCTGCCTGCGATGCCTGTTCCTGCAGCGGTTCGCCGTCATAGGTACGGAAGGCATCATAGCCGAAGAGTTGTTTCAGGTTGTGATGAATGTCGAGCATGCGGTTGCAATACTCGCAGCCATCGGTGCATTGAGTATGGCAGAGCATATAGATGATATGTTCTACTTCGGGATAATGGAAGAGTACCCAACCTGGGGTAACAGATTGGTAATCGTCTGTGCCTATGAGAGCCAAGGCGTATGCCAAGTCGCAAGGCGACTGGGCTGCAAGAGCCGGAATGTCGGCATGGGCGCAAATATGATTCTTGTATTCAGAAAGAATGAATTCAGAAACGTCTCTGATTGCATCATCCTTTTCGATGGCTCCCACATACATCAGGAATCCTTTGAATTCCTCTTCATTCTGGAGCAGCAAGGTGAAGATTTTCCTCTTCCTTTCTGATAATTGATTCCATGCAGCGATTTCATCCATCAACAGTTCCTTGGCTTTCTCGCAGTCATTGACTGGATTATTCATCTGCTCGCTCATCAGTTTGTCGTCCTTTACCAGATGATGGTAAGGGCGCTTGGGGAAGAGAAGCGGGGAGAGATAGAGGGTATCTATCAGTATGCCGTTGAGTTGGAGATAGCGGGCATCGTGATGAATGAGGTTATGACCGCAGATATAGTCAACCTTTCCTTCTTGCAGGAACTTGTTCAGTGCCGTCTGTGATGCTTGGTGAAAGGTAGCTCCATCATAACGCAATGCTCCGATGTCGTGTATTTTGTGGTCTTTCAGTCCCACTTCGGTATCCACGAAGGCAATGTTCCTGCTTCTGGCATCTTTCTTCTTGATGTCAGAGCTTACGGTGAGATTGTTCTTCCTTCCAAAGAAGCGACTGAATATTGACATAATCTTCGATGTTTATATTTACACCGCAAATGTACAATTATTATTTGATATATGCAAATAATCAAGTGCTTTTATCTTCTTTAAAAGCTGTTTTTATACAATTCCAAGAGGCTTGTGAGGATATCATCAAGGCAGATTAATATGCTCCTAAAACCTTCCAGTCGTCTATGAGTTTGAACAGTCGGGGCATGGCTGGCTTGTAACTGTCGGGATAGGTGAGGGAATAGACGAAGAGTATTCTGCCACTCTTGATGAATTTATCATAATGACTGTAGCCATCTACTCTTACTCCGTTTTCATAGACAGGACCGGAGAGGATGAATGCTTTATTCGATGCCTGCATCGTCCGCTCCGAATGAAGCTTCTGGGCTAGAGAATCGGCACAAGCCTGAAGGGTGTTGCTATAGTTGGGGGTAACGTAACTCTCTAGGATGATGTTGGCATGATTGGTGAATGAGAAGCGGGCATAGCCCTGATATCCCGATACCGAAGTATCCTCCTGCTGGAAGAAGCAAGGATACTTGACAACGTAGCCGAAGTCCGGATCATTGTATTCCTTCATGGGTGCCATCTCTACCTTGGTCTTGAAATCCGCCATCGGTGTATGCTGATCTTTCGTAACCTCATGATGATAGTTGATGATGAAGTTTATCATCATCAGCAAGACAACTGCTATCAAAAAAATCTTCTTCATATCTTTGCTCCTTTTGTATTTTAGCTGCAAAGGTATGAAGAAGATGGGAAAAAGCCAAATAACAAGTATGACATTTAGCTGACATTTCTGAACTTATCTGATTATCAGTCGGTAAGACTTGCCTCTTTCCGATTCAATCATGAGGTTGCTATTCTGCTCAATCACTGGTTTGATACGGCGAATCAAGGTATAGAGCGTTTCGCTGGCATCCGGTTTCTTTGGCCAAAGAGCATCACAAATCTCCTGTTTGGAGAGTTGATGATGCGTATTGTTGAAGAAGAGTTGCATCAGCTGGTACTGCATCGGAGTAAACTTGATGGCTTGTCCGCTTTCCTGATTGTAGAAGGAATCCTCGTCTTGAGAATAGCACATGGTGCCGAACATATCAGCCTCATGATTCCAGGGTTGTTTTCTGCGATGATAGTATAGCGATGCAATTGCCCAAATCATAGCCATGAGGGTAAGCGTCAAAGATGTCCGCTGGTTGCTCATACTCAAAACATCTGCCATCGAACAGTTGGCATAACTTTGGATAGAATGCTCGTTGAGGAGCATCTCTTTGCTGCTGAGCAGGTTGGCGCTATTTACCAGCTGGAAATTGTTCTTGCCTCTTCTTCTGTCTTCCATCACATAGCAGAGATTACTGGTCGACTTCAGCAGGTCGATGCTGAGATGTGAGCGGTAGCTCTGGATGGTATCAGGCGTAATCCATTGATATTTATTTTCCTGAAGAGTCAGAGCCAAAGCTTTGTTCATATCTTGTATAATGGCATACTGTGCCTTGCGGTAGTTACTCACGCTGGAGAATGCCGCAGATATCACAAGGATGGCAAAGATGAGGATGGAATGATATGCTTTCAGTTTCATATTATCTATTCTGTTTAAATGATATACTGTTTAAAGATTCAAATGCAAAAGTACAGAAATTCTATGAAAGATGGTATAAAACTAGATATAATATTCGTTAATTGATAAATGTCAGACTCATGTCAGCCATATTTTTCGCTTCGGTCTTCTCTTTTTGATACCTTTGCAGCAGAAAACAAGTTTTAGAAAAAGTATATGATGACAATGAAGAAAAGTAAATTGTTAACAGCTATGGTGATGCTGTGGGCATTGATCTCTTGTGTAGAAATACGTGCCCAGGAGATCCAGAAGGTATCGAATGATTCTATAGCCTTGCAAGAGGTTGTTGTGAAGGCGGCACGAGTAGTCAACAAGGAAGATGGCAAGTTGATATTCCCAAGCGATATTCAGAAGCAGCGTTCTTTTTCTGGTTTTTCGCTTTTGGGAAAGTTGGCTTTGCCTCATATCAGGGTTGATGAGGCTGGCCGTTCCATTTCTGCTACCGATAATAAAGGAGAAGTGCAGATTCGTATCAATGGCATTCTCGCCAATATGCATGACGTGCAGATGCTGGATGTAGCTTCTATTATGAGTGTAGATTATATCGACAGTCCTGGCGTAAGATATGGTAAGAATATTGCATACGTGATAGATATTCATACCCGCAGGGCTTCATCGGGTGGCAGTTTGGGCTTCAACTTGACCAATGCGCTAACTACCAAGCTCGGTTCAAACGATGTCTATGCATCTGTCAATAGGGGCAAGAGCCAATTGAATATTTTATATGAGCAGACTTATGTGGATAATAAGGCATCCGAATATAATGAGGATGCTCAGTATCTTCTACATGATGGTTCTGAGTATCAGATATCTCGAAAAATCATGAATGGGGCAACTCAAAATTATGGTAATACATTGCAGTTGAAGTATAATCTGGCTGATTCTGCATTATATGTATTCCAGACAACGCTTACCACGGATTTCTGCAATCAGCCTTATACATCGAATGAGATGTGGTTTTCTGAATCTGGAAAGCCTGCGTATCCTGTTTACAGAACCAGCAAGGGTAGGGATTTTACTCCTGCTCTCGATTTGTATTTCTATCATCAGCTGGGCAAGCATCAGTCTTTGTCGGCAGATGTTTTGGGTACTTATATCCACACCAAAGGAGCCTATTATGAAGGTGAGGGCGAACCCTATCAATATCAGGTAGATGGAAAGACTTATTCGCTCATAGCCGAGGCTATCTATGAAAACCGGTTGAAACCCTTTACTTTTTCTGCAGGAACCAACTTGAACTGGAAATATATGGATAATCAGTATTTGGGTGATATGGTTAGCGAGAATGGTATCCGTTCATTGGGTATCTATGGTTTTGCACAAATCAAGGGAAGTTTGGGACAATTCAAGGAAGGAACATCCCGTTTAACTTATGTGGCTGGCTTTGGGTTGAGTAATCAGTCTTATCGACAGGGAGATGAGGAATTTAGTTTTTGGCTTTGTCGTCCGAAACTCACATTGGCTTATTCCCTTTCTTCTTCGTTTCAGATCCGCTTGGGAAGTGAATTATCACAGCATATTTCGCAGATAGCTATGATTTCGGATACCCGTATTCGAAAGAACAGTATGGAATGGACTGTGGGTAATCCTTCGCTTAAGCCTAACAGTATATATGAGAACTGGGTGGTATTCTCTTTCAGTAAACCAAGGATAAATACTGATTTTACCTTGAATTATCGCATCAATCGTCATTGTAATTTGGCGAAATACACCCGCACGGAAAATGATCAGTTTCTTTATTCCCAGACGAATCAGCCCCATTGTAATATGTTGTATCTTACGAATGATACCCGGTTTGACATTATCCCCGACCACCTTATATTCTCTGTGAATGCAGGTATTTACCGTTTTTTCAATAAGGGCGATGAGTACAGTCATTGTTATACCGCTTATAATTATGGTGGAACATTACAGGGATATTGGGGAAAATGGACTGTGATGCTGTATGCTGATAACGGTTGGAATTTTATGGAGGGAGAGAACATCGGGCATAATCCTCCTTCATTGGCTGCCTCAGCCAGTTATCATATAGGTGATTTCGATTTTACGCTCTATATGCATAATCCGTTTATGGCTCATCCGAAATCCTATTCTGCAGAAATCGTCAACGCATTACTCCGCAAGCAGGTTCGTGGATATGACAATTCGGGAGGTAATTTGTTCCGTATCGGTGTTGCCTGGAATATCAATCGGGGAAAGGAATACCGTAAGATACAGCGGAATATCAACAATGAGGAGCGCGAAACGGGTATCTTGAAATAGGTGGCTTTGCTTTCTATATGGGTTGCATGGGCAACAGCCGGAATTTATTTCTTCCCTTTATTGATGATATAAATTCCGGCAGTAGCCAATGCGCCTGCTATCAGATACTTCCAGTAGAAGGTTTCGCCAAGACAGAGGCAGGAGGTGATGGCTCCTACTACGGGGATGAGCGAATTGTATATCGCTATCTTTCCTACGGGATTGCAGCTCAATAATTTGTTGTAGAGAGCGAAACTGCTGGTTGAGATGGCAATGAGCAGCAGAAGGATGGTGATGCCCCAGAGGCTGATGACTGGCAGATAGCCACCCATTAACAATGCAGGAATCACCAGCAAGGCTCCACCGATACTCAGCGAATAACCGGTTCCTACGAAAACATCCACTCTCTTGCTCAATCCTCGGGTCAGCAGGGAAGCACTGGCTCCACACAGGGCGTTGAGGATAATCATACCATCGCCCAGGAAAATGAAACTACCGCTTTCCTTTCCGCCAAGGTTCAAGGCTAGGATGCCTAGGAATCCGATGATGCAGCCCAATGCCTTTCGCCACGTCATCCTGTCGCTCTTGAAGAAGATGCAGGCAAGGATAACCACCGTGAAGACGCTCATCGAATTGAGTATCGCCGAACGTGCTCCTGCATTATGCGAGAGTCCGAAATAGAAGAAGGCATAATGAAGGGTGGTGTTGAGGAGTGCATAGAGGAGAAGGAACCAGACATTCTCTTGAACAGCTTTCTTCTTGAATCCGAATTTACGATGCGAGCTTCTGGCGATGGCAAGGATGATGATGCCGGAGATGAAGAAGCGGATGCCGGCAAAAAGCATCTTGCTTCCGGTCATGTCTGCTGTAATCTGATATTCCTCCATTCCCATTTTTATCAATGGGTAAGCCCATCCCCACGAGATAGCAGCCGTAAGGGCGAACAGGCTTACCCATACCGGGCGCTGAAATATACTGAGTGTATTTGTTTCTTTCTTTTCCATTATAACTTAATTGGTATTCCCTTGCTTCTGTGTTTGCTAAATGGCAATCTACAAGTCCCCAAGATGTCTTTCTATCGGAATACCGCGGTTCTTGTCCTTGTCATCCTTGTTGATGTCTATCCAGTTGCGCAGGGTATCCATGGCGATGCGGGTGGCATGGCGGAGATGATCGCCATCCTTCAGTCTGCCCACGATGATGCTGGAGAAGATGTCGCCGGTGCCCGGGAACTGAACAGGGATTTCTTCGTAGGGCAGGAGGAAATACTCTTCTGTAAGATGATTGAAGCCTACCACGGCATGCTGACCCTCTACGATGCACGAGGTGATGAGCACGGAGTGGGAACCGATGGCTCTCAGTTTATCTACCAGCTCATAGGCTGCTTCTTCTGAGATTCCCTCTTCCTTGTATTCCGAATCCGTCAGCAGGCAAGCCTCGGTATAGTTGGGAAAACAGAGATGCGATACGCTCAGCATCTCCTTCATGCATCTCACGGTACTCTCACTGGCTCCACCATAGAGCTTGCCGTAATCGCCCATCACGGGATCCACATAGATGTCGGTGCCCAGCGCAGCCTGTTCTCTGCAATAACGTGCCACCAGCTTCGCCTGACGCTCCGAAGCCATGAAACCCGTTGTGATGGCATCGAAGTGAATGCCCAGTTCGTTCCACTTCTGCAAGGCTTCCTCGATATACGAAGTGCATTCCAGAATGGCGTACTTGCCGTATGGGAAGGTGTTGCTGATGAGCATGGTGGGCAGATTGAATACATCGAGTCCCATATAAGAGAGGATAGGCATCTGAACTGCGGCAGATACCTTTCCGTAGCCACACATATCGCTGATAATGAGGATATTACTTTTCGCTTTCATTCTTTCTTATTTCTACTTGCTTTTCTTTCTTATCCTGATTATCTCTTAATAGCTGGCTGTACACTTGATGCCCAGTGCCTCTACACGACCCTTGATGGCATCGAGTACTTCCTTTGGCGCCTTTTCCAGCAACTTGTCTGGTGTTTCGCGGGCGATGGTATAAACCATTACCTGCTGAGGCTGGATGTCTTTCACTGCCTCCAGCCAAGGAGCTACGAAGTGCTCGCTGGTGTTGTCCAAACCGTCGCCTCTCAGGAACATGGTCTGGATGATGACGTGCCCCTTGAACATCTTCAGATATTTAATCACATCCTTCACGTCGTAGTTAGGCTGCTGAGGGCGGTCCAACTTCTTGATGTAATCCATATCCACGGTATCCAGTTTCAGGATGTTGTTATCCACGAGCATCAGCGCCTCTCTCACTTCCTCCTTATATATATAGGTGGCGTTGCTGAGTACGGATACCTGTACTCCCGGGAAATATTTCTTGCAGAGTTCCATCGTATCTTCCACGATTCCCTTGAAGTCTGGGTGTCCCGTTGGTTCACCGTTTCCTGCGAAGGTGATGTCGTCCAAAGGCAGGTTGTTGTCGTGGCGCTCTTTCAGAACCTTCTCCAATCCTTCTCTTACCTCCTCGCGGGTAGGGCGCTTCTTCTTAGGACGGAAGTCGGCGTTGAATCCGCATTCGCAATAAACGCAGTCGAATGAGCAGACCTTGCCATCAGATGGCATGAGGTTGATGCCCAGTGAAACTCCCAGACGGCGAGAGTTTACCGGACCGAATATCGGTGATGGATAAATAATCGTTGACATAATCTTATTCTCCTTTATCTAATCTATTCTTTATTTTATCTTGGTAATACCTATTTTTATACCAATCTTATTTACTTGTTCGTAATTTGGTGGGCAAAAGTACTAAAAAATGTTGGAATGAACAAATAAATCAACTGAAAATCGATTTATCCTTACCATTTGTCTTCTATCTCCGATAGATTGTGTACTTTTGCATTCCAATCTGGGGAGAATCTTGGTGATTTCGATTCGGATTTAAAGGAAAAAACAAAAAAGTTGATGTTTTGCTTAGTTTTTCGCTTGGCTCAACTGTATAGATAGTATATGAACAGAAAAAAGGACATAGAACAATTATTCCGTCAGCATTACGCGAAGATGTACAATCTGGCCAGATGCATTCTTTCAGATGATGACGAGAGCAAGGATGTGGTGAGCGAAGTATTCGCCCAGATTCTTGCCGATGATGTGGTTCTGGTGCCTGGGAGAGAGGAAGGTTACTTGATGCGGAGCGTACGCAACCGCTGTCTCAACCTGATAGCTCATAAGAGTGTGAAGGAAAGGGTGGCGAAGCTGCTGCTGGATGATTCCGACGTGATTCTCTCGGAAGAGACCGACGAGCGACTCGACCGGCTTATGCTTCTCATCGAAGACCTGGAACCGCCTATCCGGCAACTCATTTTCCGTCTGCGCTATCTTCAGGAGAAATCTTATCAGGAGGTGGCTGATGAAGTGGGAGTGAGCAAGGTGACGGTATTCAATCATCTCTCGAAGGCGATGGACTGGATTAAGAAACAATTTAAATGAGCAAGACAATGACAAACATGAGTAAAGAAGAAAAGCGGATGATGCTCTTTGACATGCAGGAGCATCCCGAGAAATATACCGACGAGCAGGTGGAGCGCCTGCTTGCCGATGAGGAAGTGAAGGAGTTCTTCCATGAACTGGCGATGGCGAGAATGGCTGGCAAGAAAGCCAATCCGAAGAATGTGGATGTGGATGAGGCTTGGAAGGAGTTTGTTCAGGCACATCACGAGGATAAGATGGCGATAGATGCCGGCAAATCCAAAGGCGCTTATCGCAACCGGGTGAAGATTGCTGCATCCATCGTCGGCATCATCTTCCTTTCGGGTGTAGCCTTGGCTGCGATTCACAATGGCTGGTTGGGATTCCCGGCTTCTGATCAGACAGCGGATAACAAGGCTGCGACAGAACAGTTGGCAACAACCCAGGCGCTGTCGAATGACAGTCTTCGTGCTGCAACAGCAGAGAGTAAGGATTCGCTTGATATGAAACCCGTGGTGTTTGATGATGCTGAATTGGGAACCATTCTGGCTCAGCTGTCCGGTTTCTATCATGTCAAGGTGGAATATGTGGATGCCGGTGCCCAGCACATCCGCCTCTTCTTCAACTGGAACAAGACGAAGACTTTGGAGCAGAACCTGGAGATTTTGAATGCTTTCGACCGCATACAGATAGAGTATATTGACGGTACATTGTTGGTGAAATAAGATAGGAGGATATATTTATGAGAGATTTTTGGAAACCAATGCCCGTTAACGGCAAGCTTATCAGAGAGCTTCTTCTTCTCTTCCTGTTGCTTTTGGTTCAGCAGTCTTATGCCCAGCGCATCACCCGACAATATAATAATATGTCGTTCTCTGCGGCGTTGAAGGATTTGAACGCCCGCCAGCATAAGTACACCATCAACTTCGTGTATGATGAACTGGAGGATTTCAGGGTAACCAAGAGCATCAGGAACCAAAGCGTTCCCGATGCCATCATGCAGCTGATTGGATTCTATCCCATCAGGATGACGCAGGTGGAGGATAATATCATGGTGGAGTGTACGCAGAAGACTCCCACCAAGATGATAGGTCGCATTGTGGATGTACATCATTGCCCTATAGATTTCGCCAATGTAGCCCTGCTGAATGTTCGTGACTCTTCATTGATTAATGGCGGTGTGACAAATGAGAACGGCCAGTTTGTGATTCCCTGCGAAGCCACAAAGGCGATAGTAAGAGTAAGTTGCGTGGGCTATATTACGGCAAGCAATACCTTTAATATAGGTAAGATAGGGACAATAACTCTGAAAGAGGCAACAATGAACCTGCAGAAAATTGTAGTGAAAGGACATCGACAGCCTTTCAGAATGACTTCTGAAGGATTGGTGGCTCAGGTAGAAGGAACCTCCTTGGAGAAAATGGGCTCGGCAGAAGATGTATTGAAACATCTTCCGAGAGTGATGCTGAAGAATGGTGATATAGAAGTCTTGGGAAAAGGTAAACCTTTGATTTATATCGATAACAAGAAAATCAAGGGAACCATTGATCTCGATAGATTGAGTTCTTCTGACATCAAACATGTAGAGGTGATAACCGAGCCGGGTGCTGAATACGATGCAACCTATCAGTCTGTCATCAGAATCAAGACGACAAGAAAAAAGGGAGAAGGTTTGGGATTGACTTATCGGCAGTCCTATCAGCGCAATCATCAGGACAATCATCGTGAAGTACTCGATTTGAATTATCGCTATCGGGGATTGGATATCTTCTCCAATTTGTATGGTGGTTTGTCTCAGGGCTATCAGGATCAGCATAATGATAACAGACTCTACGGCAAGACGCTCATGAGTATCGACGAAGACTTGATTATCAAAAACAAGAGTTACTATACCAGTGGAAGTCTTGGTTTTAATTATGTTTTTAATGATAAGCATTCTGTGGGTGCCACTTACGAGGTGAACATCAATCCTTATAGTTGGGGTGGATGGAATTCGCTGATGGATGTCTGGAAGAATGGCTCCAAGACAGAAAGCTATACAAATGATATGTATTGTCGTTTCAAAAGCCGACCTACGCAGGATATTACGGCTTATTATGCCGGACAGATAGGAAAGGTGAGCATAGAATGGAATGGGGAAATATATCTTCGTAAAACAGGACAGACTCAATATTCTGAAGAAACAGGAATTGAGGGCGGAGATTCTCGCACGATAGAATCTGATTTCACAGCTGATAGTTGGATGCATGCATCTAAGCTGGTACTGAGCTTTCCGGTATGGAAAGGTACCCTGAAGATTGGTAATGAGTTTACCGAAAGTTGCCGTGCCAATCTTTATACTATAGATGAACAGGGAACTGACTTGCCAGGCAAGACGGACGACCAGGTGAAGGAAAGTAATCTTGCAGCCTTTGTTTCTTATGGATTGAGACTAGACAAGGTAGAACTGAATGCTGGCCTCAGATACGAACATGTTTCTTCCAATTACTATAATACAGGTGGTGATTATTGGAGCGAGGAGAATAAGGATTATTTCGTACCCGACCAGAGTCGTAAGTACGACCATTTCTTTCCGAATGTGTCCTTGACCTTTCCTGTCGGGACTGTGAAAATGAATATGGTTTATAAGGTGACGGTGAGTCGTCCTTCCTATAGTCAGTTAAGTAGTAACGTGCAATATAATAGTCGCTATTATTATCAGGGTGGAAACCCATTGCTCAAGTCAACCTTCGAACATGGCATAGGAATTAATCTGGGATATAAATGGTTCCAGTTTTTTGCCAACTGGCGTTATCTTGTAGATCCTTGCTATCAGGTGATAGAACCGTATCATGACAATGAGTTAATCAGTATGTACACCTTTCGTAATTTGAATCATTCTCAGGTTTGTTACGTGGGACTGACGGCATCGCCGACGATAGGATGGTGGCATCCTACGTTGGACGCTGGTATTAGAAAGCAGTTTCTGACCATTGGTGGTAAGGCATACAGCAAGCCGATATTCATCGGCTCTTTCAATAATGCGTTTTCACTACTATGCGGTTGGACGCTTAATCTTGATATGAGTTGGAACACGCAGGGCCATTCTTCGCTTCCGCTTTATATGGCACAAGGAGGAGTGGACGTCTCTTTGCGTAGAAGTTTTCTTCACGACCGCCTGAATGTCATTTTGGCGGGCAATGACCTTTTTGCGACGATGCGCAATTCCACAAGATTGGTATATGGTACCAGCGATATCTATACCAGAAAATATACCGATACCCGAATGATTATGTGTTCATTCAGCTATAAGTTTAATGTTAGTAGAAGCAAGTATAAGGGTACGGGTGCCGGTAATTCAGAAAAGAACAGATTATAAAAAACAGAAAGTATATGAAGCGTTGTTTATGGATGATATTCATGGTGGTTGGCATCTGGATGCTAACTGGCTGTAGTAGTGATGATGATAAGTTGGACAGCCTTCCTTGGAATGACAAGGAACTGTTCAACCAGTCATTTGTTTTAAATCAGGACGGGTATTGCATCTTAGACGGAAAGGCTCCTGTCTGTGATATAGATAGGAATGTTCTGAATTCGTGGCTTGTAAGTTATGGCTGGCAACCTGTCGGCATCTATCAGGTGAAGGAAAACGGTAAACTTGCGAAAACTGATTATCGTGAAGGCATCAAGGATTATAGTCCGAAGGTCTATGAATTCTTATCTGAGAATCAGTTGATGACTTATTATCGTGATGAGGATACACGTACATTCTGTTTCAAGAAGCAGGATTGGTCGTATGATGATGCGACGGGCATTGTCATCAAAACAAATAAGGCAGGTAAGGTAGATGATTATATGCAAATCCTGGATGTGAAGTTTCTTGAAGATGAAGCTTACCTGTATGTGATGGAGAAGATTGGTTCGGTGACAGTAGCTGACAATCAGGAAAAAGCCATTTATGGTTTGGTGGTATTTCAGCGTTTATCTTCATTAGAACTGATTGATGTGCAGAATACTTATACTATTGATAAGAGTGATGAAGAAGACAAGCCAAATGAAACTGAAAAAGTACCGGATGATTGCCGTTATTATATTCGGTGTGTATATGCCAATTCTAAGGATGCCCATGGAATGGGTGATGGACATAGTAAATTTCAGTCATTCAGACTTTTGAGTTTTGATTTGACAGATTATCTGAACAATAACTCATCAGCTAACCCTTATTATCATTATTATGATTCCATTGTATGGTCATGTAAGGGAATGCCAGATAGGGTAGTGAGTCTCAGAAATGAGAACAATTGTTATGCTGTGTCAATCAACCTTAGCACTTATCTTTTTCAGATCAGCCGTAATACTTCTATGACGGAGGAAGATAGAACATTGATTGTTGCTGATGGCTATAAGGGTGGACGTGTGGTTTATTCTTCCGGCATCTATCTCAATATCTATAATAATGGTTTCATGGGTTACGATTTCGGTTCTTCTGACTTGCTGAATCCATCTAATGAAGACTATGATTTGTATTGCATCTTCGACCGGAGCAAGCGGTTCCGGATAGTCTCTCCTCGTTATTCTCCTGAGTTTCCGGAAAAGCCATATTCGGAATTGGAATACATTGTATCAGGGGTACTGTTGGATTCTGAGGAACCGGAAAGCATGAAGAAGCATGAGGCTGTACTGTCTGAGGAGAAAAGAATGTTGGTTGATCTGATGGATATGTATTATGGTCAGTATGGCAAGGGTGTTGTGGTAGATGATTCGAACAGAGAGAAGTACCGCAACCGTTTCAAGGCTTTGCCATCCGATGCAGACCTTGTGATGTATTGGAAGGGCTATACGCCTGCACAATGGAACTCTGATTATGAGGGATGTTTAGTTGCTTTAATCTTGAAAAAGAATAAGGAAAATCCCTTGAAGAGTTACTATTGTATCCATGCAGAGCCGATTAAATAGATTTCCCTCTCAATACAACAATGAATATATGACAATCGGTCAAGCGAAGGCAAAACCATGTTGGTTTGCTCTTTGCTTGACCGATTAAAAAATCACACACATATTTCTAAATCCTGATGAACTACATTTAATATCGGAGCTTGGAGAGCATCCTCAATAGATACAAGAGTGTCTATTGTAAAATTATGTGTTCCCCGCATCCATTTGCTTATTTCCGCTTCCCGTTTTCCGAGTAGAAGGGCTAGGTCTTTCTGCTTCATCCCTTTAGAAACCAGAATGTCATGTATCCTATCTACGATTTGGAAAGACAAATCTATAGACCTGCGAATCTCTGGATTAACATGTTTGCGGCGTTCTTCTAAAATCTTACTTCTTCTGAGCATGTGCTCTAAGCGGTTTTTATCTCTACTTCGTTCTCTCATAAACTAAGATTTTATCACGTTCTACTGATTCCTGTGCAAAAGGGAGTAAGGTTCCTTCTGATACCAAATCAACTTTTCTACCTAAGAGTTCTTCCAAATCACTCCACATGCCGAAGAATTTTAAACCAATAGGTTTGCTCTTGTCCAAAGAAACCATAATATCGACATCGCTATCCTTCGTTTCTTCCCCTCTGGAGAAAGAACCGAACAGCCAGGCTTTCAGTACGGGTTGGGTGCTGAAATAATGGCGTAAAGCTTCTATGATGGCTTGTTTACCCATAATATAATGATGTTGTTTCTTGGTGCAAAGATACACTTTTTATTCGAAAGAGCAAGCTTTTTTCTAGTTTATTATTACCTTTGCATAGGTTTTTCGAAAATAATCTATGTTTTGCTTAGTTTTTCGCTTGGCTCAACTGTATAGATAATTAGAAACAGAAAAAAGAAAAACTGATGTATATGAAAAAAACTTTTTCGTGTGCGTATAAGCTCGATGTTAAATCAAAAAAGAATCTGATATGAAACCTTATAGATACCCCCAAAAATTACGTCCCGATGTAGACTTTACCACATTGCGACGTAATCTTTCCTACATCACGACACAGATATTCCTGCGTCGCCATGTAATTTCAAGGACATCGGGAGAGATTACACGGATTCTTTATGAGATTATAATCGCTTCATGTAGCTTTTTCCAGAAAGAAACTCTCTTAAAACAATGAATATATGACAATCGGTCAAGCGAAGGCAAAACCATGTTGGTTTGCTCTTTGCTTGGCCGATGTTTCTTATAATTCTTCTATCATCTTATTAATTGTTTCTAACATTCCAGGGAGTTTGTTTTTGACTACATCAAAGACAATAGATTCATCTATGTCAAAGTAGTGATGAGCTATAATGTCACGGATTCCCATAGCTCCTTTCCAATCTACTTCTGGGTAGTTAGGAAGAAGTTGCTTCCGCGTCATTTTATCAATCCCCTTGATGCTTTCTCCTATTGCAAGAAGCAACATACAGGTACTTTCGAGGCGTTCCATGCCAGCAGGAGAAAGTACATAATATTGTGAATCATCAATCGCTTGAGAATTATTGATGATTCTTTCAATAGTCGAAGCTATTCGTTTGAGTGAATAGTATAAGAGTTCTTCGTCATGCATAGATCCCATCTCTTTTAATTTGCTTCAAAAGCATCGGATTCATGTTATTGCGAAGTCGGACAATATCTACAGGCTTACCAAAGAGCTCTTGCAGTTCTTCCTTGATGTGAACCATTGTAAATAAGTCTGGCTTTTTCATTTCCACACAAACATCAACATCGCTGTCTTCGGTCTGTTCGTTTCTAGCCACAGATCCAAAGATTCCAATCTTTGTAATACCATAAGCATCAGCTTTGGTGCTCAGGTATTTGCGAAGTATGGTAATATAATCGTTTGTCGTTTTCATTATCTTTCTGTTTTTGCCACAAATATACGATTTTATTTTTTATGTTCCAAGTTTTTGCAGGGTTTTCTTGCAATAATAGTTCAAATTACTTGGTTTTATGGTGTTTTTTATTATCTTTGCATAGGTTTTTCGAAAAAAGTAGAAGATTTCTTCATTTTAGGGGTAATTGATTTCAGGAAAGCTTGTATATAAGAGTAAAAACAAGAAGAAAATGACGTGATGACAGAAGAAAATGAACAGCGGATGGAACGGCTGTTCCACGACCATTACGAGCAGATGTATCGCTTCGCCTTTGCCTTGCTTCATGATAATGAGGAGGCGAGGGATGTGGTGAGTGATGTGTTCTCCAGATTGTGGGATAAACAGCTGGTTCCAGACCGGGCTTACCTGATGCGGAGCGTGAAGAATGCCTGCATCAATCTTATAGCCAGAAAGAAGAGAGATGAACGACTGAAACGGCTTCTCCCTCTCTCGGAAGAGAAATTGACGGAGGAGGAACCTTCTCGTCTGGAAGAGCGATGGCAGGCTGCTGTGGATTGCATCGACCATGACCTGACCGACCAGACGGCTTCCGTCATCCGATTGTGTTATCGGGAAGGAATGTCGTATAAGGATACGGCGGAGGAGCTGGGCATCAGCGTCTCGGCAGTGAACAAGCATATCGTAAAAGGTTTGCGAACGCTCAGAGAAAAGTTGAAAGGAAAACAATAACCCTAAAATGAAGAAAGGAAAGAAAATGAAACATGAATTATCTGACATAAATCCTCAGAAGATGGATTCTCAGAAATGGGATATGCTCCTCGATTTCCTGGAGCATCCCGAAAAGTATTCCGAAACCCAGAAGGATGAACTTCTGGGCGATGAGGAAGTGAACGAACTCTATCAGCAGTTGGTAGAGACCCGACAGTCTCTGGATTTCGCCAAGTCGAAGGAAAAGATGAAGATGCCTTCGATTGATGCAGAATGGGAGAAACTGAAAGATGAGATGAAGCTGAAAGAAGAAAAGCAGCAGAAAGAAGAGATGAGTCAGAATGCAGAAACCCAGCAAACCGCCAAGTTGTTTCCTCTCTGGAGCCCGATGAGAAAGGTGGCTGCCGTTGCAGCCGTCCTTGTCGTCTCCGGCATCACCTTTGCTGCCATTCATCTGGTAACCCGTTCCCATCAGCCATCAGATAAGAACAATACCGAACTCGTGTCATCCCGAAAGGATTCTATCCAGCAGGTTTCTGCTCCTCAGAAATCCAACATAGAAGAAAAGGCAGATTCTGCAAGTCTTGCCCAGCTCCCATTGGTTTATGAAAACGCTGAGCTTCAGAATATCCTGACTCCTATTGCCGGGCATTTCCATCTCCAGGTAACTTATCAGAACGAGTCGGCTCGCCACATCCGTCTCTTCCTGCAACTGGAGAAGAACATGAGTCTGGATGATATCATCGAACTGATGAATCATTTCGAGAAAGTGAATATTCGTCATGAAGGTCAAACTTTAATTGTGGAATAAGATGAAAAGATTAAGATATATCATGCTGCTGGCAGGTCTGATGAGCCTTTCTCTTCAGACCATCTATGCCCAACGCATCACCCGCAGCTTCCGCAACACTTCTATGTCAGAAGCGCTCACCATCCTTGCCAAGAGCACCAAGGATTATCGTATCAACTTTATGTATGATGAACTGGAAGATTTCACGGTTACAACGAGTATCGTGAAGCGAACTGCTCCGGATGCCATCCGCCAGATTATGGGCTTCTATCCGATGAAGATGACGATAGATGGCGAAAACATCTTTGTGGAGTGTACGCAGAAGACTCCCACCAAGATGATAGGCCGTATCATAGACAATAAGAAACGCCCTGTAGATTTCGCCAATGTAGCCCTGCTGAATGTTCGTGACTCTTCATTGATTAATGGCGGTGTGACGAATGAGAACGGCCAGTTCGTGATTCCCTGTGGAGCGAGAAAGGCGATAGTAAGAGTAAGTTGTGTGGGCTATCATACCGCTGTCGATACTTATAATACTGGTAAGATAGGTTCTATTACTTTGAAGGAGGCAACGATGAACCTGCAGAAGGTGATAGTAAAGGCGGTTCGCCCAAAGACAAAACTGACTCGCGAGGGATTCCAGACCCAGGTGCAGGGTACAATACTGAGTGATGCAGGTATGGTTGCCGACTTGTTGAAGCAGGTTCCAAGAGTGCGTGTGGATAAGGATGGAAACTGTTCGGTATTTGGAAAAGGTACACCGGAGATTTATGTCAATGGCAGAAAGCTGACCGATAAAAATGAATTGCAAACCATATCTTCCAAGGATGTGAAGAACGTGACGGTTATCACGACTCCTGGTGCGCAGTATGATGCCCAGGTCAATTCGGTGATTCGTATTACTACGGTCAAGAAGCAAGGTAATGGATGGAGTGGTAATTTTCAGGCAAAATATGGTTTTGCCATGAAGAATGCCTGGCAAGAGCAGGCTAATCTCAATTACCGTGTGGGTGGACTGGATGTATTCGGTGGATTGAAGTGGTCAGATTACTATTCTTATGATAAGTTGGGATTGGATGAATATATCAATGGAAATCAGCATCAGATATATCAAAAATCTGCAGGGCGCATAGATGCTAGAAATTATGGACCTGATGCCAATCTGGGTTTCAATTATGAATTCAACGAAAATCATACCATCGGTCTGAAATATAAGTTTGGTTCTGGCTATACCAAGTATTTTACTGTTAGGCAGAACTATTCCATCTTTCAGGATGGAGTTCACCAGGGAGATGTAAATTATCTCAACGATGAGTCAGATTCCAAGCAGACTCCTTTTCATCAGGCTGACTTTTATTATGATGGTAAGATAGGCAAGTGGAGTATAGACCTGAATGCATCTGCTATGTGGCGGACGAAAGACCAGATACAGAAAGCCACAGAAACCAGTTCTGAGTTGGGCGACCAGATTGTATGTTCTGATAGCCATACCAAAGGAAAGTTGCTTGCTGGTAAATTGGTTGTTTCTTATCCTTTGACCGACCAGTTGAACATAGATTTTGGTTCGGAATACACAAATTCTGATAGTCATACCAACAACAAGAACGAGGGTGGTGTGGCTGCATCTAATGATTCCAGAATCAAGGAACAGAACATAGCCGCTTTTGCTGAGGCTGCATGGTCGTTGGGAGATTATTCTCTGAATGCCGGTGTGAGATATGAGCATGTGAAATCAGACTATTATGCCGAAGGAGTGCTCAACCCAGATATGAGCAGAAAGTATGATAATGTATTTCCTAATGTATCCTTGGGATATGACAAGGGCAAGTGGCATTCTTCATTGAGTTTCACGGCAAAGACCTATCGACCAAGTTACTTCCGTCTTTCCGGTTATACCCGATATACGAGTCGTCATTCCTATGAAAGCGGTAATCCTAACTTGCGACCAACGGATGCCTATCATCTGGAATGGGATGCGCAATATTCCTGGCTGAGTTTCTCTGCTGAATATATCTACAACAAGAATGCCTCGGTATATATGATGAAACCGTTTCAGGGCAATAAGGATATAGCCCTATCATATTACGAGAATGTTGATAAGATTCAGAACCTGAAGTTCTATCTTGAGGCTACTCCGGTGATAGGCTTATGGCATCTTGACTATACGGTAGGTCTGGTCAATCAGTTCTTTGATGCCAGCAAATACGTCAGCGACTATAATGCCAACCGTCCTTCTCTCTATCTGGATTTGGAGAATACCTGGGTATTGCCACATCATTGGAAGGCTCGATTGGAATACTCTTACCAGTCGCGTAATTATAGCGAATTGGGTGTCAACTATGCATGGAATTCCCTGGATGCGTCTATTTCCAAGTCGTTCCTGAACAACCGACTGGTTGTAAGATTGGAAGCAGAGGATTTGCTTCATGGTCAGAACGAGAGTTGGAAATATAATAATTCGTATGCGCACTTCACCAGAACCGGTATAGATAATACCCGCATGTTCTTGGTCAATGTAACTTATAACTTCAATGCCACCAAGAGCAAGTATAAGGGTACGGGTGCTGGTAATGCAGAAAAGAGCAGATTATAGCTTCAATTTAACAGGATTTTTTCCTCCGTTTCTTTGCCATTTCCATCTTTTTCCTTAAATTTGCAGCGGAAATTCTATAATAGATATTTGTAATGGCAATAAGAATGAAGATGAAACAGAAAAAGATGAGAAAGATAGGCATCGCTTCGGCTCTGGGCTTGGTGATGCTCGTGGTACTGGGCTTGTATGGCGCCAGCAACTATATGCTCAATTATTCGCTCAACTATCCGAAGGAGGAGAGAATGACGGCTGAGCATTGGAAGACTAGAATGAAGAACGAGTGCCCATGGATGATTGGCTGGATGGACTCTGTGTATCAGCACCATTGCGTGAAGGATACCTTTGTCGTGATGCCGTCGGGCTACAAGGCCCATGCCATCTATCTCTATGCACCGAATACTACGGAAAAGACTGCCGTGGTGGTGCATGGCTATAAAGTGCGCTCCGAGGGAATGCTGCACATCGCCTATCTCTATCATCACGATATGGGGTATAATGTGCTCCTGCCAGATCTGTATGGACACGGTGAGAGCGAGGGCGATCATATCCAGATGGGATGGAAGGACAGATGGGATGTGATCAGATGGTCGGAAATCGCCAATGAGATTTTTAAAGTGAAGAGTGAAGGACGAGGAGTGAAGAGTGAAGAACGAAGAGTGAAGAATACTCAGCAGGTGATTCACGGTATTTCGATGGGTGCGGCAACCACGATGGCAGTATCGGGAGAGAAGACTCCCGATTACGTGAAGTGCTTTGTGGAGGACTGCGGCTATACCAGCGTATGGGATGAGTTTTCCGCTCAGCTCAAAGACCAGTTTGGCCTGCCTGCCTTCCCGCTGATGAATACCACTTCAGCTCTTTGCCAGCATCGCTACGGCTGGTCGTTTGCCGAGGCGCAGCAGATAGAGCAGGTTCGCAAGAGCACCAAACCGATGCTCTTTATCCATGGCGATAAGGATGCCTTCGTGCCATACGCCATGCTTCATCCGCTTTATGAGGCAAAGACGAAAGGCAGAAAAGCCATCTTCATCGCCAAAGGTTCCGTTCATGCTATGGCATATCGCGACCATCACGAGGAATACACCCGCATCGTGAAAGATTTTGTTTCTAAAGAAGAATAGGCTATTCTCCTATATGTTGTCCCACCACATATCCCGTGGTCCAGGCTGCCTGAAGGTTGAAGCCGCCGGTGATGGCATCGATGTCGAGCACTTCGCCGGCAAAGAAGAGGTGAGGGCACACCTTGCTCTCCAGGGTATGCAGGTCGATGTTGCTGAGGCTGATGCCGCCGCAGGTAACAAACTCCTCCTTGAAGGCTCCCTTGCCGTTCACCTGATAGAGGTCGTTGGTGAGGGTTTCTATCAGCAGGTTGCAGCCCTTCTTTCCCATTTCGCTCCATTTCTTCTCGGGTGCATATCCCATCTTCTGAATCAGGAAGAGCCAGAGGCGGGATGGCAGATTATAGGGGCGTATGTTTGCCAGCTGCTTCTGTGGGTTGGCGATGATGATGCCCTGGATGTTCTCTTCCACCAGCGAGCGGTTGCTCTCGTGTACCCAGTTTACGGAAATCCTGATCTGATAATTGTTCTCGTGCAGATAGCGGGCTGCATGGGATGAGAGCTTCAGCACGGCAGGACCGCTCATGCCCCAATGGGTGATGAGGAGCGGCCCCTCTGCCTTCAGCTTGGTGCCCGGAATGCTGGTATATACAGGTTCTACCACCGTGCCCATCAGGTTCTTGAATGCCTTGTCGGCGATGTTGAAGGTGAAGAGCGATGGGATAGGGGGCTCTATTGCATGTCCCAGGTCTGAGAGATGCTTGAAGTTCTCTATTTTCGGATGACCGCCCGTGGTGATGGCTACCCGATGGAAGGCAATCTGCCTGATTTCGGAAAAGGGATGAGAGGCAGAAGATGCTTTCTGAAAAGAGGCAGAAGATGCACCCGATAGATTTCCCTTTTCTTTTGAAACCTTGAAATCCAGGAGCAGGCGCTCATCCTCCAGTTCGGTGATGGCGGTGAGCTGGTGGTTGCATTGTATCTTCACGCCCAGTCGCTTGGCGGTATTCACCAGACAGTCGATGATGCTGTGCGAATCCTGTGATTGCGGAAACACGCATTGGTCTTCCTGCGTAACCAGTGGCACGCCGTTCTCCTCAAACCAGTTGAAGGCATGCTGGTAGTCGAATCTCTTGAAGAGTCGCTTCATCAGTTTATGTCCTCGGGGGTACGCCTGTTTCAAGTCGGAAATCTCCTCAAAGGAATTGGTAAGATTACATCTTCCTCCTCCCGTGATTTCCACTTTGGCGAGAACCTTCGAATTCTTCTCGAATATAGTGATGTCGGCGTGAGGGAAGTTGCGCTTGGCCTCTATCGCCGCAAAGAATCCTGCGGCACCCCCACCAATGATTGCAATATGTAGTGATTGTGGCATATCGTATTTTTTGATGATTAGGATGCAAAGGTACTGCTTTTCTTTGATAAAAGAAGAAAAGTTCCCCTTTTTCTTTTGTAGATACGATAGATTTTTGTAACTTTGCGCAAAAATCATAGTATATCAAGTATCAAATAGTTTTATGGCAAAAAGAGAATATGTTGAGGCCAACAAGCGTTGGCTGGAGGAAAAGGCAAAAGAGGAGGGCGTTATGGCGCTGCCTCGTGGTATATATTATAAGGTGTTGAAGCAGGGCGCCCCGAAGGGCGCACAGCCTAGCCGACGCAGCATCGTGACTGCTCATTATACCGGTTGGACCATCAACGGCAAGAAGTTTGATTCCAGCCGTGGCGGTACGCCGTTCGCCATGCGATTGAGCGACCTGATAGATGGCTGGATTGTTGCCATGCAGCAGATGCACGTGGGCGACCAGTGGGAACTTTACATCCCAGCCGAAATGGGCTACGGCAAGTTCTCGCAGCCGGGCATCCCAGGCGGTTCTACCCTGATATTCGAAGTAGAACTCCTGGGTGTGGGATAATCGTTATTTCTTCAGAGTAACGATGATGTAGCTTCTGCCATCATCTTTCAGACCGCTTTCCTGAATGGCTTTGGAGCCCTCTTTCAAAACCACGATGGCTTTGATCTCGCTGGGAGAAATCTTGTTGAAATCTTCTTCAGTCAGTTCCTGCTCTCTGCCCTTGATCAGATAGTGAGGGGCTGGCTTGGCGACAGGAGGTGTGGTAGTAGTGATGATATGAATCTCTATCACATCTCTTTTGGGTGCCGGCAGGACGTTGGTGTTTACCTGGTAATTTTTGATGGTTTTACCGATGAGTTCCTTGCCGGTGAAGTTTGGAATGCGCTTGCCGTCGATGGTGTAGATACGCAGGGTATCTGCCTTCGATGCCATACTGCTGGTTATGCCCAGCAGAGCAAATGCAATGGTGAAAATATACTTTTTCATAAGCATAGAGAGTTTTATAAATCGTTTAACTGTGCTAGTGGAAGTAGCTGATAACTACCATCTTGTGTTTCTTTGATATTGATGGTGTAATGCTGCATGTTGCCTTCGTTGTCCAGGGTTGAGATAACGATGTTATCGCCTTGGCGGTTGATGGTCAGCTGCTCGGCAGAAGGCAGGGCGGCAGAGGCTACTTCATAAATCTGATTGAAATCTTCATGAATGCTTCTTTCTGTTTCAGAAGAGGTCTCTGCTGTATTTTCTGCAATCTTCCCTGCATGTTTCTCGCTTCTTTCTGCGATATTCTTTCTTTTGGCAAGTACCATCTTGCTTGACTTCATTTCCTGCGGAGTCACGATATCCCGGGTTGCTGCCAGGAAGAGGGAGTCGGCACGTTCCATCTTTTCGTATGCGTTCAGGTTCCCGTCTTCATCTTCTGAAGATGGCTGCGAGCGAACCACCTGCTCTGTAGGAACCAGGTTGGCAAGGCCAGGTTGTTGTTCAGAAGAGGATGAGAAATAATCCTTGATAGGGAAGAGCAGGAAGATGAGTCCTGCCAGCATTGCCGTAGCGAGAAGTATCGCAGAGAGGCGTACCCATCTTGTCTCGTGCTTCTTAGAAGTTGCAAGTGACATCTCTTTCATTTGCAGCTGTCCATCAGCTTCTTCTTTTCTATCCAGTTCTTTCATCTCTTCTTTTCCGTCCAATTCTTCCATCATTTCCATTTCTGTTTGATGGAAATTCGGAGTATAGTTCTCCATTCCCAGCATCAGGTTTCTGATGTCGAGATCCTCATCCGTTAAATCCTTATTCTCGCAATGGCGATAGAAATCAGCCAATGCCTGTTCTTCCTCCACGCTGGTATCAGCATCGAGGTAGTGCTCTATCAGCTCGTGGCGATAGGTTATATCTTCTAGTTTCTTCATTTCTTTCCTTTTTAGAGTTTATGACTTCATCATTTTCAACAATGATCTTCTTGCTGCAGAAATCATCGTCTTGGTGCTCGTCTTGTTGGCTCCGCAGATTTCTGCAATCTCATCGAGGCTCTTTCCCTCGCTTCTCAATAGCAGCATTCTTCTCTGCGTACTGGGAAGCCTGTCCATCGCCCTGTTGAGTCGCCTTTGCGTATCTTTGCCGATGATGGTCTGGTCGGTACGCTCGGTTGCCGTACAGATTTCTGCGGGATGCTTCATCTGTTCCAGCGATGCCGTCTGGGCTTTGTTGCGTCTCAGATGGTCGATGCAGAGATTCCTGGCTATCGTCATACCTAAGGCCTCGATGCTCTGGTATTCCGAGAGCCTTTCGCGCATCTTCCAGAGCTTCACCAGGGTTTCCTGCACGATGTCGTCGGCTTCTTCGGCAAGGGTTCCTGCCGAGAGATAGCGTTGACAATGTGCCGTCAACCTGGGGCGCATTTCCTGGGCGATATGTTCAAATTCTGTTTCTTCCATTTGTTCCTTTTTATGTGTATGACGCAAGAAGAGGCGAAAGGTAAACAAAAAAAATGCTACCTTCGCACATTTCTGTGCAAAGATAGCATAAAAATTTGAGATATTGACATATCTTTTATTTTATTTGTGGATGAAGTGATTTATTCCTCTGTTTTTGCCATCATCTTCTCGTAGAGTCCATCCACGATGGAGTCGGCGAGCGAGATGTTGGGCACCATGATGCTTTCACACTTCAGGTATTCGCATGCCTTGAGGAAAATCTCGGCGGCAGGAATGATGACGTCGGCACGGTCTTCCTTCAGAGAGAAGGAAATCTCGCGCTCCTCGATGCTCAGGGGCTGCATCATCGAGTAGAGGCGCTTCAGCTCGGCAAGCGTCAGGTTCTTGGCGTCCTGCTTGCTGTGGCGTGCCAGCTTGTTCAACTTGTTGATGTTACCACCCGAACCGATGATTCTTATGTCGCCGTATTGCTCGGCATATCTCGTCAGGTTCTCCTTGAAGAGCTTTTCGGTGTCGGCAGTCACCTTGCCGCTCAGCATTCTCAGCGTACCCATGTTGTAGGAATAGCTCTCGGCGAGCACACCATCGTGGATGATGCTCACCTCCGTGGAACCACCGCCCACATCGATGTAGGCAAAGCTGCCCTCGTTGGAGTCTGTTTTCTCTACCAGATTGTTGTAGAGGAGCTGTGCCTCCTCCTGACCCTTGATGATTTCTAGTTTGATGCCGGTTTGCTTCTCTATCTTCTTGAGCACCTTCTTGCCATTCTCGGCATCGCGCATGGCAGATGTGGCACAGGCGCGAAATGCCTCTACGTCATTGAGTTTCATGAATTGCTTGAAGCCCTTCATCATGTGGAGCATCATCTTCTCACGCTCCTTGGAAACCTTTCCCAGGGTGAAAACATCCTTACCCAATCGCAATGGGATGCGGATGAACATGAGTTTCTTGATGCGGTCTTCCTCTCGGATTGCCTCGGGATCGAAGCGCTTGATGAGGAGTCGGGCTCCGTTGGAGCCGATATCAATGGATGCTAAATTCATCATTATTTATATGCTTTATAAAGTTCTTCCTGACTGCGGAATGGCTCGCCTTCCACAAATTCCTTGCCGCCCTTGCCATCTACCACTCGGCCGTTCATCGTATCTCTCATACCATAGGAGATGGTGCGGAGCAGGTCTGCCTGCATATCCTCGTCATATACCGGGGTGAGCACCTCGATGCGGTTGATGAGGTTTCTAGGCATCCAGTCGGCAGAACCGATGAAGTATCTTGGCTTGCCTCCGTTGGCAAAGATGAGGATGCGGCTGTGCTCCAGATAGCGGTCGATGATGCCCACGCAGCGGATGTTGTCGCTGAGCTTGGCGATGCCTGGCACCAGCGAACAGTTGCCACGGATCACGATGTCAATCTTCACGCCAGCCTTTGAAGCCTGATAGAGTTTGCTTACCATATCGGTATCGGTGATGTGGTTGATCTTCATCTTCACCCAAGCCTCCTTGCCCTCGTTGGCATTCTTAATCTCGGTGTCGAGCATGCGCAGGATGCGGCTCTTCATGGAGTTAGGAGACACGAGGAGCTCGTTGAAGCGGAATGGCGAGAATGGGCGGTCGATGAAATCGAATACCTTAGCCACCTCGTTCACCAGCTTTGGTCGGGCTGTCATCATCAGATAGTCGGTATAGATCTTGGCATTACCCTCGTGGAAGTTTCCGGTTCCCACGCAGGCGATGTTGCCTTTCTTTGACTCGATATAGAGCAGTTTGGAGTGAATCTTCAGTCCTTCTACACCGAAGATCACGTTCACGCCCTCTTCCTGCATGCGCTTGCTCCACTTGATGTTGCTCTCCTCGTCGAAACGTGCCAGAAGCTCTACCACGGCAGTCACCTTCTTGCCGTTGCGGGCAGCGGTGATGAGTGCCTTCACTACCTTTGAATCCTTGGCCAGGCGATAGAGGGTGGTCTTGATGGCCTTCACCTCGGGCTTGGTGGCAGCCTCACGGAGCACACGGATGTAGCCGTTGAAGCTATGGTAGGGTACATGGATAAAACGGTCTTTCTCACGAATCTGGTCGAGGATGCTCTCGTTTGAGAGGAACTCCGGTTTCATGATAGGAGCCCATTTTTCGTACTTCAGTTCCTTGTGGCCGCAATCAGGGAACGACATCAGATCCTTGTGGTTCTGGTATCTTCCGCCAGCCAGAGAAGCATCCAACTCCTTGGTGTTCAATCGCTCACGCAGCTTCTTCTGAAGTTCCTTCGGCATCTCCTGGTCGTAGATAACGCGCACGGCTTCACCCTTCTTGCGGCTGCTTACACCCAGGGCTATCTTCTCCATGGTTCCGAAGTCGGCATCATTGTCCATCTCCATCTCGGCATCCTTGG
Source organism: Segatella copri (assembly GCF_026015465.1). Lineage (GTDB taxonomy): Bacteria > Bacteroidota > Bacteroidia > Bacteroidales > Bacteroidaceae > Prevotella > Prevotella copri_E. The sequence continues at coordinate 376,111 of NZ_JAPDUQ010000002.1, forward strand.
TAAACTTGAAACTGAAGGCACGGTAGGTGCTCTTCTTGAAACCGAGGAATACCAGTGGCAGACAGTATCTGATTACATCGTCCAGATACATGATGTTGTCGAAACCATCGCTTGCCGGTACCTTCACCCAGCGTCCATAGACTCTATCCGGAACCTTAACTACGGCATATTTCTTCTTCTTGTCATCCTCAGCCTTTTCTACGGCGAGATAGATTCGGTTGTCCTCCAGGGTAGAGAGGTCGTCTATCTCGTTGAGCCAGATAGGGTTGACAGAACCATTGAGCTTGTCGTAGAAGAACTGCGTGAGGAATTCCTTCTGCTCGTCGTTGAGCTGGTCTTCGGTGAGCAGGCGAACCTTGTGAACTTCAAGTTCGCGGAAAACTGTATCCACCGCTTCAGTGTATTCTTTCGAATAAGATTCATTGAGCTTATTGATCGTTTTAAGAGATTTCTTAATCTGCTGCTCGGTATCCTTGTCGAGTTTCTGGTCGAGCATACGGTTGAGCGATGCTACGCGGACGCGGAAGAACTCGTCGAGGTTGTTGGAGTAAATACCGAGGAAAGAGAGGCGCTCCAACAATGGCACATACTCTTTCTCTGCCTCCTGCAGAATGCGATGGTTGAAGTACATCCAACTGATGTCGCGTTCTACATAAGCTTTCTTCATCATATCTTCTTTAGTCATGATTTCCCTGGTTTAATCTTTAGAGTTACTTTACTTTTGCAGGCTCTTTCTTAGCCTTCTTTTCAGAATCAGCCTTCTTCTCAACCTTCTTTTCAGAATCAGCCTTCTTCTCAACCTTCTTTTCAGAATCAGCCTTCTTCTCAGTCTTCTCCAAAACCAAATAGTCGGTGTCTCCATCGATAAAGTGGAGTTCCTTGCGGAAGAACTTGCTGCTGCCTACAGGCACGATGATGTCGTGTAACTGTTCGCAGTCGTCAAAGGCATGACGGCTCAGCTTGTTAGGAGTACCTGCAAAGGTAATCTTCTTCAACTTGTCGCACTCTGCAAAGGCGTAGCTCTTAACCACCTTTACGCCCGCAGGCACATAAACGTTATCCAATTCATCACAATCGTAGAAAGCATCGTGCTCAATTTCCTTCACGCTGTTGGCAATGATGATATTCTTCAAGGCCTTCTTGCCGCGGAACGCCATCTCGCCGATAATCTCCACTCCCTCTGGAATGGCAAAGCTAGCCTCCTGGCTCATGCAATAAACCAAGCGCTTCTTGTCGTTGGTGTAAACTGCATCGCCATCGAATTCAAAACTGTCGCTGTCAATCTTCTGCAAAGCGAGATTGAGCACTAAGTTCTCAAATTTACCATCTTTCTTAGATTTCTTCTTAAGAATATCCAAGATTGCTTTCTTATTTTCCTTCATCCTGTATTAATAAATTAATGTTTCTTTTCGGCTGCAAAGGTACGGCGATATTTTCAGATGGGAAAGAAAAAGCGATTACGTGTTTGTGACGATGATGTTACGACCATATTACTGATATTACAGAAACATTACGGGTGTTACAAATGTGTGATGTAACATCTTTGTAATACTTATGTTTTACGGTAGAAATATCTTCTCCTTACCTTTGCAGTCGAAATGAAGAAGATGTCTTCCTATGTCAATGAGGAGGATTTCATTCGGAATAAACAAAATCAGATTTACGTGTATATATATAATAAGGTAAGAAATGAAGAAGAAAACGTATTTGGTGATGGCACTCACGATGGTGTCGATGGGAATGAATGCCCAGAATTCAGAAAGCAGCTCTTTGGAGAAGGGCATCGAGGAATTCACCAAGACCATGAAAATTGGTGGAACCATCCGCTCTAAGTATGAGTACCAGACCGAAGAGGGGGAGGGACGATTCGAGGTGCGCACAGCCCGCATCAACGTGGCTGGCAATGTAACACCTCAGGTAAGCTACAAGGCGGAAATCGACCTCTGCGACGAGGGTAAGATCAAGATGCTCGATGCCTATACACGCATCAAGCCTTGGAAGACCCTGCAGTTCACCATCGGTCAGGAGCGTGTGCCATTCACCATCGATGCTCACCGTTCTCCTCATCAGCAGTACTTCGCCAACCGTTCGTTCATCGCCAAGCAGGTGGGTAACGTGCGCGACGTGGGTGCTGAAATCGGATACACCTGGAATGTAGGCTTCCCTATTGTGGTGAATGCCGGTATCTTCAACGGTTCTGGCTTGACCAACCAGAAGGATTACTGGACCAAGGGCGTTAACTATTCAGCCAAGGCTCAGTTCCTCTTTCCGAATGTGAACCTGGTGTTGAGTACCCAGAAGATCAAGCCATCTGATATCACGGTAACGATGTATGATGGTGGTATCACCTTCCACAAGGGCGGTTTCATTGCTGAGGCTGAGTATCTTTACAAGCATTACAGCAAGGATGCCTTCCACGATGTGCATGCGTTCGATGGCTTCGTATGCTATGACATTCCGGTGGCTAATCCTAAGAGCATCATCAGGAAGGTTTCGCCTTTGGCAAGATATGATTTCATGAGCGACCACAGTGATGGTACAAGATATGGCGGTTCTGATACAGAACTGGGTGCATTGAAGATCAATGATTATAAGCGCCATCGTGTTACGGGCGGTGTAACCTTGAGCCTTGCCAAGCCATTCATCTCAGATATCCGTATCAACTACGAGAAATATTTCTATCGTAAAGGTGGTATAGCTAAAGTTTCAGAAAAAGATAAGATTGTTGTGGAGTTCATGACAAAGTTCTAATAATAGTTTATAGTTAAGAGTTAATAGTTAAGAGTTTATAGTTTATAGCAACAGTCATCTATAAACTATAAACTCTTAACTGTAAACTCCTTACAGCATTCCCTTAGAGCTAGGAAGCTCGAAGTGGTAGATGTCTCTCTTTACCGCCATTTTCAGCGAGCGGGCAAGTGCCTTGAAGATGCCTTCTATCTTATGATGCTCGTTCTCGCCCTCAGCCTTGATGTTGAGGTTCATCTTTGCCGCATCACTCAGACTCTTGAAGAAATGCTTGAACATCTCGGTTGGCATTTCGCCCACCTTCTCTCTGTGGAACTCGGCATCCCAAATCAGCCATGGACGACCACCGAAATCCAATGCTACCTGACAGAGACAATCATCCATTGGCAGACTGTAGCCGTATCTTTCTATTCCGCGCTTATCACCTAAAGCCTGCAGCAGGCATTCGCCCAGTGCAATACCCGTATCCTCAATGGTATGATGCTCATCCACATAGAGGTCGCCCTTGGTATGGATGGTGAGATCCATCATGCCGTGCTTGCCTATCTGTTCCAGCATGTGGTCGAAGAAACCGAGACCGGTAGAGATGTCGCATTTTCCTGAACCATCGAGATTTACCTTGATGTAGATATCCGTTTCCTTGGTGGTGCGCTTCACCTCTGCGATGCGGTCGCCGGCAAAGAGAATCTCGGCTATCTTGTCCCAGTCCATGCCGTCTTTTCCGAGAATCAGACTCTTGCAACCCAGGTTTTCTGCAAGCTGGGCATCGGTTTCACGGTCACCGATTACATAACTGTTTGCCATATCGTAGGCAGGGTTATCGATGTATTCGGTCAGCATGCCTGTTCCTGGCTTGCGCATCGGCGAGTTGTCCTCAGGGAAGTGGCGGTCGATGTACTGCTTGGCAAAGTGGATGCCCTCGCTCTCCAGGGTCTGGATGATGAAGTTGTGTACTGGCCAGAAGGTGTTCTCCGGGAAAGAGTCGGTGCCCAGTCCGTCCTGGTTGCTCACCATCACCAGTTCGTAGTCGGTGTGCTGGGCAATGAAGGCGAGGTTGCGGAACACGCCCTTGGTGAATACCAGTTTCTCGAAGCTGTCAATCTGTTCGTCCTCTGGTTCCTGAATCAGAGTTCCATCGCGGTCGATGAAGAGTAATCTTGTCTGTTTCATTTCTCTTATATATTATGTTAATACGATTAATATTTTTCTATCTCTGTAGTTGCCATTTTCTGGCTTTCCTTCATTCTCTGTTTCTCTTCGTCTTGCACCTTGTAAGAGCCGAATTGATAGGCAAGTGAAATGCCAAGCCAGCTCAAGGCGTAGATGATGAGCAGGAAGGTGATGGTGAACACCAGGAAGAGGAGTGGGGTGAAATAACCCGGCACACCGAGCGGGTCGCCATCAAGTGCACCGAGCTGTGAATAGAACTGTGCGATGATGAGGATGATGGAAGGCAGGGCTGCGATAAAGGTAGCGATGCCTACGATAATCATGCCGAGAAAACTGGTCAGAAAGAAACCTCCGAAGTGGCGGAGAATGCGGAGGAGGGATTTTCCTATCTTGCGCTTTTCGCCCTTAGGACACAGTTGCTTTCTTGGCAGGAGATGCCAGAATGATACGATAGCCATCACGATAGTGGCTCCGTAAATGATGGTTTGCAGAATGAACGAAGCCATCGGATTCACGGCTCCCCAATCGTGAAGCGGTTTATTGGGGAGGAGGAAATAGAGTACGATAGCCAGCAATACTGCAAATGGAACATGGGTAGTCCATGTCTGCTTTACGAGTGATCTGAAGTCACTTGTTATGGTATCGTATGATGCTCTCATGCAGGCAGTTATGCTGCGATGCTTAAATAATTCATTTACTTCCATAACTATCTTGTTTTAATTTCTAATTATCGCTTTTGTATTTTTTGACCTTTTTACCCTTTTACCTTTAAAAGTTTCTTCTGAATTCAGAGCAGGTAATGGCGGTAGCGATAGCCACATTCAGACTGTCGGCGGTAGCTCTACCTTCCGGAAAGTTAGGGATGAGCAGCTTGTGATTCACCTTCTTTGCCAGAGCAGGCGAGATGCCTTTTCCTTCGTTTCCCATCACGATAAGTCCATGGTTTTCGAGCTTTTGCTGATAGATGTTGTCGCCATCGAGCAGGGTTCCGTAAACGGGAACATCGGCTGGAAGTGATTCTACCAGTCCCAGCAGGTCGCCATATTCTACCTTCACTCTTGCTATGCTGCCCATCGTAGCCTGCACCACCTTTGGATTGTATACGTCGGCAGTATCCTGACTGCAGTAGATATGGGTGATGCCAAACCAGTCGGCGATGCGGATGATGGTGCCCAGGTTGCCCGGGTCCTGAACGCCGTCGAGCGCCAGACTCAGTTCGCTGGTATTAATAGAGTAATCTCCTGATGTTGCCTGTTTGAATACGGCAAGCACCTGTTGCGGATGCTGCAGGAAACTTACCTTCTTCAGTTCTTCATCAGTAACCTCTATCACTTCGGTTTCAGCCCCGAAGTGTTTGCCCCGGAGCCATTCACCGGTAGCCACAATCAGGTCGGCAGGTTGCAGAGCGAGCAAATCGTCTACCACCTTGAAACCTTCTGCCACGAACTTTCCTTCTTTATTTCTGTTCTTCTTCAGTTCGAGCGAACGTATGTACTTTATTTTATTCTTGCTAATCATTTATTTTTTGTCTATATGTGTGCAAAGGTAACATAAAATATAGACATTTCAAAATAAAAAGTGCTAAATATTTTGTATTTAATTTGTTTTGCATTATCTTTGCATATCAAAAACGATAGATATTTTGAAAAAAGAAACGATTTCATTACTTGCCTTGCCGCTGCTCATTGCATCTTGTTCTTCAAGCAAAATGGTGCCGGAAGGGGAGTATATATTAAATAAGGTGGAAGTGAAGAGCGACTCGGCAGGGTATAATGCCGGGGCGCTCAAGCAGTATGTGCGCCAGAAAGAGAAACCGAAACTCTTCTCGCTCTTCAAGAATCCTTTCAGCAAGAAGCCTGTCATCTACGATACTTTGCAGGCGAGGCTCTCCTGTCAGGATCTGCTTACCGCCATGCAGAACCAGGGCTTCATGCATGCCGGGGTGTCGCTCTATACCACCAAGAAAGGAAAGAAACTGGATGCTACCTATCTGTTGCATCCCGGAGAACCTTTTATGATAGGTAAGGTGAAATATGAGGTGGAAGATGAACATATCCAGCAACTTCTGCATCTCGATAACCCCGATAATCAGCAGATTAAGCCGGGTATGAGATTTACGGTAGAAACATTGGATAATGAGCGCAGGCGTATCTCCAGCCTTCTGACCAATGATGGCTATTTCCGCTTTCATAAAGATTTTATCCAGTTTTCTGCCGATACGATTGCGGGACAGAAGGATATCGCCCTGACACTCCACCTGATGAAGTATAAGGCAAACAGTAATGCTCCTGAGGTTGATCATCCCCGATATGAAATCAGAAACATCAACTATCTGAGTAATGACAGCGACCGAATCCATCTGCGCCATCAGGTTTTGCTCAATGCCACTGCCCTCAGAGAAGGCCGTCCCTACAGTGCCGCCGCCTTGCAGCGCACCTATAACAACTTCGCCCGTTTGCAGGCGGTGAAGTATACCAACATCAGTTTCTCTGAAGTTCCTGACAGCAACCAGGTTACGGAGAACGGAATGGAGAGGGACAGCATCAGCCGGCAGATGGATTGCAATATCCAAATCAGTACCAACAAGCCTTCTACCATCGCCTTCCAGCCGGAGGGAACCAATACAGCGGGCGACTTGGGAGCTGCTGCTTCGCTCACTTATACCAACCGAAATCTCTTCAGAGGTAGTGAGCAGCTGAGCATAGAACTTCGTGGAGCCTACGAGGCTATTACCGGTCTGGAGGGGTATCAGGATCAGAACTATACTGAATATTCGGTTGAAGGCAAACTGGTTTTCCCTCGTTTCGTGGCGCCTTTCCTTTCAAGAAATTTCAGAAGAAGACAGACGGCAAACAGCGAGTTGTCGGCAAGTTGGAATCTTCAGAACCGTCCGGAGTTTCATCGCCGCGTATTCTCTACTGCCTGGCGTTATCGCTGGACAGAGCCACGCCATCATCTGGCCTGGCGTTTCGACCTGCTCGATCTCAACTATGTGTATATGCCATGGATATCCGAGACATTCAAGAGAGACTATCTCGATAATGCAGAAAACAGAAATGCCATCCTCCGCTACAATTACGAAGACCTGTTTATCATGAAGATGGGTTTCGGTTTGAGTTATAGCGATGGGGTAGATGCTGTGCGAGTGAATGTAGAGAGTTCGGGCAATCTGCTGAACGGTGTTTCCAAGGCATTCGGTTTCAAGGTGAACAGCCAGGGGCAGCGTACATTATTTAATATAGCTTATGCCCAGTATGTCAAGTTTGATGTAGATTATACCCATCTGATGCAGTTTGATAAGCGTAATGCTCTGGCGCTGCATGCGGGTATCGGTGTGGCTTATCCTTACGGCAACAGTACGGTGTTGCCTTTCGAAAAGCGTTATTTCTCGGGTGGTGCCAACTCGGTAAGAGGTTGGGGCGTAAGAGAATTAGGTCCGGGCAAGTTTAAGGGAACTGACGGCAGAATAGATTTCATCAACCAGACGGGTGATGTGAAGCTCGACTTGAATGCAGAATACCGCACTTCGCTCTTCTGGAAGTTTGAGGGTGCAGCGTTTATCGATGCCGGTAATATCTGGACACTTCGCAATTATCAGGATCAGCCTGGTGGCCAGTTCAAGATAGATGAATTCTACAAACAGATAGCTGTAGCCTATGGCTTAGGTCTCAGGTTGAATTTCGATTACTTCATCCTCCGTTTGGATATGGGTATGAAGGCGATTAATCCAGCCTACGGAACGAAGGAAGAGCATTGGGCGATTATCCACCCGAAACTAGACCGCGATTTTGCCTTCCATTTCGCAGTTGGTCTGCCGTTCTAAATGCAGCGAATAGTTTATAGTTAATAGTTAACAGTTTATAGTTAATAGTTAACAGTTGATAGTTTATAGTTAACAGTTTATAGCCAGGAGTTTCTGTAGGGCATCTTTTTTTGATTATGATGCCCCTCAGAAACTCCTTCCTTTTTCAAGGCAATTTATCCAACTTAATCTTCCAGAGTCCCTTTTCCATACACATCGGCAGTTGGAAATCGGCCTGTTCTATGAGCTGTGGATCCTGTCCGATACTGTCCATCTGCAGAAAATTATGAACCGTAAGGGTTATGGTGGCAGTTTTTTCATCATCACCGAAATCAATATCCGTAATCTCTATGCTGGCATCCTCCGGTTTCTGGCGCAGCTGTTCCACGTCGGTCGCGTTCACATTACTTGCAGCATAGCGCAGCCAGCGCTCCGATTCCTGGGTGCAATACTTCACGGCTTTCGGGAAATGCCAGTTGAAATAATAGTTGGCAAACGAATCAACATCAGCCTTCAGCTGATCCTCGCTGCCTTCGTGAGGTTCACAGCCCGAAAGACTGAATATACTTGCGGTCATGCATGCCACAGCTATGCATAAACCTATCATCGACTTCTTTATCATGATTCTCAAATCTTAAAAATTCTATTTTTTTGCGATATTTCGGCACAAAGATAGTAAAAAACTTTGTAATAAGAATCTTTTTTGCTAACTTTGCATGGAAAATAACAATTAAAATGCTGAAATTTATATCCTTTGGCAGTGGAAGTAGTGGCAATTGCTATTATCTTTACACTGATACGGATTCGATACTGATAGACGTAGGAGTAGGAATAAGAATATTGAAGAAGCATTTCCATAACTATGGACTTCGCTTCGAGGATGTGCATCACGTCCTCATCACGCATGACCACGCCGACCATGTAAAGTCGGTGGGGAGTCTGAGTACTGACTATCATCTACCGGTATATACGACCCGTAAAGTACATCAAGGCATCGAGCGCAACTATTGTGTTCGAAAGAAGATAGAGCCTAACCATGCTCGTGTGATAGAGAAGAACGTAACTTTCACACTGGGCGAGTTTAAGATTACTCCGTTCGGCGTACCCCACGACAGTACCGACAATGTTGGCTATTTCGTGGAGTGCGGAGGTGTGAACTTCTGCCTCATCACCGATGTGGGTCATATTACCGAAGAGATGCACGACTTTATCGGCCGTGCCAACTATCTTGTGCTCGAGGCGAACCATAGTGTAGAGATGCTCCAGCAGGGGCATTATCCCCAGTATCTGAAGGATCGCATTCTGGGAGATAACGGTCATCTGAGCAACGACGATTGTGGCGAGGCGCTTGCCAATTATGCTACACCGGAGCTTCATCACGTCTGGCTCTGTCATCTCAGCGAGGAGAACAACCATCCTGAGCTGGCACGCAAAACCGTGGAGCAGATCCTGCGCAGCAAAGGCATCATAGCCGGCAAGGACTTCCTGCTGGAAATATTGAAGCGCAAGACACCGAGCGAAATCTATAACCTGGTGTAGGGCAGGTGTAAAACTAAAAAGGTAGCCGGATAAGGAGTTATATTGAGTTAACTCCTTATCCGGCTATTTCATGAATACGAAATAAACGGCTGCAATCAGGCAGCAGAAGGCTGCGAAATGATTCCAGTGCAATCCCTGTCCCTGGAAGAGGATATTGGCGATGATGGCGAAGACGATGAGTGATACGCATTCCTGTATCACCTTGAGCTGGACCAGATTAAACGGTCCGCCATTATCTACGAAACCGATGCGGTTGGCTGGTACCTGACAGCAATATTCGAAGAAGGCGATGGCCCAACTGAAGGCGATGACACCGATAAGGGGCCAGTTGCTGCTCACGCCCGTTTGTTGCAACTTGAGGTGTCCGTACCAAGCCAGCGTCATGAAAATGTTGCTCAGCACCAATAATAATATAGTATACAATCCGTTCATAATCTTATCTTTTTTGCGGGTGCAAAGGTAATATATTTTTTTAAACTCTCCAAATTTCAGGGAAGTTTCATTTCGTTTTTGTTTTGATATGGCTGTTTTTGGCAGATAAATCTCCGATGTTCTGATATTTATCTCCGAAAGATAAGTGTGCTGTTTGCGTATGGCCAGTAGGCTGTTTGGGGCGAACAGCCTACTGGCGGAATAGAGAACAGTAGGCTGTTCCTATAAGACAGTCATCTCAGACGGGGAAACCAGATTTCCCAATCCTATCAATATGATTTATGTTTAGCATTCTGCAAAAATCTCTTCACTCTTCACCTTTCTTCCCAAATCCCCTGTGTTTATCGGCATTTCGGGAGGTGAAGAGTCATCAGCAACTCTTCACCCGCTCTTCACCACTCTTCACCTCCGTCAACCTCCCTGTTTATCTGGGGTAGGGTGAAGAGCTTTATCTTGATTACAAAGACTCATCCACTTCTTTCCAATCTATCAATCCCTTGCCCTTTTCATCGAGTTCCACTGCCAGGGCGATAACTTTGCGTTTGTCTGCCTTGAATGGTTCTGTGTAGCTCTTTTCCTTTATCTGGCTCTCGGCAGCAGAAATGCCGCCATTGTTCGATAGCTTCAGCTCCAGGACGTAGATGAAGGATGGAACCTCTACAATCATATCAATCCTGCCAGTGGCCAGCATCCTTTCTACTTCCACCCTAAAGCCCAAGGCTCTGAATATCGTACTCATTATCAGTCGGTAACGTTCCTCCATATCCATACTTGCCATCTTCTTGTTGCTGTATGGAACATCGGCGATAAGAGCCTTTAATGCCTTCTTGGCTTCAGCGGTATTGCCGTCCTGCATCATTTTTCTGAGGAAGCTCTGCGCAGAAACCACTTCCGAATTCGACTTCATGGTCAAGGCAGGAACCGCTACCCGGTATAATGCCTTGCGAACTTCAAAGTTAGGGAAGCCTAGGATGTAAACGCCATCGTCGTAACCCTTGATGGTGAGATAACCCGACTGATAGAGGAAGAGCTCGGCTCCGCCATTCACTACATCCGATGTTTCCAGGGTATCGCGCTCGATGAAGCAATGGTCAAAATATTCCATCTTCATCTCCATGTCATCCACGAACTTTGGCAATAGGGAAGTGGCCCCTGATGAAGCCCAGTAATTTCTCAATTCCCTATCATCCAGGGCATTGATGAGGCTGAACGGATTGAAAATATCCACCATATTTTTGCGGCAGAAATGATATCCGTCGTAAAACGCCGTGAGCTGCTTCAGAGTCTCCTCTGGAGTCCATCCATTTTCTTCTCCCATTGCCTCAATCTCAGGTATGAAGTTTTCGGCAGCTTCCTGCTTTGAAATACCGCAGATAGTGGCGTAGGGTGCATCAAAACTGATGTTGCTCAGGTTGTTGAGCACGGAGAAGAGAGAAATTTGAGTGAACTTGGTGATGCCTGTGATGAAGATGAACCGCTCGTGCTCGTCCTCTTTTTTCAGAACAGCAAACACGGATTTATAGATGGCTGTACAGGCATCATGCTCTGGAGTCTTCCAGGAATGCTGCAATGGAGAATCATACTCATCGATGAGGATAACCGCCTGTTTTCCGGTCTTTTGAAACATCGTTTCGATGATGTTCTGGAAGCGGACGGCAAGGGAAGCCTCCGGGCGTACGGCTACTTCATACTTCTGTTCGTATTTATAGAAGGCATCGTCGAGATAGGAGTTGAGTTCTTCTGGTGCAGCACCTCCGCAACTCATGTCGAGTCGAATGACGGGATAGCAGGTCCATTCTTTCTCCAGTTTCATCACCTTCAATCCTTCGAAGAGTTCCTTTTTCCCCTCGAAGTAAGCCTGGAGTGTATCCACGAGAATGGACTTGCCGAAGCGGCGTGGGCGGCTCAGGTAATTATACTTTTTTCCCCTGTTGGCAAGTCTCCAGATTATATCAGTCTTGTCAACATACAGATATCCTTCTCTTCTTATTTCTGCAAAAGACTGGATGCCTACAGGCAATTTTCTATCGTTCATTTCTGTCATAATCTAATCTCCTATGTTTTCAGGATAGCTTTTTGCGAGCTATTCGCCTTACTACAAATTCTATTTGCAAAGATACGATGAATATTTTGATTTTGCAAGAAAAATGGGGGATAATATAAAAAAGGTGGCGAATCTTTTTGTTATCTCTGATTTTTGCAGTATCTTTGCATTCGGATTGATTCGCCCTAGGGTGATGACGTCTGTTTTTGTGGGTTAAAATAATAGCGTTTGCTGTTTATTCGATAAACGTTCAGGAAACTTGGCGGTGGAAAGAATGTATACATGAATAAATGTGCGAGCGCCTGCGATATACGTGGGCGTTCGACTTGTCTGTATACATAGGTTTCCGCCAAGTACCTCTGAACGTGGATGAGTTGAACTGTCCACGTTTTTGCGTTTGGGTATTTGGTGGAATCTTCGTTTTAAAGAATAGCATGCTACGCATTAAAACTATATTTAAGCTTTAATGCTATGGCAAAATCATTGATTGAAGAACTACCTCGCATTGCAAGCGAAGGTAGGCAAGAGGCTCAGCGCATCATTGAGCGATTGAGCAGTGGCACACGCATTGGGTTGCAAACCAATGAGCTGGTGTTGCCTCGCAAGGATGTCTCCGGATTCTTCCGTGGACAAGTTCCCAATATCCCTAATGCATTCAATGCCGCCCTGGATGGGGGGAGTTGGATGAACCGTCTAGTGTATGGTGATAATCTCCTGACCATGCAGGCGCTGCTTGCCGGAGACCCTCAGACGGGCTTGCCTTCATTAAGAGGCAAAGTGGATTTGATCTACATCGACCCGCCGTTTGATTCTAAGGCGGATTATAGAACGAAGGTTGTTTTACCCGGTGTTGATATTCAACAAAAGCCAACTGTAGTTGAACAGTTTGCCTATGCTGATACCTGGGAAGAAGGGACAATCTCTTATCTAAAGATGATATATAAAAGACTTATTCTGATGAAAGAATTATTGTCTGACACAGGTACTGTCTATGTTCACATAGATTGGCATATTGATTCTTATGTAAAGATAATGCTTGATGATATATTCGGCAAGGATAATTTTAGAGATCAAATAATTTGGTATTATCCTGGAGGTATCAAAGCTGTTCCTCATTATTTTCCTCGTAAGCATGATTGTATCTATTGTTATTCTAAAACAAATAATTATGTTTTTAACAATCAGAGAAAAGGCATCGAAGATAATTCTTTGTATAGTCGATGGATAAAATATAGTGAGGATGGGGAGACTATTACATATAAGAATTTTCCACGTACAGATAAGGTAAAATTTGATATGTATGTAAAAAGATTTATCTCTCAAAATAAACGAGAGCCTAAAGATGAAGATGTAATTTATCGTTTTGAGGGCGCTCTTGTTGATGATGTTTGGGATGATTGTCCTGCTGTCTTTAGATTATTAAATGAAAAAACAGGTTATTCTACTCAAAAGCCAGCATCCCTCCTCGAACGTATCATCAAGGCATCTTCCAACGAAGGCGACCTTGTCTGCGATTTCTTCGGTGGCAGCGGCACCACAGCAGCGGTTGCCGAAAAGCTGGGCCGCCGCTGGATAACCTGCGACATCGGCAAGCCGGCATCCCTCGTCATGCGCAAGCGTTTCATCGACCAGGAAGTAAATCCGTTCCTCTATCAGAGCATCGGCGACTATCAGAAAGAGGCTTTCCATAACAACAAGAAACTCCGCCGAGTGGGCGATCTCTCTCAGGTAGTCTTAGGCCTCTTCGGTGCCTTACCATTCTCTCCAGAGCAGGTGAGCGACAGAAACTTCGGTTACGTAAAGGGCACCCGAAACCTGGTGATGGTGGATAGCCCTAACCGCCTGACCACTGCTGCTACCGTTCGCCGTGCCGTGGAAGCCAAGGCTTCTCTGCTCGGCGGCGACTGGGATAAAGTCATCGTGCTTGGCTGGAACTTCGCCTTCGACATCTCGCAAGCCATCGAGAAATATAAGAACAGCAATGTAGAGGTGCTGGTGATTCCGCCCGATCTGCTCGACAAGCTATCTAAGAAGGGTTTCAAGAAGCTCATCGCCGACAAAACCGTCCGCTTCTCTTCTTTGCAATATCTGGTGGTGAACCCAGTTGAAGTAACCGTGAACGGCAATGGCGAGGATGAACTCGATATCAGTCTCAGCAACTATGTGCTGCTCTCGCCAGATAATATCCCGTTGGACGATAAGGACAAGGAAAATTTGCAGAAGGTGATGGAGCAGGACCCTCTCTCGCTGATAGAATATTGGAGCATCGACCCTGATTATGACGGCGATACCTTCCGCAGCACCTGGCAGGATTATCGTGAGAACGTGGATAACGACAGCGACCCGCTGCACTGCGTATATTCCACCCGAATTGCCATGCCGCATAAGGACGAGCGAAAAGTCTGCGTCAAGGCGGTAGATGTGTTCGGATTCGAGAGTCAGGTTATCCTGGATGTGAAGTGTTAGTTTTAAGAACGAATAGGAGATTACGACTATGGCTATCAATTCAAGTAATATATCTTTGGAATTGGCGCATCGACTCACCGATGTGGTCAATGCCGCCTGGAAGAGTGGGGAGATGCTGGAGAAGGTGACCCCAACCACCGCCTCGCTCTTAAACTATTGGTTTGGAGAGGGTTTCTGCAACGAGCGTGTGAGAAATTTCCATGAGGGTCAGCGACAGGCTATCCTCAACATCATCTATCTGCACGAAGTGATGGGAGAAAACTGCGTGATGGATGCCTATCAGGGCATCATTCCGGAACTGATGGATAGGGCCGACCTGGCTCAGCTTGCCAAACCTAAATATCAGATGCCTAAGTATGCAGTGAAGATGGCTACGGGCACGGGAAAGACGTGGGTGATGCATGCCCTGATAATCTGGCAGATGCTGAATGCCCGGCACGAGGATGTAGAGAGCGGACGATTTACGCAGAAGTTCCTGATAGTGGCTCCGGGTCTGATTGTTTACGACCGTCTGCTGGATGCCTTCTGCGGCAGAAAGAAGCGAGATGAGGAATATCGTGACCCTCAGACCAACGACTACTACATGAACCAGGAGGTGTTCATCCCCGAGCGTTATCGTGACGAGGTGTTTTCGTTTATACAGAACAATGTAGTGACCAAGGAGGATGGCATCGGCAGGAAGACCACCGGCGAGGGACTGATTGCCCTGACCAACTGGCATCTGTTTGAAAATCAGATGGAAGAGAAGGAGCAGGATGAGGAGGTGGACGATTCCAGCACGGTGACACCCGCAGAAATCATCAGCGACCTGCTGCCTATCCGTCCGGGCAAATCGGCTGGCAACGACCTCGGCATGCTCGACCGCCGTGCTCTGGGTGGCACCGAACTGGAATATCTGGCTGGTTTAAAGGATTTGATGGTAATCAATGATGAGGCTCATCATATTCACGAAATCAAGCGTAATGGCGAAACCGAGGAGGTGGAATGGCAAAGAGGCCTGAATGCCATCAGTGCCACCAAGGGTACAAGATTCATACAGGTGGACTTCTCTGCTACTCCTTTTGATACAAAGGGTGCCGGAGAGAAGCAGGTGAAACTCTTTTTCCCGCATATCATTGTTGACTTTGACTTGCCTATGGCGATGAAGCAGGGACTGGTGAAACTGTTGCTGCTCGACCGTCGGCAGGAACTTACCGACCTGGAGAACCTGGATTACAACGCCGAGCGTGATGAGCAGGGAAAGGTAGTTGGACTGAGCGAAGGTCAGCGCATGATGCTCCGTGCAGGATTGACCAAGCTGAACAAACTGGAAGAAGAATTTCTGAAGAATGATGCGTCTAAGAACCCGAAGATGCTCATCGTCTGCCAGGACACCACGGTATCTCCTTTTGTAGAAGAGTTTCTGAAGTCGGAAGGTCTGGAAGATGAAGACATCGTTACCATCGACAGCAACAAGCAGGGCGAGGTGAAGGATGAAGAATGGCAGGAAATCAAGAAGAAGCTCTTCGATATAGATAGGTATAAGAGTCCGAAGGTGGTCATCTCGGTGCTGATGCTCCGTGAGGGCTTTGACGTCAACAACATCTGTGTGCTCGTTCCGCTCCGTTCTTCGCAGGCACCAATCCTGCTGGAGCAGTTGGTTGGTAGAGGTTTGCGACTGATGTGGCGAGAGCCTGACTACATCGACATCAAGCGTGAAGACCGCCTCAGGGTATTGAAGAATCATCAACCTCCTCGCACTTATATCGATACCTTGTCCATCGTTGAGCATCCGGCTTTCATCAAGTTCTATGATGACTTGCAGGATCAAGGCTTGGTTGCAGTGGATGAAGGCGACGTGGGTACAGGAGGAGCCACTGGCGATATCCTGACCGTGGGACTTCGTGAGGATTACGAAAAGTATGATTTCCAATGGCCGGTTATTCTGCATGATTCCTTAGAAGAGTTGGAAGATGCAGAAATAGATTTAGATGATTTACAGCCATTCACGATGTATCCGCTGTCTTTGCTCCGTAAGTTCCTGGCAAAGGAGGGGGAGACCTTCGTATCGCAGGAATCTTTGACCAAGACAACCTTTGGCAAGTATAAGGTAACGGCTAATCTCTTCAATGCCAATGGATATAATGAGTATCTGCAGAAGTTGCTAAGGGTAGTAACCCTGCGCTTTGAGAACTGTCGCCGTCAGGGTTTTCCTACCATTCAAATCAATGGTGCCCAAACGGTGCAGGTGATGGACTGGTACATTAGGGAGAAACTTTTCGCTATGCCTTTCGACCCGTTCCAAGGAAGCGACTGGAAGATATTGCTGGCGAAGGATGGCATCGTGACGAAGCACATCGTGGAGCAGTTTGCGGTGGCAATCTATAAAATGCAGAACCGCCTGACTATGGTAGATGCAGAGGTGAGCTATACGGATTTCTCTTCGCTCAAAGCTATCAAGATGAGAGAGTCTTACTCGTTAGATGTGCAGAAATGCATCTATCCTCGACTGGGGTATCCTTCTCACGGAGGAGGATTGGAAAAGGCATTCATCGAGTTTCTGGATAGGGATGCCGAGGTGGAAAGATTCCTGAAAATTAATGAGAGTGGCCATTCGTTTGCCATTATCTTCTACGTGAGGAAGGATGGCTTGATGGCAACGTATCATCCTGATTTCATTGTGGCCACGGCTGATAAGGTTTATCTGATTGAAACCAAGGGCGACGACAAGGTAGATGACGTGAATGTGCGTCAGAAACAGACAGCTACCATTGAGTGGATAAAGAAAATCAACGCTTTGGAGCCTGAGGATAGAATGAATCGCACCTGGGAGTATGTTTTGATAGGCGAGAGCGTGTTCTACTCGTTGAGTGGAAGTGGCGCTACGATTACTGATATTTGCAACATGTGTAAGGTTTCGTATTCTGTGGCAACAGGTAATCTGTTTGAAATGTAAGGGAGGGTGTGTCATAAGTCTGTGACGCACCCCTTTTTATTTTTTGCCTTTTCACAGATACGAAATCTTTAAAAAACATTTTTATTTACAACAAAGCCCAAACTTTCACAAGCTCGGGCTTTGCCTTTCCGCAAAAGATTTGTATCTTTGCAGAAAACTTCTTTAAGTATGGCAAAGATACAAATAAAATCTGAAACTCGGCACGAATTGAGCTTTTTTCCTAACTCTTTCGATGATTATGTGCCAAAAGACAGCAAAGTTCGTATGGTGGATCATATTATTCGCAGTATGGACATCAACCCTCTCATGGATACCTATGATGGGATTGGTGCTCCTCCTTACAGTCCGAAGATGCTTCTAAGTTTAGTTGTTTTTGCCTATATCAATGGCGTTTATTCCTGTCGTGGCATAGCGGACGCACTTAAATACGATGTTCGCTATATGTGGATTTGTGGAGGTAAGCAATTATCTTTCGCAACAATCAACCGCTTTAGATCCAATCATATGATTAAATGCATCGACTTTTATTTTGATGCAGTCGTCTCCATATTGGTTGAAAAGGGCGTGATTAGTCTGGAGGAACAATATGTTGATGGCACTAAGATAGAGTCGAAAGCAAACAAGTACACGTTTGTATGGAAGAAGACTGTGGAAAAGAACAGGGCTAAGCTCTTGGAAAAGACCTCTGCTGCATTGGCTCAGATAAAAGAACAAATTCGCCTGAATGGCGGGAGTGACATTAAGGAAGAAGACAGCGAGCCAGCCACTTCCGCCAAGGATGTAGAGAGAAGTGCACGTTTGTGTGAGAGGCAAGCTAAGAACCTTCCTAAGGCAAAGCTTACAGGAAGAGAGAAGCAAAAGCTAAATACTCAGATAGATCACTTGTTCAAAGCCTCGGACAAACTGTGCGAGTATGAAAAATCACTGGATATACTGGGCGAGAGAAACAGTTACTCCAAGACTGATCCCGATGCGACCTTCATGCGCCTCAAGGAAGATGCCATGAACAATGGGCAGACAAAGCCTGCCTATAACCTTCAAATTGCGACAGAGAATCAATATTGGACGAATTTCGCCCTTTATCCCAATCCAACAGACACCCTGACCTTCAAGCCTTTTTTGGATAAGTACAAGAAAAGATATGGAAAGCAATCCAAGAGCGTCACCGCAGACTCAGGGTATGGCTCGGAGGAGAACTACGAGTACCTAGAGATGGAAGAAATGATGGGTTATGTAAAGTACAACTGGTTTCACAAGGAACAGCATAAGCCTTTCAAGGAGGATGCCTTCAACCAAGCGAACTTCTACTACAACAGGGATGATGACTATTATGTCTGCCCCATGGGACAACACATGGAACCTTGTGGACAACGGCAAACGAAAAGTGACTCCGGCTATGTGTCTGTCATTACATTATATAGAGCACAACGATGTGATGGATGTCCGCTTGGAAGTCTCTGCAAGAAATCCAAAGGCAACAGAACCATATATGTCAACCATAAACTGAATGCATATAAAAAGGAAGCCTTCCTGCTACTAACGTCTGAAGAGGGCTTGAAACACAGAAGCCAGCGACCGATAGAGCCGGAAGCTGTATTTGGGCAGATGAAGGCAGATATGCATTATAAGCGATTCAGGCATTTTGGAATGGACAAGGTTTACATGGATCTAGGATTGTTCGGAATGGGATTCAATTTGAAGAAATATTTGGGTATAAAACGATAAAACTCAATTTTGGTTGTTTTATCGTCAGGGATAACTATGCCCTTTTGTGAGCTTTGGGGCTGTTTTGTTATCGATAAAACAAGAAAAGTAAAGTTTCTATACAATATAATAAGATTCCCTTTGTGAAGAAAGACTACGATTCAACTAGAATATATAGAAACACACACAAAAAAAGGGTGCGTCACAGACTTATGACACACCCTCAGCAATAATGATAAAGAAAGCCAGTCTTTTCGCATGAGAAGGCTGGCTTTCTTGTTCTTTACGTGGGGATTTTATCCACATAATCCTTTAAATTTCAGCGTTCTCTGCCATTTTCTATAAGTTTTTCTTGCGGTTTCCAATCTTTCTTCGTATTTTTGCACCAATAAGTAACGTGGAACTTTAAAAGCGAAAGAAATATGGAGGAAAAGAAATATCATATCGATGAATCTAAGGTAGCAGGGGATAAGGTTTGTGAGCCATCGCCTGCTTATCGTTCGGCAGCATCAGCATCATCGGTATCTTGGGATGAGGCTTACGACACCGATTCCTATCCTATGGGGCGCTCGCTGGAGCAGGTGATGGAGCATTGCGCAGAGGTTGAGAAATACTTGGATGATCCTGACTATTGGATTTCCATAGATGAATTTGAAGAGCAGATGCGAAAGGCAATACCGGGATGGAAATAGTAGAAATAAAAGTTGAAAGGCTTTTTCTTGCAGAATTTCAAAAGTGTGTGGCATATGCACTTTCTGAATTTGGAAGGAAAACGGTGAAGAATTGGAATGCTGAGTATGAGAAGATTAGGCATCGTTTGGAAATTATGCCGACCGGCTATCCTTTTGTTCCTGAATTGCAGAAATGGCAAAAGTATCGTGGCGCCATCATCATGAAGAACTTCAAGATTATCTATTTCTATGATGAAGATTCAAATCTTGTACGAATTGTGGATCTCTGGTATATGCGCCAAGACCCTAGTAAGCTGAACCTGCGAGCCAGCAGGATAATAAGAAAGAAGTATCATTAGATTTTATGATTTCCGGAAATATAAAAAACTGGAGGGTGTGTCATAAGTCTGTGACGCACCCTTTTTTTGTGTGTGTTTCTATATATTCTAGTTGAATCGTAGTCTTTCTTCACAAAGGGAATCTTATTATATTGTATAGAAACTTTACTTTTCTTGTTTTATCGATAACAAAACAGCCCCAAAGCTCACAAAAGGGCATAGTTATCCCTGACGATAAAACAACCAAAATTGAGTTTTATCGTTTTATACCCAAATATTTCTTCAAATTGAATCCCATTCCGAACAATCCTAGATCCATGTAAACCTTGTCCATTCCAAAATGCCTGAATCGCTTATAATGCATATCTGCCTTCATCTGCCCAAATACAGCTTCCGGCTCTATCGGTCGCTGGCTTCTGTGTTTCAAGCCCTCTTCAGACGTTAGTAGCAGGAAGGCTTCCTTTTTATATGCATTCAGTTTATGGTTGACATATATGGTTCTGTTGCCTTTGGATTTCTTGCAGAGACTTCCAAGCGGACATCCATCACATCGTTGTGCTCTATATAATGTAATGACAGACACATAGCCGGAGTCACTTTTCGTTTGCCGTTGTCCACAAGGTTCCATGTGTTGTCCCATGGGGCAGACATAATAGTCATCATCCCTGTTGTAGTAGAAGTTCGCTTGGTTGAAGGCATCCTCCTTGAAAGGCTTATGCTGTTCCTTGTGAAACCAGTTGTACTTTACATAACCCATCATTTCTTCCATCTCTAGGTACTCGTAGTTCTCCTCCGAGCCATACCCTGAGTCTGCGGTGACGCTCTTGGATTGCTTTCCATATCTTTTCTTGTACTTATCCAAAAAAGGCTTGAAGGTCAGGGTGTCTGTTGGATTGGGATAAAGGGCGAAATTCGTCCAATATTGATTCTCTGTCGCAATTTGAAGGTTATAGGCAGGCTTTGTCTGCCCATTGTTCATGGCATCTTCCTTGAGGCGCATGAAGGTCGCATCGGGATCAGTCTTGGAGTAACTGTTTCTCTCGCCCAGTATATCCAGTGATTTTTCATACTCGCACAGTTTGTCCGAGGCTTTGAACAAGTGATCTATCTGAGTATTTAGCTTTTGCTTCTCTCTTCCTGTAAGCTTTGCCTTAGGAAGGTTCTTAGCTTGCCTCTCACACAAACGTGCACTTCTCTCTACATCCTTGGCGGAAGTGGCTGGCTCGCTGTCTTCTTCCTTAATGTCACTCCCGCCATTCAGGCGAATTTGTTCTTTTATCTGAGCCAATGCAGCAGAGGTCTTTTCCAAGAGCTTAGCCCTGTTCTTTTCCACAGTCTTCTTCCATACAAACGTGTACTTGTTTGCTTTCGACTCTATCTTAGTGCCATCAACATATTGTTCCTCCAGACTAATCACGCCCTTTTCAACCAATATGGAGACGACTGCATCAAAATAAAAGTCGATGCATTTAATCATATGATTGGATCTAAAGCGGTTGATTGTTGCGAAAGATAATTGCTTACCTCCACAAATCCACATATAGCGAACATCGTATTTAAGTGCGTCCGCTATGCCACGACAGGAATAAACGCCATTGATATAGGCAAAAACAACTAAACTTAGAAGCATCTTCGGACTGTAAGGAGGAGCACCAATCCCATCATAGGTATCCATGAGAGGGTTGATGTCCATACTGCGAACAATACGATCCACCATACGAACTTTGCTGTCTTTTGGCACATAATCATCGAAAGAGTTAGGAAAAAAGCTCAATTCGTGCCGAGTTTCAGATTTTATTTGTATCTTTGCCATACTTAAAGAAGTTTTCTGCAAAGATACAAATCTTTTGCGGAAAGGCAAAGCCCGAGCTTGTGAAAGTTTGGGCTTTGTTGTAAATAAAAATGTTTTTTAAAGATTTCGTATCTGTGAAAAGGCAAAAAATAAAAAGGGGTGCGTCACAGACTTATGACACACCCTCTAGGAATAAGTATTGCAATCTGGCGAATTCTAGCTTTTCTCAAAATAAACCAGAGAATGCGTGCAGGAAGTGTGATAGGAAAGGCGAGACAGCCCCAAAAGCAGGATCCTACGTCTGAGGTGAAAGAATGGTTCTCCCGTTTTAATCTTTCTTGTTCTTCGGCAATCTCATCTAGGATTCCTTTGTCCAATTCCTTGAAATCTACGTTGTTCGGAAGTGGCTCAGCGATGTTATAGAGTTCTTTTGCAGTCAGTTTGATTTCTGTATCCCATGTTATGCTATATGGATTTACTTTGTAGCTTTCGTAGTAATCTATGTCATAAAAACGCTTGAACTTTTCTTCATCAGAAAGCATGAGTTTCTTGATGTCTATAAGTTTACGTTCCATATTGCTAAACCAGATAATCAGCTTGTAATCCTCCTGATACCATACAAATATGATTCCCAGTTTGTCTTTTGTATCTAATGGCTTTATGTGGATTTCCCTTATCTTGCTTAAATTCTCAATGTTGGCAAGGGGTTTCACTTTTTTGATATAGTGATAGTGGTCCATCAGCTCACGCTGATGAAGGTGTGCCCAATAATTCACCAGACGTTGTTGATCCTTGGGAATAAATGCATAATCAAACTTTAATTTCTTGAAATTATATGATGCGCTCTCATCCTTATAGTTGACGGAAAAGGATGGCTCCAGCATTATATCATCATTGAAATGAATATATATATCATAGAAGTTTACCTTACTCATAGCCATATTTTTATAAATGAAAAAAGCCCAGCCTATTTAAGCTTTGTCAAGAGGCTCGGCTGGAACTAACGCTGCAAAGATACAGATAATTATTGATACTCCAAAGATTTTAAGAAGAAAAAAATATACCGGGTCGTTTTTTATCCAACTTAATCCGCATAATCCTTTAAATTTCAGTGTCCTCAGCCATTTTCTTTCAGATTTTCTTGCGAGTTCCAATCTTTCTTCGTATTTTTGCACCAATAAGTAACGTGGAACTTTAATAGCGAAAGAAATATGGAGGAAAAGAAATATCATATCGATGAATCTAAGGTAGCAGGGGATAAGGTTTGTGAGCCATCGCCTGCTTATCGTTCGACTGCATCAGCAGCATCATCAGTATCATGGGATGAGGCTTACGACACCGATTCCTATTCTATGGGGCGCTCGCTGGAGCAGGTGATGGAGCATTGCGCAGAAATAGACAAGCACTTGGATGACCCGAACTATGGTCATCCAGTGGATGATTTAATTGCAAGATTAGAACAGAAGATTGCGCAATGGAGATAAAGGCAGATGATTTGTTTGATAGCGAATTTGACAAATGTGTAGATTACGCTTTGTTGGAATTCGGCAGAAAAACAGCCAAAAAGTGGATTGATAGCTTGATTGGTATTAAACATCAACTGAGGTTGATGCCTGAGAGTTATCCGTTTGTACCTGAACTGCAGAAATGGAGAAGGTATCGTGGTGCCATCATCATGAAGAACTTCAAGATTATCTATTTCTATAATGAAGAGAAAGATATCCTCTGGCTGGTGGATCTCTGGGATTTGCGCCAAGATCCTCGTAAGCTGAACCTGCGAGCCAGAAAGATAGAAAGAAAGGAATATCATTAGAATTATAAACACGAAAGAAATATGGAGGAAAAGAAATATCATTCTTCTCTTTTCTGTCGGATTCTTGAAAAAGTATTTAGGTGAAGAGTGGTGAAGAGTGGGTGAAGAGCTTCTGAGAACTCTTCACCTCCGCCAACCGCCCTGTTTATCGGTATTTCAGAGGGGTTGGTGAAGAGTGAAGAGTATTTGCCGTGCCAGTTATTCATTTTAAAAAGGAGCAATATGATGGTACATCGAGATAAGATATTATGTTTTTGGGTTTTATTCTGCTGCTTCTTTGCATATACTCCTCTGCAAGCCCAGCAGCCACGCAAGAAGGTGGGGCTCGTGTTGGGTGGAGGTGGTGCCAAGGGCGCGGCTGAAGTAGGTGTGCTCAAGGTGCTGGAAGAGGCTGATATTCCTGTAGATTATATTGCCGGAACCAGTATCGGTGCCATCGTGGGCGGACTCTATGCCATCGGCTACGATGCTGCGGATATCGATAGCCTCTACCGTAACCAGAACTGGCTTTTCCTTTTGAGCGACCAGGTGAAACGTGAATCGGAGACTTTTCTTTCTAAAGAAGAAAGGGAGAAATATATCGTTCATATTCCTCTTTCCAAAGAGAGGAAGGTCTCGTTACCAACCGGTTATGTGAAGGGGCAGAATATCTTTAACCTTTTCTCTAAACTTACCGTGGGGTATCATCAGGTGGATGATTTCTCCAACCTACCTATTCCTTACCGTTGCGTGGCGGTAGATCTGGTAGAAGGCAAGGAGGTCGTGTTTTCATCGGGCTCGTTGCCATTGGCGATGCGTGCCAGCATGTCGATACCGGGCGTGTTTGCTCCGGTAGAATGGAAAGGGAAGATGCTGGTGGATGGAGGCGCCTTGAACAATCTGCCGGTTGATGTGGCAAAGGAAATGGGAGCGGATGTGATTATCTGTGTAGATTTGAGTACCGGTTGGAAGAAGAAGGAAGAGCTGAAATCGGCTTCTTCTGTTGTTGAACAGCTCATAAGTATGATGGGGCAGAACAAATACAGGAAGAATATGGCTGAAGCCGATCTTTATATCAATCCTTCTCTGAAAGGTTATTCGGTAGCCAGTTTCCAATCTGAAGCCATTGATACCATGATACAGCGGGGAGAACAGGCTGCCCGCCAGAAATGGGATGAACTGATGGCTCTGAGAAAGTATATTTATGCTGATGCTTGTGATTCTGTTGCCTCTGATGATACATTACAGGATAAACGCCTCAAACTGCAGAAACCTTCTCAGACGGAAGCCTATCATATAGGAAGCATCCGGATAGAAGGCATCAGCGGAGAGGAAGAAAAGTGGATTAGAAAGAAAATTGCTCTACGGGAGAATTCGGAAGTCAGTCCTGAGGAGATAGATGGCACACTTGCTATGCTCAGGGGACTGAATATCTTTTCGCGTGTAGAATACAGACAGTCTAACGAGGAACCTTATGACCTGGTATTCATGCTGGAACCCAACGAATCGAGAAGAATCAGTGTAGGTGCACGTTTTGATACGCAGGATTTGGCGAGCGTCATTGCTCAGATATCCAACAACCAGCAGTTTTCTACCCGTCATCATTATGCCTTTACAGGACGCATTTCACGTAATCCCTATCTGGAAATGAAATATGCCTATGGCAACCTTTTCGGAGCGAAAATTGGCATTTCCTATCGTATGGCTCATTATGATTTCGACCTTTATGCTGACAAGCATAAGTTGGATGCCCTGGAGTTTCTTTCGCATTCTTTCGCTGGATTCTATACCCGCGATATCGGTAATTTCAGATTGAAATCGGGGGTGCAGTTTGATTATTACCATTATCATTCTGATATGTTCGAACGGGACGGAAGCATCCAGACACGTTCGTCAGACCATTTCCTGAACTACTTTGCGTCTGTTGTGATGGATACTTACGACCGCCGTTATTTCCCGACCCGTGGCAGCCGCATTCAGGTTCAGGGCATTCTGCATACGGATGACGGAATACATTATGCTGATGGTAATCCTTTCGGTGAAGCTGTTTTTCAAGGAGAATGTGCCGTACGTCTCAATTCCAGATTCTATCTGCTTCCTAAGCTCAAGAGCCGCTTCTTGTTTGGCAGTTCCGTACCTGCCATTTATCAGAATTATGCAGGTGGAGTAGCTGACGGTTACTATCTGCCTTGGCAAGTGGCATGGGAGAGTGCGCAGCATGTTCATCTGCTGGAGCGCAATGTGGTGACAGGTCAGCTCGGTTTCCGCTATCGGGTGAAAGGAAAGTTCTATCTTACCGCTCTGGGAGAGTATGGCAAGGAAGCCCGCAAGTTTTCCCATATTCTCATCGGTGATGATTTGTGGGGAGGAGCCTTGAGAGCATCCTATGATTTCGTGTTGGGTCCGGTAAGCATTCAGGCTAATTATTCTAGCTTGGGTAAGAATGTAGGATTCTATATCAATGCAGGATTTGTATTCTGATTTCCTTAATTGCTGCCCATATAATAAATAAGGTGTTGTTTCTCTTTGCCGAACAAGAATAAATCATTACCTTTGCAGCTGTTTAGAAAACATATAGAATGTATTTCGCAATCTTGAATTTTAGAATATGATAAATAAAAAGAGAGAATAAGATGAAACTGAGATTTTTGAAATTGATGCTGCTGCTCTTCATCCTGCCATTGCAGATGCTGGCGGCAGAACTGGGCGTGGCTGGTAAGCAACTGGCTGCTTTGCCTGGAGTAAGTAACGTGGAAACGCTGAAAAGTACGCATTTCCCGGAAAAGTATGTGTTCTTTATCAAGCAGCAGCTCGATGCCAAGGATGCATCCAAGGGCTATTTCGAACAGAGGGTGGTGCTCTGCCATAGAGGATTCGACCGTCCTACCGTGCTCGTGACAGAAGGATATAATGCCAACTATGCGCTGCGTGAAGGATATATTGAAGAACTTTCCAAACTCTTCGATACGAATATCATTACCGTAGAGTACCGTTATTTCGATAAGTCGATGCCTGAGCCTTGTAACTGGGATTATCTTACAGTAGAGAATTCGCTCTATGATCTGCATCATGTAAACCAGACCCTGCATGCGATGTACAAGGGAAAATGGATTGCTACCGGCATCAGCAAGGGCGGACAGACTACGATGTTCTACCGTTCTTACTTCCCTGATGATGTAGATATTTCTGTGCCATACGTAGCTCCGCTCAACAAGGGTGTGGAGGATGGACGACATGAGAAGTTCCTGCAATATCAGGTATCAACCAAGGAAAACCGACAAAAGGTGCTCGATTTCCAGTTGCTCCTCTTCAAGCGAAAGGCTGCGTTGCTGCCAATGTTCGAGAAATATTGCAACGATAAGAAATATGTATTCAATGCTCCGCTGGCAGAGATTTTTGATTACTCTGTATTCGAATACGCCTTTGCTTTCTGGCAGTGGGGAGAAGACATCAACAAGATTCCTGCAAGAGAGGCAGATGACAAGACGGTGTTTGATTACTGGATCAACATGTGTGAACCTGACTATTTCACCAACTATAATGCCACAGCCTCGTTTGATGTGCAGGCAGCCCGGGAGTTGGGTTATTACGGCTATTATACCAAACCATTCAAGAAATACCTCAGTATCAAGACAGCTAAGGGCTATCTGAAGAAACTGATGGTGCCAAAGGGGGCAGAAAACGTGAAGTTCTCGCCAGCACTCTATAATCATACGGTAGAGTTCCTGACCAAGAATGATCCGAAGATGGTTTATATCTATGGCGATATCGATCCTTGGGGAGCTTCGGGCATTTATGGCTTGCCTTTCACCAAGAACAAGAAGAACCTGCATGTTTATATGTGTCATGGCGGTTCGCACAAAACTCGCATCTTGTCGTTCCCAGAGCCTACAAGACAGGAAATCATCAGTCTGATAGGTGGTTGGCTGAAGGAATAATGCTTTCATCAACCAACCATGATGGATAAAATGAAAGTTTTTATCAAAAAATAGCCATAAAAGTTTGGTGGTTTCAGAAAAATGTATTACCTTTGCACTCGCTTTTGAAAACAAAGCTTTTAGCAGAGGCACCCTTAGCTCAGTTGGTAGAGCAACTGACTCTTAATCAGTGGGTCTAGGGTTCGAATCCCTAAGGGTGTACAAAAAACTCCGAAGAATCAATCTTGGTTCTCCGGAGTTTTTTTTATGCCCCGCATGGAGTAACTCTGTTTTTTATCGTATCTTTGCAACCGATGAATAGAACAGACTTGACACAAGGTAGCATTTGGGGGAATATCACGACCTTTCTGTTACCTTATCTATAGATGCTACAGAGTTGCTGGCAGATTTCATCGAAAGTAATCCTGTTGCCCATACGCTACGTAATATGTATATTTATAAACAAGCAAGTTGATATTTATTCACTTGCGAAACTTTAGTAATTTACAATTAATAGTTTATAGTTAATAGTTTATAGGTTGCTGTTTACTGATGATTTTGGGGGAATTGGCTGATAAGTTGCTGATGGGCTGGGGGCGATATAGGGGCGTCAGTCTGAGAATATTAACAAAAAAGAGTGTGTCATGAATTTATGATACACTCTTTTTTTTATTCTGTTTAATTACATCTTCTTTATCCGTTTGCGATATTTCCGAAGAAATCGAATGAGGCATCCCAATCCTTCCAGACTGGCTCTCTGCCCAATTCCTTCAATCTCGCATTGATTACCTTGGCTGTACGCTCATCACTTACGGTGAACTGCTCCAGTGCCTGAGGATAGGTATGATAACCGCCAGGATTTACCTTTGATTCTGCCGACATGGTGGTGACACCCAGTGTTGCCATGTTGTCACGGATGTAGGCTGGCTCACGGGTAGAGTAGGAGATATCTACATCGTGGTCGAAGATACGCATGGCGAAAGTTGCCTGTGCCAACTGCTTATCGGTCATGAAGCAGTTTGGCTGGAAACCTTCGTTCTGTGCAGGGCGCATACGAGGGAAGTTCACGCTGTACTTGGTCTTCCAGTAATGCTTCTGCAGGTAGCGCAGGTGATGAGCCATCATCACAACATCCGTGCGCCATTCCTTCTCCAAGCCGATGAGCACACCCATACCGATGGAATGGACGCCTGCCATACCCATGCGGTCGAAACCATCGCAGCGCCACTCAAACTTGCTCTTCATGCCACGTGGGTGGTAGAGCTTGTAGTGCTCGTGGTTGTAGGTTTCCTGGAAACAGATGACGCCGTTCATGCCGTGGTCGGCGAGGGTCTTGTAATCCTCAGTAGAGAGTGGCATCACCTCAATCTTCACGTTAGAGAAATACTTCTTGGCGATATCGATTGCCTTGGCAAGATAAGGGGTGCCAGCCTTGGCTGGGTTCTCGCCCGTAACGAGAAGGATGTTCTCGAATGGAGCCAGCTGCTTGATGGCTTTATACTCGTTCTCAATCTGCTCTGGGGTGAGGATGGTACGTGCCATCGGATTCTCACGATGGAAACCGCAATACACGCAGGAGTTAGAGCATGAATTGGTGATGTAGAGAGGAATGAACATCGACATGGTCTTGCCGAAGCGCTCCTCGGTATATTTGCGGGAAAGACGCGCCATTACCTCCAGGTATGGCTCGGCTGCAGGTGAAATCAGCGCCATGAAGTCGTTCACATCGCAATGGTCCTTGGCAAGGGCACGACGCACATCGTTATCGGTCATTCGAGCAATGCGCTCCGTGGTCTCCTCCCAACTGATATTCTTTAATTCGTCTGAAAACATTTTCTTACTTTTTAAACTTTCTCAAATCGTGTGTCAACTTGGCTGCGCAGAAGTTTGGACCACACATGGTGCAGTACTCACCGTCTGTATGACCTGCCTCCTCGAAATACTTCAAGGCAAGCTCTGGGTCGAGAGAGAGGTGGAACTGGTCTCTCCAGCGGAACTCGAAGCGTGCCTTGGAGAGGGCATTGTCGCGGATGGTTGCACCTGGATGACCCTTTGCCAAATCGGCTGCATGAGCGGCAATCTTATAGGTTACCACACCTGTGCGCACATCCTCCTTGTTAGGTAAGGCGAGGTGCTCCTTTGGTGTTACATAGCAGAGCATGGCAGTGCCGAGCCATGCAATCTGGGCGCCACCGATGGCTGATGTGATGTGGTCGTAACCTGGGGCGATATCGGTAACCAATGGGCCGAGGGTGTAGAATGGTGCCTCGTGACAGTGGTCGAGCTGACGCTCCATGTTCTCCTTGATCTTCTGCAATGGCACGTGACCAGGACCCTCGATGAATGCCTGCACGTTCTTGTCCCAGGCACGGGTAACAAGCTCGCCCATGGTATCCAACTCGGCAAACTGGGCTGCATCGTTGGCATCGGCAATACAGCCTGGGCGCAGACCATCACCCAAAGAAAGGGCAACGTCATACTGTGCCACGATGTCGCAGATATCGTCGAAGTGCTCGTAGAGGAAGCTCTCCTGGTCGTAATAGAGACACCACTTGCTCATGATACTACCGCCACGGCTCACAATACCGCAGAGACGGCTATCAGCGAGATTCACGTTGTGGCGACGGATACCGGCATGGATGGTGAAGTAGTCAACACCCTGCTCGCACTGCTCGATGAGGGTATCACGGAATACCTCCCAGTTCAGATCTTCTACCTTGCCGTTTACCTTCTCCAAAGCCTGGTAGATAGGCACGGTTCCTACTGGTACAGGACAGTTGCGCACAATCCATTCACGGGTTTCGTGGATGTTGTCGCCGGTAGAGAGGTCCATCAATGTATCGCCTCCCCACTTGCAAGACCATACTGCCTTATCTACCTCTTCCTCGATGCTGGAGGTAGTGGCAGAGTTACCGATGTTGGTATTGATCTTCACGAGGAAGTTGCGGCCGATGATCATCGGTTCGCTCTCTGGGTGGTTGATGTTGGCAGGAAGAACGGCACGTCCGCGTGCAATCTCATCACGCACATATTCAGGGGTGATATGGGTATCGATGCCCAACTCCTGGCAGTTCATGTTCTCGCGGATAGCTACGTACTCCATCTCTGGAGTGATGATGCCAGCCTTGGCATAAGCCATCTGGGTGATGTGCTTGCCAGCCTGTGCACGGCGAGGCAACTGGATGTGCTCGAAGCGGAGGTGGTCGAGGCTATGGTCAGCAAGGCGCTGCTTGCCATACTCGCTGGTAACTTCCTTGAGCTGCTCGGTATCGTTGCGGTCGAGAATCCACTGTTCGCGCATTCTTGGCAAGCCCTTCTTCAAATCTACCTGATAGTTAGGGTCGCTGTAAGGACCGCTGGTATCGTAGATGTAAACCGGAGCGTTTGGCTCTGTATGAGGAATGCCGCGCTCATCCTTCACAACAGTAGGAGTGAGGTTAACCTTGGTCATTCCAACCTTGATCTGTGGGAAGAGTTTTCCCTGCATATACGCCTTTTCTCTCTGGGCGTAAGCTTTCTTATCGTTTGGCATAATTTTTTAAAGGTAAAAAGGTAAAAGGGTAAAAAGGTAAAAAGAACATTCTGCTTCTTTGCCTTCATCCTTCATGCCTTTTATGATCATATATATTTATTTTATATTAGTCGTTGAGGAATGCGGTGAGAGGAGAACTTGCCTCAGCACAATCGCTGATGGCTCCGAGACCTGCCTCGTAAGCACGGCGACCGCAGATGACTGCCTCCTTGAATGCCTTGGCCATCTCTACAGGGTCTCCTGCAACGGCGATAGCTGTGTTGACCAGGCAAGCGCTGGCACCCATCTCCATAGCTTCGGCAGCGTGGCTAGGTGCACCGATACCTGCATCTACTACTACAGGAACAGTAGCCTGCTCGATGATGATCTGCAGGAAGTCCTTCATTCTCAAACCCTTGTTGGTACCGATAGGTGCAGCAAGTGGCATCACGGTAGCAGCACCAGCCTCTTCAAGGTGCTTGCAGAGGGTAGGGTCTGCCTGGCAATATGGCAATACCACGAAACCGAGCTTTACCAGTTTCTCGGTAGCCTTCAGCGTCTCGATAGAGTCTGGAAGAAGATAGCGAGGGTCTGGGTGGATTTCGAGCTTGAGCCAGTTGGTTCCGAAAGCCTCTCGAGCCATCTGTGCTGCGAATACAGCCTCCTCGGCGTTGCGCACGCCACTGGTGTTAGGAAGGAGCTGGATATTTGGGTTCTGCACAATATGAGAGAGCAAGTCGTCCTGCTTGTCTTCGAGTTCGATACGTTTCATAGCAACAGTAACCATTTCTGTTTCTGATGCTTTGATGGCTTCAGCCATGAGGGCATTGTTGTTAAACTTTCCTGTACCCAAGAAGAGGCGGGAGTTAAACTCTCTGCCTGCGATTACTAATTTTTCCATTGTTTTATTATAGAGTTGTTATTTTTGTTTTCATTTCTGTAGGAAAAGTACTTTTGGGTGATTCTTTTCCGCTGTATTCTGGGACCGTTATCCTCCGCAGAACGCTTTTACGATAACGATGTCTGCTCCTTCTGCGATGATTGTGTTTTCCCATTCATCACGAGACACCATTTCGTTACTGATAGCTACTGCAACTCCTGTAGCTGGCAAATCGAGTTCCTGAGCTAACTCCCTGATGGTTTTAGCCTGTGTCTCGGTCTCTTTGTTGTTGATAGTTACTTTCATATTCTGTTCGTTTTATATGATGAATAATCCGTTTGTTTACGCTTTTTCTATCGCCCGAAAGCGATGATAAGATAATATGTAATCAAACACGGTGAACTTCCAGATGAAAGCCTTAAGAGAAAGAATAAAGCGTTATCAAATATCCCTGCGACAGCATTACCTGCATCAGGTTCAATGGGTATCATCTCAGCCGAATCTTTCAGCACCCCGTGATAATCGCTTGCAAAAGTAATGATAATATCGGAAAAACAATAGAATTTCAAAAATATTTATGCTAAATTAACGCAGAATGTACCTTTCGCTTTACTGGTGTTTCTTTCTGCAATCCGGGCATTCGCCTTTGATGACAAAGGAAATAGAGTGGGGATAAAAGCCTTCGGGCAGCTCGAAACTTGGAATATGGATATCCTCCATACAGAAGGAACGCTGGCAAGATTCGCAGTAGAAATGAATATGCCCGTCGTGATGATCGCAAGCCCCTTTTTCTTCGCAGAGTTCGTAGCAGAGTACGCCTCGCCCATCTTCGAAGGCATGTACCACATCATGTTCCAGAAAGAGGGTAAGGGTACGGAAGATGCTCGACTTGTCCATCGAAACCATCTTTCGTTCCAGATTACTCAGACTCTGCGGGTTCTGTTCGCCCATCAGGGTCTTCATTACGAGTATGCGGTTGGCGGTTGGCCGAATGCCTTTCGATTCCAGCCTGCTGATCATATCTTGTGAGTTCATCGTTTCTTCTTTTTAAAATTTTTACTAACCGGTTGCAAAGATACAAAAAAAGCGTGTAAGTATGGTAACTTACACGCTTTTTCTTTATTTAAACGTAATTACATTTTGCTTTCAATCTAGTTTATGCCGCAGCATGAAGGGATTGGAACCCTTATGCGCAAGCACAACCACGGCTTCTGTTCAAAGCCTCACCATACATTTCCATTGCGGTCATGTAATTTGCAAGAATAGCCTTCAAGGCCTTCTTGATGTTTGCATACATTGTTTTCATAATCGTTATCCTTTTTTAAAAAATTAATACTTGGCTTTTCTGCCATTTCCTTTTTCCTTTTATTCATGAACGGTGGTCAATTTTACTTGCCCATCTCCATGTTGTTGTTTACATTTACAGCCTTGACAATCATAGCTGCCACAACTGTAAGAATCATTACTGTCGTCATCATAATTTATTTCCTTTCTTTCTTTGTGGAGCCTCCATGTGAGGTCTCCTGTTTTACATTATCCTTATTACAATCTCACTGTTTTCTGGTGCAAAGGTAATGCCTTTTTCTTGAATATCTGTCACAAAGACATGACAAAATGATGAAAAAGGGGCTTTTTTTGATACACGTCAACTAAACAGCAATGGCGGCTTGATATACGTCAAGCCGCCATGCTGTCATATTGAGAAATGTGTCATATTTCTTATGTTTCTTCGGATTTCTGATGCTAGATCAGTTCCAGAATCTTGTCGAGAATCTTTTCTACGGTTGAAGAATCGGTTGCTTCATCGAGTTTCTGGTTGATTTTCTCTTCCAGTTTCTTGCTCACCTTGTCGGCAGCCTGATCCATGGCCTGGTTTGCCTTGTCTTCCAGTTTCTTCTGAACGGAAGCGCCCAGTCCGTCTTCTTCTGAACCATCGCTGCTATTATCGCTTACCGAAGGGGATTCATCGGTTGATGAGCTGGTGGTTTCTTCTATCTGCAGATTGTCGGCACCTTCCAGCGCCTTCACCATATCATCAGCATTCATCGTGTAAACGCTGCCAAGGATTCCGAAGCTTACGGTGTGCTGCTTGCCATTAAACTCAACGGTTCCCTTAGAGCATACGATATAGTTGTGGTATTCGAAGAGCTGGTTCATCATTTCATCAATAGCGCTTCCTGCCATCATTTTGGCAATGGAACGGATGCTTTGGGTGAAGAAGTTGTTATCACTGGTTTCTGTAGCCTTGTCGATAGCCTTGGCTGCCTCAGTCTTTACCTTTTCTTTATGGGCATCAAGTCCTGGATTGGTTATGGCGAAAACCAGGAAGAGAAGTACGATAAGCCCTAAGATGATTTTCCAGAGGGTCTTGCTCGATTTTTTCTTTTCCGGTTCCTGTCTGTAGCCCTGGTTCATTGCTGCGCCGTGCTGAAAGCCTTGCTGGTAAGCTTCCTGCTGTGCCTGCTGGAAACCCTGCTGGTTTGCAGCCTGAAAGTTTGCTGCTTCTGTCCCGTTGTTGCCGGCTGCATCTGCTGATGTTCCTTCTGCATTTTCTTTGTTTGCATTAGCCTTGATAGCTTCTACAGTTTCAAGAACAGTCTTCAGTTCTGCTATTTTCCAAGCTGGAGTCCAGTCTTTCATGCCTTGTGCCCAAACAAGGGTCTCGGGTGTGATAGCCTTCTGGACGAGTTGCTCCAGGCTGAATGGACCCGCTTGCTGTCCGTTATTCTCAATGATAAAATATTCCATCATGTATTCTTTTATATAATATTTTTCTTAAAAGCCAATAAGGAGTTTCTTACACTCTCAATTGCTTATCAGTGTGTAGCTTTCCACCATGCTGTTTTCTCTCTGCCCTTGATAGCTACGCTGTGCTGGCTAGGGTCGGAGATAGAAAGACCGCAATAATTTTTCACTTTAAAGGTTGTACCTCTATAACTCATTAACCCTGTATAAGCCTGTTCGGTATGAGCAGCAGCTTTGATAGTGAGTTTCATCTGTGAAGTATATTTGTCTTTCAGATAGCCGCTCGGAACAAGACTGTCTATGTATACACTCATATCGTAGAAGAGGTTGGGAGAGAAACCATCCAAAGGCTGTATGGAATCGAGCGGAACGGATGATGAGAGGGTATATTTGCTGTTGATTTCCTTCATCACTTGGGCTAGATTGTCCATCTGTCTGCAGTCGATGGCCGCCATGTTGCAGAATGGATCGCTACTATTCTTGTAGAAATTGACAACTCCGTTGACAAATCCTGAGTAGTTGGGTGCAGAACTGTTGAGGTAACTCCATATGGTTTTGTATGGAACGCCGGCTCCCATTACTTCGCTACTTGAACTGATCATGAAATTAGTGATGTCTTTCAGTTCGTATGCAGTCTCTACATTGCCCATATAGCATGCATCGAAGAGAATGTATTGCATCTTGGTGCCGCTGAGTTTGACTCCTTCGGCAAGGGTAGGAACGTCGAGAGCGTTTTCTTCTAAACTTACGCTTCCGAAGAAACGGGTGATAGATTTGTTGGGATCGGGACCATACTGTATTCCGCTGAAATTGCCGGTAGCGGTAGGGTAGCTGGTGCTTCCTTTCTGAGCAAAACCGGCATTAGGTCTTGCCATATAAGGATAGTTTACCCAATCGCTTTTGTAGGTCCATCCGCAGCCATGAGCTCCGATGATGAGCGAATAATTCAGGGCTTCAGCACGGCGTTTCACCTCATTCAGAATCTCTGCAAATCCTTCTGCTGTAGTATATGTAGCTTCATCGTATGTTTTCAAAGTGTCGCGAATTACGGTTTTCGTATTGCCGTCATATTGAAGATCTATAAGATAGCTCTTCCTGTAATTCTGGCTCATGAAGACTATTACACGCGAATTATTCAAGCCTTTCTTGGCAACAATACCTTCGCAGATACTGTCAACGTTGTTTTCCAAAAAACTTGTGAGACCGGAAGTGTTGGTTCCACCCGTCCAAGGATAGAAGACGAAGATAGTCTGCTTATTGACGCTTTCTACATCAATGGCTTCATCGCCACAACTGGTGAAAGTTGCTGCTAGAGATAGCGTACATATAAATAAGGTGAAAAGCTTCTTGATCATGTTTCTCTTGAAAATATGAAATGTTAAGTGTGAAATGCTAAGTTCTTACACTTAACATTCCGCACTTAACATGATAAATATTAAACTATTATTTCTTCTTGAGTTCCTCGATGGTTGCCTTGAGGGCAGCAATCTTCTCAACAGAGTCGCTTTCCTTCTTGCGCTCCAGGACTACTACCTTCTCAGGTGCGTGAGCTACGAAGTTCTCGTTGCTGAGCTTCTTGCGTACGCCCATCAGGAAGCCTTCCAAGTGCTTGAGCTGAGCCTCTGCCTTCTCAATCTCGGCAGCTACGTCAATCAGGTCGCCCAATGGTACGGCAAACTCGTCGGTACCTACCATGAAGCTTGATGCATCGGCACTCTTCTCTGCGATGACCTCAATCTTATCAAGGTTCGCCATCTTCAGCGTTACGTCGTTGTAAGCCTCGAAATCGTTCTTGCCTACTACCTGGAGAGACAACTGTTCCTTCTGGGCAATGTTCTTCTGGTTGCGAACGGTACGAACACCGGCGATAATCTGCTTCACAGCCTCAATGTTGGCTGCCAACTTCTGCTCCTCGGTTGTAGGTGCTGGAATATCCAGCTTCTCGCGCATGATGCTCTCGCCATCCTTGCGGTCGTAGATGTGCTGCCACAATTCCTCGGTGATGAATGGCATGAATGGATGCAACATCTTCAGGAGGGCATCGAAGAAGCGGAGGGTAGCGTCGTAGCTCTTCTGGTCGATAGGCTGGCCGTAAACTGGCTTCACCATCTCCAGGTACCAGGATGAGAACTCATCCCAGAACAGCTTATATACAGTCATCAATGCCTCAGAGATACGGTAGTCCTTAAACTGCTTCTGCATCTCCTCGTTCACCTCCTTGAGCTTGGCATCAAACCACTTCACGGCGATTTCTGCACTCTTAGGCTGCTCGATATCTGCAGTTTCCCAACCCTTCACGAGGCGGAAGGCATTCCAGATCTTATTGTTGAAGTTACGTCCCTGCTCGCAGAGGCTCTCGTCGAAGAGAATGTCGTTGCCTGCTGGTGCACTGAGCATCATACCCATACGAACACCATCGGCACCAAACTTGTCAATCAGAACCAGTGGGTCTGGTGAGTTGCCGAGACTCTTGCTCATCTTGCGGCCGAGCTTATCGCGAACGATACCTGTGAAATATACGTGCTTGAATGGCATCTTGCCACGATACTCGTAGCCAGCCATGATCATACGTGCTACCCAGAAGAAGATGATATCCGGACCAGTTACGAGGTCGGAAGTAGGGTAGTAGTAGTTGATCTCCTCATTGTCAGGATGCTCGATACCATCAAACAGAGAGATAGGCCACAACCATGAAGAGAACCAGGTGTCGAGGCAGTCGCTCTCCTGCTCAAGATCCTCAGCCTTGATGTTGGCATTCTTCTCCTGAGCGAGTTTCAGAGCCTCCTCTGCTGTCTCAGCTACCACGAAATCCTTCTTGCCGGCATTGTCGAAGTAGTAGGCTGGAATGCGGTGACCCCACCAGAGCTGACGGCTGATGCACCAGTCCTTGATGTTCTCCAACCAGTGGCGATAGGTGTTCTTATACTTCTTAGGATAGAACTCGATATCATCGTCCATTACTGGAGGAAGGGCGATGTCGGCAAAGTGCTGCATTTTGAGGAACCACTGTGTAGAGAGCTTTGGCTCGATAGGCACATTGGTACGCTCAGAGAAGCCCACTTTATTATTATAGTCCTCAATCTTCTCCATCAGACCGGCGTTCTGAAGGTCGATGGAAATCTGCTTGCGCACGTCCATGCGGTCCATACCTACATAGAGACCTGCTGCCTCGCTGATGGTACCATTGTCGTTGAAGATATCGATGGTTTCCAAACCGTGCTTCAAACCGAGGGCGTGGTCGTTGATATCGTGAGCTGGAGTTACCTTCAAGCAACCAGTACCGAACTCGATATCTACGTATGTATCCTCGATGACAGGAATCTCGCGGTTTACGAGAGGCACGATAACGTGCTTACCCTTCAGCCAGGTATTCTTCTTATCCTCTGGGTTGATACACATGGCAGAGTCGCCCATGATGGTCTCAGGACGGGTGGTTGCTACTACTGCATAGTATCCCTTCTCATCCTTGTGCATCACGTTCTCCTCATCCACCTGCTGGCAGTCCTGTTCTACTACATAATACTTCAAGTGGTAGAGCTTAGAGTGCTCGTCCTTGTAGATAACCTCCTCGTCAGAGAGTGCAGTCTGAGCCTTAGGGTCCCAGTTAACCATGCGCACGCCACGATAGATGAGTCCCTTCTGGTAAAGGTCGCAGAATACGTGGATGACGGCACGAGAGCGGGTCTCGTCCATGGTGAATGCTGTGCGGTCCCAATCGCTGCTAGCACCGAGTTTGCGGAGCTGTTTGAGGATGATGCCACCATGCTCGTGAGTCCAGTCCCAAGCGTGCTTGAGGAACTCCTCGCGGGTAAGGTCGGTCTTCTTGATGCCCTGCTGAGCGAGGCGGTTTACAACCTTTGCCTCGGTAGCGATACTGGCATGGTCGGTACCTGGTACCCAACATGCGTTCTTGCCCTCCATGCGAGCACGGCGAACGAGAATATCCTGGATAGTATTGTTGAGCATGTGTCCCATGTGGAGCACACCCGTTACGTTTGGTGGAGGGATAACCACTGTATAAGGTTCACGACCATCTGGCTTAGAGCTGAAAAGTTTGTTGTCGAGCCAGTACTGATACCATTTACTTTCCACTGCTTGTGGATCGTATTTACTTGCTAATTCCATTGTTTATGTCTAATTTTTATTCTTTTTCTTTCTTTTTCCTTAAAAAACGGTGCAAAGATACGAATTTTTGGGCGAAAAATACTATCTTTGCATCAAAATTATTAATTTTTGCACAAAACGATGGTTAGTAATACAGGAAAAGGACATACGAAAGAAGAAAAACTGGCGGCGTTCAGCCGCTTGCTGGATGTGCAGGACCGTTTGCGCCTGCAGTGTCCATGGGATAAAAAGCAGACATTCGAGAGTCTTCGTCCGAATACGATCGAGGAGACTTTCGAGCTTTGTGACGCCTTGATGAAGCGCGATTACAAAGATATCAAGAAGGAGTTGGGTGATGTGTTGGAGCACGTGATGTTCTATAGCATCATCGGCAGAGAAGACGGCGAGTTCGATATTTGCGATGTTTGCAATCAGGAGGCAGATAAATTGATGTTCCGCCATCCTTTCATTAACTGGAAGGAAGAGGGAAATTGGACGGTTTCGAATCCTGATATGTATATCAACGATGAAGGACAGGTTGTCTACAAGGAGTCAGATGCAGGGAATGGAGAAGCAGGAACTGCCAGTTCGGAAGAAACCTTGGCTCTTGGCGCCAGCAAGCCGAAAACTGCTACTTCTGTTGAGAAAACCTGGGAACAGATCAAGCAGCAGGAGAAGGATGGAAATGAGCGAGTGTTGAGCGGTGTCCCTAATTCTCTTCCGTCTCTTATCAAGGCTTATCGCATTCAGGACAAGGCTAGAAATGTAGGCTTCGACTGGAAAGAAAAAGAAGATGTGTGGGACAAAGTGCAGGAGGAACTGGAAGAACTCAAGGTGGAACTGGCTAAAGGCGACAAAGAGAATTCTACCCAGGAATTGGGCGATTTCATCTTCTCAGTAATCAATGCAGCACGTCTCTATAAACTCAATCCGGATAATGCGCTGGAGAAAACCAACCAAAAGTTTATTCGCCGTTTAAACTACGTAGAAGATCATAGCTTAAAGCAAGGTAAAAACTTGAAAGATATGAGCTTAGAAGAAATGGATAAACTATGGGATGAAGCAAAACTTCAGGAGAAAAAGAATGATAAATAACGGTGAATCAGATAATCTTATCGACTCATCAATATAATAATAAAAACTAAAGAGTTATGAAGAAATTAGTTTATGTAACAATAGCCTTGGTGGCGATTTTCTCTGCCAACAGTTGTAAGAACAAAAATAATGTTCCTGTTATCAGTGCAACCGATTCTGTAGAGGTAGAGGATGCGATGAACGATTCTACCATCTATGGTGTATGCGGTGAGGGAACCTCTATGCATAGCCTGGAGCTGATTTCTGATGATGGTGACACCCTTTCGGTGTTTATTGACGATGAGAATCCTGATGTTGTTCAGGGAGGATTGCTGGCTGGCGACCGTATTGCTCTTATCGGTTATAAGGCAGAGGATGGAGAGATGATGGCCCAGAAGATTATCAACCTGACATCCCTCTTGGGTAAATGGACTTCTCTGGATAAGAATTTTGATATCTTGGAAGGTGGAGAGGTGAAGAACAATGTGAAGGCTGAAACTAATCCTTGGACTAGCTGGAAGATACTCAATGGTAAACTTTTGCTGAATAAGGATACTTTTGCCATTGACAAATTGGGTTCTGACAGTCTTATGTTGGAGAATACTCAGGGTATCTTTGTTTTCAAGCGCCAAGAGTAAGGTCATCATGTTGAACCTGTAAATTATGATTTAGTTTTGGAACCATTTAAAGTACATATATTGGGGTGTGGCAGTGCTTTGCCCACCCTTCAGCATAGTGCCTCGGCCCAGATTATTGAGATGCGTGGCAAATGCTTTATGATGGATTGTGGCGAGGGTGCCCAGATGCAGTTCCGTCGCACTCATGTTCACTTTGCTAAGATAAATGCTATCTTTATTTCGCATCTTCATGGTGATCATTGCTTTGGCTTGCTGGGACTTCTTTCTACCTTAGGTATGCTGGGCAGAACGGCTAAGTTAAAGGTGTATGCGCCAGAAAGTTACAGAGATTTATTTAAGCGTCAGATTGATTTCTTCATGCAGGGAATGGAATATGAAATTGAATTTGTTCCTGTAGATACCGAGAAGTCGCAAGTAGTATATGAAGATCATTCTGTAACCGTAGAAACCGTTCCTCTGCAGCATCGTGTGCCTTGTTGTGGGTACATCTTCAGAGAGAAACCGACATTGCCTCATATCCGTCGTGATATGATAGATTATTACGAGATTCCTGTAAGCCAGATTAACAACATCAAGAATGGAGCTGACTGGACAACGAAGGAGGGGGATGTAATACCTAATGCCAGATTGGTAATGCCTGCCGCTACTCCCCGCAGTTATGCTTATTGCAGTGATACCCGGTTTGTTCCGGGGTTGGCAGAAAAGGTAAAGGGGGTTACGGTGCTTTATCATGAGAGCACCTATACTTCGGAGAATGAGGACAGGGCTAAACTCTATTATCACAGTACGGCTCGACAGGCTGCAACTATAGCCAGAAATGCGGGTGTAGGCAAACTTCTTTTGGGACATTATAGTGCAAGATATAATAATGAAGAGGTATTGTTGAATGAAGCTAAAGAGGTGTTTACGGAAAGTTATCTTACTCAGGAAGGTAAAGTGTTCTCTATAGAATAATATAGAAACAGGGCTTGAATGTACCGAGAAACAAGGTGCAGAATAGCCTTCGATCTATATAAAAATAACCTGTTGGCGGAATTAGTTTAGCGCATATTTAACCCTGCCAATCGGTCTATTGTTTACATAATTTATATATTGCAAGACTGTGAATGCGCTAATTTTCCCGATGATTCGGGTAAACAGTCCTGGTGTTTGCTTTGCGTAATTTCTGAAGAGCATGAAGTGATCACAAAGTTGAGAGAAATTGGTCTCGATTCTCTTTCTCGCCTTTGCATAAGGCTTGAATGTTGGTCTCCAATTCTTCATATTCAGACGATATGGAACTTCCAACTTAATGCCTACAGAAGAAAACAGGTCTTGCTGTAGTTCTGCACTGAGGTAAGCACGATCACCTAGGATGCAACAGTCATGAAATTGAAACTTAACATCTTTAAGAAAATGAATGTCATGAACATTAGCTGGACTCAAATCATACGAGTGGATAACTCCACTTAACCCACAGACTGCGTGGAGTTTAAATCCATAATAGTATATCTTCTGAGTGGCACAATAGCCAAATGCTGGAGAGTTTGTCACGTCTGTTCCTTTCATCTTGCAACGCAATCCTCTGGACAAACGGCATACCTCTATCGGTTTGGAATCAATGCAGAAATATTCTTCTGCGCCATCCATCTTTGATGCAATGCGCTTACGAATCGTCTCGCATAATTCCGCTGTGAATTTTCGGCGGTCATTAAATTGACGTCGAGAAATCAGGTTTGGCATTTCAGTCTTATACTCCTTCAGTCTGTCGAACAAGTTGTTTTCACTGTCGATACTTAGATGCTCAGCAGTTAAGCTCAAAGCAACAACTTCGAGGTCTGAAAAACGTGGGACGACTCCTGGGCGAGGAATATTTCCTAGCTCATTAACTAAATTTATGGAGAAATTCTTGCATATCTCAAGAATTTTTACGAAATTTGCATACAAGTTGTGCATAGCGTGAAAGATTATAACTTTATGTTTTGACACCACAAAGTTACTAAAAATCAGCGAGATGCACAACTTTTTCTCCATA
Source organism: Segatella copri (assembly GCF_026015465.1). Classification (GTDB taxonomy): domain Bacteria; phylum Bacteroidota; class Bacteroidia; order Bacteroidales; family Bacteroidaceae; genus Prevotella; species Prevotella copri_E. The sequence continues at coordinate 418,427 of NZ_JAPDUQ010000002.1, forward strand.
AAAGATACTAATTTTTAGGCGAATTTTAATTCCGCCAATGAGTTAAAAATATAAAAAAAAGTGCCTTGCGCCAAAAAAAGTTCATTTTTGATGCAAGGTTTTCTCTTTATATCGTTTAATCTTTAAAAAGGATTTGAATTTGGAATCGGAAAAGGAACTCTTAGACGACATCAATAGCGGCAGTCGGGCAGCCATGCACAGATTGTACGAACGCTATGTGGGGTATGCCATGGCCGTAGCGCTGAGGTATATCCCTATGCGCGATGATGCTGAAGATGTAGTGCAAGATAGTTTTATAAAAGTCTTTTCCGGCATTTCAAAGTTTGAATATCGGGGTGAGGGCGCTCTTCAGGCTTGGCTCTTGCGGATAGTGACAAATGAAGCTGTCAACTTTGTAAGGCAGCAAAAGCGCTTCACTATCGTGGACGAAGTTCCCGATGATATTGAGGATGAAGAGCCTGAAGTAGAAAGAGTTCCGCCTGCAGAACTGACAAGAATGATAGGAGAATTGCCTGATGGGTACAGACTGGTTCTTAACATGTTTGTTTTTGAACAGAAAAGCCATAAAGAAATTGCACAGCTGTTAGGCATCAAAGAAAGCAGTTCTGCTTCACAATATTTGCGGGCGAAAAAGCTGTTGGGCAAAAAGGTGAAAGATTATCTGAGCCAGGCAGATTGTAGTGATAATAAAGAGTTGAATCATATAAATGAGAAAAGTAATGAGTAACGATTGGACAAATAAACTTCGAGATCAGTTGGCTGACTACCAAGAGCCTGTCAGCCACGACTTGTGGGCTGAGATAGAACAATCGCTTGCTCAGTCTAAAAAGGTTGGTGATGAGGAAACTGATGTAAAGAAGAGACCACAGACTCGTTATGTTGTCTTGAAAAGATGGTCAGTAGCTGCAGCGATTGCTTTATTGGGAGTAGGAGGCAGTTATGTTTATCTGCATGATGATGAACCGGGACAGGCTAACTTAGCTGTTCAGAGTTCTTTCTCTACAGCATCAGGTTCAAGCAGGACTTCTTCTGCTGTTCGTGCAGAAGCACAATCGGCAGGAAGTGAAAATGCTATCTTGCTTGCTGAAAACAATGCATCTGCACATCAGGTGAATCGCCATTCATCGGGGCGTCAATTGAACCATAGTAAATCTTCTGTCTCTTTCCAGGAGAGGACTGTTGCTGCTGATAATGAAGTAATGTTTGCAGCAGAGGTAGAAATGCCAGAACAGTCTGTTAATGCAGAGGTAAATGGTCGGGAATTATCTGTTTTGCAAAAGCAAAATGAGGATTCTGAAAGACAGATGGCCGTTTCTTCTAATCATGCAACCAAGCCGTTGGAAGCAGATGGTGGGCAGAAGCTTTATGCAGGCAGGGCGCAGGATGGTCATTTTGAACGCAGTTATAAGGACAAGTATGAACAGAACTGGACCATGAACCTGTATGCAGAGAATGTAAGTCTGGGCTCTGGCAGTGATGGAATGTCAAACGGCATGTATGCGTCTTCAGATCCTCTTGCTGGTGGTGGCTTTGCTGATCATGGCGTTTTCATGGCTGCTGCTTCTCCTTTAAGATATGCAATACCGAAATATGTTGAAGCGAAACATCATGCTCCTTTGGCTATAGGTGCTCAGGTTGGTATCGGACTTGCGCCTCGTTTGTCTTTGAGTACCGGTGTCGTATATACGCGTGTTGCTTCTGATTTCAAATCTTATGGTGTTTCAGAATTTGATACACATCAGGTTTTGCATTATTTGGGTGTTCCACTTGGTTTAAACTATGAGGTTTGGAGCACGGGAGGCTTTCATGCGTACGTAATGGCGGGTGGAGAAGCCGATTTCAACGTAAAGAATGATACAAAGGTTTCTGGTCATAAAGAGGACGTGAAACGTGATGGCGTTCAGTTCTCGGGTAAGGCTTCGCTTGGTGCACAGTATGATGTTACACCACAAGTGGGCTTCTATATTGAGCCAGGTGCAAAATATTATTTTGATAATGGCAGCGAAATAGAAAATACGTTTAAAGATAAGAAGTGGAATTTTAATCTCCAGTTCGGACTCCGTATTAATCTGAAATAGTGTTTGAGTCCAATTATTAATAAATATATGTACGAACTACATTTCATTTTATAACATTACATACGAGAAAAGGAAAGGGCAGTCTGCGTGATGCATGGCTGCCCTTTATTGTTTCCCGTTTTCTTATTTCTTATTCAATAATTTTTCGCTCATATTGAGAGCGGCCTTTCTGCCGTCTCCCATGGCAAGGATTACTGTGGCCCCTCCTCGTACGATATCGCCGCCAGCGTAGATTTCTTCGATGGAACTCTGCATCTGGTCGTTTACGGCAATGGTGTTCTTTCGGCCGAGTTCCAAGCCTTCGATACTCTGTGGAACGAGTGGATTAGGACTTACTCCTACGGCAACAATTACCTGGTCGCACTCCAGCGTGATGGTCTCTCCTGTAGCTTCTGGACGACGACGACCGCTGGCATCAGGTTCGCCAAGCTTCATCACATCGAGAACTACAGCCTTTACTGCGCCCTTCTCGTCTGCCTCATATTCTTTAGGATTGTGCAATGTAAAGAAGTTGATTCCTTCTTCCTTGGCATGCTTCACCTCTTCGAGTCGGGCAGGCATTTCAGCCTCCGAACGGCGATATACCAAGGTTACGTCTGCTCCGAGTCGTTTTGCAGTACGGCAACTGTCCATAGCTGTATTTCCGCCGCCTACAACAACCACCTTCTTACCCAAGTTGATAGGGGTGTCGCTATGAGGATTGGCTGCATCCATCAGGTTTACACGGGTAAGATATTCGTTAGAAGACATGATGTTCAAGGCATTCTCTCCAGGAATATTCATGAAGTTGGGCAGACCCGCACCTGAGCCAACGAAGATTCCCTTGAATCCTTGTTCTTCCAGATCTTTTACGGAAATGGTCTTGCCAACGATGCAGTCTGTAATGAACTTTACGCCCATCTTCTGAAGATTCTCAATCTCTACATCTACGATAGCATTAGGCAAACGGAATTCAGGAATACCATATTTCAATACACCGCCAATCTCATGTAATGCTTCAAAGACGGTAACGTCGAATCCCTTCTTTGCCATATCGCCTGCAAAACTCAATCCGGAAGGTCCTGAACCAACTACGGCTATCTTGATGCCATTAGGTTCATCGCACTTTGGTACAGAGATGTTTCTACTCTGGCGTTCGTAATCGGCAGCAAAACGCTCCAGGTATCCGATAGCTACAGCAGGCTCGTTCATCTTGAGATGTACACACTTGCTTTCACATTGCTTTTCCTGTGGACAAACTCGTCCGCAAACGGCAGGTAGGGCAGAGGTGTTCTTTAAAACCTTGGCTGCGGCAAGGAACTGGCCCCGCTCAATGTTCTTGATGAAGGAAGGAATGTTGATGCTTACCGGACAACCTTCCATACAGGTAGGCTTAGGACAGTCGAGACAGCGCTTGGCTTCGGTCAAAGCCATTTCCTTGGTTAAACCGATATTTACCTCTTCCGTACGGGTTGTGGCACGATAAAGAGGGTCAAGTTCTGGCATCTTTACGCGCTCTATAGCTGTACGTTCTTTTGCTTTCATCGAAGCACGTAACTCCTTGCGCCACTCAGCGTTACGGTCGGTCAACTCTTCGATGCTCGCATCTGTAGGTTCTACGTCCATGATTACATCCGTAGTTTCTTTCTTCTTTTCTGCGTCTACAGTTGCAAGGTGCTCTTCGAAGTGTTCCATCTCTTCGCGTTCAACATCCTTGAAAGTGCCCATGCGCTTGAACATCTCGTCCCAATCTACCAGAGCGCCGTCAAACTCAGGACCGTCGATGCAGACAAACTTGGTCTTGCCACCGATGGTCAGGCGGCAGGCACCGCACATACCGGTTCCATCCACCATGATGGTATTGAGCGAAACGTCTGTGGAAAGATTGTATTTCTGGGTCAGGAGACAGCAGAACTTCATCATGATAGGAGGACCGATGGCGAAAACCTTATCGATATGCTCCTGATTGATAAACTTCTCGATTCCTACGGTTACAACACCCTTCTCGCCGTAACTTCCGTCATCGGTCATGATGATGAGTTCATCGCTAGATGCACGCACTTCATCTTCCATAATCACGAGGTCTTTGTTCCTACCCGCAATTACGGAAAGGACTCTGTTTCCTGCGGCTTTCAGTGCCTTGATGATAGGGAGCATAGGAGCTACGCCTACACCACCTCCGGCACAAATGACTGTTCCGAAGTTCTCGATATGTGTAGGATTTCCAAGTGGTCCCACCACATCGTGAATCTCATCGCCTTCATTCAATGCACAGAGTTTGGTAGATGAAAGGCCTACCTTCTGCACAACCAGTGTGATGGTTCCTTTCTCAATGTCAGCATCAGCGATGGTCAGCGGCATGCGCTCGCTGTTGTTGTCTACACGGATGATAACAAAGTTACCTGCCTTTCGGCTCTTGGCAATAAGTGGTGCTTCTACATCGAAGCGGAATACTTTCTCTGAGTATTGTACTTTCTTGATAATCTTGTTCATGGGCTATTAAATTTCTTAATGCTGATATATTTATATTTCTGGTTAGCTGTTTAGAGTTTGCTTCATGGTACATAAAATGCAAAAGGATAACATCGGCTACCTTTGTGGCAGTCGAAGTTATCCTCGTACAATATATGTTATTTTTGTTTTTCGAATGTTTTGTATAATCGAGAAAAACAGAAAGTCTTACCGATACTTCAAATTAATCGAAATTTTTGTCATCAAGCATCTCGAAACCGCAGTATGGAACCAATACCTTAGGTACGCGGATTCCTTCTGGGGTCTGATTGTTCTCCAAGATGGTTGCTACGATACGTGGCAAAGCAAGAGCTGAACCATTCAATGTGTGGCAAAGCTCAATCTTCTTGTCATCTGTATGGCGATAGCGGCAGTGGAGACGGTTAGCCTGATAGCTCTCGAAGTTAGATACTGATGAAACTTCCAGCCAGCGACCCTGTGCAGCACTCCATGTCTCGAAGTCGTAGCAGATAGAAGAGGTGAAGCTCATATCACCACCGCAGAGACGGAGGATATGGTATGGCAATTCCAACTTCTTCAAAAGACCTTCAACATGGTCGAGCATCTCATTCAAACTCTCGTAAGAGTGACCTGGCTTATCGATGCGAACAATCTCTACCTTGTCGAACTGGTGCAGGCGGTTCAAACCGCGAACGTCCTTACCATAGCTACCTGCTTCACGACGGAAACAAGCTGAGTAAGCACAACGTTTGATAGGGAGATCTTTCTCATCGAGAATAACATCGCGGAAAATGTTGGTTACAGGAACCTCAGCAGTAGGGATGAGGAAGAGATTATCCAGATTAGCATGATACATCTGACCTTCCTTGTCTGGCAACTGACCGGTACCACGACCAGAATCCTCGTTTACTACGTAAGGAGGCTGAATCTCCAGATATCCGCTCTTGCGAGCCTCATCGAGGAAGAATGCCTCAAGCGCACGCTGGAAACGAGCCATCTTGCCGATATATACAGGGAAACCTGCGCCAGTAATCTTAACGCCGAGGTCGAAGTCTACAAGATTGTATTTCTTCAAGAGATCCCAATGGCAGAGAGCATCCTCGCCGAGGTTTGGCTTTTCGCCGCCTTCTTTCACAACAACGTTGTCGGCTGCGTCCTTACCTTCAGGAACCTGCTCGCAAGGGATGTTAGGAATTTCGAGCAACTGGTTGGTCATATCGTTCTGTGCTTTCTCCATGATCTCTTCAAGAGCCTTAGCGTCTGCCTTGAGCATAGCTACCTGAGCCTTAGCGCTCTCAGCTTCCTCTTTCTTACCTTCCTTCATAAGGGCACCAATCTGCTTAGCAAACTGGTTAGCCTGCTGCTTGTTGTTATCCAACTTCTGCTGAGCTTCACGACGAATCTTGTCGTACTCCAAAACTTTCTCTACGGCCTCACGAGCATTTGGAAAATGCTTCTTTTCGAGACCCTTAACTACACGTTCAGTTTCCTCACTGATAAGTTTAAGTGTAAGCATAAAATGTCTTTTAATTAAATAATTTACTATTTGTAGGCAAAAGTACAAAAAATATTTGTGATAGCGTAAAAAATTGCTGACTTTTTTACAGGGAAGGGTAGAATTAAAGTTTTTTTGTGGTTTTACAGGGTTGAGGAGCTTAGAAGGGGGGTAATCCGTGCCTAAAAAGAAGAAAGCCTGCTCTAGGTATGAGCAGGCTTCTATGTTGTTTGTTTGGAATAGTTTTTTCTAAAACTTTAAAAATTAAGCGTCAGCTTTTTTGGTCTTCTCAGCGTAAACCTCTGGAGAGAGAACAGAAACTGTACTCTTGTCCTTGCGGCCCTTGTGGAAGTAAACGATACCATCTGCCAAAGCATACAATGTATCATCCTTACCCTGAGCTACATTCTCACCTGGGAAGTGCTTGTTACCACGCTGGCGAACGATGATGTTACCTGCGATGATGCTCTGACCACCCCAGATCTTAACGCCTAATCTTTGTGAAGCTGATTCACGGCCGTTCTTAGAACTACCAACACCTTTCTTATGTGCCATTTTCTAATTCCTCCTAATTTTAAGCGATTACAGATTTGATTGATACTTCAGTGAACTGAGCACGATGACCATTCTTCTTGCGATAGTCCTTGCGGCGCTTCATCTTGAAGACGATTACCTTGTCACCCTTTACGAGTGGGTTCACTACTTCTACTACTACTTTTGCACCCTCTACAGCTGGTGCACCGACAGTGATTGAGCCGTCTTTGTCAACGAGCAAAACCTTGTCGAACTCAACAGTCTGACCTGCCTCAACATCCTTGATGTGATGTACGAAGAGCTTCTTGCCCTCCTCAGCCTTGAACTGCTGACCGTTAATTTCTACAATTGCGTACATTAAATTAATTATATAAACGGGTTTCTTCGGGAGGCGTCCTGCATTGTGCCGGATCTTCTTTGAGCCCCTTCGAACTAAACTTTTCTGTAACATTTGCCCAATCCATGAGCATTCGGGGTGCAAAATTACAAATTATCTTTGATATGAACAAAATGTTGGGGAAATAAAGATTGCTTTTTAGAAAGATTTAACAGAAAAGCCTGTTTTTTATAAGAATACCGATTATTTGCTACCAGATAAGGGACTCGTGAATAGTATAATGTTCTTTATTGGGTTCAATAATATACTTCCTCTGGTTCAATGATATGTCTCCTCTGGTTCAATGATATGTCTCCTCTGGCTCAATGATATGTCTCCTCTGGTTCAAGGAGATGTCTTCTCTGGTTCAAGGAGATGTCTTCTTAGGTTTAAGGATACGACTTCTCTGGTTCAAGAAGATACCTTCGTTAAAGTTATGACTAGTGTCAGCAGCTCTGCTGAGCCTAGTCAGCAGGTCTGCTCACTATAGTCGACAGGTCTGCTGACTGCAGTCAGCAAGTCTTCCGACTCAAGTGATATTACCTTTTAATTATATACTTTCTTCTTGGGAACAATATATGCTATATGCTATTTGATGGAGGAGGTGTATAAAAAGAAAAAAGCGATGACCTTCACAGGCTACCGCTCCAAATCTTCAATAGGTATTAGTTTCCATTAAGGTAAAAAGATTGTTTTCAGGATAACTGGCTGCAAAGATACACGATTTTTTTTCAAATCACCAAATATTTATTTGATTATTTTTGTTGTGATTCAATTGTGTGGGTGCACAAGAGTATAAATTAACTTATTTTAGCAAGAAAGGCTGCGTAATCGATTGCAATTCTGTTTTTTTTAGATATCTTCAAAAGTATAAAGAGACGAACTTCCGAGACGAGTAGTGAAGTAGAGAAAATAAAAACAGGTTGGCGCAGAAGTGCCAACCTGTTTATGGAAAATACTATTATCTTATTCTGTTTGTTCGAATCAGGAAAAAGAAGTGATTACTTCTGCTTCTTGATTTTCTCTACGTAAGCATCAATGACAGCTACTGCTGTGATGTTTACGATATCCTGTACACTACTTTCTGAGTCAGTGAAGTGGATAGGCTTATTCAATCCCATCTGGATAGGGCCGATAATCTCTGCTTCAGGATTCAACCCCTGGAGAAGTTTGTATGCACCATTGGCGCTACTCAAGTTAGGGAACACCAAAGTGTTGACGTCTTTGCCCTTGAGGCGGGAGAATGGATACTTCTCATCGCGCAGATCCTTGTTGAGTGCATAGTTTACCTGCATCTCACCATCGATAGCGAGTTCAGGGAACTCCTTCTGCATCTCAGCAACGGCTTTCTTTACCTTAACAGGTGAGCCAATATTGTCTGTACCGAAGTTAGAGTAGCTTAACATGGCCATAACCGGCTCTTCGTTGAAGAACCTCACTGTACCTGCAGACAGCTTGGCAACATCAATCAGCACATCTTCGTCTGGGTGGCGGTTGATGAGCGTATCTGCGATATAATAAATACCCTTCTGGGTGTTAAGGATATGCATGGTACCGAAAGTCTTATATGGCTCACGGATTCCAATTACATCTTTTGCTACCTTAATAGTATTGCTGTACTTTGTGTAAAGACCAGTGATGAATGCGTCAGCATCACCCTGTTCTACCATTGACATACCGAAGTAGTTGCGCTCGTACATTTTATCATAAGCTTCCTCGAAGCTGTAGCCCTCGCGAGAACGCTTCTCTGCCAGATGCTTGGCAAACTTAGCACGGCGGCCCTGTTCGTTATCGGCACGCATATCTACAATCTCAATATCTGAAAGGTCAAGCTTCAAACGGCTAGCTACACGGTTCAGACGGTCAGGGTTACCCAACAGGATTGGCTGGCAGATACCCTCTTGCTTAGCCTGGACTGCAGCCTTCAGCATAGTTGGGTTGCCACCTTCAGCGAATACTACACGCTGTGGGTGAAGGCGCGCTGTATCGTGGAGCTTGCGAGTCAGTTTGGTCTCCTGACCAAGCAGCTGGCGCAAATCCTGCTTGTACTTCTCCCAGTCTGTGATAGGGGTGCGAGCCACACCACTTTCCATTGCAGCCTTAGCTACGGCAGCAGAAACTTCTGTAATCAAACGTGGATCTACAGGTTTCGGAATGAAGTATTTAGGACCGAATGTAAGGTCGTTAACGTGGTAAACATCGTTTACTACATCAGGAACCGGCTGCTTAGCCAAATCGGCAATTGCATGAACAGCAGCCATCTTCATTTCTTCGTTGATAGCACGGGCGTGAACATCGAGTGCACCACGGAAGATGTATGGGAAACCGATTACATTGTTAATCTGGTTAGGATAATCTGAACGGCCAGTTGACATCAATACGTCAGGGCGGCTGTCCATAGCGTCCTCGTAGCTGATCTCAGGTACTGGATTGGCAAGAGCGAAAACGATAGGGTTGTCTGCCATAGAGCGAATCATATCCTTGGAGAGCACGTTACCCTTGCTGAGGCCTACGAATACATCGGCGCCTTTCACAGCCTCTTCGAGTGTATGGACATCGCGGCGGTCTGTTGCAAAGAGCTTTTTCTGCTCTGTCAGATTTTCGCGGTCGCTGGTAATGACACCCTTAGAGTCGAGCATAACGATGTTCTTTACCTGTGCACCAAGTGCTACGTAGAGTTTTGTACAGCTGATAGCAGCTGCACCAGCACCATTTACGACAATCTTCACATCGGCAATGTTCTTGCCAGCTACCTCAAGAGCGTTCTTCAAACCTGCTGCAGAGATGATAGCAGTACCATGCTGGTCATCGTGCATTACAGGGATATCGAGAGTTCTTTTCAGGCGCTCCTCGATGTAGAAACATTGAGGTGCCTTGATGTCCTCCAAGTTGATTCCACCAAATGTAGGAGCGATTTTCTCTACGGTTTCACAGAACTTTTCTGGGTCTTTTTCATCGATTTCAATATCGAAGACATCCACACCGCCGTAAATCTTGAAAAGTAATCCCTTACCTTCCATCACTGGCTTTCCGCTCATGGCACCGATATCGCCGAGTCCGAGCACTGCTGTACCATTACTGATAACAGCAACCAGGTTACCCTTGTCAGTATACTTGTATGCATCGTCTGGGTTCTGCTGGATCTCAAGACATGGGAATGCCACGCCAGGAGAATAAGCAAGGCTCAGATCCGTTTGTGTGTGATAAGGTTTTGTTGGCTTAACCTCAATCTTGCCAGGACGACCAGTCTCGTGATAACTTAAAGCCGCCTCTTTTGTAATTTTTACCATAACAATATATTGGTTTAGAGTTTATTTTTCTTTCATATTCGTGGATTTTTTGCACGAAATTTAAAAGTTTGTGCAAAGGTACAAAAAAACTTAGTAAAAAAGAATGGTTTTTTGATTTTTTTTGTATCTTTGCACAAAAATAGTCTTCAAACAAGTAAAATGACAGAAATCAATCAATATAGACAAGAACTGAAAGACAGAATTATCTCTTATGCGATGCCTGAATTCTATAAGCGTGGTGTAAAAGCTGTTAAGATGGATGAAATCTCACAGGGACTTCATGTATCTAAGAGAACTGTGTACGAGATTTTTGGTGACAAAGAAGAATTGTTGCTTGCTGGTATGATGCGTCAGCTAGAAGAAAATCGTTCGAAGTTAGAGGACTTCGCCAAGACCCAAGCGAAGAATGTGATAGATATTATCAGCTATGTCTATAAATTGCAGATGGAGCGCAATGGGATGGTGGGCGTTCTTTTTTATGAGGAGGTTCATAAGATGCCTCGTGTAGTGAAATTCTTCCAGGAAAATCATGCTCATGAACGGGAGGAGAGTGTACGTTTCTTTGAGGCTGGTGTAAAGGAGGGACTTTTCCGTAAGGATGTAGACTTCAATGTTGTTATGGACATAGGACATGTAATGATGGAGGAAATCATGCATCATCAGCTCTATCGTGTTCATTCGATGCAGGAGATATACGACAATTATATTTTGTGCCTGATTCGTGGATTCTGTACAGAGCGCGGCTTAGAGCAGCTTGACCGTGCTTTGAAAGAGTAGAGGCGTTGGCTTTAATATGCAAAATGTACTTTTTGAGCGTATGTGTAATTACGCTTAAAAAAGAGAAAGAGGTTTCGGAGATGCTTTATATAGACTCATGGAACCTCTTTTCCTTAATCCTTGTATAGCCAGTGGAGGAGCAGGTTTATAACTTTTGGATAGAAGCGGAACCAGCGAAACTTGGTAACAGGTTTGCCTCCGAAACCGAGAATGAATTCACGGTAGAGATTACTCTTAAGCGGAAGTCCTGCGTCCATAAAGTGGAGGTGTTGGGCATCCTGCTCCTGTGCATCAGAGAGTGCTTGCCAGATGGTCATTGTGTCCGGATGCAGATGGATGTAAGTCTTTCTCTTGAATGCAGAAAACCAAAGAAAGGCATTGCCTTGGTTGTAGATGCAGGTATAGCCGCCAATCACTTTGTCCTTATAGGTGATGATGACGTTTCTGGCATTACTACTTGTACTCAGTTTCTGAAAGAATGTTTCGTCAGGAACAAAACGGCGAAGTTTCAGCCGATAATAATTTTTGAGCAACTGGTGATAACGATGGATGTCTTCGGGTGAAGTTGCCTCTCTATAACTTATTCCCTTTTTCTTCATTTTTTCAATCATAGCAATTTGTTTGTCTGAGAGTCGCTCTTGGGGAAGTTTGCTGTGTAGGGAGTTATGTATCTCTTGCCAGGCAATAGGTACATAGCCCAATTTTCTGAATTCCCGGTAACCCAGCATCTTTTTGCTCATTCGGGAGAACTCGATGTAAAAGCAGAGTCGTTTGTGTAAGTGAATAGTTATGCTGCGGAGTAACAATGGGAAAATAGCATTCTGTTCAGCATCGGGTGCATAAAGTCCCTCTCCGTACGCGTGTGCGTGCGTATATAAATAAGGTGGGAATAAAGATTTGCGGTGATAGAGGATGACGAGCATTTGTCCTACCACCTTGTTCTCCTGTGTGGCGACAGCCATAAAAGGGGTTATGCCGGGTGTTTTTTCAAGAATCTGAAAAAGCTCCAAGCTATGAAAAAAGTCGCCTTCCAATAAATGCGGCATTTCTTCCAGTTTACCATATATTTCTACTTCATATTTTCTCACGAAGGCAAAAATAATAAATTTATCATAAAAAAGCAAGAAAAAGGGCTTCTCTATCGTTATTTTTTAGTATTTTTGCATAAAAAGTAGAACTTTAAACAAAATTACGTATGAAAATAGTGTTTATTGGGGCAGGTAATCTTGCTACCAATCTTGCGCTCGAAATATCACAATCAGAACATCAGATTGTGCAAGTTTTCAGTAGAACTAGGGAGTCGGCCTCTCTATTGGCTGAGAAGGTGAATTGTGAGCCTGTCAATGAGATGAGTAAGGTGGTCTGTGATGCAGATTTGTACATCGTTTCAGTGAAGGATGATGCGCTTGAAATACTTATTCCTGAACTGTGCAAAGGAAGAGAAGATAAGATGTTTGTTCATACAGCTGGTTCCATGCCGATGGATGTTTTCAAAGATTATGCCCGTCATTATGGCGTATTTTATCCGATGCAGACATTTACGAAAGATAAAAAGGTTGCATTCGAAAATATTCCTATTTTCATTGAGGGATGTGGTGCTTTCGAAACTTCTTTCCTGAAGAGGTTGGCAGAACAGATTTCTCGTAGTGTCTATGAATTGGATTCTGATAATCGTAAGTATCTGCACCTGTCAGCTGTTTTTGCTTGTAATTTTGCGAATCATTGCGTAGCTGTAGGTCAGCAGATTCTCGAAAATCATCACATTCCTGGCAGTGTTCTCCGTCCTCTGGTTATGGAAACTATGGACAAGGCTTCTTCGCATTCGGCAGCTGAAGTGCAGACAGGACCGGCTATTCGTGATGATCGGAACGTAATGGAGAAACAAATGCAACTTCTTGAAAAACAGCCAGAACTACAGCAGATTTATGAAATGATGAGCAAAAGCATATTCAAGTTCAAGAGATAAAACTGTTATCGGTTTAAGTTTGCAGTTAGGAATTTAAGTTCTAAAAACAGAAATAAATATGATAAATTACGATTTAAATAAGATAAAAGCAATCATCTTTGATGTTGATGGAGTGCTGTCAAGACAGACCATCACGCTTTCCAGTGCCGGCGAACCTTTGCGTACTGTTAATATCAAAGATGGCTATGCCATTCAGCTGGCTCAGAAGAAAGGTGTTCGTATCGTAATTCTGACAGGCGGTAATTCTCATGCCATACAGGTACGCTATGAAAATCTTGGTGTAGAGGATATCTTCATGGGGTGTTCTGTAAAGATAAAGACTTATGAGGAGTTCAAGCAGAAATATTCAATTACAGATGAGGAAATAATATATGTAGGTGATGATATTCCTGATTATGAGATTATGCGTCGTTGCGGATGTCCATGTTGCCCAGCAGATGCATGCTCCGATATTAAAGAAATTTCTACTTATATCTCGGCTTGTAACGGAGGTGATGGTGTGGGACGTGATGTCGTAGAACAGGTGCTGAGAACCAAGGGTTTATGGCTTTCAGATGCTAAGGCGTTTGGCTGGTAGAATTTAGTTGAAAGTTGAAAGTTGATAGTTTATAGTAGAAAGTTTGCAACTGAATTTTAATCATAAAGTTCAAAGTAATAAGGTTTAAAATAGATGAATTATAAGATTATTTTGGCGAGTAATTCGCCTCGCCGCAAGGAACTTCTGGCAGGTTTGGATATTCCTTTTGAGGTGAAGGTGATTAGTGGTATTGATGAAAGTTATCCTGCTGACCTCGATGCTTATCAGGTGGCAGAATTCATCTGCAAGAAAAAGGCTGAGGCTTACCGTCCGCTTTTGAACGGAAATAATAGTGTTGAAGAGTTGGACGAGTCAGAAACTTTGATTCTTACTGCAGATACGGTTGTGATTGCGCCAACAGCTGGCGAACAGAATGACCAGGAAGGAAAGGGAGTCATCCTCGGGAAGCCTCGTGATGCTGAAGATGCCAGACGAATGCTGAAGATGTTGAGCGGAAAGACGCATCATGTAGTTACAGGTGTTTGTCTTACTACCCAGCATAAGCAGCGTTCCTTTTCAGTAACAACAGAAGTGACGTTCAAACCGCTTTCTGATGATGAAATCAGTTATTATATAAATCATTATCAGCCGTTTGACAAAGCTGGCGCCTATGGTATTCAGGAATGGATTGGCTACATAGGTTGTACGGGGTTGAAGGGGAGTTATTTTAATGTGATGGGGCTTCCGGTTCAGCGTATCTATGAGGAATTGAGGCAAATTTAGATTTTTTAAAATTAAATATTGTTCTATGTCGTAGATAATGAGTATCTTTGTGCGTTTTATGTAACTAACAAGGATTATGAGTGAAGAAATTTTAGCAAAAGCTCATGAGGTTTTGGACAATTATATGGAGAGCAATCATCACCGGCGCACTCCGGAGCGTTCCACTATCCTCGACACCATTTATTCTATGGGAGAGCATTTCTCGATAGAAGATTTGGGCAGAGAGCTACTGAAAAAGAATTTTCGCGTTAGCAGGGCTACGCTTTATAACACATTGCATCTGTTCCTGGAACTGAGGCTTGTGGTAAAGCACAGTCTGGCAGACGGCACCAAGTATGAGGCCAGTTATAGCGAGGACAATCATGTGCATCAGGTTTGCACGATTTGTGGCAAGGTAACAGAAATTGTAGCACCGCAGGTTACGGCTGCTGTGAAGGATATCAGGATGCAGCGCTTTCGTAAAGATGCTTATGCTCTTTACATCTATGGCGTATGCAGCGGCTGTCAAAGCAAGATGACTCGCAAACGCAAAAAAGAATAAGTATCAAGATAAAAAGATAAAAAATGAACACAGGTAAAGTAGATGTCCTGCTGGGTTTGCAGTGGGGCGATGAAGGTAAAGGTAAGGTGGTTGACGTGTTGACCCCTAAGTATGATGTCATTGCTCGTTTCCAGGGTGGTCCTAATGCTGGACATACATTGGAGTTTGAGGGCGAGAAGTATGTGCTTCGCTCTATCCCTTCTGGTATTTTCCAGGGTGGTAAGGTGAACATCATCGGCAATGGTGTGGTTTTGGCTCCAGACCTCTTTATGGGTGAGGCTAAGGATCTTGAGAAGAGCGGTCATGATTTGAAGAACCGTCTTTACATCTCTAAGAAGGCACATCTCATCATGCCTACTCACCGTGTACTCGATGCTGCTATCGAGGCTTCTAAGGGAAAGAACAAGGTAGGTACTACTGGTAAGGGTATCGGTCCTACTTATACTGACAAGGTTAGCCGTACCGGTCTTCGCGTAGGCGATATCCTTGACAATTTCGAGGAGAAGTATGCTGCTCACAAGGCTGCTCATCTCAAAACCATCGCAAGTCTCGGTTATACCGACTTCGATATTACAGAGGTTGAGAAGACCTGGATGGAGGGCATCGAATACTTGAAGCAGTTCAAACTTATCGATAGCGAGGTAGAAATCAATAAGGTGCTCCGTTCTGGCAGGGATATCCTCTGCGAGGGTGCTCAGGGTACTATGCTCGATGTTGATTTCGGTTCTTATCCGTTCGTTACTTCTTCTAATACTATCTGTGCAGGTGCCTGCATAGGTCTGGGTATCGGCCCTAACCGCATCGGCAATGTTTATGGTATCATGAAGGCTTACTGTACACGTGTTGGTGCAGGTCCATTCCCTACAGAGCTTTTCGATGAAACTGGTGCCAAGATCCGTGACCTCGGTCATGAGTATGGTGCTGTTACCGGTCGTGAGCGTCGTTGTGGCTGGTGTGATCTTGTACAACTCAAGTATTCTGTTATGGTGAATGGTGTTACTGAGCTTATCATGATGAAGAGCGACGTGCTCGATGGCTTCGATACCATCAAGGCATGCGTGGCATATAAGTTGAAGGATGGTTCTGTTACAACAGATTTCCCATACGAAATCGATGATGTAGAACCTGTTTATAAGGAGTTCAAGGGCTGGAAGACAGATATGACTAAGTTCACATCTGAAGATCAGTTCCCACAGGAGTTCAAGGATTATATTGCTTTCGTAGAAGAGTTCCTTGAGACTAAGATCGGTATCATTTCTATCGGTCCAGACCGTGCTCAGACTATTGTACGCAAATAAATTATATAGTGTTTAATGTTTAGTGTTTAATGTTTACTTTGAGGGGTTTGCATTACGCTAAACATTAAACATTTAACATTCATATTAAACATTAATAAATGGCTCAGAAACCAAGTATACCAAAGGGCACGAGAGATTTTGGTCCTGTTGAGATGGCGAAACGCAACTACATCTTCAACACCATCAAGGAAGTGTATGCTCTTTATGGATTCCAGCAGATTGAGACCCCAGCCATGGAAACCCTTCAGACCTTGATGGGCAAGTATGGTGAAGAGGGTGATAAACTGCTTTTTAAGATATTGAATTCAGGCGACTATATGAATAAGGTGAGCGATGAGGATATTCATTCTCTCGGATCACTCAAATTAGCAGCGAAACTTTGTGAGAAGGGTCTTCGTTATGACCTGACAGTTCCTTTCGCACGTTACGTAGTGCAGCACCGCGAGGAGTTGCAGATGCCTTTCAAACGTTATCAGATTCAGCCAGTATGGCGTGCAGACCGCCCTCAGAAAGGACGTTACCGTGAGTTCTATCAGTGTGATGCCGATGTGGTTGGCTCTGATTCTCTCCTGAATGAGGTCGAGTTGATGCAGATTGTTGATACCGTGTTCACCAAGTTTGGTGTTCGTGTATGCATCAAGATTAATAACCGCAAGATTCTTACCGGTATTGCAGAGGTTATCGGCGAGGCTGAGAAGATTGTAGATATCACAGTAGCCATCGATAAGCTTGATAAAATCGGACTTGACAATGTAAACGAAGAGTTGCGCAATGACGGCATTTCAGAAGATGCCATTGAAAAGTTGCAGCCAATCATCTCATTGTCAGGAACTAATGATGAGAAACTTGAAGTGATTGCGAAGGTTCTCGAAAGTTCAGAAGTTGGTTTAAAGGGTGTAGAAGAAACCAAGTTTATCCTCGATACCTTGAAGACTCTTGGCTTGAACAACGAGATAGAACTGGATCTTACTCTGGCTCGTGGCTTGAACTATTACACAGGTGCTATCTTCGAGGTGAAGGCGCTTGATACTCCAATGGGAAGTATTACAGGTGGTGGTCGTTACGACAACCTCACCGGCATTTTCGGTTTGCCAGGTTTGAGCGGTGTTGGTATCAGTTTTGGCGCTGACCGTATTTATGATGTGTTAGGTGCGCTCGACCTTTATCCGAAGGAGGCTGTAAATGCTACTCAGGTACTGTTTATCAACTTCGGTGAAAAGGAGACAGCTTACTGCCTGCCTATAGTAAGTGCAGCTCGTGCAGCCGGTATCCGTACCGAAATCTTCCCTGATAAGGCGAAGATGAAGAAGCAGATGAGCTATGCCAATGCCAAGAATATTCCGTTTGTGGTGCTTGCAGGTGAGAATGAGATGGCTCAGGGCAAGGTTACGCTTAAGAATATGGAAACTGGCGAACAGACCTTGGTTACTGCCGAGGAATTGATAGCCAAAGTAAATAAATATTAATACTCTCTTTCTCGTCCTCTCGTGCTCGTATATGTGAATATGCAGTACGGCAGGGCGAGAGCTTTTTATATGTTATCACGTATGCAAATCTATAATTATAGTAAATTCTAAAAACTACGGACAAATGAAAAAAATTAAAGCTATTTTATGTGTATTCATGCTGGCATTGCTGATGACATCCAGTACGAAGACAACAACGATTTTTGTAATAGGTGATTCTACTGCTGCCGAGAAAGACGGTTTTAGAAATAGTCCTGAGCGAGGATGGGGTATGGTATTACAGGGCTTTTTTGATGACAAGGTGATTGTTGACAATCATGCTGTTAATGGTCGTTCTTCTTTGAGCTTTATCAATGAAGGAAGATGGAAAAAGGTTTTAGATAGAATAAAGCCAGGTGATTATGTGTTTATTCAGTTTGGGCATAACGATGAGAAGCCAATGCCTGACCGTCATACTGATCCGGGATCTACTTTTGATGCAAACCTTGCCAGGTTTGTAAATGAGACTCGTGCCAAGGGTGGCAATCCTGTACTGTTCAATGCGGTGGTTCGTCGCTGCTATTATTCTGCAGAATTGAAGAATGATGATGACGAGAAGCTTCGCAATAAAGTATATGATGGAAAGGAACAGATTAATAGTGATACGCTTATCGACACCCACGGAGCTTATGTGATAGCTCCCCGCAGTGTAGCAAAGCAGCTGAATGTTCCATTTGTTGATGCTACCAAGATTACCCACGATATAGAAACGGGCATGGGTATTGAAGGCAGCCGCAAATTACATATGTGGTTTATGCCTGGCGAGAATCCGCAGGTTCCTAAGGGTAAGAAAGATAATACCCATTATAATGTATATGGTGCACGTGTGGTTGCCGGTGCGCTTGCTGA
This sequence comes from Segatella copri, assembly GCF_026015465.1. GTDB lineage: Bacteria > Bacteroidota > Bacteroidia > Bacteroidales > Bacteroidaceae > Prevotella > Prevotella copri_E. The sequence continues at coordinate 436,887 of NZ_JAPDUQ010000002.1, forward strand.
TGCTGTAGCTGAGCAGGTGCGAGCGCTGAAGTCTCATGTCTGCCATTATGATTATGTAGTCTCTGCAGAAGGTCGAGGCAATTTCATGGATTTGCAGAAGGCTGTAGATGCGGTTCCTGTAGGCAAGAAGGCTGTTATCCGTATTTTGGGTGGTGAATGGAAGAAGCCAATCATCGCAAAAGGCAAGAAGATTAAGTTTGTAAAGTCATTTGGTGCTAAAATCAAATAATAACAGGCTTTTCTCAATAACTTTGTAGATATACATAAAAGGGGTACTTTCACAAGCACCCCTTTTCATATTATACAAAAACATTATGAATTATTTCTATTAGCGAACAAGATTTTAATTTCTATCTTTGTCTCAATTATCTAAAAGTTTCAAACGTTCACCAGAATTGCTTGGGGCAAGGGGCAATTCCTACTCGTAGGATAACCTCAGTTCTGATGTTTATCATTTACGGTTGCAAAGGTACGAAGATTTTTATAATTGTGCAATACCTAAAAATGGGGGTTTTGATGAATATCTAGAAATGAGGAATGAAAATGGGGGAGAGTAGATATGAAAAAAGGAAGTCCTTATTGAAGAACTTCCTTTTTTATGAGGTGTCTAGCGGAGTCGAACCGCTCTACACGGTTTTGCAGACCGTTACCTAACCGCTCGGTTAAGACACCTTGTGTAGAATAATCATTTCTAATTTGCGAGTGCAAAGGTACTACTTTTTATTGGTTCTACCAAATTTTTATGCAACTTTTTTAATTAAAACAATCACTTTCTTTGTATCTTGCTCATAATGAACGGGTTCTGAAATGCTTTATTTTTTGTCTGGTTTCCTCGCTGCATGACAGTAAAAGTAGTTTTAGCAGCTCTTTTTATGAGAGCTACTCTTGTTCTTTCCGCTGAGTAGCCTCTTTCTTTTTATTCTTTTGGCATTTCTCAACGAACGGGCAACCTGAACATTGATAGTTTTTACACTCTCGTGCTTGTTTGATGGAGCTGTAGATACAAATGGCGGCATACGTGACGCATGCCGCCAATATGATTGCTATGATGATATACTGTATCATAAGCATAGGTAAATTAACATAATACTAACCTACTGCGTTATAACCATTGGTTGAGTTTTTGCGCATGATGTCGCGGATGTTCATCTCCTTGAAACCCTCTGCGCGTTTCTGCTCTTCAAGCTCTTTCTCTTCCTCGATATCCTTTTCTGAACGGGTGAAAGTGAAAGCCTTGTACTTAAATTCTGCAATCGCCCAACCTACGAGGCCCACAGCGATCAATGCAACAAATCCAATTAATGCGTTCATTTCTCTTTATATTATAATAATGTATAAACTGAATTAATAATCATCGTCGGCTACGTCTTCTGCATCATCAAGACCGAGGTTCTCCGGGTCTTCGAAGGTAGTACGGTAGCTTTCCTCAGTAAGCTTGTCGTCATCGAATGCATCGTCATCCTCATCTGGATCGTTGTAGTGATCCTCGATTTCTGGTGCATCCTCGTCTTCATCCTCGTCTGGGTCGAGCAGGTCGTCGTTGCGTTTCAAATCATTCTCATCTTCGAATCTCATGCGAACCTTTTCTACCTTTGGCTTCTCCTTGGCAAAGATAGCTTCTACCCAAGAACCTTTTGGTACCACGAGCACTTCGTAGTCATCAGCGAGCTTTTTCTCGTACAGACCTCCTGGCTTTTTCAGGCGGTCAGCAGGAAGAGTAGTTGTGCTGATGTCGAAATTACTTTCGATGATGTCCTGGATGCTCTGAGGCAGACTCTCCCAGCCACCACCAAAGTTGCGCTCCAAGAGTTCGATGAGCTTATTGGCGGTGATGTGACTTACATTTTCGTAAGTAAGATCAGTAACACGCATGATAGGGCGCTTTTTGATGGCATACTTTTCTTTCTTGTCGTTGATACGGAAAGTGCCAATCTTAAAGCCGCGTGCCATCAGTTTGTCAATCACTTCAGGACGGTCTACCGTCACTGGTTCCATTTCGAATGCGCTTCGGATCACTGCAATATACTTGTTCTGGTAATCCTTGAGGTCAGCATCCTTTTCTGCTGCTTCCCAAAGACGGAACACATCGTTCTCCTGCAATTCCCAAATGCTACTTTTAGTAACATTCTTCAGTGTTAATATTTTATCTTTATTCATCTTCAATTGTGTTTGTGTGTGCAAAAGTAAGTACTTCTTTTTATATATCCAAATTTTCTTGCTGTTTTTTTGTGTTTTTGGTCACTTTTTTATTTGGAATTCGATTTTTTTCATTACCTTTGCACGTACTATGAGTGAACCATTAGCTGAAAGAATGAGACCTCACACGCTTGCTGACTATGTAGGACAGCAGCATTTGGTAGGTGAGGGGGCCGTGCTGCGCAAGATGATTGATGCAGGGCGCATATCCTCTTTTATCCTCTGGGGACCCCCTGGAGTGGGCAAGACTACCCTTGCTCAAATCGTGGCACAGACCATCAAGGTGCCGTTCTTCACCCTCTCTGCGGTGACCAGTGGCGTAAAGGATGTCCGCGAGGTGATAGAAAGAGCAAAGAGTGGTAGATTCTTTAATTCGGCTTCTCCTATATTGTTTATTGATGAAATTCACCGTTTCTCCAAGAGTCAGCAGGATTCGCTTTTGAGTGCGGTAGAGAAGGGTATTGTTACGCTGATAGGTGCTACCACCGAGAATCCTTCATTCGAGGTGATTCGGCCGCTGTTGTCCAGATGTCAGCTCTATGTTCTCAAACCGCTTGAAAAGGCTGATCTTGAAGGGCTTCTGCATCGTGCCATTACGCAGGATGTAGAACTCAGAGAAAAGAATATTAAGTTGGAAGAGACGGGCGCGCTGCTGCGATATAGTGGTGGAGATGCCCGCAAACTGCTCAATATTCTGGAATTGGTGGTAGAATCTGCCGGATCTTCAGAGATTGTGATTACCGACAAGATGGTAGAAGAGCAGTTGCAACAGAATCCGCTGGCTTACGATAAACAGGGTGATATGCATTATGATATTATCTCAGCCTTTATCAAGAGTATTCGCGGAAGCGATCCCGATGCTGCGCTCTATTGGATGGCGAGGATGATAGAAGGAGGAGAAGACCCGCAGTTTATAGCCCGTAGGGTTGTGATTAGTGCCTCTGAGGATGTGGGACTTGCCAATCCGAATGCACTCCTGCTTGCCAATGCTGCCTTCGATACGGTGATGAAGATAGGGTGGCCCGAAGCGCGTATCGCCCTTGCTGAGGCTGTGGTGTATCTTGCCACGAGTCCGAAGAGCAACAGTGCTTATCTGGGCATTAATGATGCGCTGGCTACTGTACGGCAAACGGGTAATCTGCCAGTTCCGCTGCACATCCGCAATGCTCCTACCAAACTGATGAAAGATTTGGGCTATCATGACGGATATAAGTATCCTCACGATTATCCTGGACATTTCACTGAGCAGCAGTATCTGCCAGACGAACTGAAGGATGCCCGCTTCTGGCATGCGCAGCATTCGCCTTCCGAGGAGCGCCTCTACAACTGGATGGTTACCTGTTGGGGAGAAAGATTCAAGAATTAGTGATTTAGAATAGATATATAGATAATTAGAAATTGATATTTAGAACAACTAACTGATACGAGAAAATGATGATACATGGCGATCCTGAATTCGTGCTCACGCTTCATAGTGTGATAGAATTCATCGGAACATTTGCTTTTGCCCTTTCGGGCATTCGCCTGGCAGCAAGTAAGCACTATGATTGGCTGGGCGGTTTTGTTTGTGGTGTGGCTGTAGCCATAGGTGGTGGAACCATACGAGATGTGATGCTTGGTGTGCGTCCGTTTTGGATGTTGAGTCCTATCTACCTGATTTGTACGCTGTTTGCGCAGTTGGTAGTGATTGCTTGCCACCGCTATCTTAAGCGTCTTGACAATACCTGGTTTCTGTTTGATACCTTGGGCTTGGCGCTTTTCAATATTGCGGGCATCCAGAAGTCGCTCGAATGTGGTTTCTCTTTTTGGGTAGCCATCATCATGGGCTGTATCACGGGTGCTGCAGGCGGTGTTATCCGCGATGTGCTTCTTAATGAAGAGCCGGTCATCTTCCGAAAGGAGATTTATGCGATGGCTTGTGTCGCCGGTGGTTTGGCTTATTGGGGATTGAGCTATCTGGGTGTGAGCCTCTATATTACGGTGATTGTAGCTTTCAGTGTGGTCTGCGCCATCCGATTGCTGGCTGTAAGATACCATATTTCACTCCCGAAGCTGAGGGATGAAGAACAAACTGTAGAATGAAAAGGAAAAAATGAAATTGATAAATAACAGATAACAGATGAAAAGACTGAAAGCGATTTTGATGCTCGTTGTTGCAATGATACTGATGTCGTCGGCAACAATGAAGGCTCAGAACAAACGAGAGTTTCGTGGAGCCTGGATACAGTGCGTTAACGGACAGTATCTGGACAAGAGTACGCAGCAGATCCAGGCGATGCTTACTAGACAGCTTGATGAACTGCAGAAGGATGGCGTGAATGCGATAATCTTTCAGGTTCGAGCCGAGTGTGATGCTCTGTATAAGAGTGATTTAGAGCCTTGGAGCAAGTTTCTTACGGGGGTGCAGGGAAAGGCTCCTTCTCCTTATTGGGATCCGTTGCAGTGGATGATAGAGCAGTGTCATAATCGTGGCATGGAGCTTCATGCCTGGATTAATCCTTATCGTGCCAAGCATAGCGTAACTTCCTATGAGCAGGTTTCACCGAAGAATATCGTGAAGAGGCGTCCTGATCTCTGTTTTCAGTATGGCAAGCTGACGCTGTTGAACCCTGGGTTGCAGGCTGCAGCCGACTATGTTTGCGAGGTGGCTGTGGACATTGTAAGCCGATATGATGTTGATGGATTCCATATTGATGATTATTTCTATCCATATCCAGAGGCCGGACGACAGATTCCTGATCAGCAGCTCTTCCGCCAGCAGTCGCGCGGCATGCGAAACATAGGTGATTGGCGCCGTGATAACGTGAGCCGGTTTGTAAAGCAGCTCAGCGAATCCATTCATGCCGTTAAGCCTTGGGTCAAGTTTGGTGTTTCTCCATTCGGAATCTACCGCAACAAGCGTACCGATCCTAATGGTTCAGAAACTTTCGGCCTCCAGAATTATGATGATCTTTATGCAGATGTATTGCTTTGGGTGAATAATGGTTGGATAGACTATTGTGTGCCTCAGATTTATTGGGAGATAGGCAATCGTGCTGCCGATTACAAGACGCTCATAACCTGGTGGAATAAGCATGCTGGCAACCGCCCATTATATATAGGTGAAGATATAGAGCGTACAGCCAAGTTTGCTGATCCAGTCAATCCGCGCAGTCATCAGTTGCCTGCCAAGCACCGTTTGCATCAGCAGATGAATAATGTGAAGGGCACTGTGCTCTGGTATGCGCAGACTGCTGCCGATAATGTAGGTAATATCGGACATACACTCCGCAACAATTATTGGAAGTATCCAGCATTGCCACCCTCTATGCCTTTCCTTGATAATAAGGCGCCAAAGGGGGTAAAGGGTGTCAAGCTGATGTGGACCGAGAAAGGTCCGCTGCTGGTATGGAAGGCTCCTAAGGCTAGCAAGAAAAAGTGGGGCGATCAGGTGAACCGTTTTGCTATCTACCGTTTTGAGAAAGGAGCTAAGGTAAATCTCAATGATGTTTCTGCACTCCAGGCAGTAACTTATGATAATTTCTATCGCATCCCTTATGTGAGTGGCAAGAAATATGTGTATGTAGTAACTGCTCTCGACCGTGTAGGAAACGAAAGTAAAGGTAAGAAAAAGAAAATTTCTTTTTAGATTGGTTAGATGATATAAACGGAAAAACCGTTAAAAACAGAAAAACCGTTGTACTCGATAGGAGAGAGTGCAACGGTTTTTTATTTTGTTGGGATGGGGGAGCGGGTAGTCCTTTCATCCTGTATTTTTTATTCTTTCAGCAGGTCGTTCAGGAAGTTATCCAGATCGTTGTCCAGATTCTCCATCAAGTCACCACCTACAATGATCGTATCATCGTCAGCAAGATAGAGCTCGCCAATATGCTCTTTATCCTCATCTTCGAGCACAAAGCTGTATGGCTTGAGAATGCCGAGATGATCTATGATATCAGCCTGTTTGCGCAATACATCGCGAAGCAGCTTTGCTACCTCGTCGTAGAAGTCTTCATCCTTGTTTTCTATCCATTGCTCAACAACGCAGCGGGTAATCTCGTTGTCATCGTCGTCAAAGGCCAGGAGTTCGCCACTGTCTTGCGAAACCCTTACGTGGATGTCGGTCATTTGAGAAGTCTCGTCGTCAGATTCTGGCGCAGGGAACTTTTGAGCCACTTTTCTGATAAAGCGCTCTACTTGCATGATTGTTTGCTCTAATGTTTCCATATCAATTCTTTAATAATCAATGCAAAGATACATAAAAAATTGATATCACCAAAAGAAGTTGCTAAAAAAAAGCATTTTTGCTTTTAATTTGTTCTCAAACTGCCTGATTCCAGGGTATAGATAACGTTTACGCTTCTTTTTTTATATTTTCTTTTCGATTTTGTTTGCCATTTCTAAATAATGTAGTATCTTTGCACTTGAATTGCAAAAATGCAATCTCAACATTACAAATGAATAACAAAATAAAACATTCTGGCATCGTAGAGAGCGTAGTAGAAGGTTGTGTGTGCATTCGCATCGTACAGTCGTCAGCCTGCAGCGCTTGCAAGGTGGCTGCTCATTGTACTGCATCCGAATCGAAAGAGAAGATGATTGAGGTTTCTACCTCAGAGGCGTCTCTCTACCACAAAGGCGATAGCGTGGTGGTGACTGCTGATTCGGCTGTAGGCTTCAGAGCCAGTTTCTATGGCTATCTCTTGCCGCTGATACTGATGGTGATCGCTTTGGTGGGTGTACTGAAAGCTACTCACTCAGAGGGAGCCGCAGCGCTCTCGGCATTGGGCATTCTCATTCCATACTATGTGGTGCTCTACTTATTCAGAAACAAACTTAAAAACAAACTGAGCTTCTCTATAGAAATGTAGGGTGCGTGATGTGCTCCTGTGGTTTCTGCGATGAGCCTTTATTTTAAAACAAAGAAAATAACAAAACAAAACACAAAAAATTATGAATTTTATTTTGATTGCTGTCTTGGTTCTCGGAGCAATCGCGCTGATTGCAGCGCTGGTTCTCTTCGGAGTATCTAAGAAGTTTGCCGTCGAAGAAGACCCTCGCTTGGGCCAGGTAGGAGAGGTTCTGCCAGGTGCCAACTGTGGTGGTTGCGGTTTTGCCGGATGTTCTGGTATGGCCGCAGCTCTGGTGAAGGGTGCTGATGCCGGTTCTATCGATGGACTGATGTGTCCGGTAGGTGGTGCCGACGTGATGGGCAAGGTAGCCGACCTTTTAGGTATGGCAGTAGCCAATACCGAGCCAAAGGTGGCTGTGGTACGTTGTAATGGTACTTGCGAGAATCGTCCTCGCATTGCCGAGTATGATGGTTTGCACACTTGTGCAGCTATGAATTCATGTGGCGCTGGCGAAACAGGCTGCGGGTTCGGCTGTCTGGGTTGTGGCGATTGCGTGGCTGCCTGTCAGTTTGGCGCAATCTCTATCAATCCTGAAACTGGCATTCCTGAGGTTGATGAAGAGAAGTGTACGGGTTGTGGTGCTTGCGCCAACGCTTGTCCACGTCATATCATCGAGCTCCGCAAGAAGGGTCCTAAGGGCCGTAGAGTTTACGTTCAGTGCGTAAACCACGACAAGGGCGCTGTTGCCAAGAAGGCTTGTAGCGTTGCTTGCATCGGATGCGGTAAATGTCAGAAGGTCTGCAAGTTTGATGCTATCACCATCGAAAACAATGTGGCTTATGTTGACTTCAATAAGTGCCGCATGTGTACCAAGTGTGTTGATGAATGCCCAACAGGTGCTCTCGTAAAAGTAAATTTCCCAGTTAAGAAAAAGGAGGAATAATCATGAATTTGAGAACTTTTAGAATTGGTGGAGTTCACCCAGAAGAGAATAAGATTACTGCCGAGATGGCTACTCAGGTAGCTCCTCTCCCTAAGCAGGCTATTTTCCCACTTGGTCAGCACATCGGTGCTCCTGCCAAGCCTGTAGTAGCCAAGGGCGACAAGGTGAAGGTGGGTACACTCATTGCTGAGGCTGGTGGCTTTGTGAGTGCTCCTATTTACAGTTCCGTATCAGGAACTGTGTTCAAGGTAGATACATCTATTGATGCTACCGGTTATCGCAAGCCTTGTATTATTATTAATGTAGAAGGCGATGAGTGGGAGGAGAGTATCGACCGCTCTGATAAACTCGAGACGCTTGAGGCTCATACTGAGCTTACTCCAGAGGAAATCGTAAACCGCATCAAGGTAGCAGGTGTCACTGGTATGGGTGGTGCCGGTTTTCCTACCTTCATCAAGCTTTGTCCTCCTCCAGGAGCCAAGGCTGAGTGCGTCATCATCAACGGTGTAGAGTGTGAGCCTTATATCACAGCCGACTATCGCCTGATGATGGAGCATGCCGATGAGATTCTCGTTGGTTTGAACCTCCTGATGAAGGCGGCTAAGGTAGAGAAGGGCTACATCGGTATCGAGGACAACAAGCCTGCTGCCATCAAACTCTTCGAGGAAAAGACAGCCAATGACTCCCGTATCGAGATTGTACCTCTGGCTAAAAAGTACCCTCAGGGTGGTGAGAAGCAGTTGGTGGATGCCGTTATCCGCCGTCAGGTTCCTGCTCCTCCAGCTATCCCTGTCAACGTTGGAGCAATTGTTCAGAATGTAGGTACTGCTTTCGCTGTTTATCAGGCAGTTATGAAGAATAAACCTCTCTTCGAGCGCTATACTACCGTTACCGGCAAGCAGGTGAAGAACCCGGGCAACTTCCTCGTACGTATGGGTACTCCATTCTCTCAGATGATTGAGAATTGCGGAGGTTTGCCTGAGGGTGACAACAAGGTATTGGCTGGTGGTCCGATGATGGGTAAGGCTGTAATCAGTCTCGATGTGCCTGTAACCAAGGGTACCAACTCCATCACCGTATTGACCGATGCTGATGCTCATCGCAAGAAGGCTCAGCCATGTATCCGTTGTGCCAAGTGTGTGGATGCCTGCCCAATGGGTCTGGAGCCATACTTGCTCGCTACCTTGAGCGTAGTGAAGGATTATGAGCGCCTTGAGGCAGAAGAGGTAACATCCTGCATTGCCTGCGGTTCATGCCAGTTCACCTGTCCTTCACATCGTCCTATCCTCGATAATATTATCAATGGTAAGGGTGCGGTAATGGGCATCATCCGAGCTCGCAACGCCAAGAAGTAAGCGTTCACGTCAAGAATGAATTTCATTTAAGAAAGAATTTAAAAGATAAAATGGGAAAATTAATCGTTTCATTATCGCCACACGCTCATGGAAATGAGAGCGTAGAGAAGAACATGTACGGAGTGATTATCGCTCTCGTGCCTGCCATCCTCGCATCTTTCTATTTCTTCGGCTTGGGTTCAGCAGTTGTTCTGCTCACCTCTGTGGCAGCCTGCGTCTTCTTTGAGTGGGCAATTACAAAATATCTCCTGAAGGAGGAGACCAGCTTGCTCGATGGTTCTGCCATCATTACCGGTCTCTTGCTCGGCATGAACTTGCCAAGTAACCTTCCTCTCTGGATCATCATCATCGGTGCCCTATTTGCCATCGGGGTAGGTAAGATGAGCTTCGGCGGTTTGGGTAACAATCCTTTCAATCCCGCTTTGGTAGGCCGTTGCTTCCTGCTCGTCAGTTTCCCTGCCCAGATGACTTCATGGCCTGTTGCCGGACAGATGCTCAGCTATACAGATGCTGCAACGGGTGCTACTCCGCTGGCTATCATGAAGACAGCCATCAAGACGGGCGATGCTTCTGTTCTCAACCAGTTGCCTGATGCGATGAGCCTGCTCTTCGGTGCTACAGGCGATACTTTCGGTGCCGGTACTACCGGTGAGGTTTGTGCATTCGCCCTCTTGCTCGGTTTGGCTTACATGCTCTGGAAGAAGGTCATTACCTGGCATATTCCAGTCAGCATCATCGCTACCGTATTTGTATTCAGCGGTTTGATGCATTTGGCTAATCCTGTTTATGCCAATCCTCTGGCTGTCATCTTCAGTGGTGGTCTGATGCTCGGTGCCATCTTCATGGCTACTGATTATGTAACCTCTCCGATGACCCGCAAGGGCATGCTTATCTACGGTGTATGCATCGGTCTGCTGACCGTCATCATCCGTAACTGGGGTAGCTATCCAGAAGGTATGTCGTTCGCCATTCTTATCATGAATGCGTTCACACCTCTTATTAACACATACGTTAAACCAAAGCGCTTCGGTGAGAAGCCTGCTAAGAAATAAGGAGGACAGAGACATGCAGAAATTAGAATCATCATTAAAGAACATGGTTTTGGTGCTCGTAGGCGTAGCGCTCATCGTAGGTGCTGTTCTTGCATATATCAATCATCTTACATCTGGTCCTATCACCGAGAAGGCTGCACAGAGTCTGGCTGCCGGTATCAAGAGCGTGATGGGTACTGAAGAACTCCAGGTGGCTGAGCCTGAAGAGGTGAAGCAGGAGTTTGGCGGTAAGGAATTCTCTTTCACCATACATAAGTGCTCAGACAAGAGCGGCAAGCAGCTGGGTGCTGCCGTAGAGAGTACAACCGGTGGTTTCGGTGGCGATCTGAAGGTGCTCGTAGGTTTCGATACTGAGGGCAAGATTATGGGTTATACCGTGCTTCAGGCTTCAGAGACTCCGGGTCTGGGCGCCAAGGCTGCTACCTGGTTTCAGAAGGACGGAAAGGGTAGCATCATCGGTAAGACTCCAAAGGATGGCGACCTCCACGTATCTAAGGACGATAAGAGTGGCAATGCAGTAGACGCCATCACCGCTTCTACCATTACCAGCCGCGCCTTCCTCAAGGCTATCAACCAGGCTTATGCCGTTTATGCCAAGAAGGATGTTGACGGCGAGAGCGGTGCATCTCAGAAAGCAGATGCAGAGAGTGGTGTATCTAAAGTTGAACATAACGAAAAGAAAGGATAAACCGATATGAGTAATGTTAAGATTTTGATGAACGGACTCATCAAGGAGAATCCAACCTTCGTGTTGCTTCTCGGTATGTGTCCTACTTTGGCTACAACAACCAGCGCCATCAACGGTCTCTCTATGGGATTGGCTACCATGGCGGTGCTGATCTGTACCAACTTTGTTATCTCCTGTATCAAGAAGATTACACCCGATATGGTTCGCATCCCTGTGTTTATCGTAGTGATTGCAGCCTTCGTTACTATCCTTCAGATGGTGATGAGCGCTTATGCTCCTGACAGCATCAATCAGGCGCTGGGTATTTATATTCCGCTGATTGTAGTAAACTGTATCATCCTGGGTAGGGCAGAGAGCTTTGCTGCCAAGAATTCGCCTATTGCCAGCCTCTTCGATGGCATTGGTTGCGGTTTGGGTTTCACCCTCGGTTTGACCATCCTGGGTAGTGCCCGCGAGATTCTCGGTGCAGGTAGTGTATTCGGTATCACTCTGTTGCCGGAGACTACCAACATTCTGATGTTCATCCTGCCTCCTGGAGCTTTCCTCACCTTGGGTTACATCATTGCTATATTTAATAAGGTAAAGAAGTAAGCGTAGGCATCGCTTCAAATCAATGAAATAAAATAGAAATTATGGAATATTTATTGATATTTATCTCTGCGATATTCGTCAACAACATCGTCTTGTCGCAGTTTCTCGGTATCTGTCCATTCCTGGGCGTATCGAAGAAAGTTGATACAGCCATCGGTATGGGTGGTGCCATTGCTTTTGTCTTGACCCTGGCAACCATCATTACCTGGTGTGTTCAGAAGTATGTACTCGATCCGTTCGGATTGCAATATCTCCAGACCCTGGCATTCATCCTCGTGATTGCAGCCTTGGTTCAGATGGTAGAGATTATCCTGAAGAAGGTTTCTCCTGCACTTTATCAGGCGCTCGGTATCTTCCTGCCTCTGATTACTACCAACTGTGCCGTGCTGGGTGTAGCCATCCTGGTTATCCAGAAGGATTACAATCTGCTTGAGAGCGTGGTTTACGCCTTCTCTACCGCTCTCGGCTTTGCCCTGGCTCTCATTGTCTTTGCCGGCATTCGCGAGCAGCAGGCTTTGGTTCGTATTCCTAAGGGCATGCAGGGCGTAGCTATCGTCATGGTAACTGCAGCGCTCCTCAGCCTCGCCTTCATGGGATTCTCGGGCGTAGATGGCGGTTTGAAATCGCTCTTCGGATTGGAGTAAAACTTTTACTGAAAGTTGATAAAATAATAATGGGAATTTGCGAATGGTATGAACCGATGCAAATTCCCATTTTTTGTACTTGATTTTTCTTACTCTCTTACTTGAGGTCTTGATTTTTCTTAACTCTCTGTCTTTATAAACTTGAAATTATAACTCTTTCTCTTTTCTTATCTTCTGTGTCCGAAACTTCCACCGCCATTGCTCTTGCTTGGTGTAGAAGAGCGAGGGGTGAATCCGCCGCCACGGTTGCCAGACCCGCTGCTGAATGAACGGCTCATGCTGCTGCGGTTGCCCCCGAAGATATTACTTCTTCCGCTTCCGAAGCTGCTGTTTCCGAAACCACGGCTGTTGTTTCCGAAACCACGGTTGTTGCTAGTGCTGCTGTTGCTGCTGCCGAAACCGCGGTTAGGGCGACTGTTGCTATTGCCGAAGCCCCGGTTGCTGCTGTTTCCGAAGCCTCCGTTGTTATTTCCGAAGCCTCCGTTCTGAGGGCGGCTGCTGTTTCCGAAGCCAGCGTTGTTGTTAGGGCGGCTTGCATTACCGAAACCACGATTTGGGTTCATCTGAGGTCTGTTCTCGCGGTTCAGATTTCCGAAAGATCTTCCTCTGCCGTAATCACCACGGTTGAATCCGTCTCTCATACCTACTCTAGGATGTCCTCCTGGGTGAGGGCCGCCAAATCTTTTTCCGTGATACCAGCTTCTGTTTCCGTTTACTCGCCAGCTATGACCTCCACGGTAAGATACGTAGAAGTGAGGGCGACCGAAGTAGAAAAAGTCGCGGCGCGGATAGCGGGCGTAGATGCCGAAGTGCCAGTAGCCCGCATGCCAGTAGAGCGGACGGTAGAAATAGGTGGCATTGAGATATGTTCTGTACTGCCAGTCGAGCAGGATATAGCTCAAATCTATATTGCGCTGGCGCCAGTAAGCACCATACAGGTCATCGTATGTATCTACACTCATCAGGTAGTCAAGGTTCACCTCGTAAGCTGCCTCATACTGGTCTTCCGTAAGATTGAGCTCGTAAGCCATCTTGTCTGTCAGGAAGAGAGCCTGCTGTCTTGCCTGCTCATAACTCATTGCAGAAGCGGCAGTGAATGTCATCATGAACATGGCTACCAGAGCTATTATCATTCGTTTCATAATCGTATATCTTTAAATTGTTATACTTCATGTTTCTTTTTTTCTGGTGCAAAGATACGATGTTTTTTGCTTCCACGGTCGGGATTTCCCCTAAAGGGGTGGGGGAAAATCCCTACTTCTTTATTTTGTGCCTGCGCAGTTCTATATATAATTAAGGTATAGAACCGGAGTGGAGCGTAAAGGTTTGCGTGAAGTTTTTCGCTGTTTTTGGAACAATCAAACGAAATATTTACTACCTTTGCACTCAGAAAAAAACAATCTGATGAATAGATTGGAATTTAAAACGGAAAGTAAAATAATAAAGACAAAATAAACAAATCATGAAAGAGCTAAAAGCATTAAACAAGCGCACTGCTCCTAAGAGCGTCGCTCCAGAGAAAATCATTCAGTTTGGTGAAGGTAACTTCCTCCGTGCATTCGTAGATTGGATTGTATGGAATATGAACAAGAAGACCGACTTCAACGGTTCTGTCGTTGTAGTTCAGCCATTGGCTGGTGGTATGGTTGACTGGCTGAACGGTCAGGACTGCCTCTATCACGTAAACCTTCAGGGTAAGGAGAACGGCCAGGCTATCAACACATTGGAGCGTATCGACGTTATCAGCCGTGCACTGAATCCATATTCTCAGAACCAGGCTTTCATGGCTTTGGCTGAGCAGCCAGAGATGCGTTTCATCATCTCTAACACTACAGAGGCTGGTATCGCATTCGATGACTCTTGCAAGTTTACAGATGCTCCTGCAGCTTCTTATCCAGGCAAGTTGGTTCAGCTCTTGTTCCACCGCTACAAGTTCTTCGAGGGCGACCCAACCAAGGGTATGATCCTGATGCCATGTGAGCTGATCTTCCTCAACGGTCACCATCTCAAGGAGTGCATCTATCAGTATATCGAGCTCTGGAAGGGCGATATGGGTGCTGATTACGAGGGCTTCAAGGAGTGGTTCACCAACCACTGCTACGTTTGCGCTACATTGGTAGACCGCATCGTTCCTGGTTTCCCACGCGATACCATCAAGGAGATTCAGCAGAAGATTTGCTACAAGGACAACCTCGTAGTTAAGGCAGAAAGCTTCCACCTCTGGGTTATCGAGAAGGCAGAAAATATGACAGTAGAGCAGATGCAGGAGGAGTTCCCAGCTCATAAGGCAGGTCTCCACGTGCTTATCACAGATAATGAGAAGCCATACCACGAGCGTAAGGTTACCCTGCTGAATGGTCCTCACACCGTATTGAGCCCTGTTACATACCTCAGCGGTGTAAACATTGTTCGCGATGCCTGCGAGCACCCGGTATTGGGCAAGTACATCCACAAGGTACAGTTTGAGGAGTTGATGCAGACTCTGAACCTCCCTATGGATGAGCTGCAGAAGTTCGCTTCTGACGTATTGGAGCGTTTCGAGAATCCATTCGTAGATCATCAGGTAACCAGCATCATGCTCAACTCATTCCCTAAGTTTGAGACTCGCGACCTGCCTGGTGTCAAGATTTATCTTGAGCGTAAGGGCGAGTTGCCACAGGGTTTGGTATTCGGTCTCGCTGCTATCATCACTTACTATAAGGGTGGTGTTCGCGAGGATGGTGCTCCTATCCAGCCAAACGATGACCAGAAGATTATGGACAAGCTTACCGAGCTTTGGGCTACCGGCGATACCCAGAAGGTAGCTGAGGGCGTATTGGGCTTCGACTATATCTGGCACGAGGATTTGAACAAGACAGTTCCTGGCCTTACCGAGTTGGTTAAGAAAGATCTTGACCTTATTCAGGAGAAGGGCATGCTGGAGGCTGTTAAGACTATCCTCTAATAAAAAAAAATGTTCGTTCATAGGTTCAAATAACGATTAAGATTTGAAAAATAGTTATAAGGTTTTGTGTTAGTTGTTAGCTATAATCTTCTAGCTAATAGGTTAAAGGCGGGGAGCTTGTGAAAGCGCCTCGCCTTTTTGCTTATTGTCTGCTTTGTGATATTTCAGAATCCTTAATGACCTTAATGACCTTGGCCTTCATGGCCGGATGGTTGATGATGAGCGGCACTCTTTCTACCACTACCATGGAAGTGTCGAGGCCCAATGCCTTAGGCTCGTCAATACCTATCTTGCTGATAAGAGCGTAGATACTCATCAGCAGGTTCTGTTGGCGATTATCTGAACTCTCCGGGTAATATACGCGGTGAATGATGATGAATCGGAAATCGCCCGGAATTCCGTATTTGCGCAGCGAAGGATAGGTGCTTTGCAAATCTACCTTTCCGTCTGCTACCAGATCTTCCACTACTTGTCGCAGATAGAGACTCACCCTAGGCTCTATGCGGAAACCAATGTGCATGGTTACGCTGTAGAGGGTGTCGGGAATCAGGGTCTCGCAGTTGTACTCCAGCGTGTCAGGAGTGTCAACAAACTCCATGTTGATAAGCCAGTAATGGTCAGCACGTTTCGGCTGCTTGTTGATGATGGAGTAGAGCAACTTGTCATCTACGGCACCTTCCTTGTTGGCGTGGTTCACATAAACCAGGTTGGAAGCGTACTTAGGGATGCTCTCGTCGGCCTTGATGTCGGAGATAATCTGATAATAATCATCCAGCGGTTTGGTGCTGATATAATGGCGGCGTATCTTCATGGCTTTCACCCATACGTACATCATCAGGAACAGGATTCCACCAATGAGCATCGTACACCATCCACCTGCAAGAAACTTTGACAGATTGGCAGTCAGGAAGATGGCTTCGATGATGCAGTATGCGCCCATAAACAGCATCGTGAAAATCCGTGCCACTCCCTTGCTGTGCAGGTAGAAACCGAGCAGCAGGGTAGTCATCAGCATGGTGATGGTGATGGCGAGTCCGTAGGCTGCCTCCATGTGCGAGGAGTCGCGGAAGAGCAGGATGATGAGAACCACGCCGATATACATGGCGAGGTTGATCATCGGGATATAGAGCTGCCCCTTAACATGGGTAGGATGCTTGATTCGCATGCGCGGCCAGAAGTGCAGGTTCATGGCTTCGCTCAATATGGAGAAGGTTCCGCTGATGAGTGCCTGGCTCGCAACGATTGCCGCCCCCGTGGCCATGATGATAGCGAAGAACAGCATGCTCTGCGGCATGATGGCAAAGAACGGATTCACAGCCAGCGCCGTATCTGCATGATTCAGCACCCATGCTCCCTGTCCCAGATAGTTGAGAATGAGCATGGTCTTTACGAAGCCCCAGCTGATGGCGATGTTCTTTCTGCCGCAATGTCCCAGGTCAGAATAGAGAGCCTCGGCACCGGTAGTACAGAGAAAGACGGCACCCAGAATCAGAAACCATTCAGGCGATTTCGCCAGCAGCATGGCAGCATAATAGGGGTTGAAAGCCTTCAGTATCAATGGGTAAGACGTGATGCTGAAAGCTCCCACCACGCCCAGCAGCAGGAACCATAGCAGCATAAATACGCCAAATGATTTGCCAATACTCTCTGTGCCAAACCGCTGCACGAAGAAGATGATGGTGATGATGCCCAGGGTGATGGGGATGACTGGCAGGTTGGGACTGATGCTTTCGAGTCCTTCGATGGCTGTGGTCACGGTGATGGCAGGGGTGATGATTCCGTCTGCCAGCAGGGTGCTTGCGCCAATGATGGCCAGTAGGTAAATCCACTTGCTCTTGAGTCGGCGCAGCAAGGCATAGAGGGCGAGGATGCCTCCCTCGCCATTGTTGTCGGCACGTAGCGCCACGCATACATATTTGATGGTGGTTTGGAGGGTGAGTGTCCAGATGATGCATGACAGTGCACCCAGGATGGTGCTCTCGCTGATGCTTTCGCCCGTATGCAGGATAGCCTTCATCACATAGAGAGGTGATGTTCCGATGTCTCCGAATACAATGCCTAATGTAACGAGCAATCCCAGAAAGCCTACTTTGTGATGATTGCAGGCTACTGAACTTTCTGCTTTTTCTTTCATTTTTCTTCTCTTATTTAAATTAAATATTATCCTTTTTGGGACATGAAAATGTCCTTTGTGATTATAAATTTGCGTGCAAAGGTATAAACATAAGAGGTAAGATAGAATTTGTTTAACAAGATTTATCGGATTTAACTTTTATTCTTTGAAGATATGAAGAGACGAATAGAGGCGAATGCCGATAAGACTACTCCCGAGAAACTTCTGAACCTAGCGAAACTTGAATAATAAATAAAGGCGGGGAGCTTGTGAAAGCGCCTCGCCTTTTGCGTATGTTTTGTAAGTTTCTTTTTAAGTGACTGTTGTAAAGAAAACAGTTATTCAATGATGTGGTTGATGACCATTCCTGCGATAGCCATTCCGAAGGTTGCGGTGATGTGGCAGAGCGAACCGTTGATCTGTGCCTTAGTAGAGCACCATTCGTGTTCTACCAGTTGCTGGTCGCCCGGAGCATCATATACGGCAGTATCGGTACCCCTCTCTCCGCTAATGAGTTTGGCTTTCGGGCATAGGCATCCGCCCGTGCCGCAGGCTTTGTTCACCCCTTGGTTCTGCATCGGTTTTTCTTCACTGTATACGCACTGGAATTTTCGTCGTGGGAAGGTTTTGTTCTTCTTGAATTTCTTTCGCAGTGCTCTTGCCAGCGGGTCTCCATCCACCTTCCAGAATTCAGATTTTCTTACCTTGAATGGGTCGGTGCGCAGGGCAGCTCCCATAGAAGATATAAAGGTGATTTCCTTAGGCAGGGCAGTGGCACGCAGAATGAGGTCAGCCTTATCCTTGAGCGAGTCGATGGCATCGATGATGAAGTCGTATTGCTCCATGTGGAATTCATCGGCAGTTTCTGCCTGATATATTTTCTGATAGGCTGTGATGTTGGCATCGGGGTTGATTTCGAGCAGTCGGTTGCGCAGCGCCTCTACCTTCACTTCGCCTAAGGTTCGGCTTGTAGCCATCAGTTGGCGGTTGCAGTTGGTTACGCATACCCTGTCGCTGTCTACGATAGTGATGTTTCTCACGCCGCTTCTCAAGAGTCCTTCAGCGCACCATGATCCTACTCCTCCGATACCGAAGATGAGCACTCTTGCCTTCTGAATTTTCTCAAGATTATCCTTTCCCAGGAGCAGTTCGGTGCGTCGCTGCATTCCCCGCTCCATTGTCGTTATTTTATTCTCCATTTTATTGTTTGTAAAGAATTCTAATGTATATATCTGATGCAAAGTTAGTGAATAAAATCTGATGTCGGCTGATATGAATAAATGTTTATAATTCTTTAACTCATTTAACTTCTGAACTTGCGAAACTTGAATTATTACTAAGTGGATAATGATAGTCACATGCTTTTTTTAGTGGTTGAAATTTAGTTTCAGTAAGCGTTTCTGGAAGAAGAAGGGCGGGGGAGTAACTAATAATGAACTGTTACGCCCCCATGCATGATGTTACTCCGAGGGTAGTGCCGAGCGCCGTCAAGATTGTGAGTACAATCTGAAAAATCTGTTTCCAAGTTTCTTTCTTCATAATTTTCTAGTTTTTTTAGTGATTAATAATGTTCTTGATTACAGGTGCAAAGGTACTACATTTTTCCTACACCACCAAAAATCACCTTGCAGAGTTATGTAAAATTCCATTAACATTTCTGCCATATTGTGTTAAAGAAAATAACTCATCGTTTTGCGGGTCATAACTCATAGCTTTGTGATGAGATAGTCATAGTTTTAGGGGCAATGAATGTATGCATCTCGATACCGCTAAAAAATCGATTACAAATTACAATTTCAGTTATTACAGTTTTATTTTGACCCAATATCACGCTTTTAAAATGTAAGTATAGAAAAGTATATATAAATATATAATTATATATTTATATATAAATATTTGTAGTAACAGATTGTTACTACCTTCAAACCCTTATACCCCCTCAGGAAAAAACTGTAATAACTGAAATTGTAATTACCGTAATACAAATAATCTTCAAAAATCCTTGGTTGTTTCAAAAACATTTCGTACCTTTGAGGGCAGCATTGCTAAAGCATCCTGATGAAGCTTTGATGGATGACATCGGGGAAATGTGGTCGTTAGAGTGCTCACCTAAGTATTATGTTGATTGTTGGATGAACATGATGCAAAAGTTTTTTGATGTGAATGATGCCTTGAAAGGTATCCTTATTAAAGACATTTTCGAAAAATATTAAATGGTAAATTACTCAAGTTTCGCAAGTTTTGCTCCACACGCCCTGAACCAACGGTCACCGGCCGAAGGGAAAGGTAAAGGGCAGAAGCATTAAAAACAGAAAGAGGGTGTGTCATAAGTCTGTGACGCACCCTTTTTTTGTGTGTGTTTCTATATATTCTAGTTGAATCGTAGTCTTTCTTCACAAAGGGAATCTTATTATATTGTATAGAAACTTTACTTTTCTTGTTTTATCGATAACAAAACAGCCCCAAAGCTCACAAAAGGGCATAGTTATCCCTGACGATAAAACAACCAAAATTGAGTTTTATCGTTTTATACCCAAATATTTCTTCAAATTGAATCCCATTCCGAACAATCCTAGATCCATGTAAACCTTGTCCATTCCAAAATGCCTGAATCGCTTATAATGCATATCTGCCTTCATCTGCCCAAATACAGCTTCCGGCTCTATCGGTCGCTGGCTTCTGTGTTTCAAGCCCTCTTCAGACGTTAGTAGCAGGAAGGCTTCCTTTTTATATGCATTCAGTTTATGGTTGACATATATGGTTCTGTTGCCTTTGGATTTCTTGCAGAGACTTCCAAGCGGACATCCATCACATCGTTGTGCTCTATATAATGTAATGACAGACACATAGCCGGAGTCACTTTTCGTTTGCCGTTGTCCACAAGGTTCCATGTGTTGTCCCATGGGGCAGACATAATAGTCATCATCCCTGTTGTAGTAGAAGTTCGCTTGGTTGAAGGCATCCTCCTTGAAAGGCTTATGCTGTTCCTTGTGAAACCAGTTGTACTTTACATAACCCATCATTTCTTCCATCTCTAGGTACTCGTAGTTCTCCTCCGAGCCATACCCTGAGTCTGCGGTGACGCTCTTGGATTGCTTTCCATATCTTTTCTTGTACTTATCCAAAAAAGGCTTGAAGGTCAGGGTGTCTGTTGGATTGGGATAAAGGGCGAAATTCGTCCAATATTGATTCTCTGTCGCAATTTGAAGGTTATAGGCAGGCTTTGTCTGCCCATTGTTCATGGCATCTTCCTTGAGGCGCATGAAGGTCGCATCGGGATCAGTCTTGGAGTAACTGTTTCTCTCGCCCAGTATATCCAGTGATTTTTCATACTCGCACAGTTTGTCCGAGGCTTTGAACAAGTGATCTATCTGAGTATTTAGCTTTTGCTTCTCTCTTCCTGTAAGCTTTGCCTTAGGAAGGTTCTTAGCTTGCCTCTCACACAAACGTGCACTTCTCTCTACATCCTTGGCGGAAGTGGCTGGCTCGCAGTCTTCTTCCTTAATGTCACTCCCGCCATTCAGGCGAATTTGTTCTTTTATCTGAGCCAATGCAGCAGAGGTCTTTTCCAAGAGCTTAGCCCTGTTCTTTTCCACAGTCTTCTTCCATACAAACGTGTACTTGTTTGCTTTCGACTCTATCTTAGTGCCATCAACATATTGTTCCTCCAGACTAATCACGCCCTTTTCAACCAATATGGAGACGACTGCATCAAAATAAAAGTCGATGCATTTAATCATATGATTGGATCTAAAGCGGTTGATTGTTGCGAAAGATAATTGCTTACCTGACAGTATCGGCGAATCGGTACCACTATAGCGCATGAATCGGTACCATCATAGCACTGCATTCGGTACCATCGTATCACTTGAATCGGTACCATCATAGCGCCCCAATCGGTACCAAAAAGATGTAAAGTTCTGCTCATGTATAATAATAACCGCCTATCTTTGCAGAAGAATTTTTAAATCTGTATAGATATGGCACAAAGTAATGTAAACATGAGCAAATTAAAACGTTCATTTCAAATGCTAGCGGCAAAAATACCGCAACGCACCATTTGCGAGCAACTACACATGGGACGTGGCGTACTGAACCGTTACAAGACCTTGGCGGATTCCCAAGGTTTGTCCTATGGCGTGATAGGCCGCATGAGTGACGGGGAAATAGAATCTTTCCTCCAGTTGTCCAAACCCACAGCAGCCCCATCTTCCCAACGTCAGGTGCTGGACGGGCTGTTGCCTGAATATGTGTCAGACTTGTCGCATAACCGCTACCTCACCATTCAAGCCCTGCACGAGTCATACAAGAAGGAGCATCCCGACGGATATGGATACACCCAGTTCAAGAAGTCAATCCGTAAGTATCAGTACTCACACAACCTCAGCTTCCATAACACCTATATTCCTGGGGAAGAGATGCAGATTGACTTCGCCGGCGATACCCTGTGGCTTACCGACCCGAAGACAGGTGAGCTAACCAAGGTTGTCGTCTTGGTCTGTATCCTGCCATACAGCGGCTTGGGATTTGCCAAGGCTATGTACAACGCTTCCATGGAGAACTTCTTCGGCGGTATATCCGATGCCTTCTCTTACTTCGGCGGAACAACTCGCATAGCCAAGAGTGACAACATGAAGCAGTGGGTGAAGAAATACGACCGCTACGAGCCAGCGTTCAATGATGCAGCCGTGGAATGGGCCGCCTACTACGATACAACCCTCCAAACCTGCAGGGTTCGCACTCCCAGGGACAAAGGTCCAGTCGAGGGACTCGTCCAAAAGACCTACAATGCCGTCTACGCTCTGCTACATGACGAGGTGTTTTACAATCTACCGAGTATGAATGCCCGTATCTATGAGTTGATGGACGGCTTCAATGAAAAGCCGTCCAGAACGACAGGGAGAAGCAGACGTGACATCTTCGAGGCGGAAGAGCAACCTACGTTGGGCAAACTGCCCATGACTCCATACCGCTTCAGATATCGCAAGGAGGTGAAACTGTCCGGTACCTATCACGTCATGGTTGACAAGCACAACTATAGCGTGCCATACCAGTATGTCGGGCAAAAGGTGAGCGTACTGTGGGACTTAGATACCGTGGAGGTTTACTCCGGGAGTTCTCGCATAGCCATCCATCAGCGTCGCCAAGGATCTGGATACAGCACGCTTGACGAGCATATGCCAGACAAACATCTTGCCTACAAGCACGGACAGGGATATAACGCCGCCTATTTTCTGGAGGAGGCAGCATTGGTTGGCAGCAACACCACTTCCGCAGTCCAATCCATCCTCAATCGCACGAAGCATGTCGAGCAGTCGTACAAGTCCTGCCAAGGAGTCCTGTCTCTCAAGCGCAAGTATGGCAAGGAGCGCCTGGAGAAGGCCTGCAAGCGTCTGGCAGGTTGTTCATCCATCACCTACACGACCATCCGCAACGTATTGGAGAAGAACCTTGACCAAGTTGACGGGGAAGAAACAGTCTCAAATGTGCCACAGAACGACTATGTGAGAGGCGCGGAGGCATTTATGAACATTTAAACATATATAGTAACATGAACTTACAAGAAACCATCATACAACTCAACGAGTTGAAACTCAGAGGTATGTCATCCTCCTTCGAGGCCATGACCAGCCTTCCTGTACAGAACCGCCCATCCCTGGAAGTCGCCATCTCCAAGATGGTGGATGCAGAGGTGCAGGACAGACGAGATCGAAAGACCGCCATGTATCTAAAAATCAGCAAGCTTAGATATACGGCACTCTTAGAGGATGTCATCTGTGGAACAGACCGCAACTTCACCAAGGATGACCTTGCCGCCATTGCCGACTGTGCCTTCATACGCAGACATGAGAACTTGCTCATACAAGGAAAGTGCGGCTGCGGAAAATCCTTCCTTGCCTGTGCCCTTGGAAGACAGGCTTGCATGCTAGGCTACAGAACTCTCTATCTCAATATGAACAGCTTTGTGGAGAAAGTTGCACTCAGCAAGCTGGATGGATCGTACCTGAGGATGATAACCAATCTGGAAAAGTATGACTTGCTCATATGGGATGACTTCGGGTTGCAGCCAATGGATGACAAGACCAGACTCGCAATGCTTCAAATCCTAGAAGAGAGATACGAAAGAAAGTCCGTCATTATCGCCTCACAGCTTCCCATTGCCAAATGGTATGATTACATAGGTGATCCTACCTTGGCAGATGCCATTATGGACCGTTTGGTGGCAAATGCAAGTAAAATAGAGTTAAAAGGCGATTCTATGCGCCAGAAATTGAAAAAATAAATTACCTTTGCAAATTGAAAAGCAGAACTGAAATCTTGGTACCGCTTGCAGCGATACAAGCGGTACCGATTGCAGTGATAGCATGGTACCGATTACACCGCTACGCTTGGTACCGATACAGCGCTATCGTCACTTACCTCCACAAATCCACATATAGCGAACATCGTATTTAAGTGCGTCCGCTATGCCACGACAGGAATAAACGCCATTGATATAGGCAAAAACAACTAAACTTAGAAGCATCTTCGGACTGTAAGGAGGAGCACCAATCCCATCATAGGTATCCATGAGAGGGTTGATGTCCATACTGCGAACAATACGATCCACCATACGAACTTTGCTGTCTTTTGGCACATAATCATCGAAAGAGTTAGGAAAAAAGCTCAATTCGTGCCGAGTTTCAGATTTTATTTGTATCTTTGCCATACTTAAAGAAGTTTTCTGCAAAGATACAAATCTTTTGCGGAAAGGCAAAGCCCGAGCTTGTGAAAGTTTGGGCTTTGTTGTAAATAAAAATGTTTTTTAAAGATTTCGTATCTGTGAAAAGGCAAAAAATAAAAAGGGGTGCGTCACAGACTTATGACACACCCTCTTTCCCTGCATATATTTTATCTGAAAATTCTGCCCAAATATTCAGAATAGCTTAAAATGAGCGATTTATGAGTGTTTTACCTCAATAGAGGTAATAATTTAGCAACGGTTCTAATTTCTGCAATGTGCATATGTTTGCTTGTCAAACAACTCTTTTCGTTTGCAAAAATATAACAATTTATTGGATACACAATAAAATGTATGTTTTTTAACGATTGATAATGATAAGTGAAAATTCTGTGGATGAACATCTCGGTTAATAAATCCTGAGATATTCATCACACAGAATTTGGGTATTGCATTTTAGAGGTTGATTTGAAAACCAATACTTTTCTAAAAACGATTAATCTCATCCTCAGCAGAACCGCTTCCGTTGTATTTATCTTTGAAACTATTGAAATTGTAACTAATGGAAGCTATGATGCAGCGATTGAAGTTATTCACCTTTCTGTTCTGCACCACAAAATTAACCCTCTTTACATCGTTCAACTTCGAGCTATTAAACAAGTCCTCTGCTTTCAATGTTATCGTCAATTTCTTTTTAAGTAACTGTTTCTGTACCATCATATTTAATGACGAATAACCGTTTTGCTCGTAGATGCCATGATGTCCCTTAATGTTCCAAAAGAAATCACATCGAAAAAGCCAATCGTTCCTTAGTGCCACTACATTTTGGAAAGCGAAGAGACCGTATGGATGATTGTAATCTAATTGCTCTCCATTATATGATAGCGTGAAATAAGGTTTATAGACCCCCACCGTCAAAGTAGGTCGCCAACAACCAAAAACAGGTGAAACAACACATTGCGCTCCTAGTTGCTGGAAATCCTTGGCGTTGGTTGACATCCAAGTTACCGTTCCAGGTTTGCCGGATACAGCAACGACAGTCGGATGGATGTAATCCTTGATATACTGATAATCCAACTTGAAGTCGAATATGCTATAATTCACACTAAGTTCTGTATCATACACGTATTGCGGTTTCAGATAAATGTTGCCTTGCTCATAATGGTATTGATTGTTGTAGCTCACACTGTTGTTCAACTGACGAAACGAAGGACGGTTGACCCTGCTACTGAAATCAAGATTCATCCCCACTCTCCCAAACATAGTGGAAAGAGAAAGGGATGGAAGTAAGTCCGAATAATTGGTCTTGTTCTTTACTTCTCCTTGGTCTGTGTTGATGGCATGAATGTACTCATAGCGAAGCCCGATGCTTCCTTTCCATTTGGAGGCAGACAAACGAAAAGTGGCAAATCCTGCATACTTGGTTTCCTTATTCTTGAATTGGTCATCGGCTATCTTCCCTTCTTCGTTTACAGACATACCCCATGAACTGATTTTACTGAAATCCGTTCCGAAATCAAGCCTATTATTCTTATTCATGTTCCAAGCAAACACCCCTTTGAGTGCAGTCGCACGATTTCGCTGGTCGTTTTGCATATGCGTGATTTCTGAGACAGCATCTATTCTACTTGTCTCGCTCACTTGTTGCTTATGTTTCAGTTGAGCATAAACATAGTCGGCATCCAAGTTGAGCTGTAGGTTGTCTGTTAGTTTGCCGATATAATACAGATTGACATTGTGAAACCTTTCCTTTTCAGATTCTTCAGTCTTGTTATCTGTAGCTGTCAGCAGTTCATCATTCTTGTACGTCTGCATATAGTCGAAAGGAGAGTCGAGCATCTTGTAGTTGGAGATGCTTCCCAAATATCTTCCGCCGATAGTGTGATTCTTGTTTATGGCATAATTCATACCAACATTATAGTCATGAGAGCGAGAGCGGTCGGAATATTCAGAAGCAGAAATCTCATGAAATGTATCTTGCTCGTAATTGAACTGGTTAACATCATATCTGATGTCACTTCTCGTATTGTCATATTGATATGCGAGGAACATATCCAAAGCTCCCTTGTGGATGTTGAGGTAGACCTCCTCGTTGTTAGACAAATTCTTATGTTTGGAGATTTCCGCACCCACAATACCAGAAAGTCCATCCAAGGAATGGTGTACGGTAGTGATGTTTATGACACTCCTTGTTTCTGCATCGTATTCTGCCCCAGGGTTTGTTATGAGCTGTACAGACTTCACGTTGGTAGAAGAAAGGAGTGACAACCCTGAAGTATTAGTCTGCTTTCTTCCATCTATATAGATGACAGGCTCACCCTTACCAAACACCTCATACTTTCCATTTGCATAGAGCATCCCAGGAATATATTTGATAACATCTGTTGCCTTGCCAATATTTTTCAAATTGGAATTTTGAACGTCAAGCGTAAGTTTACCGTTTTCTCTTGATATGTATTTGCGATGCCCTTTAATCTCAATTTTTTGCAGATTAATTGTTGCATCCTCCAAAGTTATGGCACCAACCTCACCGGTACGATATGCATTACAATAAGTTTTGTAGCCCACACAACTCACTTTCACAATTGCCTTTTTCACCTCGCAAGGAATTACGAACTGACCATTCTCATTTGTTACACCACCCGTGATTAAACTGGAATCACTAACATTGAGCAAAGCGACATTGGCGAAATCGACTGGTTGATGGTGAGTGTCTACAATGCGTCCCATCATTCTGTTAGAAGTCTTTTGAATACATTCTACAATGATAATATTATCCACTTGTTTCATCTTGATAGGGTAAAAACCAATCAAGTTCATGATGGCATCTGGAACACTTTCATTTTTGATGTTCTTTGTCACCTTGAAATCCTCCAACTCGTCATACACAAAGTTGATGACATACTTATCCTGTTTGGCATTCAAATCCTTTAATGCCGCAGAAAATGACACATTATTATATTGTCGAGTGATACGTTGGGCAGAAACGCCCATATTTATCACCGAAAGCAAAATCAAACTTATCAGATATTTACTCATAGCCTATTCCCTGTTTTATAGTCCATATACTGTATATACAGTTGAGCCAAGCAAAAAACTAAGCAAAACAACAACTTTTTTCAAAATTTACAGAAAAAACATTCAACGACTCCTTGTCTTCCACAAAGCCATAGGATGAAATTTGATTCTATTGACCATCTCTTTATCTTCGAACAGCAGATTTAGACAGCAAAGGACTGTCATGGAAATAGTTGAGTATCTCCACCAATCGCATCACCTTTTCGAGGTTGTCGCGAATAAAGCCTTGCTCCTTGGCGATGATGTCAAGAGCTTGTTTGTTATATGAGTTCATATTCTTCCTTTGATGTTAGTTCTTGCGGCACATACATGCGCCATTTATTTACAAATGTATCCGACTCTTCGTTGTTAGTCAACCACTTGACGCTTTTGGTTCCCTTGGCTCGGCACAGCTCCAAGAGGGATTCTGAGATGTTGGCTTGTTCCTTGATTCGCTCCAACAGATAGCCTGTCTTCTGGTACAGGAATGCCTTGTCGTACCTTGCGAGATAATCGATGAACCTTTCCTCATTGAGCAAGACGATACCCTCCATGCAATGCAGCAATTCCTCAATACCCCCAGCTCGGTCGATACGGTCAAAGCAATCCAACAACGTACTCTCCACATCCGTTACTCGCACATAAGGGTTTCCCTTGGGTGTCATCATACCAACGATTTCCTTTGTTTGTCGGCAATAGGTATAATCCACATCGTCGAAAGAAAAGGAATTGAAGCGAGTCATGCTTTTCACAAAAACCTCATTGAAGGGTTGATGAGCCAATCCATGAAATTCCAATGCTGTGTGATAACTGATGCAAGCTGTAGGTGACAAGTGGCTTCCTATCTCATACTTGTCGCAAACAGGTAAGCCAGATGCTATATCCTTCATGCAATAGGTATTGCGCCGTATAGCCACAATCCACCCTTGTTGCTTGTACCGAGCAAGCAACGCTTCCACCGATTTCACCTTGTCTTTCAGAGCCTCAGAAAGTTCATCCGAAGTGAATATCCGCAGCTTGTATAATATACTCAGTAGTTCTGTCATTGTTTCTAATTTTGCGCAAAGATATGAAATCTAATTTGTTTATGAGAAAATTCAGAAACTTTTTATGCTTTTTTATATGTTCTTTCCATCTTAATTGTCCGACTACGGAGGAACAAATCACCGACAGGCAAGTTCTTTTGGGAGTAACCCAAAAGGTTTTTTGCTCATAAAATAGGGTTTGAAGAGTTTGAATTAGATAAACTTTTGAATGGAACGTTATGTTTAAGTCCTGAGATTGCTTCTTCTTTAGAACGTTTTTGGGGCATTCCTGCTTCTTTTTAGCTTTCTTTGCAATCTGCTTATGAAGAAGATTTAGATAAGAGCGATAATAAAGGCATGGTTCGAACTTTTCTTAATTTTGTCGCACCTAAATAACGTGCAAAAACATTGCATGTTATTAGGGTGCGTTATATGAATTTCAAAGTGCCTTCGTCTTTTGCTGGGGTAAGCGATGTTACTTTAACTTTTGCATCCTTGTATTTACTGGATATGCGTGTTCTGATGAATTTGTATAATTTAAATTTTTTACACGATACATCTCCTATTTTACCTATAAAGCACTCATCATCTTCCTCAATATTTCTAGTTAAGTTGTTGCAAACAATGCAAGGACATACTATTCTGTTTTCTTCCAAACATTTAAGAACGGCAAATTCTTTAGCATCTCTATCATTATCGAATTCTGATACAAATTCCATTTTATAAACAGCAGAAGGTTGCGGCTTGTCATTCTTCGTATTATAGCTAAAATCATAATGCCCATCTGCATACAAAGTAAATGTAGGTTTTCCTTCTTTCTTTTCTACCTTTGGATTGAAATTGAAATATTTTATGCCAGGTGCATTTAACTGCCCATTATAGCGAAGGTTTCTCAACATTATGCTTTCTTCGTTAATAGGAACTATTATAGTTCTATAATGATTGCCTGGCATAGAACAATTATTGTTTCCTTTTTCATCCAGTAGTATATAAATAGAATCATCGGAAATTTTACCCTTTCTCGTTATGACTAAATCATATTCAAAGTCTTTTATACTAGACCCGTCAATACACTCTGTATAGCCAAGACTTTTTAAGTCGAAAAACTTATCAAAAGGAGTTATATAAAACTTCTTTTCTCTAACAAATTTTTCTTTTATAAGAGCTTTGGCTGCCTCTTTTAGGTAGATACTATAGCTACATTTATTCTTGCCTCCTTTATGAACAAAGTAAAAATGTCCTACGCTGTCTTCTTTTACAATTACTTCTTGCTTACAAGCTATACATCTATATTTTATAGATGGAATGAAATCTTTAAACGAGAGAGTTCTTAAGTTTATAACCTTACTATTATTCTCATCTGTTACGATGTGATATTTTGAATCTTCGGGTGTACCTAGAAATACGTTTGAAGCTCTTTCTGGAGTGTTCAAATATCCAGTAGAAAA
Organism: Segatella copri; assembly: GCF_026015465.1. GTDB lineage: Bacteria > Bacteroidota > Bacteroidia > Bacteroidales > Bacteroidaceae > Prevotella > Prevotella copri_E. The sequence continues at coordinate 466,496 of NZ_JAPDUQ010000002.1, forward strand.
CGAATAATCTTTGGAGATATGGCTGTAAGACGTATGCTCGCTTTTCAAGCTTTCTTGTCCCTTAAAATATATCCATTGGCGGTTTTCGGAACTTTCTTCCAGGAACTCTTTCATTTTTAAAGGATCCAGAGGGCATTTATTGATATCTATCTCTACGCATTCTATTTTTGCTGATTTGATTTTGGCTGCTTTGTCCGTGTCAACTTCATGCGAGCGTTTAAATTCTACCCATAACTTTTGCCCGGCAGTGTCTCCGACACAATCTGGTCTAAGGGAGAGCTCTTTGTAGTAGCTCTCTACATCAACACTTTGGAAAAGACGGACGCCACCTACCTGTAAAGGATATCGAGGTAACATGATCTTCTTACCTTCAGAAAGGATTTCTTTAGCCATTAAGTGTAGAGCAGACTCAACAGCACCAACGCAATCACTTCCCCCTACATGAGCAAAATGATGTTGGTTATGTTGACCTTTATTCTTGGCAATTAGCTTTGATCTGCATTCTGGGCAGGTACAACCACATGCTTCACCATTTGGCACATCGTCCACATGTACCAAATGACCTTTTGCCCCTACAGCATAAGTTAAATAAGCATCCATTATTTCTTCATTTTGATTTTGTTATATATTACTTATGAATCGAATATTCACAGATAAGGATGTCTGTTGCCGTTAAAATGTTGCATTGCATTACCAAATTAATTCTGCTCTTCTTCATCATCAAGGTTCTCTTGCTCCTGCTCATTTTCTTTTGCATCCGCAATATTGCTTTCGCAAACATCGATGATGTCCTGGAGCTTCTGTTTGTCCTCAGCTTGGGCAAGTTTCTCTTCTGCCATAGCCTTGATTGCCTCGAACTCTTCTAGAGAGAACTCGTTATATATCCTCTTTCCCTTCTTGCGAGCAGAAATCGTCACTTTGTAGCCATCTTCGCAATCCATACTAAAGGAAGTAATAGCTGCATTGGAGTCCTTGCACATCTGTATTAAGCACTTTGCTACTCCTTCCTCTTGCTTAGTAGGAGCGCAATCTATGTTGTTTTGATTCTGTTTCATAATCTATGTGTTTTATTTGTTAATATCTAACCATAGCCACCTGTAAGCCTCGTTTAGTAGCTGTTCTAAATTATTTTTTTTCTGACAAATGGTTTTCTGGTTGGTTCAATTCCCTCGATGCGAAGAAATCTATAGACCGAAGATTTCGATTTAATACCTAGTTGTTTTTGTATTTCATCTATGGTCATTCCGTTTTTGTAAAGGGATGCTGCAGCCTTTGCTTTAGTGTGTCGCTTTAGCCTCGACCTTCCCATTTTCTTGCCCTTTGCCATGGCTGCTTTGCGTCCGGCTTGGGTGCGCTCAACGATAAGGTCACGTTCAAATTCTGCAAGACTTGCGAAGATATGCATCATTAATTTGCCAGATGTGGATGACGTATCGATATTGTCTTTAAGAGATTGTATCGATACTCCTTTTTCGTGCAACTCTGAAATGATGTTTAGTAAATCTCTTAAGGAACGTCCTAAACGGTCAAATTTATATACGACCAATGTATCTCCTTTCCGGAGGTATTTAATCGCTTCGGCAAGCTCTAAACGGGCTTTTAGACCACTTTTGTGTTCGGAATACACCTTCTCGCAGCCGGCTTTTTCTAATGCTACCAGTTGTAAGTCTAAATTCTGGTCTCTTGTGGAGACCCTTGCATATCCGATTTTTGCCATGTTTATATTTCTATTTAATTTAGATTGCAAAGATACAAAAAATCGAAATAACTACCAAGCTTTTTAGCAGTTATTTCGAGATTATTTTATAGTTCGATTATATTTTGATAAGTTTACAAGAAATCGTGTAGCACTTTAAATCAAGGAATTCCTATAATTAACCTGGAAGGGATATGCATAGTGTGTTGTATGCATTCCCTTCCAGGGTGATTTTTTATGGTTCATCCAGAAATTTGATGATTTCTGCTACTTGTTGCCGGGTGTAGAAGTGGGAAAACTTGCCGGCGTAACCCGAACAGAGGCTCTGCTTGAGCTCGGGGCACCGGTTGATCCATCTCACCAGTCGGTTGAGCGCTACCCTGAGGGTAGCGGTGGGAAAGTAGAGCATGGCGAGCTCCGCCTTCCCGTAACTTCTATTTTCTATCATAATTTGTTCGTTTTTGTCTGTATTTGTCAGTTGCTTCTTTCTTCTGCCTGGTAGAATAAAATCTCTCCGATTCATAAGAAAATCCCTCCGAAAGATACGGAAATATCTCCGAAAGATAAAAAAATATCTCCGAAGCAGAATTTCCTAAAATGGGAGATCCTCGGGCGGCGTATCGGCATCAGCCAATAGGTTTCCTTCCTGAAGTCAGTCAGCTTCTTGGAGTTTCCCTTGAGCTGCACGCTGGGTGTGTGATGCAGGGCAGCCGGTGCTTGATGTCCTCTGCCGTTCTCTTGTCCACTTCATCGCAGTAATACCAGTATCTGGTTTTATCGTTTTTTCATGTTGCGAAGGTATACAAAATGTTTTACTTAGGCGGCGAGTCCTATAGGACTCACTTTTTACAAAGAATAACCTAGGTTAAACTTTTTAACGCAGCATTTTTGCGCCCATTTTTGTTGGGGTATTTTGAAGAAGAAGTTGTGAAGAAGCGAAACATCGGAAAAGTGATGAGGTGAAGGGTGAAGGGTATATTTTAAATCTTATATTATATTCTTTTTTTTAGGATTTTTGGAAAAACCAGATAATCAGAAAAATGAAAAAACGGATTTTTTCCCTTGCCGCGCGTATATATAAAAAGAGTTTTCAAACCTTCACCCTTCACCTTTTTATTTAAGGTTTTGTGTGTCAAATAGTTACGGGTGAAGGGTGGTGAAGGGTGTTTTTCGCATTATATAAACATATTTTAAGAATTCTGCCCGTTTTTACATATTTTAAGCGTTTATTTTTGGTTCCTAAATGGGTACCTTTTTTAGGGGTCCACTTTTTCCTCTTTTCTTACCGCTGAAATCTTTGAAAAAGCGAGTGGGGGTAGGGAATCCCGTCTTATGTTGTGTTAAACAATTATCAGATAAAAGAAGTTAACGATACCGAAAAAGGACTGATTTTTAAACAAATATTAACGCAGAAAACTTGAAGTTTTGCATATTAGATTCTGGTTTCGCAAGTTCAGAAGTTAAAGAATTTTAAGGAGTTAAGAGACAATAGTCTTCTAGCTTAAACTTAGGACATTTGTCCCTTAACTTATCCCTAACTTCCTTTAACTTCCCCACATGCGAAAGTTCTGAAAATAAAAAGAGGGTGAGTCATCTGGTTATGACACACCCTCTTTTTGGCTTTTTATTTCTTTTTCTTCTTCTTCTTTTTGATGCCGAAGAAATCGCGGAGGCCGTTGAAGTCTTTCTTCATGATGAGACCGAGACCCTGCGTGTTCAGACTGTTGCGCGTAAAATAGCGGTCGTTGGTCTGATTGTACATGCGTATGGCGAGGTTGCCGTTAGGGAAGATGAGGTAGCGGAGGTCAAAATCACCGATGAAACTTTGCGTGGCATTCGGATTGTCGCGATAACCGAACTGGCCATTGAAGAGTAACCGGTTGTTGAGCAGCTTGCCACTCAGAATGCCCTCATACTCGGCATTGTTGAAACCTTCATCACCCGTGGATATGTTGGCACCGAAATTCCAGTTGTTGCTCTTCACCACGTTGGAAAGTATGGTGCTCAGCTGCTGCGAGATGGTGCCGCTCAGCAGGCTCTGCATCGCCAGCGAAGTCTGACTCTGCTGTTCGCTATCCTCGCTCACCTGGTTGTTGTTGGTCTGGGCGTAGAACCTGCCGATGCCCAAGAGATAGAGCACCTGCTGGTTCATCTCTTCCTGCGAATTGATGATAGAGTAAATCATCTGCTTCGCATCGCTGTTAACCGTAGGCAGGTCCATCGAGAAATCTACCTTAGGCGATTGAGGCGTGCCGGTGATGTCCATCAGGCAGTCTACGCGGATGTTGTTGCCCGAGAAGGAACGGCCTATGCGCAGGTCGCTCAGCGGCACTCCGTTTACGGTATATTTAGCCCGCAGATTGAGTGGGGCGTTGTATGGGTTGCCACCGAAGGCGATGGTGCCGCCCGGCATAAACTCAAACTCCTTCTTGATGAGATTCTGGATGGTGAGCTTGTAGGTGCCGTGGTCTACCACATAGTTGCCAAACATGTCGAACGAGCCCTTGTTGAAGTAGTTGGCGCGAATTACGCCATCTCCGTTCAGGGTGATGTAATCGCCCGACTGCTCGTCCATAATCAGCTTGAGCGTGAGGTTCTGGTTGGTGTTTACGAGGAAGTTGATGCGCATATCCGATTCGAAATCGATGTCATCCTCTCTCTGTTTCGTGGTTGGAGCCCCGTTCAGGCTGTCCATGATATCCGGCACAATCTCGTGCCAGTGGATAAAGCTCTTGTCGCTGATGGCGTCCGGACTTGCCACATTATATACAAAGATGCTGCCCGGTTCGGGCTCGGCGTTGATATCGATGACGGTTTCGCCGCTCTTGCCGTGGATGCCTACCTCGCCCGTGGCATAGATGGTGCCATAGAAGGTGTTGTCGCCAAACTCGCGGGTATCGAAGCCCAGGAAGTTGTGCGCCTTGATATCGAGGTCGTAGCTCAGCCTTGTGAGGTGCTTGTGGTGGATGCCTCCGCTCAGGATGGCTATGTTGCGGTTGCGGTCGAAGATGGTATCATTCTCTATGAGGATATCATCTGGGATAGCGTGGGCACGGAGCGCATCGAAGGTATAATCGGTGTTGAGCTGCTTGAGGTGCACCTTGCCATGAGCGGTAATATCGCCTACGAGATTGACGCTTTTCAAATCGCCCACCACATTGAGATGACCATCGCCCCAGGCTTCTACCTGGTTCATGAAACTGCCGCAGAAATTCTCGAGGAATTTCATGCTGGTGCCCTGGGCATCGATACCCAGGTCGATATAGTTGCGCTTAGGCGAGACGTATCCATTGATGAGCGTCTGATGCTCCGGACCATCATCGGCAACTGCATGAATATCAATCTGTTCAAGCTCCTTATTGAAGTTGACACCAGCATGGAGCACACCGAGCGGTCCGTTTTCGAAGGTAAACTCCTTCACGTCTAGCTGGGCGTAGGCATCAGGGTCGTTGAAGAGGCTCTTGATGATAGCCTTGCCCGAAGCCTTGCCGGTGAAATCTACCGAATGGAAATTGATGAGGTTCAGCACGTATGCCACATCCACATCCTTCAGGTCGGCTACGATAGAATCGGTCTTCTCGGGTGTGGCAAGACCGGAAACGATGACGTGCTGCTGGTCGTGGCTCACGGCGAAATGGTCTACCAGCAGGCGCTTCTTGCTGTAGATGATGTCGGCAGGATGAACCTTCCACGGTGTGCCGTCGATTCTGATTTCAGACGGGTGTATGGTTACGTGGGCGGTAGAAACATGATCTTCGTTCTTGAAGAACTGCGCCCTCGTATCGATGATGCCCTGGATAGGGAGCTTGGCCGAATGGTTGTTGTAGAAGAGCTTGGCGAAGAGCTGGTTGTCGGCAGCGGCTGCCTTTACGTGGATGCCCGGTCCGTTATCTCCCCATTTGCCCTGCCTGATCTGCGCATCTACCTTGATCGAATCGTTGATGGTATGCAGTCGCACTTTGGCTCCATGATAGTCTTTTGCGTCATAGCTGAAGTCAGGCACGCTGGCATAGATGTTGACAGTTTTCTCGGCATCGTTCATGAATCCATCGGCAAAGACGGGCTGCTCTATCTTCAGCGGAATGCCCAGCATGCGCTGCAGTATCTCGGCAGAGGTGATTTCTGCCTGGAAGGTGAAATGGTTCTTCGCGCTCCTGTCTACTTTGCCGATGCCCGGAAGGGTAGGCAGTTTGCTGGCTACCAGGTTGGTGAAGCTCTTGGTGAGGGTAGCGTAATCGTACTCTCCGTTAACATGGATGCTGGCGAACGGGGCTTCGAGATCGAAATAGCTGTCCTTGCCCTGGTTCTTGGCGCTTACGGTGATGTCATCGAGACTGTAGGTCTTGTCGGCTACCTTCAGTCCCAGGATGGTTGGCAGCAGATGCTGTACATGGGCAGTAGCTGCATACTGCTTGTGCGGGATGGAGTAGGAGCCTTCTACCTGGATGTTGGCGTTAGGGTCGGCGATGGATGCGAGTCCCTCGAGCAATCCCCGGTTATAGCTGCCGTCTATCTGAATGTTGCGGTAGCTGTACTTGTTGAAATCGAAGCGCGGAATGCTGCCCTTGGCATAGAAATGTTGCTTGTTGCCGTGAGCCGAAAGCGATGCTGCCAGGATGCCGAACTGCCCGTTGTCGAGGATTCGGCCCAGGTTGATGCCCTGGGTGTTGATGCTAGCCTTGAGCTCGGATCCAGCTTTTTCGGCCTTGATGGCTACTTCGCCCACGCCGGTCTTCAGCTGGCCGCGGGTGCCTGCCTTCTTGCCAGCACCATATACTTCACCTATATAATATATGTCGCCCAGGCGCAGCACTTCTTTCGGAATGCTGATGCGTTTGCCCAGATTTCTGGAAACCTCTCCGATGCCATCGCCTGTTATCTTGAGGGCTGAGATATTTGCCTTCCAGCGCAGAAGGCGGTCCCAATCGCTCACACGGCCGTTAGCCCTGAGCATCAGACTGCCGCTCTGAGTCTTGAATTCGAGGTTATGGATGCGGGCAGATGTACTGGTGCCCGAAAACTGGAGATGAAGCTGCAGGGCATCCTTGAACTTGCGGAGTTCAGGCACGAAGCAAGCAATATCGGCAAGCGTGATGACGGATGGCTTGATGCCGCCCTGAAACTGGAGTGTAGGCTTTACGATATGCTTGTTCTCGATGCGGTAGGTAGCGCGCAGGTCATCAAACTGCAATTGCGAATGAGGGAGCTCGATGCTGAAGTCTCTGAGCAGGGCTTGCTGCTGGTCGGCATCGAGTTTGAATCTCAGATTTCTGAGTTGAAGTCCTGATTTATCTTTCAGCGCTATCTTCTTGATAGCCAAATGGATATCATTGTCTGTGAGATGGCCCAGAATAATGTGGGCAGAGAGGTCGGTGATGCCTAGATGCTGCGGCGAAAAGACGCCCGGCTCAGGCGCAATATCGCGCTGGTTGTAGGCAACGGCACCATGGCGGATAATCAGGCTTCCGATGTGCAGGTCGAGCGGAGTATGGCGGGTGGTATCTTTCGAAGCCAGCGAATCGAGCACGAACTGGATGTTCATCGGGCTCTTGGCATCCTGCTTGTAGATGTTGGCATTGAGCCCGAAGAGCTGGGCAGATGAAACCGAAATCTTGCCATCCTTCAAAGGCAGGAAATCGAGCTTTGCCGATACGCGCGAAGCACAGATCATGCTGTCGCCCTTCTGGTCGAGCATCATCACGTCATCTATGATAATGCGGTTGAAGAAGCCCAGATTCACCTTTCCGATACTTACCTGAGTGCCGAATTTCTGAGCCAGCGCACCGGCTACTTCAGAGCCGATGAAGGCCTGTACTGGTGGCACGTGCAACAGTACGACAAGCAAGAAATAGACAGCAGCCAGCGTCCATATAATGCTATTGATGATATGTTTTAAATGTTTCAGAGTTGCTTTCTCTAGTTTACAAAAATGTTACTAATTTGAATTTTGCGACAAAATTACTGAAAAATCGGCATAAAATCGAATAATTCACACAATTTTTCTTTTTTATATCACTTTTTTTCACTATTTTTGCAGCACGTTTAGAAGTTTCAGCATAGAAGTAGATAAAATATATGTTTTATGGCAGATAGCTAGGATAGCGTCTTGATGAGGGCGCTGAGGCATATATCTTGAAGTGATTAGTAAGTTTATATATAATATTTTTTAATGTAGTTATGGCAAATGTAATTAAGTTACGTAAAGGCTTGGACATTAACCTTACGGGTAAGGCTTCCAAGGATGTAACGCTCCAGGTGGCTCAGGCTGGCGAGTATGCGCTGGTTCCTGCGGCTTTCGTGGGTGTGACTCCTAAGGTAGTGGTACGCGAGGGCGAGCATGTCAATGCCGGAGATGCCTTGTTTGTGAACAAGGCTTGCCCGGAGGTGAAGTTTGCCTCGCCAGTGAGCGGAGAAGTAACCGCCATTGAGAGAGGTGAGCGCCGAAAGGTGCTCTGCGTGAAGGTGAAGGCCGACGCAGTACAGACCTCTACGGATTTTGGTAAGAAAAACGTTGATGCGTTAGACGGTGAGGCTGTCAAGCAGGCGCTGCTTGAGGCTGGTCTCTTCGGATACATCAACCAGTTGCCTTATGCTGTGTCCACAACTCCCGACACCAAGCCTAAGGCAATTTTCGTTTCTGCCCTCCGCGACATGCCGCTCGCAGCCGACTTTGAGGTAGAACTCAAAGGCAACGAAGAGGCTTTCCAGACGGGTTTGACAGCCTTGAGCAAGATTGCGAAAACTTATCTCGGTGTTGGCGTTGACCAGCACAGCAATGCGCTCGGCGAGGCTAAGAACGTAGAACTCAATGTATTCGACGGTCCTTGCCCGGCAGGTAATGTAGGCGTACAGGTGAACAACATCGACCCGGTAAACAAGGGCGAGGTGGTTTGGACAGTAGATCCAGCATCGGTTATCTTCTTCGGAAGACTCTTCCTGACAGGTAAGGTTGATTTGCACAAGACTGTAGCTGTGGCTGGTAGTGAAATCAAGACTCCTGGCTATGCTGAAGTATTGGTAGGTACACCTTTAAGCAGTTTTGTAGCCAATCAGCTGAAAGCTGCTGACCATGTGAGACTTATCAATGGTAATCCTCTTACCGGTGTAAAGACGACCACAGCCGATTTTGTAGGTGGTCATACATCAGAGATTACAGCCATCCCAGAGGGTGATGACAACGACGAGATGCTGGGTTGGATTCTTCCACGTACCGATCAGTTCTCTACATCGCGTTCATATCTCTCCTGGCTCTTCGGCAAGAAGAAGGAGTATAATCTCGATGCCCGCGTGAAGGGTGGCGAGCGCCACATGATCATGAGCGGCGAGTATGACAAGGTGCTCCCGATGGACATCTATGGTGAGTATCTCATCAAGGCAATCATCACCGGCGATATCGACAAGCAGGAGCAGCTCGGTATCTACGAGGTAAGTCCTGAAGATTTTGCTGTGGCTGAGTTCGTGGATTCATCTAAGCTCGAATTGCAGAAGATTGTACGCGAGGGCTTGGATACCCTGCGCAAGGAGAACGCTTAGTTTTTAGTACTGTTAATTATTAAAATAATGAGTGCATTAAGAAATTATCTCAATAAGATAAAGCCTAACTTCCAGAAGGGAGGTAAGCTGCATGCCTTCGAGAGCGTGTTTGACGGTTTTGAGAGCTTCCTGTACGTGCCTAATACGACAGCGAAGAGCGGAGCCAGCATCCACGATTCCATCGACTCGAAGCGCATCATGAGCTTTGTGGTAATCGCCCTGATTCCTGCTTTGCTCTTCGGTATGTATAATGTGGGATACCAGAATTTCAAAGCTGCAGGTACACTGGATACTGCCAGCTTCATCGAGGTCTTCGGCTTCGGATTCCTGGCTGTCCTCCCTAAGTTGCTGGTTAGCTACATCGTGGGTCTCGGCATCGAGTTTGCCTGGGCTCAGTGGAAGCACGAGGAAATCCAGGAGGGTTACCTCGTTAGCGGTATCATCATCCCATTGATCATCCCTATCTCTACACCGCTGTGGATGCTCGCCCTGGCGTGCGCCTTCGCAGTTATTTTCTGCAAGGAGATCTTCGGTGGTACCGGTATGAACATCTTCAATGTGGCTGTGGGTGCCCGTATGTTCCTCTTCTTCTCATATCCATTGGCTATGAGTGGTGATAAGGTCTGGGTGGCTAAGGATGCTATCTTCGGTCTGGGTAACACCCTGCCTGATGGCTTCACTGCTGCTACTCCTCTTGGACAGCTGGCTCAGGGCAGCATGCCTTCAGCTAGTCTCTGCGATTCTATCATCGGTTTCATTCCTGGCTGTATCGGTGAGACTTCAGTCATCGCCATTGCCATCGGTGCCATCATCCTTCTCTGGACAGGCATCGCATCATGGAAGACCATGGGCAGCGTATTCGCAGGCGGCATCGTGATGGCGCTTATCTTCCAGGCTCTCGGCATGACACCTATCGCCTGGTATGAGCACATCATTCTCGGTGGTTTCTGCTTCGGTGCCGTATTCATGGCTACCGACCCTGTAACCTCAGCCCGTACTGAGAAGGGTAAGTACTTCTACGGATTCTTCATCGGGGCCATCGCCGTTATCGTACGTGTGATGAACCCAGGTTATCCAGAGGGTATGATGCTCGCTATCTTCTTCGGCAACATGTTTGCTCCACTCATCGACTACTGTGTAGTTCAGGGCAACATCTCACGCCGTGCTAAACGTGCTATTAAATAATGTAGGAGGAATGTAGATATGAAGACAAATTCAAATAGCTATACTATTATCTATTCGGTTATCATCGTGGTAATCGTGGCATTCCTGCTCGCGTTCGTGTCTTCTTCGCTGAAGGCAACACAGGATGCCAACGTGGCTCTTGATACTCAGAAGCAGATTCTCAACTCGCTGAACCTGCGCGACCTTGACAACGCTACTGCGGCTGCCAAATATAAAGAGGTGGTGAAGGACGAGAAGGAGAAGGACGGCATGAAGTATTACGAGTGCGAGATTGATGGTCAGAAGAAGACCGTTTACTCTGTAAAGGGTATGGGTCTCTGGGGCGGCATTTCAGGCTTCATCGCCGTGGATGCCGACAACAACACCATCTATGGCGTATATTTCAACCACGAAGGCGAGACTGCCGGACTTGGTGCTGAAATCAAGGACAACCTGAAGTGGCAGCAGAAGTTCCAGGGCAAGAAGATTCACAAGGATGGAGTAGAGGGCATCGCTCTGGGCGTTGAGAAAGACGCTCCTGCCGGCGACCCTAACAATGTAGATGCCGTTACCGGTGCTACATTGACATCCGATGGTGTGGATGCCATGCTCAAGGAAGGTCTTGCTAAATTCATTAAATAATTAAGCGAAATTATGGCATTATTTAGTAAACAAAATAAGGAGGCATTCATCAAGCCACTGAACGGCGACAACCCTATCCTCGTTCAGGTGCTTGGTATCTGTAGTGCCCTGGCTGTTACTTCCCAGCTGAAGCCAGCCATTGTGATGGGACTTGCCGTTACTATCATCACGGCATTCTCTAACGTGATTATTTCCATCATCCGCAACACCATCCCTCAGCGCATCCGTATCATCGTCCAGCTGGTGGTAGTTGCTGCCCTGGTTACCATCGTGAGCCAGGTGCTGAAGGCTTTCGCCTACGACGTGAGCGTGCAGCTCTCCGTGTATGTGGGTCTGATCATCACTAACTGTATTCTGATGGGTCGCTTGGAGGCGTTCGCCATGATGAACAAGCCTTGGCCTTCATTCCTCGATGGTGTTGGTAATGGTTTGGGTTACGCCCTCATCCTCGTGATTGTGGGTGCTGTTCGTGAGTTTCTGGGCCGCGGCTCATTGCTCGGTTTCCAGCTGATACCGGAGGGAGCTTACAACTTCGGATATGTTAACAACGGTATGATGACCATGCCAGCCATGGCATTGATTCTCGTTGGATGTGTAATCTGGGTACATCGTGCCTATATTTATAAGGAGGAGCAGTAAGATGGAGCATGCAATAAGTTTGTTTTTCCGTTCGATTTTCGTCGATAACATGATCTTCGCCTACTTCCTGGGTATGTGTTCATACTTGGCAGTATCCAAGAACGTGAAGACCTCTTTGGGCTTGGGCTTGGCAGTAACCTTCGTGTTGCTCATCACCGTGCCTGTAGATTACCTGTTGCAGACCAAGGTGCTCAGCGCCGATGGCATTCTGGGTGTTGACCTCACTTACCTGAGCTTCATCCTCTTCATCGCCGTCATCGCCGGTATCGTGCAGCTGGTAGAGATGATTGTAGAGAAGTTCTCACCATCGCTCTATGCAGCGCTGGGTATCTTCCTGCCATTGATTGCCGTAAACTGTGCCATCATGGGTGCATCTCTCTTCATGCAGCAGCGCATCCTGATGGAGCCTACCAGTTCTCAGGCTATCACCTCAGTATGGGATAGCATCGTATATGCCGTAGGTTCCGGTCTGGGTTGGACACTCGCCATCGTCCTGATGGGAGCCATCCGCGAGAAGATGCAGTATTGCGACGTGCCAAAGCCATTGCAGGGACTCGGCATCACATTTATCACAGTAGGCCTCATGGCAATGGCTATGCTTTGCTTCTCAGGCTTGAAAATCTAAAATAGGAGGACTATAGATATGGGTAATACATCATTTATATTGGCTAGTATCGGAGTTTTCCTCGTGGTGATTCTCCTGCTGGTTATCATCCTGCTCGTGGCTAAGAAGTATCTGAGCCCTAGCGGAAATGTAAATATCGAAATCAATGGCGACAAGACCATCAACGTGCCTCAGGGCAGCAGTTTGATGACTACGCTGAATGAGAACGGCATCTTCCTGCCTTCTGCCTGCGGTGGTAAGGCAAGCTGTGGCCAGTGTAAGGTTCAGGTGCTAGAGGGCGGCGGCGAGATTCTCGATTCAGAGAAGCCTCACTTCACCCGCAAGCAGATTAAGGACCACTGGCGCCTGGGATGCCAGTGCAAGGTGAAGGGCGACCTGAAGATCAAGGTGCCTGAGAGCGTGATGGGCGTGAAAGAGTGGGAGTGCGAGGTTATCTCCAACAAGAACGTTTCCAGCTTCATCAAGGAGTTCAAGGTGGCTCTGCCTCCAGGCGAGCATATGGACTTCGTTCCGGGTTCTTACGCTCAGATCAAGATTCCTGCATACGACTGCATCGATTACGACAAGGACTTCGACAAGGATCTCATTGGCGAGGAGTACATCGGTACATGGAAGAAGTTCAACATTCTTTCTCTGAAGGCTCACAACCCAGAGCCTACCGTTCGTGCTTACTCTATGGCGAACTATCCTGACGAGGGTGACATCATCACCCTGACCGTACGTATCGCCACAACTCCATTCTTGCCACGTCCACAGGTAGGATTCCAGAACGTACCAACAGGTATCGCTTCTTCTTACATCTTCTCTCTGAAGCCAGGCGACAAGGTAATGATGAGTGGTCCTTACGGCGACTTCCATCCTAACTTCACCTCAGGCAAGGAGATGATCTGGATTGGTGGTGGTGCCGGTATGGCTCCATTGCGTGCGCAGATTATGCACATGACCAAGACCCTGCACACTACCGACCGTGAGCTTCACTTCTTCTACGGAGCGCGTGCATTGGGTGAGGCGTTCTTCCTTGAGGACTTCTGGGAGCTTGAGAAGGAATTCCCTAACTTCCACTTCCATCTTTCATTGGACCGCAAGGACCCAGTGGCAGATGCTCAGGGCGTGAAGTACTACGAGGGATTTGCTGTTAACTGCATCCGTGATACCTACTTGAAGGATCACGAGGCACCAGAGGATTGCGAGTACTATCTCTGCGGACCTCCAATGCTGATCAAGACCGTTACAGATTATCTGGATTCTCTCGGAGTAGATCCTGAGAGCATCATGTACGATAACTTCGGATAAAACGATAATTCAATCAAAAGAGCAATGCTTGTTCTCAAAAAATGAGAGGCAAGTGTTGCTCTTTTTTTTATTTTTCTGAATATATACAATATAATAGAGATAATTACGTTTTTATCTTGAAAGTATAGATTTAATTATGAATAAGATAAAGGTAGGTGTATGTTTTGCCCTTTGCTGTCTGGCAGCCCCATCTATGGCCCAGTATATGTGGCAGGAGGGGGATGGCACGGAGAAGATAGATCTTCGGGAAAATATACAATATGGTGTTGAGATGCAAGGGTCGTTTTCGAAAGGTAAAACCCCATTGTGGCTTAACGCAAACAAATATGGATTAAGTTCTTTAGAAAAGAATAACGGCTATCTCAGAGGTAGTCTGGTTCGTCCGCTTTCTGCAGATTCGGCTCGCCGCTGGGCTGTAGGATATGGAGTAGATGTGGCAGTACCGGTAAACTATACCAGCAATATAGTGGTGCAGCAGGCTTATGTGGAGGTCCGCTGGCTTTATGGTGTGCTGACTGCAGGTGCCAAGGAATATCCGATGGAGCTAAAAAACCAGTCGCTCTCGAGTGGTAGCCAGTGTCTGGGTATCAATGCCCGTCCGATACCTCAGGTTCGTCTGGCGCTTCCTGAATATTGGACGCTTCCGTTTGGTAGAGGCTGGCTGCAACTGAAAGGTCATCTGGCTTATGGTATGACTACGGATGATGGCTGGCAGCATGATTTTACGAAACGGCAGACTAAATATTGTGACCACATGCTCTATCACAGCAAGGCTGGTTTCTTGCGTATCGGAAACGAGAATGCTTTCTGTCCGCTCAGCATAGAAATGGGCTTGGAAATGGTTGCTCAGTTTGGTGGCAATGCATATCGTCTAATAGGTGACAGTATGGTACAGATTCCTACCGAGAAAAATCTGAAAGGCTTCTGGCATGCGCTGTCGGCAACGGGCTCTGATGCAGGAGAAGGGGCTTATGCCAATGTTGCCGGCAACCAGTTGGGCAGTTGGTTGATGCGTATCAATTATGACACTGACAGTTGGAAAGCTGCCATCTATGCCGATCATTATTTCGAAGATCACAGCCAGATGTTTCTCCTCGACTATAATGGATATGGTGAGGGCGCAGACTGGAATAAGAAAGTAAAACGGCGTTTCTTCATGTATTCGCTGAAGGACATCATGCTGGGCTTCGAACTGAATCTGAAGTATTCGCGCTGGCTGAAAAATGTGGTGCTGGAGTATCTCTATACCAAATATCAGAGTGGTCCGTACAATCATGACCGTACATCGGGTATCGCAGACCATATAGCGGGTACTGATGATTATTATAACCACAGCATCTATCCTGGATGGCAGCATTGGGGCCAGGTGATAGGAAATCCACTCTACCGTTCGCCTATTTATAATAACGACGGATATATTGATATCAGAAACAACCGTTTCATAGCTTATCATCTGGGGTTTGATGGTCAGCCTACACAGCGGTTGGGCTATCGTATATTAGGCACCTATCAGAAAGGTTGGGGTACATATAGCAACCCGTTTACAAAAAAGCATCATAATGTAAGTTTTCTGGTAGAGGCCCATTATGATTTCCCGCATCAGTGGCAGTTGAAGGCAGGCTATGCGATGGATTTCGGTAGCGAAAAGATGCTGGGGCATAATGCCGGTATGCAGATAACCATCAGCAAAAGAGGTTTGCTGACGAAAAGAAAATAATAATCGATAAGATAGAAAATATGAAAAAGATAATAGGGGTGCTTTCCCTTGCTGTTATAATGCTCACTCTAAGCTCATGTGAGGTAGAAACAAGCCAGAATGGTGATTTGGATGGTTTCTGGCATCTGGAGCAGGTAGATACTTTAGCTACAGGGGGTACTTGTAACTTTGCAGATAAGCGCGTGTTCTGGGGCTGCCAGTATAAGCTGATTCAGGTTGCTGATTATGATTATTTTAGTGATGGTAGAGGATTTTATCTGCGTTTTGAGCAAACCTCCGACAGTTTGCTGATTACATCTGTTTATCGTAATAAATGGCATGAAGATTATGGAGGCGATGTACTTTTGACAGAAATGAATGATTCTTTGCGTAGCTGTGGCATCAATCATCTGAATGAGCATTTTGCCAAGGAGGTAATGACCGGAGGTAAGATGCAACTGAAGAGTAAAACCCTGAGATTGCGGTTCAGAAAATTCTGAAAAAAAGCCTTCGATGCATGTAGCACCGGGGGCTTTTTTGTATGCTCGGTTTCTTACTTCTTCCTTTCTGATTCCTTGATGAAACCATGTCGGTAAGCATAGAGAAGCTCCTTCAGATCTTCTATCTGCTTACGGAGTTCGCAACCTATATCTGTGTCGGCTACCAGCATTCGGCGGTTCGACATTTCTACAATCTGTGTGATACTCTTGATGTCGGTACCTTGCTTGATGGCATCTTCCATACTCGTAAATGGCTCGTGCTGGACCAGCTGAAATCCGCGGGAGTGGTATACTAAGGTGTAGCCGGCAATGCCAGTCTCGTTGTGGTAGGCTTTAGAGAAGCCTCCATCGATAACCATCAGCTTGCCGTTTGCCTTGATAGGGTTCTCGCCCTTGGTTGTGCGAACGGGCACGTGCCCATTGATGATATGGCGGTTAGGACCGGTTACCCCAAACTCATCCATAATATGGTCGATAACCTGTTCGTTATCGCGCAACAGGAAGTAGTATCCCTTTTCTTCTTTATGCGTCTCCTTGTCAGTAATGAAATAGCGCTCGAAGGTTGCCATCTTACTCTTGTCGAAGAGCGGACTGTCTGGACCGCACCATAGGTAGATGAAATAATCGATGGCATATTCCTTTTCATTCGGATCAGAATCTGATTGGAAAGCCGTACGTATCTGCATGCCTGTATGATGCATCAAGGCTCTGCCGCTGAATTTTTTGCCAGGATATATTTCTACCTCTTTTAATGAACCATCTTCGTTGAGCGGACAGGAAGCATGGAAGAGCAGGTTGTTGTTGAAGATAGCGTACATGCAACCATGCTGCAGCATAACCTTGATATGCTTGTGCAGCTTCTCGCAGACCATAAACGAATGATGCAGTTTCTGAATCAGAATTTCCTCTTCTTCAGATAGTTTGTCTGGATTGTCCGGATCGATGGTAGGGAAGTGGCATGAGGTCATGTCATACTCTTTTCCGTCAATCTCTACCTTGCCTTTACTGTAATCGATATGGTCAAAAAGACAACGGTCTTTCATCTTCCATTCCGGATGCTTCTTGAAAAGCTGGCTCTCTAATTTAAACTGGATGACAGCTATAGCCTTGTGCATCTGAGAGGTGAGCCGCTGAGTCTTTTCATCCATTGCTGCTGCACCTCCGCTGAGCTTAGGCAGAAATTCTTTGCAATCATCATCCTTGTAGGTTTCCATCGCAAAAGTAGCGAGTGGTACGAGGTTGATGCCATAGCCTTCTTCCAATGTCGAGAGGTTGGCGTATCGCAGGGAGAGGCGGATCACATTGCAGATGCAGGCATCATTGCCGGCAGCTGCTCCCATCCATAGTACATCGTGATTACCCCACTGGATGTCCCAACTGTGGTAGTGGCGCATCTTGTCCATGATGATGTGGGCTCCTGGACCTCTATCGTAGATATCGCCCAGAATATGAAGCTGGTCGATAGCCAGGCGCTGGATTACGTTGGCTATAGCGATGATGAAATCATCGGCTCTGCCTGTGCTGATAATCGTATCAACAATAACATTGACATAGGCTGTCTTGTCATGATCTTCGGTGTGCTCGTGCAAAAGCTCCTGGATAATATACGAGAAATCGCATGGCAGCGATTTGCGCACCTTGCTTCGGGTATATTTGCTGGAAACATCACGGCATACAGCCACCAACTGGTGCAGGGTGATGTGATACCAGTCGTTGATGTCGGGTTCGTTCTGCTTGACGAGTTCCAGTTTCTGCTCAGGATAGTAAATAAGAGAGCAGAGTTCTCGCTTCTCCTGTTCGCGAAGGGTATTGCCAAATAGTTCGTTCACCTTACGCTTGATATTTCCTGATGCATTTTTCAGTACATGCAGGAAGGCCTCATACTCACCATGGATGTCGGCAAGGAAATGCTCGGTACCCTTTGGCAGGTTGAGGATGGCTTGCAGGTTGATAATCTCGGTGCTCGCCTCTGCTATAGTAGGGAACGACTGAGAGAGCAACTGCAAATATCTCATGTCTTGTTCTATATTATAATGTTTCATGTTTTTTTCCATTTTCTTAGAGCCTTTTTACGATTTATCTTTTGCAAAGATAGTATAAATAATAGATAAAACAAAGGAAAAAAGTATATTTTTGAAAAATCTTTCTGTTTTTTCAGATTTTTGCAGTACTTTTGCAGAAGAAATATAATAATTCTTCAAACTAACTAGATTTGATTATGAAACAAACTATTCTTGTTACAGGTGGTACAGGCTTCATAGGTAGCCATACTACAGTAGAGTTGCAGCAGGCAGGCTACAATGTTGTTATCGTAGATGATCTCTCAAACTCAAAGATTGAAGTACTCGATGGTATCGAAAAGATTACTGGTATCCGCCCTGCTTTTGAACAGGTTGATTTGCGCGACAAGGCTGCTACCGAGGCTGTATTCCAGAAATATCCTGATATTGAGGGTATCATTCACTTTGCTGCGAGTAAGGCAGTAGGCGAGAGCGTACAGAAACCATTGTTGTATTATCGTAACAATATCATATCGCTCATCAATCTCCTGGAACTTATGCCAAAGTATCAGGTAAAGGGTATTATCTTCTCTTCTTCTTGTACCGTTTATGGTCAGCCAAAGCCTGAGAATTTGCCTGTAACAGAAGAGGCTCCTCATCAGAAGGCTACTTCACCTTATGGCAATACTAAGGAGATTAATGAGCAGGTCATAGCTGATTATATCCATAGTGGTGCAGCCATCAAGAGCATTGTATTGAGATATTTCAATCCTATAGGTGCACATCCTTCTGCTGAGATTGGTGAGTTGCCAAATGGTGTGCCAAACAATCTGATTCCATACGTTACTCAGACAGCTATGGGTATCCGCAAGGAACTCACTATCTTTGGTAATGATTATGATACTCCTGATGGAACCTGTATACGCGACTATATTTATGTTGTAGATTTGGCTAAGGCGCATGTAGCTGCTATGGCACGTGTTCTTGATAAGGAGACTGAGCCTATTGAATATTTCAATATCGGTACAGGTAATGGAAACTCAACTCTCGAAATTGTTGAGACTTTTGAAAAAGCTACAGGTGTGAAACTGAATTGGAAGTATGGTCCACGAAGAGAGGGCGATATTGAGAAAATTTGGGGTGATTGCACCAAGGCTAACAAGGTACTCGGCTGGAAGGCTGAGGCTAAGCTTGAGGATGTGTTGGCTTCTGCTTGGAAATGGCAGCAGAAACTTCGCGCTGATGGCATCATGTAAAGTGTTGGTTGTTTTAGAAAATAATGTGAATTGGCTTCTTTTTTCCTCTGAAAGGTTAAAAAAGCTAATTTTTGGGAAACTTATCGTCGGGAAGACGGTAAGTTTCCTTTTTTTTATATATCTTTGCAGAAAGAACTATTGGTTTAACGAAACTTGAAAATATATGAAACGGACTTTACTTTCAATATTAACAATTGCAATGTTAGCGCTTTCTGTTCCTTCGGATGCTATGGCCAACGAGGGAAACATAGAATGGGCAGACCTTGATGTGGCAGATATCAACTTGAACTATGCTGGGGGCGTGATGCATATCACCGGCGCTAGCGGGCAAGTGGTGAGAATATATAATGTGGCAGGTGTTACTATCAAGACCTTCCGCATAGAAGGTAATGACAAGCGCGTAAACTTGCCATTGGCTGATGGTATCTATGTTGTAAAGGTGGGAAATACCTTTACGCGCAAAATTTGCGTAAAGCATTAATAGTACCATAGAGGCCTTAGAATGCCGTTTAACTTTAATCAGAAAGTGAAAGTCTTTCATTTTTCGTTACTTATCATTTCTTGCTGTTTGATGTTCTGTTCTTGCCACGACAGGGTGCCAAACAGCAATTTCCAATTATCGTTAGATGATTATCAGGACTTACGTTCTTCTGCCTATGCTATCAATTCGAGGGCGGTAAGGAATCTGATAGACAGCATCATGCGAAATGATAAAGACCGACATGCTGCTGATTTGCATACCCGTCGCTATTATCAGAATGAAGGTAATCTGCTTTGGATTACACGTCATGGGGTAAATAGTCAGGCTGACTCCCTGGTGACTTGCCTGCGTACTGTAGCGGATATGGGATTTGATAAACGTCGGTTCTATGTGGATGCTATTGCCCGAGATATTGACAGGTTACGAGATTTAAATCTAGATTCAGCTGATAATCAGATAAATCAAGTGATAGCCCGACTGGAGTATCGCTTGACCAAAGTTTACTTCAGATATACGATGGGGCAGAATTTTGGATTTATGAATCCCAGTTTTGTCTTCAACCGATTAGATACTCTTGCTCCCAATCCTTATGATAGTATCAAGAGACCCGTTAGGTTCAGAGGTCTGTTTGATGTAAAAATGGCTCATGCAGATGATGCGTTCTATCAGAAGGCTATGCAAATGGTTAGATGTGACTCGGTGGCTTCCTTCCTGAAAGAAGTACAGCCTAAGAATCCTTTCTATTATCAACTGCTGGAGAAATTGAAGGCTGGAGGACTGGGCAAGGCGATGAGAATCAAAATTCTCTGCAACATGGAACGTTGCCGCTGGAGACAGTATAATAATCCCTGGCAACACGAAAAATATGTGGTTGTCAATATACCATCGTTCCATCTGATGGCTATTGATCATCAGGATACGCTCTCGATGCGCATAGGATGTGGAGCCAGTAAAACCAAAACCCCGATATTGAACAGTCATATCAAACGTATGGAGTTGAATCCTCAATGGTTTGTTCCTCGTAGTATCGTTCTCCATGATATGATACACCGGGTGGGGAATCATGCTTACTTTCATTCGCGCAACTACTATGTGAGGGAAGTGGCAACTGGTAAGGAGGTTGACTTAGACAGAGTAACTCGATCTATGCTTATTTCTGGTGCTTATGGCATCGCCCAGCGGGGCGGAAAGGGGAATGCTCTGGGAAGAATCATCTTCCGTTTTGATAATAATTTCTCTGTCTTCCTGCACGATACTAACAGCAAGGGAGTGTTCGGACGAGAAGATAGAGGCGTTTCACACGGATGCGTCAGAATAGAAAAACCTTACGATTTCGCAGTCTTCCTATTGGCTGATAAAAATAAGAAACTGAAGGAAAAAATATACTATTCGATGACTGCAGATTCGCTTGCCAATAAAAAACTTGTTGTGAGCAACGTAAAAGTGAATCCACAAGTACCTCTCTTCATAACCTATTATACGCTCTATCCGTTTGCGGGAGGCAGAATAGCTGAATATTCTGATGTGTATGGATTTGATGCGGTAATATTCGATATGTTGAGGAAATATCTATAAACAACACATTTATAAAAGCAATGATGAAGGATAAAGAACTTTTGGCGATGCTCAAGGATCCTAAGACCCAACGCGAAGGCTTTGCTGTACTGGTAAGTCAGTATAGCGAGCCGTTGTATTGGAAAGTTCGCCATATCGTTATAGATCATGATGATGCTGATGATGTGTTGCAGAATGCCTTTGTCAAGGCTTGGACCAATCTGGATTCGTTTCAGGGAAAGTCTTCGCTCTCAACATGGCTTTACCGTATAGCAATTAACGAAGCGCTTGATTTCTTGAGACGCAAGAAGCAGATGGTAAATGTCAGTACCGAAGACGAGCCGGGTTTGGCTTCACGTCTTCTGGCAGACGATTATTTTGACGGAGACCAGATTCAGGCAGAATTGCAAGAGGCTGTAGCCCAACTGCCCGATGTACAGCGCACAGTTTTCACTCTAAAATATTATGATAATATGAAATATTCAGAGATGAGCAAGGTTTTGTCAACAAGCGAAGGCGCTCTGAAAGCTTCCTATCATCTTGCAGTGAAAAAAATAACCGATTTTTTCAATCGTAAGGATTAAACCTTTTCGGTTAGTTTTCGTCTATTTAATAAAGTATAAAAGAAAGGTATGAGGAATATGTTAAAAGAAGACAATATATTGAATAGCCGTTTTGGTAAGAAAAACCATTTCCAAGTGCCGGCTGGTTATTTCGACCAGCTGACGGATAGGGTGATGGTAAATTTGCCGGAGCAGGATCCCCGCATCATTCACATGCAGCCTAGCTTATGGCAGCGTATGCCGATTCGAAAGATTGCGGCGGCTGTTGCTGTTTTGGCTGTGATGGGAGGTGGTTCGGTACTGGCGCTGAAATATACGGGAAGCAGTAAGCCTGCTATGGCACATGTGGACCATATGGTTCAGAAAGCTGCTGTGAATAATAATGAAGATGCTACTTTTAATGAGATCGCCGATTATACGATGATGGATAATGAAACTATCTATGCATCGCTGATTGCAGAAAATTAATGGTTGGTATTTCTTTTTGTCTACAGATAAAGATTAAAAAAAGATAAGGTATGAGAAAGATAATGCAACATAGGTTTCTTGCGCTTTTAGCTATGCTGATGATTAGCCTGGTTTCACTTGCTTCACAGCCTCAGGGTAGAAAACATCATGATGGATTTGATCCTAAAAGGTTTCAGGCAGAACTAGAACAGTTTATTACGACTAATGCCTGTCTTACGCCGAGAGAAGCTGCTAAATTCTTCCCGGTATATAGACAGATGGGTAAGAAAATGCGTATGATATTCGATGAAATGCGCCGATTCCGTCATGTGAATCCGAATGATAATGAGGCATGTGCCGATGCTATCAGAAGACAGGATGAGTTGGATATTCAGCTGAAACAGTTGCAGCAAGAGTATCATTCTAGATTTATGACCATCTTGCCACCTAATAAGGTGTTCAGTGTCATCAAGGCAGAGGAACGGTTCCATCGGCAGGCATTCAGACGGATGAAGAAATAAATCTCTAAAAAAGTAGAGATAAAACTATTTAATATGTATTTATGTGACTTTTGGTCACATTAATAGGGTCGCGAAGATATTTTTAATAATATTTTCGCGATTTTATTTTGTCCTTTCCTTTATTTGTTGTACTTTTGCACTTTGGAAAATAATAATATAATATAATAAGGTATGTACAGAAGTAATACGTGTGGAGAGTTACGTCTCTCTGATGCCGGCAAGAAAGTGACACTTGCCGGTTGGGTACAGCGCTCAAGAAAGATGGGTGGTATGACATTCGTCGATCTGCGCGACCGTTATGGTATCACACAGTTGGTTTTCAATGAGGCTGATAACAAAGACTTGTGTGATGCAGCTAACAAGCTAGGTCGTGAATTCTGCATTCAAATAAAGGGTGTAGTAAGTGAACGACAGAGTAAGAATCCTAAAATGGATACTGGTGACATCGAAATCCTGGTGAAGGAACTCAATGTCCTCTCTCAGAGTCAGACCCCTCCTTTCACTATCGAAGATAATACTGATGGTGGTGATGATATCCGTATGAAGTATCGTTATCTTGATTTGCGTCGTCCTGCAGTGCGCAAAAATATGGAGTTGCGTCATCGTATGTGCATCTTGATTCGTAACTTCCTAGATGCACAGAACTTCATGGAGGTTGAAACTCCTATTCTTATTGGTAGTACCCCAGAGGGAGCCCGCGACTTTGTTGTTCCTTCCCGTATGAATCCAGGTCAGTTCTACGCTCTTCCACAGAGTCCTCAGACTTTAAAGCAGCTCTTGATGGTTGCTGGCTTCGACCGCTATTTCCAGATTGCCAAGTGCTTCCGTGATGAGGATCTTCGTGCTGACCGTCAGCCAGAGTTTACACAGATTGACTGTGAAATGAGTTTTGTTGATCAGGATGATGTCATTAACCTTTTCGAGGAAATGGCTCGCCATTTGTTTAAGGAGATTCGTGGTGTAGAACTTCCTAAGTTGGAGCAGATGACCTGGCACGATGCTATGCGCCGTTTCGGTAGCGATAAGCCAGACTTGCGCTTCGGTATGGAATTTGTTGAGTTGAAAGATGCTTTCACAGGTAAGGGTAATTTCTCTGTATTCGATGAGGCTAAGTATATTGGCGGTATCTGTGTTCCAGGTTGTGCTGATTATAGCCGTAAGCAGTTGAACGAATTGACCGATTTTGTTAAGCGTCCTCAGGTCGGTGCCAAAGGATTGGTATATATCAAGTATAATGCTGATGGTACTGTAAAGAGTAGCATAGATAAGTTCTATTCTCCAGAGGAACTTGCTGAAATCAAGACCGTAATGGGAGCCAAGGATGGTGACCTTGTTTTGATTTTGAGCGGTGATAATGCTAACAAGACACGTATTCAGCTTTGCTCTTTGCGTTTGGAAATGGGTGATCGTCTTGGTCTTCGTGATAAGAACGTATTCAAGTGTCTTTGGATTATTGACTTCCCTCTCTTTGAGTGGAGCGATGAGGAGCAGCGCCTGATGGCTACGCACCATCCATTCACTATGCCAAATCCTGATGATATCCCATTGCTCGATGAGCATCCTGAGCTGGTTCGTGCCAAGGCATACGACTTTGTTTGCAATGGTATCGAAGTAGGTGGAGGTTCTCTCCGTATCCATGATACTCAGTTGCAGGAGAAGATGTTCGAGGTTCTCGGCTTTACTCCAGAGCGTGCTGAGGCCCAGTTCGGTTTCTTGATGAATGCTTTCAAGTATGGTGCACCACCTCACGCAGGTCTTGCTTTCGGTTTGGACCGTTTCGTCAGCATTATGGCTGGTCTCGACAGTATTCGCGATTGTATTGCCTTCCCAAAGAACAACTCTGGTCGAGATGTTATGCTCGATGCTCCTTCTGAACTTGACCCTAAGCAGTTGGATGAATTGGAGATCAAACTTGATTTGAAGGCTGAATAAAAATAGAGAAACGAAGGTATTCACTCCATAAAAGAGTATGCGTAAAATGCCTTGAGAAAAATTCAATGATTTATAATAAGTAATTGATTTTTAGTAAATAAAGTGCTGCGCTTCTTGACGTAAATCAAGAAATGCAGCACTTTTGTTTATAAGTAGTAGTTTTTTCTATTTTTCTAACACTATTTCGAAATAAAAGTTATAAATTTGCAGCAGATATTAAGGTTGAGCTGACGAAATGAGGCTCAATAGAATCATAAAATTCTTAAAACATGGTAGAAAAGAAAGCGACAACTAAGACTGCTGCAAAGAAGCCAGCAGCAAAGAAGGCTCCAGTAGCAAAGAAGGCTCCTGCAGCAAAGAAGGACGTTCTTTACTTGAACGCAGAGAACGCAGGTTTTAGAGCTGGTGATGTATATCAGGCATTGGCAGCTTCAGAAAAGGCTCTCACAGTAGCAGAAATTGCTAAGGCTGCTAAGATCAGTACAGAGGATGTAATCCTTGGTATCGGTTGGCTCTTCAAAGAGGGTAAGATTAAAGATGAGGACAACAAGGTTGCTCTCGCTTAAATAAGGTTTATTTATCAAAGAGCCGCGGTTGCTTGTAAGTGAGTAACCGCGGTTTTTTCTTTTTGTGTCTTCTCTCTTGAAAGAGGACGAATGTTATGATTATTATATGAAACTTGATCAGGAGATATTCAATGTTCTTTTGGCTGCGGGTGCAAAAGGGTTGAAAGTAGAAAAAATAGCTCGTCATGTATATAATTCCTGTAATTCGATTTTTACACCTCTGAATTACAAGGATGTTCATAGCTATGTTACGCAATATCTCACCAGATGCGCTAAAGACCCACAATCGCTTATAGAAAAAGGTAAGGGGTATGGTGTATATCATGTTAATTTTGATTCAAAGGCAGTACAGCAACTGATGCTCAATTTTTCTTCTTCTGTATTAGAAAATAGTAATGAAGAAGAGAGTAAGGCTGATGATAGTGCTCCTCAAAGTCTTTTTGATGAGAATATGTTCTAAATTATTTTTTTTATGAGGGGAATGTTGTAGTATGTTCGTATAATATATGTAGACTTTATAAAAACTGATAAAAGTTAAACAATAAACATATAAACGAATAAACTATGGCTAGTAGATATTTATTAGGTTTTGACGTAGGCTCAAGTTCTGTAAAGGCTTCGCTTACTGATGTTGACAATGGAGAAATCGTAGCTTCTGCATTCTATCCGGATCATGAAGCACCCATTATGGCTGTAAAGACCGGTTGGGCAGAGCAGGATCCTCAGATGTGGTGGGATAATGCTAAGCTGGCGCTCAGGAAAATCATGGCAGAATCTGGTGCCAAGGGTGAAGATATCCTTGCTATTGGTATCTCGTACCAGATGCATGGCTTGGTTTGTGTTGATAAGAATCAGCAAGTTTTGCGTCCTAGTATCATTTGGTGCGACTCTCGTGCCGTACCTTATGGCGAGAAGGCTTTTCATGATTTAGGTGAGGACTTCTGCTTGCGTAATCTGCTCAATTCTCCTGGAAACTTTACTGCATCTAAACTTGCTTGGGTAAAGGATAATGAACCGGAACTGTTTGATAAGATAGATAAGATTATGCTTCCTGGTGATTATCTGGCAATGAAACTTTCAGGTGAAGTTAAGACTACTATCAGTGGTCTTTCTGAAGGTATGATGTGGGACTTCAACCAGAAAAAGCCTGCTAAATTCCTGCTTGATTACTTTGGCTTCGATGAAAGCATTCTGGCTGATATTGTTCCTACATTCTCTGTACAGAGTGTAGTAAGTAAAGCGGCAGCTGAAGAACTTGGTCTGAAAGAAGGTACACCAATATCTTATCGTGCGGGTGACCAGCCAAATAATGCTGTGAGTCTGAATGTGTTCAATCCGGGTGAAATTGCAAGTACTGCAGGTACATCAGGAGTTGTATATGGTGTATTGGGTGATGTTAACTATGATCCAAAGAGCCGTGTCAATACTTTTGCTCATGCTAATTATACTACAGACCTTGACCGTCTTGGTGTATTGTTGTGTATCAATGGAACTGGTATCTTGAATGCGTGGGTTCATCGAAATATCACTCCAAATGTAAGCTATGCGGATATGAATGATCTTGCAGCTTCTGTGCCAATAGGTAGTGATGGTGTTAAGATTATCCCATTTGGTAATGGAGCTGAGCGTGTATTAGAGAATAAGGAAGTTGGTTGTTCTATTCGTGGCATCAGCTTTAATAAGCATAATCGTGCTCATATTGTTCGTGCAGCACAAGAGGGTATCGTCTTCAGTTTCTGCTATGGAATGGAAATCATGCAGCAGATGGGTATGGATATCAAGAATATTCATGCAGGTAAGGCTAATATGTTCCTCAGTCCGTTGTTCCGTGATACGTTGGCGGGTGTGAGTGGTGCTACTATCGAACTTTATGAGACAGATGGTAGTGCAGGTGCTGCTAAGGGTGCTGGTATTGGTGCCGGTATCTATAAGGATCATAATGAGGCTTTTGCTTCATTGAAGAAACTTGCAGTCATAGATCCTGATGAGGCTAACCGTTCTGCTTATCTCGAGGCTTATTCTGCATGGAAAGAAGAGGTGAAAAAACTTTAAACGTTTGTAATTTACTTTAGACAAACTTTTTTTATAATATCAGATAAAGGGTGGGAGAAGTCTCACCCTTTATTTTTCCCCCGATTCTTTTGACTGTTGGGGGAGCTTCCGTCTTATTTAAAGATTGGATTTAAATATCTGTAGTTGATGTTTCTGAGTATCTTTATATCCTGGATACTATTGTTTTTGAATTCTAAAACTAATGAAAACTTCATCTGAAGGTGAACAGGGACAAGACAGTTGTGTCCTATGTGCAAGGTGTGAAATACCTTGGTTACTTCTTTTATGTAATGAAAGGCAAATGCCAACTCACGGTACACCCAAAAGCCAAATCCAAGATGAAAGCCAAACTCAAGGAGTTGACTTCCCGAAGCAATGGTTGGGGATATGCCAAGAGGAAGCAAAAACTTGAAAGTACATAAGGGGTGGGTAGGTTACTGTCACCTTGCCAACATGAAACGTTTCCTCATTGAAATTGATGAGTGGCTAAGGGGACGGCTACGTATGTGTATATGGAAGTCGTGGAAGAGGGTGAAAACGAGAATTGCCAACTTGATAAAGTGTGGTATAGATAAATACCAAGCTTACATGTGGGGCAATAGTCGTTTGGGTTATTGGCGCATAGCTGGTAGTTACATACTATGTCGTGCGATAACCAGTGAAAAGTTGAGCATGGCAAGCTATGTTACATTGACGGGTTCATACCTCGAATGTTACCCAAAATAGAAACCGCCGTATGCGGAACCGCATGTACGGTGGTGTGAGAGGACGGAAAACGAAAGTAGGAGAAAAACTATTTCGTTTTCCTCCTACTCGATTTTTGAATCAAAACAGTTTAATTCTTGAAGCTGTGGATTGGAGCCGGAATACGACCGGCACGGTTCACGAATGCCTCGCAACTGAATGGGTTTATAGGCATGATTGGAGCATGACCGAGCAAGCCGCCGAAATCTACATTGTCGCCTACCTTCATGCCCACAACAGGGATAATACGTACGGCGGTAGTCTTCTGGTTAACCATACCGATGGCAGCCTCGTCGGCAATGACACCAGAAATGGTGGTGGCTGGAGTATCGCCAGGGATGGCAATCATATCCAAACCTACTGAGCAGACACAGGTCATCGCTTCCAGTTTCTCAATGGTCAGCGCACCTGCCTCTACAGCGTTAATCATGCCCTGGTCTTCGCTGACAGGGATGAAGGCACCGCTCAAACCACCTACATAAGAAGAAGCCATGATACCGCCCTTCTTAACCTGATCGTTCAGGAGCGCAAGAGCTGCTGTGGTACCAGGAGCACCGGCATGCTCAAGACCGATGAGCTCGAGAATATCGGCTACACTATCACCGATAGCTGGGGTAGGAGCCAATGAAAGGTCGATGATGCCAAAAGGAACGTTCAGACGGCGTGAAGCCTCCTTAGCTACCAACTGACCTACACGGGTAATCTTGAAGGCTGTGCGCTTGATGGTTTCGCAAAGAACCTCGAAGCTTTCGCCCTTCACCTTCTCCAATGCATATTTTACAACGCCCGGACCGCTGACACCAACGCTCACTACCGCATCGGCCTCAGAAACACCGTGGAAGGCACCAGCCATGAACGGATTGTCGTCTGGCGCATTGCAGAGAACAACGAGCTTGGCGCAACCCAGAGAACCTCTGTCCTTGGTTGCCTCGGCTGTATCCTTTACGATTTCGCCCATCAGTCGAACGGCATCCATGTTGATACCGGTCTTGGTAGAACCCACATTGACAGAACTGCAGACAAAATCGGTCTGTGCCATCGCCTGAGGGATAGAACGGATAAGGAGCTCATCGCTCTTGCTCATACCCTTGCTTACGATGGCAGAATAGCCGCCCAGGAAGTTGACACCAAGCTCCTTGGCACACTGGTCGAGGGTCTTGGCAATCTTTACATAATCGTCGGTAGTCTTGCAGGCAGAACCGCCTACCAGCGAGATAGGAGTGATGGAGATACGCTTGTTGACTATAGGCACACCAAACTCCTTGGAGATTTCTTCGCCGGTCTTCACCAGGTTCTTTGCTAGACGTGTAATCTTATTATGGATGTTCTGACAGAGCTCATCGAGATTGGTAGATGCGCAATCCAACAGGTTGATACCCATGGTGATGGTACGCACATCGAAATTCTCCTGCTCTATCATCTTATTGGTTTCGATAACCTCAGATATATTGATCATATTGTTTGCTTTTTAAATTCTGTGCATCATATTGAAAATTTCCTCGCGCTGGCATTTGATCTGCACGCCCATAGCCTTACCAACATTGGTGAGTTCATCGGCTACTTCCTCGAAAGTTTTCTGCATCTTGCCCATGTCTACGATCATCATCATGTTGAAATACTCCTGTACGATGGTCTGAGAGATATCCAAGATGTTGATACTGTTCTCTGCCAAATAGGTACATACCTTGGCGATGATACCAACGGTATCCTTGCCCACTACTGTAATAATCGTTCTGTTCATGTATTTATTCCTTATTTTAAATTGGTAAGTTTTCGGCTGCAAATTTACAACTATTTTGTTAGACTACCAAATAAAAAGTCAGAAAACTTGTAAAATCACTAACGCTTTGCAAGTTTTCTGACTCATTTTTACCTTTCTTGTTTCCTTATCTTACTTGATACCTCTTTCGTTGAGTGCCTTAGAATATTTGGCTGCATTCTGCAGGTGCTCATCGTAAGTGCGGGCAAAATTATGAGTGCCGCTGAAATCCTCTTTGGCACACATGTAGAGGTAATCGTGATGCACATGGTTGAGGACGGCATCGATACCTGCTACGCTCGGAATACGGATGGGACCCGGTGGCAAACCTGGTTTCTTGTAGGTATTATACGGACTCTTGATAGACAGGAGGTTGTTGTAGATGCGCTTGAGGTCGAATCGCTGCCACGCATATTTAATGGTAGGATCGGCCTGCAATGGCATTCCCTCTGGATATTCGGCATTGCGAAGCATCAGACGGTTATAATACATGCCGGCTATCATCGGTTTCTCGCCGTTGTTGGCTGTTTCTTCGTCCACGATGCTGGCAAGGGTGATGATTTCAACCGGTGTCAGCTTCATAGCCTTTGCCTTTTCGGTACGCTCAAAGTTCCAGAACTTGTCGCTTTCTTTCTTCATGCGCTCCAGAAATTTATCTACCGAGATGTTCCAGTAAAGATCGTAGGTGTTAGGTACGAACATGCAGGCGATGGTGGCAGTATCGTAACCGTATTTCTGACAGACGCTCTCGTCGCGCAGGGCATGGTAGAGGTCGTTGCTGCCAAACATCATCTTCTTGCCAATCTCATCAGAGAGTTTGTCGAGCGTGCGTACCGAAGGGATGGTAAGGCTAACCGGTTCCTGCAAACCGTTCTTCATGTGGCGCCATGTCTTGAGGGCACCGTCGCCTGGAGCAATGGCGTATCTACCTGTGCGGATATGATCGGCATAGCCGGAATGGAGGGTCAGGGTCTTGAATGCCTGGAACGGAATGCTCTTGGCAAATGGGCGGAGCTTGTTGTATACAGAGTCGATGTTATCATCGCTGTCGATGTAAACATACTCGGTGTTGCTGCTCTTCGAGAAGGAAGAGAAACAATAGATGTAACCCACGATGGCGATGACTGCGATGCAGCCTATAGCACCATACAGATAGAGCTTAGAAAATGATTTTTTCTTTTTCATATTCTTCTTGTTTGTTATTTTTCGGGTGCAAAAGTACAGTAAAAATGGGAAATAGCAAAGTATAGGAATTTAAAATAGGTTAATTGTCATCTTTCTTTATCCGTTGTGTCTGCTTTTTTGTTACCTTTGCACTTGACTTTAAGAATCAACATGTGTATGGGTGCTTTCGGGCACATTATTATAAAAGGATTATGAAAATGAAGTTTTCGATAGCGTATGCTGCCAAGTGGGGCCATGCCCTGCATGTAGAATTAACTTTTGCCGCCGCTGACGGCTATCAAGATACGATGGACTTGCCGATGACCACCCGGGACGGTTATCGCTGGGAGGTGGAAATGGCGTCAAGGCAGAACCGCCATCATCCTTTCGTGGCTGTGGCTTACTGCTACTGCGTGAAAGATGCTGAGGGAAAGGTGCTGCGCAGAGAATCGTTCGCTTCTGCCCGCCAATATGTTTTTGATGAGAGCAAGAATTTCTATTTCCAGGACTATTGGCTGGAGGAGGATAACCCTTATGTGGAAAAAGATGCCTTCGTATTGCAGCAGCAGGTAAAGTTTACTGATGTCAATCCGACCCGTCTGCCTCTTTTCGACCGTACCATCATCTTCAAAATTCATGCCCCGAAACTCTATGAGGGTGAGGCTGTGGCTCTGTTGGGTAATCATCCTACGCTGGGCAAATGGAATCCTGCCCACTTCCTGCAGATGCAGAACAATCATGAAAAGGACTGGGAAATCTCTGTCAATGTGCAGGCCATTGATGCGCCGATAGAATATAAATATGTGGTGATTGATGCACAGACCCAGAAACTGAAGAGATGGGAATTCGGAGATAACAGAACCTTTGGTGTTTCGGGTGATGAACAGGCTGGTGGACAGGGAGTTCCTCAAGGTGAACTCCGCGTATATCATCAGGATGTTTATGTGCTCCATGGCGGCGACTTCCGTATCAAGAGGGTTCCGCCTCATGCCCAGTTCAATTTCGATACCTATATCTTTGATCTTGACGGCACCCTGATTTCTTCTCTCCATGACCTGGCTGCAAGCTGCAATTATGCGCTGAAACTGAACGGGATGCCTGAACGTACGCTGGAGGAGGTACGCATGTTTGTAGGAAACGGGGTGAAGAAACTGATGGAACGTGCCGTGCCGGGAGGATTGGAGAACGAGAAGTTTGAGAAAACCCTGCAGGATTTCCGCAAGCATTATATGGTACACAATATGGATAACACGAAGCCTTATCCTGACGTAATGGAGATGCTGGAGGAACTGAAAAACAGGGGAAAGAACATTGCGGTGGTAAGCAATAAGTTTTATGCTGCTACACAGGAAATCTGCCGCCATTTCTTCGGCGACCTGGTCGATGTAGCGATAGGAGAACGGGAAAATATCAAGAAAAAACCGGCTCCAGATACCGTAAACGAAGCCTTGCGACAGCTGCATGCGGATAGAGAAAGGGCGGTATATATCGGCGACAGCGACGTGGATGTGATGACGGCAAAGAACAGCGGAATGCCTTGTATCTCTGTTCTTTGGGGATTCAGAGATCACGATTTCCTGTTGGCACATGGAGCTTCTATCCTGGTATCATCACCCTTGCAGATATTATAAGGTTAAGGTAGGATAAAACTATCTGGAAGACCATCATAGAGAATGGTCTTCCAGGTATTTCTTGATAAACTCAAAATAGGTTTCTGAGATAGGAATGCTCCGGTCGCCATAGGTGATGTGCTGCTGGTCTACCGTATCAAACTTTGTCATGTTGGCAAGGAACGAACGGTGTACACGCTTGAATTTTTCTCTTGGCAGCCTTTCTTCCAACTGTTTGAGGTTGCCCAGGGTTCTGATGTTAGGCCTGCCCTCAAGATGGAAACGGATGTAGTCTTTGTCGCAGTCAACAAACAGAATATCATCTATCGGGATTCTTACGCATTTGTAATCTCGTTTTACCACCAGAAAACCGTCGCGCTTGATAGGGTTGTAGTTATCGTCCTGCATGTAGCTTTCGAAGACTTTCTGGCATGATCCCATAAAGTCATCGTAGGTGATGGGCTTGAGCAGATAGTCGAATGCATTCACTTTGTAGGCTTCGATGGCATACTCCTTGAATGCGGTGGTGAAGACAATCTTCACGTTCTTGGGTACAACCTTTGCCAATTCCAGACCGCTGATTTGCTGCATGTGGATGGCGAGAAAAAGTATGTCGAGATGGTTGTGATGGATGCCGTCTACAGCATCTATCGCACTTTTGTAGGCTCCGATCAAATGCAGGGTCGGAGTTTTTTCTATATACTGTTCCAGGAGTTGCAAAGCTTCCGGATCTTCATCTATGATGGCGCAATTTAAAATCATAATTTTACTGTTTTAGTGATTTTATTCTCGATTTTCGTAAAAACGAAAAATGTGTTTGTTTATTGTTTCAAGCTGCAGATTTTTTCAGATAAAAATCTATTTTCATGATTTTACCTTAAATTTGTTTAATCTATTTGGCTATTTGAGGAAAAAACCGTAATTTTGGAGATTGATAAGTCAGACTATAACTGTAGAATATGAAATACAATAAGAAACAACATACCAAATTGTCCTGTCGGAGCAAGTGCTTTTTCCTTGCCTTGACTTTGGCTATGGCATCGGTTGATGCCTCAGCCCAGAAGATTTCGCTAGGCTCTTGCATCACCCGTGACGGAGGTCAGTTTAAAGGCGAAATGGTGAGCGGAAAGCCGCAGGGAAAAGGTACTACCATCTATAAGAATGGGGATACCTACGAAGGCTCTTATATGAAAGGTAAGCGCGAAGGTTATGGCGTTTATACCTTCAGTGATGGCGAAAAGTATGAGGGACAGTGGATGCAGGACCAGCAGCATGGTAAAGGCACCTACTATTTCCAGAACAACAACAAATATGTAGGCCTCTGGTTCCGCGATTACCAGCATGGTCATGGCGTCATGTTCTATTATAATGGTGATAAATATGACGGCGACTGGTATAAGGACAAGCGTCAGGGACGCGGCGTTTATACTTATGCCAATGGCGCACAGTATAAAGGCCAGTGGATGAACGATATGAAGAATGGAAACGGCTTCTTCAACTGGGGAGACGGAACTACTTATGACGGTCAGTGGCTAGACAACCAGCGCTCAGGAAAAGGTACTTTCAAATATGCTGATGGCGATGTGTATATCGGCGACTGGAAGGATGATATCCAGGACGGAAAGGGTATCTATAAATTTCATAATGGCGACATTTATGAAGGCGATTATGTGCAGGGAGAACGCACGGGTATAGGCATCTTCCGCTCTGCAAGGGGCGCCAAGTATAACGGACAGTTTAAGGAGGGCCTGCGTACCGGTCAGGGTACCTTCATCTGGAAGAATGGCGATATCTATGTAGGTGACTGGATGGATGATCTGCAGAACGGCAGGGGCAAACTGACCAAGAAGAACGGCGACGTGTTTGAAGGTGAGTTCAAGAACGGTCTGGTAGATGGTAATGTCGTGATTCTTTATGCTGATGGCAGAAGATTCAAGGGTGCCTATCACAAAGGTAAGCGCCAGGGACCTTGCATAGAAGAAGATAAAAACGGTAAGCGTTTCGAAGGAACCTACCATAACGATGTGCGTGACGGAAGATTTGTAGAAAAAGACCGCAACGGACAGGTTACAGCCAAGGGAGCCTACGAAAACGGCAAACGATTTGAAGACTAATCTCTTCAGAAAATTAGAAAAATACAAAGAAATTATAAAATAACGAGATAGAGAACCTTTATATTTTAAATAATGAGAAAAAAGAATATATTATAATGTTGAATATTGAATGTTCTGTTTTCAAATCTCAAAGTTAAAAGTAAATGTTCAAATCTCAAAGCTTAAACTAGAATTATGGTAGTAGATACTTTAGACAATCTGGAGAAATACGTTTCTCTCAATCCGCTCTTCGCTGATGTAGTGAAGTTTATCAAGGAAAATGACCTCTCTAAATTGGAGGACGGTAAGCATTTTATCAAGGAGGGTAACCTCTTTGTTAACATAACGACAGCTCACGGAAAAAGCGAGGAAGATGCTGTTTTTGAAACACATCGCAAGATGATTGATATTCAGATCCCTCTTGACAACGAGGAGACTTATGGCTATACTCCTCTTGCTGATCTTCCTGAAGTGGAATATAACGAGGCTAAGGATGTAACCAAGTATCCTGGTGTGAAAGCGCAGACGCTCGTTACCTGCAAGCCAGGTCAGTTTGCTATCTTCTGGCCACAAGATGGTCATCAGCCATGCATCGGTAGTGGTGATATCCACAAGGCTATCTTCAAGATTAAGAATTAAAGAAGAAATCTTCAAGATAAAATTAAAGAAGAATAATAGAGTAACCATCTAAAATCATGATATATGGCAACAGAAAAGAAAACTACAGCCCAGAAGGCTGCAACTAAAAAAGCAACTGCAAAGAAACCAGTTGCAAAAAAGGCAGCGAAGGCTGTGGTAAAGCATATCGGACTCGTGAAGAACGACCCATATCTGGCAGACTATGAGGATGCCATCAAGGGCCGACACGACCATGCACTCTGGAAACTCGGTCAGCTGACTAATAACGGCAAACAGACATTGAGCGATTTTGCCAATGGATACGAGTATTTCGGACTGCATAAGACTGCCCGTGGATGGGTGTTCCGGGAGTGGGCACCTAATGCTAAAGACATCTATCTGATAGGTGACTTCAACTACTGGCAGGAAACTGAAAAGTATCGTGCCAAAAGAATAAAGAATACCGGCAACTGGGAACTCAAACTTCCGGAGAAAGCGATGAAACATGGCGATCTCTTCAAGATGAAAGTTCACTGGGAAGGTGGAGAAGGTGAGCGCATTCCTGCATGGGCACAGCGTGTGGTGCAGGACGACCAGACCAAGATTTTCTCTGCTCAGGTATGGAATCCGGAACCATATAAATGGAAGAAGAAAACCTTCAGACCAAATGTGGCGCCGCTGTTTATCTATGAATGCCATATCGGTATGGCGCAGGATGCAGAGAAGGTTGGTACCTACACTGAGTTTAAGGAGAATGTGTTGCCACGTATCATCAAGGATGGTTACAATTGTATTCAGATTATGGCTATCCAGGAGCATCCGTATTATGGCTCCTTCGGCTATCATGTAAGCAGCTTCTTTGCTGCAAGTAGCCGCTTCGGAACTCCTGAAGAGTTGAAGGATCTCATTGATACAGCTCACCAGAATGGTATTGCCGTCATCATGGATATCGTTCACTCTCATGCCGTAAAGAATGAGGTGGAAGGACTGGGTAATCTCGCTGGCGATCCTAACCAGTATTTCTATCCTGGCGATCGTCATGAGCATCCGGCTTGGGACAGCCTCTGCTTCGACTATGGAAAGGATGAAGTCATCCACTTCCTTTTGAGCAACTGCAAGTATTGGCTCAATGAGTTCCATTTCGACGGATTCCGTTTTGATGGTGTAACATCCATGCTCTATTACAGTCATGGTCTGGGTGAGGCATTCTGCAACTACGGAGATTATTTCAATGGTCACGAGGACGACAATGCCATCTGCTATCTTACCCTTGCCAACTGTCTGATTCATGAGGTTAACAAGCATGCCATTACTATTGCCGAAGAGGTGAGCGGAATGCCGGGATTGGCAGCCAAGTTTGAGGATGGCGGTTATGGTTTTGACTATCGCATGGCGATGAATATTCCAGATTATTGGATTAAGACCATCAAGGAACTGAAGGATGAGGACTGGAAACCATCCAGCATCTTCTGGGAGGTAAAGAACCGCCGTTCGGATGAGAAGACCATCTCTTACTGTGAGAGTCATGACCAGGCATTGGTGGGCGATAAAACTATCATCTTCCGTCTGATTGATGCAGATATGTACTGGCATTTCAAGAAGGGTGATGAAAACGAAATGGCTCATCGTGGTATTGCTCTGCATAAGATGATCCGTCTGGTTACCGCCTCTACAATCAATGGCGGTTATCTCAACTTCATGGGTAATGAGTTCGGTCACCCAGAGTGGATTGATTTCCCTCGCGAGGGTAATGGCTGGAGCCATAAATACGCCCGCAGACAGTGGAATCTGGTAGATAATCATGAACTCTGCTACCACTATCTTGGAGATTTCGACCGAGAAATGCTCAAGACGATTACAAGCGAAAAGAATTTTAACAAGACACCAGTTGTAGAAATCTGGCATAATGATGGCGATCAGGTTCTCGCCTTTATGCGTGGCGATCTGCTCTTCGTGTTTAACTTCTCGCCAACCCGCTCTTTCACCGACTATGGCTTCCTGGTTCCAACCGGTTCCTACAGCGTAGTGCTTGATTCAGACTGCAAGGATTTCGGCGGCAATGGCTTGAATGATGACACGATGACTCATTTGACCAGCTACGATCCACTTTATGTGAAAGACCGTAAGGAGTGGCTGAAGCTTTATCTGCCAGCTCGTACAGCTTTGGTGCTGAAGAAAAATTAACAGATTGATTTATGAAAAATAAAAGGAGTAGTACGGCGAAGATGCAAATCGCCTGTGCTATCATCTTTATCACATTTACCTACGTCTACCTGGCATTTTACCAGGCAGACGTATTGGCTGTGGCTCAGCATGTTTTCTCAGGCGGTTTGACCAACTATAGTTACACGCTAGCTCCACTGCTTATTACACTCGTACTCTATCTGCTGCAAGTGGGAGTGTACGCGGTAACCCGTGTGAAACGCCGTTTCCACGGGCTTACTTATTTCCCTTCGTTCCTCGTCCTGACGATGATTACCGATATTCCCGTTGATATCGACCTTCATCATTCATTGGGGGCGTGGTGGATTATCCTGCCACTCTGCCTGATTCTCTGGGGTGGATTGATATGGATAGCCCGCCAATTGGAGCCGATAGAAACAGATCCTCACAGCAACGGCTGGTTCTCCCGCTATATGTGGGTGAATCTGCTCCAGATGCTGGTGATGATATTGCTTGTCAACTTTGTTGCTAGCAATGATCGGCTGTTTCATGAACGTATGCGCATGGAACATCTGATGAAAGAAAAACAGTATGAAAAAGCTTTGGAAGTAGGTGAAAAATCTCTGAAAACAGATTCTTCGCTGACGATGCTCCGTATAGCCTGTCTCAACGAAACAGGCGAGCTGGGCAGCCGTCTCTTTACTTATCCGCTGGTAGGTGGAAGTAAGGCGATGATGCCGGATAGCGTAACCGTGAAGGCTATGATGTGGAAGGCGCCAAAATGGATGCAGAAACCTTCGGCATGGATGGTTAAACATCATCTCAAGTATCGTCTGCCTGTTGACTATCAGCTTTGTGCACTCTTGCTAGACAAGCAACTCGACAAGTTCGTAGCAGAGGTGCAGAAACATTACAAAGTAACTTCGGGCAAACTGCCTGTTCATTATAAGGAAGCGTTGGTTCTTTATACGCATCGCCGCAGTAATCCAAGTATCGTTTATCACGATAATGTGATGGATACAGACTTTGAGGATTTCCAGCAGATGGATCACAAATATGCTAATGAGACAGAAAAGCAGAATGCTCTTCGGGATACTTATGGAAATACCTACTGGTATTATTATGAGTATGGAAACAAATAAAAGTTTTAATTTAGGAGATTAATATGAAAATACAGATATTCAGAAACTTATGGGTTTTACAGATAGCTTTTCTTCTGTTGGCGCCATTAGGGTTGCAGGCACAGAAGAAGGAGATTTCTGCAGCCAAAGATCTGGTAAAGGCTGGCAAGGATTTGGCGAAGGCCGAATCCAGTATGCGCAAACTCCTGACGGATTCTGCCAACCGGAATAACAAGAAAATTTGGAATATTCTCTTCGATGCTGTGAAGAAGCAGTATGAACAGGGTAATGAGAAACTCTACCTCAAACAGGCGTATGATACAGCCCAACTCTTCAATGCAACCCGACAGCTCTTCGTTATAGCCCAAGGACTTGATTCCGTTGAGATGATTCCTAACAAGAAAGGAAAATGTGAGTTTGATTTCCGCAAGTCTCATTCTGAATATTTGAACAGGATACGTCCGAACCTCTATAACGGAGGAACCTGGTTTATCAGGAAGCAGAAATACAAGGAGGCTTATCAGTTCTTTGACCAGTACATAGAGTGCAGTACAGCCCCGATGTTCCAATCTTATAAGCATGCCCAGAAAGACAAATATCTTTCTTCGGCAGCTTATTGGGCTGTATATGCCGGATATAAGATGAAAGATACCAAAGCTACGCTTCATCATTCTTATGAGGCGCTGAAAGATACGGCTCATTATAACTATATGTTACAGTATCTGGCAGAGACTTACAAACTGGAGAAGGATACTGCGCGCTATCTCTCGACCTTGAAGGAAGGTTTTGAGCGGGATCCGAAATTCCCGTTCTTCTTCCCGCGTCTGGTAGAGTATTATTCGCAGGAAAACCAACTCGATTCTGCACTCGCCGTAGCAGATAAGGCGCTGGCGATAGCTCCCGACAATGATATCTATCTCTTTACCAAGGGAACCATTCTCTTGAATATGGGTGATTTCAAGCAATGTATCGAAGTGTGCAAAAAGGCACTTGCTGTGAACGATTCTTTAGCTGGTGCTTATTATAATATAGGTTTGGCTTATTTCAATCAGGCGGTTGAAAAGGATAAGAATTTGCAGCAATCCCGCAAAACTCATCAGGAGATAGACGGACTTTACAACAGTGCGATGCCTTATCTGCAGAAGTACAGAACGATGGCACCCGATATGCAGGACCAGTGGGCTTTGCCGCTATATACCATCTATCTGAACCTGAACATGGGTAAGGAGTTTGATGAGATTGACAAACTGCTCAATCAGAAAAAGAAATAATGCCTCATGATGAGGAATTTATGAAAACTTCTCTTGAAAAGAAAACTTCTTTTTAATAAAAGAAAACTTCTCTTTAGAAATTGATTATTAGAAATTTATGATAGACAGAATTTTAGATAAACTGGGCATTGAGCTCAATGATATGCAGCAGGATTCTATGCAGGCAATCTTGCACGGGAACAAGGATGTGGTAGTACTTTCGCCAACAGGTAGCGGAAAAACACTGGCTTATCTTCTGCCTCTTACCCAACTTATAGATACAACTGATGACGAGGCACAGGTGGTGGTGGTAACTCCTGGTAGAGAACTCGCTTTGCAGTCGGCTAACGTATTGAAGAATATGGGCAGCGGTTTGCGTGCGATGGCTTGCTATGGCGGTCGTGCTACGATGGATGAGCATCGTGTGATGAAACAGGTTCGTCCTCAGATTGTATTTGGAACTCCGGGTCGTCTCAATGATCATCTGGATAAGGGAAATCTTTCTCCATATCATATAAAATACCTGGTGATTGATGAGTTTGACAAGTGCCTGGAGATGGGTTTCCAGGACGAAATGAGCCGACTGATTAAGTCATTGCCTGGCTTGCGTCGACATTTCCTGCTTTCTGCTACCGAGGCGGAGGAGATTCCTCATTTCGTACACATGGGTAGGGTAGAAAAGATAGATTACCGTGTGGATGAAGATCAGGTTCCTGACCGTGTACATATATATAAGGTGGATAGTCCGGTAAAGGATAAACTGGAGAGTCTGTCACTTTTGCTACGCAGTTTAGGCAATCAGAGTACCATTGTATTCCTCAATTATCGCGACAGTGTAGAGCGTACCAACAAATATCTGGTAGAGCAGGGATTTTCTACCTCTTTCTTCCATGGTGGATTGGAACAGAAGGAACGCGAGGCTTCTCTCTATCGTTTCAGCAACGGTAGTGCCAATATCCTGGTGAGTACGGATCTGGCTTCGCGCGGACTTGATATTCCTGATATAGATAATATTATCCATTATCACATGCCGGAGAGCGAAGATGGTTATATCCATCGTGTAGGACGTACGGCAAGATGGGAAGCCCAGGGCAAGGCTTTCTTCCTGCTAGGTCCTGAAGAGCATATTCCGGAATATGTGGATGCTGAAATTGAGGATTACGAGATGCCTGCTGCTGATCAGCTTCCTGCGCCAGCTAAATCTAAGATGGTTACTATATATATAGGTAAAGGAAAGAAGGATAAGATTAGCAAGGGTGACATCTTAGGCTTCCTTTGCAAGAAGGGTGGGCTGCAGTCGACGGAAATCGGCAAGATTGATGTCAATGACCGTTATGCTTATGCTGCCATTTCCCGAACGAAGTTACGTAGCTTACTGAATAATGTTAAGGGTGAAAAGATAAAAGGTGTCAAAACGATAGTGGAAGAGGTAAGGTAGTTGACAAACTGCTGCTATCTTTTCTTTGTTGCTTGCTAATGTATAATAATTGTAAAAATAGACATAAATATGCAGTTATTATACTAAAATGACTAACATAATGAAAGAAATCTGCGCAAAACGCTAAAAATGTGCAGAAAAATTTGGTAGTTTCAAATAAAAAGTGTAATTTCGCAGTCGTAAATACAATCCAAAGGTTTACTATGTATCCTATATGGGTGTATTGTGCACTAATTTTTCCTGCTAACAGGATTATATCGTATAAAACTTAAATAATTATACAAAGATGAAGAAGTACAATTTTAACGCAGGTCCATCAATGCTTCCACGCGAAGTGATTGAGAACACAGCAAAGCAGATTTTGGATTTTAATGGTTCAGGTCTTTCATTGATGGAAATCAGCCACCGTGCTAAGGATTTCCAGCCAGTAGTTGATGAGGCAGTCTCCTTATTCAAGGAGCTTCTTGACATTCCTGAGGGTTATTCCGTAATCTTCCTTGGTGGTGGTGCGTCATTGCAGTTTATGCAGATTCCAGCAAACTTCCTCATCAAGAAGGCTGCCTACATTAATTCTGGCACTTGGGCTAAGAAGGCAATGAAAGAGGCGAAGCATTTTGGTGAGGTCGTGGAGATCGCATCATCGTCCGAAGCCAATTTTACTTTCTATCCACAGGTTCCTAACACTGTACCAGCCGATTGTGATTACTTGCATTTAACAAGCAACAATACTATATATGGTACTGAACTCCGTGTTGATCCAGATGTAAACGTACCATTGATTTCTGATATGTCTTCAGATATCATGAGCCGTCCAGTAGATGTTTCTAAGTATACAGCCATCTATGCAGGTGCTCAGAAGAATCTTTCTATGGCAGGTGTTACTGTTATCATCGTAAAGGATGATATGCTCGGCAAGGCTCCTCGCGAGCTTCCTACTATGCTCGATTATCGTACTCACGTAGAGAAGGGCAGTATGTTCAATACTCCTCCTGTTGTTCCTATCTATACCTTGATGGAGAATCTCCGCTGGTTGAAGGCTAATGGTGGTGTTGCGGCTGCTGACAAGCGTGCTCACGAACGTGCAGAAGTTCTTTATGCTGAAATCGACCGCAACAAACTCTTCAAGGGTACTGTTGAAGAAGCATCCCGTTCTTTGATGAACATCTGCTTCGTAATGAACGATGAATACAAGGAACTTGAAAAGCCATTCTTAGACTTCGCAACAGAGCGTGGTATGGTTGGAATCAAGGGTCACCGTTCTGTTGGTGGTTTCCGTGCCAGTTGCTACAATGCAATGACTAGGGAGGGTGTTCAGGCACTCGTCAAGGCAATGCAGGAATTTGAAGCTAAGTACTAATTGATAATTAATAATTGAAAATTATCCTTGGCGATAATTGTTTCTTAAAGGATTCAAATATGAAAGTATTAGTTGCAACAGAAAAGCCATTCGCAGCGGCTGCTGTGGAAGGCATTAAGAAAGAAATAGAGGGAGCAGGCAATGAATTGGTGCTACTCGAAAAATATACAGAGAAGGCTCAGCTTCTCGATGCAGTGAAGGATGTGGACGCGATGATTATCCGCTCTGACAAGGCTGATGCCGAGGTGCTCGATGCAGCAAAGAACCTGAAGATTATCGTTCGTGCTGGTGCAGGTTATGATAACATCGACCTTGCTGCTGCTACTGCTCATAATGTAGTGGCTGAGAATACTCCTGGTCAGAACTCTAACGCAGTAGCTGAGTTGGTATTCGGCTTGTTGGTCTTTACTGTACGTAATTTCTACAACGGCAAGGCTGGCAGCGAGTTGAAGGGTAAGAAACTGGGTATTCTTGCTTTCGGTAATGTTGGTCGAAATGTGGCTCGCATCGCCAAGGGATTTGGCATGGAAGTAGCTGCTTACGATGCATTCTGCCCAGCTGATGTTATCGAGGCTGCCGGTGTGCATGCTGTAAAGTCACAGGATGAGTTGTTCCAGACTTGTGACATCGTTTCTCTTCATATCCCTGCTACTCCAGAGACTATCAAGAGCATCGATTACAAGACTGTAAACCAGTTGCCTAAGGGTGGCATCCTCATCAATACAGCGCGTAAGGAGGTTATCAATGAGCCTGAGCTCCTGAAACTTCTTGCTGAGCGAGAGGACTTGAAGTTCATCACTGATATCAAGCCTGATGCTGATGCAGACTTTGCCAAGTTCGAGGGTCGCTACTTCTCAACTCCTAAGAAGATGGGTGCACAGACTGCTGAAGCAAATATCAATGCCGGTATTGCAGCAGCTAAGCAGATCAATGCGTTCTTTGCTGATGGCTGCACAAAATATCAAGTAAATAAATAAAAATTAGGATATAAAAAAGCTCATAGAGGGTGCTTTAGCTAGTGCCCTTTATGGGCTTTTTATCTTTACAGACTTCATGATAGACTTGCCCTTTGTGGGCTTTTATTCATTAAAATCAATAAACATTATGGCTATAGTTAAACCATTTAAGGGTATTCGTCCCCCAAAAGATTTAGTTGAGCAAGTTGAGTCTCGTCCTTACGATGTTCTCAATTCTGAGGAAGCACGTGCCGAGGCAGGCGATAACGAGAAGAGCCTTTATCATATTATTAAACCTGAAATCAATTTCGAACCAGGTACTTCTGAATACGATCCTCGCGTTTATGAAAGCGCTGCAGAGAACTTCAGAAAGTTCCAGGAGAATGGCTGGTTAAAACAGGATGATAAGGAACAGTATTATATCTATGCACAGACTATGAATGGCAAGACTCAGTATGGTCTTGTGGTAGGTGCGTATGTAAACGACTATATGACGGGTGTCATCAAGAAACATGAACTAACACGCCGCGATAAGGAAGAAGACCGTATGAAGCATGTGCGTGTATGCAATGCCAATATCGAACCAGTATTCTTCGCTTATCCTGATAATGAGGTGCTTAACGAACTTCTGATGCGTTATGCAGCAACAACGCCGGAGTATGATTTCATTGCTCCAATTGATGGCTTCCGTCATCAGTTCTGGGTTGTAAGCGATGATCAGGATATTGCCACAATTACAGCGGAATTTGCCAAGATGCCTAGCCTTTATATTGCTGACGGTCATCACCGTTCTGCAGCAGCAGCTCTGGTAGGTGCTGAAAAAGCTAAGCAGAATCCTAATCATACAGGTAAGGAGGAATATAACTACTTTATGGCAGTTTGTTTCCAGGCAAGTCAGCTTACCATTCTCGATTATAACCGAGTTGTGAAGGATTTGAACGGTCTGACTTCTGATCAGTTCCTCGATGCTTTGACAAAGAATTTCGAGGTGATAGTTATTGATGCAATCAATGTGAATGTATCTGGTGATGAAGAGGGCATTCCTTGCTATGAAAAGATGGCTATTGATGATGCTATCAGCCAGTTTGGCTTGGATATTCTGAAACCAGCAGCTCTCCATTCTTTCCTCCTCTATCTGGATGGTAAATGGTACGGTTTGTTTGCCAAGCCGGGAACCTATGATGATGCTGATCCAATCGGCGTGCTTGATGTGGATATTTCATCTCGCCTGATTCTTGATGAAATTCTGGGTATCAAGGATTTGCGTTCTGATAAGCGCATCGATTTTGTGGGCGGTCTTCGCGGTCTCGGTGAGTTGAAACGTCGTGTGGATAGCGGCGAGATGAAGATGGCACTTGCTTTGCATCCGGTTACTATGCTGCAGATTATGGACATCGCTGACAGTGGTAAGATTATGCCACCTAAGGCAACTTGGTTTGAACCTAAGTTGCGTAGCGGTTTGATTATTCACAAGT
Source organism: Segatella copri (assembly GCF_026015465.1). Taxonomy (GTDB): domain Bacteria; phylum Bacteroidota; class Bacteroidia; order Bacteroidales; family Bacteroidaceae; genus Prevotella; species Prevotella copri_E. The sequence continues at coordinate 511,404 of NZ_JAPDUQ010000002.1, forward strand.
TGGATTAATGATAGACGAATTTAAGACTATATCAGATACGATAGGCGAGGGATATTACACCGAGAAAAGGAGTAAGTTTCTCGCCTTTGCTCACCATGTTACAACTGTTGACGAGGTGAAGGTAATTGTTGCCGGGTACCGTAAGAAATATTACGATGCCCGACATTGTTGTTATGCATATATGCTAGGTCCTGAACGGACAGAGTTCCGTGCCAATGATGATGGTGAACCTTCTTCTACGGCAGGAAAACCAATCCTCGGCCAAATCACGAAATCAGAATTGACGGATATCTTAATTGTCGTCATCCGATATTTCGGAGGAGTGAAATTGGGAACCAGCGGACTCATTGTTGCTTATCGTGAAGCTGCCATTGATGCTTTGGCTCATTGTGAGGAGGTTACGCAACAGATAGAGGAAATAGTAACCTATGATTTTACTTATCCGATGATGAATGATGTGATGAGGATAGTCAAAGATATGAATCCGCGTATCCTGGATCAGACTTTCGATAATACTTGCAGCATCAAACTTTCTATCAGAAAGAGCGAGGCTGAGCAGTTACGTTCCCGTCTGAAAATGCTGTCGTTTGAATAGCAGATAACTGACAGACAAATGAATAACTGCTGGGTAAACAAAAAGAGGGTGAATCATTAATTTATGATACACCCTCTTTTTGATGGTTATTTCTTTTGAGTTTATCCCTTTTCTTCCAATTCCTTCTGCAATCGGATGATTTCATCGCGATATTGGGCAGCTTGCATGAAGTCGAGGTCTTTGGCAGCTTGCTTCATCAATGCCGTAGTATTGGCAATGCTCTTCTCCAATTCTTCCTTGCTCATACTGCGAACAATAGGGTCGGCAACGAAGGCTGCACTTTCCGGTTCCACGTAAACGCGAGGCTTGGAACCCTCTGCTCCCATCGGAACAATCTTTGCTCCTTCTTCCTTGCTAGTAGGCAGAGCTGAGGTTATTGCTTTCACAATCTGTTTTGGAGTAATGCCATGGTCGGCATTGTATTTTAGCTGGATGCTTCGGCGGCGGGCTGTTTCATCTATCGTTTTCTGCATGCTGTCTGTGATGTTGTCTGCATACATGATTACCTTGCCGTTCACATTTCGGGCTGCACGGCCTGCCGTCTGGGTCAGAGAACGGTGACTGCGCAGGAAGCCTTCCTTGTCTGCATCGAGAATAGCAACGAGCGAAACTTCCGGCAAGTCGAGTCCTTCTCGTAACAGGTTGACACCCACCAGTACATCGTATACTCCTGCACGGAGATCGTTCATAATCTTTACTCGGTCTAAGGTTGCCACATCACTGTGGATATAGGCAGCCTTTACGTTGTGGTTGAGCAGGAACTCGGTGAGTTCTTCTGCCATGCGCTTTGTAAGAGTCGTAATCAGAACTCGCTCGTTGTGGTGTGTTCTTGTCAATATTTCGTCCAGAAGATCATCTATCTGATTCTCACTTGGACGGACTTCGATTTCCGGGTCCAGGAGTCCTGTAGGACGAATCAGCTGTTCTACAACCACGCCTTCGGCTTCTCTCAATTCATAGTCTGCTGGAGTTGCGCTTACATAGATGGCCTGCGGAATGAGATCATGAAATTCCTCGAACTTCAGCGGACGGTTGTCGAAGGCAGCAGGCAAGCGGAAACCATATTCTACCAGGTTTTTCTTTCGTGCCCGGTCGCCTCCATACATGGCACCAATCTGCGGGATGCTCACATGGCTCTCATCAACCACAAGCAGGAAATCTTTAGGGAAGAAATCGAGCAGGCAATACGGACGCTCGCCTTCATGCCTGCCATCAAAATAGCGGGAATAGTTCTCGATGCCCGAACAGTGGCCCAATTCCTTGATCATTTCCATATCATATTCTACACGTTCCTTGATGCGCTGTGCCTTGATTCCATCGCCAATGCTCTTGAAGAAATCTACCTGTTTAACCAGGTCGTCCTGAATTCTGCGAATGGCACTTTCCTGCTGTTCTTTTGTTGTTACGAAAAGGTTGGCTGGATAAATCTCGTAATCTTCGAATGAGGCAAGGCGGTGATAAGTGAGCGAATCTACTTCTTCGATACTGTCAATCTCATCGTCCCACCATGTTACGCGCAAAACATGATCGCTGTAAGCCATAAATATGTCAACCGTTTCGCCTTTCACTCTAAAGTTGCCACGTTGCAGTTCTATGTCATTTCTAACGTAAAGTGCATCAACGAGTTTCCTCAGAAATTCATTTCTGTCGAGTCGCTGCCCGCGATGAATCTTGATGATGTTCTCCTGCATCGCCACAGGTCCGCCCATACCATAGATGCATGATACGGATGAGACAACGATGACATCCTTTCTGCCCGAGAGAAGGGCAGAAACAGCACCGAGTCGCAACTTGTCTATTTCATTATTGATGGCGAGGTCTTTTTCTATATATGTATCAGTCGTTGGCAGATAAGCTTCCGGCTGATAATAGTCGTAGTATGAAACATAATATTCTACAGCGTTCTCAGGGAAGAAACCCTTCATCTCCTGATACAGTTGGGCGGCAAGAGTCTTGTTGTGGCTCAAGATGAGCGTAGGCTTCCCCACGTTGGCAATCACGTTTGCCACCGTAAAGGTTTTACCCGAGCCGGTTACACCCAACAACACCTGTGCTGGGTCTCCTTCAAGCACCCCCTCTGTGAGTTGCTTGATGGCTTGCGGCTGGTCGCCAGTCGGCTTATATTTTGATGTAATCTTAAAATCCATTTTCTTCCTGATTTCTTCTCAAAAGTTCTGTTTCAAGGTGCAAAATTACAAAAAAAACGCCATTAATCGTTATAAAGATTAATTTTTTACGAAAAAATGTATCTTTTCTTTTGATAATAAGTAAATTATGAGTAACTTTGCAGTTCAAAATGAGAATTATGAAAAAATTGACTCTTATCGCTTCGTGTGTTGCATTGCTCTTGTCGAGCTGTGCCCACGAATATAACCAGGTATTGAAATCAGGCGATTATGCTTATAAGTATGAGTACGCCAAGCAGAGCTATGCCCAGGGCAAGTATTCCCGTGCCATTCCTCTTCTGCAGGAACTGGTAACGATGAAGAAAGGTTCTACCGAGGGTGAGGAATGTTTGTACATGCTGGCTATGGCCGAGTATGGTATGAAGGATTATGAGACTGCAGCAGAGTATTTCAAGAAGTATTACTCTTCTTATCCTAAAGGTAAGTTTGCAGAAAATGCAAAGTACTTTGTAGGAGAGAGTCTGTATCAGAATGCTCCGGAGCCTCGTCTAGACCAGAGTACTACGATTACAGCCATCGCAGCCTTCCAGGAGTTCCTGGATCTTTATCCAGATGCCCGACTCAAGCAGCAGGCTACAAACCGCCTTTTTGCTCTTCAGGACCTCTTGGTTGAGAAGGAGTATAAGAGTGCCAAGCTCTATTTTGATATGGGCACCTATTTCGGCAACTGTACCAGCGGAGGCAACAATTATGAGGCTTGTATCGTAACTGCACAGAATGCGCTTAAGGATTATCCTTACAGTAACCGGCGCGAGGAGTTTGCATCGCTCATCATGAAAGGCAAATATGAACTGGCAAAGATGAGTGTCGAGAAAAAGCAGCTGGAGCGCTACCAGGATGCTGAGGACGAGTGTTATGGCTTTATCAACGAATATCCTGATTCAAAGGATCGCGCACTTGCCGAGAAGTATATCGAGAAGTGCAAGCAGTATGTGAAAGAGCATCCGGAGACAGCTCTCGACCAGCTTGGCAATAATACCAATTAAAAAGTATATATATAATAAGATAAAAACAATATAATAATAATAGTACTATAATTATGGATTTCAAAAAATCAAAGGCACCAGTAAACACAGTAACTCGCAACATTATGGATCTCTGCGATGATACCCATAATATCTACGAGAGCGTAGCTATCATTGCAAAGCGCGCTAATCAGATTTCTATCGAAATCAAGCAGGAGTTGAGCAAGAAACTTCAGGAGTTTGCTTCTTATAACGATTCTTTGGAGGAAGTTTTTGAGAACCGCGAACAGATTGAAATCTCTCGCTACTACGAGAAGTTGCCAAAGCCAACTTTGCTCGCTACAGAAGAGTTTATTGAGAACAATATTTATTGGCGCGATCCAACCAAGACATCTGCACCAATGGTTCACGATAGCGAAATTTAATATTCCAGAGCTATATGATACAGCGTAAACAGACATTATTTCTGCTCTTTGCTGTCATCGCCATTGCTATCTGTCTTTTCCTTCCTGTCGCCAGCATCGCAGCTAAGACGATGGGAGGAGACACTATGGTTTATAACCTCGGAGTGGTAGGGGAGGCAGGAATGCAGATTTCAACTACTTGCGTTCCTCTGTTCCTTCTGCTCGCCGTTTCAGCTATTATAGCATTGGTAAACATCTTTTTGTACAAGAATCTGAAACTTCAGAAATCACTCTGTTCACTTGCCATGCTTTTTGCAGGTTTATGGTATGTAGATTATATCGTGATGTTCATGGGCTTGATTCCTGTTCCTGAAGCAGAAGGAACGATGAAGTTTCAGTTTGCCGCTTGCCTTCCTTTGGTAGCAATCATATTCGAATGGATGGCAATGAAAGGTGTGAACGATGACATCAAACTCTTGAGAGCAGCAGACCGAATCAGATAAAAAATGCTAAAAAAGCATTTGAATATCGATAAAAGTTTGCTCAATTCAAATAAAAGTAGTAATTTTGCACCCGCTGTCACGAGATGGCAGCATAAAATTCAAACCTCATTATAAATTAAATTAAAATTAAGATTTAAAAATGGCAACAAAAATCAGATTGCAGCGCGGCGGTCGTAAAAACTATGCTTTCTACAGCATCGTAATCGCTGACGTTAGAGCACCACGTGATGGTAAATTTACTGAGAAGATTGGTACTTTCAACCCTAACACCAATCCAGCTACTGTAGATTTGAATTTCGAGCGCGCACTCTACTGGGTAGAGACTGGTGCACAGCCAACAGACACAGTTCGCAACATCCTCAAGGGCGAGGGCGTTTACCTGATGAAGCACCTCAAGGGTGGCGTTAAGAAGGGCGCATTCGACGATGCTGAGGCTCAGAAGCGTTTCGACGCTTGGAAGAATGGCAAGGACGCTAAGACTTCTGCTGTTCGCGAGGGCGATGCTAAGGCTAAGAAGGAAGCTGCTGCTAAGGAGCTCGAGGCTGAGAAGAAGATGAACGAAGCAATCGCTAAGAAGGTAGCTGATAAGAAGGCTGCTGCAGCTGCTGCTGAGGCAGAGGCTAAGGCTGCTGAGGAAGCTCCTGCAGAGGAGGCTCCAGCTGAGGCTTAATCTTCAACAGAATCTTCTTTTGAGATTTTAAAGTATAAAGGTTGAATTTCTCTTTCGGGAAATCCAACCTTTTTTTGTTTCTTTTGATTATGGGCGATAAAAAGGAAAATAGTTATTCGCATATTCTGAAATATACAGGATTGTTTGGCAGTGTGCAAGGATTGGGAATTCTTGTAGGAGTTTTGCGCAATAAATTTACGGCGCTCTTCCTCGGACCTTCTGGAATGGGACTGCTGTCTCTTTTCAGCTCAACGATTTCTGTTCTCAGTTCTGCATGTAATTTCGGCATTCCCACAAGTGGTGTTACATTTATTTCTGAAAAGGAACATGCTGCAGATGAATCGCAGTCCGAAAAGGCTGATATCGCCGGGGCGGTTCTTCTTGTCCGCACCTATAGTCTGCTTGCTGCATTTTTCGGAGCCATTGTCTGTGTTCTTCTGGGTCCGTTACTCAATGGGTTTACTTTTTCCTGGGGCAATCATACGCTACATTTCATTCTCCTGGCACCAACCATTTTCTTCACGATTCTGGCTGGAGGTGAAACTGCCATTCTGAAAGCTACCGGTCAGTTGCGTGCGTTGGCGATGCAGGCAAGTCTTCTGGCTATTCTTCTGCTTTTGGTTTCGGTTCCGGTTTATTGGATATTTGGTGAGAGAGGTATTCTGCCCGTTCTGTTCATTTTGGCATTTATGCAATGGGCCCTGAATTTTCGATATTCCCGACGAGTTGTACGATGGGGCGTAAATATGCGAAAAATGACGCTAGTTGCAGGTTTTCCACTTTTGCGACTTGGCGGGGCATTTGTGCTTTCGGGTTTGATGAATAGCGGATGCGAATTTCTGATTCGTGCCTTTTTGAACCAACAAGGCGATCTGGAAGTTGTCGGACTTTTCAATGCCGGCATAACGATTGTCTTTGTTTATGCGGGAATGGTATTTTCGGTCATGGATCAGGATTTTTATCCCCGTCTCTCTAGCATTTCGGGTTCCAGAAAAAACGAGGAGTCAGTAAAAGAACGCAATCTCTGTGTGAACCGCCAGCTTGAGATGAATGTCCTGTTGTTAGGGCCTATAGTAGCTGCTATCATTTTAGGTCTGCCTCTCATTATTCCGATTTTATACAATGCCCAGTTTATGGGGATGCTCCAGATGACTCAGCTTGCTGCTGTTGCCATGTTGTTCAAGGCGGTTTATCTTCCAATAGAATATCTCCCGCTGTCAAGGGGAGATTCCAGACTTTTTCTCATTCAGGAAAGTTTTTGTGTTATCTTACTAATAGTCTGTGAAATAGCTGGTTATCAGTTAGATGGATTGAGAGGAGTAGGGGGAGGCATTGCTGTGGCTTATGCCATAGAGACCATTGCCGTCTTGATTTTCAGCAGAGCCGTTTATGGTTACCGTTTATCCGCTCTTGGTTTCGGATTCTGTATCTTTCAACTTCTGATTCTGCTCTTAATGTTGTTCCTGGTTTTCATGATCAGTTATCGTGATTGGCTTTACTGGCTGATTGGCGTAATCATTGCACTTATGAGCACATCGTTTAGTTTTAGGAAAATTCGAAAACTGGTTAGATAAGAATAGAAATACTGTAGGATAAATTATTTTCTCCGAAAGATAGAAGAATATCTCCGAAAGATAAAAAAATATCTCCGAGAGATAATTTTTTATTCCAGTAAGATATAAGATTATTCCAGTAGGATAAATAAAGAAAAAGCCTTGAGAATCAGTTGATTCTCAAGGCTTTTATATGTTTTGTATCTCAAAGAAATTACTTCTTGTTGATAGCGAGGTCGATAGCTACGGCGATAGCAACAGTAGCACCTACCATAGGGTTGTTACCCATACCGAGGAAGCCCATCATCTCTACGTGAGCAGGAACTGAAGAAGAACCTGCGAACTGAGCGTCTGAGTGCATACGACCCATAGTATCAGTCATACCGTAAGAAGCAGGACCAGCAGCCATGTTATCTGGGTGCAAAGTACGACCTGTACCACCACCAGAAGCTACTGAGAAGTATGGCTTACCAGCAGCAATACGCTCCTTCTTGTATGTACCAGCTACTGGGTGCTGGAAACGTGTAGGGTTTGTAGAGTTACCAGTGATTGATACGTCTACATCCTCGCTCCAGTTGATAGCAACACCCTCGCGAACGTCGTCAGCGCCATAGCAGTTAACCTTAGCACGTGGACCGTCGCTGTAAGCGATGCGGTTAACAACCTTCAACTCACCTGTATAGTAGTCGAACTTTGTCTGTACGTATGTGAAACCGTTGATGCGGCTGATGATCTGAGCAGCATCCTTACCAAGACCGTTCAAGATAACGCGCAATGGGTTCTTGCGAACCTTGTTTGCCATCTCAGCAATCTTGATAGCACCCTCAGCAGCAGCGAAAGACTCGTGACCAGCCAAGAAAGCGAAGCACTGAGTCTCCTCACGGAGCAAACGAGCAGCCAAGTTACCGTGACCAAGACCAACCTTACGGTCGTCAGCTACAGAACCTGGGATGCAGAAAGCCTGCAAACCGATACCGATAGCCTCAGCTGCATCAGCAGCAGTCTTAACACCTTTCTTGATAGCGATAGCAGCACCAGCTACATACGCCCACTTAGCGTTCTCGAAGCAGATACGCTGAGTATCTTCACACATCTGATAAGGGTCAACACCTGCGTCCTCGCAGATTTGATTAGCCTCTTCCAAGCTCTTGATACCGTTAGCATTAAGAGCAGCAAGAACCTGCTTCTCGCGACGTTCCTGACTTTCGTAACTTACTTTTCTAATCATATCTGTATCTCCTTATTATTCTTTACGTGGATCAATAGCTTTAACAACACCCTGCTCAGCAGTTGTACGACCGTAGCTACCTGTGAACTTCTTGACAGCCTCGTTAGCGTCCATACCGTTCTTGATAGCTTCCATCATCTTGCCGAGGTGAACATACTCATAACCACAAACCTGGCTGTCCTTATCGAGGAACTGCTTTGTGATGTAACCCTCTGTCAACTCGAGGTAACGTGTACCCTTAGCTACAGTACCATAGAGAGTACCAGTCTGTGAACGAAGACCCTTACCCAAGTCCTCAAGACCTGCACCGATAACGAGACCGCCCTCAGAGAAAGCGCTCTGGCTACGACCGTAAACAATCTGGAGGAAGAGCTCGCGCATAGCTGTATTGATAGCATCGCATACGAGGTCAGTGTTCAAAGCCTCAAGAATAGTCTTGCCTGGGAGAATCTCAGAAGCCATAGCAGCTGAGTGAGTCATACCAGTACAACCGATAGTCTCAACAAGAGCCTCCTGAATAACGCCTTCCTTGATGTTCAAAGAGAGCTTGCAAGCACCCTGCTGAGGAGCACACCAACCCACACCGTGAGTATAACCAGAGATGTCTTTGATCTCTTTTGCCTGAATCCATTTTCCCTCTTCAGGAATTGGAGCTGGTCCGTGGTTAGGACCCTTAGCGACAACGCACATGTTGTCTACTTCTTTAGAATAGATCATATTCGCTAAATTTTATATTAATGAATATTATAAGTATAAAGTTCTGTACTTAATTCATATTGTTTTGCTGAAACATCGGTGCCATCACCTCAATTCCGAGCACAAAAGTACAAAAAAAATCCGGAAAATACCTAAAATTGGGTATTCTTTTTAACTCTTTAACCTAATATTTAGATTTTTTCTTGGGTTTATGCACAATTTCATGTATCTTTGCAAACTGAAAATTGCAATTTTGTAGATTATGATCGAAGTAAAGATAAACGATGCCAAGCTTCAGCATGCTGCCGAGGCGGGCATGGATGAATTTGTAAAGGCTTTCGTGGACGCTATCCGCGAAGCGATTGGTGGTGAACTGACTGCCGAAACCATGGCGCAGCTCAACAGCGACCAGATTACTCTTCTGGCTTGGGATATCCTGCATGAGGAGATGATGGATGGCGGAATGGTTCAGCTCATACATAACGGTTACGGTGCTTTCCTCTGGAAGAACCCTACCGACAAGGCGTTTAAAAACTGGGGATTGACAGAACTCGCCAAACTCATCAAGAAGAGTCATTTCCTGTATAAAACAAACCATGAGGAGATTGAGCGCGATCTGACCGATGAGGAGTTTATGGCGCTCTACGAAAAATTTCCGGAGTTTGATGATTTTGACGATGAGTTCGTTGAGAACGAAGAAGAGTGGACCAGCAAGGTTGCCTTCTACATCGATGATCATATCGACAATTTCTGCGAAATTGTCAAACTATAAACTTATAATACATTATTATATATATATGAACAAGCAAGAACAGGAACTCCGTAAGAAGAGTCCGATACAGATACGCAACAAGAAGGCTTCGTTCGAGTACTTCTTCGTTGATACTTATACCGCAGGCATTGTGCTTACGGGAACAGAGATTAAGTCAATCCGTGGCGGAAAGGCTTCGCTGGTAGATTGTTATTGCGATTTCTATCAGGGCGAACTTTGGGTCAAGGGAATGAACATCTCTCCTTATTTCTATGGCTCTTTCAGCAATCATGAGGCTCGCCGCGACCGCAAGCTTCTTCTCACCAAGCGCGAATTGCGCCGTCTTGAAGAGGACAGCAAGCAGCCTGGTTTCACCATTGTTCCAACCCTCATATTTATCGATAATCACGGTAGAGCCAAGGTGGATATTGCCCTCTGTAAGGGAAAGAAGGAGTATGACAAGCGCCAGACTCTGAAAGAAAAGGAAGACAGAAGAGAGATGGATAGAGCAATCAAGCACTTTTAGACAATGAAGAATTTAAGAGAGATTGTAAAGGAGAAAATTCTGATTCTCGATGGTGCCATGGGTACTGAGATTCAGAAGTATAATCTTACAGAAGAAGACTTCAGAGGAGAGCGGTTCCGCGATTTGCCGGGTATGATGAAAGGCAACAACGACATGCTCAACATTACTCGTCCTGATGTGATATCTGATATTTACCGACGCTACCTGGAGGCTGGCGCCGATATTATTACCGCGAATACTTTTTCGTGCCAGCGCATTTCGCAGGCTGATTATCACCTGGAGAACTGCGCCCGCGAAATGGCATTCGAGGGTGCCCGACTGGCACGTATCGAATGCGATAAGTTTTCTACGCCTGATAAACCACGCTTCGTTGCAGGAGATGTGGGACCAACCAACAAGACTTGCTCCATGAGTCCGGACGTCAGCAATCCTGCCGCCCGCGAGATTACCTACGATGAGCTTTTCACCGATGTTTGCGAACAGGTGGACGGACTTATCGAAGGCGGTGCTGACGTGATTCTCATCGAAACCATCTTTGATACACTCAATTGCAAGGCGATGATAGATGCAGCGCTCACCATGATGAAGAAACATGGAGTAGAGTTGCCTGTCATGATCAGTCTTACGGTAAGTGATCTGGCGGGCAGAACGCTCAGCGGTCAGACTGTAGATGCTTTCCTAGCTTCGCTTTCTCCTTATCCTATCTTCTCTGTCGGCATGAACTGCGCCTTTGGTGCTCCTCAGATGAAACCTTTCATCGAGCACATGGCTCAGGTTGCACCTTATTATATTAGTGCGCATCCTAATGCCGGTTTGCCTAACGAAATGGGCGAATATGACGAGACAGCCGAATCGATGGCTCCGCAAATAGCCGAATTCATCGATGAAGGTATCGTGAACATCATAGGCGGATGCTGCGGTACAAGTCCTGAATTCATCGCACATTACGCCCGTATAGCTGAGGGTAAGAAGCCGCACCAGGTGGTGGAGAAACCTAAGTATATGTGGCTCTCGGGATTGGACCTTCTGCAGGTCGATGATTCCGTACATTTGCCGGTTGACGCCAGCCGGTTCGTCAACGTGGGCGAACGCTGTAACGTAGCTGGTAGCAGGAAGTTCCTGCGTTTGATTAACGAAAAGAATTATGAAGAAGCCATCGGTATTGCCAGAAAGCAAGTGGCTGATGGAGCGGCTGTCGTTGACGTGAATATGGACGATGGTTTGCTCGATGCGAAAGCCGAGATGGTTAATTTCCTGAATATGATTGCAGCCGAACCAGACATTGCGAAGGTTCCGGTGATGATCGACTCTTCCAAATGGGACGTCATCGTGGCTGGCTTGAAGTGCTGCCAGGGCAAGTGTATTGTCAATTCCATCAGTTTGAAGGAGGGCGAGGAAGTATTCCTTTCTCATGCCCGCGATGTGTTGCGCTATGGTGCAGCAGTCGTTGTGATGTGTTTTGATGAAGTAGGACAGGCTACCACTTTCGAGCGCCGCATCGAGATAGCAGAACGTGCTTATCATCTTCTGGTAGACAAGTTGGGCATGAATCCGCTCGATATCATCTTCGACCCGAACGTACTTGCCATAGCTACCGGTATGGAGGAGCATGATAATTATGCTGTTGAGTTCATCCGTGCAACGGAGTGGATTCATCAGAACCTGCCTGGTGCACATGTCAGCGGAGGTGTCAGTAACCTCTCGTTCTCATTCCGTGGCAATACTTACATCCGTGAGGCTATCCATTGTGTTTTCCTGCATCATGCCCAGCAGGTAGGTATGGACTTTGGTATTGTAAATGCCAAAGCCAGAATGGATTATAATAAAATTCCTGAAGAACAGCTTCAGCTCATCGAGGATGTGGTGCTGAATAGGAGGAAAGGTGCAGCTGATGAACTTATCGAGCTTGCGGCAGAGATAAAAGCCCAGGCTGATGCTGCCAAGGCTGCAGCTAAGGCAGGCGGTGTTGCTCCCAAGAAACCGGCTGCTCCTGAATGGCGAAAGGAGAGTGTAGAAGAACGTCTGAAGTATGCGCTGAGAAAGGGAATCACCGATTTCCTGCAGCAGGATATTGACGAAGCACTTGCCAAATATCCTCATGCAGTAAACGTAATTGAGGGACCTCTGATGCACGGCATGAACCTGGTAGGCGAACTTTTCGGAAAAGGCGAAATGTTCCTGCCGCAGGTTGTCAAGACGGCTCGCACGATGAAATCGGCAGTTTCTATCCTTCAGCCTCATATCGAGGCAGAAAAACAGGGTGGAGCAACAACTGCCGGCAAGATTCTGATGGCAACTGTGAAGGGCGATGTTCATGATATCGGAAAGAACATCGTCTGCGTGGTTATGTCATGTAACAATTACGAAATCATCGACTTAGGTGTGATGGTTCCAGCCGAACAGATTGTACAGAAAGCTATCGATGAAAAGGTAGATGCAATCGGTTTGAGCGGACTTATCACCCCTTCGCTTGAAGAAATGGTTCATGTGGCCCGAGAAATGCAGAAGGCTGGTTTGCGCATTCCTATCATGGTAGGTGGGGCAACGACGAGCGAACTGCATGTGGCTCTGAAAATTGCGCCTGAATATGACGGACCGGTCATCTGGGTGAAGGACGCATCGCTCAATGCCGGAATCTGTGCCCGATTCCTCAACGAGGTAGAAGGTCCTAAGTTTGAGGCGGAACTGAAGGAGCGCTACGAGAAACTTCGCCAGGACTATCACGAAGAGCAGGCTAAGATAGCCTCGCTCTCAGAGGCAAGAAAGAACAAACTGGAGCTGTTCTGACAAGATAAAGAATACAACGTTTTTAGGATAATTATATGATTAAAACTGTGATTTTTGATATGGGTGGTGTTATCATCACCCTCGACGAGAATGAGGCAGGCAAACGCTTCATTGAGTTGGGTATGAAGGAGTTTGCGGAGAAGATGGACCCTTATAAGCAGGTGGGCTTGAACGGCCAGCTGGAAGAGGGCAAGATTTCCGAGGAGGAATACCGTCGGGAAGTGTGCAAGAAGATTGGCCGCGAGGTAACCTTCGAGGAACTGCAGCATTGCTGGCTGGGCTACATGAAGGAAATTCCAGAACGCAATCTGGTTACTCTCCGCAATCTTAAGAAGCTGGGCTACCGTGTAATCTTGCTCAGTAATACCAACCCTTATGTTTCAGCCTGGGTAGACAGCGAGGCATTCTCTGCCGACGGTCATCCTATCGGCGATTATTTCGATGCGATGTACCGTTCTTATGAGGCAAAGTATATGAAGCCGGATGAGAATTTCTTCCGTTATGTCCTTTCTCAGGAGCAGATCATGCCAGAGGAGTGCCTGTTTATTGATGATGGTCCCCGTAACTGCTGTGCAGCCTCTGAACTGGGACTGTTTACTTATTGTCCACAGAATGGCGAAGACTGGTGCGATAAGATTTACGAGCATTTGAAGTAATTATTTGTGGTGATTATTTGCACTAAAATGCAAATAATTGCCATTTTATTTTGTGCTCTGCAATAAAAAATGTACTTTTGCAGTCGCAAATATTAAATACATAATACAATGGTTAAGAAGAAAAGATGGCATTGCTTGCCAGGTCAGCCTCTTACAGAGCTCGACAAGCAGGTAATGTTTTGGGAAAACAAGGGTAAACTTGTTCCTACCCGTGACTTGATTAAAACTCCAGAACAGATAGAAGGCATCCGCAAGAGTGGTGTCGTAAACACCGGTTGTCTTGATGCGGTAGCCGAGATGATCCGTCCGGGAATCAACACCCAGGAGATTGATGATCTCTGCATGCAGTATTGTAAGGATCATAATGCCATTCCTGCGTGTCTCAATTACGAAGGCTATCCTAAGAGCGTTTGTACCTCTATCAACGAAGTGGTTTGCCATGGTATTCCTAAGGAAGAGGATGTGCTCGAAGAGGGCGATATCATCAATGTGGACATGACAACCATCGTAGATGGCTATTACGCTGACGCCAGCCGTATGTTCATCGTTGGCGGCAAGACTACTCCTGAGAAGGAGCAGCTGGTTCGCGTAGCCAAGGAATGCCTGGAAATCGGTATGGAGGTTGCCAAGCCATACTCGTTCGTAGGTGATATCGGTCATGCTATCGAGAAGCATTGCAAGAAGTATGGTTATGGTGTGGTTCGCGATCTTTGCGGCCATGGCGTAGGTTGTCAGTTCCATGAAGAGCCTGAGGTTCTTCACTATGGTCATAAAGGCACGGGCATGCTGCTCGTTCCGGGCATGGTGTTCACCATCGAGCCAATGATCAACATGGGCACCTGGCAGGTATTCCTCGATGCGGACGATCCGTACGGTTGGGAAGTAATCACCGGTGATGAGAAGCCATCTGCGCAGTGGGAGCACACGCTTGTGATGACAGAGACAGGTGTGGAGGTTTTGACACACTAGTGTTAGTTAATAGTTGATAGTTTATAGTTAATAGGGCATTTTTTTTGCTTGATAAACTTTGATATAATGAAGGATATATATATATTAGGTATAGAGAGCAGCTGCGATGATACCTCTGCCGCAGTGCTCAAGAATGGTGTGCTGCTGAGCAATGTAACCGCCTCTCAGGAGGTTCACAAGGCTTATGGCGGTGTTGTTCCGGAGTTGGCTTCCCGTGCCCACCAGCAGAATGTGGTTCCAGTCGTTGACCAGGCCATCGCGCGTGCAGGCATCAAGAAGGAAGATCTTTCTGCCGTAGCCTTCACCCGTGGTCCGGGGCTGATGGGCTCGCTTCTCGTGGGTGTGAGCTTTGCCAAGGGATTCGCCCGTTCGCTCAATATTCCGATGATTGATGTAAACCATCTGCAGGGGCATGTGATGGCTCATTTCATCAAGGAGAGCGATGATGACCAGAGCGCACCTCCATTCCCATTCGTCTGTCTTCTCGTGAGCGGTGGAAATTCGCAGATCGTAAAGGTGAATGCCTACAACGATATGGAAGTGCTGGGACAGACCATCGATGATGCGGCTGGCGAGGCTATTGACAAGTGTGCCAAGGTACTGGAGTGGGGCTATCCTGGTGGTCCTGTTGTAGATAAGTATGCACGTCAGGGCAATCCGAAGGCATTCAGTTTCTCTGAGCCTCATATTCCGGGATTGAACTACAGTTTCTCAGGCTTCAAGACAAGTTTCCTCTACAGCTTGCGCAAATGGGTGGCTGCTGATCCTGATTTTGTTGAGAAGAACAAGTACGATCTGGCTGCCAGCATTGAGTTTACCATCGTTGATATTCTGATGAAGAAACTCCGCATGGCTGTCAAGCAGACCGGCATCAAGCATGTGGCTGTAGCTGGAGGTGTGAGTGCCAATAATGGTTTGCGCAACGCTTTCCACGATCATGCCAAGCGCTTCGGCTGGACTATCTACATCCCAAAGTTCAGCTATACTACCGATAATGCGGCGATGATAGGCTGCGTGGGAACCTTCAAGTATCGTGATGGTGAGTTTGCAACCATCGACTTGCCAGCCTATAGTAAAGTAACATTTAAGTAATTAAGAGTTTATAGTTTATAGTTAATTGGGCAATCTTGTTTCAAGGTGGTTCATGCTATAAACTATAAACTGTAAATTATAAACTAAAAAAGATGGAATTTGAAACAAAGATATTGAGCAAGGGCATCCAGGAGATGCTCTACAACAGTGACAAGACAGTAGGCACAGCAGAGAGCTGCACAGGCGGTCGTATCGCCGAGGCGCTGATTTCTTTGCCAGGTGCCAGCAATTACTTC
The DNA here is from genome assembly GCF_026015465.1 of Segatella copri. Classification (GTDB taxonomy): domain Bacteria; phylum Bacteroidota; class Bacteroidia; order Bacteroidales; family Bacteroidaceae; genus Prevotella; species Prevotella copri_E. Next base: position 527,221 of record NZ_JAPDUQ010000002.1, read on the forward strand.
AAGGGTGGTGTAGTAAGCTACACCAACGAGGTAAAGGAGAATCTTTTGGGCGTGAGCCATGAGGTTCTGGAGGAGCAGACTGCCGTTTGCGAAGAAGTGGCTAGGGAGATGGTGCTCGGCACAATCAAGACCCTGAATGTAGACTTCGCCATTTCTGCAACGGGTGTGGCTGGTCCAACGGGTGGAACTCCAGCCATTCCTGTGGGCACAATCTATGTAGGTTATGGCGATAAGAACGATGTTCGCGTGGTAAAACTCACCGAAGATTTCGGACGCGACATCAACCTTGCAATTGCCACAAATACAGCGCTTAAAGGCATGCTCGAATTCTTGAAAGAACATGCTGAAGAACTTAAAAAAGAGGCTTAAATTGCTAATTTAAGGCTATCAAATATTAATAATCCTTAAAAGACAGCGTTCTTTTAGGGATTATTTTGTTATTACCAAATTATTTTGTAATTTTGCACTCTGTTTGGAATAGGTATCAATTAACGAATTACAAAATTAAAGATAGAAATGTCTAAGATTTGTCAAATTACAGGTAAGAAGGCACAGTTAGGTTGCAATGTGTCTCACTCAAAGCACCGTACAAAGAGAAGCTTTGATGTTAACCTCTTCAGCAAGAAATTCTACTATGTAGAAGAGGGTTGCTGGATCAGCCTCAAGATCAGTGCTGCTGGTCTTCGTCTTATTAATAAGGTAGGTCTCGATGCTGCTTTGAATCAGGCAGTAAAGAAGGGCTACGTAGATTGGAAGGACATTAAAGTTATAGGAGAATAAATATCATGGCAAAGAAAGCAAAAGGTAATAGAGTACAGGTTATCCTCGAGTGCACTGAACACAAGAACAGTGGTATGCCAGGTACAAGCCGTTACGTGACTACAAAGAATCGTAAGAACACTCCTGAGCGTCTTGAGTTGATGAAGTACAACCCAATCCTTAAGAAGATGACTCTTCACAAGGAGATTAAGTAAGCTTAGCTTACAAGTTTAATAATTTTATCAATTTAAATAGACTATGGCAAAGAAAGCGGTCGCTACCCTCCACGAAGGTAACATGGATGGTCGCGCATATACAAAGGTTATCAAGATGGTTAAGAGCCCTAAGACTGGTGCATACGTTTTCGATGAGAAGATGGTACCAAACGAGGCTGTTAAGGATTTCTTCAAGGATTAATTTCCTTGCAGATGAGCATCGTTGAATTTAGATTACATCAAAATTCAAATATAAAGATAAAGGTCGCTACCCAATTAGGGGAGCGACCTTTTTTTCGTGTGTCGGTGCTGGGGGGTAACTCCCCACATCTACTCTATTAGCCGTAGCTTACTCCAGTCCATCGCCGCCGCCAGGAGTGGTAGTGCCGCTGTCGCCGCCGCTAGGGGTTGAGCCGCCGCTAGGGGTAGAGCCGCCTCCGTCGTTGTCCTTGCCGTCGCCCGGCACAGAGCCCTCGTCGGTAGTGTTGCCGTAGGTGTCATACTCCTCTATGCGGCATTTCTTGCGCAGCTCAGCGTTGCTCCAAGTCTTGGTGTTACGCACGATGAGGTGTACGCCCTCCACGCTCGCTGCCGATACCTTGTCCTTGGTATCTTCGGCACGTGATGTCATACCGATGGAGAAGAGACCCAGGTCGGAGAGACGTACGCTCTTGCCATCGAGGATGAGCTCCTGCAGGCAGTCGAGCGTATCCATCAATACGCCGTGTACGGTGCCTCGGCTGTAAGGAGAGTTGTGCTCCGAGATGTGAGTTACAAACTCCTCGAAGTTCATCTCACGGTCAGTTACAGCAGTTGCGTAATACATCTGCTTGTTCTTGTTAGGTCCGCTCTGAGGAGTGCGAGTTACTTTACGATACTTCAATGTTCCTTTTGTTGCCATAGTTCTTTTTGTTTTAAAGTGATTGAAAAATAGTTTATAGTTTAAAGTTTATAGCAGTCTTGCTATGCGGCGAAGCCGCTATTAACTATTAACTATCAACTATCATACCCCCATGCATGATGTTACTCCGAGGGTAGTGCCGAGCGCCGTCAAGATTGTGAGTACAATCTGAAAAATCTGTTTCCAATTTTCTTTCTTCATAATTTTCTAGTTTTTTTAGTGATTAATAATGTTCTTGATTACAGGTGCAAAGGTACTACATTTTTCCTACACCACCAAAAATCACCTTGCAGAGTTATGTGAAATTCCATTAACATTTCTGCCATAGATTGTGAGGGGAAAAACATGGAAATTAGAACTTTTTACGTTAAAATACATATTTGACAAGCAGATTTTGAAGAAAATATTTGGAGAAATCAAATAAAAACAGTATCTTTGCAGCACTAGAATCCGCCACGCTTCCCATAGAACAGCGTACCAGGGCGGAACTTTTTGTTTATATGCGTATGGAATATATTAATCCACCACTTGGTACAGCAACCCTTTTAGCCAATCTTCAAAATGAGGGATTGGTGATTATGGATGAGAGAAAGGCAAATGCTTTTCTTGAGAATGTCAGCTACTTTAGATTTGCAGCATATTTGCGTCCTTTCAAAGCTTCAGACAGGCATAGCTATAAGGAAAATGCAACATTTGAGAAAGCTGTGAGACTTTATGAGTTTGATGTCAAACTTAGAACCCTGCTATTTTCCGCTATACAAAAGATTGAGATTTCTTTGCGGGCAAAGGTTATCAACCAGTTTTCTTTGAATTATGGAGCTTTTTGGTTTATCAATCCCGATTTGGCTGTTGACAAGCATAAGTTTGCAGAGAATCTTTCCTCTTTGGATAGAGAACTGCAGCGTTCCAAGGATGATTTTATCAAAGAGCATTATGTAAAGTATGGCAATGAAGATTTTCCACCAGCTTGGAAACTAATAGATTTGACATCGTTTGGCTGCTTGACAAAATTGTATTTCAATTTCGCCAATGGTGCTGCCAAAAAGAAAATAGCTCGTTCCTATAACGTTCCTCAGCAAGAAATACTTGAAAGCTGGATGAAATCCATCAATGCGCTTCGCAACTGTTGTGCCCATCATGGGCGTGTATGGAATCGTGTGATGCCTGTTATGCCCCAACTTCCAATGAAATTAAAACAAGCATGGATAATGAATAAGCCCGAAGTCGCTAATCGACTATATTCCGTTCTTTGTTGCTTGTTATATTGGCTCAATGCCATTGATCCACGAAATGAATTATGTGCTAAGTTCAAGGACTTATTGTCACAATATCCAGAAGTTGACACGAATGCCATGGGATTTCCTAAACATTGGCAAGATGAGCCATTGTGGAGATAGTAGTTTGGTATTCGGACTAACACATTTTTCCTACACCACCAAAAATCACCTTGCAGAGTTATGTGAAATTCCATTAACATTTCTGCCATAGATTTTGAGGGGAAAAGACATGGAAATTAGAACTTTTTACGTTAAAATACATATTTGATAAGTAGATTTTGAGGAAAATATTTGGAGTTTCCAATAAAAAAGAGTATTTTTGCAGCAACAAATCCCACCACGCCTCTCAACGATGCGTACCACGGTGGGACTTCGCTTTTTATAAAGGGTATATGGATTACGACAAACAACCGATAAACGTAGATGAACAGGTTGCTTGCAGATTATCCCAATATTGATTTACATGCCATGGGCTTTCCACAAGGATAGGAAAACGAACCTTTATGGAGATAGCAGTTTGGTATTCGGACTAACACATTTTTCCTAAACCACCAAAAATCACCTTGCAGAGTTATGTGAAATTCCATTAACATTTCTGCCATATTGTGTTAAAGAAAAAAACTCATCGTTTTGCGGGTCATAACTCATAGCTTTGTGATGAGATAGTCATAGTTTTAGGGGCAATGAAAGTATGCATTTCGATACCGCTAAAAAATCGATTACAAATTACAATTTCAGTTATTACAGTTTTATTTTGACCCAATATCACGCTTTTAAAATGTAAGTATAGAAAAGTATGAGGGTGTGTCATAAGTCTATGGTGCACCCTTTTCGTTTTTCTTCTTTTTCCAGATACAGAACTGAAAAAATTGTTTTTATTTACAACAAAGCCCAAACTTTCACAAGCTCGGGCTTTGCCTTTCCGCAAAAGATTTGTATCTTTGCAGAAAACTTCTTTAAGTATGGCAAAGATACAAATAAAATCTGAAACTCGGCACGAATTGAGCTTTTTTCCTAACTCTTTCGATGATTATGTGCCAAAAGACAGCAAAGTTCGTATGGTGGATCGTATTGTTCGCAGTATGGACATCAACCCTCTCATGGATACCTATGATGGGATTGGTGCTCCTCCTTACAGTCCGAAGATGCTTCTAAGTTTAGTTGTTTTTGCCTATATCAATGGCGTTTATTCCTGTCGTGGCATAGCGGACGCACTTAAATACGATGTTCGCTATATGTGGATTTGTGGAGGTAAGCAATTATCTTTCGCAACAATCAACCGCTTTAGATCCAATCATATGATTAAATGCATCGACTTTTATTTTGATGCAGTCGTCTCCATATTGGTTGAAAAGGGCGTGATTAGTCTGGAGGAACAATATGTTGATGGCACTAAGATAGAGTCGAAAGCAAACAAGTACACGTTTGTATGGAAGAAGACTGTGGAAAAGAACAGGGCTAAGCTCTTGGAAAAGACCTCTGCTGCATTGGCTCAGATAAAAGAACAAATTCGCCTGAATGGCGGGAGTGACATTAAGGAAGAAGACAGCGAGCCAGCCACTTCCGCCAAGGATGTAGAGAGAAGTGCACGTTTGTGTGAGAGGCAAGCTAAGAACCTTCCTAAGGCAAAGCTTACAGGAAGAGAGAAGCAAAAGCTAAATACTCAGATAGATCACTTGTTCAAAGCCTCGGACAAACTGTGCGAGTATGAAAAATCACTGGATATACTGGGCGAGAGAAACAGTTACTCCAAGACTGATCCCGATGCGACCTTCATGCGCCTCAAGGAAGATGCCATGAACAATGGGCAGACAAAGCCTGCCTATAACCTTCAAATTGCGACAGAGAATCAATATTGGACGAATTTCGCCCTTTATCCCAATCCAACAGACACCCTGACCTTCAAGCCTTTTTTGGATAAGTACAAGAAAAGATATGGAAAGCAATCCAAGAGCGTCACCGCAGACTCAGGGTATGGCTCGGAGGAGAACTACGAGTACCTAGAGATGGAAGAAATGATGGGTTATGTAAAGTACAACTGGTTTCACAAGGAACAGCATAAGCCTTTCAAGGAGGATGCCTTCAACCAAGCGAACTTCTACTACAACAGGGATGATGACTATTATGTCTGCCCCATGGGACAACACATGGAACCTTGTGGACAACGGCAAACGAAAAGTGACTCCGGCTATGTGTCTGTCATTACATTATATAGAGCACAACGATGTGATGGATGTCCGCTTGGAAGTCTCTGCAAGAAATCCAAAGGCAACAGAACCATATATGTCAACCATAAACTGAATGCATATAAAAAGGAAGCCTTCCTGCTACTAACGTCTGAAGAGGGCTTGAAACACAGAAGCCAGCGACCGATAGAGCCGGAAGCTGTATTTGGGCAGATGAAGGCGGATATGCATTATAAGCGATTCAGGCATTTTGGAATGGACAAGGTTTATATGGATCTAGGATTGTTCGGAATGGGATTCAATTTGAAGAAATATTTGGGTATAAAACGATAAAACTCAATTTTGGTTGTTTTATCGTCAGGGATAACTATGCCCTTTTGTGAACTTCTTGCCTGTTTATAATAGAGAAGATCGGAAAAAGTAAAATTTGCAGACGATATAATATGATTCCCTTTTTGGAATAGGCTACGATACTTCTAGGATTATGCAATAAATAACATAAAAGAGGGTGCGCCATAGACTTATGACACACCCTCATAAATATTTGTAGTAACAGATTGTTACTACCTTCAAACCCTTATACCCCCTCAGGGAAAAACTGTAATAACTGAAATTGTAATTACCGTAATACAAATAATCTTCAAAAATCCTTGGTTGTTTCAAAAACATTTCGTACCTTTTATTGGTACAGTGACTCCTAATCACATACTATGTTGGTGGATTGTATTTTTCCTTGGGAGCTAGCAATTGTAACAAGGTTAGGTCTGCCATTACAACTTCCGTTTTAATTTTGTCAATGACTTCTCTGTCGTGTTTATTAAATCTTTCTGATTGAGCAAGAGCATGGGCGAGTGTTGCCTCTGCATGTCTTAGCATTTGTAAGAACCATAGAAGGTTGTTTGATACTTCTGTCATGTTACTAACCATTTTAAATTTCAATAAATATAGCCGCGAAGTTATAGAGAAAAGTTCGTTTTTCCAAATGCCTTAAACTATATTATGTTATTCGCGCATATTTTAAAATTAGACCTTAAGTGAGAATAAACGTCTGAATTATGCTTTTCATTATTTTATTTCCAAAAACTTTGGTGGTTTCAAAAACATTTCGTACCTTTGTGGTCAGCATTGCTATTGATGCTGACTACTTAATATCTTAATGATATGAGCTTAAAGAAAATCAGCCCCAAGACCGTCCGAAAACCTTGATTTTCTGCTGTTTATCACTGTTTTGAGGGCATATAAAGCCCTCTAAGCTAGTCTGGGTTATTCCAAAATTAGGTTAAATCACGCTTGTGAATTTTCCTTGCGATAGTAAATAACTATATGATTATGAAGAAAAACAGAATGGTAAGTAGCACTTTATGTGCTCTGATGCTTTTATGCACAATGTGCCTAATGACTTGTTCGAAAGATAGTTATGGTAACGACATTCCTGAGATACCGTAGGAAGAGGATCGCTATTATGTGAAGTATGAAATGGATATTCATCCATGGAATACTCAAGCAGTATGGTCTACAACCATTTCCTGCCAAGGTGATAAAGGTCCAGTTACTTTAAAGACAAAGGATACTAAGTGGGAGGCAACTTATGGTCCTATCAAAAAGAATAGTAGACTGTATCTTAAAATAAATTGCAACCTTTCCTTTAGTAGCAGAAGTGATAGCTATGTAAGAATATGGGTTAGCAAGAATAAGGAACCATTCGTGCTTAAGGCAGAAGAGAGAGGTGATTCACCTTCTCTTCAAGCAGAATGTGGTATAGACTTTTAACGACAATGTGCTGAGCACATCTACCGTAAATTTTCCAAAAAGTAGAAGGAACTGGTAGCTTCCGGGCTGCCAGTTCCTTTTACTATGAATGCACACTTTATTAAGTCTTTTGCTTAATTTTCTGTGAGATAGTAAAAAAATAGCACTCTTTTTGGGATTTAAGGAATCCTATATCACTTGTTTATTCCAAATAAGGAAGCTAATTTTGAGGCAAAAATTGGAATAAGCAATGACTAAAGGTAGAAGTTACATCAACTCTTATGCTGATAGAATCATGAGAGAAAATATGATTGAGGAGGTGGGAACACTGCTCGATCTGATGATGAATGAGGATATGATGACCCCCAAGGAGATTCATATGGAGTTTGGTGTAGACCCTAAAACTATCGCTGCGCTGAGAAAGAAGAAGACATCTATTACCTTTGAGAGCATCCGAAAGTTTTGTTATGTCATAGGCTATTACCTGATGAAAGAAGAGGCTGCCAGAGAACGCAAGATAAGATGGGGAAGAGACAAGGAGCAAAAAAAGAAGGATGAGATGAATGAAATCAACAAACTGAAAGAGCGTTATGAGAAGATATATGGCATGATGGCTAGCTTCGTGGAGGATTTATATAAGAAAAAAGACTTGCGCCAAGTGGTGAAGAATGAGAGTTTGCCAGGGTAGCGCAACCTAATATGCTATTAATTAATAAATTATCTCGTAAAAATGAAAGTTCAACTCCGATTGGGCGAAGATCATTTGCCTTAAAGACTACCGTATGCAACAAGGTTGTGTGCGGACACCGTTTGCTAGAAGTCCTTTCCCCAACGATAGGTAAAACGTGACTTGTTCTTATCATTAACATTCTAACAAGAAAAGGAAAATGTCGTTAGAAGAAATTTTTGCCCAGGCAATTCTGACTGGTGGAGTAACCATACTGAATTGCTCTGTTGTCATTGGTAGCAATGCGCAGGTGAGTGATTTTTTGCAGAATACAGCTGCTAGTAACCAAAATCTTAAAGTAGACCAGGAAATCAAGGTGGACCCCAGACTCAAGACTGAGAAGGCTGCCCTGATATGGAAAACACTGACAGAACATAAGTATATTCATACTGAGGGCTCTTGGTATGTATGGGATCGTACGCAGGCTGAGTATGGATATATGGTGTATATCGTATCCGATATTCTGGGAGTGAAGCACCCTGCTAACAATACTATCATGTGGAAACCTTTTCATGCCCTATTCTTGAATGCTTCGCATATCGAAGGTGTGGCTAAAGCATCGGTGAGCAATAACATATCACAGTTTAGTAATTATAATGCCTGGTGTAATGAGGCAAAAAATATTCGAAGAATTTTATTGGAATATATCTCTTGATGTTCAGATACTTATAGCTGATATAATCGTATAATATTATATAACTGTTATAAAGATAACATTTTACTTCTTAGTACCTTTGCCCCCGTAATCAGATGCACAGTGCGTCTGGTTGCGGGGACTTTGCGTATTGCGGGTTCTCAATCTTTTAATACATATAATATGTTTACAAGACTGATGGCGCAGCACCCGATATTCGGGGATATGAGAGGCGCAGTGAATGAGAAGGGAGTGGTGCTCTTCCTGGTGAACGACGTGGTGGACATGTTTGGGCTGAAGCCCGAACGAGTGGTGGCGAGAGTGATGGCATCCCAGGGCACGCTCCACTGGTTTGACCTGAAGCTACAGGAGGGCGGCATGGTGTCGGCTCCGATGTGCGACGTGAGAATGTTTCTGGACTTGACTTGCGACGTGGGCAGGAAGGGCAAGAAAGCCATGGAGTGGGTAGGGAAGAAGCTGGTGGCTGACTTCCAGGACGAGGTGAAGCGCAAGAAGTATGAGCTGGATGTGCCGCCCGTCATGGAGAGAACGGACAAGAAGTTTGACCTCCACTTCTATGACGACGTGATGATGGTGAACCATCAGGTGTTCCCGATTTTTATTTTAAGTTAAAGAGACATTAATAACTTATTATTATTTTTACAAAGTTATGAAGAAAGCAACTAGCAAAAAGCTGCTCAATGCAGTAAAGGTAGACGGTGCTGTGATCACCGAGGAGAATGGTAACGTATCAGTGCGCAAGGCGCCATGGAACGAGACGGAGGTAATCAGTGACAAGCCGCAGGTGATCAGGGGCAGGATGATATTCTCGGGTGGCGAGAATGGGCGAGGCGACTGGGTGGACTTCAAGCCTTATGTGCAGGGCAAGCGAGAGAAGCCCTTCACGGAGATTCTCAAGACCAAGCACGGGGTGGTGCGCACTAGCAAGCGAACCGTGCAGGTGAACTATGCCTTCTCCAAGGACATGAGCAAGGCGGAGATTCTGCGCTGCCTCAAGGGTGAGCACCAGGAGATGGTGAAGGCTATCAAGCCCTTCAAGGAAAATGTGGAGTGGGAGGACTATAAGGAGTAATAGATAATGTATAATTAATAATGTATAATTAAGCATGAACCACTTTATAGCAATGAATCCTCAGCGTGGGGGCAATAAGGGCAGCGCCAGCTGCCTGCCCCTGGCTGAATATGACAAGCTGATAGCTCAGCCTTGGCTCCACGATATGGTGGAGCAGATACGTGGGGGTAATGATAAGCTGAAGGGGCTGATGCCCTTCCGCTGCGGCCACTACAGCCGATTCCTCAAGAATCATCGCTCGCAGAAGGATGCTGACCCTACGAGTTTCCTCTTCCAGACCACCATCGACATCGACGATAAGGAGCTGGTGGGTATCGCCATCGAAATGGCAAGGCAGCTGAATTGCAGCGACTCCATCTGGAAGGGAATGCTACTGCATCTGGAATACTCGGCTCGTAAGAAGCTCCACATCGACATCCGAATGCCGATAGGTATGACTATCGAGGAGACGCAGAGAGCGTATTGTAAGGCACTTGGCGTGCCCTGCGATGAGAGTTGCTTCACCCCAGAGAGAATCCTCTTTATCACGGATCAGAACTCGGAGATCTATCGCTCCAAGGACTGGTATGCCGTGCTTCCTGCCGATGAGCTGAAGGCTCGCAGAGAGGCTTATCTGAAGCGTGGTCTCACCATTGACGGAAGAGGAGATGCAAAAGTTAATAGTTTACAGTTTACAGTTAATAGCAATAGTAATGACAATGTTCAAAATAATAGACTTTCGGGCTCTAACGGCAATCCTGCTGTTTCTCATGGCTCTGCTATTCAGCCTGCCCAACCTGGTAATAGCCATGGTGCTGATGCTGGTAATCTCGGCTCTGCTGGAAGCTATCAGATTCCTGACGGATTACCAACCTCTGGTACCGCCAGCGAGAAGAGCTTAATCGCTTTTGACCTCTTCACGGAGTCGGCAGGACTGAAGAATGTGAATATCGATACCGAGGGCTCTCGCCACTCCTCACTTCTTGCCATCATGAGCGCAGGAGCGAGCAGGGTGATGAGTGAGGAAGAACTGAGAAGAGTGGTGGCAGTGAAGATGCCTAGCTTCGCCCAAGAGCGTGACTGCCAGCAGCTGATCCATGACTTCTATGAGAAATATGGAGACAGTTCGAAGCCATTCTCTAGAGATGTGATCCGCATCAATGCGCAAGCAGAGAAGCAAGCGACTCTCTTAACTCCTAATTCCTCACTCCAAACTCCTAACTGTGAAGATGATTACCCCGCTCCGCCCGAGATGCCGAAGAAGCTGCCTAAGCTCGTGGAGCTCCTCGTGTCTCAGACACCGGATGTCTATAAGCCTGCCGTAGCCCATGCCATCTTTCCTCCGCTAGCCACCCACCTCTGCCGCACCTATTTTAATTACATCGACAATGTGGAGCATGAGGCTACGCTAATGTGTTGTCTCTTAGCTGGTACGGGCGCAGGAAAGAACTGCGTGCAGATGCCTATCAACCTGATTATGGAAGACATCAGAAAACGAGACAAAGATAACCTGAAACGAGAGAAGGAGTGGAAGGATGAGGTGACAAGAAAAGGTGCTAACAAGGATAAGCGTAAGCGACCTGAAAACCTCGTGATCCAGGAGATAGACGCCGACATGACCAACCCTGCCTTCGTGATGCGTACCGCCGAGGCGCAGGAGCATTTCCTCTATACTGCTCTCAACGAGATAGACCAGTTTGATAACCTAAGGGGCATTGGCAACCAGCAGTTTCGTATCATGTGCCTCGCCTTCGACCCTGGTAATCAATATGGACAAACCCGAGTGGGCACGCAGAGTGTTACGGAGCGAGTAACCATCCGATTTAACTGGAATGCCTCGACCACCATCAACAAGGGTATCCGATATTTCTCCAAGGTATTGACCGATGGTCCTATCTCTAGAATCAACTTCTGTACTATCCCAGAGCGTGAGATAGGAGCCGAGATGCCTGTCTATGGCACATACGATGACACATTCAGAGAGAACTTAAAACCCTATATCGAGCATCTTAACATGGCTTCTGGTACTATCAATTGCCCTGAGGCTTTCGCCTTGGCACAGAAGCTGAAAGAGGAGAATGCCGACTTTGCCCGTATGAGCCAAGACAGGGTTTACGAGAACCTCTCGTTCAGAGCCAATGTCATTGCCTATCTGAAGGCTTGCGTGCTCTATGTGGCGAATGGTTGCCAATGGGAATCCGAGATAGAGGAGTTTGTGCGCTGGAGCGAGCAGTATGACCTGTACTGCAAGATGAGATTCTTCCGAGATGCTATCGTGAAGGCGGAGCAGGAGGGAGTGAAGTCGAGCAAAAGAGGGCCTTCCAATATGCTGCAACTTCTGCCAAATGAGTTCTCTTATCAGCAGGCTGAGCAGTTGAGAAGCGACTTGGGGCTGGATACCAAGGGCACCCGACGGATGATAGCCACCTGGGTGTTCAGAAAGTATATCGTGAAAGTGGAGGCAGGCGAACAAGGCGTTAATGCTGGTAATGACAAAGCTGATAACAGCCATTGCAATTACAATTACGGTAATTACAGTTTTTATCGCAAGCTATGTTTTCTCAAAAAAGAATCTAAATAGAAACAATTATGGAAATCGTACTCAAAAGAATAGCTAAGCAGAATACTTACACCATAGGGCGTATGTATATCCTGAAGGACGAGGAGGTGGAGCGCAAGGTGAACTATACGCTCAATAAGGACCAGAAGCGCAGCTTCTGCCATGTGGTAGATGTGGGCAAACTGGACGGGGAGCACTACTTCTGCGATACCCTGGAGCCAACGTGGCGCAACCTGCTGGGCATCACCCTGTTGCCCCAAGAGGAGAATGTGCGTCTGGGGCGAGTGTCGGAGAAGAAGGCGCAGAAGATGAAGGGCAAGACTGCCATACCTGAGGGCACTTATCCCGTGCTCATCACCAAGTCGCCGAGATTCAAGCAGTGGCTGCCCCTGCTGCAGGGCGTTCCTGGCTTTGAGGGCATCCGCATCCATGCCGGCAACTACCCCGATGATACGCAGGGCTGCATCCTGCCGGGCGAAAACAAACTCCGAGGCATGGTGGTAAACTCCCGCATCTGGCTGCATCGCCTCGTCAATGCCATCACGGCGGCGAGAGACCGAGGCGAGAGCATCTGGATCACCATCGTTTGACACCTCTCACGGCCTGGCTCTCTAACGGATTCTCCGGCCAGAAATGCTTAGGGTAACGGCGCTTCAGTTCTTTGCGGACTTCGAAATAAGTGCCTTGCCAAAAACTTGCGAGATCCTGAGTAAGCTGGACGGGCTTGAAGCCGGGAGATAACAACTCAAGCAGAAGAGGCTGTTTGCCAGCATCGACAGTGGGAGTTGATGTCATTCCGAAACACTCCTGAAGCCGCACACTCAGAACCGGAGCTTCGGTTCCCTGGCGGTAATCGATGCGGATATTGCTGCCCGATGGCACACGGATGTGAGTGGGAGCAAGGCGGTCTATCTCCTGCTGAAGCTCATAAGGAAGGATGTTCCAAAGGATTTCGCACAGGTTGAGTTTCTTCAGCTCAGTAACAGAAGTCTTCATCTTACCACCTTCTTCGAGATAGAAAGGGAGCCACGCTTTGGCTGTTGTCAGGAGATGCTCTGTTGACAGGTCGGGAATCTCCAGTTCCGGATGCCACTCAGCTACTTGCGCCACGCGCTGTTGCAGACGATGAACCGATTCGTTCCAATCGAACATGCTGAGTCCGTCTTTTCTGGCAGCTTCGCAGATAATATTAGAAACAGTCTCTCGGTTGGCATTCTGTATCGGCTTGCTGTCTATGACGAGCGTTCCTATCCGTGTTTCCTGCTGCATCTTTACCTCCAGCGTTTTACTGTTCCAGGAAATATTTTCACAGGTTTGTGCCGGCAAGTTCTTCCAGTTGACGGGGGCTGAGAGAAATACCCTTCCTTTCCGTCCCTGCCCAGAATTGGATGATGAGGTTGAAGCGAGGTTGAGTGATGCGATGGCAAGCCATTCGTTTGCTGCCATGCTGTCGCACGGGTCGATGAAAATCGTGTTGCCATTCGACATCTTGAAGTTGCCCGCATGGTCGGTGGCATGGGCGATGCGCTCAGGATAGGCTAGGGCGATGAGATGGCCCACTTCCTCAGCATCAATTGGCTCGTTGTCTTCCCTGATACGCAGCATCTTCCTGTATTCCTGGGCAATCTGAGCGATACGGTTCCAACGTCCCAGATTCTTCTTGCAGCGTGCGGAACGTAGGATAGAAAGGCGGAGCGTCATGTCTGAATCTTCATTTTCGCCCATCGGGTCTTTCTCTTCCAGCAGAGCAGCAATGTCGCAGGCAAGGGCTTGGATTGAAGGAGAACCGCTGCTGATCATCATCTTGGCAATGCGCGGATGACAAGGAAGTTGTGCCATTCTGCTGCCTTCTGCGGTGATGCTGCCACTGAGAGCGTGAGCATCATGATCAGGAGTGAGGGCGCTGAGCGACTTGAGAAGTTGCTGCGCCAATACGAGGTTGCCCTTGGGAGGAAGGGTGAGCCAAGGCAGCAGTTCCGGTTTGTTTTCGCCGAAAGCTGCAATGTCGAGAACCAGCGAAGAGAGATCTGCATCCAGTATTTCGGGCAGCCGTTGTTCTGGCATCAGATGTTCCGAGGTCTGTGTCCAAAGCCGGTAACATACGCCTGATGTGATTCTGCCCGCACGCCCCCTTCGTTGCGTAGCCATGTCCTGACTGATACGAACGGTTTCGAGATGGCTCAAGCCTGTACGGGCATCATAAACCAGTTTTCGGCAGAGTCCGGAATCCACAACGATTCTTACTCCTTCGATGGTGAGAGAAGTTTCGGCGATAGGAGTGGCCAGTACGATTTTCCGTTCACCCGGTTTGGAAGGAGCGATTGCGAGTCGCTGCTTTTCAGGCGAAAGGTTGCCGTAGAGTGGATAGATTTCCGTTGAAGATAAGGCAGAGCGAAGCAGTTCTTCGCATTTCATGATTTCTCCCTGTCCCGGCAGAAAGGCAAGAATGTCGCCTTCCTGGTTTCTGAAAGCCTGACAGATAGTGGCTGCCATTTCCTGCGCTACCTGATATCTGTCGATGTCGTGGTCTGCATAAATGGTTTCTATCGGAAACATTCTGCCTTTACTCTCGATAAGCGGAGCCTGAAGTGCCTGACAGATGATAGAAGCATCGATTGTTGCTGACATGATAATGAGCTTCAGGTCAGGGCGGATGATTTCCTGTGTTTGCCGGGCCAGCGCTAACGCCAGATCGGAATTGATGCTGCGCTCATGAAACTCATCAAAGATGAGGCACGAAACGCCTTCGAGTGTAGCATCATTGACCAGCCTTCGGGTGAGAATGCCCTCGGTAAGGACTTCGATGCGTGTATCATCCGAAACCTTGCTTTCGAATCTTACCCGATAGCCGATGGTTTTGCCCACGGGTTCTCCCAGAATCTGTGCCATCCGTTCGGCAATCTGGCGAGCAGCCAGGCGGCGCGGTTCGAGCATCAGAATCTTACCCTGACTTTTAAGATGATCATGGATGAAGCCTTCCAATGCCTGATCACTCATGCCCCGCAGAATGGTGAGCGGGAGAAGGGTAGATTTACCGGCTCCAGGAGGAGCTGTAATAACAAGGTTAGCCGACTCCATCAATGCTTCATTGACAGAGTCGGCTATCTGGTAAGCTGGCAGATGACCAGCCTGCTGTTCTATTCTATCTAAGTTCATTTCTTCTTATTTCACAAACTTCAGATTTCTTTTATTTTACAAATTTCAGAATCTCTTTACTCTTTCTGCCCTTTTTGGCAGGAATCGGCATGAAGCCTTCTGTGAGTCCTGTTTTATCTGTCATGGTCTGGAAAACGGAGGCGGCATAGGAAGAGAGTTTCTTCTCTGCCAGTTCTTGCTTGATAGCATCCTCATCATAATCATCAGCATAGAGCAGAGTGTGTAAATCGTCAAGATATTTTTGCGGAATATTCTGATGCGGCATGCGGCTTTTTATCTGCATAATCTGTGCGATGATAGCCTGCTTGGTCTGGGCAGCGATGGCTTCTGCCTTTTGCTGCTCGAAGACTGCCAGCGTCTCCTCATCCGTCTCCTGCCAGTTTTGCATCATGGCTTCAGTGTTGGTAAGATGACTGTAGCCTGAATAGCGAATCAGGGCGATGCGCTTGTTCCAACCTTTCTTTTCCAGATAGTTTTTCTCCATAGGGGTAGTAGCTACTATGAGGTTGGCTTTGGCGTACATGGCTTTCTGATACATAGACTGTTGCAGTGAACGCTTCAAGTAAGGGTTCTTGCAATTTCTCTCAGAAATATCACCTAGTGGACAAACGATGTAGGGAATGTCCATCTGCTTTGCTTTCTTGGCTATCTGGGCTCCCTGCCATGTCCATGCTCCTATAATCAACACAATGTCGGCATCAACCAGACTGTTGGTGATGTCGAGCTGCTTATTCAAGGCTTCGATGTATGGAAGATACATCTTCAGCAACTTCTTATGGTTGGAAATGAACAAATATACTTTCATCGTTCTGTCGGTTATTTTTAACTGTTATTATTTGATAGACTGTTACTTCCTTTTTACCCTGTTTAGAGTTTATGAGAAGTGAAATCGTTTTTGTCAGCCCGCCAATAGCGCAATTTGGTAGCCAGATTTCTCCAGATAATTCCATATTCGAAGAATGGCAGTTTGAACATCGCTATTCCGTCATCAAAGTGTTTGATGGCCTTGTTGGCTATCAGCATTCTCACGATGAACAGCAGGAGGAAACTGAAACCTGCGCATCCTGTAAGAATCCAATTCTTCATGAGGATAGAGTAGGCTGCTACGGCCAGCGTTGCTATCAGGCTGAGATGTGGCATGAGATGGTCAAAGAACATGAGGGTACGCATGGAAGCGGCTCTTTCCAAACTCTTGCGTGAAGCCTGCAGATAGAGGTGGGCATTGTACCAGCTCTTGTTCGATGGTGCTTCGCGGATGAGCCATGCATCGCAATCCAATTCTGTAGCAGTTTCGCCACAATGGGCATACTTGTTGACGAGAAAATCGTATTCGCCGCGAACATATTCCAGGTTGCCCTGATAGCCCTGTTCCTTCATGAAGTCGCTCTTGCGGAACGCTACGTTTGGCATGTGGCTGCGATAACCATAGGTCTGCTGGGCACGGCGCAAAACATAGTAAGCCTTGCGGATGCTGTCGAAACGGCGAACGCTCTTGGTTTCCTCATCAAGGGCTACATATCCCAATACCAGATGGTTTGGGTCCTGACATTGACGGACCATGGTTTGCAGCCACTTGTCGTTGCTTGGGCGGCAATTAGGTTCTGTCAAAATAATCCATTCATGTTTGGCTGCCTTCACACCCAGTGTAATCTGCAATTTCTTGCGGCTCATGTAGCGTGAACTCTCAGGAATGTAAGTATAATACAGATGAGGGTTCTCGGCTGCTGTTCGCTTCAGAAAATCCTGTGTCTCGCCATCTGTACTCTGGCAGACTACGATTACCTGATAGTCAGCAGTGTACTGCTGACTCAGGAACATAGGGAGATTCCTCTCCAATTCAGCAAGATTATCGTGTGCGGTAATGAGTATACTGACAGGAGGTTGATTCTCTGCCGTTTCTGTTTTTTGAAAGCGCAACGAGCGCAGAAATGGATTTATCAGCGATCCGAGAACCGCCAATAAAACCACCACTGCGCCTGCTATTATAGTAGTTGTACTAATGATCATCATATTCTTTTTCTCGTAATATAGAAAGCTAGAGAAAGGAGAATCCTATAAACTCTTAACTTTTAACTTTCAACTATATTAAAAGTCTTCTGTAATATACCCCTTTGGCAACTGGCGACAGTTGTACTGGCTCGCCATAATCTCACCATAGGCTCCGGCTGAGCGGAGGGCGATGAGGTCGCCGCGATGGGCTTTGTTGATGTCGACAGCCTTGCCGAAGACATCGCTTGATTCGCAGATAGGACCTACTACGTCGTAAGTTTCTACAGGTTCATCGCTTGAGATGTTCTCAATCTTATGGTAAGCCTGATAGAGAGCTGGACGGATAAGGTCGGTCATTCCTGCATCCACAATGGCAAACTGCTTGGCTGTGCCCTGCTTGATGTAGAGTGTCTTGGTGATGAGAGAACCCATCTGACCCACTACAGCGCGGCCCAACTCGAAGTGAAGCTTCTGACCATTGCGCAACTTCAGTTTCTTTGCGTATGTATCGAAATAATCCTTGAAATTAGGGATTGGCTGTCGGTTTGGATGATTATAGTCAATGCCCAATCCGCCGCCCACATTGATGTTCTTCACAACGATGTGATGAGCTTCGAGCTGGTTCTGAAGTTCGTTGATACGGTTGCAGAGTGCCTCGAAATCACCCATATCGAGAATCTGGCTTCCGATGTGGAAGTGCAGTCCGAGGAACTGGATGTTCTTCATCTTGGCAGCCTCTTCGATTACGGCTTCCATGTCGCGCATGGCAATTCCGAACTTGTTTTCTGCCAGACCTGTTGTGATGTTAGCGTGCGTATGGGCACCGACATCCGGATTGATGCGGAAACAAACCTGCGCAATCTTATTCTGTTTTTCAGCCAGCTCGTTGATGATTTCCAACTCCGGAATGCTTTCTACATTGAAGCAGAAGATGCCTTTCTCCAATCCGAGGTTGATTTCCCAATCGCTTTTACCTACACCAGCGTAAACAATCTTGCTGGCAGGGAAACCGGCTTTGATGGCTGCCTGAATTTCTCCTCCGCTCACACAGTCGGCTCCTAAACCAGCCTGACAGATGATATTGAGCACCTTAGGGTTGGCATTTGCCTTTACGGCATAGTGCACTTCAAATCCCTCGTGCTTGCCAGCCTCTTCATTGATGGTTTTCAATGTCTGGCGCAACACATTGGTGTCGTAATAGTAGAACGGAGTCTGTATCTCCTGAAACTTATCTATCGGAAATGTACCTTTCATTTCACTTAATCTTAAATTAATACCTTATTATAGTTAAATCAGAATATCCAATTTATAGTAAATCAGAATATCCAACGAAGAGTGGATAGGAAGCATTACATACGAATTCTTCACTTTTCACTCTTCGTTTTCATTTGCATTACTTCTTCTCGAATAATACGTTGCTCAAGTTCTGTAATGCCTGCTTCTTATCTTTCTCTCTGATGAGGAATGAGATGTTGTAGTTAGAACCACCATAAGAAATCATGCGTACAGGAATGTTCTTCATCGCATCGGTAGCGATGGTCTCGAAGCCAACGTTGCTCCAGTCCAAATCACCTACAACGCAGATGATGCACATATCAGAATCAACAGTTACTGTACCATATTTCTTCAGTTCGTTTACGATGTCGTTAAGATGAGAATCATTATCAATACTCATGCTGACACCCACCTCAGAAGTGGCAATCATATCAATTGGAGTCTGATAGCTCTCGAAGATTTCGAATACCTTGCGTAGGAAACCTGTAGCGAGCAACATGCGGCTACTCTTGATCTTGATGGCTGTGATGTTGTCCTTGGCAGCAACAGCCTTGATCTTGCCGCGTACGATGACATTGTCGATGATTGTACCGTCGGCCTTAGGATCCATGGTGTTCTTCAAGCGTACAGGGATGCCTGCATACTTAGCTGGCTGGACACAGGTAGGGTGGAGGATCTTGGCACCGAAGTAAGCCAACTCAGCAGCCTCCTCGAAGTTCAACTGGCGGACAGCTTCAGTGTGCTCTACGACACGAGGGTCGTTGTTGTGCATTCCGTCGATATCGGTCCAGATCTGAATTTCTTCAGCTGGGAGAGCTGCACCTATAAGAGATGCGGTGTAGTCGCTACCGCCACGCTGCAGATTGTCAACCTCGCCGTATGCGTTGCGGCAGATGAATCCCTGAGTGATGTAAATCTGATAGCCCTGGTTCTGCTCCATGATAGCAGCCAACTTCTCCTTGATGTACTGAGGATCTGGTTCTGCGTTCTTGTCAGTGCGCATAAAGTCTAATGCGCTGAGCAATACTGCCTTTACACCCTGTTCCTTCAAGTAGTTAACAACCATGTTGGTGCTCATCATCTCGCCCTGAGCCACGATGCTCTTCTCCTCGAAAGAAGTGAAGAGGTCTTTGGTGAATGAGCGGAGATAGTTGAATTCGCCCTGCAAGAACTCACGAGTCGTATTTTTCATTTCCTTGGTAGAGTAGAGTTCTTCTACATGCTGCATGTATTTTTTCTCCAAGTTGTTGATTACCTCGTTGGCGCCCTCTGGATTCTTCTTGTAAAGATAGTCAGAGATCTCAACGAGAGAGTTTGTTGTACCGCTCATCGCAGACAATACGATGAAAGTTGGTTCACCTGATTCTGTAACCAAAGAGGCTACTCCCTTCATGCGCTCTGGTGAGCCTACAGAAGTACCTCCGAATTTCATTACCTTCATAGTCGTAATTTTATTTAATTATTTCACTTAATTATCTTCTCCATCTTCTGTGAGGTCAATGTGGTTGTACTCGTTGGTTACGTCGTAGAGCACACCTTCCTTACAGCGGTAAACGATGCCTGGGAATTTGTCGAGCATCGGGATGTTATGGGTTGTCATCACAACAGCTGTGCCTTGTTTGGTGATGTCTTTCAGCAGACTCACGATGTTGCTGGCTGTCTCTGGGTCGAGATTGCCTGTAGGCTCATCGGCGATGATGATTTTTGGATTATTGAGAATGGCGCGGGCGATGGCTACACGCTGCTGCTCACCACCTGAGAGCTCATGAGGCATTTTGTCGATTTTATCAATCATGCCTACTTCGTTGAGCACCTCTTCGATACGCTTTTCTCTGTCTTTTTTGTTTTTCCAGCCTGTTGCCTTGAGTACGAATTCAAAGTTCTTGCGAACGGTGCGGTCGTGTAGCAGCTGGAAATCCTGAAAGATGATTCCCAATTCCTTACGCAGAGCCGGAATCTCCTTTCGCCTGATAGTTTTGAGGTCTCTGCCGAGAATTTCAGCCTTCTCGGTTTCGCCTTCTACAAGGTCTAGTTCGCAATAAAGTGTCTTTAATAGCGAACTTTTACCAGAGCCGACTTTTCCAATAAGGTAGGCGAATTCTCCTTCGTCAATATGAAAATTGATGTTTTGGAGCACGCACTTGTCGGCCTGATATATGCTGACGTTCTGATAATCTATTAACATCTTCTATTTTTTCTCCTTAATGTTGGTTTGTTATTTCATTTCGCCCTTGCTCTTGGCAACGCGGCGTTTCTTATCCCATTCCGGATCGTGACGCATCTGAAGTTCTTTCACAACATCTTCTATTCTCAAGCCCTTGCTTGTGAGCAGAACGATGAGGTGATAGAGAAGGTCTGAACTCTCGTAAATGAGTTTCTCGTTGTTGCCGTTTGTGGCTTCGATAATGGTTTCAACAGCTTCTTCTCCAACCTTTTGTGCCATTTTATTAACGCCTTTCTTGAAGAGGCTGGTAGTGTAACTTCCCTCTGGCATTTCTTCGTGGCGCTTGTTGATGAAGTTCTGAAGCTCTGAGAGGAAGAGGATTGGGTTGAGTGTATTCTCTTCTGCCCAGCAGGTGTCTGTACCTTTGTGGCAGGTTGGACCGTCTGGGTGAACCTTAACCAGCAAGGTGTCGTTATCGCAGTCGTTCTGAATGCTAACGAGATTCAGGAAGTTGCCTGATGTTTCACCTTTTGTCCAGAGGCAGTTGCGTGAACGGCTCCAGAATGTTACCTTTTTGGTTGCTATTGTCTTATCGTATGCTTCCTGATTCATGAATCCAAGCATCAAGACATTCTTTGTAACTGCGTCTTGGATGATGGCAGGAACCAGTCCGCCTAATTTTTCGAAATCTATTTCCATTTTATCTTATTTTTATTTTCTTACATTATTATATTCACGTGTCTCAGTATCCTTACGTGTTCTATATTCTCACGTTGATTCCTTCTTCTCTCAGGTATTTCTTGAGGTCAGGAATGGCAATCTCGCCAAAGTGGAACACGCTGGCTGCCAGGGCAGCATCTGCCTTGCCTTGGGTGAAAGCATCGCGGAAATGCTCCATTTTTCCGGCACCACCTGAGGCAATGATAGGAATGCTTACTTCTTCGGCAAGACGGGCGAGGGCCTCGTTTGCGAATCCCTGTTTTACACCGTCATGATCCATACTGGTAAAGAGAATTTCACCGGCACCCCGGTCGGCTACTTCCTTAGCCCAGTCAAACAGTCCTAGTTCCACCCGTTCTCTTCCGCCTTTTACATAACAGTGCCAGCCGTCAGAATCGAGACGTGCATCAATGGCGCATACGCAAACCTGTGAGCCATAATGGTTGGCAATTTCATCGATGAGCTCCGGATGTCGGATGGCAGCACTGTTGATGCTAACCTTGTCAGCTCCTGCGTTGAGCAGGCGGTCAACATCTTTAAGTTCATTGATTCCACCTCCCACAGTAAATGGGATATTGATTTCGGCAGCCACACGGGTTACCATATCCGTAAAGGTTTTGCGCTCTTCGAAACTCGCTGTAATATCGAGGAATACGAGCTCATCGGCTCCAGCATCGCTATAAGCTTTTCCCAGTTCTACCGGGTCACCAGCGCTGCGAAGGTTTACGAAATTGGTTCCCTTTACCGTCTCGCCGTTCTTTACATCAAGACAAGGAACGATTCGTTTAGCTAATCCTTTGTTACTTTGAACTTTGACCATTGAACTTTGAACTTTATGATTACTTAACTCCTAACTATAAACTTTTTGACTGTCAACTATTTAACTATTAACTAGTTTCTTAACATCGATTTTCCCTTCGTAGAAAGCTTTTCCAAATACTACGGCAGGAATTCCTGCAGTTTCCAATGCTTCGATGTCTTCGTTGCAACTTACTCCGCCTGAGGCGATAAGATGCAGTTGAGGATAGGCAGCCATTACTTCTTTGTAGAGTTCTATGGCAGGTCCCTGCAGCGTTCCGTCTTTGCTGATTTCTGTGCAGAGAACATAGCGTACTCCTTTATCGATGTACTTTTTCAGGAAAGGAAGGAGATCTTCAGAAGAATCTTCTTTCCATCCGTTGATAGAAATCTTACCGTTTCTTACGTCGGCTCCCAGAATCAGGCGGTCGGCTCCATACTTGTCCAGCCATTGCATGAAGAGTTCAGGATTGGTGACGGCAATGCTGCCCACTGTAACCATGCTTGCTCCCGCAGCAAAAGCTTTCTCAATATCTTCTTCGGTCTTGATTCCGCCACCGAAATCAACCACGAGAGAGGTTTCTGTGGTAATGGCCTTCAACACCGCATCATTTACGATGTGCTTTGACTTGGCTCCATCGAGGTCTACTACATGAAGGCGCTTGAAGCCCATCTGCTCAAACTGTTTTGCAACATCGGCAGGATTGTCATTGTAAACCTTCTTCTGGTCGTAATCGCCTTTTGTAAGACGAACACATTGGCCATTTATCAAGTCGATAGCTGGAATTAATTCTATCATATTAGTATTTCCTCTTTTATTTTATCTCTAAAAAGTTCTTTAAAATCTGTTCTCCCACTTTTCCGCTCTTTTCCGGATGGAACTGGCAGGTATAGAAATTATCTTTGTGGAGCGATGCACTATAAGGAAGAATGTATTCTGCCTTGGCAATGGTCTCCTCGCAGAGTGGCACATAATAACTATGTACGAAATAGGAGTAGGGATGAAGCAGCGTTTCAGCGGTAGACTTGTCTGAGTCAGAATCTATTCTGTTTCCGAACCCCTTATAAAGGTCAGTCTTCAAATCATAGATTTCATTCCAGCCCATAGCAGGCACCTTGTCTTCGTGTTTCTGAGGCTGGAATCGCTTTACATCTACATCAAAGATTCCGATGCAATCTACGTCACCTTCTTCCGAATGGCGGCACAAGAGTTGCTGTCCTACGCAAATGCCCAGGACGGGTTGCTTCAAGTTCTTGATTACTTGATCAAGCTGATGAGCCTTCAGATATTCCATTGCTTCTCTTGCCTGGCCTTGTCCTGGGAAGAGAACGCGGTCAGCCTTCTGGAGCATTTCTGCATCATCTGTAAGTACAGGTTCGATGCCTAAACGCTTCATGGCGTTGACTACGGAATAGATATTTCCGGCATTATATTTTACGATTGCTACATCCATAACCTAACGTAATTCATTTCTATTTCTTATTTTTCGATGCAAAGGTACACATTTTCTTTTAATTTAAAGAAAATAAAAGCAAAAAGATTACGAAATATAGTAGATTTCTTTCAGAAAGTTAGAAATATGGCGGGATTTTACGTTTTCGTTAAGTGAAAAAGGAGTAATTGGATGTAAACCAACATCCAATTGCTCCTTTTGAAGTGTTTATTTTGATAATCGAAACTTCTTAGTTTTCTTCTTCACTGTCTGCTGTGCGGAGAATGATAGAAGTTGCTCCAATGGTGAACAGGGTTCCGTCTTCGATAACGCGGCGTTCTCTGTCGCCCAGAATCTCATTGTCAACGAAAGTTCCAGTATAACTTGGTCCATCACGGAGTACGTATTTCAATTTGCCTTTCTTGTCGCGGCTAACGTTGATTACGCAATGGTTCATGTCAACGCTTGGGTCTACGGTTTCGATAGGGCAGTTGATTCCGCTGTTCTTCATGTAGCGGCCGATGATGTTGTCGCCTAACTGCAGCGGGATGACCTGTTTGTAAGCGAATACGTTCTCTATGACAACGATAGAGCCGTATCCCTTCTCGTTGGCATTCTCGTCAAGTTTTTCCTCCTTGCGAGTTTCGCGGAGCTTGGAAACTCCCATTCGGATGCCAAACTGCTTATTGCAATTAGGACAAACGAAAACGAGACTCTGACCTGCCTGATACTTGGTCTCATCGAAGGTGATAAAATTATCGCATTTAGGACAACGTACTCTTTTCATATTCTTTTTCTTACTTTTCTATCTTTATTATAATAATGTGTTGTAGAAGTTTCCGATACTCCTTGCTCTTTGTTCTAGCTATAAACAATAAACTCTTAACTATCAACTATTCTTTCACTTTCGTAATCCAGCCGTCAGTAAAAGCATCATAGTTGTGTAAACGGTTGAGAGCAGTATAAGCTTCGCCCTCGGTTGAGTATGTTCCGTATATAACTTTCACATTATTATCCGTAATCAACACCCTAGCTTCCTTGAATCCTTTGTTCTGGAGGAGCTCAGCATAGCAGGCAGCATTGCGCTTGGTAACACGACTTGCCAAAACGATGCTGTAGTAAGAAGAAGCTGTTTGCAATTCGTTGTCCTGAGCCATGTTGACAGACTTGGCAGGAATGCTCTCTTCTGCCTGCGATTCTGTACTAAGAACCAGTTCTTGAGGTTGCGCAACCTTATTAATCTCCTTCGGCATGATGCGGTTCAACATACCTGTGTCGATTTGGCTCTTCTGAACGGTTGGTGTTCCCAATGGAGAAGAGTAGGTGAAGAATGCAATGAGAGCGATGCAGGCTGCTGCAATATTGCGCAACCAGCTCTTCTTGATGCTGATGAATTCGGCATTTGATTCTTCTTCTTCGTTAACGAACACAGAATTGTTGACAGAGAGTCCGCTCTCCATCTTCTGGTTACTATCCTGATTCTTGACTTCGCTTTCTGTACGATTGTTTTCTACTGTCTTTGCTGGCATTTCAATGATTGAAGCAGCAGAATCTTCAGTATTCTGAACCTCTTCTGCAGAAATCTGTGCGAGTGGGAGCATGTTTAAGCCGCCCAAACCGTACAACTCAGGGGTAAGAATGCCCGCCTCGCATGGTTCGAAGCTATAATTTCCGTCTTCGTTCAATATGATGGTGCCAATATCATTCAGTTCAAATTTTCCTGAATTCTCCAGAGTCTGACGCATCTCTGTCACCTCATCAGCAATGCGGTTCAAAGCTTCCGGATAGCTGATGTCGTATGCTTCAACATACGAAAGTGCAAGGAGAGAATCGTTCATCTGGAGCTGTGGGTTAAAGCCAATAGTTCTCAGCGGTGGCAAAAACATGCTGTCTCTGCCATCGTAACGCGCATCTACATGATGAGCCATGAAGCCACCAAATCCTGGGACAATCACGCAATCGTTGCTCAAAAGTAGGATCTCTATATGTCTTTCTAGTCTATTCACGTTTGCAAAGGTAGTGATTTTTTCGGAAATGACCAACAGAAAATAGAGAAATTTTTCGATGAAATCATAAAAAGTCTAATTTGTTTTGTCGTTTCGGGAAAAAGTATTACCTTTGTGCCTAAAATAAATAAGGTATAAATCAATGAAATATACAGAGACAGAAATTGAAGGAGTCTGGCTGATAGAACCTCGGGTATTTGAAGATGCTCGCGGCTATTTCTTTGAAGCATGGAAGCAGGCTGACTTTGATGCTCACGTTGGAGGGCATGTGGAGTTTGTGCAAGACAATGAATCGATGTCGGCTCGTGGTGTGCTCAGAGGTTTGCATTATCAGAAAGGTGAATTCTCGCAGGCTAAGTTGGTGCGTGTCATCAAAGGCCACGTGCTGGATGTAGCTGTTGACTTGAGAAAGGGCAGTAAGACTTTCGGTAAATATGTAATGGTTGAACTGAGTGGAGAGAACAAACGTCAGTTTTTCATTCCTCGCGGTTTTGCCCATGGTTTCCTGGTACTGAGTGACGAAGCCATCTTTACTTATAAAGTAGATAATGTTTATGCTCCTGATTACGAAGCCAGTATTCATTGGGATGATCCTACTATCGGAATAAAATGGCCTATTGAAGGAGTTGAGGTGCTTACGTCAGAAAAAGACAGAACCAAGGCAAAGTCTTTCGAAGAGGCTGATTATTTCGAGTAGAATTGGCATCAGCTTTTACCGATTAATTTATTTAAAGAACTCATCATGAAAAAGATAGTTAATTTATGGCTGCTCAGTTGTATCTTGACTCTTGTTGCTTGTGGGCAGAAGGCCGAAAAGCAACAGGAAGTGAAGGAAGATACTGCGGCTAAGAAGATGTTGCAAGGCATTTGGTTGAATGATGACGATGAGGATGATGTGGCGTTCCGTGCAAAAGGCGATACGATTTATTATCCTGATTCAACCAGTCAGCCTGTCTACTTCTACATTGCTGGTGATACGCTTGTAATGAAGGGTGCTAATATTGCAAAATATCCGATTGTAAAACAGGCTGAGCATATTTTCCAGTTTAAAGTGCAGAATGGGGATGTGGTTAAGCTGGTGAAGACGGAAGATAAGTCTTATTTGCAGCAGTTCATCCACAACCATGCTTCCGTGGCGCTGAATCAGAATACGCTGATTAAACGTGATACGGTGGTTGTAAGGGGCGATGAGAAATATCATCTCTACGTACAGGTTAACCCAACAAGTTATAAGGTCTACAAGAGTTCTTATAATGATGATGGTGTTGAGGTAGACAATGTTTATTATGATAATATTGTGAACTTGCATGTTTATCATGGTGCCAACTGTCTGTTCTCTCGTGATTTTCATAAGAAGGATTTCGATAAGCAGGTTCCTGCTTCTTTCTTGGACCTGTCTATATTGAGCGACATCGTATTCAATAAGATAGATAAATCTGGCATTCATTATCTTGCTGTTCTGGCAATGCCTGACAGCAGTTTGAGTTATCAGGTTGAGGTTATCATTTCCTTTGAAGGAAAAATGAGAATGCGGGTTAAGAGCTAAAAAAGAAATAAAAAAGTCGCCCTGTTTTACTCTAATTGAGCAAGCTTTGAGCGTATTTTTTAACGTTAATTATATTTAACGACCCTTGGGTCTTGCCTAATGAAGTTTGCGTCATAGTATTCACCTTTTTCCACGAGGGTGAATATGATCCTTAGCAACTTGTTTGCTATGGCATTTAGCACATAATGACGCGGCTTTTTATCTATTAAAGTACGTCTCTCGTAGTACAGTTTAATCTCCTTGTTGTGCAATCTGGCGCTTTCTGCGCAGATGTACAACAAGGTCTTTGACCGTCTATTACCAATCTTGGATATATGTGCTCCCTTGTCCATTTTCCCCGATGATTTTTCGTATGGCGCAGTTCCTGCATAAGCAGCATATTGGCGCGCTGTAGTTATTTTTGTGAAATTCTCTGTTTTTACCAATAGTTCTACTGCGGTAATCAGCCCAACTCCATCGACACTTTTAACAAGCTCATAGTTGTGGCGAATGCTCTCATGTCCATTTATGACTTTCAACATTTCTTTTTCCGTCTCTGCAATTTCCGTGTCCAACATCTCTTTGATGCGGTCCATGCTTCGCTTGACGGCAAGACTTCTGATAGGACGACAATCCTCGCTCTTGTCGGCTGTTATTAGCTGCTTACGCTGTTCTACGAGCATTTCTCGGTGGCGTGCCAATTGACGAAGCTCATATAGAGCCTCTTCTGGAAACGTCTTGTATTTCAGCTTATCAGGATATCTCTCTCCAAAATCTCTGAGCAGTGCACAATCCAGGACATCCGTCTTGGCACGGTCAGGTGTAGCTCTGTATCTATGGATGACATATCCACCCACAAAGGCAATCTTCACATTGCTATCCATGCAGCACTTCAAGAGAGTATCACCATAAACTCCGGTATGCTCAGCAACCAATACAGCATCGCTTGGAAGGGTTTCTAAAAACCTTCCGATACTCTTAAAATTGTTCTTTACAACCTTATGTGAAGGTTGGTTTGATACTTTTTTTGATGTCAAGTCGAAAAAACTTACGTCAAATTTCTCTTTTGCCAAATCTATTCCGTATATTTGCATATTGAATAAAGTTTTTAATAAGAAGGGTGCTCCGTTCTGAGCGGCTACAACTATACTACGAGTCCTGTCTTGTTCTACACAAGCAGGCTAATTTACTCTCAAGCTTCTGTTCAGAAAATATCCAGTTCCCCAAACAGGGCTAAGCCTTTACTATGCTAGAAAGGGCACAGGGTTAACGCTGGATATGGAGTATTCTTCTTTTTTTATTGTACTTATCTAATTTTCTGCAAAGTTAACAAAAGTTTGCAGATATAAAGATTTTTACCTCTTTATTTTTCCAAGTGCAAATATAATAGAAAGGGAAAGCATTGGATGTAAGATGCTTTTGTCCTTTCAGGGCGATTCTATTTTTTATGTGCTTATCCTGGAGGGATAGCTTGGTGGCTCAACTTTTAATTGAAGAATCCCAGCAAAGCTCCGGCTGCAACGGCAGAACCGATGACTCCCGCAACGTTTGGTCCCATGGCGTGCATGAGAAGGAAGTTGTGGCGGTCGTATTCCAGACCTAGGTTGTTTGAGATGCGTGCACTCATTGGTACGGCACTCACTCCGGCGTTTCCGATAAGTGGGTTCAGTTTCTTGCCTTTTGGCAAGAAGAGATTCATCAGCTTGACGAATAAGATTCCGCTTGCCGATGCGATGATGAAAGCAAGAGCACCGAGAGCAAAGATTTTGATGGTATTTAATGTCAGAAACTCTGAAGCCTGGGTAGAACAGCCTACGGTCAGGCCGAGGAGGATAACGACAATATCATTCAAGCTGCTGCTTGCTGTCTTGGCGAGTCGGGTTGTCTTTCCACTCTCTTTCAGAAGATTTCCGAAGAACAGCATTCCTAATAATGGCAAACCAGATGGAACGATGAAGGTGGTGAGAAGCAGACCGATGATAGGGAAGAGAATCTTTTCGGTCTGTGAAACCTGACGTGCCGGTTTCATCTTGATGACGCGCTCTTTCTTGGTTGTAAGCAGTCGCATCAAAGGTGGCTGGATTACAGGCACCAGTGCCATGTAAGAGTAGGCACAAACCGCAATGGCTCCCATGAGGTTCGGACTCAGTTTGCTGCTCAGGAAGATGGCGGTTGGTCCGTCTGCACCTCCGATAATGGCAATGCCTGCTGCCTGGTTAGGTTCAAACCCAAGAGCCAAGGCAATCATGTAGGCGCCGAAGATTCCAAATTGGGCAGCGGCTCCAATCAGGATGAGTTTCGGATTGGAAATGAGCGCAGAGAAGTCGGTCATGGCTCCAATGCCCAGGAATACGAGTGGCGGGTACCAACCCTGTTTCACTCCCTGGTAGAAGATGTTCAGAACGGAGTTGTCTTCGTATAAACCTATTTCGAGTCCTGCATCGGCACGGAATGGAATGTTGCCAAGAATGATTCCCAATCCGATAGGAACCAGGAGCAGCGGCTCAAAATCTTTCTTGATGGCGAGCCAGATAAAGAGTGCTCCCACCAGAATCATGATGAGGTTTCCTGCCGAGGCGTTGGCAAATCCTGTAAAGGTAAGAAACTCATTGAAGTTTTGTATGATGAAATCCATAATTTACTTTGAACTTTGAAAGTTGAACATTGAACTTTATGATTAGTCTTTTGATTGGAAGAGTAATCATTAGCTTTTGTCTAAACAGCTTATTACGCGATTGTAACAAGCGTGTCTCCTTCCATTACTGCGTCTCCCTTGTTCACGTTGATGCTGGTAATGGTTCCTGAAGTTTCTGCATCGATGTTGTTCTGCATCTTCATGGCTTCGAGAACGACAACAGTATCGCCTGTGTTCACCTTGTCACCGACTTTCACCTTGATTTCGTTGATAGTACCAGGCAGAGGGGCAACAACTGGTTTGCCTGCAGCAGGAGTTGCCTGTTTGCTTGATGAAGCAGAATCAGAACTTGCTGCAGAACTTGAACCTGCAGCAGAACCTGCGCTTGCAACTGAGCTGGCAGAAATGTTGTTTTGTCCATCAGTTAACTTCACTTTCTGCTTACTGCTCTTAACCGGCTGTTTCATTTCCACTTCGAATGGAATTCCATTCACGGTTACATTGGCGATATTGCCTTCAATATCCTGTATTTCAACGACGTAATCTACGCCTTTAACCTTATATTCGTACTTTGCCATAGTTCCTATATTTTAACGTTGTTATTGTTGTTGTTGAATTTCGGAGCATTCCACCTGGTCTGTTTTGGCTTGATGGTGATAATGCCGGATTCTACATCATGAACATCTTCCAGATATTCCTGTAGTGCAAGGGAGATGACTGCTATGTAAATCTCCTTATCAATACCCTTGGTTTCTAAACCATCTTTCAGAATCACGTTGGTCTTATGACTGAGGTCTTGAGTAACCTTGATGGTCTTCTTTCCTGTCTTATATAATAAGGTGGCGTGCTTCTCAGTAGCACGGGCGATGCGCTGTTTATGTTTCATGTAGGCTCCGAAAACCCAGAACACGATGAAGAGGAGAGCAAGGCAGGCAAATACGATTCCCATTGAAAGTACGGCGATTCCTATTCCGTATGGGTCGCTTTTCTTCAATTGCTGGGCTTTACTCAAACCTGTGTTTTGAGGCAGATAGCCTGGAGTTACTGATCCGGCAATGGCTTTCTCCCATGTCTTGAAGTCCTTACTCAGTTCAAAACTCTCATCAGCAGCCAACACTGGCACGCTTACGGAGTCTATCAGGTCAACGGCATTTCCGTCATAGAGTGCTATCCAGTTGGGCATCTTTTCCTGTAGAATAAGATTGAGATGAAAAGGTCCCGAGTTGGAAGAATTCTTTGCCTTCCAATGTTGTCCGTTCCTGCCATCCTGGTACCAGGAACTGCTGTCGAAGATAACGATGCTCTTCTTGCCTCCCAGTGTGGTTCGTGGTTCATTGTTAGGCAATGGACACATCAGCTGTCGGCGAGCTTCAGGCGACATTTTCTTGTCGAGAACCCTTCGGTCGGTGGTTAGGAACATACCGCGTACATTATACGTGGTAAAGGAGGAATTGCTCAATTCCACCCATGGTTTGTGCTGCCCGTACTCATCTACAAGATTGGTACGGTTGTCGGTCATCACCTCCGTAATACGGATACTTTTGGCACCTTGACTCCAAGCGGGCAAGGACGTGATGACTAGCATGGTTATCAGAAATCCCAATTTCTTCATACGCTTACTAACGTTTATAGGGTTATTGTTTCATATTTCGAAAAAATCTGCATCATATAGGAACGATAGCTGTTCCTAGAAGATTCATTAGGTTTGTTTCTTGTGCTCAAAGGTACGAAGAATTTCTGAAAAGACAACAAAAAAGGTGCACAAATTTTTGTCTTTGTGCACCTTTTTTATAATTTATAACTATTTTCAGTTGTTTTCTTAACTTTTGTAAGTCTTACGCTCCGCAGAAGAACAGCACCACTATCTGGGCTGTAAAGATACGGAGGAACATGCTTAATGGATAAACCGTAGAGTATCCTACAGCTGGAGCCTCTTTAGAGCAAGAAGCATTTGCATAAGCCAATGCAGGAGGGTCTGTGTAAGTACCGGCGAGCATACCCATGATGGTGAAGTAGTTGAATTTAAACTTCAGGCGGGCAATTGTACCGATGATGAGGATAGGAATAACGGTGATGAGGAAACCACATCCTACATATTTCAAACCGTCACCCTGTACTACTGTGTCCCAGAATCCGGCACCAGCCTTGATTCCCACACTCGCCAGGAAGAGTACAAGTCCTATTTCTCGCAGCATCATATTAGCCGAAGTCGTCGTATAAGTTACCAGCTTCATGCGATAGCCGAAACGGCCGATGAGGATGGCGATGATAAGCGGACCTCCGGCAATACCCAACTTCAAAGGCACCGGCATTCCTGGAATGGCAAATGGGAGAGAACCGAAGATAATACCTACCATAATGCCTACGAAGATAGTAGCAATGTTAGGTGCATCGAGGCGCTTTACAGAGTTACCCATGATTTCAGCCACACGGTTCACATTCTCTTCAGGACCTACAACCAGAATCTTATCACCTACGTGGAAGTGGTGGTTTCTGCCTGCAAAGATGTCCATTCCCTGACGGGAAATACGGGTTACGTTAACGCCGTATACGCTGGAGAAGTGCATCTTACCCAAGGTCTTACCATTCATTTCCGGACGGGTAACAATGATACGGCGAGAAACAAAGTGCTGTACTTCATCCTTCTCGCGGTCCCATTCTGCTTCAATCTCTGGTCCGATAAAAGCCTTGATGGCTTCAGCATCAGCCTCTGCACATACAACGAGCAATTCGTCTCCAACCTCAAACTTAGTCTTGCTGTTAGGAATGCTCACCTCGCCATTGTGGAGCAGTCGTGAACATACAATGTCACGGTTCAAGAACTCAGATACTTCTCTCAGCGTTCTACCTGTAATATAAGCATTTTCCACGCGCAAGTGCATGTTATGGGCCTTAGCGTGTGGGTTGGCAGCATCTTCTTCGTTAAGCTGTTCTTCCTCATCAGCAGTATTAATCTTACAGATGTACTTGATAAGGATAGTAGCACCAATAATGCCCACTACACCAAGAGGATAAGCACAAGCATAACCGTTGGCAATACTTGGAGCACCATTAGGGAAGACGCTGAGCAAAGCCTCGTTGGCAGCACCAAGACCCGGAGTATTGGTAACCGCACCATAGAGTGTACCTATCATCATAGGCAGGTTGTTAGGGTTGCTCGTGTCAAAGAAGAGATAATAGCAACCAAACATCACGAGGATGTTGAGCAGAATAGCGCTAGCTGAAAGCATATTGAGCGTAACACCACCTTTCTTGAAACTCTCGAAGAAGCCAGGTCCTACCTGGAGACCAATCATGAAGACGAAGAGGATCAATCCGAAGTCTTGCACGAATGTGAGAATTTCCTTTGGACCGGTGAAGCCAACGTGGCCAGCCAAAATACCTGCGAAGAGTACGAAGGTGACGCCTAACGAAATGCCGCCAATCTTTATCTTTCCGAGGTAAACACCAATAGCTATCACGATAGCGTAGAGTAGGGCGATGTGAGCCACCGACTCGGTATTGGTAAAGAGATTAACAATCCAATCCATGTATTCGTTTTAAAATCAGGAAATTATATTCCTGTAGTTTACCAAATTATTTTAGAATTTATGTTTCCTGTTGCTTGTTTAAAATGAAAGATACAGTTCTGTTTATAGAGAGAATCTGTAGATTATTAGGGATTCAATTAAAACTGAAAATTGGAGGACATCACATAGGAAGCCCTCCAACCTATTTTTTCTTGTAAAAAATCAAGCCCTTTTTTCAAATGGCTTTCTTTTAAACATAAGATTACTTCTCGATAGCTGCTACACCTGGCAATACCTTACCCTCGATAGCCTCGAGGAGAGCACCACCACCTGTAGAGATGTAAGATACCTGATCAGCCAAACCGAACTTGTTGATACAAGCTACAGAGTCACCACCACCGATGAGTGAGAATGCACCTTCCTTAGTAGCCTCAGCGATTGCGTCAGCAATAGCCTTAGAACCACCAGCGAAGTTGTCGAACTCGAATACACCTGCAGGACCATTCCAGAGGATAGTCTTAGCACCCTTGATGGCAGCTGCGAAAGCCTTGCGAGTCTCAGGACCTGCGTCCATACCCTCCCATCCGTCAGGGATGTCGTTAGATGGGCAAACCTGAGTATTGCAATCGTTCTTGAAGTCATCACCGCAGATAGAGTCTGTGCCGAGTACGAGGTTTACACCGTTCTCCTTAGCCTTCTTGATTACGTCGAGAGCAACGTCGAGCTTGTCATCCTCGCAGATAGACATACCGATCTTTCCACCGAGAGCCTTAGAGAATGTATAAGTCATACCACCGCAGAGAATCAGGTTGTCAACCTTAGTCAACAGGTTCTCGATGATACCGATCTTAGTAGAAACCTTAGAACCACCCATGATAGCTGTGAATGGGCGCTTGATGTTGCCGAGAACTGCGTCAACAGCCTTTACCTCTTTCTCCATCAGGAAGCCGAGCATCTTGTGATCTTTGTCGAAAGAATCAGCGATGACAGCTGTAGAAGCGTGCTTGCGATGAGCTGTACCGAATGCGTCCATTACATATACATCAGCGTAAGAAGCCAACTTGGCAGCGAACTTCTTCTGACGCTCCTTCATCTCAGCCTTAGCAGCATCGAATTCTGGAGTACCCTTCTCAACGCCAACTGGCTTGCCTTCCTCTTCTGGGTAGAAGCGGAGGTTCTCGAGCAAGAGAGCCTCACCTGGCTTCAAGGCAGCAGCCTCAGCATCTGCGTTACCGCAGTCCTTAGCGAACTTAACGTCTACACCGAGAGCGTCTGATACGTTCTTAACAATCTGAGAGAGAGAAAGCTCTGGTTTAACCTTGCCCTTTGGCTTACCCATGTGGCTCATCATGATGAGCGCACCGCCGTCTGCAAGTACCTTCTTCAATGTAGGAAGGGCACCGCGGATACGAGTGTCGTCTGTTACATTACCATTTTCATCCAATGGCACGTTGAAGTCAACGCGCACGATTGCCTTGTGACCGGCAAAGTTAAAATCTTCAATTTTCATTTTACCTAAATTTTATTTAGTTTATGTACTAATTTATTGTTCTAAACCTTTCTGCTGGTTTCAAAAACCGAAGGCAAAGATACAAATTATATTTGAATCAGCAAAATATAGTAGCGGTTTTTATGATTTTTAGTAGATGAAATCGTCTGTTTGCTATATCGGGTTTGCAAAATTCATGTTTTGTACTTTCTTTTGCTAGATTTGTTAAACAAAATGGAGAGAAATGAAATATATTCTTAACAAATTACTTTTTTTTTGGATTTTTCGATAATAAATAGTACCTTTGTGCGCAGTTTTAAACGTTATTACATATAAATGAGATAAAATGGCGAAAGATAAGATTGCTTTTGTGTGCAGCAATTGCGGACAGGAAAGTGCCAAATGGATGGGCAAATGTCCTAGCTGCGGACAATGGAATACATTTAAGGAGATTCGCATTGCTGCCGATTCCGGATCGCAGGCTGCGAAGAATGCCGGAATGACCATGCGTCATGGTGGGGCTGCCACGATGTTTGGCGGGCAGCACGGCGAGCATGATGCTGCGCCGATGAAGCTTCGCGATATTTCTGCGATTGATGAACCGCGCATCGATATGAGGGACGAGGAACTGAATCGTGTGCTGGGTGGCGGAATGGTTCCCGGCAGCATCACGCTCCTGGGCGGTGAACCGGGAATCGGTAAGAGTACGCTCACCTTGCAGACTATTCTGAACATGACTGACCGCCGCATCCTGTATGTGAGCGGAGAGGAGAGTGCCCATCAGATCAAGCTCCGTGCCGACCGGTTGGCTAAAGGACAGGCAATGCTCAGAGATGGCTCTTCTGCTGACACACTGAAAACGGCTTCTCTTTCACCAGAAGGAGCTTTTGATCATATTACGGTTTTCTGCGAAACACAATTGGAGAAAATCTTTAGCCATATTCAGAAAGTCGCTCCTCAGCTGATAGTTATAGATTCTATCCAAACAATTGCTACGGAAGAAGTAGACAGTTCGCCAGGTTCTGTTTCCCAAGTTCGCGAGTGTGCAGCCTCCCTGCTCCGTTTTGCCAAGACGAGTGGCATTCCGGTCATTCTGATAGGTCATATTAATAAGGAGGGAACGCTTGCCGGACCAAAGATTTTGGAGCACATCGTAGATACGGTAATTCAGTTTGAGGGCGACCAGCATTACATGTACCGCATCTTGAGAAGCATCAAAAACCGATTCGGAAGTACTTCTGAGTTGGGAATCTACGAGATGATGCAAGGCGGACTCCGACAGGTGAGCAATCCTTCAGAGTTGCTGCTTACTGAAGATCATGACGGGCTTTCGGGTGTTGCCATCAGCGCAGCCATCGAGGGTGTCCGCCCGTTCCTGGTAGAGACGCAGGCTTTGGTTTCAACAGCTGCCTATGGAACTCCGCAACGTTCGGCAACGGGTTTTGACCAGCGCCGTTTGAACATGCTCCTGGCGGTTCTGGAGAAACGTGTGGGGTTCAAACTGATGCAGAAGGATGTGTTCCTGAATATTGCCGGTGGATTGAGAGTCACCGATCCTGCCATGGACTTGAGTGTGTTGGCAGCCGTATTGAGCAGTAATGTTGACGCGCCTATAGAGCAAGGTTGGTGTATGGCAGGCGAGGTAGGTCTGAGCGGTGAAGTCCGTCCGGTGAGCCGCATCGAGCAGCGTATTGCTGAGGCTGAAAAATTGGGATTCCAGCACATTATCATCCCGAAATACAACAATCATGGTTTCGACCATAAGAAATATAAGATAGAAATTCATCCCGTAAGGAAGGTGGAAGAAGCATTCCGCTGCCTGTTTGGGTGAAGTAAAAAGTAATCATACAGTTCAAAGTTCAAAATTCAAAGTAAAATGAAGGATTCAGTAATCATTGTGAGCGGCGGCATGGATAGCATCACGCTGCTCTACGATAAGAAAGACGAGATTGCACTCGGCATTAGTTTTAACTATGGAAGTAATCATAACGAGCGTGAAATTCCTTTCGCCAAGATGCATTGTGAGCGTTTGGGAATCAAGCATATTACGATAGATTTGGGTTTCATGCATCAGTATTTCAAGAGTTCTCTTCTTGAAGGTGCCGATGCAATTCCTGAGGGTCATTATGCTGATGATAATATGAAGAGTACGGTGGTTCCTTTCCGTAATGGAATCATGCTGAGCATTGCCATCGGCATTGCTGAGAGTAATAATCTGAAGAAAGTTTTCATCGCTAACCATGGTGGCGATCATACGATTTACCCAGACTGCCGTCCGGAGTTTATCAAGGCGATAGATGAGGCTGCTGAAGCTGGAACGTTCGTTGATGTGCGCGTGGTGGCTCCTTATACGAATATTACCAAAGGGCAGATTGCTGAGATAGGTAAGAAGTTGGGCATTGACTATGCTGAAACCTGGAGCTGCTATAAGGGCGGTGAGAAGCATTGTGGCAAATGCGGAACCTGCGTTGAGCGCAAGGAAGCTTTGGCCGAGGCGGGTATTGAGGATACTACCGAGTATGAAAAATAAGGATGACGACGAACCAGGCGTTCTTCGTTCCCTATATATAATAAGGTGTAATCAGAATAAATATAATAAAAGAAAAATGAAAACAGCGATTTTATCTGCGGCTCTGATGCTTGCATCAACCGTTGCAATGGCTCAGAAGAGCAACTTCCAGTTGAATGTGGATTTGAAGAATTTCAATTCCGATTCTGTACTTGTTTACAAGGGCAGAAATGTTAAGATGGATACGGTTTTGGTGAAGAATGGCAAGTTTACCTATTCTGCAAACCTTGATAAGGCAGCCGGATACGTTTTCCTCTCACCTGAAGCTTATCGTGGTGCAGGTCAGTTTATGTTCAACCTGCCTTGTGTTCCTGGCGAGAAGGCTGAAGTTAAGGGTGATGCAAAGACCCGCTTCGATATTTCGGGTTCTAAGTTCTATCAGCAGTATCATGAAGTAGATGTTCTGCTGGAGAATGCTAATAAGGAGTTGAGAGATTACGAAGCTTCCCTGAACCAGAGAATCAAGAATGGTGAGACCCAGCAGACCATCATGGCAGAGTATGAGCAGAAGGCTCCTGCCCTGCAAAAGGCAAAGGACGATAAGATTTTCGATTTCGTAAAACAGCATCCTGATTATGAGGCTTGTGCTACTATTATAGAGCAGTTTGATGATGTCAGCAAGATGGAGAAACTGCTGGGCTTGCTCTCTGAGAATGTGAAGAACGGCAGAATGAAGGCTTTCTACCAGCCAATGATTGATATGGCTAAGAAGCGTGCTGAGGCTGAAGAGAAGGCTAAGAAGGTGCAGGCTGCCGGTGTTGAGGCTCCTGACTTCACGCTGAAGGATATTAAGGGAAATGATTTCAAGCTTTCCAGCCTTCGCGGTAAGATTGTAGTTCTTGACTTCTGGGGTTCATGGTGCGGATGGTGCATCAAGGGAATGCCTAAGATGAAGGAGTATTACGAAAAGTACAAGGGTAAGTTTGAAATTCTTGGTGTAGATTGTAATGATACAGAGGCTAAGTGGAAGGCTGCTGTTGAGAAGCACCAGCTGCCATGGATTCATGTTTACAATTCTAAGGACAGCAAGGTTCTCAGCGATTACGCTGTTCAGGGTTTCCCTACAAAGATTGTGATTGATGCTAACGGTAAGATTATCAAGACTATTGTTGGCGAGGATCCTGCTTTCTACACTTTGCTTGATGAAGTGTTGGGCAAGTAATGTTACATAAAACAATGTCGCCCTGTAAGTGCAAAATTACATTTGCTCTTACTATTATATTTGCACTTGGAAAAATAAAGAGGTGAAAATCTTTATATCTGCAAACTTTTGTTAACTTTGCAGAAAATTAGATAAGTACAATAAAAAAAGAAGAATACTCCATATCCAGCGTTAACCCTGTGCCCTTTCTAGCATAGTAAAGGCTTAGCCCTGTTTGGGGAACTGGATATTTTCTGAGCAGAAGCTTGAGAGTAAATTAGCCTGCTTGTGTAGAACAAGACAGGACTCGTAGTATAGTTGTAGCCGCTCAGAACGGAGCACCCTTCTTATTAAAAACTTCATTCAAAATGCAAATATACGGAATAGATTTGGCAAAAGAGAAATTTGACGTAAGTTTTTTCGACTTGACATCAAAAAAAGTATCAAACCAACCTTCACATAAGGTTGTAAAGAACAATTTTAAGAGTATCGGAAGGTTTTTAGAAACCCTTCCAAGCGATGCTGTATTGGTTGCTGAGCATACCGGAGTTTATGGTGATACTCTCTTGAAGTGCTGCATGGATAGCAATGTGAAGATTGCCTTTGTGGGTGGATATGTCATCCATAGATACAGAGCTACACCTGACCGTGCCAAGACGGATGTCCTGGATTGTGCACTGCTCAGAGATTTTGGAGAGAGATATCCTGATAAGCTGAAATACAAGACGTTTCCAGAAGAGGCTCTATATGAGCTTCGTCAATTGGCACGCCACCGAGAAATGCTCGTAGAACAGCGTAAGCAGCTAATAACAGCCGACAAGAGCGAGGATTGTCGTCCTATCAGAAGTCTTGCCGTCAAGCGAAGCATGGACCGCATCAAAGAGATGTTGGACACGGAAATTGCAGAGACGGAAAAAGAAATGTTGAAAGTCATAAATGGACATGAGAGCATTCGCCACAACTATGAGCTTGTTAAAAGTGTCGATGGAGTTGGGCTGATTACCGCAGTAGAACTATTGGTAAAAACAGAGAATTTCACAAAAATAACTACAGCGCGCCAATATGCTGCTTATGCAGGAACTGCGCCATACGAAAAATCATCGGGGAAAATGGACAAGGGAGCACATATATCCAAGATTGGTAATAGACGGTCAAAGACCTTGTTGTACATCTGCGCAGAAAGCGCCAGATTGCACAACAAGGAGATTAAACTGTATTACGAGAGGCGTACTTTAATAGATAAAAAGCCGCGTCATTATGTGCTAAATGCCATAGCAAACAAGTTGCTAAGGATCATATTCACCCTCGTGGAAAAAGGTGAATACTATGACGCAAACTTCATCAGGCAAGACCCAAGGGTCGTTAAATATAATTAACGTTAAAAAATACGCTCAAAGCTTGCTCAATTAGAGTAAAACAGGGCGATTTTTTGTTTGTTCAGTATTTTATTTCTTTTTCTTTTTCAATTCCAGTTTCGGAATCTTGATTTTCTGTCCGGCTTTTACGGTGCTTGTACCATTCAGGGCTTCTACGTAGCATTCCATACCCGAACCTAAATGGCGGGTGCTGATCTGTTCGAGGGTCTGACCGGCGCCAACCGTAACGGTTTGGGCAACTCCTACGATTCGGTAAGCTCCCGTGCGTACGCGAGCATCCTTATCATACTGGGATGATGCTATTTTCGAAGTAGCCTTTTCTTCGGCTTTATCTTTAGCCTTTTCTTTCGCTTCAGCCTTAGCTTTTGCTTCAGTCTGCTTGGCTTTTTCAGCGCTAGCACTTTCCTCATCCGAATTTTCAGCCAGTTTTACTGCTTCTGCAGTTTTTGCCATACGGATGCTGTCTTCCATCGCTTTCTGGCGGAGTTTCTGTTCCTGAGAGAGTGGGGCGGCAGCTGGTTTGGCTGGGACTTTCTTGGCTGGAGCCTGGTGATACTGGTTTAGCTGCATGGCTAGATGATCGCGCTGGGCAGTCATCTGACCATAGTTGAAGGCAAACCATCCCATTCCGCCAATCAAAGCTACTACGATGAGACAGACTGCAACGACCAGATAGCGAGGAATAACAATATGATGAGAATTGGAAGATTCTTCTTCCTCCTCTTCTTCTTCAGATTCATCTGATGCAGGTACTGCAGGTTCAACAACTGCTTTCAGGGCTTGCTGTTGCTGGGCTAATTCAAGCTTCTCTTGCTCCAGTCTTTCCTGCTCCAGTCTTTCCTGCTCCAGCCTTTCCTGCTCCAGCCTTTCCTGTTCCAGCCTTTCTTGCTCCAGTCTTTCCTGCTCCAGCCTTTCCTGCTCAAGTCTTTCCTGCTCCAGTCTTTCCTGTTCCAGTCTTTCCTGCTCTTGCTTTTCTTTTTCAAGCTTTTCTTTCTGTATTCTTTCCTGCTCCAGTTGGGCTTGTTTTAATTTTTCCAGTTTAGCTTGTTCAATAGCAATTTGCTTTGCCAGTTCGTCTTCGGCTTCTTTTTCCTTTTCCTTTTCTGATTCGATTACGACAACCTCCGGATTTGGAGTTGCAGTTTTTTCTTCGTCCAGAAAATCGATTACTTGTGCAGGAGCATCTTCTGTCTGTTCTTCTCCAAACTTCTCATCTATTTCATCGAAATCTACGCCGTCATTTACCACCACCGTTTCAAATTGGGCGAATGGCTTGTTTACGATTTCTTTCAGGATGTTGTCAGGCGTGAAGGTGAGTTTGTCTCTGCCTTCAATGGTGAAGCGCTCGCCCGTGTTCACATTGATGCTTTCACGGTCTTTCGTGGCCTGTACCTTAAAAGTGCCCAGCCATTTTATCTTCACCTGCTTGTCGGCATCGAGTCCCTGGTTGCACACATCAAACATCTTCCGGATGAATAGTTCTGCTTCCACCTGGCTCAGCCCGCTTTTGTCAGCAAGTAGTTTTCCGAGTGTATTTAAACTGAATTTGCTCATTGCTCATCCCCTCCATTCTTTAGTTTTTCCTTGACCGAAGCAACCGGTCGGAAACCCAACACCAACTTAGGCGGCACCAGCTGGCGCTTTTTGGTAGTAGGATTAACCACCACTCGCTCCATGCGCTTCTTCACTTCGAAGGTGCCAAAATTGGGGATAGAGACAGCTTCTCCATCCTCAAACTCGGCAATCATAGCGTCTATCGCCTTGCGCACCAACTTCTGGGTGTCTTCCTGCGAATAGCCGGTTTGCTGAGCCAGTTCAGCGATGTATTCCTTATTGTTCATATTTATTTAATATGTAGTCAAATTTTCTTAAACTCCAGGCTATGGGGGAGAGAATGATTATTTCACCACCTTGCCATAGAGGTCAAATTCCTCGCTTGCAGTAATTTCTACCTGATAGAAACAACCCACGCGCAGACGCTTCTCATCGGCACGGATCAGAACCTCAGGGTCTACTTCCGGAGAGCAGAACTCTGTTCGTCCGATGTAGTAATCGCCTTCCTTGCGGTCGATGATAACGGTCATGGTTTTGCCCACTTTATCAGCCTCAACCTCAGAGCTGATGTCTTGCTGCAGAATCATCAGTTCGTCCAGTCGGCGCTGTTTTACTTCGGCAGGCACATTGTCTTCGTAGTGGGTGGCGCTGTAGGTTCCTTCTTCCTCAGAGTAGGCAAAGGCGCCCATGCGCTCAAATCTCTGTTCGCGTACGAAGTCGAGGAGCTCGTGGAAATCCTCATCTGTCTCGCCTGGGAAACCAACCATCAGCGTAGTGCGGATGTGAATGCCTGGCACGCGTTCGCGGATGGCCTTCAGCAGATTGATGGTTTCCTGCTTCGTTACGTGGCGATGCATGCTGGTGAGCATGTGGTCGCTGATGTGCTGGAGGGCAATGTCGAGATATTTGCATACGTTTGGCTTCTCGCGCATCACGTCCAGAAGATCCATAGGGAACTGGTTTGGATAAGCGTAATGCAGGCGAATCCATTTCACGCCCGGAATATCAGCCATCTCGCTGATGAGTTCGGTAATATGATGCTTGCCGTCAATATCTACGCCATAGTAGGTGAGTTCCTGAGCGATAATCTGAAACTCCTTTACGCCTTCAGCTATCAGTTCGCGCACCTCCTGCAGAATCTCTTCCTTCGGACGGGAAACGTGCTTGCCGGTGATGATAGGAATGGCGCAGTAGGCACAGTGGCGGTTGCAGCCCTCGGCTATCTTGATGTAGGCATAATGGCGCGGAGTAGTGAGATGGCGCTGGCCGTTGCAGGATGAAACTTCCGCCTTGCCGAGTTCCTGCAGAAGCTGCTTGTAGTTGAATTTGCCGTAGAA
This sequence comes from Segatella copri, assembly GCF_026015465.1. Lineage (GTDB taxonomy): Bacteria > Bacteroidota > Bacteroidia > Bacteroidales > Bacteroidaceae > Prevotella > Prevotella copri_E. The sequence goes on from NZ_JAPDUQ010000002.1 coordinate 569,977, forward strand.
TTTATCCACTTCAGGCATTTCTTCTTCCAGTTCCTTCTGGTAGCGCTGCGAGAGGCAGCCCATTACGTAGAGCTTTCTGAGTCGGCCTTCTTCCTTAGCCTGGATAAACTCCAGGATGGTGTCGATGCTTTCCTGCTTTGCATCCTCGATGAATCCGCACGTATTGATGACGGCTATCTCGCCCTGAGGGCGCTTTGAATCGTGAACGCAATGGTAGCCGTTTGCCTCAAACTGCTTCATCAGCAACTCGCTGTCTACGAGATTCTTCGAGCAGCCCAGGGTAATAATATCTATCTGATTTTTCTTCATTTTCTAATTTTTAAAGAGCGAGTCTACGAATTCTGTCTTGTTGAAGAGCTGCAGATCTTCCATACCTTCGCCCAGTCCGATGTATTTTACAGGCACCTTGAGCTGGTCGCTGATGCCGATTACAACGCCGCCCTTAGCGGTTCCGTCGAGCTTGGTGATGGCGAGCGAGGAGATGTTGGTAACGGCAGAGAACTGCTTAGCCTGCTCGAATGCATTCTGTCCGGTACTTCCGTCGAGCACGAGCATTACCTCGTCTGGTGCTTCAGGCATTACCTTCTTCATCACTTCCTTTATTTTCTTGAGCTCATTCATCAGGTTCACCTTGTTGTGCAGTCGGCCTGCCGTATCGATGAGCACCACGTCGGCGCCGTTTGCCTTGGCGCTCTGCAGGGTGTCGAACGCCACGCTTGCCGGGTCGCTTCCCATCTGCTGTTTCACTACAGGCACACCCACGCGCTCGCCCCAGATGCAAATCTGCTCTACGGCAGCGGCACGGAAGGTGTCGGCAGCTCCCAGAACAACCTTCTTGCCAGCCTTCTTAAACTGGTAAGCCAGCTTGCCGATGGTGGTTGTCTTGCCCACGCCGTTTACGCCTACTACGAGGATTACGTAAGGCTTATGGTCGGCAGGGAGATCCCAGTCTGCCAGGTCATCGCTGTGATTCTCGGAGAGGAGAATGGCGATTTCCTCGCGCAGAATGCGGTTGAGCTCGCTGGTTGAAACATATTTATCGCGGGCCACACGTTCTTCGATGCGGCGGATAATCTTGACCGTGGTTTCTACACCTACGTCTGAAGTGATGAGTACCTCTTCGAGATCGTCGAGCACATCATCATCGACGGTAGACTTTCCGGCAACGGCGCGCGCCAGTTTGCCAAACACACTCTCCTTGGTTTTTTCAAGTCCCTTATCGAGAGTTTCTTTCTTTTTGTTGCTGAATAATCCGAATAATCCCATAATCTTGTTTTTATTTTCTGCAAAGATAATGCAAACGAGCGCAATGAAAGCTTGCTTTCAAATTGCCGAGTGCAGCTTATCTTCTGCAAAGATACTCATTTTTTTTTATTTTATGGCTTTTTCACTTGCTTTTTCGCCCTTTTCAAGAAAAAAAGTAAAGATTTAGAGGGTTTTATGTCATGACAGAAGGTTTTTTACTGATAATGTGGGTTAATAAGGTTTAATAAATAATGTTGTCAGATACAAAAACAATTCGCCCTGCAAAGGGACAGAAGTGGTTTGGCTTCTGGACCCTTGCAGGGCGTTCTGTTTATTTCTTCATCATTTCCTTTACGGCTCTTTCGAGCTGGGTATCATGGCCATTGATGAAATCTTCCGGACTGTTGTAAACCTCGATGTCTGGGTTCAGCTGGGTGTTCTCGCCGAACACGCCACGCATGTCGCGGCAGCCTACCTGAGGAATACCGAATACCAGCGTGTTGTCCATCAGCGTTTCCCACCATACGGCTGTCATGGTTCCTGCTACAGGAGCACCGATCAGCTTGCCGATTCCGAGTTCCTTGTAAACCCATGGGAAACCATGACCGTTGCTGTAATCGTTCTCGCAGATCATGACGCAAGATGGCTTCACCCATTTGTTGAACGGATCGCGGCCAACTACCTTACCGTGAGGCACAAACTCCTGATACTGCTTGCCGTTGAGCAGGGTGCAGAGATCATCGTGCAACCAGCCGCCACCATTATGGCGCTCGTCTACGATTACAGCGTCTCTGTTTCGGTTCTTGTCGCTCAGCAGTTCGCTGTAAACGGTGCGGAAACTCTCCGAATCCATCGCCTTAACGTGAACATAAGCGATGCGTCCGCCCGAAATGCTGTCAACGAAAGCGCGGTTGCGGTCTACCCATCGCTTGTAGAGCAGGTTGTTGAGTTTGCCCTGAGAGATAGCCTTCACCGTAACCTCCTTCTTCTTGCCCTTGGCGTTTCTGATGCCGAGGCGTACATTCTTGCCAACCTTTCCGTCGAGCAATGGGAAGTAGTCCATTCCGGCTTTAATCTCCTCGCCGTCGATGCTCTCGATGATGCTGCCGGCTGTAACGCCCGTATTCTTCACATCGAAAGGACCACGCTTGATAATCTCCTGAATCTTCAGGCCGTCGCCCTGATACTGAGGGTCGAAGAAGACACCCAGATTGGCGGTGGTAAGCGCGCTGTTCGAAGCGTAGTAGCGGGCTCCTGTATGCGAAGCGTTCAGCTCGCCAAGCATTTCGCTCAACATCTCCTGGAAGTCGAAATTGTTGTTGATGTAAGGCAGGAACTTCTCATAGGTCTTGCGGTAACCTTCCCAGTCAACACCATGAATCTTAGGGTCGTAGAACTTGTCTTTCACCTGTCGCCATACGTGGTCGAAGAGATACTGGCGCTCCTCGGCTGGCTTATAGTTGAAGTTAGCCTCAAAGCTGATGTTCTTGGTGCTGAATCCGCTCAGATCCACCTTCTTGATGCTGCTTCCGTTGCAGATGAAGAGGTTCTTCACATCCTTGTCGGTCTGTAGGTTGCCCTGGCCTACGCCCTTCATCACGAGCTTGGTAGAGCCGTCCTTCAGGTCGTGCTGCCAGAGGTCGTAATCATCCTCGAAGGCTGCCTGGTAGTAGAGCTTGTCGCCGTCTTTAGAGAGAACAGCATCGCCCATGTGCGAAGAGTTTGCAGTGAGGCGTACGATTCTGTCGCGGCAGTTTTCGATGTCCAGCTCCAGTGGCTTCACTTTTTCCACCTCTATCTTTCCGGTCTTCTTCTGCTTTTCGTCAGCCTTCTTTTTAGCCTCTTCCTTCTTCTCGTCTTCCTTCTTCTCCTTTTCGTCCTTGTTGGCGTCAGCCAGTTCTATTTCTTCCTTGCTCATGTTGAAGCGGTTGTAGGCGTCCAGGTCGAAGAACATGATGTAGGCATCGTCTTCAGCTCCCCAGCTTCCATGACTGCGGTAGCCGGCTCTGTCGCTCTGGAAGAGCATTGCCTTGCCGTCGAGCACCCATTTGCCGTTGCTGTCGCTGTAACCGGAATTGGTCAGGTTGTGAACCTCCTTGCCGTCAGCCTTTACCAGCGCAATATCCTGGTTGTTCCAGCCGCCGTTGCCGATATAGGTTGAAAGGAGCCATTTGCTGTCTGGTGACCATTCGAAATCGATGTCTCCATCGCTGTAAGAGTAGACGTATTTGCCATCGAGCACGGTACGGATTTCCTTCGATTTCAGATTGACGATGCGGAGTGCAGCGCGGTCTTCGAAGAAAGCCACTTCCTTGCCGTCAGGAGAGTATTGAGGATACTGCGATGTAATGCCTGTTTTCACCAGCTGCTCTTCCTCGATGTCGGTAGCGTAGGTGAAGTTCTTCTCTTTCTCGTTCTTGATCTTAGACTGGTAAATCTGCCATACGCCATTGCGCTCGGCTGCATAGACCAGTGCTCTGCCGTCTGGCGAGAAACTCAGGTTGCGCTCCTGCTGCGGTGTGTCGGTAATGCGCTTGGTAGTGGTGTATTCTACAGAAGTTACGTATACGTCGCCATGCATCACGAAAGCCACTTCCTTGGCGTCTGGCGAAACGGAAATCTCTGTAGCTCCCCAGCTTTTAATCTGACGTACGAGGCTTGGAGCGTCATTATCTGTTGTAATGGAGATGTTCACCTTCTGAGGCTCTCCACCTTCTTTCACGGTGTAGATTTCGCCATCATATCCGTAGCAGAGCAGGTCGGCGCTGGATGCAGTGAGGAATCTTACCGGATTGCCTTTGTGGTGGGTAATCTGCTTGTCGCTTGAACTGTTGAGGCTGCGGCGGTAGATATTGAATGTGCCGTCCTGCTCGCTCAGATAGAAGAATGATTTCTCGTCTGATGTCCATACTGGCGAGCGGTCTTCGCCGGCAAAGGTAGTCTGCTTGGCAAACTTTCCGTTACTTTTCAGCCAGATGTCGCGAGCGATAGGTGATTTCTGATGTTTGCGCCATGGGTCTTCGTATCCCTTTTTGTCGTGGTAGAGAATGTCGCCGTTCTTGGCGATGCTGATATCCTCCATGGTGAGGGTAGAGAAGAGTTCCGGTCTTCCGCCCTTGGTGCTTACCTTATATACTTGTGGGAATGTGTTGTCGCCGAAGATGATGCTCTGGGCTGTAGGCTGCAGACTGGCAGAGTAGAGCACATGGTCGTTGTCTGCAAAGGCGATAGGTGTTTCGTTGCCGCTGTTGGTGGTGAGTCGGGTAGGAGCACCGCCTTTTGCATCGATTACAAAGATGTCGAGACTTCCTTCGCGGTTAGACTGGAAGGCAATTTTCTTGCTGTCAGGGCTCCATACAGGATGCGAATCGAAGGCTGCATGGGTTGTGAGCTGTCGTGCTTCACCGCCGTTGACAGAAACACTGTAGAGGTCGCCTTTATAAGCGAAGGCGATGGTAGTGCCATCGGGCGAGATGGCTGGGTAGCGCATCCAGAGCGGATGTTCTTCTGCGCTGGCAGAGAGTGCTGCTGAGAGCAGGGCTACTGAAAAGATTAACTTTTTCATTTGCGTATGTTTTATGTTTGAATATGCGTTATAAAAATCTCTTCTCTTTCGGGGGCAGAATGCTGTTTCTTGCTCCTAACGGATGCAAAGGTAGTTATTTTTTGCGATATTTAAGCATAAAAAAAGAAAAAAGTGAGAAAAAGTTTGGTGTATTCAAAAAATATATGTACCTTTGCAGCCGCAAATAAGAAAAGTGGCTGATTGTGTTATTGGTTAGCTGGTTTGCGTTTTGAAAAGTGTTGGTTCCGTAGCTCAGTTGGATTAGAGCAACAGCCTTCTAAGCTGTGGGTCTTGGGTTCGAATCCCAACGGAATCACTATAATAAGCAAAATGAAACTTATTTGTACAAAATAGCGTGAGAGAACAATAGTAGTAAGTTGCTTATTCATAGGTACTTATCTCTGTTGTTCTTTTTGTTTTTAAATATATTTTATCACTTATTCCTCTTTTATGTACTCTTTTTGTAAATAGCTGTTAATCAATATGTTATGAATTTGACGTATTGAGAAATCATCCATGTGTATTACAAATGTGTTATCAAAAAGCGCTAATGTGTTATCAGAATAGAGAAGTTAAAATCCTTAATGACCTTAATGACCGTGACCTTAATGACCGGAAAACGCCCCTAAACATTTATTTGTTTTTCTGATGAAACTCTTTTCTTGTCTTAGCCATTGCTGCCGTAGCCATGTCATGGGTTTCTATCAGCAATGGGCTTTTGTGATATTGCACAATCTTGACTCCTACTGAGTTGTGTCTTTTCTTTTCCTCGATGCATTGAATGATCAAGTCTGGATTGGCTGATTTAGCCGTTGGAGTCTTGTCAAAGTTCTGAATATAGGCGGCATTGGTCAGGAAGAGAATGTCGGAACCTTCCGGTATTTCCTGCATTACCTTCACCATGAGGGTAAGCATCATGCGGAACTCAGTGGTGTGTAGGTCGCTGATTACATCACGGCTGATGATGTTGCTGTTATGCTCAATTACTACGGCAGCACCACCAGCTCGCTCTTTATGGCCATAATCACATGAGCCACCTATCCAAACGTAATATGTAGATGTATTTTGTGTCATAATTATTTTATCTTCAATGTCCGTAGATATTTCTTCTGCTCGGGCGTGATTCTGTAGCTCTCGATGGCCTTCTGGATGGTCTTGTTGTGCGTCCAGGGAGCAAGGCGATTTTGCTCGATGTAGGGAATCGCCTGGTCCCATTGCTTGGCAAGGGCGGTAGCGAAGAACCAGGCTACCATCATCTTTACGTAATACTCTTCGCTCCTTACTGATGCAGGAATTTCAAGATATTCTGCCTTGAAGTCTTTATCCAGGTAATGAGACATAAGTGTCTCTATTCCAAAGCGACAGGTATAAACGTGTGATGATTTACTCCAAGCCGTAATCTTCGCCAACAGTTCCTTCTTGTGTTTGGCAAACACCTTCGGAGACATGATGTCGCACACTGCCCAGTTGTCCACGAAAGGCAGGAAACTGTCTGTAAGACGAATGCATTCCTCGTAGTCCTTCACCTCTGAAATGAGGAGACCGTGAAGCATGTTCTCATCGTAGTATTCGTGAGGAAGCTGATGAAGAAATTCCTTGCATTCTGACTCCTTTGTAAATTCTTTAGCGAACTTGCGAAGCACAGGCACACGTATGCCTATGAAACTTTCCACAGGCACTCCCGGTGTCAGTTTGGTCTGGAAAGCAGCATACTGCTTATCCTGCATGGCGAACAGTCTTTCTTGAAGTGAAGTCATAAATCTTATTGTTATTTTATCTTGTTATATTCCTCATCGCTCACAGCCTCCTGCCACTCGTTGGATGTGTTCTCGCCAGGTATTTCAAAGGCGAGGTGGGCAAACCAGCTGTCTTTTGCTGCACCGTGCCAATGCTTCACGTTGGCAGGAATGTGGATGACTGTGCCGGGGAGGATTTCCTGCGCAGGCTTTCCTTCCTCCTGATACCAGCCACGTCCGGCTACGCCTACCAGCATTTGCCCGCCACCCTTTGTAGCGTGGTGCATGTGCCAGTTGTTACGGCAGCCAGGCTCAAAGGTAACGTTGAAGAAAGGTATCTGACTATCAGATATTTGTGCCAGATAACTGTTGCCTTTGAAGTATTTGGCATAAGCTGTGTTGGGTTCGCCAACAGGGAATATCATCTCGCGCTGGAAAGCAGCCTTGGCGTCTTCTCCTTTCACATCTTCGTCCCATACCTCCTTTGCCAGATTGAAGGCAGCCCAGGCCTTTGGCCAGCCGGCGTAGAAGGCGATGTGAGTAATAATCTCTGCCGCTTCCGTGCGGGTAATTCCGTTATTTTTTGCCGACTGCAAGTGATATTTCAGTGAGTTGTCGGTGATTCCTTGGCTGATGAGCGAAGTGATTGTTACCAAACTGCGGTCGCGCAATGAAAGCAGGTCATTGCGGCTCCATACTTCTCCGAAAAGGATGTCGTCGTTGAGGTGGGCGAACTCCGGGGCAAACTCACCCAGTTGGGTGCGCCCTGCTTTCTGTACTATTTTCTTCATTGTATCATTTTTTTTAAAATTCTTCTCCATATTTTCAAATTCTTCTCCAGAAAACATCTTCGATGTAAAAAATAACAGTTATTCTATATATGCTTCATTATATTTAAGCAGTCTTGCGGTACTCGCTTGGAGTCTTTCCCGTCTGTGCCTTGAAAAAGCGGACGAAGTGCTGAGAATATTCAAAGCCGAGGCGCTGGCTGACTTGCGTAATGGTTAAGGTTTCATCTACAAGTAGTTGGCGGGCTGCTGAAAGTAGTCGGTCGTTGATCAGACTCTTTGCGGTTCTGCCAGTCTCTGTCTTGACTAATTCGCCGAAATATTTAGGCGAATAGCAGCATTTGTCGGCAAAGTAGGCTACGGTAGGCAACCCTTCATGCTCCGCTTTCCGGGCAATGTATTCATCGAGCAGAGAGATGAACTTTTTTACCACCGAATGATTTATCTCCTCGCGTGTGATAAACTGTCGGTCGTAGAAGCGCAGGCAGTAGTTCAGCAGCAACTCGATGTTTGAAACGATGAGTTCACGCGAATGTCTATCTATAGGATGCTGAAGTTCCTGCTTAATCATTGAGAGTACATCACGAAAGATGTTTACCTCGGCAGCGGATAGATGTAGAGCTTCGTTGCTTGTATAGTCGAAGAACTCGTATCGGGAGATGTTCTTGCCAAGCTGGGTGCGGTTGAGTAGCTCGGGATGGAAAATCAATACCGTATATTTGGCAATCGGAACTCCTGGAATGGGTTCTACTTTTATTGATTGTCCCGGAGCAAACGAGGTTACGGTCATTTCGTCAAAGTCATATTCTGTTCTGCCGTATGACAATTTACATCCCTTGTTTTCCTTCAGAAAGAGGGCATAAAGTCCGTAGTGATGCACAGCCTCTTGAATAGGAGAGGTGTTCTCTACACGCGCAATGCTCACCAGAGGATGAAGTGTTTTCACCCCTATGAAGTCATTGAACTCCTGTATTGTATTAAAGAATAATTCCTTCATAATCCTATGCTTTTAAATTTCTAAATTTCTTGGGTGCAAAGATAATGCAAATGAGCGCAATGAAAGCTTGCTTTCAAATTGCCGAGTGCAGTTTATCTTATGCAAAGATACGCACATTCTCCAAAAGAGCTTATACCTGGTTTCCGGAAGATTTTACCATTATCGGAGATTTATTCCATTCTTCCATATTTCATTTCCACACCCTCCTTATCATACTGCTTGCGCTTTCCGGTTGGAGGCTCAGTAAGCGTGATGCGAACAACAGCCGTGCGTGATAGGGAACGGGCGATGCTCTGGTCGAAAGCATCCATGTGTTGAGGAAGGAAACGTTCACTGATTAGTCGGAGACCATGAATCTTCTCTGCATCCTCGGTCACGATTTCTGCCTTACCGAATGCAATGGCTGATTTGAATTGCAGGGTGAAACTGCCGTCTTTCGGACCAACCGTAGGCGCACAACGGGTTACGGCTGAAAGGCAAACCTCGGGATGAGTCTTGATTACCTCCAGTTTTTTGCCTTCCAAGGCACCATGAAAATACCAATTCACATCATCATCTGATGCGAGTGACAGGGGTAAACCATAAGGCTTGCCTTCTTCGTCAATAAAACTGACAGTTATATACGGAGCCTTGTGCATTACTTCCAATGCCCACTCACTATCCATTGCTCTTGATTCTTTTCTCATTTTTATCCAATTAATTTAATAATCTGTTTATCCGAAGCATCAGGCAGATTTTCTTTCAGATGCTCGAAAATCCTCTGATAAGACTCTTCGGGAGTTCGGTTGCATTGGCAAGCCTCTTTGCCATAGAGATCTTCGGGAGTATTGAGCAGCGACCATCCCCAGCCATATTCATGGTTATGCTTGTCACGAGGGTAGATGAAATCCTCGGTCACGATGTAAGTCGCCATTTCCAGTCGGGTGAGATAACCGTCAAACTTGCTTCTCATTCCCTTTCCAGTAAAACCGCAGGCAGCCCGAAGCTCTCTCGTGATGAGACTGCCGGTAGTTTGAAGTGTACTGAGAATGGCTCCTTCTATCGATTCTTCATCCGGACGGGGGTATTTGCTTCTTCTGTAGTTGCAGAAGTCCGACCACCATTCCTGGCTGATGAATCCCGCTTTCTTGTTAAAGAACTTTCCGTACATACACGGCATTTCCTGCACAATCTCGCCCTTCCATTTCCATAGCGGCCAGTCCCAACCGTCTTCAGGAAGTCTTACGTAACCGCAGTCTTCTGCCACGATGTCTTCGGCAGAGAATCCTTCAATGCCGCTATCGAGGAGGGGGAGGAAGCCGATCTCCTGAATCAGCTCCATCATGCCTGTTGCTGAATATATTTCTGGAAAATTCATGTTCATTTATTTTTATTCTTTGTACTTAAACACTTTAACCATATTCTTGTTGCCACCCACAAGCTGGCTGCATCTGTTCAGCATTTCGGTGTCAGAGAAACCGCATTTCACCATGACCTTTCCTGATGCTGAATTTCCGGTGAAATGATCTGTCCAGATGTTTTCTAAATGTTTCTTTCATTCAAATCTGATCATTTTTGCAAGTTCCATAAAATAGTCATTCGACCAAATATCCAACTCTTTGGGATTCCTGACAAAAGGCAACACGTCTGCCTTTATTTGATTCATGTCTGCCGTGGCAAGTCTTTCATTCAGTTTTTGAAGGAACGTCTCCTTGTCAAGCTCTTCGTGATTGAACTGTAAGGCTCTTTCGCACAAGTGAGTAAAGTCAAGAGGAACATTGTGGCGAACATACCATTCGAAGTCATACCAATCACGTCCCTTGACTCTGTTCTTCCAGGCACGATACACCAGTGCATGCATCTTTCCTGCAAAGAGGGCTGGCAAAGTGAAACATCGTGTCATGAAAGATTGGGGGAGCAGAAGCAACTTCTGTTCTGTTTGGAATTTCAAAGGAGGTTGAGTATCAACTTCAATCTTGATCTTAACAGATTTCTCAGTTTGGAATGTAATATCATATACATCTGTGTTGTCTTTCAGAAAGGCAGACTCTACTTTGCCAAAGTTCTTTTTGTCCTTCTTTCTGATCTCAACCTCTCTACCCACCATAGCGAATTGGTCAATGATGGGCTGAAAATAATATGTAAAATCAAAGTTTTCATTCGGAGCAAGCAGGGAAAAATCCATATCCTCAGAGAAACGTTGCAATCCATGGAATATACGCAGACATGTTCCACCATAGAAAGCTGCCTCGTTGAAAAAGCCACCATTGTAAAGACCAGAAAGAATAATCTGCTGGTTGACCTCAAAGATAGCATTGCGCTTTTGCAGTTCGGTCGTTATGTCATAGCTCGAAAGCATTTGATTGAATATCTCGTTTGTATTCATTTCCTTAAATATTTAATTAGAGTTTCTATGGATTTAGACTTTTTCCCAACCTGAGCATATCGCTCAAATATACTTATGTCCATATTCCTGAAATCATCTGTTTCCATTCGGATGTCCTCCTCCAAATAGTTCTCTACATCCTTCAGGTAACGTAAATTAACCTTCGGAGAATTTGCGATTAAGTCACAGAGAGCTTTTTCTGGTGTTGCCATCAGAAAGGCGTAACTCTGCATATTGATGCTTGTAATCCCTATTGAAAAGGCTTCTCTTGACATGTTCTTATACTCAAAACGCCCGACAGGAGTATCAAAACTACGTGAGTGCTTTAGTGTCATAGACTGAGTAGTATAAACAGCTTCTGGTATTAATCCATAATAACGTAAGGCTGTCTGCATAGACACATACGAAGGAGCATAAAGATGATTGGCTATCAGTTCTGTGGATAGAGCAACACGAGACACATTTGGGGCTACCACATAAAGCCCCTTCTTGAGTCGGATAATTTTATGAGCCGCCTCAAGACTGCGTACTTTCTGATTCCCTGCTTCAATGTTAGTAAACAATGAAGCTATAGCTGAAGTACTGACTGGTATGTTACCTATATGTTCTAAATCCATTATCATGGTGCAAAAATAGTAAAATCTGGAATAGAAAACGAACTTTTGCTTGCTTTTCTGTTCTATTTTTGGCTATTTTAACAAGTTGCTTAGTTAGACCGCTAAATATTGATGCAGAAATTAGGCTACATACTCCGAGTCTGAATAGTGCTCCTATTCCATAGCATTCTCATTGCCCACATCAGAATAGCAGTATTTTTACATACCGTTTATATGCCTGTTGCTGAATATATTTCTGGAAAATTCATGTTCAATTATTTCAAAGCCTTGCCGTCGGAGAAAGCGTTTCCGACTTTCTCGCCCAGTTGGATATAGCCGTGATGAATAGGGTCGAAGACAATCAGCTCCATCTTTTCCATGTCTGGATTTCCGTCTTCTGCCAGATACTTCTCATCTACAAGAATATTGACGATTTCGGCAACGAGATAATAGCCGGTTTCGCTTTCGTCATACTTCTCCTTGATGCGGCACTCCAGGGTCATTGGGAAATCGGTGAACACAGGAGCGTTGACCATAGTCGCCTTCTCGATGTTCCATCCCGTCTTCTCCATCTTCTTCGGGTCGTTCTTGGCAGAAACAATGCCCACGAAATCAGAAGCCACCATGGTTTTCTTGGTAGCGAAGGCAACGGTAAACTCGCCGCCAAGCTTCAGGTTGTTTTTGGTGACGTGATTTCCCATCGAGATCATAATCTCCTTCATGTCCCACTGTCCAGCCCAGGCAGCGTTCATTGCGTTGGCAACTCCTTCCTTATTATACGTGCCGATAATCAGCACAGGCTGTGGTGCAAACCACGGCTTTGGTGCAAAACTTTTCATATGCTTCGTACTTTATATTGTTATTATAAGTTTCCTATTATGCGCATAAGATTATTCTTTTTATCTTTTATGTCAAGAAAGGATCAAGCGTAGCCAGCAGTTCGGCTTTATCTACCACACCGCTTGTGCGCCACAATACTTCTCCGTTTCGGAAGAGCATCAGCGTAGGCACGGATTGGATGCGGTATTGGCTTGCTGTTACGCCGTACTTGTCCACATCCACCTTGATGATTCGGATGCGGTCGCCCAATACACTCTTCACCTGCTCCAGAATGGGGTGCATCGCCTTGCAAGGTTGGCACCAGGTAGCAAAGAAATCGACCAGAACAAGCTGGCCACTGTTTATTACATTATTGAATGTCTCCATAATTATTTGTCTATCTCTGTGAAACGATTGAAAGTTCTGCCGTCCCTTGTTACTTTCCCGAAGAACATATCTTCCGGTCTTACCCAATAGGCTTGGTCTCCATAGAGGGCCTGATAAACCACCATGCGCTCCTGAGTCTCGGAGTCGAAGGCAGAATGGATGAATTTGTATTTGCCACCCTTAAAGTGCTGGAAATATCTTTCTTCCTTTGCAGAAAACTCCATCAGCATTTTCTGGGCAAGGGGAGCGTACCAGGTCTTCACCTCCTGCTCTGTAGGCGTATGACCGCCTGGGAAATGGAAGGCTTGGTTGTAGTGCTTCAGGAAGAGAGGGGAGAAGTGAGCCAGGGTGTCCTGCTCACCAAAAAGTCCCCACACACGATCCTTATAATAGGGGTTGCAATGGTCAAACTGCACGGCTTCCAGCTCTGCAAACTCCTCAATCAGCGCCTCGTCAATCACCAGCCGCTGATTGCCGTCCCTTCTCGGTGCTTTGTATTCATGCTCGCCGATTCGCTCCTTCAGAAACTCCGTCATCATGAAATACGGATTGCCGAGCAGGGCAGGAATGCCCACCACTGGAGCCAGCATCTGGGCGAGGAAAGAGCCGCAGCTGTTGCCCAGAAGCAAGTCGGGCTGCTCCCGGTCGATGATGGAGCGAATCTCCTTCAGTGCCTCCTTGGGGTGCAATGGCAGGTCGGGAGTCAGCACCACCGCCATCCCCTCAAACGCCTCTTTCAAGGCCCTCGCCATCGGACAGCTGCCCGTGGCGAAGAATCCGTGTAGGAAAAGTATTTTCTTCATTCTTATAAATTATTGTCTGTATCTTTATGTAGCAAATTGGATGGATGCAGGATTAGTTTTTGTTTCATTCCTTTTTCCTTACTTCCCAATGACCGCTATAGCCGCTACCTACATATACAATATGAGGCATTTTTGCGATACGACGCTTAATAGTTTTAGATGTTACGCCTATTTGTAAAGCCAATTCTTCTGTTGTTATTTTAGGATAAACAGCTACTTGATACTCGATCCATTTATCTATATCATCACCTTGAGGGACATCTTGAGGGACATCTTGAGGGACATCTTGAGGGACATCTTGAGGGACATCTTGAGGGACATCTTGAGGGACATCTTGAGGGACATCTTGAGGGACATCTTGAGTATCACCTTCATTTTCCACAAAGTTTACCTCAATATCAGGATGAGATTCCTGCCAGGCTAAGATCATATTCGGGAATGTGACAGTAAACTGAGCACGGTCGGAGAAGAAGGTTGGGAGCATCTTTTCTTCAAAGTAAGGAAGAGCCTTAATCGGTTTGATGATTTTGCCCATGCCCGAACCTTTACGCTCCATATAACCCAACTGAGCAAAGATATCTGCGATAACTGGATTGCGTCTGACAGAAGGAATGTCTTCTAAGTTCATTGTTTGAATAAGTCTTCCTTCTGGCATGGAACCTGGAGAATATATCACCATACGGTCATCGTACATATCTACATGAACCTCGCTACCCTGGATAAGATAGTCGCGATGAGCCAATGCATTCACTACAACTTCCATCACACAACGTTCCATATATTGAGGGATCTCGATGCGCTGCATCGGTTCTTTATACCAAAGGGTACGATTGTTGCGACGGATGAAGGACATGGTGTCTTCAAGAAGAGTTACAAGTCCGCCTGTAATCTCTGCGCTGTCGAGAGCATCGATGCTTCCTCCTGCTTTTGTCTTGCCGTTCCATCTTGTGCAGAACACACGGCTTTGGCGCAATGGACATTCGTCTGCCATCAACAGACCGGCATAGGTAAGTATTCCCTTGTTGTCAACCAGGCCAAACGAGCGGTAGAGCTTATTGTCGAAGCTCAGACCATTCCAGGCATAGTAGCGGCTGCGAAGCTTTGAAAATGCATAATCTTCAAACATTTCATCGCTTGGGCGTGCATCGAATGAAGAGTTGCGACCTCTTAATACTAGACGCTTATGTTCGGTACTATCAGCCACAACCGATTCGTTGCCAATGCGCACAAAGGTTTCAAGAACGCTGTCGCCTATATAATAATAAGGTGTATCTTCGCCTCCATGCACATGAAGAATGAGCAATTCCTTGTCTTCTACACGCTCTATCTTCAAGTCGATTTGCGGCATAGGATCAATGCGCTCCTTAATTTTCTGGCTGATAAATTCGGCATCAGTCTTGGCATCGGTCAACCCTATGATAGTATCGTCATCGGCAATACCAAACAATAGGCAACCGCCACTGCCATTGGCAAAGGCGCTGACGCTCTTCAGCCAACTTTTCACTTTACGGCGTTCCACTTCCTGCTTCTTATCGTATTCAGTAGTCTCACCTATATATTTTGCCATGTCCATATTTACTTAATTTTTGATTATTCATTATGCGCCTGTAATCTAGGAGGATAAGCTATGTTCAACTCCCTTATTAGGCAATATATCTGCAAAAATACAAAAAATATTCAGAAAAGTGATTTTATGGATGGATTTTGTTGGCAGGGCGAACTTGATTTAACCTTATTTTATAAGATAGAGGGATATTGAGGGATTTTTGAAAAACCGAAATCCTTAATGACCTTAATGACCGTGACCTTAATGACCGGACCCTTTTGGGGGGATTGAAAATGATAATGACCCTTAATGACTTTGACCCTTCATGACCGGAATTCTCGGTAGAACGAAAATGACCACTCTCCTCATATTGAGGTGAGCGGTCGTTTTGGTTTTTATCCCATGCAGCTCGTTACTCCGAGCGTAGTAGCGATAGCGGTCAGTATGCTGATGGCTATCTGAAGAATTGTTTTCCAAGTGTTCGCTTTCATCTTTCTTAGTGTTTAATGTTTAGTGTTTTATGTTTACTTTTTTGGGGGGCGGATAGGTTGGGCTAGGGGCTAGCACCCTAGCCAGTCTATCCTTGGGCTATTCGAGGCCGTCGCCAGTATCGTCCTTGCCGGTAGTACCGCCGCCTGATTCAGAGCCTTGGCCATCGCTGCCGGTCTGACCGGTGTTTGAACCACCTGGGGTAGAACCGCCTGGCGTATTATCCGGAGTGGTTGGGGCGTTGAGGTCAACGTTGGTCTTACCCTCCTTAATCGCCTTGATAACGGCTGCCTGAGCGCTGCGGCTGGCTACGAGGTTGAACTCGGCGTCATCGCGAAGGTTCTTGAACTCCTGACCAGGCTCCCACTGAACCTTCACACCGGTGATGTTCTGCGAGGTGAACTTGTCAGCATCCTCGGCACCCTTTGAGGTGAGAAGGAGAGAGAAATCACCGAGGTCGCCCAGACGGATTTTCTTGCCCTCGAGCAACATCTCACGCATGCAGTCTACGGCGATGTAGAGGATGGCGCTGATGTCGGCTCTCGAATAAACACTACCATGAGAGGTGATGTGCTTGGCAAACTTCTCGATGGTCATGATGTCGGTGTACTGTGAGATGGCGAAAGCATTCTGCTTCTCGGTCTTCACGAGTTCCAGGTCCTTTGGGTCAGGGGTCTTACCCTCCTTCTTTGCCTGGTTGATGCGTGACTTCGCCTGGTTGATTTCCAGAAGATTTGCGTTCACGCTACGCATTACGATGCTGTAATTAATCATAGTCGTTTGTAGTATGTTTAGAGTCCTTTGTTTTGCAACTCCCCAGAACGCCCCGTTCCTGCCGTTTTCGGGGTCTTCATTGATGACCGGCGCCTGCCATCTTTTATAACCCGTGTAGGTCTTAAGAGAAGACCCGAGCAAGGCACAAAAGGCTGTTCTTTCGATTGCCGGTGCAAAGATACAACATTTTTGGGCAGAATGCAAGCTTTCACCCTGACTTTTTATGCAAGAAATGCTGTAAGTAGCTGTAATACAATAAGTTCTATTGATTTTCTGTCTGAACTTTATTGCAAATAACAGAAAACACGCAGAAAAACGTACAATGGAGAACTAAGAATGGGAAAAGCGGTCATTTCCGGTCATGGTCATTTTCGGTCATTTTCAAAATGAGTTGGGTCATTTTGAGCTATAGTAAATATAAATATATATTTATATTATACTATAGATGACCTTTTCTCCCCCGAAACGAAAATGACCGGAAATGACCATGACCGAAAATGACCGGAATATAATCCTCATAGTGATGGGAGATAATGAATTGTTAGATGCGCTAAAGTGTTGGTTATTAATATTATATATGATTTGTATGTAGTCTTGCTATAATTGTGTACGTATAAAATAATCTACATTCATCAGGTTCATATTCGTGCCTTATTGTTCTTCTTTTGCCTGTTTTCTACCTGTCATTTCTTCTATTTTTGTCAAAATTACCTACCTTTAGAGCATGATTTAGAGTCCGAGGAGGGGCATTTTTTACCCTTAGGAGAGGGGTAAAACATCTTCCTAACCCCCATATTTTGTATTTTTCCGTTAAATAACGTGATAAAATTCTTTGGTTTGCCAACTTTTTATTATCTTTGCTAGCAATTAACAAAATATTGACGTAGCAATAGTCCGGAAAGCTAGAAACTGCATAATAACAATACTAAGATGAAAAGAGATAACCTATTGTTATATAGTTATTTAGTATGTATATTTCGTGTGTGAAGTGAAGTCTGTATGTTTGGTTATGAATGGAATATATATTTACTTTTTAAATCATAGCATTCGCTTTTTATGCATTCTTCCAATACCTGTTTTCAGCGATGAAAAACGGAAAAATTAGAATTTTCTGATTACATAAACCCGTTTTTTAGCCCATGAATAGCCGATTTTGCACTTTAATTCATGCCCTCATTGAGCAGCTGAAGGAGGAATATCCATTAGCCACGATTCATGGTCATAATGAATTTGCCAACAAAGCCTGCCCCTGCTTTAATGTGAAGAAGGAGTGGGGCTAACAGATAGGGAACGCACTGCGTTCCCTATTTATACTTATTTCCCGATGCACCAAACGTAACCAACTGAATGTCAGTTATTTAACATAGGTTTGAGCCATATGAAAGCCGGGCTAAAATGTAAGGATTTTTATCTACTTAATTATCTGATATTCAGTACTTTTTAGTCCTACATTCCTACTTTTTTCAAGTATCTTTTTGAGCCCTTTTCTACGCCTTTCACTTTCCCACGCAAATAATGAATGTCATTGATTCTCAGTCGGTTAAAAGTTAACGCGCTATTTGTGAGCCGCTTTCCTTCTGAATGAAAAGAATGTTGATTATCAGCTACTTACGATTTTCGTATTTTCACTTGGTTTCACTTGATTTCATTCATTTTGTATGTCACTTATCTTTACAAACCCCCATTTTTAGGGGTTGAAGATTTAACATATTTAACCTTTGTAAACACTCAAAATCTGCATTTTCGTGCTAAAACGTGTTTTTTTATCATTTTTGAGAGGTCGGCTTTTATCTGAATAAATCTGCCATCGTCAGCTGGCATTGGATGTCATCAGAATAGCCGCCCGGCGCAAGTCCAAAGGAGGTGATCATCGTGATGAGTACCGTTTTCTCGGTGCCTGTTTCCCTGATGAAGGTCTCCCTTCGGTTGCGGATGCGGTAGTCCTCTTCTTCTGTAATAACGTAAGGGACGCTGGATTATTGCATCGTCTTGGAATGTATCTCACGACTTATCTGTACGGTCATTATCTGTCCATGATGCTTTTTGCAAGTAAATAAACTCTGGTTCCAGTAGTCTGCGGCCATCTGTCTTTTGGGTTTATATCCAGCTTTTCAGCTCTACATATAGCCTCTTCGACATGTGGAAGCAAGGTGGATGGATCATAGTCTGATTCCTGATAATGTCCCATCAGTTTGCGAAGATGATATTTCGTCCATGTACCATGAGTTGACAAGCGAGGATTTTCAAAGAGGTTCTTCTTATCCTCTTCCGAATAATCTTCGATGTCTTCAAGGTGCAATATCAGCCAAAGTTCGAAACATGGATTGCTCATGCAGAATCTGAGATTGCTGTTTTGCTGACATAGCTGTGCAATGTCGGCAAGCATCTTTTCCTTCCAGTCGTCACGATCGATAACAATCCACAGTTGGTCATCGTCCAAAATGTTGTATTCATCCATGAAATCCTTAATCTGGCGATGGACATTGGCAGGATTAGAATTGTCATCTTCTCGGTTTAGAACAACCAGCTGTACATTAGTTGCACATAGTTCCTGGCGCATAGCCTCGAAGTAAATGTTTTCGGTTGCTCTTCCTTCGGCAGCTATGACGATGAGTCGAGAAGATTTAACTCCTTCTATTCGTTGAAAGTCTTTTCTTTGTCTCATAGCTGTTACCATTTTAATTGACTTATAGGCGCAAAGAACGGAATGGCTCCATAGCGTCCTAATAGATAACCCTTGCGAACATCTTCACGAGGTTTGAATTCAGCCAAGGATGTAAGATGTGATGCTCCATCCTTTCCCTTCTCGACAAACCATACTTCGTCAGCTCTGATAAGGTCGAGGTTGAGCAGGTTGCATTCATGAGTGGAGAAGATGAGCTGAGTGTCTCTTCCAGACTCCAGTCCTGAAAAATAGCACTCTAAAATTTTCTGCGAGAGCATCGGGTGCATACTGCGGTCAATCTCGTCGATGAGATAATCAACTTCATTTTGCTTCAAATCGATGAGCATTGGGATGAAGTCAAGCAACCGGATGCTGCCATCAGATTCTTCGCTCAGATCAAATACAACCTCTGTGCCGGAAGTAAGATTCCGGTGGACAGCCTTCTGCTTGTAAATCTCATATCCTCCGTTGGCATTTACCTCGAATAGAAGCATTTCGCCTCCAACTGTGGCAGCCATGCTGTACGCCTTGCCGTTCTTGGCCTTACTGAGTATGTTGTCAAGCAAATCGGAAGACAAGTTCACATCTTCCTTCTTGATTTTATACAGGCGCACGTCTGAAATGCCCGTGTTGAAATAGGCAAGAAGTGAGCGTGTCGTTTCCTGCAGTTCTTCATTGTTTTCAGTAAGGAAAGAAATTCCCTGAAGTCGTGTGCTTGGGAAGATGATCTTCAAGCCGTCAGCAAACCAGTTCTTGGCCATGCGTATGGTTTCAAGTCCCTTGCCGTTTCTGCGCACATACTCTGACAGGAAGCTGGAATCAGAAGGAGTACTGTGGGCGATGAACTTCAGGAGCATGAATGTTTCTTCGTTTCCATCCACCTTGCCAAACGTGAACTCGTTGCCGGCAGCTGTAATCTTTCTGGTGAAAACTTCCTTGTCGGTACGGCTGTTGATTTCAAACAGCCATTCCTCCTTGATGCCTCCGATGGTGAACTCCATGCCATAGGCAAAGCACTTACCCTTGGTCTTGAACTCGATTTCTACCTTGGAGTTTTTCTCTTCGGTATCAGCAAGCTTGAAAGGTTCAACCTTGCTTTGCGGAAAGCTTCCATTGGCTATCTGCTGGAGCAGGGCAATGGCCTTGATGACGTTGCTCTTTCCTGAAGCATTAGCACCATACACGATACCAGCCTTCAGCACAGAAATATCATCACGCTTCTCTGCACGGGAAACATGAGACGGATGTGCGTTACTCTTACCTGCCACAAAGCTGATTTGAGTCTCATCCTTGATGGAATATATATTTTCAAATGTAGCTCTAAGTATCATAACAATGTCATTTTCTTATTAATACTGATGCAAAGATAAGCTTTTTCTTCGAAAAATGTATAGTTTAATGTCGAATACTTGCAAAAACACCGTATAATTAACACAAATTAGCTGATTTAAGACCTTTTGTTTGTCAAAAGCTGTCACTATTTATGGAAGTTACTGGTTGTATAAAAATACATTTATCCTGCAAAAACCTCCAAAATGTATCGATAAGACGTGGAAATCTATTGAAAAACGATAGATTTCCACGACTTATCGGCATGTTTTTGCGATTTTTATCCTAATATGGATGAGTTTTCCTCTCCATTTCGAATAACAATTCTTGCATTTCAGCAAGGAAAAATAGATTCTCCCAAAATCCTTGACTATATGTTATAAACAAGTTTATTTCGGCATATATACATATATGGTTTTCTTAAACTTGTAAACTTCCTGGTTTGAGTGGTTGTAAGAGGGTAGAGGTTTACTATTTGAGTTTGAAAGAACATGTATATATACATGGGTAAACTTAAACCTTAAACTTGTATGCTGTATGCGCCGTAAGCTTTGCCTTGGCAGCTGCTCTTTAGCTGGTTCAGGGCTTTGCCTTCTTCTCCTTACTGAAATTCCGTTTCCCTTTTAGTTTTACAATAGCTTCATGTCACAAAAGAATGGCGTTTTTGTGACAAAATCATTAGTTTGCCGCTTGCCTCAGGCATCATGCTTCTCTGCTCAGCTTCCCTCTACATGCAGATGCTTACCCTTGGCAGTCAGAGGTCTGATCGTTCTTTCCTTTGCTTAGCCATATTCATGATGAAGTTTGAGTTTTCCTGCTAGTCTCTTGAAACTTATAAGCCGTATTGCGCAACCAGTTTGATTGAACAACATCGAGGAGGATGCAGCTTTCTTTTACCCAACCAACTGCAGATATTTTCTACTTATCCTTTTCATTCATATTTTTGGACGAAGCATCCACACTTACTTTTTCCGCTGCAAAGTTAGTGCAAGCCACATTTCTGCAAGTACCAGGTGCCTTATTCTCAGAATTTTTTCAAAAACTTTTCCGTCTGCTGCTCATCCAAAAAACTTTTCCTGCCCAAGGGTGAAATAATTCGATAATTCCTTGCTTCCTATGTTTTCCTTGCCAACTCTGATAGCATCGTAAAAAATAAATGTTTCACTTCTAAAAATATTGAATTATGAAAAAGATGGAAAATTCTTTCGCAGTAACTGGTTTCGTAGGTAAGGATGCAAGCATCCATCAGTTTACAACAGCAAGCGTAGCTCGCTTCTCACTGGCCATCAGCCGCAATGAGAAGAATGGCGATGAAAACTCTCGCACTTCTGCCTTCATGAATGTAGAGGCTTGGCGCAAGAACGAGAATACCTCTTCATTCGACCGCCTGGTCAAGGGAGCACTCCTCACTGTAGAGGGCTACTTCAAGCCAGAGGAATGGCAGGATGCCGAGGGAGTCAAGCACAACCGAGTGATTCTCGTAGCCACCAAGTTCTACGAAGCTGTCGAGAAGGAGAATGCTCCTGATTCTCAGCAGGGCAAGCCCCAGAAGGATAAGTAAATCCTTCTCTCCAGATAAAAGAGCGGCCTTCGGGTCGCTTTTTTTGTGCTTATACTTCTTGTCATTTTAATCATTCTGCTTCATTTTAATACCCTATTAAAACGATGCAAAACCGTCAATAACCAACAGATATACAACAGGTTTTTCTATTTTATGCTTATACTTTTCCTTGCTGAAAGGATAGCCAGTTATAGGAGGATTTCATTCATCGACTTCTGGGAATAGGTAAGAATTCTGTTGCGAAGGTAATGGTTCTGTCTTATCTTTACAAGGTCAGGGCGCTGCTTTGCTGAAAAATCTCCACACCATTCGGGTAGTATTTTGCAGACAAAATCTTGTATGGATAGCCATAACACCTTCTGAATGCAACATAATTTTTAACCATCCCCGAAGTAGTTGATCTACGAAAGGGAGATAAAATCAGATGGCATTATGACAACAATGAAATCAATTCTCAGCCGACTTACCCAGGCAGTGAGCGGCACAGACAAGGAGTTCTTCAATGAAAAGGAGTTGAACCAGTTTGCTTCATTCTATCTTGATAAGTGGGATGAAAACACAAGCGAGGACGTGGTGGCAGAGTCTTTCGTGGACTATTGGTGGAACACCGACAGGGCTTGCAGACGATGCTCGGAATGTGGCAAGCTGATGCGTGAGGGTTATTGCGCTGACATGGGAGTAGCCTACTATTGCAGCAAGGACTGTCTGCATAGCGACTTCACGGATGAGGAATGGGCAGAGGAATGTGAATCCAACGACCAGAGTTATTATACAGAATGGTAATCAAATAAATATACAAGACAATGGCTAATCAGGCAACAACAACCTATAAGGTTACAGGAACCCAAAAGGCAGTAAGCAACCTTTGGAACACCCTTCAGCGCATGGAGGTGAACAGCAGGAACATCTGGCTGGATGACCTTGCAAAGCACTATGGAATCGACTATCAGAAGAAGCACATCTGTGTGCGTGGTCACATCTACTGGGCAGAGTATGAGGAGGATGAAGACACCAGTCTGCTTTCCTTCGAGACCGAAACTGCCTGGGATGCTTGCAATGACCTCTTCTTTGAGATAAACCGACTCCTGGATGATGAACTGAGCATTTCCTACAGATGCTGCGAGTGTGGATGTGAGGTCTATTACACCCACGATGAAGGCGATTATTTTCCCGAAGAATGTTGTGTCAGCGCATCCGGCGAACCATTCGAGGATTGTTGTGATGATGTTTACGGCACTATCGGAGAAGCCATCATGGAATGGACTTCCAAGACCGGCATTGAGCAGGGAGAGCGAACCGATGAGCAGATGATGGACTTCATCAATGAATATGAGTATGAGGACGATGACACCTATTTCTACATCCGCACCTTCACTTTTGAATAAATGATACCTCAAATCCTGACGTTTCCCCTGACACTTTGGGTTGTTAGGGGAAGCGTGAAGGAACTTTCGCCAGATACCCGTACCTTTGTACACGTTAATACATGTAGCCACGTACACGTGGAGCCATGTACACATGAATACGTTAATACATATATACAAAAGATTTTATATTATGTCATTGAAAATCATTACATTCGCCAATCATAAAGGTGGCGTTTCGAAGACCACCTCTACAGCCTCCATCGGGGCTTGTATGGCACGTATGGGCAAGAAAGTCCTGCTCATAGACCTTGACGGTCAGGCAAATCTTACCCTGTATTTCATCCCAAATGAAGATGAGGTGCAGGCAAGTATCTTTGACTCTCTGGTTGATGGCGCACCCCTGCCAGTGAAGCACGTCAGGGAGAACCTCGACCTCGTTCCTTCCTCCCTCGAAATGGCAAGCGCAGAGATTGCCTTGACCAATCTCCTGGCAAGAGAACAGCTGCTGAGCCGACTGCTCGAACCCGTGAAGCAGAACTATGACTACATTCTCATAGACTGTCCTCCATCTTTGGGAATCGTTACCACAAACGCTTTCCTTGCAGCTGATGAAATCATCGTTCCGATGACTCCAGAGCTTCTTCCTCTGAAAGGTATGAGAATGCTCGATCCCTTTGTCTCTACATTGCAGCGAGTGAAGCCGAACCTCAGACTGGGAGGAGTCTTTATCGCCAGATTCAACCATCGCAAGTTGAACAAGGTGGTTGAGCAAGCCGTGAAGTCCCGTTATGAGACTATCACCATGAAGACTCGCATCCGTGAAAACATCGCCCTGGCAGAATCGGCAGGCAGCGGTCAGAGCATCTTTGAATACGACCCTCAGTCGAACGGTGCGAAGGACTATCAGGCATTGACAGAAGAAATTATTTCACGTAATCAGTAAAGACTATGGCAAAGAAGAATATGGACATCCTGCTTGGCAACATTCTCGGAAAGGCTGCCATTCATCCGCAGGACAGATTTGACAGGTCTCCTGGGAATCTTCAGGAGCAACAGCCCCTATCTCCCAACCCTCAGACAGAGAGCGATTCGCCTACTGAAGACCCCTGGCGACATTTCTCCTTTATCTGCTCAAAGGAACTCGTTGACAAGGTTCAGAGCATCGCCCGAAAGGAAGGCTTCACCATCCGCTCCTTCATGGAATACGTCATGAAACAAGGCGTTGAAGCTTATGAGTCGAAATATGGTAAGGTCAAGAAAATCAGGACTAAAACCATCCGGGAAGTCATGTAGAAAATGTGGATGTGTAGCCATGTACACATGAATACATTGATACACATGTACGTTGATACATATATACATATAGACGTTGATACATGTCCACATGTGGATATGAATACAATGAAATTAAATAACATCAAAAACGAAAAGTCATGAAAATGAAAAAGTATCTTTCAATCGCCATCCTTCTGATGATGATGGCTTCACCAGTAGTATTCACCTCTTGCGGCAATGATGACCCGACGGAGGACATCGGAAATCCGGAAACAAAACTGGACGTTTGGACAGAGCCATTCCACATCATGGGTGCGAATGTGGATGAGGTCAAGAGCTATATGGCTCAATCCATGAAGCGTTACCGCCAGGTGGCTGAGACTTCCGGCGACAACATCCAGTTGACCTTTATGACTGGGCAGGGTAGTGAAGGCGTTCTTTACAGCTTCTCCCGTCTTGACGGTTCGCTCTATTCTGTCATTGATACGGAGCAAAGTGTGAACCGTGGGCTTGTCATTGACTATCTGAAGAAGCACTACACGCTTGTTTCAGCCGATGAAGCCAGCCTGCAGTACTGCTTCACCAACCAGGACAAATCCGTGGTGATTACAACCATGAAGGTTTCAGACACCTATTTCAATGTGAACTATTCATTGGTTTATTGATTGAGAAAAATAAGATTTCCACCATCAGAACTTCGTGCTTTGGTGGTGGTAGTTTTAGATGTCTGTGCGTGCTTGAAGGAGCATCCTGCTCTTTGTTGTGCTAAATAATAATAAAAATAACGTCTGATGAATATAAAAACAAGTTTTATTTCTTATATTTGCAATCAAATTACAAATATCGAGGTTAAAATGGTTTTAGAGATACGTTTAAGCAATATGTTCTCGTTTCGAGACGAGGTGACTTTGGACTTGCAGGCTGCCAAGATTCAGACAAAGAAGGCAAGGGAGCTTGAAGGTAATCTGTTTTCCGTGGATGGAGAACAGATGTTGAAGAGCGTTGCCTTATTTGGAGCCAACGCTTCGGGTAAAAGCAATGTGATTAAAGCCATCAGAGCTTGTGTGAACATGGTTCGTTCATCACATAATTATAATGTTGACACCAGGTTTGCCATCTCACCTTTCAAGTTTGAGGATTATGCCAACAAGCCAAGCTCTTTCTACATCCGTTTCCTGCTGAATGGAGTAGAGTATGAGTATTCCTTCTCCTTTATGCATGATGAAATCATCACCGAGACTTTGTTCTATTATCCGAATGGTCGTAAGTCGCTGGTATTTAGCCGTGATGAAAATAGAGGAACTGAGAAAAAGGACATCTATGAGTTTAAAACAGTCATCAAGCGTCCTTTCGATGTAGCTGACAATACATCGAAGAAGACACTCTATATTTCTCGTGCTAGCCAGATGGATAGGGAAATAGCCCAAAAGATTTTCCTGTTCTTCTGTAATGACATTGTGCTTGATTATCAGGTGGCTAACATTGATTCTCTGGATAATTTGTTCAAGGAACGAAAGGAGCAGATGCTGGAGGTGTTGAGAACGGCAGATAGCGACATCATTGACTTTAAGATTCAGAACAATGCCATCACGACGTTTCATCGTACCAACCCTTCCGTTGCGTTTGATTTCGAGACGGAAGAGTCGGAGGGAACCAAGACTTTGTTCCGGATGATGGTGAGGATGATTGGTATTATCCATGAAGGAAAGATGCTCCTTGTCGATGAGATAGATAACAGTCTCCATACCCAGCTTGTGGAATTTGTGATAGGTATGTTCAATCATAGCGACCATGCTCAGCTCATCTATACCACTCATAACACCCATTTGCTGAACACCGATTTCCAGCGAAGGGATCAGGTGTATTTCGTGAACAAGCGAGAGGATGGAAGCAGTGATCTATATTCTCTGTTTGATTTCAAGGATTTCCGGGACACGCTGGATATGGAGAAGGCTTATCTGCAGGGACGTTTTGATGCTATTCCTTATATTTCGACTCTAACACTTTAGGAATATGGAAAGAGTACAAAGAACTTCTAAAGGGAAGACGATGAAGCCCAACTATTTCGTCTTTTGCGAGGGTGAAACAGAGGTCGCTTATGTTGAAATGCTGAGAGCGCATTATCGTCTTCCTATTCATATCATACCTAAGCGTACATTGCTTAATGTTACACCTGCTCTGATAAGTAGGTGCAAGGCTAATTATGTGGAGACAAAGCATGATATGACATTCTTGATGTATGATTTGGATGTGCCTTCTGCTCTTAGCAGATTACAGAAGATACCTGGGGCTATACTGCTTTGCTCCAATCCTTGTGTTGAATTATGGTTGTTGTTACATTATACAGACCAACGTGCTGAAATCGGAAGTGCCGATTGCGTATCTAAGTTGTCTGGATATATTAAGCAATACAAGAAAGGCAAGTTATCCATTGAGGATAAATTAAGTTTGATGGACAATGTTACGATTGCCAGTAAAAGGGCAAAAAGATTGTCCCCATATAAGATCCTTCAACTACAATTTATGAGTTGATAGAAGAACTTGATAAGTTGAAGGGTAAAAATTAAAGGTTAGAGTCGGCTTTGTTTATATATAAAACCGACTTTAATCTATTTAGATATTCGTCTATTTTTCTTCCGCACATTCCACACACAGTGTATTCGCAATTGGAATTAGTTATGGATTTCCCCCATTCCATATATTATTTCATTGTATTCATGTGGACGTGAATACATGTATATATGTATAGGTGTGTACATGAATACACATTCAAAAGCCGTAAAATGCCGAAAAAGAGACTCTTTAAAGCCTTTTTTAGGAAAAATCATTCAAAAAACAACTTTTTTGAAACTTTTTTCTTGCTACGAAAAAAGACTTCACTCTCCCTTTCTACCTTTGCATCGTCAAAACAAGGAAGTATGGGTGAGCGGCTTAAACCAGCACACTGCTAACGTGCCGAACCGAAAGGTTCCGAAGGTTCGAATCCTTCTGCTTCCGCACATTGGCTCGTTAGCTCAGTTGGATCAGAGCACGACGCTACGAACGTCGGTGTCGGGAGTTCGAGTCTCTCACGAGTCACAACATTGGAGGTTTGGCAGAGTTGGTCTATTGCACCGGTCTTGAAAACCGGCAGGCGGCAACGTCTCAAAGGTTCGAATCCTTTAGCCTCCGCAAACTTGCCCTATCGCATAACGGTAGTGCAGCAGATTCTGGATCTGCAAGAGGTGGTTCGATT
The DNA here is from genome assembly GCF_026015465.1 of Segatella copri. Taxonomy (GTDB): domain Bacteria; phylum Bacteroidota; class Bacteroidia; order Bacteroidales; family Bacteroidaceae; genus Prevotella; species Prevotella copri_E. Next base: position 597,519 of record NZ_JAPDUQ010000002.1, read on the forward strand.
CCATCTGGGGCAACATCAGTAAGGAACTTTGGCAGACTTGGTGTATGCGCGGGACTGAAAATCCCGAGAACGTGGTTCGACTCCACGAGGCTCCACTTAAAAATTCGGGAGTGCTCCAGTGGCAACGAGGGTGGACTGTAAATCCGCTGTCTGATGACTTCGTAGGTTCGAGTCCTACCTCCCGAACTCAACTTGCCCTATGGTATAATGGTAGCACAACGGGTTTTGGTCCTGTTAGCGAAGGTTCGATTCCTTCGGGGCGACAAGTTAACAAACAACTCCATGGTGTAATTGGTAGCATGCCAGATTTCGGTTCTGGAGGTGGTGGTTCGAATCCATCTGGAGTTTATATGGAGTTTGTAGCTCAGTTGGTAGAGTGCCAGGTTGTGGCTCTGGTGGTCATGGGTTCGATCCCCATCAAACTCCCAAATGCTTCAATAGCACAGTGGTAGTGCAGCTCCCTTGTAATGAGCAGGTCGTAGGTCCGAATCCTACTTGAAGCTCTATATAAGAAAGGCTTCTCTTCAGGCAGTTTTGCTTGAAAAGAAGCCTTTTAGCTTTCTTGTAAGACGAAGTCTCGTTGATGTCCACTCATATTTTCTCCTCCTTTATCCTTACACAAAGTTCAGAATAGATTTGAGTCTGTCCTGTACCTTGTTGAGCACCTGGATGGTGTCTTCGTTATTCTTATCCTTCTTGTTTTCAAGAAGAATGATAGCCTTCTTTATCAGCTTGCAGTCCTCTATGGATAAAGGCATTTCAGTGATAGAATAGTTAGGGTCAGCGTATCTGTAGTATATTCTATCATAAACCTCGATGGGAGCATTGTAGCCCAGTTTGTCAGATCTCATAATCTGTATATCCATCTGAACAGTTCTGGCGCATACTCCTTTGGTGATTCCCTCCATGTCGTAGAGAGCGTCGCTACATGCCTCCACGAGATCATCGAGAGTCCATCTTCTGTATCTGTTTCTTAAACAGTTGTCTATAGTTTTGTACCTTATTAAGGCATTCTTATTTGCTGGCATAGTTCTTTCATTTTAAGCGTAAAAAAATGGTTGGATTTCATCCAGCTTTTTCTCGCCATGTCAGAGCTGAAGCCAAGCATTTGGCTAAAAAGAAAAAGTTGGATTCTCCCGGCAAGGAAACTCCAACTCTTTCGTATTATCTTTGTTCTCTGTGGGGCACGCTGCTACGATGCCCGATAGAAATAACTATGCGAATAATGATGTGGGAATCCTATACCGGCTGTATCTGATGTACTTGATGTATGTACATAACTATTCCGCTCAAAGCGTCGATAGCTCTGAACGAATGATTGTGATGTTATGTGCATATTTAAATTCATTTCCGTATAGGATTTATATATTTTTACTTTTTATTTGTCTAATTCGGGTGCAAAGATACAAAAATAGTGCGAAATCTTTTTGCGTAGCAGCAAAAAAATGGTATAAACATGCGTATTTTAACCAAAATGAGCTGTTCTTATAGTGATAATTGGCTGATTTTCCCTGATAATGCTTCGCCCCACGCCATGAAGGATGCTACTGGAGTTCCACCTAATAGACTTTGCATTTATGTCAGCAGAGCATGACGTAAGTGCAAAGCTCCTCAGTCGGAAGGTGCCCACGAAACAACATCCGGTAGCTTACAAACTGAGTAGGTGGGACGCAAGCGATTCCCACTTAATCAGTTTGTAAGCTACTGCATATCCATTCGTCGAGAAGGGCACTGGCTCACAGCATCCTCCTTCATTTTCCCTCCCTTACACCTATTATACTATCCTGGTCTTCATCTTTATAAGCATTCTGTCTTCCTCTTATAAAATGTATTCATGTGGACGTGAATACATATATACATGGATAGGTGTGTACGTGTACACATGAGTACACCTTAAATCCTCATACCATGATGAGTAGCAGGCCTTTATAGATTTGCATTTTTATAAACAAGATGATAATGCTTCGCCCCACACCATGAAGGATGCTACTGGAGTTCCACCTGATAGACCTTGCATTTATGTCAGCAGAGCATGACGTAAGTGCAAAGCCCCTCAGTCGGAAGGTGCCCACGAAACGACATCCGGTAGCTTACAAACTGAGTAGGTGGGACGCAAACGATTCCCACTTATTCAGTTTGCCACTACTGCATGTCCATTCGTCGAGAAGGGCACTGGCTCACAGCATCCACCTTCATTTTCCCTCCCTTCCACCTTTTATAATATACTGGTCTTCCTCTTTATAAGCATTCTGTCTTTCCTTATAAATCTTTCGGCTTTCCTTCTTTATAATCTTCGCCCACGCCATAGTCCAGTAAGCATGAACAGTTAGCCAGGGTGTTGTTCTTTCGCAGGCCGATTTTATCGACTTACGAAGGAACAACACGCTGGCTTTTAAAACTGTTGATACTTGCTTGGACTATTCCCACCCGGCTTTTCTATCCCTGCAGTCATTCCCTGTTATACTTTTTCTTCTTACTGAAACCAGAAGGTTTTGATTCCGTATCGTCTTTGGGATTTCGGGATTCTTTTTCTGCAAAGTTATCGCGTATCTGGCAAATAGCAAGTCGTGATTCGGTAACAATCTTCCTTTTCCATGTAACATGCAAAAGAGTATTCTTCCCATCAGACTTGCCTTATTGCCTTGTACGCACTTTGAAAAGCAGAAAAAGCTTCCCGATCCCAAGTCCGAAAGGACTTAACGAAAGGGAGAAAAAAATAGAGACTATGGCAAAAGATTTCAACAACCGCCTGATTACTCCAGAATTGGAGAAGGCAATGCAGGACTATCCGCTCTATTCCCAGGATAGCAAGAAGAAGGATGCAGTTTGCATCGCAGTGTTTATCATCGGCAACGCTCGCTGGTACATTCTTGAAGGACAGCGAGAGAATGATGATTTTGTGCTCTTTGGCATCGTTGTAGGTCTGGCTGAGACTGAGTACAGCTACATTTCTGCCAATGAAATGGCAAGTGTGGAGTTGGACGCAACCAAGTTCGGACTCGGCAAGGTCAGAGTGGAGCAGAGAAAGCCATTCCAACCATGTCAGCTTTCTGAAATCATCGACAGAGAGTTGCAGTCTTTCCTCAACAGACTTTACGATTGAAAACATTTTCTCGGTGGGTAGTGGCTGATGGCTACTACCTGCCAAGTAACAACAATTAAAGCTATGAACATGGTACAGGTTTACCTCAAGGGACAGGAGGATAAGGAGTTGAGCAGCTTTTTGCGCTATTATCCGGTACGTATCAAGAATATCGGTATGGATGCTTTCTTCGACCGCCAGGTTATCTATGATTTCAAGGATGGTCGAAACCATGCTGATGTGGCGAAGTGCGTGGCAAAGATGCTTGTCAAGAAGTTTGGTCGTAAGGTTCGCAGCGTTGTCTTCTCTTGCGTTCCTGCAAGCAGTCAGGAGCGTAACGAGGCACGCAACAAGAACTTCTCTGAACTTGTCTGCAAGTTTTCCGGAGCAATCAACGGCTTTTCCTATGTCAAGGTTGTTGGCGAACGTACCGCAGTTCATGGCACTAAGGTCAAGAAGGATGAGCGAGAAAAGCGTTTGAAGGAAAAGAATAATATTGAGGTGGATGCGAACTTCTTCAAGAACAAGATAGTCTGCATTTGGGACGATGTGGTCACTACCGGCACTTCATTCAGTGCCTACACCGCACAATTAGAACAAGTAGGGGCGCACGTAACAAACGGCATTTTCCTCGGCAAGACATCATATAAATATGTACAGCAATGAAAAGAAAGAATATGACAAAGTTTGACAAGGCTGTTTCGGCAGCCTTTACAGGCCATCGCTTTTACAACTTCTCTCAGCAGGAGGTCATAAGAGAGCGATTGACCAAAGCCATCCTCGAAGCTTACGAGCATGGCATCAGTAATTTTATTTCGGGATTCGCCATCGGTATTGACTTGATGGCAGCCCAGATAGTGCAGTCGCTGAAACCTTCCTGCCCAGGAATGACGCTTACCGCAGCCATTCCTTTCAGAGGTCAGGCAGACAGGTTCAAGCCCAGCGATAGGGTGGTTTATGATGGATTGATGGCTTCAGCAGATGAGGTGATCGTCCTTTCTGAATACTATTACACCCGATGTTTTCTTGATAGAGACGAGTTCATGGTTGAGAATGCGTCCCTTCTCATTGCCTTCTATGATGGGAGAGAGAAGGGTGGAACCTACTACACTTTCAAGAAAGCCAATAGTTTGGGCATTCCCGTGGTGAATATATATTGAATAACTCGTAAAATATCAAGCTTATGAATGAATTTGTTGACATCATCGTTATCTACATCGTTTTCCGTGCCATCCTCGCCTTCCTGGGCGCATGGTGGCATGGTGACGGACGCAACGATTTCAGACGAGACCGATAAAGGGATTGGTCTCGATAGTATTGCCAATCATCGTGGTGAAACCGCCTGGCAGACCGAAGAGTGTAGAATACCACCATTTATGCATCCATCAGTTTCCCTTATCTGCGATGCCTTGAAAGATTCATTTCTACGTTACATTGGCTTTTCTGAAAAATATTCTTAAATTTGATACTGAAAAACTGTATATTTCATCTTTTCTTTGTATTTTTGCAAAAGAATTACGAATTTTAGCACGAAAGATATGATATTACAATTTAAAGTAAAGAATTTCCTTTCTATAAGAGAAGAGCAGACGCTGGATTTTACGGCTTCTGCTGACAAAACGTATGAAGACTACGCTGTTGTTAAAATAAAAGGTGTTCGCATTTCCAAATTGGGTGTTGTTTACGGACCAAACGCATCTGGCAAGAGCAACATCCTCAAAGCTTTGGCTTGGTTCATTTTTTATTTGGTTGCAAGTCGTTCCAAGAAACCTGGTACAGGCACAGGACTGACACCATTCATGATGGATGAGGATAGCCGAAACCAAAACTCATCATTTGAATTGATTTTCTATATTGGTGATGTCAGATATGAATATTCCGTTGTCTTGAACAACCAAAAGATTTATAAGGAAGAACTGTACTTCTATCCCAATAACCGCCGTGCGCTCTTTTATGAGCGTACTTGGAATGAGGACAAGAGCAATTCTTCGATTTCTTTCGGACCATTGCTGAAGTTGTCTGCAACACAGAAACTGTTCATAGAGTCAAATTGTATTTCCAATGCTATGGTACTCACGACCTATAAGAATGCAAACGTTGAAAAGAATGTTGAACTTGACAAAGTCTTCAATTATTTTGAAAGCGAGTTCATGCCTTTGCTCAGCAAGAATGATAATCTTGGACAGTTAGCTAACGATGTGGTAAGATTGGATGCTGACAGCAAGAAGTTTATCTGCGAGATGCTTGAAAAGGCTGATTTCAACATTTCCGACATATACATCAAGGAAGAAAAAGGTGAGGTTTCTGAGGAAGCAATGGAGAAGTTCAGAAAGATAGCAAAAATCTTACATATCTCGGAACCTCAGGACAAGAGCATATCTACAGAAGAATTGTTCTTCACCCACAAGACTCCTTTCTATACGGGAAGTCTTTCTAACATGGTGGAATCGGAAGGTACCAACCGTATGTACGGTTTGTCGGCATTGTTATTTACACTTATCAAAAACAATCAGACATTGCTGTGTGATGAGTTGGAGAACTCGCTGCATTACGACCTGTTCACCCATATTATCAAGACATTCCTTGTAAATTCAGACCGGGCACAATTGATATTCTCTACTCATAGTCTTATGCTTCTTGACGAGGATTTTATCCGCAGGGATATGGTGTATTTTGCCAGCAAAAACGAATCGGGAGCGACAGAGATTTATCGTGTCAAGGATTTCGGTCTCCATAAGGAAGTGTCCATCCTCAATGCTTACAGAGCTGGAAAGTTGGGAGCGAAGCCTCAGTTGGGCAGTATATTTATTGACGAATAAGAAAGGAGGTTAACATGGAACAGAGACCGCTTGAATATACCGTCAAAATCTATTGTGAGGGTTTTACTGAATGGTACTACTTTGAATGGTTGCGCACCATCCATCTTACTCCTGCAGAATATCGCAGGGAAATTTACGGGACTGCAAAGCGATGGCTAAAATTGAAAAGGTACTCTATGATAATGCAAATATACAGAACTCTGCTATGCGAAAAAAGCTGTAACTTTGCACCGTCAAAAAAAATAGTTGAAATTTAAAAAATTAGTTTAATTATGGAAAAGGAAATATTATTGAATAATGGAGTGAAGATTCCTACACCGGGTTTCGGAACGTTTCTTACTCCTGATGGAGCAACCTGCGTTGAAGCTGTGAAAGCTGCCATCGCTGCAGGCTACACCCACATCGACACCGCTGCTATCTATAAAAATGAGAAGAGCGTGGGCGAGGGAATCAAGGAAAGTGGAATCAAGCGTGAGAATCTCTTTGTTACCAGCAAGGTTTGGAACACAGAGCGTGGCTACGACAAGACCTTGAAGGCTTTTGACAAGACTTTGAGCGATTTAGGTCTCGATTATCTCGACCTCTACCTCATCCATTGGCCAGCCAACGAGTTGCAGTTTGGCAAGGATGCAAATCATCAGAATGTAGATACTTGGAAAGCGATGGAGCGTCTGCATGAAGAGGGCTTGATTCGCAGCATCGGTCTTTCTAACTTCATGCAGCATCATGCAGAGCCAGTAATGGCGAAGGCAAACATCTGTCCAATGGTTGACCAGATAGAGTATCATCCTGGATTCACCCAGAAGGAATGTGTTGAGTTCTGCCAGAAGAACAACATTCTCGTGGAAGCATGGAGCCCATTGGGAAGAGGTAAAGTCTTGGATAATCCTCTCTTGAAGTCGATTGCTGCCAGCCATGGCAAAAGTGTAGCTCAGGTAGTTATCCGTTGGGTGATGCAGACAGGCGTGCTGCCACTGGCAAAGTCGGTTACTCCAAGCCGAATCAAGGAAAACATCGATGTATTCGACTTTGAACTCTCTCAGCAGGAAATGTTTGAAATAGCATCGCTGAAGGCAGACAGAATAGGTGCAGACCCAGATACATGTGACTTCTAATACGGTATGGTTTGGAGTGAAATGCTCTCAAAACATATAAGATGAAAATGTAAAAAGTAACGGAAATAATTCATATTCTCCGTAACTTTTTACATTAACCATATTTGGGGTCAGACATCTTGAATAACCCGAAATCCTTAATGACCTTAATGACCTTAATGACCGGAAAAAGCCCCTAAACATTTATTTATTTTTCTGGTGAAACACCTTCCTTGTCTTGGCCATTGCTTCCGTAGCCCTATCGTGGGTTTCTATCAGCAGTGGACTCTTGTGATATTGCACAATCTTGACCCCGACTGAGTTGTGCCTTTTCTTTTCCTCGATGCATTGAATGATCAAGTCTGGATTGGCTGATTTAGCCGTTGGAGTCTTGTCAAAGTTCTGAATATAGGCGGCATTGGTCAGAAAGAGAATGTCGGAACCTTCCGGTATTTTCTGCATTACTTTCACCATGAGGGTTAGCATCATGCGGAACTCCGTGGTGTGCAAGTCGCTGATTACATCACGACTGATGATGTTGCCGTTATGCTCAATCACAACGGCAGCACCACCAGCTCGCTCTTTATGGCCATAATCGCATGAACCACCTATCTAAACGTAATATATAGATGTATCTTGTGTCATAATTATTTCAACTCATAAAACTCCATAATATCCAGCATCTTGAACAATGTACCATCAATAGAAGAATGCCAGCTTTGATGAAAATGTCCGTAACACCAATGAGTGACATGCTGCTGATGTTCTTTCAGAGTTTCATACAGACTATTCATAACTTCACGTTCCTGCTGTATGTCTGATATCAGAGTTTTGTCGTTGCAAGTCCATTTGCTTATCCCTTCCTTGCTTAATAATTCGCAGAAGGATGGAGACGTATGTGTTATTACAATGTCAACTTTCTGCTCAGACAAAATCGACATTAGTGCTTCTTTATTATAAGTCGGCGATTCGCTCTGCCAATAGTATGATGGAGAAAAATCGTCAACGACTTCCGTGTTACCAAAACGTAGCCGCTTTTGTTGCTCCTTACTCCATGCTTCAAGCCTATACGTACGATCAATCGATATGGCTCCTCCTACACAGAGAATCGAATGGTTGCAAGCGTTGATTACAGAATAGTCTGGAATGGCAATGAAACGTTTGTGCTTAAAGCTTTTCCCATCAAAATACGCCGGGTTGTCATGATTGCCTCTAATGAATACAATCCAATTATTGGCATCATTCATACGTTTGGCGTTTCTTTTCACCATATTATCATAGTAGCCTCTCTTGTCAAAACCAAATCCACAATCACCTGCTACAATAACTAACGTGTTTTGCATTTGATATTGCACACAAATTTTGTTCACGAGGAGATTAAAGTCGCCGTGAATATCTCCAGAAACTACTACGTTATTGCATTCTGGAAACTGATATATATCGTATTTTCTGCTATTCATCTTTCATGTTCTCCCAAAACGGAAGAAGTCTTTGCTGTAAAAACGCTATCACTTCAGTAAAAGGCAAGATGTCAGTGGACGTTATTTTACGTATGAAAGCAGTCCATCTGACCTGCATTTGCTGATTGCTGCCAAACTCTTTTCTGAAAAACATCGTGTTCTCATTATAAGGTGTGTGGCGATTTTCAAATGTATGTTTGATAGCTTCCTGTAATATTATAGGATTATACTTTTCATTCTGCAAGATTTTGTAGAGATCATAATAATCCTTCATTCGACTACTTTGGTCTGCAAGATCCACAATTGCGTGCATCTTTTCGGCAATGACCGTTTCAAGCGAGTAGGCCAGAATATTGGCACTCGGCAGATGTTCAAGCAATACAGGATAATCAAGATCTATTGGGGAAGGTGTTACCACATCACCAAAACCAATATCCATTGTTAAAACCTGGGCAATGGTGTCCATCTTGACTGGAATGCTGAGCCTAATCCCATGATAGTCTTTGAACTCTGTTATATTTTGTGCTGTAATGTGCTCCGTGTCAAATATTACGCCATCTTCCTCGTATGGCACAGAACAAATTTCTCTGAACGCTGCAATTATAGAAGAGCCTTCGTTGCTGATATTATTGCCAAGGAAATCTATATCCAATGTAGGACGAGCCGCAAATTTTTCGTAAGCATACATGAGTGCACCTCCCTTTAGATAAAAGTTTCCTCTATAATGAGTCTGCGATATTCTGTAGAGAAGCCTCTCTTGAAAATACCGAGTTAGGATAGTCTGATTAAAGACGTTTTCCTTTCTTGCAACGTTCAGCAATTTTGTACGTATTGACTTCCCGTAGTTTTTATTTTGTTCTTTACTCATAGCTTCACTTGTAGATAATTTTCCAAGATATTGCCAACACGCAATTGCCTGGCATAATCCATTAGTTTACTGATATTTCTTTCTGGTCTGGAAAGATAGTTATCGATGATTTCAGAACAGACATCAATGCCCACCTTGTTGCGGAACTTTACTGCATCGCATACGCATCGTTCTACATCATATACCTTTACCTTAAATCCATCTATGACTTTCTCCATTACGCCGATTTCAAGAATATTGGAAGTATAGTGATGGAGCTCTATCTTTGGGAATGAAGGTATCTTGACCTTTCTATCCCTTTTGATAGCGACATGATAAGCCTGCGGCATGGATGTCGTAAGTTGATGGATATTCCAGGCAGACCAAAGGCAGAGAATACCATTTGGGACAATAGACTCAATATCAACCATACATGCTGACAATTGGTCTATGTTAGCATATACGCCACGGCAAACCTGAATCAGTTCACCTTGGCGAGCGGCTTCCAGCATCTTGTAGTAAGCTGTTCGTCCTTGTACTTTGACGCTTGCAGATGATATGAATGAATTCTTTGTTTCCATAATTGTTCTCCTAATTTTGGTACAAAAGTACCACAAATATTTTTAATTGTGGTACTTTTGTACGGAAAACTTTTAATATCCTCTCTTTTTTAATACATTTCAACAGTTTTATAGCTATTTTAGTACAAAAGTACCACAAATATTGCTAAGTGTGGTACTTTTGTACGGGGTAATAGAATGGACAATGCATGGTTATTTGCCTATTCCTAATTTTTCCTTTTATTTTATCTTCAATGTCCGCAGATATTCCTTCTGCTCGGGTGTGATTCTGTAGCTCTCGATGGCCTTCTGGATGGTCTTGTTGTGCGTCCAGGGAGCAAGGCGGTTTTGCTCGATGTAGGGAATCGTTGCGTCCCATTGCTTGGCAAGAGCCGTGGAGAAGAACCAGGCTATCATCATTTTTACGTAATACTCTTCGCTCCTTACTGATGCAGGAATTTCAAAATACTCTGCCTTGAAGTCTTTGTCCAGGTAATGAGACATAAGTGTCTCTATTCCAAAGCGACAAGTATAAACATGTGACGATTTACTCCAAGTCTTGATTTTCGCCAATAACTCCTCCTTATGTTTGGCAAACACCTTCGGAGACATGATGTCGCAAACTGCCCAGTTGTCCACGAAAGGCAGGAAGGTGTCTGTCAGACGAATACATTCCTCGTAGTCCTTTACCTCGGAAATGAGGAGACCGTGAAGCATGTTCTCATCGTAGTATACGTGAGGCAGCTGATGAAGGAAATCCTCACATTCTGCCTCCTTTGCAAATTCTTTTGCGAACTTGCGGAGCACAGGCACACGAATGCCTATGAAACTCTCCACAGGCACTCCCGGTGTCAGTTTGGCTTGGAAAGCAGCATACTGCTTATCCTGCATGGCGAACAGCCTTTCTTGAAGTGAAGTCATAAATTCTTTGTTTTACATTGAGCCATAGTTTGAGCGATAGTTACTTATTCTGTAGGTTTCACCACAGCTCTCCACTCCATAAACTGCTTGGTTGTTTCTCCGCTATGATGGTCGAGGAAGAGGCTGTTGGCGGTGTCAAGCGCAGCAATCTTCTGCATGTCCTCAGCATCGAGTTCGAAATCGAAGAGGTTCAGATTCTCCTGCATTCGTTCCTTGTGAACGGTCTTCGGGATGATGATTACATCGCTCTGCAACAGCCAGCGCAAGGCTACTTGTGCAGCAGTCTTGCCGTATTTCTCGCCAATCTGGGTGAGGGTAGGGTTGGTGAACAGTCCGTTCTGACCTTCTGCCAACGGAGCCCACGCCATGAGACGGATGCCAAACTCATCCATGAATCTGCGGGTCTCGTGCTGCTGGTTGAACACATGCGTCTCCATCTGGTTCACCATTGGTGCAATCTCCATGTTGGAAGCCAGGTCTATGAGATGATCAGGGAAGAAGTTGCTCACTCCGATGGCACGAACCTTTCCTGCCTTGTAAGCCTTTTCCAAATCGCGATAAGCACCGTAGCGGTCGCAGTAAGGCTGGTGGAGGAGCATCAGGTCGATGTAGTCGGTCTGCAGTTTGCGCAGACTCTCGTCGATGCTTTTCATGGTCTGTCCATCGCCATAGTTGGAATGCCAGACCTTGGAAACGATGAAAATCTCATCACGGTTCACGCCGCTCTTCTTCCATGCATTGCCCACCGCTTCCTCGTTGAGATAAGCCTGCGCAGTATCTATCATCCGATAGCCCACGCTGAGAGCATCCAGCACACAACGCTCACACTCATCAGGTTCCACCTGATAAACACCATATCCCAGTTGTGGCATTTCCACGCCATTGCTTAACTTTATCTTCTTCATAATCAATATGTTTATGTTCGTTTATTCCATTCTGCCATATTTCATTTCCACGCCTTCCTTATCATACTGCTTGCGTTTGCCGGTTGGTGGCTCAGTAAGCGTGATGCGAACTACAGCCGTGCGTGATAGGGAACGGGCGATGCTCTGGTCGAAAGCATCCATGTGTTGAGGAAGGAAACGCTCACAGATCAATCGGAGACCATGAATCTTCTCTGCATCCTCGGTCACGATTTCTGCCTTGCCGAATGCAATGGCTGATTTGAACTGCAGGGTGAAACTGCCGTCCTTCGGACCAACCGTAGGCGCACAACGGGTTACGGCTGAAAGGCAAACCTCGGGATGAACCTTGATTGCCTCCAACTTCTTGCCTTCCAAGGCACCATGAAAATACCAATTCACATCATCATCTGATGCGAGTGACAGGGGTAAACCATAAGGCTTGCCTTCTTCGTCAATAAAACTGACAGTTATATACGGAGCCTTGTGCATTACTTCCAATGCCCACCGACTATCCATTGCTCTTGATTCTTTTCTCATTTTTATCCTATTATTTTATATCTGTTATACTAAACACCTTTACCATATCAGAAAAAAATACATTTTTCTTGCTATATATATGATCATTTGATATTGCTTCTAATGTCTTGATTTGGCTCTGGTTCCGCAGCCATCATTGGCTGTTCCTCAGGAAGTATGTATCTACTGCTGATGTGGAGACCAGAATCATTGTTCGCTTCTATCTCTCCACGCAGTCGTTCTTTCAATTTGGTGTTTCTGTTGATTACCGTCAGATTACGTATTGCATAAGCGAGCGCTTTGGGCTGCCCGATAAGCACACAGATTTTTTTAGCTCTCGTAATGCCTGTATAGATGAGGTTGCGCTGAAGCATCACAAAATGAGCCATCAAAACTGGGATTACCACGATCGGATATTCCGAACCTTGCGATTTATGAATGGTAGAAGCATAGGCCAATGTTAGCTCATCAAGCTCCGTTGCTTCATATTCCACCAGATTGTTGTCAAAGTTGACACATAGTGTGCGGTCTTCTATGTTGACTTTTTCTACAGTTCCGATGTCACCATTGTACACATTCTTGTCGTAATTATTACGTATTTGCATCACACGGTCGCCCATCTTATAGGTTGTACCACCACGGCTTATGCCCAATGTTGTTGTATTGAGTGCTTGCTGTAGCATCATGTTCAGGTTGGCTGCACCTACCACACTTCTTTGCATCGGCGTAAGTACCTGGATGTTGCTTAAAGGCTGATTGTAAGCCTTTGGCAAGCGATACTTCACAAGTTTTACTATTTCTTCAGCCACTTGTTCCGGGTCTTCATTTTTGATAAAGAAGAAGTCGGTCTGCTTGCCGTTGCTCGTATCGGGATAATGCCCTTGGTTGATGGCATGGGCACTCATGACGATTCTACTGGATTGAGCTTGTCGGAAGATGCGGGTTAGTCGAACTACGGGAATCTTCTCGGAGTCAATAATATCACGCAAGACATTGCCAGCTCCAACACTTGGCAACTGGTCAATATCACCCACAAGCACTAAGCGCATGTGTTCGGGAATAGCCTTCATTAGATTATACATCAATATGATGTCAATCATGGAACACTCATCCACAATCAGCGCATCACCTTCCAGAGGGTTCTCCTCATTTCGTTTGTAACCATCTTGTGGATTAAACTCCAATAGTCTATGAATGGTCTTGGCTTCCATATTGGTAGCTTCGCTCATTCGCTTGGACGCACGGCCAGTAGGTGCTGCAAGCAAAATCCTCATTCCTGCCGTTTTATACGCAGCAATAATACCTTGCGTAGTTGTGGTCTTACCTGTACCAGGACCGCCAGTCAGTACCATCACTTTCGAGCGAACCGCTTGTTGGATGGCAGCAATCTGAACCTCGTCATATTCTATACCAGAGACCTTTTCAATGGCTTTAATATCAGCCTTTAATCCGAGGTTATTTGCTTCTTGGCTTTTTATTAAGGTCAAGAGTTTCTTTGCCGTTCCACGTTCTGAATGATAGAATGGAGGCAGATATATAGCTTCATTCTCACGGATGAGATCTTCCGAAGCAATCATCTCTGAAATGGCTTGTCTGATGGGTTCTTCGTCTGCTTCAAGCAGTTTCTTGGCTGCTTCTATAAGCTGCTCTTCTATAGCATATACATGTCCTTCGTTGGAAAGTTCATTCAATGTATAACCTATACCACTTTTGCAACGTCTCAAATCGTTTTTCTCGTAGCCCATATTAGAGGCAATACCATCAGCAGTTTTGAATCCGATGCCCCAAATATCATCTGCAAGGCGATAAGGATTCTCTTTCACGTTGTCGATGCTTTCCTTGCCGTACTGGCGATATATTTTGGCGGCATAAGCAGTACTTACTCCGTATTGTTGCAGGAAAATCATTACATTCTTGATGTCCTTCTGTTTCTCCCAACTGTCTCGGATTTTCTCTACACGCTTCTTACCGATGCCAGCCACTTCATATAGTCGTTCGATGTCATCTTCAATTACCTCGATGGTATCAGTACCGAACCTCTCAACTATCAGATGAGCATACTTCGGACCAATGCCTTTCACCAGTCCGCTTCCCAAATATTTCTCTATACCATATACAGTTGCAGGCATCACTTCTTCCCACGTTTCGCATACGAATTGACGTCCGTATCGCTTATCGACTTTCCAGTCACCATTACACAATAGTACAGCGCCCACTGGTACATCCAGCAGGTTGCCCACCAAGGTAACAAGGTCTGAATAATCCTTGACTTTAACCCTCATCACGGAATATCCATTCTCCTGATTTTGGTAGGTAATGTGTTCTACTACGCAACGTATCTTTATCATTTATTTTATGTCTATTTCCGTGAAACGATTAAAAGTTCTGCCGTCCCTCGTAACTTTCCCGAAGAACATCTTTTCCGGTCTTACCCAATAGGCTTGGTCTCCATAGAGAGCCTGATAAACCACCATGCGCTCCTGAGTCTCGGAGTCGAAGGCAGAATGGATGAATTTGTATTTGCCGCCCTTAAAGTGCTGGAAATATCTTTCTTCCTTTGCTGAAAACTCCATCAGCATTTTCTGGGCGAGGGGAGCGTACCAGGTCTTCACCTGCTGCTCAGTAGGCGTATGACCGCCTGGGAAATGGAAGGCTTGATTGTAGTGCTCCAGGAAGAGAGGGGAGAAGTGAGCCAGGGTGTCCTGCTCACCAAAAAGTCCCCACACACGATTCTTATAATAGGGGTTGCAATGGTCAAACTGCACGGCTTCCAACTCCGCAAACTCCTCAATCAGCGCCTCGTCAATCACCAGCCGCTGATTGCCGTCCCTTCTCGGCGCCTTGTATTCATGCTCGCCGATTCGCTCCTTCAGAAACTCCGTCATCATGAAATACGGATTGCCGAGCAGGGCGGGAATGCCCACCACCGGAGCCAGCATCTGGGCGAGGAAAGAGCCACAGCTGTTGCCCAGAAGCAAGTCGGGCTGTTCCCGGTCGATGATGGAGCGAATCTCCTTCAGTGCCTCCTTGGGGTACAAAGGGAGGTCGGGAGTCAGCACCACCGCCGTCCCCTCAAACGCCTCTTTCAAGGCTCTCGCCATCGGACAACTGCCCGTGGCGAAGAATCCGTGTAGGAATAATATCTTCTTCATGCTCTAATCTTCAATCTTCAATGTCTCGTTTACTTTGTGTCTCTTTTCTTGATTGGTCCGGAGTGGTTGCCTCTATTCAGCTTGATTCCGTTCTTGTTGAGAATGCGGAATACGGAACTTCTGCTTCTGAATCCGCTGGCTCTCCAGATTTCATCTATCGGATGTCCAGCCACATAGAGGTTCACTACAGTCTTCTCTCTGTCGAGCTTCTGCATCTTGCTGGCAGAAACAGGAGGGAGGGACACGATCATCTTCTCCTGCAGCTTGATTACATGCTCTGCAGATTTCCTGAGAGCAAGGACTTCGTCGGGCAGGGAACCCATCATTACCAATACGTCAGATGGCTTGGTTTCCGGAAACAGGATGTTGCTGGAGTCAATCCGGTCGTGGATGCTGATGATGCGAATGACCTTGACCCGGCAGAATTCCAGGAATATTGCCAGTTCACGACTGCCACGCAAGGCGTTGGAAAATTTCGGAATCACCAGTTCATCACCTCTTTGCAATGCTGCCATCAGTTGTTTCCACAGCGGTCTGTGGCGTTCGTTATCATCACTTTCTTCGATGATTCTTACACAACCGAACTCGTTCATCCATTTGCGGTCTTCTTCCAGTTTGTCATACTGGGATGTAGCCATGATGTAGCCTACTTTTGCCATATCAAAATGTTTTATTGACTGATAACTTGATAGTTATGCGCCTTTTTACGGCAGGATAACACCTGTTCAGGCACGATTCTTCTGCAAAGATACAAATTATATTCAGAAATGGATTCATACTATTTGGTTTTGTTGGGTCAGCAGACTTGATTTAACCTAATTTATAAATTAGGAGCGCATCTTCAATAATCATACTGCAAAGAGTATGAAACATAAAATAACATAAAGTCTGATTGTAGTGTCGTTAATGTGGAATTTTATCTGTATCTTTGTACGCAAAATTTTCAATTACATGCCAATGGATAATAGGAATACAGTACAGTTGAACAGTTTTGTCGGTTGCCTCGGTAACTCTTCAGCAACAGGTCTCAAAAACCAAATGAAAGAAAGTAAAGCAAGTGAAAGAAAAACAACTCAGCAGAGTTTATTCTTTCACTTGCTTTTTTTATGTGCCTTACTCATGATCACCTCATGCAGTGGAAGTCGTCAATATGATTTCAAGTCTTCAGAAGATGCCTTGAAACAGTACCAGGCTTTCTTTCAAACTATGAAAGGGCATTCAGACTCTGATGCAGAGCATCTTGCAGACTACATCAACCAGTGGCGCGAGTATGGAGATACCGTCTTGAACTACATCAGGAAGGATCCTTCATTCAATGCGCACAGTGGGCTTTCCATGAAGTATGATCTGATTTCAGACTCCATCCGCACAGAACTGCTGGGGATGACAGGCAACTGCACTTTGAGCGATGTGGCTTACGTGAAGCTCCACACCTCTTTATATAAGGACAACAAGGAACTCGGCTCTTTGAAGGAAAATGCCTTAAAGTTTTTCGCTACCTTGGACAAATCGCCTGTCTATGAACTGGAAGTTCACAGAGCCTTGGCCAACTACTCCAAGTTCCTGCTGAGCACTAAGTCGCATGGCATTAAGTCAAGAAAAGAACTCATGGCGTTCCTACATGAGGAAGACCGTCATTTCCGCACGTTCCTCGCACATATCGACGAATGCTCATCCATCGGAATGACGGAAATCACCAACCATACTGCAGACATTTGTTCTGCCATCTACAAGTCCGCTTCCAGAAACAAGCTGCCAGCTTCTGAGACCCTCGTTCTCATGTCGATGCGAACAGACCGCCGTCTGATTCTCAACGCCCAGGTTTGCCGTGACGCTTTGAAGCGAGGAAAAATCAAAGATGCCATCCAAGCCAATGCCTATCTCTGGATGATATTGCAGCCTTATCTCTCGATGGATGCGCTGGCCATTGCCATGCTCACCCCGGAGCAGGCTCAGCTGATGACGGACATCGCCAAGGATTATCCTGCCATCATCACGAGACTTGAAGGCAAGCACCTTGTCAACAAGGAAGTGTCCAACAGGATTCCAGCCCAGCTGATGCGTCTTTACATATCAACCCTCTAATCTTTCATTATCATGTTACAGGAAGCTATCTATAAATTCAAGGCATCCGGCCCCATGCTGTTGCCAGAACTGATTGACAATTATTGGATTGGCGAGATAAAGGCATACGAAGATTACGCCATTCTTCCCTACGAAGTTCATATCCCACAGCCTATAGACAAGGTGATTGATATGTTCGAAATGAATGCAGACCTTGCCATTCTCTACCATCTGGAGCCATCAGTCCATACGGTGTTCGGACATGAATGCTGCGCCTACTGCTATCCGGTCACCGAAAGGATGTTCAAGATCAACTGCAAGACTTCCGCCGATGGACTCATCCACGAGTTGAATGTGACGATTTACAACTCCATCGAACTCATGTCGGCAGATCTTTTCGAAGACCTCCGTCTGCACGAGCGTCGTGGCACGTTCCGGGCAAAGCGGGAACACGTACAGATCATGAATGATTTCAACTGCGGTCTCTAGATGAACAAGAAGACGTATTACCTAATTGCAGACATCATACAAAGATACAGAACATGGATAATAGTTAAAGATACGGAACAGCTGGTAGAGATGAGAATCCTGCAGGATGGGGTGTTGAAGACCCTGTTTTACAAGGGACTATCGCTCCAGAGTTACAGGGATCATTACTCTTTCAAAAAGAAGCGAACCTGGAAAATCAATGAATACGACTTGAACCAGGGTCTGGCAGCTCTTTGTAAAAAAGATCCAAGCGCCAAGGGTAGAGTAGAGAAGGGCACTCTCACCCGGCATGATGTCGAATACATTATAGAGAAAGCATCCTTCGGAATCATCAAACTTGAATTAAGCGATTATGAGTACTAAACGAAAAGTATATACCTTCTATATAATAGCCATCCTGGTGATGGTGCTGGTTCTGATGCTGTGCAATCTGAACATCATGGCCAAGGCGATAGTTGGACTGATGATAGTCTTCTGCATCTTCGTGATGCGAAGCATACAGACGGCTTACCATCTACCTGATGACATCGACCCTGATACGATGCAGCCGATAGATACAAGTGTTAATACATCGGCAGCCGTTCCAACGGCGAAGTTAGACCACAATTCCAATGTGGATCTCTATCTCCGTCTTCTCATCGAGGCTGATGAAGAACTGGCGAAAGACCCTACCATTGACCAGATGTCGCCCAGTTACAACATCCAGTTAAATAACAGAATTGCCGAGCGACTTGAATCACTCGACAGAGATAAAAACAAGTAAAATAAAGGAATATATGATACAAATTCTAACCCTCATCCGGTTCGCTTTTCCCTTCCTCTTGCTGACAGCATTCTTCTGTCTTTACAGAAAGGAATATGGATTCATGAAGCGGTTTATGTGGAAAATGACCATGTTTCAGAGTGCAAGAAATCTCTATGCCTACCTGGTCGTGCTGATGCTTATCTTCGTCAACTGGTGTTGCCATGTAACGGCACCCAATCTCTCAGTCGTAGTGTCAACACTCCTGACCCTGGTGCTTCTGAACAGGAAAATTGCAGAAAGCACCTTCCATCTTTTGCATGAGAGAAAAAGACTGTGGTTCGCCACCTTGCTGCTCTCGATGGTTTGCTACGCCTTACCTTATATGAATAGCATGTCTCTGTTCCTCTTTGCCGTCAGCGTGGCAGCAGTGTTCTATCCATCTGGAAAAGTGCTCCGCATGAAGAGCCATCCTGAGGCCATCAACAACCCGAAGGATCTGCTTGCGCTGATTATCAAAAATTACTATTAGATGCCACTTACAACTGGCACAATACAATATCCACTTGCTCTACATTCCACATTCAAAAATGACTCAAATGACTCACAATTCAAATCATCACACACCCGAGGCTGATAAGTCTAAAGGTGTTGATCGCTCATTGCTGGAGTTTCTGAAGCCGAAAGCAGAGGAACGTTACAGCAAGCTGGAAGCCTACTGCGACCTGCTTTCGAAAGCATCCTCAGGAGCCTATCAGTCGCCGGGAACCGACGGAGCCCTCCAGCTGCTCCCCGGTCAGTTTGTTGCCACCATTTCCGAACTTGCCCGTCAGTGGCAATGGCAGCGTGCCACGGTTCGCCAGTTTATCTCCGGACTCACCAAACTTGGTCAGCTTTCCGTAGAGCCATATTCCAAGAGCTTCATCTTCTCTGTCAACCTGGAACAACGTCTGTCTCTTCTTATCGAGAGTCCGGACGACATTCTCGACTTTTGCGCCATGCAGTTCATCCGCTTCATCAAAGGCAGATCCACCGCCAAGGAAGTGGCCGAATCCTACAGCCGTTATTACGACTTGAAGATGAACATGGCCAAGCAGGAAGGATATGGCAGCATTCCTGCCAGACGTGTAGTCAATCAGCAAGCCCAGGTGTTCGATTCACTGGCAGTTTCCATCCTCCGTTATCTCAATCAGGAGAAAGAACTGCCAGAGGAACTTTCCGATTCCGTGAGCCTGCTCTTCGGAAAAGACCATGTCTGGGACTGGCACAAAGTGATAGATTCTCTTGGCATTCTGGCTAAAGCCATCAGTGGCAATACCAAGCCGAGTTATATGGACGAAGTGGCAACCCGATACTCGAAAGCGGAGATAGTACTCCTGGATTGCATCTTCGAGCACTACATCTCCGGCTCCGCATCCCACTACTATGTGAATCCCCCTCGTCCTCTTACTGAGGTCAGGGAGCCATCCGAAGAGGTAGCACCTGCGGAATCTTCCGACGATTAAAAATAATAGTCATATTCCCCTTATTCCATGCGAGGCACGCTGATGCGATCAGGACGCCCGTTAGCACATCGCTGAATGATTTCAAGCAACGTGAGGCAGCGTGCTTGCACGTGCCACTTTTTTTCAGTCTTGGGAAGCCTAATACCCCGACCTACTGAAGTAGTCGGGAGGGCTGACCAGATAAACAGCAAGCTGGGTCAGATTTCCTTGTGTTGCCAAGACTGAAAAAGGCTCCTGGAGTAAGGACTATAGCAAAGAAAAACGATATGGGAACATCATCAAAACAGGTAATGGACATCAAGGTTACCAAAGGTCTTGCTTCGGTAGGCAACGAGGAGTTGAGAGACTGGACGGAGAAGGGATGGAACCAGGCCATGCGTGAAGGCAACTACGACCGTAGCCGTGAGCATCTCAACTTCGAGATCCGTCCAGGTGGCATGGTCGCCCCGATAGACAAGAGCCGTCCGCTTACCAGGCGCATGGCAGAAAATCTCGCCTCACGTGGCATTAAAGATCCCAACGAAGGACTGGCAGAGCCACGTTACCGAACTGTGGTGAATTTCATTTTCGGTGGTTCAACGGAACGTATGCGAGAACTTGCCTTTGGCAATCAGGAGGTAGATTTTGAAAGCAAGGGTGGTAACGAGCACATCCGGCGAATGCCCGAAATAGAAAAGTGGGCA
This sequence comes from Segatella copri, assembly GCF_026015465.1. Classification (GTDB taxonomy): domain Bacteria; phylum Bacteroidota; class Bacteroidia; order Bacteroidales; family Bacteroidaceae; genus Prevotella; species Prevotella copri_E. The sequence goes on from NZ_JAPDUQ010000002.1 coordinate 618,358, forward strand.
CAGGACATCTACCGCTTTGTGGCAGATAAATATGGAGAGGAAAACATCGTCTCCTTCATCGTCCACTGCGATGAGAAAAATCCGCACGTCCACGCTGCGCTTCTGGCGATAGATAAAGATAAGAAGTTCGCCTTCAAGAAAATCTTCCATGGTCAGAACCGCATAGATTACAAGAACTATCTTCTTGCCCTGCACGACGAGCTTGCCATGGTCAATGAGAAATGGGGACTCACGAGAGGGGTGTCGATAGCAGAGACAGGAGCACGTCACCGTTCTACTGAAGAGTATCGACGATGGCTTGCCAACGAGTGCGTGACACTCGAAGCCCAGATGCTGAACACCCGGAAAGCCCTCGAAGATCTGAATATGGAACTCTCCATCGCCCAGAAGAAGCAGAAATCCTTCACCTCCATGATCGAGAATCTGAAGGCAGAAATCAACCGCCTTGAAGCAGAACTCAAACCGCTGAGAGCCTTGCAAGCTAATAGCGACAACATCAGTGCCGACATCGCCCGTAAGATTCAGAGTCTTGAACAGCAGAAGGCTTTGGTGGAAGATAAACTGGCAGACAAGGAGAAGAAACTTTCAGAGACCAACCAGTTGCTTGACACCCTCCGCAAGGACAAGGAAGAGATTGAGAGGCAGGCAAGTGAACTGGAAGACAAAGCCAACCAGTCTGAACTTTCCTGGGCTCACAACATGAGCTACCATCTCAACGGAGTGATGCTCGACACCATGGCACATGAGTTTGCCATTCGCTTCCCGAATCTTCCCGACAGCGTGAAACTCGACTTCGACGGCACGCTTCTCTGTCAGTTGGCTGAAGACGGAAACCATGTCGTCAAGGTAGCCTTGAACCTCGTGTGCGGTTTCGTGGATGATGCCACGACCATCGCACAGACGCATGGAGGTGGAGGCGGCAGTCCAGGCTCTGGATGGGGGAAACGGCCAGATGAAGACGATAGGGAGTGGGCAAGAAGATGCCTGGCAATGGCACGCAAAATGTGCGCTCCGTCCGTCGGAAGAAGAAAGAAGATGTAACACCATGCTCATTTGTTTACGCAAGTAATCAATCATCAAAGACAACAACATGAGAAAGAAAATATTATCAATAACAATGATGTGTCTGGCTGCAATGACAGCTTCGGCACAAACTGCCGGACAGAGTTCTGACAGTCTTTATATCCAGAAATCATACAGTCAGGAGCAGATGCTCATGCCTGTAAATCCTACATATCTCAAGAATGTAGGCGAAGCAGCCAACTGGGGTAGAAATTGGTTTATAGAAACAAAGGGCGGGGCTTCAGCTTTTCTTGGGACGCCCATTGGTTGCGGTGACGTGTTCGACCGTGTCACTCCTCTCTTGCAGATAGGAGTCGGCAAATGGTTCACGCCCGCAATCGGTGGACGAATAGGATTTCAGGGACTCAGCTTCAAGAACGCAGAGTTCCATACGATGAAGTATCAGTATGTCCATGCAGACTTTCTGTACAACGTCACGTCTGGAATCCGTCAGAATGAAAGCGGAATCCCTCTTTGGGATGTGATTCCATTCGTAGGTGTCGGCATGATCCATAATTCCGACTGGATCAACAACTGTACCTGCCAGGGCGGTTCAAGTGGCAGTCATCCGTTTGCTTTCACCTATGGCGTGGAAGCCCGTTACCGCATCAGCGACCGTGTTCATCTTGTAGGAGAAGTGAGTGGAATGCTGACCGCCAGGAACTTTGACGGCATTGGAACCTCAACCAAGTTTGGCGACAACATGATTTCCGTATCAGCCGGTTTGTCCTTCACGATAGGCAAGACGGGGTGGAAGCGAGTATTGGATGCTACTCCCTACATCGAGCAGAATCTTGCCCTCCAGGATTACATTGCCTACATGAGGGATAGGAACGCTCATCTGGAAAAGCGACTTGCAGGAAATGACGATGGCAAGACCGTCTATCCGAAAAACAGCTACAGTGGTCTCAACTCCCTCCGTGCCCGACTCTCTATGAATGGCAACAGCAAGCAGGGTGCAATGGGCAGCGGTGATGGCAACATGGCAGGCAATGCAGATGGCTATCGCCCAGATTCCCTTTCATCTCCTGACCACCTGAAAGTAAGCATCGGTGTTCCGGTGTATTTCTTCTTCAAGCTCAACACTGATAAATTGGTTGACAAGTCTCAGCTTGTGAACCTCGAAGACATAGCGAAGATGGCCAAGCAGGAAAATCTGAAGATTAAAATATCCGGTGCAGCCGATAGTGCTACAGGTACTCAGTCCGGCAACCGGGATTTGGGTAAACGACGTGCCAAGTTCATAGCCAAGGCACTCATCAAGCGAGGTGTAGATAAGAGCCAGATCAAAGCCTACAACTTAGGCGGAATCGACAAATATGCGGCGAATGAGGCAAACCGCTTCACAACCGTTGTTTTGCTGAAATAGGCTTAAACGTGTATTCATGAATACGTGAATACATGTACACATATATACATAATATATACTGAACGTAGCTTTTGAGTAAAAGCACTAAAATTCTTCTCTCATACATCAAGGGGAGTTTGCTCGTGATGAGTAAACTCCCCCATATTTTTATAGCCTCCAAATTTGTACTTCATATTTAAGTCATTATCTTATGTATTCATCAAAGTAGCATCATCTAAAAAAGTATGCTATATGGGGGTACGCCTTTCTAATATAAAGTTTACTAAATATACTCAAAGTACTGTCAAACATTGACCTTTTTGTGGCAAAAGATTGAACTATAATTCAAACATTTGACGTGATTCTTTAAATATTTGGATAATAATTCTTAATTAATTTGGAACAATAAATTAAATAATCTACTTTTGCAGAAAAAATAGAATGAATATGACAAAAGATATTAATCGCCTTAAAGTTGTTCTTGCAGAAAAGAAGAAAACTAACAGATGGTTGGCAAACCAACTTGGCAAAGATGAAGGGACTGTTTCAAAATGGTGTACAAACACCATGCAACCAAATTTAGAAACTCTGAGAGAAACAGCAATGTTACTTGACGTTAATGTGACGGACTTACTTTGGCCAACAAAATAGTAATGCTGGAGTATAGTATTTATAAATTTACAAGTTTCTGGAAAACTAAATAGTATGAGGATTGTTAGCTTGTGTCTGGCATGGATCATTTAATTTCCAGAGTCAAATTCATTGCAAGGTTTAAAAAATATCGAATAATTTAAATTCTTAAAAACGATAGCATGTATTTTAAAAAATATATATATGCATTAATTGCATTAAGTCTTTCTTGTACCCAAGTATGGGGACAGAGCAATAGTATGACAAATGATGAAAATGTAGTAGCGCAAATGAATTACTGCATAAATAGTTTGACTAATATTGTTCATAATAAGTCTATGTCTGTTCTTGAACATGAATCTGATCAGCTTATTAATAATCTAACAATGCAGCAAATTATAGGTCTGCCTGAAATCAGGGATTTTAGAATAGACTTAATGGATGCTGTTAGTAAGTTTGAGATAACGGAAGAAGAAAGGAATTTAATGAGACGTATTCAGTCCATAAAAAGAGATAATATGAAATGGGCTGCTATATCTAATGCACTGAGTCCAACAATGCTTTTGACAGGCAATGGTGGATTCGGTCCACAACTTGCTTTTCAATCGCTACTCTCTGCTGCCAGATCTGTTGTTGAATATAAAACCATGCAGGGTGAGCAGAACATTGAAGAACTTCAAGCAATGTGGGAACTACGCAAAGAAGATATGCAAACAATTAATGAGCTGCGCAAATCAGCTCAAGGAATTGTCTTTGATTTATATAACAAATACCATTTAAACGAGAGTGACCGTTTAACCGAAGCAACTGCAAATATATTCAATGACTATATTACAATTGCTGATGCCTCTAGAAGATTAAGACTTTTGCAAGATAATTATGAAGTATATAAGCAAATACCTGAATATTACTATCATTTAGGTATGGCTTATTTGGATAAGGGTGATTATTCAAATGCAAAAAAGCAATTCTCTGTATATCTTCAGATGTATAAAAGAACACCAATTCTTCGATATGATGAAAGAAGTGGCTGTATTGCATTGGCTATGTTGACATATGACAAGACTCTTTCTACTGGTGAAAAAGAAGAACTAGTTTCTGTTGCAATAAAAAATTTACCAAGTAATAGTGCTGCTGTTCTTCAATGTGCAATGGTTTACATTTACGAATTAAGAGAAGCAGAAAAAGGTTTTCAATTAATAAGAGCAGGTATAGATGATCCGCAAGCATCAGATAGAGATGTTTTGTTCATGGCAGCAGCAAATCTTTTGCCATATGCAAAATCATTTCCTCCTGTTTATCGAGCTATACTTGAAACATTTAAGAATACGACTTCCGTTAGTTTTGATTCCTTCTTGACTTATTTGATTTATTCTCAATCAAACACTTGGACGCAAATTAATCGGAATTTGGATTTTATAGATTGCTATAAAAGGACATGGTACACATTTTGGATTGGAAAGAAATTTAATGATGATTTCCATTTGCTGTTGTCTAATAAAATTCTTTTTTCTTCAAATGACGTATACATGTATTTGGAAGAACATGATAATAAAGAGGTTATTATTCATCAATTAAAAGCTACTGATTGCAACTCTATAACAGAAGAAGAAATTAACGATATTGATTGTTTTAAAGCAAATAAAAACCTCAAATTCTTGTATGTAGAGACATTAAGTGATGGTACTTATAAATTAAAAGCAAATCTTGATTTAGCAAAGATCAAAGATGAATCATGGCCAAGGCAAAGTGAATTTTCTCTGACAGAAAGCGATATTGATGATATTATTGATTTTTGTGAAGATCATGCTCTGCCAGAATCAGGAACAGAACTTTCTTTTAGTAAAATTAGTGAAATAAACAAGGAATTTAGTAAGAGCTCTGAAGATTTGACGGTAGAGTTTTATGGTGACACACTTAAGTATAAAGTTCATCATTCAGACCTTCAAAAAGGTTATTATCTGAGATTAGTATTTGCAAATAATCTGCAGGTAGTATATAAATATGATGATGATCTAAATACGTTTACACCATATATGATATATGATGCCAAGAAGTATTCGTTTGCAAATTCTAATGCTAAGAATGAATATCTGTATATTGAAAAAGCTGATAAGAAATCAGAAGACATTAATGATGATCCTTCTTGGTGGAGTAAGATATGGTCTTCTATAAGTGGTTGGTTCTCGTCAAATGATGATGCGAAAAAAGAAGATGATATCATTAAAGATAAAGTAGATAACAATTCCGGAGGCGAAACGTCTTGGTGGGAATCTACGTGGACTTATATAAAGAATATTTTTTAAACGAATTTGATGAAAAGAATAATCTTCGTATTTCTGATTTTTGCGTGTGCCATTTCAACAATGGCACACAGTTCATTTATTGCGCACTGTGAAGATATGATGGACGTTTTCGGATTTGAATACAATATTAAGCTATTCAGCAGAAGTAAAGATACACGTTCAAACAAAAGTTGGACTAAATTTATAAGTTCTGATATGATAGATAATACCATGTTCCATCGATATTTAGAACGTAAATATCCGAACTTCAAGATTGCAACACCAAATTATCATCGACTGCTATTTCATTGGGGATATAATGTAGAACCATGGAGCCCTTATCTAGAAAGACATATAAGAACCTATTGTAGATTAAATTATATCGATGAAGAAAAAACTATAAATGAAATTAAGTTATTAGTTAAATCTGAACAGAAAAGGAGAAATCATAAAATAAACGAAGAGACAGAGAAAATATTTGGTTTCGCACATGGTGGAATTGATGCGAAATATGCCCAGTTTTTTGCATCAATGGCTTACAATGTACATTTATTAGGCGATCAACAACCTGACAATCGAATTTTTGTAGGTGTCGCAAACGTTAATACATTAGTAAGTCAAATCATAATTTCTTTGCGTATGCTTGATAGAACCAAGAGTAAACCTTTAGAAAAGGAATTAACTATACTGAACAAACAAAATATTAATTCTCACGAAAAAGCAACTCTTGTGATGAATTATCTCAAAAAGGCTGTGCCTAATTTTATTAAAAATGCCCGAAACGGGGCTATTTACAGAAGATTGAGCAAAAAAGGCTATATTATAAAATAGCCGTAGTTTTTAAAGTGGATTAAGTTATTAACAAATCGGGTGTAGGTAAAGATCCCGATTAGTATTTACCTACTACCCGAAATGAGAATGTGTGGTGCTTGTGTCACTTATAATTTAATGAAGTATGTTATCGTCCTCGATGGTAATGTTGCCCTTCTTCCTGAGCAACAACCTCTTCTTTTTCCATTAGTTTGGCAACTTCCTTTACGTCGTCCGTTGCATCTTCTGGGAGACCATAGCGGATGATGTTATCCTTGATTTCCTCTGCGCTTACCTTGCGCATCACATCGTATGTGCCTCCAACAGTCGGATTATATACTACAGCATAATGCTCATCCTCAACAAGGAGATCATCGCCACGGTATTTAGTTGGTGAGAGATTGATTTTGGAGAGGTCAGGAGCATCACCTTGGTCGTATTCTTTAGCCTCAGTAAGGAGTGCATCGTAGTTGCCGTCATTTTTGAACTTGTCGAGACGGTCAGTAGCATCGGTAGTCTGGAGATACGCCACTGATGCGTAATACATCGTTGGAGCTTTCTCTTGCTTCTGCTCTGCCTCTTGACTTTGCTCCTGGTCTATTTTCAGCTGCATAGCATCAATATGCTGGTTGATCATGTGAGAAGCCTTCTTTACATCGGTAAGCGTAGTCTTGATAAACTCGGGCGATTCCTTCAAACTGTCCAACCAGTTTTTCAGATAACTGGCACTGTCTTCCTTCAAGTGCTTGGTCATACCGAAACGCTGGGCTACCAAGGCGGCACTCAGTTCGGCAACAAGTTCCTCACGGGCATATTCTGCGCTTCCGAAAGATGCAGGCTTCAATCTGCCCAAATGGTTCTCTGAACCCGTAGAGTGAGCCATCTCATGTCCGAGATTGGTGTAGAAGGACTCTCCATCCTTGAACTGGCGTTTCTCAGGAATGACAATCTCATTCTTCGAAATGCTGTAGTAGGCATTGTCACCATAGACAGGCTTGATAGGACATATCCATCCGTTTTCCTTGATCATCTTATCCATGACAGGGAAAGAGAAGTCATCACCCTGATTCAAAGGTCGGTTCACTCCTGCAGCTGCCTCCAGCTTCTTATAGAGTTCCGGACGAGCCTCCTGTAAGTTGGTCTGCGCCACATTAAACACATTGTAAACCTGCAATTTAGGATATACGTTATACTCCTTGCGTCGCTCTTCGGACATCAGGCGGTAGTCATCGTATTTGATTTTCTCCCTTGTCTCTTTGTTTACAACGGTGAAAGTCGTGATGAAAACCGGGAAACTCTTCTCGCCTTTGAGGATTGTCACCTGAGGCAAAGCTTCACCATTGTTGTCCTTAACCTGCTGTCTTTTTCCTTGCTTGTCCTTATTGAAGTTCAGACCGGCCACTCTGTCGAAGGTGCAGAACACCGGCAACTTATATCCCTGCTTCTCACAGTGCATCATGTGACAGTATCGGCGAATCGGTACCACTATAGCGCATGAATCGGTACCATCATAGCACTGCATTCGGTACCATCGTATCACTTGAATCGGTACCATCATAGCGCCCCAATCGGTACCAAAAAGATGTAAAGTTCTGCTCATGTATAATAATAACCGCCTATCTTTGCAGAAGAATTTTTAAATCTGTATAGATATGGCACAAAGTAATGTAAACATGAGCAAATTAAAACGTTCATTTCAAATGCTAGCGGCAAAAATACCGCAACGCACCATTTGCGAGCAACTACACATGGGACGTGGCGTACTGAACCGTTACAAGACCTTGGCGGATTCCCAAGGTTTGTCCTATGGCGTGATAGGCCACATGAGTGACGGGGAAATAGAATCTTTCCTCCAGTTGTCCAAACCCACAGCAGCCCCATCTTCCCAACGTCAGGTGCTGGACGGGCTGTTGCCTGAATATGTGTCAGACTTGTCGCATAACCGCTACCTCACCATTCAAGCCCTGCACGAGTCATACAAGAAGGAGCATCCCGACGGATATGGATACACCCAGTTCAAGAAGTCAATCCGTAAGTATCAGTACTCACACAACCTCAGCTTCCATAACACCTATATTCCTGGGGAAGAGATGCAGATTGACTTCGCCGGCGATACCCTGTGGCTTACCGACCCGAAGACAGGTGAGCTAACCAAGGTTGTCGTCTTGGTCTGTATCCTGCCATACAGCGGCTTGGGATTTGCCAAGGCTATGTACAACGCTTCCATGGAGAACTTCTTCGGCGGTATATCCGATGCCTTCTCTTACTTCGGCGGAACAACTCGCATAGCCAAGAGTGACAACATGAAGCAGTGGGTGAAGAAATACGACCGCTACGAGCCAGCGTTCAATGATGCAGCCGTGGAATGGGCCGCCTACTACGATACAACCCTCCAAACCTGCAGGGTTCGCACTCCCAGGGACAAAGGTCCAGTCGAGGGACTCGTCCAAAAGACCTACAATGCCGTCTACGCTCTGCTACATGACGAGGTGTTTTACAATCTACCGAGTATGAATGCCCGTATCTATGAGTTGATGGACGGCTTCAATGAAAAGCCGTCCAGAACGACAGGGAGAAGCAGACGTGACATCTTCGAGGCGGAAGAGCAACCTACGTTGGGCAAACTGCCCATGACTCCATACCGCTTCAGATATCGCAAGGAGGTGAAACTGTCCGGTACCTATCACGTCATGGTTGACAAGCACAACTATAGCGTGCCATACCAGTATGTCGGGCAAAAGGTGAGCGTACTGTGGGACTTAGATACCGTGGAGGTTTACTCCGGGAGTTCTCGCATAGCCATCCATCAGCGTCGCCAAGGATCTGGATACAGCACGCTTGACGAGCATATGCCAGACAAACATCTTGCCTACAAGCACGGACAGGGATATAACGCCGCCTATTTTCTGGAGGAGGCAGCATTGGTTGGCAGCAACACCACTTCCGCAGTCCAATCCATCCTCAATCGCACGAAGCATGTCGAGCAGTCGTACAAGTCCTGCCAAGGAGTCCTGTCTCTCAAGCGCAAGTATGGCAAGGAGCGCCTGGAGAAGGCCTGCAAGCGTCTGGCAGGTTGTTCATCCATCACCTACACGACCATCCGCAACGTATTGGAGAAGAACCTTGACCAAGTTGACGGGGAAGAAACAGTCTCAAATGTGCCACAGAACGACTATGTGAGAGGCGCGGAGGCATTTATGAACATTTAAACATATATAGTAACATGAACTTACAAGAAACCATCATACAACTCAACGAGTTGAAACTCAGAGGTATGTCATCCTCCTTCGAGGCCATGACCAGCCTTCCTGTACAGAACCGCCCATCCCTGGAAGTCGCCATCTCCAAGATGGTGGATGCAGAGGTGCAGGACAGACGAGATCGAAAGACCGCCATGTATCTAAAAATCAGCAAGCTTAGATATACGGCACTCTTAGAGGATGTCATCTGTGGAACAGACCGCAACTTCACCAAGGATGACCTTGCCGCCATTGCCGACTGTGCCTTCATACGCAGACATGAGAACTTGCTCATACAAGGAAAGTGCGGCTGCGGAAAATCCTTCCTTGCCTGTGCCCTTGGAAGACAGGCTTGCATGCTAGGCTACAGAACTCTCTATCTCAATATGAACAGCTTTGTGGAGAAAGTTGCACTCAGCAAGCTGGATGGGTCGTACCTGAGGATGATAACCAATCTGGAAAAGTATGACTTGCTCATATGGGATGACTTCGGGTTGCAGCCAATGGATGACAAGACCAGACTCGCAATGCTCCAAATCCTAGAAGAGAGATACGAGAGAAAGTCCGTCATTATCGCCTCACAGCTTCCTATTGCCAAATGGTATGATTATATAGGTGATCCTACCTTGGCAGATGCCATTATGGACCGTTTGGTGGCAAATGCAAGTAAAATAGAGTTAAAAGGCGATTCTATGCGCCAGAAATTGAAAAAATAAATTACCTTTGCAAATTGAAAAGCAGAACTGAAATCTTGGTACCGCTTGCAGCGATACAAGCGGTACCGATTGCAGTGATAGCATGGTACCGATTACACCGCTACGCTTGGTACCGATACAGCGCTATCGTCATATTAGCAGAGTAACGCTCTCCAGGTCTGAGCTTATGCCCATAACCTACATACGGATAATCCTTAGCTCGGTGCATACCTTCATAGAACCTGATGCAGCATACTGCACGTTCGAAAGGTGGCAACTCGAATATGAAAGCCGGTGTTGATGCCGGTCGCTCTGTCGGCATTCGAGCCTGGACATTCGCAACCAGACTCAATGATATAAGCAGTAATAATATTATCTTTCTGAAAGTCATTTTATCTTGAATTTGTTTATCTCGTCAATCATATTCTTGACATCGAGGTTTACACTCACGAAATTCTGATACAGGATTCGCTCCTTGGCATCCTTGGATGGGAAGGTATAGAACTTCGGTATTTTATAGTTCGCATAGTCAGCTTCTTCCTCAGCAATCTTCTTCATATCAAAGTCCGTCTTACAATAGAACTTAGAGGTCTGGAACTCTGCTGATTCCTGGATATTCATGCTGTCACCTCGTCCGGTCTTGGTCTTAATGAAGTCACGAGCTGACTGACCGCATATCCAACCTGTAGGCATGTCTGAGATTTTACTGGCAGGAACAAGGCTGTCCATGTTCTCATTGAGATTGATGGAGGTCTTGTCACGGTCGATGGTCACACCTTTCTTTAGCTGAACCACCTTTCCGAAGATGTCGTTGGAGAGCCATTCCAAAGTCTCTTTTGCTCTTGCTGAACCACTCACCACGTTACCTACAGTTGTGATAACCTTCTGCATACCCACCTTTCCGTAGTCAGATTCAAGCTGTGGCAACTCCTGAAAACCCAGAGCCACGCTAACCTTGTTGCTTCGGGCAGTACCGATAAGTCGGTCAATCTTGTGGAAGTAGAGCGTAGGCAACTCGTCCACGATGATGCTGACAGGGATATTCTTGCCTTGGCCAGTATTGACACGGGTGACGAGGCGGTTCAGAATCAAAGCATTCAATGCACCAATGATACTTTCCATCTCTGGGTCATTGGCAATGAGCAGATATGAAGGATTCTTCGGGTCTGACACCTTCAGGTCAAAGTCATCACCATCCTTATGGAATATCCAATACGACTCCTTGGTAGCCAATCGGGAGGTATAGACACGGAGTGTACCAATCATACCTTCCAACTGTTCCATAGCCTTATTCTTCATGGCTGTCTGGAAAGGACCAAGGAGAGGAGCAACCTCTGGATCTGTTTCCAAAACCTCAAAGATAGTCTGGTAATCGAGATTGAGAAAAGAAAGGATATGGGGCATATCACTGTACTTGCCCAGCCAATACTCTGGCTCCACCTCTCTGCCGGTATGGTCAAAGACTCTGCCAGTAGGTTTCGGACGATGAGTCTTTGGCTCTGTTGTCATCTCAGCAATAAGAGGATTGCCGTTCTTGTCGTATGGCACCTTCTTGTAGTTGACAAAGAAATAGATACAAGCTGCCAGGAAGTTGACCGCTGATGTTTGGAAGAACTGGTCGCTACCGCCACCACCTTCCTTCTTACCTTTCTGCAAAGACTCCAAAAGGGTTTCTGCCGTTTCACTGGCTGCAGCAAGGTTACCAATGTATTTCTGCTGAATAGGATTCACACGTCTGGAATATTCAACATCCACAAAGTTGATGATGTTGAACTTGCATCCTTGTGGCACCTTCCCGGCTTTCTGGTTTATCTTGTAGTGATAATACAGCTTCTGCGCAAGAGTCGGGAACTTGTAATCATAGACAACCATAGCAAACCCCTTGGCACTGTGCTGACGAATGAACGGCTCAATGATGGAGAAAGTCTTACCGGAACCAGGAGTACCAACTACCCATGTTCCACGGAAAGGGTTCACGATATTCACCCAACCTTTGCGGAACTTGCCCTTGTAGTAATAGCGCATCGGGATGTTTACGCTATACTTGTTCTCCTGCAGTTCCTGGCATTGCTCAAAAGACTCGTTCTCGAAGTTGAAACGGTCTTTGAGCAATCCTTCCTTCAGGAACTTGGAGATATTGTCAAGGGCAACATGGATGCAGATGGTACCAAGAATAGAGGCAGCCATGTAGAGCCAGATGTTCAGACTGATGGTATAGAACCTCATATCCATACGATGACCGAAAAGCCATATAGACAGTATGGTAACGAACAGTCCACTCACCAACGGATAGAACACTTGACGGCGAGCATCAAACTCCAAGTGTTTCTTGTTTCGGGTGCCAATGCAGGTGATACAGATAAGCACGATGGTAGCAATCTTGCTCCATACGAGGTTACCATCCATATAGATGAACCACCTCTTTACACGGCTATGAATGTCACAAACAATGCCACCCCAATAGTCAAGCAACGCTGGGTCTATTGCATACTCAAAGAACTCCACTATCAATGATAAGTATATCAGACAGCGGAATATCTTATACATGGTCTGTAATTCTTTTGTTTCCTCCATGAAACCTTATTCTTGTATTATAGTGAATATTTAATGCTAATTATATAAAGTGATGATTGGACGGACTTTATGTGCTTGCGTCTTTGGCGTTTCTTGAAGTGCCCCTGAAGCTAACGAGTATAGCCAGGCTTTGGTAGTTTCCTGGTCTTTAACCTCTGTCGAACTCCAATACCAACACTCATCCGGATTGTCTGGAATCACATCACCTCCGCACTTGCGAATATACGTATTTACCGCACTGCGTGCTTGATACAAGAGTTTGATCTGAGCAACGGAAGGGATGTAGGCACTCTGACCATATTGCCACATGTCAAAGACTGCTGAAGCTATAGGCGAAGTACCAGTGGAATACATAGCATGAGTATTGTCATTGCCATCGAATGCAGTAATATCAGCTGATGTGTTATGCTTTATTCCGAGAGAGTCAGAATAGGCAAACGGCTCAATGTCCTTTAGATAGACAGCATAGCCTGTGCCTTGGATGTCCTCGTTCTGATTCACATAGAATACCACGGCTATAGGAGTCTTGTTTTGTGACTTAACTTCCTCGAATCTTACGACTTTGCCATCTGTACAGAGGATGTCGCAGGTCTTCATTGCCGTATCAGGAAAGTCTCGATGCTCATCGCATGAGGCAAATGCTACTGCCATGAGAGTAGCACAAATGATATTTAGTATCTTCATTGTTGCTATTTCTTTAATGTGGGTATCTTGAATCCTATCACGATGCCAGTACGAAACAAGTCTTCCCGTTTGGGAAGAGTGAGATCACATTTGGCTTGAACAAACAATCCCCACCCATGACGTAGGGCAAAATTATGCTCGTAACCGACATGCAAGCCACCGACAAACTTGTCAGTGTCACTGCCAGCACTTGCGCCAATTCGGAGGTTTCCGTAGTTGTTCCTGTCTCTTGCCACACAGGGTTTGTAGGCAGCACCAACTCCCCATGTACGGTAGTTGTTCCAAAACGACTCTGGGCAGACATGTCCGCATGATGCACATTCATCCCATTTGATGTAACCGTTGATGAAGTACTCCCAAGCGTTGTGGTAGCGTGTTTCATGTTCCCATGAGATTGTGGCATCCAAACCTCTCTGATATAAGGCTCCTGCACCAATGGATATTCGGTCGCTATGGCTCTGGGCGAATGATGAGACTGAAACGCACAGTCCCATCATCAATGACAAAATGTATTTCTTCATCGTCTTATTCCTCCATCATTAAGTATGAGTTGAATGAGTCGGCATACAGAACATCTTCGTAGTCTATATCCAAACTGATGGTTCTTCCGCTAATCTGCTTCTCGGAAATCTCAATAGTCAGCACCTTGTCGTTAGGGAATGTCATCTTTTTGAGGACGAGAACGTTTCTATAACCATATTTGAAGGTCTTGGACTGGTCAAGCACCATAGCTGGCGTAAGCTCAATCATCTGGGCATTAGTTGCCTTGGAAACCTTCTTGTCATTCAGCTTGATACGCATCTCGTCGATGTCAAAGCGGATATTGGTGCGGTTCTCAATGCTGAAATCAATGAAGAAGTATTCTCCAACAGAGTAGATGTTGTTCAACTTCATGGTCATTCTGTGCTGCTTGGTGCTCACATTTCGTATTCTTGCCGGTGAGTTCCAGATCTTTCGGGCATATCTGGTCATATCCTCAGTACTCATTGATACAGAAGGATTATGGTATGGAATCTTCTCTGAGGCAAGAATCTGTTTGTCTGTGACTGCTTCCTGCATTCGTGTAGTGTATATCAGAGCATACTGGGTTCTGTAACGCTCTGTAACTATCGTCACAATAGCAAGGATGTCACCATCTGCATGTACGGCTGCACCTTCCTTGGGTTTCAGACGGATGGTATTGTTGATTGGCTGGTCACCGACCACTGCATCCGTAGAAATATCAACGAAGAGGACTGGCTCTGAGGCGGTAATGACTGTTGTGACATTCTCATTGATGGTAAGCTGCTCCATTTCCAGATACGTCTGTTGTGCCATGGATGGGAGGGAGGCTAATGCGCATACTGCCAATGCGCAGATTTTCTTGATAGTCTTCATAATCATATATGTCTTTATTATTTATCTTTCTGGTTTGAACGTGAATTGATGAGATACACAAAGGTTCCGTATTTCAGCTTGGCTGAGTTCTTCTTGATGGCTTTGCTAATGGCGTTGCTTGTCTTCTGAACGGCATTGCTAACGGCTTGTGCTCCCCAGCTTGCCAGGTTGCCACCTCCTGTAGATGTACTGTTGGTAAGGGTTGAAGTATTGCTCAAAGCACCGCTTCCAACATCTTTCGTGGTTTCTCTGAACTGGCTGCTTGGTACATATAATCCTTCGAGTCCGTCGGTATCATAGAGCGAAAGGTTTACCTTGACGATGTCATCATCTACCATGATACTCTTGACAGTGCCCTTGACACGCTGTGAACCGAAGCCGCTCATGGTGGCATAGATGTAGGAGCCTTTTTGAATGACTGCTTCATTGATGACAATATCATCGAGCAGACGAAGTCTTACTCTTGATCCATCCACCGCCTTGATGTTCTCGTCTATGATAGCCTTGATAAGTCCAGCTTCCTTGTCATTGTCGCACAGGGTGTTGAAGTAGTCGGATGTAACCTTGACCTTCTTGACGACCTCATGAGGTTCATCGTTGGTCTTCTTCTTTTCCGGAATTTCAACCTTTCCTTCCTTTGCATCTCCAGTTTTGGCAGTCACTTCGGCCTGCATGGATGGGGTAGAGACCTGCTGAGCCTGCATCCTTGCCTGGGCAATGGCTCGATTGAGTTCTTCCATCGCTTCCTGTTCACGCTGTTTGCCACGAGCTAAGCGATCATTTTCTGCCGAATTATTGCCTTTGACGATTTCTTGGCCTTTCTGTGCGCTCTCCTGTAGCTGCCTTTGCATCTCAGAGAGCTTCTCGGTTTCCTGGGCTTCGACCAGTTTACGTTCTTCATCTGAGTACTTTGTATCATACTCTTCCTTGGTATCTTCTTCATTGCGTTCAATGTTTCCTACTGCTGAATAATCGTCTATCTTACCGTATGATTTGAGCATACTCTCATACTTGTTACCAATACCGTCTCCCTTCATTTTGGCATCAGGCAGGTCTGGATTAAGATACTCGGTCGTAGTGAGACCATCAGGAATCTCAGCCTTCTCCGTATGAAAGAGGTCAATGACGAAGTAGCCGACAAACAACAGAGGGAAGTAAATGATAAGCGGTATCATATACTTGGGCTGTTTCCAGTTAATCTTTTTCAATGCGTCCATCGTTTTCTATCTTTTCGTTATTATTCTTTTGATTATCTCTATTCATGGCAGGATGCGTGGTGTAGGCTTTTTCAACAGCTTTCCAGACTTTGCTGTGTCGCAGGCGCAACATCTGCTCTTGCCTTTCCGTAGCACTTTGTCTTGACTGTTGATGACTATACACCACTACCATCCTGTAGATGTTCAGACCAAAACAGAAGATTATGAAACCAAATACAAGGTAGAGGAACAACAGCTTATGGTCATTAGCAAACAGTTGTACCTTGGCTGCAAGCACATCAAGCTTCATAGTCTTGGCAAACTTGCGTCCTGCCTTCACCTCATTCTCATATCTCTGACGATATTGAGGATCATCTTTGTCCGGCATCTTTTCACCGATAAACATTTTCTTCCATCCCATATCAATATGTCAGTTTGGTCTTTTGTTCTATATCCTTATTGAGAAGGGTTCTCCAGTTGGTAATCAGCAAACCATGTGGGTTGTTGTCAGTACGGGGAACACGCTTCAAATGACCTGCCGTCACAAGTTCTCTGGTAAGAATGCTTGTGCGTCGCTCAATACGCTGTCTGCCATAGTAGGTGAACTCCATCTTCTCCTTGTCGAACTTAATACTGTCACAGAAGATGCTGAATACGGCACTTGTACCCATGATGTTTGAGTAGAAGCCTTTCTCCTTCAACGTATTGTACTGCGCAAGACCCGTTTCATCGACCAGATACATGGCTTTATCCATTGTATATTTGATGTACTTGTCATCTGGCGCAAGAGTGAAGAAGTAATGGTGGAACATCTCCACATGGCTCTTTGCTTCCACATCGAGTGTTTCTTCCATGGTGCTGCGCTGAACGAGAATAGGAACATTGCCATCCAGCACATACACTTTCTGATGAGCATCTGAAACCATTTGCTTGGCTGTCCAAATGCTGGAGATACAGATGATGATGCAGCCCACAAGGAAGAGTGAGCAGATAATCATCACCAACTTGATTTTGTTTTCGAGATTCTTTATTACCATACCTTATTATATATGTATTATTTGCTGTTTACATCACTTTACTAATCATGCCCTGGGTTGAAATCTTGGCTTGCTGTGCCACACCTTCACCGAAGTTTCGGGTAGAGAATGCTGTGTCGCCCTCAGGAATCATCCATGCAGCAAGGTCTGGAACGAGGTTCAGACATTTTAATGCTACAATGCTTGCTGCCATCAGATAACCGGCTGAGAAGAACGAGTTCTGCAGATATGCTGCCATCGTCTGCTCACTTTCCGTAATGGCTGTAAGGTTCTCCACCTGAATGCAGAGCACTATATCAAAGAGTAAAAGGACATAAAAGCCCACGAAGTATAGCATTGCTCCATAGAAATGTACCGTGAGATAACGTATCAGCCACTTTGCCCAGGCTCCTTCCCATTTCGGCAAGAGAGAGAATGCCCATTGTATCGGACCGAATATCGTCAGCATACCCAGGAGTATCTGTTGGCAATAGATAGTTGCCCACCAGCCTATACGGAAGACTATCAATGCTATGAGCATAATCACCTTGTCTATGCCTACCACCGCACCAGCTGTGAGTGATGTGAACCAGAGCTTCGAAGCATCAGTTTCCATGTTTGTCACTTCATCCACACCAGCCTGTTCCATGGTGGACTCTATTAGGTTTGGATCCGATGTGCCAGAATGGGCTACGTCAGCCTGGGCTTGTAATGAGTTATAAAGAGTATCACGTGTATAGATGAGCTCCTGGACTTCTTCAAACTTATCCTCAATCTGTGCGGACTCAGCTTCATACAAGTCGTGGGTGTATGAACCTATGCAGTTAGGGATATAGGAGAGAAAGTCAAGTACACACCAGCTGCTGCCGTTGTTTGTAATGCCGGTATCTGCAGGTGGGTACCACCAACAGAGGATGACACTGACCACAAGAGGCTTGAACAGCTTCATGATGTCTATCGGCTCATGCTTTACCATCATCTTGTAGGCCATACTGCCAGCTACGACTATCGAGAACAGCGCAGCCAGAGCCATACACATCTGCAATATCCACCAAAACGGACCTTGTGAGCCTGTGAACGTGGCATCACAAAGGAACTCGTTGGTCTGGAAAATCACATCATCAATCTCCTGTTCGAGGATCTTGATACCGAAATCGGAAAGGATGTTTGAATCTGCCATGTTTTATTGTCTTACTATGTTATTTTCGTCGGAGTCATCAGTTCCTGAGCCTCCGGAGTTATTTCCTATATTCTTTTTGCCTGCTTCACGCCATCGGCTGATTGCTGATGATGCGTGGCTGGCCACATTGTTTCTTCTTTCAAGTCGAGCAGCAAGCAAGGAGGAGGTCTTTCTCTTGTTGCTTAGTTGGACTAAAAAGGAGATAAGTGTCTCATTCTGTTTGGTAATGTCATCATAGATGGCAAGATACTGCTGCTTGCGCTGGGCATTAGGCATATAGGCATCCTGCATCTCCTTGATGGCGGTCTTATACATCTTGTAGTATTCTGTCCATCGTGTTTTGTCAGAAACAGAACCACCAGCGCTTACTATTCGGTCAATATTCGCCTGAAAGTCCGAGAGCTTGGAGTTGATCTTGTTTCCTTCTGCAAGCCAGGCAATGTCAATCTGCCGGTCTGCAATGTTGAGTGCTTCGATTTCTGCTCGTTGGGTAAGGGAAGCTTTGATGCTGTCTGCAACATCCACCTGCTGGTATGCAGAGACTCCTGCCATGGTTCTGAAAAACTGCTTGTTCTTTTTTGCTGCAGACTTCTGATAGCTGTTGTGTAAGGCATCATAATAGAATGCAGGAGTGAGACCACCGGCACCAATCTCCTGAACCGTAATCTGATTCATCTTGGCTGCATCATGGTTGTAACTCACATAGCCTTGGGCTGATGCGTTAAAGCATAACGTCAAGCCACATAGACAAAGTGCTGTCCGTGAAGAGATTAAATGTTTCATATTCATTGAGTTTTTATTTATAATCCTAATAGCCTAAATATCCTGCGTCTCTCCATCGTCCAAAGGCATCACTTATGATTTCCTCCTTGCTCTTGGCACGGTACACCTGCTTTTTCCAATAGCCTATTCTCACTTGGATATATCTCCATGTTTCAAAGTATGCCTTGTTGAGATGCTTGTTGATGTTGTCGAGCGAGTTGTTGATGTTTGTAAGAATGAGAAGCAAGTCTGACGTTGAACATGCCGCAGCTCCAGTAGCATATAGCAGCAAATCACTTACAGACCTATAGAGATTGTCGCCTTCATCTGCAATCTTAGCCAAAGCCTTGGTGTTGATGGTGATGATCAGCGTATCGGTACTCATGATGTTTCCTCTTTCCAGGCATTTCTTCCTGAAATCATTTAGCATCTTTCTATAGTCACCGACTTTGTCACTCACATTCTCATAGGTGCTGTACACATTGAGACTGGTGCGGAGTGACTGGTACAGAATGTCAATCACATCAAATGCCCTGGTGTACTTATCCAGTTCCTTGTTGATGTCTCTGAAGCCTAAGTTGGCATCGCCGCTATAGTCATGCAGCAGTTTATTGCTTGCCTCCAAGGTGGAACGCACAAGCAGCAGACTGCGCTGTTGCTTGTGATCTTTGATATAGGCCTCGATAGAAACTGCATCAAAACCCACCTGAGCCTTTGCTACCGAAGGCAAAAGAGTAAACAGACAAATGAGTATTGTCAATATCTTGCTATTCACTGTTTTCTTCTTCATCGTCATCATATTTTCCGTTATAACTATCTGAATGTCCGCTATCAGCTGCATGTCGCAACCATCGTTTCCTGCACTTTTCTATGAGCGTCAGTCTTCTGCCTTGCTCGTCATTCAGTGGGGGAGCGACACTCCTCAGAATGTCTATGATGGAATGCTTGTAATGCATCATCTTCTCCAATGACACCAGATCGGCAAATATCTTGGTGAGACGGCTGTCTATCTGACGTGCAATCTCCAGTCGGTCACTTGACCAGAGCAAATGATAAGTATCATCCGTATTGTCTGATTCCACAGGGCTACTCTTGGCATATTCAACCGTAGGGTCACAGTCTGGATAGTCACGAGCAATCTCTGCAAGTTTGGCATTCACTTCGGCAGCCTTCTCCTCATCGGTTTTAGTAGGATCGAGGTTTACTACAGCCACAACTTGCGTATCGCTATATTCCGTTGTCAGAGTCCAAGAAATCTGCACGATGGCACGGTGTATCTTAATACCCATGAAGTACTTGGGCTTTCTTGCTATCGAGACTGTTGCCTTGAAAGAGATGACACCATTGATATTAGGCATGGAAGCAGTACGAACGAAAGTATTACCTTCCCAAGCCCCCGAACCATTCCAACTGAGATTATAGGCAGTCTTGCAATCCTGCATGATGGCAGGTATGCGGTAATAGTCATCAGTCACTGCATTTTCTCCATCAATAGCCTCTTGCTTTACCTTTTGGTACTGGGCTAGTTCTGATTCGGCTGTACTCTTATCTGACTTCAATGCTGTAATACGGTCTTTGTTGGCATTGTACTGTTGACGATACCTCGCTGCATCATTCACATTTGAATTCTTGATTTTTCTCAGAAGTTCCGTATTCTCTGCCTCCAAGCTTGTGATTTCTGACTGGAGAGAAACTATTTTCCTCTCTGTTTCAGCAATCTTGGAATCAACCTCAGAAGTATTGACGCTTTCATGAGTGACACTAGTGGCCATGGCACACTGCATGGTGTGACCATTCACGCTACCTCCGCAACTCGAACACTTGTATTGGGTCGATGCTTCACCAAGTTTGGTACCGCCATGGCAGGTAACACTGATGGTTGCAGTTTCGCATCCTGCGATTTTCTTGGCATCGGTTGTCTGATAGTATCTCTTTGCATCACTTGAAAGATAGTAGGTGTAACCTTCTTCGTTATCATTGAGTTCTTTCAGTCGTGCATTCAATCCGGCTTTGAATGTGTTCATGTCCATCGTGTAGGAATCAAAGACATCCTCATAGGCAACTTCCTTTTTATACCAGCTCTTTGAAACATGAATCTCGTAGGCATAGGCTTTAGCATATTGACCACTTTTCTTCTTGCTGAGAATATAGCCTGACATATAGTAGGTTATGCTATAATTGTAACCGTCATTCGAGTTGTTATGCTGCTGAACATCACTTCGACTCCAACCTGCGTGGCTTTCTGAGTTTCTCAATGCTGCTTCTCTTTCTGCAGATGTTGGAGTATAGTTTTTGTCCTTTGTGCTGATACGATACCAGTGATCACCTTTGATGATAGCATCATTGTCAGTTGGTGGATAGTAGTCACACAGCTTCACATTACCGGCATCGACTCTGTAGATATACCATCGCTGGGTGTAGTATTGCCCCATTCCTTCACGGGCATAGTCTGTTACCCAGGATGTCAGATTGTAGTTCGATAAAGAGAAGAGATTTGCAATGCTGTCCCTTCCTCCAACAAACTGCAAGAGCGTGTTTCCTGCATTTGCAGACAGACTGTTGTAGAGACCATAGACATTTTCTGCAATCTCTATGACGCTGCTTGTCTTATCCATCATCGTTCCTCTGAAACTGCTGTTGCCAAGGATGGAACCTACCGCATTGCCTGCTCCAGCAGAAGCAAGATTGACTCCCATGGCATACAGGTTATCAATGTCTTCCTTCAGATTCTCCTTGGTGAAGTTGGAACCGAATCCTGAAAAGTTGTCAAACATCGCTTCCCAATCCACGTTGCCCAACTCCGAGAGTTTCAGGATGGCAGCCAATTCCTGGTTGATTTCCAGGAATGCAATATCCTTGAACGAGAGGGTGCTGTTGGTGACGATAGACTCGAACTGATAGCAGAGTGTCTTGGTCTCTTCACATACCTTATATAAATAGCTTCCCCAGTAGAGAGCATTCTGTGGATTTTTAAGCATCATTCCAGCTACAGTCCATATCTTCGGCATGATCTTGGCCGACACCATGTTGTAGATACGGCGGTAATAGTAGTTCTCAGTGGCACTTGTCCACAGTCCCAGATGGGTGAGGGCTTTGCGGTCAAGGAACTTGGATGTGAAGATTCCTGCCGCTGCCACCTCTGCCGCCTGATAGTGTTCACGTATCTTAGCTACCTGTTCGGCATAATACGCCTCAGTAGCTGCCTCTGTTGCAAAAGCGGCTGTCATAGCTTCTACAGTGCGCTTATCAAAGTTCACACTGTAGTACTGCGCCATCATCGGTACTACGGCACAGAGATAGAGAGTAAGTATTATCAGATAGCGTTTCATTTGTCTGAATATTATTGTTTATGACTTGTTACATATACTCATCAAATTTCCTCTTGGGTTTGATGTTCAGCACATGACCAGTCTGGTTCACCTTTTGGGCAAATGGCAAGGATTTGGTGATCCCTGACAGTTCCCAGTCTCGGCAATAGGCTTCGATGGCATGCTGATGGTCGCATTGCAACTCTTTCTTGTAGAGCTTCAAGGCTTCCTTCTCAGCTCGCTCGGTGGTATAGGTCATATAGCACTCGTGAGGTTCTTCTACACCAAACACGCCTCCGACACTTCCTCTTCGGATAAAGACTTCTCGGAAGAAGCTTCTGCCTTCCTTGTTTTCAAGTCGGTTGATGGTGAAGATCTTCTTGCAGTCCACATCTGTCAAACCCAGGATTGCCTTGATTTCGTCGAAGCGTTCTCGGAACTTGCTCTGGTCAAGCAGCATCACCACATCAGAGTTGTTGATGATGGCCTCTTTCACGATAGGACTTCCAACAATATCCTGAATCTCCTGAGTAACCACACCCACAGAAGCCCAGAACTTACGGGCTGTCTTGTAGAGGTATTTGATGTACTCTGCCATCATTGGAGAAGCAATGGCTTTCCATGCCTCTTCAATGACAAGCACCTTGCGGTTCTTCTTGATACGCATCTTCTGGATGAAAACGTCCATGATGATCAGTGTAACAAGAGGGAAGAGGAGAGGGTCATCCTTGATGGAGTCAATCTCGAAAACGATGAAGGTCTCATCAAACAGCTTTGTGTCGAGGTTTTCATTGAGGGTGAGCTCATGGCTACCGCCCTTGTAGAAGTCCTTCAGCAGATAGTTGTAGGATGCAAGGTCGATTCCTGCCAGGTTGTTCTCCTTTATAATCTGAGGAATACGGACTGTACTGTACTCATAGAATGTGTTGAACGACAGGTTCTCTATTTGTTTCTTCATGAAGTATTCATCGAAGTATTCCGTGATAACCTGCTCTATGAGACGGTCTTCCGTCTTGGAGACTTCACCTTGGGTTCCTTTCCATATGAGCATGACCAGATTCTTCAGGAAGCCTATCTTCTCAATGTTCAACTCCTCACGCTTGATGGCAAAAGGGTTCATTGTGATTGGATGCTCGTCTGTATAGCTGATATACTTGCCACCGACATATTCGCAGAGTCCTTCGTATGAATTACCGGTATCAACCATCACAACGTCGGTATTTTGTTCCCACATCTGACGGACAACGCTATTCATGTGGAAGGACTTACCACTTCCCGAAGGACCGAGGCAGAAGAAATTGGAGTTATCCGTTATCTTGTTCTTTCCTTCCTTACCGCTGATGTCGATGGCCACTGGCACACCTTGGCGGTCTGTATAGTAAATCTTCAACGGTGTTTCCTCACTATGTTGAATGCGCTCTTTGTACATGAGGCAGGCTGCTGCATCACTGAGAGTCAGGAATCGGTCATACTCTGGGTTGGTGGAGTAGCAATTACCAGGGAATGAGTTGACAAAAAGCTCCAGCTGGTTGTAGGCTCTTTTGCTGATATGAATGCCCAATCGGCCAAAGGAGTTCTCCAGATGGTTGGTACATTTCTGAATATCAGCATCTATAGGTACTCCAACGACAAGGTTGAAGTGGGCATATACCAACTGCTTGTTTTCTCTTGCTATCACATCCTGCACCTTCTTGATGTCCTCCACGGCTATCTGGTTGCTTGGATTAGGCATACTGGCATGACGGTTTTTCTTCTTGTCAAGTAGGGAGAGTTCTCTTTTCTGGTTAGGAATGAAGAACATCTGGTTATACACAACTACATCGGCAGATGGGATGCTGTCAACCAATGATACCATGTCCACTGGCATGGAAACATTGTTCACCTCAATGTTGGTGAAAGGACGGACTATAGATGGTGTGCTGACACAGTCAACATCAACAAGACTATAGACCTTGCATCGTTTGTTGCCCATACAGATAGACTCTTCATCGACTTTGAAGTTGGTCATTGATACAGTCTTGTCGTTGAAGTTCATGGAGAAATAGCGGTCAACATATTCACGAGCCGTATTTCCGTCCAGGTAGGAGGCTTCCACGCCAGAGTCTTTCAACTGGTCTTTGACTTTTCGGATCTTCACCACAAAGTCACGCCATTTCTTGCTGTCAAAAGAGAAAATACGACTTTTCTTATTCTCCTGGGTGATAATCAGATAAGTCTGGCTATCGGTATAGGAACGTCCATTGAAATACTTGAAGTAAGACTCCGACAAGAACTCATGATTGTCGTTGCTCTCATCCTGGAACTGCTTGCGCACGAAGACATCCTGCTTATGAATGGCATAGCCTTCACCGAGAGTCTGGGCAAGTGCGGTGACAAGATGATTGAACTCATAGTAGCTGTCTATGTTGGCAGAATACTTCTGCACTGGGTTCTCCATCTTCAAGATGGCTGAGTATTCGCCAGTCTTGGTGTAGAGCACGCCGATGCCATCCACATCCTCAACAGAGAAGTAGATGTCCTGAAAGATTTTCTTGCG
Organism: Segatella copri; assembly: GCF_026015465.1. Lineage (GTDB taxonomy): Bacteria > Bacteroidota > Bacteroidia > Bacteroidales > Bacteroidaceae > Prevotella > Prevotella copri_E. Next base: position 643,060 of record NZ_JAPDUQ010000002.1, read on the forward strand.
TTTGCCTCCGGTTCCAAAGGCAGAGACTGAGATAGCCATACCTATGAGTATTGCGACAAATGCTATGATTACATATATGATCATTGTTATTTGCTCTTTTATCAAATGAAGATAGGCTCATCCTTGCGAGAGGGTGAGCCTACCGATTTACACTATTCAGATTTCAACACACTTGCTCATTTGTTTACGTTTGAATTTTGTTTGATTACATTCTATGCGAACAAGCATAGATGAACACACCATGCTCTTCCTTCTTGGTATGCAACCCTTTCTTCTGTTTGAAGAAGATGAGGGCAGCTCCCGAACAGAGGGAAACTGCAAGAACCACAAGACCAACCACAAAGCCGAGAATGCAATATGCTATGATAAAGCCGAGGATGGCTCCACCAACGGCACAGGCAGCCCAGGTGATATAGCGTCCCTGGAACCCCATGAATTCAAGGGGCTTCTGGAGGCCCTTGAACATGGGATAGCTTACGTACTGATTTTCGTTTACTTCTCCTGACATGATGTATTCTTTAATGCTTGAACGATAGATTAGAGGCCGAAGAACAAAGGCAGAGCCTGGGCTGCAGCAACGAGGAAGATACATGCGCCAACAACCATCATGATCTTCTTCTTGACATCCTGCTCCTCATTGTTCATAGCGATGTAAACGCTGATAGCACCCACAACGGCAACTACACCGGCAATGGCGTAGCAGAGCTTAACCACAAAAGGTACATACTTGGCAATCTCCTCCGTCACAGTTGCGAGGGCATCTGTTCCGGCTGTGTAATCACCAGCTGCGTTCTGTGCATAGGTCGCCAATGTTCCACAGAAAAGGAGCATGGCGAGCGTCTTCATACGCTTGGCACTGAAAAGATTCTTTGCGAAATTCTTGATTTTCTTCATTTGATTTCTTTTGATGTTACTTAAAAAATTTACACTCATTTATCTCTCCTGCAGGTTGAGATGTTTTGTTATCCTATCTTTTTTACCTTATACTATATTATAACCGAAGAATGCAGGGAACAGGATAGTTGCACCTATCATGAAAAGGCAGGCACCAATCAGCATCATGATGGATTTGGTTACGTCACCTTCGCCCGTATTCATCTTTATATAGATTTGCAAAGCTCCTATGATGGCTACGATGGCAGCTATGGCATACACCAGATAGACTACATAGAGCATCATTGTTACCGTAAAGTCATGAGCATTGCTCAGTGCGTCTGCTCCCCAGCTATAATCGACACCACCGCATTTGGCAGATGCCAACATTGGCTGGAAGAGCATGACACCTATTAACATTATGGCAAACAAAAGATTGTGTTTACAGCTTATCTCTGGCATTCTTCTTTTCTATTTTTCGGGTGTTGTGCTTATTGTTGAGATTCTGCATAAACTCATCTGAGAGGTAACTGCATTGTGGCACTGGATCTATGTGCTCCAAAATCTCATCGTTCTTCTCGTTGAGTTCTTCGCTGGTCACGGTATGTGACTGTGGCTGCTGCGATTGCTCTTCACCAGAAGGAGGTTGCGGATAGGGTACGTTTCCTGTCGGGTTGACAACTCTGAGTCCATCATCCGTGATTTGCTCCGTGAAGGTCATGTCACCCTCGTCAGGACCCTCGTTGCGTTCTTCGATTGCAACTGGCTGTTCCTCATTGGTCAAATCACCTACATCATAGGCCTCTTCTTCTGTTTTCTTTTCATCCTTCTTTCCATGTAGGTCTAATGTGATCATTACTGCAAAGTACACTACATACACAAAAGTGAGGACGAGCGCAAAAATTACGAATCCTGACATTTTTAATCTGAATTTTATTTGTTATTTTTATTGTTATCATACTCGGAACTTACATCCGACGAGTCGGCGTATTTCCCAAAAACAGTGCAAAGGAACATATATTTGTGCGATAAATGAAAAAACAGAGCTAAAACCGTTTCAGTCTTAACACAGATTATAAAAGAAGTATGATAATATTTTAATAATCATACTATAAAATAACAAGAGGGCATATAAAACAAAAAAGGAGACCCTCTCGAAAGAGAACCTCCTGATTGGTCAGTGATATGGCATTTGGGACATTATTTGGGTGGTTTGATGATACCATTGATTACATCATTAACATCTTTGTAATTGACATATCGATGGGATTCATCTACTACCTTATCCTGATAAGCAGCTTTTATCTTCTCTACAGTCTTTGCACCTGCATCATCGTTGTCCAGATAACAATGTATCAGAGTGTATTCCTGCAGGTATGGCAGCAGAACCTTGATGTTACTGACAGAGTTGAGAACGAGATAGTCGCATTCATGTGGCAGACAAATCTCATTGTCTGTTATCCATTTCTTGATACTGGCATATGTCAGCATATCAAAGAAACCTTCAAAGATACAACATTCTTTGTGTAGCTCGTTGTTTGGTCTGATGATTGAAATCGACTTTTTGCCAATGCTTCGTTTGCTGTATTTGTTCCTTGCTTCCATTCCACCCTCGATATTCTCAAAGGCTATGGCATAGTAACTCTTGTCATAGATACGATAATGTACTTCCTTGCAATACTCCTTGGCTATGTCATAGTCTATTCGTCTCTGCAAAATGTAGTCTCTGAGATAAGGATGACTGAGCCCAACAATACGCTCAATGATGGTGTTGGCTTCTTTTGCCTTCTCTCGCTGGTCAGCTTGGTCTTGTTTCCAGACTTCCTTTCTCTCATTTTCCTTTCTTTGGGCTTCATAATCCTCTGAATATTGTAGATGGTGTTCTTTTATCTTCTGTTCCAGATAGGTCAGAACTTCATGATTGTTCCAGGAAGGATTCATTTTCTGAACCAGATTGATGAGATTGCCACCTTCGCCAGCTCCAAAGTCATTCCATAGATTCTTCTTGGGACTGACATTGAATGAAGGCGATGCCTCAGTCCTAAAAGGAGACAGATACCAATAGTTCTCCTTTAATATATAGACATGATGATAGCCCTGTGATTCAAGGAACTGCACAATGCTGACTGATTTGATTTCTTCTATAGTCATGTTGTTACATATTTTATGGGCACATATTAGTTTAATATATATATACCCGGTTAAACTTAAACTTATAAACTTACTTGGACGGAAACAGAGTAGGGTGATAATGGTAGCCGTCTTTCTCTTTTGTTATCAACTTTCGTTCATTGAAAATCTTTAGCATCTCCTTCACGGCATTATCACCACGTTTGTAACCTTCTTCGGCATAAGCTTCACCCAGAGCCTTTACCAAATCGACGTATCTCTGTGGGGTACTCTCGGAGAAAATCTTTTGAAGTACCATCGTATGAACATCGTCAGGCAGAGAGGTGAGCGGCTTGTCTTTGGGCTTGACAACAGTGACGTGATAACCGACATCAAGGACAGGCAGAGAGTTATCGTCAATGTGGAATGCCCAGCTCGAAAACTCTTTGTCTCGCATGTGCATGGGTCTTACCTCACTGATATTGGCATCCTGCTTGTTCTTGCTGATAGTCAGCACCGTTTCTGCCTTATTCTCCAACTCAGTACCAATATGGCCACGAGTGTTGTTGTCATTCTTGTTAAGGTGGAGCACGCAATGGATATGCAGATCATACTTGCTCGTCCATGCCATCAGCATCGTCATTACGTCTGTTGACTCCTTGGCATTGTTGATGTCGTACATGAGATCTCGCAAACCATCGATAATGACAAGTCCCACACCATCAAATGTTCTTAGCGCATAATCTATGAGGGCTATGCGTAGAGTAGGAGTGAACTCCCTTAGTCCATAGAATTTGATGCGCTTGTCTTCCTTGTTAAGGCTGAGTCCTGCCAGTCGGTAGATTCGTTCAACAACATTGTGGCAATGATAGCGACTCTGCTCCGTATCGAAATAGAGGATCTGTCTCTTTCCTTCAGGAAAACTTGCCCGGTAGTTGAGTACAGTGGAATTGGTTAAAGCTGCTGCTACCATCGCCGTGATGTTGAACGTCTTTTTACTCTTTGCCTTACCAGTTGATGCGCTGAAATTTCCGAAAGTGGCAATGGTACAGTCACCGACCCATAACACCTGGGGTGGTACGGGCGGTTTTTCTGAAGCTTTTATCTCTCCTTGTCTGAGATAGCTTTCCAGTTCACTGTCGTTGAAAGCGCTCTTGCACAGCATGCCTACTTCAAGAGAACTTGCTGCAGACTCTTCTTTCTCACTTTTACTGTTTCTTCCTCTTGCCATTGCTTCTTTCAATTTGATTTCTACACTTTGAGGGGTCAATCACTATCTCAGACTTTTCCAAGAGAGCCGTCAGTTGGACATCAGAATAAACTCTGGTCTTGTTTTTCTTTCTGTCTTTCATAACGCTTCTCTATTTATTGGCACTGTCCTTTCGTGCCGGGGTGATATGGTTGTTGCGCATCCATTTCAAAAGCTCCTTCTTGTCGAAATAGATGGTTTTGCCCTGTGGCTTGTAGTGAGGAATCTCCATGTTCATGGTGAGCTTGTATATCTGAGACTGAGAAACGCCAAGATATTCAGCAACCTCGGTGGTGGTGAGCATCTCTTTGTTTGAGAAATATCTTTCCTCAATCTTTGAAAGACGCTCGTTAAGTGCCTCAGGTTCTACCGAAGTGAGTTCCTTTACTCTCATTTCCAAAAGTTCTACTCTCTTGGCAAGTATGTTCATGTCAATTTTGCTATTTCCCATTTTCTTTTTACTTTTAATGTTAGACAATAAGGGGGCTACCCCCGAAACTGAATCGATTCGGGGGCAAAATTACCCCAATAAAATCTAATACAACTGACCTTACTCCTGACACTCGGAAGTGTCAGGGGGGATGTAAGGAGATTTTTCTTTTCAGTTGTTTAACTTACTTTACTTCATCGCATTTCTTTCAGTTGTTTTGCAAAATCCAGAAACTCCCCACTTGGGAACTTTGCAGATGAAGCCTTCAGTTCACTAAGTCGGCTGCTGATAGCACCTCGCTTGGATGCCTTTCCCGTACTCTTAGGGGTGAGCAGCTGATTGTCCGCAATAAGTGATACCCAGTTGTGGGGAATCATCTTCTCGATAGACAAAGCATACAGCAATTGAAGTACCTGTCGCATGTTGACTACAACCAGAGATTCATCCAACGCACATTTGAAGAATCCGTCCATCGTTTCTTCATCGATACCATCTACAAAGAAATTCGACTCATTGGCGAATTTCGTAATGAGTCGAATCTGTTCTGTAGTGAATGAAGCAAGAATGCGAGGGCTTTCAACCACAACTTCAATGTGGTTGAACTCATAAACCATTGTCTCAAAGTCTCCTTTCTCAAATGATGACTTGGTGAAGTACTTGGTGACAAGGTCTTTTCTGGTAGTAAGCAACTCATACAAGCTGAATACATGCTTGAAATGGTTACGAACGATCAGCTCCTCGGAAGAGAAGACCAGCAGGTGATAGCTAACAAAGTCGTTGACATATCTGTCATACAACTTGCCATCATTAAGGATTTCCGACTTGTACTGCTCGTAAGCAGCACGATAGAGTGTCCAAAGCTCATCTTTGGAAAGCTCAATCTCTTGTTTTGGACAATGATCTGAGCACTGTAAACACAAAAAGAGAGAGCACAGAGGAATTGTTCTTCTGACTCATATTACTTTTTGTTAATGAATAAATTTGAAATACGCCTGCTTAATGAAGCAGGCGGAAATGTGTATTTTACTTGACTGATATTTGCTATGTAAGTCATCATTTCAGTGCAAAGATACACTAAAATTGTGCAGTCTATCTGCATTCAGTATAAAAATTAACATCAGTATGATTATTTAGACTATTATCAAAAGAAAAGCCTACATTAGGGAATATCCAATGTAGGCTTCTGAATTTTAGGCACTTATCTGTCCTATAAAGTTCTTCGTCTTGGTCTTTTGCTGAGTATCTGATTAATCTCCATAGTGCTGATTGGAGCCTCTATCTTGCAGCCAGATTCCAACCATTTGATAAGGTCATCCCTAAAGAAGGTGTATTTCTTACCCTTCTGATTGACAGGGATTTCTCCGTTCTGTATGTAAGTGTACATAGTGGATTTCTTGATTTTAAGAAATTCACATGCTTCCTTCACATCCATTGGAATATGATCTGATAGGGAAGGTCTTTTAGTCCTGCGTACCTCTTCTCGAATCAGTTCCATAGACTGGTCAAGAAGATCGAATCTTTTCAGTATCTCTGACAATACTTCCGGTATGTCATTGAATGTTATTTGTCTTTCTTCGTTCTGCATATTAAAAACTTTCTTTATTTCTGATGATGAAATTGATAATCATTGTAATCGGGTACATCTATCTCTATTACGCATTTGCCCTTCTGTCTCAATGTACGTCTCATGCTTTCTACTTCAACATCCTGGAGCTCGGTAGGGAAACACAGCTTGATGAAGGTTGCTCGTTTCTGACCGCTCCAACCAAGGCGTTCTCCAATATTCCAGGAGTAATGTCTGATGTCAAGAGTATTCAAGGTTCCATTTGTTTTCACAGGAACAATACATGATTCAGGGATGTCGTACAGTTTTATATTCTGACACAGCATCTCCAAGTACTCATCCGTCATATATGGCGAAAGTACAGAGTAAGTATAGTCTTTGACTGCATCATATTTTGAACTTTCAAGACTATACTGCCTGTTGCGATAGCGTTCACGCATTTCTTCTGCTTTCTCCACATCCGAGATGGATGGTTCGTTGGAAGAAATACTGTTGTTGATCACGATGTCTCTCACCGCTTGCGGCTTACGCAAGCACATGAATGCACAGACAATGATGGCAAATGATATATAGTAGAATATCATCGGCAAAGAGAAACCGGAATCTGAGTCGGAAACTGTCATCATCAGGTTAGCAATCGCTCCATATATTCTTGGAGCGACTACTACCATAATGATGGTGAGCATATTCGAAATGAGGAGAATCAAGAAGTTCTCTTTTAACTTTTTAATCATTGCAATTGTTACTTTTTGGAGTTTTTGTGGCTGCAAAGATATAGAGAATCTTGCTATTTTCTACTATTTCGTATCAACAAAATGCGTCTCTTAAACACTATTTATTATTCTGTGTTTCAATGCTTTAAGCTATATTTTAGCTTCTCTTTTTTGCCTTTTTATAATCTTATTTTCTTTTATTTGCTTTTGGGTGTGTCGTACTTTCAGTTGACTTCTCGTCGTCTTTCACGTTCGTTAACGTAATTCTGCCTGCTGCCTCACGTGTTTTTGGGTTTGCGTGGGAAGCATAGATCTGTGTCGTGCTGACATTCTTATGGTTGAGCAGATGCTGAACGGTATATATGTCTGTACCAAGTTCGAGCTGCAACGAGGCATACGTATGACGGAAACAGTGGAAGGTGATATGCTTTTCGATACCGCACTCTTTCAGCCAGCTCTGCATCACACCATACGTCATAGTACGTTTGAAACCTTGGAAGATATATGTTCTGTTGGTCTTTGGATGGATTAGAGCATAAGCATCATCGCCAATTGGAACCTGGGTCTGGCATTTTGTCTTCACGCAAATGAAATCCAGATAATATCCACCATCAGCATAGCTACGGATATTCTCCCATTTCAATCTCAGGATGTCACTGATACGGAGACCTGTAAGACATGAGAATAATGCAGCTTTTCGAACCACCGGAATAGAACATTCAGTGGCATACATTCTTCTAACTTCCTCCAATGTAAGACTTTGCTTCACTGGCGTTGTACATGAAATGTTTTCCAAAAGGCTGGCAAGATCATCTGTCAGTCTTCGCTCACGGTATGCCTTTGTCAAGACCTGCTTGAACACATTCCAATAGGCTGATGCCGTATTTCTGGAAATAGACTTCTTGATAACATGTCCACCTCTTGATGATACTTTGGTATCAAGGAGATATTCCATATACTTGTTACAGTAAAGAACATCAAGCATCTCAAATGTACATTTGCCTTTACAGAACTTCTCGAAATGCTTGTAGGCTGCATCACACTTCACATAGTTGCGATTGACCATATTTCTGAAAGGTGACTATATACGACAATACCCCTAACATAGGGTAGTCAAATTTTTATTCACAAAGTTTAACTATCTCTCAATAACGATTGATACACTGATAGTTGTGTATTCCCAAAGGCTAAAATCACAAGGTTTTAGCCTTTTCTTGCTCAACGCAAAATCTTGCCAAAGTTAATGTAACCAAGCACCAAAATGATTGGATTATGAAGACGATTAGCTTTGACAATTTCAACTCCGCATTTACACTTATGCAAGTGTTCGATACAGAGAAGAAATGTATCAGTTACCTTGAAAGTAAACTTTGGGAGAATGGTAAGCCAGTATCTCCATACGACCCAACTTCAAAAGTTTACCGAAGGGGTGATGGTATGTATCGTTGTAAGAACACAAGCAAGAACTTCAACATACGAATAGGTACGCTGTTTGAAGGCTCTAAAATCTCTTTGCGTAAGTGGTTTTATGCCATCTATATGGTAACTTGTCACACAAAGGGTATATCTTCTGTGCAGTTATCTAAGGATATTCACGTTACTCAGAAAACCGCTTGGTTTATGACGCACCGCATACGTGAAGCCTTCAAGCAAAACTACAAGGAAAAGTTTGACGGTGAGGTTGAACTTGATGAGACTTTCGTTGGTGGCAAGAATAAAAATCGGCATTGGAACAAGAAAGCGAAGAAATGCCAAGGCAGAGCATTCGTTGATAAAGTTCCCGTAATGGGCATATTGCAGCGTGGTGGTAAAGTTTTCTGTAAAGTAGTAGAAAATACGAGTTACAAGCAGCTAACACCACCTGTGTTGTGTAAGGTTAAGCACTCCGCCACTATATACTCTGATGAGTGGCACGGATATAGGCTTATATCAAAAGTCTATAAACACTACGTTGTTGACCACGGACACGGCATCTATGTTAGTGGTGGCGCATATACGAACACGATTGAAGCCTTTTGGGGAAATTATAGCAAGCGTGCTATCAATGGCATATACAACTGGGTTAGCCGTAAACACATGCAAAGATACTTTGACGAGTTTTGTTTCCGTTATAATACTCGCAACGTTTCTATTAATGAACGCTTTGCGGAGGCTATTCTGCATTGCAAGAGTAGATTAACGTATAACAAACTCACAGCATAATGATTGATAGAACAAAACTGCCTGACTTTCTTCAAGACATGCCCGAAGAACGGCTGAAAGAGATTATGGAGATTGATAACAATAGTGGTAATTTTGATAAGGCTATGGATAAGATGCTCCATACTAACAAGAAGAAAGTCAGAAAGCAAGGCAAGAACTAAATCCTGCCTTGCTATTCCATTACGATTCTGTGTATTGGATTAACTCTTCATTTTCAGAATATACAGCACCAACCGCATGAACTCCATAGACTTTTTCAATGGCTGAGTTTAAGCGTTCCATACGGTCATCAACTATAATAGATTGAAACATATTTTCAAGTGTCATAATTTCTAAATCTTTATGTTTATTATTTTGAACAGTCGCCAAGGTGGGACTTGGCGGTGCAAAGGTACAAAGAAATTATGAGAATAAAGAATGCTAGCAATCCGTGAGGACGCTAGCATTTGTCTTATACCCAAGTAAAATACTGGGTTAAGTCGGAATAGTTAAGAATGTGTAAATCTTTATTTTGAGACAATTCTATTTCATCATTTCGGGCAAACTATTAAATTCCTCATCAACAGCATACATCCAATCGTTCTCTGCAAGCCAAATAAATGCATTGACAAGATTATCTATTGGAACCAAACTATATGACTCTTCGATATATGAATAGTTTCCGTCACTATCAACATAAGTAATACCTTTATCCTTGTCAATTTTCAATTCCCATAAATTCCATTCGTCTGCATCCTCATTTACCAATAAATTGAGGTTAGGTGGCAGCATTTGATACAATCTCAATAGCGACCACGCTGGCAGAATATCGTATGAATCAGTGGGATAATTTTCAGCGTTCTCTTTTTCTTGTAGTACTGAAGAAACGCAGTACTGATGTTTTATCCATACCATATCAGCGGTATCTATGGTATAGCCAACTTCAAGCAATCGTCTTGATTGTTTAGGTGACGTAATGGAAAGTTGCTTTCTAATATTGCTTTTCATTTTCTTCTTGGAGTTTCTTTTTAAGATATTCACGCATAAGGTCATCTGTCTCTTCACGTTCACGATTTCTGCGACCAATCCAAGAGAAAAAGCTAGCAACACACCCAAAAACAAGTCCTGTGATACACATTATTTGAAGAACTGAAACCATCTTCAACGGATTATTTGTAAGCCTAGCAATAGCAACACCTGGCGACATTCCCTCTGCGAACAAAGGGACAAGAACAATCAAGAGTATGGCAAATACAACCCCCGATAAGAATGCTTTTCCAAAAACTTTCATAATGGCGAATTTTACAAGAGTTCTCCGCAGACAGCCAACTTGGAGAATAATTCTACAATGTTTATAGATTCAGAAAGTGGGCTGCCTCCCATGCACCTCTTGTAGGTATCGCCAAACACCTGAATATACGCACGGATAGGCAGCCCACGTATATGAGCTGCTCCGTGCCTCGTATATTCTTTGTAGAGATTTGGCGATTTTACAAGAAGTAAGGCACTTTCTTTATTCCACGAAAACTTTTGTCCCGAAAGACAGCGACAAAGATACGCAAATTTATTGAAAGAAAGTTAGAAATGCCTAAAAATATAACACTATTTCACATATTGCGTTCCATTAGCCACTTCTTGAAATAGGCTCGAAATTCTCTTCGATTATGAAATTTGGAGTGGTCAAACTTAATTCCTGCTATCTCTTCAAATTGTTCTATCCTATGCAAGTCTATAAATTCAGACTTCAAATCTAATTCTTTTTGCGTGAATATGTGGCTACTATCCTTATCTGCTTTTTGGATAATTCCTAATAGATTAGAAAGAATGGTGGTAGATGCCGATTTACAAGCATCCTCGCCACTTATCGTCTCTTTATCTATAAGGTGTACGTCTAATGGTTTATCCACGCTTAAAAACGTTTCCGAAAATAAGGGATTGAAGTTTTGCTCTGCCGTTATCTTGATTTCGGCATTTTCGGTGCTGTTGATTATAATTCTTGTTTCTTTCATACTTATGATGTTTTCTTTCGATTAACGCTGTCACGTCAAAAAAGGCAGATTGGGACAGCCATTCTGTCAGCAGAGAATCACTGGCATAAGTTTTGTAAAAAGTATATGGAATTATCGGCTACTTAAAGGCTGATGGTTCTGCCTCGTACTAAAGAGACATATGAGTTTATTAACGAAAAGTCTCCAAGCCTATTTGGAGTAGGCAAGGAGACTTTTCTATTGTTTAACAGTGGCTTGCCACCATAGAGAAGAAAGGATTGCTTATGGCAGAAACTTCAGAAGGTAAAAAGAAAGTGTATGTACACTCTCATACCAAAGAAGATGGTACAGAAGTGAGAACTCACTATCGCAGTACCCCAAACACATCTACTGGCAAGAAGAACAAGTAATGTGTTTTACCATTTAGGATGTGCCCTGATAGAGTAACCGCTCTGTCAGGGCTTTTTCCTTTCTGTATCTATAAAACTTTGCTATAATAACGCATCATAATCGGTATTATTGTATTTAGCAACGTTTCCTTAATTGACTACCACGAGAATATCGGGGTATTGTCGTATATAGTCACCTTCTGAAATATCCGAGAAAGTCCTCCTTCAATCTGTCACGGTTGAAGAAATCATATTTCTCATCGAGAACATCAATATACACCTTACAACGAATAGCTTCTGCCTTGGCGAGAATCTTGTCGTTGTAGAGCTTCTGCTGCTTGTTGGCAGGATCGGCATAAATGTACATGCCAAGTGAGCGACGGCGTATCAACTCCATCGTCTCCGGGTCTCTATATCCTGGCCAAAAGTCCAGGAAAAGTGACTTTGTTCCGTTGCGTCTGTCACGCATACGGAGCTTAACGGTTTTACATACTTGCATAATATATCTGATTTTTGTATTAATAAAATTCGGTTGCAAAATTCCTAAATGATACTACATTGACAACAGTAAAGAGAAAGTAAATCATACTATTCGGTATAATCTGTTTTCAAATCATCATTTTTGAAACGTTTTTCCATGAGTCTGTCGAATTCTTCTTTTCTAAAGAACATGAATTGCCCCTTCTTTACTTTAGTGACTTTGTAATGCTTGACGTAATAATGAACAATATCCTTTGTCATTCCATACTTCTTCATAGCTTCTTCGACTGAATAGTAGCGTTCTCTTCCTTCGAAATATCCAGTCTTCAGCGCCTGGATGTGCTGCTTTGAATAGTAGGTTACTCCATATTCAACTTTTGAAGGTATCTTATGCCGGTGGATGAATGAACGTACTGCATCATGCGTCATCTTGTAGGTATCTCTCATCTCCTCAGGAGTAATCCAGTCATTTATATCCGCATACTTATGCTTTTGATTATACAGGATATCGATGGCCTTCTTCTCATAGAAGTTGAAATTTTTAAGAGCTATTTTAGGAGTTTTGTTCTCTCTGGTCATCACACCGACATGCTTGATGGTGATCTTGAACATTTCTGCCACTTCCTCAGTTGAGTAATATCCTTCTGGAGTAGGAGGACATGCTCTCTCCTGTGCTTTTGCTTGGAAGATGACACGTTCTGTTCCATCCAAGTTCTCAACTTTCTTGGTGTTGCCCATTCGCTGTTGAGTAATCTTGTCGAAGTCGGTTCTATATATCATCGTGAACTTACCTCGCTTCTCAGTCCTTACATCATAATTTTTAAGAGTGTAGCTAATCTGATCCTTTGTAAGGCCATACTTTTCTGAAATCTCTTCGTAAGTGTACCAGTCCGGATCTACCTCATTACCTTTTTGCTTGATACTATCAATATGTATCTTTGAGTAATAGGCTTTACCATTTCTGTTTACCCTTGGTACCTTGTGATAGGTTACAAAATTCATAGCGTTAGTTCGAGTCATACCATACATGTCCATCACCTGATCCATTGTATAGTAGTTGCCGAGATTGATTTCTTCAAGAAGGTCTGCAAACTTTGCATCAACTGCCTTTTTGCTGAAGAAGGTGTTACGACCTTCATAAACTTTTGGAATACCCATACGGTCACAACGTCCCCATACGGCTTTGCGACCGATGTGATATTTCTCCATGATTTCACGAAGGGTATAATACTCCTGCTCTTCCTTGATTTGATATTTTCTCTTCTTGTATGGTGAAGCTTCATCGAACATCTTATCTAGGTCTGATGTTCTAACAAAAGTTTTATTTCTAATTTTTATAGCTTTAACAATACCAGTTTGGAAATATCTATATACGGTAGCACGGCTTACACCGAATAGAACGCCAACGTCTTTCGGGGTAAGGAATGCCTTTTCTCGCAAGGATTTTATCTTCTCTTCCTCACGCAAAGCTTCGGCACTTTCTTTCTCATTTTTCTTCTTTTCGGATTCTCTTTTCCGGAAAGCGACACGTTCACAGCGTCTTGAACAGTATTTACTGGTCATTTTGCTGGCAACAAACTCCTTTCCACAGACTCCACACACCTTAATTATTCTCATTTTTACATGCTCTTTTTGGTTAATGAGGTCGTCGATTTTGTCTCAGACTGTCTCACATATTCTCAGTATTTCTCACGAGGTGCCAAACATGAGAAATGGTCGAAGGATTGAAACTGTCTCATTTTGTCTCAGAAGGTACCAAAACATAGATTTTTTCCTTTCCATTTTCTCACAGAATTGAGGGCCACGAATGAAATTTGAGCCAAAAATACACCAAAATATTGGTTTCAGCAAATTACAAATGGAATGTGTTAAGACGAAAAAAACCACCTAAGTAGGTGGCTTGCAAGCAGTTATAAAAATGTTCGTTTTAGAGCTGTCCAGGGGGGTTACTTTCCGATGCAAAAGTGCTTGAAGATATTGTTTAGCGTTTCCTGGCTACTGATCTGTCCGCCAGTGATTTCGCCCAATTCTTCCAATACCATTTTCAGGTCTTCGGCGATGATGTCGCCGCTCATGCCCATTTCCATCGACTCCAATACTCGGGAGAGGGAATCATGGGCACGGAGAAGGGCCTCGTAATGGCGGGCACTCGTTATGATGACGTCGTTCTCGGTAATCTCAGGAATATCAGCGGCTCTTACTAATGCCTGCTCCAGGGATGAAACATTCTCGCCTGTGCGGGCACTGATGAAGAGTGGGGCTTTTGGTTCACTGGAATCTCCTTCGCTGGCTTCTGATTCACTGGAATCTGAGCCACAGGAATGGGTGAATTTATCGAACGCAAGTTTATCATTCTCAAGTTTATCCATCTTATTAAATACTACCAGCAGCTTCTTGCCCTGGTTCTTCAGCTTCATCTCCTCGATTTCTGAGGCTGACGGCTGCTCATCTAATAGCCAGATTACTATCTTCGCCTCTTCCATCTTCTGGAAGGTGCGCTCTATTCCGATGTTTTCTACCACATCATCCGTCTTGCGGATTCCGGCTGTGTCAATAAAGCGGAAGGTGATTCCGTCGATGAGGGTGGTGTCTTCGATTACATCTCGGGTGGTTCCGTGAATGTCGCTCACGATTGCCTTCTCCTCGTGGAGCAGACGGTTGAGCAGGGTGCTCTTACCCACATTCGTCTTGCCTACGATGGCTACGGCTACTCCTTGCTTCAGGGCATTGCCGGTTTCGAAGGAATGGGCGAGGGTAGTAATCTTGTGATTGATTTCTTCGGCTAGTGCCTGGAGTTCGCTGCGGTCGGCAAACTCCAGTTCTTCGTGGTCGCTGAAGTCGAGCTCCAACTCCAGGAGCGAAGTCATCTTTAATAATTTTTCGCGAAGGAGGAAGAGTTCGTTGCTGAAATGACCCTTCAGTTGGCTGAGCGCCATCTTGTGGGTTGCCTTGTTGGTAGAGGCGATGAGATCAGCTACGGCTTCTGCCTGGGATAGGTCCATCTTGCCGTTAAGATAGGCACGACGGGTGTATTCGCCCGGTTCTGCCTGGCGACATCCTACCTCTGTAAAGCGATGGAGAACCTGCTGAAGAATGTACCGGCTGCCATGACAGGAAATCTCGGTGGAGTTCTCGCCTGTATAACTGTGGGGTGCACGGAACACGCTCACCAGTACATCATCGATGGTGTTGCCATCCTTATCCTTGATTTCGCCATAATGCAGAGTGTAGGGCTTGGCTTCTTCCAGGGATTTGCCGTTGGCAGACTGGAAGATTTTGTCGGTGAGGGTAATGGCGTTAGAGCCACTGAGTCGGATGATTCCGATAGCACCGCCGGCTGGGGTTGCCAGGGCGCAGATACATTCTTCTTGATTCATTTTTTTATTGTTTAAATTCTATCTAATACAACCTTGATGAGATTGTCGATGGTGCTCTTGTAGCCGGTGTTGGCGTTGAGGGCACGGCGGTTGGCGATGACCATGCAGCAGGTTAATGCCTTATGACCGAGGAGAAGGGAAAGACCGGCGAGGGCTGAGCTCTCCATCTCAAAGTTGTTGACGCGCAGACCGTTATACTCGAATGCTTCAATCTTCTGATTAAGTTCTGGATCGGCAAGTGGGGCACGGAGTTCGCGGCCCTGAGGTCCGTAGAAACCGCCACAGGCTATGGTGATTCCGCGTACCATATCATCGCCGGCTATCTGGTTGAGCAGTTCCGGATTGTTGTCTACACAGTATGGGTTGCCAATCTGGTCGTTCCATTTTACCTGGCGCTTGAATTCTGCCTCTGTTTCGAGGTCGCAGATTTCGTTGCGACGGGCATAGAAGTTGATGAGTCCGTCGAAACCGATGCTCTTCTGCGAGGCTACGAAGGTTCCGGCAGGGCAGTTGAGCTGCAGGCCGCCGCAGGTTCCGATGCGCACGAGGGTGAGCGTGGTGTGCTCGGGTTTCTCGGTGCGGGTTTTGAAATCGATGTTCTTCAGCGCATCGAGCTCGTTGACTACAATATCGATATTATCGCATCCTATTCCGGTGCTCTGCACAGTGATTCGCTTGCCTTTATATGTGCCGGTGATGGCGTGGAATTCCCGACTTGAAACTTCGCATTCCTTCTCATCGAAATGGGAGGCTACGAGGGCTACGCGACCTGGGTCGCCAACGAGGATTACTTTATCAGCCACTTGTTCCGGGCGTAGATGAAGGTGGAAGCAGCTTCCGTCTTCATTGATAATCAATTCTGATTCTGCAAAATATTTGCTCATGGTTCTTTTGATTTTAAGTTATACATTATTTATATTGGGGCTTTGCGTCCCTCTGTGTTTAAGATTAGCAAAGATACGAATAAAAAATGAAATGGAATATTTTTTTAATGATTTTAAACAGTAAAAAAGCACGAAGGGCAAATCCCGGAAATGGAACTTGCCCTTCTCTTTCAAATCTCTCTTCATTTATATCTAGTAAAGACAGCCGATGAACGGAGCCTTTTGCCGGATATTCTAGTATGGTTAAACCCGGATGAGGGGTTATGAATTCATAGAGAGCAGGAACTCGTCGTTGTTGCGAGTATGCTGCATGTTCTTGTGGATGGTGCTCATCGCCTCGATAGCGTTCATATCTGACAGATACTTGCGCAGAATCCACATGCGGTCGAGCGTTGTCTTGTCCTGCAGGAGATCGTCGCGACGGGTAGACGAAGAAATGAGGTTGACAGCAGGGAAGATGCGCTTGTTGCTGAGTGAGCGGTCGAGCTGCAACTCCATGTTACCTGTTCCCTTGAACTCTTCGAAGATGACTTCATCCATCTTACTACCTGTATCGATGAGGGCAGTAGCGATGATGGTGAGCGAACCGCCGCCTTCGATGTTACGCGCAGCACCGAAGAAACGCTTAGGCTTCTGGAGGGCGTTTGCATCCACACCACCGGTGAGCACCTTACCAGATGCAGGAGCTGTGGTGTTGTAGGCACGGGCGAGACGGGTGATGGAATCGAGGAAGATGACAACATCGTGTCCGCATTCTACCATTCTCTTTGCCTTCTCGAGCACGATTCCGGCAATCTTGACATGGCGCTCTGCAGGCTCGTCGAAGGTAGAGGCAATAACCTCTGCATTCACGGTGCGTGCCATGTCGGTAACCTCCTCAGGACGCTCGTCGATGAGCAGCATCATGAGATAAGCCTCAGGATGGTTGGCTGCGATGGCGTTGGCAATATCCTTCATGAGGATGGTCTTACCGGTCTTAGGCTGAGCCACGATGAGCGCACGCTGACCCTTACCGATTGGCGAGAAGAGATCTACGATGCGGGTGCTGAGATTGGTGGTTCGGCGGTCGCCACAGAGATTGAACTTCTCGTTAGGGAAGAGTGGGGTGAGGTGCTCGAAAGGAACACGGTCACGAACCTCTGACGGGTCACGGCCATTGATCTTGATGATGCTGGTGAGCGGGAAGTATTTCTCGCCCTCGTGAGGCGGACGAACCTTGCACTCGATGACATCGCCAGTCTTCAGACCGAACTTCTTGACGAAGCTGGATGCTACATAAACATCATCCGGTGAAGAAAGGTAATTGTAATCGCTGCTGCGCAGGAATCCGTAGCCTTCTGAAATCACTTCGAGCACACCGTTGGATTTCACGAGATTGCTGAAATCGTAAGCTGGTGCTTCCTGCTTGTTCTTGGCAACAGGAGCAGCTGGCGTGTGCTGGTGAGAAACCTGTGGAGTGGTTGGACGGTCGAAGATGTCGACTGTAGGAATGGCAGCCTGGTCTTCGATAGGAATGTCGACTACAGGAATGAAATCGGTTCCATCGCCCGGATCACCCTTCCAGGTTCCGTCTGCATCGAGTTCTACCTTCATACCTTCTGTATAGTGGATAGGAGCTGACTCCTGCTTCTTATCGGTTGCAGTTTCTTCAGTAGCTTTTTCCTTTGTCTCCTCAGCTGGAGCCGGAGCGGCTGCCGGAACTGGAGCTGCTGCTGCGTTCTGTGCATTCATCTTAGCCTGGAGCATCGCCTGCAAATTGCCGCTGATGTTGGCGCTCTCAGCGTTTCCGGCAGAGAACTGCTCTTCAGGAACGGCTGCGTGCTCAGGAGCTGCTGCATTCTCAGGAGCAGTCTGCTGGTTGTCGGCTGCAGCTTCTGCCGGCTGGTTAGCATCAGTCGGCTGCTTGTTAGCCTTAGCCTGTGCATCTTTTGCCATCTGGGCTTCAATCTCGGCCTTTACTGCCTGATGTTTTCTGATGGCTGCTGCTCTGGCTTTAGCGATGGCCTCGAGTTCAGCCTTGCTTCTTCTGCCGCGGTGTTTCGGGAAGTTGGCAAGTACCTGTGACTCTATGTCTTCGCCCGACTGGTTCAGAACCTGCTTCTGGGCTGTTGATTGTAAACTCTGCTCTGCCGGACTGAACTGGATTTCTTCCTCAACCGCTGGGGCTGGGGCAGTTTCGTTCATAGCCTGAGGAGCAGCTTCGCCGCCGTTAGGACCCAGAACCTGATTCTTCTGCACGTCGAAATTCTCTCCCTCATTGCCGTGTACTGAATAAACACGGTCTTCTTTCTTGGTTGCAATGCGGGTGCGCTTGCGCTTAGGGCCTGCATCAGAAGCTGGCTGTTCTGCCTGGGCGTCGAGAATGGCGTAGACGACAGTTTCTTTCTTATCGCCCGACTTGACCTTGACTCCTAGTTCCTTTGCAATGTCCTTCAACTGAACGACACTCTTTGCTTGTAATTCTTCTTTACTATACATATATTATATATTGTATATTAATGATTTTCTTTCTGAAATGTCGCGTTTCTGAATGGAAACACGGTATTGATTGATAAATTCGTGTGCAAAGATAATTAAAAAATTTGTTTCTGCCAAATATTTTGCCTATCTTTGCACAAAAAAAATAAAAATGGCTAGTCAAATACCCTATTTAGACGTTCAAAACCTCACCAAACGCTTTGGTGCACAGGTTCTTTTTGATAATATTTCCTTCTCTATCGCTGAAGGACAGAAAGTGGGACTCGTGGCGAGAAACGGCACGGGAAAGTCTACACTCATGTCGGTGCTGATGGATAAAGAGGGCCACGAGAGCGGAGACATCATCTACCGACGCGACTTGAAGGTGGGCTATCTGGAACAGTCGCCGCAGTTTGATCCGGAGGAAAGTGTGCTGCAGGCGTGCTTCAATCATGAGGATGATCCGGAGAAGGTGCTGAAGGCGAAACAGATTCTCACACAGCTGCACATTACCAACCTGGAACAGCCGATGGGACAGCTCAGCGGCGGACAGCAGAAGCGAGTGGCGCTGGCGAATGTGCTGATTACGGAACCTGACTTTCTGATGCTGGACGAGCCGACCAACCATCTGGACCTGGAGATGATAGAGTGGCTGGAAGGTTATCTGAACCGCGGCAACAAGACCATCTTCATGGTTACGCACGACCGATTCTTCCTGGACAAGGTGTGCAATACGATTCTGGAACTAGACGACCGCACCATCTACACCTACCGGGGCAATTATGCCTATTATCTGGAGAAGAGGCAGGAGAGAATGGACAATCAGAGAGCCGAAATACAGCACTCGAAGAATCTCTACCGCAGGGAACTCGACTGGATGCGCCGTCAGCCTCAGGCTCGCGGACATAAGGCGAAATACCGCGAGGATGCTTTCTACGAGCTGGAAAAGGTGGCAAAGCAGCGCATCGAAGACCGGCAGGTAAGACTGAAGGCTTCTACCGTTTATATAGGTTCGAAGATTTTCGAATGCCAGTATGTGAGCAAGGCTTTTGACGACAGGGGACAGAAGAAGGTGATTCTCGACAACTTCTACTACAACTTTGCCCGCTTCGAGAAGATGGGTATTGTGGGTAATAACGGAACGGGAAAATCGACCTTCATCAAGATGCTGCTGGGCGAGGTTCAGCCCGACAGCGGCAAGTTTGACATCGGCGAGACGGTTCGCTTCGGCTATTTCTCGCAGGAGGGACTGAAATTCCGTGAAGACCAGAAGGTGATTGACGTGATTACGGAGATTGCTGATTACATAGATCTGGGCGGCGGCAAGCACATGACGGCTTCGCAGTTTCTGCAGTTCTTCCTCTTTACGCCTGAGGAGCAGCACAACTACGTTTACAAGCTGAGTGGCGGCGAGAAACGCAAGCTCTACCTCTGTACGGTGCTGATGAGAAATCCGAACTTCCTGGTGCTGGACGAGCCGACTAACGACCTCGACATCCAGACGCTGCAGGTATTGGAAGAATATCTTCAGGATTTTGCGGGTTGCGTCATCGTAGTGAGCCACGACCGCTATTTCATGGACAAGGTAGTAGACCATCTGCTGGTTTTCAAGGGCGAAGGCGAAATTCAGGATTTTCCAGGCAACTATACGCAGTACAGGGAATGGAGCCGGATGCAGGCGAAGGACGAGGCGGAACAGGCGAAATCGGCAAAGGGCGGAAATGCACCGGCAGAAAGCGATGGAGCAGGCACAGCAAAGCGCGACGCCAACTTTGAGAACAAGCGCAAGATGAGCTATAAGGAGAAGCGCGAATATGAGCAGCTGACCCAGGAAATAGATGCGCTGACCGAGGAACAGAAGAAACTGGAAGAGGAACTCTGCAGCGGAAATCTGTCGGTTGAGGAACTGACGGAGAAGAGCAAACGCCTGCCAGAAATCAAGGATGAACTTGATGAGAAGGAAATGAGATGGCTGGAACTGGCTGAAATGCTCTAGACTTTGAACTTTGAGCGTTGAACATTGAACTTTATGATTAGTTGATGTGCGGCCGTTAATAATAAACATTTATAAAAGAAAATAGAAAAAATGGAAATTAAGAAATCAGAATTTACAATATCGGCTCCACGAGTGAGCATGTGTCCAAAAGATACGAAGGCAGAATATGCTTTCATCGGCAGAAGTAATGTGGGAAAATCGAGCCTCATCAATATGCTCTGCAACCACAAGGGTTTGGCTAAGACTTCAGCCACACCGGGCAAGACGCTGCTTATCAACCACTTTATCATCAACAACGAATGGTATCTGGTTGACCTTCCGGGCTATGGTTTCGCCAAACGCTCGAAGACCGTACAGAAACAGCTGGAACAGATGATAAGCAGTTATATTCTGCAGCGCCAGCAGTTGGCTAACGTCTTCGTGCTCATCGATGTGCGCCACGACCAGCAGAAGATAGACCGCGAGTTTGTAGACTGGCTGGGCGAGAGCGGCGTTCCTTTCTGTATCGTCTTTACCAAGGCCGACAAGTTGGGTCCGGTCAAGGCTCGCATGAATGCGGAGAAATGGATGCATGCACTGGAAGACCGCTGGGAAGCGCTTCCACCTTATTTCATTACCAGTAGTGAGAAGAAGATGGGACGCGACGAGGTGCTCGACTATATTGACGAAATCAACAAATCGCTCGCCGGAGAATAATCTTTCGGGAGAGAATAAACCAACAGAGAATGAAACAGATTAATTGGGGATTTATCGGCTGCGGAGAAGTAACCGAAAAGAAGAGCGGACCGGCTTTCAACGAAGTAGAGGGTTCGCAGGTGGTGGCTGTGATGAGCCGAAGCGAGAACAAGGCACGCAGCTATGCTGAGCGCCATCATGTGCGCAAATGGTATACAGATGCATCGGAGTTGATAGAAGATCCCGATGTGAATGCTGTTTACATCGCCACGCCACCTTCTTCTCACGCCACCTTCGCCATCATGGCGATGCGTGCGGGCAAACCTTGCTATATAGAGAAACCGCTGGCTGCGAGTTACAACGACTGCATCCGCATCAACCGCATCAGCGAGCAGACGGGTGTTCCATGCTTTGTGGCTTACTATCGCCGTTATCTTCCTTATTTCCAGAAGGTAAAGGAGATTATCGAGAGCGGAACCATCGGTAATGTGGTAAATGTGCAGGTGCGCTTCTCGGTTCCTCCGCGCGATCTCGACTTTCAGAGCGGCAAGGAAATGCCCTGGCGACTGCAGCCGGATATTGCGGGCGGCGGCTATTTCTACGACCTGGCTCCTCATCAGATAGATTTGCTCCAGAATCTGTTTGGTGTGATTACCCGTGCGCACGGCTATCCTGCCAACAGAGCGCATCTTTATCAGGCAGAAGATACGCTCTCGGCGTGCTTCTTCTTTGAGAGTGGAATTCCGGGCAGCGGAAGCTGGTGCTTCGTGGGACATGAGAGTGCGAAGGAAGACTGCATCGAGGTGATTGGCGAGAAAGGTTCGCTCTCATTCTCGGTGTTCACTTACCAGCCGATAGAAGTGATTACGAGCGAAGGAAAGAACTCGATTACGGTTCCGAATCCGCCTTACGTGCAGCTGCCGCTCATCAAGAGTGTGATTGAGCATCTGCAGGGAATAGGCGAATGCGACTGCACCAGCGTTTCGGCTACGGCTGTGAACTGGGTGCTGGACCGTGTGTTGTGGAAGAACTGATTTTTCTTTACAAAATCATCTCGAAAGCAAACATCAAGGAAGCATCATCATCTGGAATAGAGAGTAAGTTATGAAGAGAAGTTTCTGTATAGTTGCAATTATCTGTTCTCTTGCCTGTACTTCGGCAAGGGCAGGGGAGCCTGTGGATTCTACCATGCTGGGAACGCTCTTCAACAAGTCGATGTTCATGCATAATTCCAAGGACAGCCTTGTGAAAGAGCGCCATCGAAAAACTTTCTTCCATCAGGTGGGAAATGTGTTCACCCGGTTCTTCAGAGAATTCAACAGTACGGATTCTTCTTACATCGAAGACCAGCACTACAATTATACGGTGATGCTGCAGAACACCAATACCTACGAGGAATATACACTCAGAAACCGCGAGGGACAGAGCATTTCCTTTGCTCCTGATCCTTCTTACCGCCTGGGGCCTTATTTGGGCTGGCGATGGGTGTTTCTGGGTTATACGTTCGACCTGAAGCACATTAATTTCAGGAATAACCACACTAATAAAAAGGAGTTTGACCTGAGCCTCTACAGCAGTCTGCTGGGAATAGACCTGTTCTGGCGACAGACGGGAAATGACTATCATGTTCTGCGGATGAATCTGGGTGAGCACATCGATTGTGACCCTATCCGCAAGGCTCCTTTCGACGGTTTCAAATCGAGCATCAAGGGATTCAATCTTTATTACATCTTCAACCATCGCCGTTTCTCTTATCCTGCCGCCTATTCGCAGAGTACGGTGCAGCGGAGAAGTGCCGGTTCCATGCTTCTGGGAATCGGTTACACGGAGCATGAACTGGAGGTGAACTGGGATAAACTGGCCAATCTTGTAGATGAACGGCTGAACAAAAATCTGACAAACGGGGGAACTCCGGAAGCCAAGATAGACAGTTCGCTGATGTTCAGCAAGGTGAAATACAGCGATGTGAACGTAACCTGCGGCTATGCTTACAACTGGGTTTTCGCCAAGAACTGGCTCTTTAATGCTTCGCTCTCGGTGGGTGTGGCTTACAACCGCTCGAAATCGGATAATGAAAGTGAACATCTGGACATTACCAACTTCAGTTTCAAGAATGTGAACCTGGATGGAATAGGCCGCTTCGGTATTGTGTGGAACAACACGCATTGGTACGCGGGCGCCAGCACCATCATCCATTCCTACAACTATAAGAAAAAACAGTTTTCTACCAACAATTCGTTTGGCTCACTCAATATTTATGTGGGCGTGAACTTTGGCAGGAAACGTCATCATTAACATATAAAAAGAGAAGAGATGAAAATATTTACGAAAATGGCAGCTGTCGTGCTGGCTTGCGTGCTGGCTGTTCCGGGAGAAGCCAGGGTGAATGTGGTTTATCAGCGGCAGGACAGTCTGCGGATTGTAGGACTGCTGCAGAAGGCAAGGGCTATGAAGAAGAAACCAGCCAGTTGGATGCTCTGGTTCGGCAAGCAGATGGCGGGCGTCCCTTATGTGGGCGGCACGCTGGACCGGACGAAGGAAGAGGTGCTCATCGTGAACACCCGTGAGCTGGACTGCACCACATACGTAGAGATGGTTACGGCGCTCACCCTGTGCGCCAAGAAGAACGAGACTTCTTTCTCGGCTTTCTGTGAACATCTCCGAAATGTGCGTTATGTGGGTGGAGAGATTTCCTATGTGAAGCGCCAGCATTATTTCACGATTTGGATGGATGCAAACGAGCGCGAGGGAATCGTGAAGAATATTGCACCCAATCCTCCTTTCTCGGCCGTTCAGACCGTGAACATCAACTGGATGAGTACGCATGTTTCGAGCTATAAGATGCTTAAGGCTCATCCGGAATGGAAATCGGGAATCAGAAAACTGGAACAGAGTGTGAACGGCAAGCGTTACCGTTATGTTCCGAAGGGCAAGATTGCCAACACGGCAGTTTTCCGCAACGCTATTCACGATGGTGACATTATCGCCATCATTACCAACAAGAAGGGGCTCGACACGACCCACATCGGTATTGCCTCCTGGCACAAAGACGGATTGCATCTGCTCAACGCCAGCAGCATTCACAAGAAGGTGATTGATGAACCGATGACACTTTATACTTACATGCACAAACATCCGGTGCAGATAGGAATCAGGGTTTGCAGAGTTCAGTAAAAAAATATTAGAAAAAGAAAAGATAAATGGAAGAGAAAAAGAATTTTGAAGCGATCTTCAAGGAAGATCTTTATCAATATCTGCTGAGTATTGATAAGGTAGATGCTCATTTGCCGGAAGCTCCGGATTTGGAAGAGCTGTGGCAGAAAGTAGGCGAGAGTTATCTGCCTGATGCGATTCGCGAGTTTGCCAAATATCCTACGGTTTCATTGGGTTGGATCATGTATGTAGGAATGGCGCTTGCCAAGTATTGGGATGAGGATTGGGAACTCTACAGCAAGGTAGAGAATCATTATGAATATCTTCGTGACAGAATAGATTTCGACCACATGGATGATTACATCTGCGAAAAGGTTCTGCTGCTGAATGAGGAAGCGCATAAGGCTGTTACGAATGTAGTGGCAGAATGTGCTTCGCGCTCTTACAGCAAGCTGATTCATCTGAATCTGCAGCCTGGAAGCGAGGAAGCCTTCCGTGGTTTCGTTGCTGCCCTTCACCAGATGTTCCTCATGGGAATAGCCGTAGAGCTTAAAATGCTGGGGTACCACATGACTAAAATGTAAAAGAAAGTCCGTAGGCGTTCTGTTAAAATGCCTACGGACTTTCTTACTTATTACTAAAAAATTACTTCATTTTCTTGAGATATTCTCCAGCGCGGGAATCGCCGAGTTCCTGGGCTTTCTTCAGGTTCTTGATGGCCTCTTCCTTATTTCCTTTCTCCTTCTGGAGCAGTCCTAAGAGAAGGTAGCCGTCAGCATATTCAGGAGCCAACTCTATGCAATGGGTGGCTGCGCTGATTCCTTCATCATAACGCTTTACACGCAAGTCGAGACTTGCCCATTCTGCAAAATATGTAGGCTCTTTAGGAGCCAGGTAACAGGTGCGGGCAATATCAAGCAGGGCTGGCTGCCACATGCGTAACTTGGTTTCGCATTGGTAACGGGTGTAGAAGAAGGCTGGCGAAACAGGACGGGCAATGGAATCGTACATATTATAATCCTGAATAGCGCGGCGGAATTCACCCTGCTCCTTCAGAAATTCTCCACGTGCCAGATAATAATTCGCAACCATTCCGATCTTGTTTCCAACGCTTACCGCACTATCGAGCAAAACCTCAATCTCCTTGGCTGGAGCCTTGAGATTCTTCTTAGCCTGGGCAGCCTCAAAATAGAGTTCGCCGCTGAGAAGTGAAGTATTGGTCAAATCCATGAAAGTATCGTAAGCTTTCTGATACTCACCCTTTACAAAATTAATCTGCGCTTCCTGATGGCGGTAAATAGGCTGAGCCTTGATTTCGTATGCCTTTTGAGCCTCAGCTATGGCCTTATCAAGCGTCCAGTCCTTATAAACAGAATCGCCCTTGTAAATAATCTTCTGATAAATCAGGTCGGCATAGTTGGAATGAGCCTCATCCTTGGCAGCCGATTTCTTAATGCCTTCTTCCATCAGTTTGGCAGCTGCATCATATTCGGCCTTATCCGTCAGATAAGCGGCTTTCTCCTTGTAACCGAAGGCTGAAGTAGGAAATTTACTGATAAACTCATCGCTATATTTCGCATACTCATCAGCTGTAGTCTGGCCTTTCTTCAGAGTCATCATCGTCATAGCTTCGTTCTCTGTATCAGGAAGAGCTGTACGGATGGTGGTTTCGCGAAGGGCTGCATCAAGACTCGAAAGACCGGTTACCTTCAGCTGCTTGGCGTAGTTGGCGTCGATGGCCGTAACCTGACCATTGCTGTGCATCAGACCGATGACCTGACCGTTCTTGTTGGCAAACGGACAACCTACTGCATTTTCGGGAGCACTATTCGAGAAGATGTAATAGTTGTACGTAGTCTTGAACTTCTCCACGCTGCTGATGTCCTCCTGCTGGTAAGCCGGCTTCTTGATAGAATATGGAACCAGCCAGACCTTGTCGCCAGCAGCCGATTCCTTGGTTGCAATAGGGGCAGCAACTGTAGAGGCGTTGATGCGGAATTTAGCCACATCGTAGAGTTCGTCGGCTCCCATGATGGCCTCAACAGGAATCGATTTTCCGGAAGCGTCAACAACGCTAGCCTTTACAGCTCCGACAAATGGCTTGAAGGTGCTGATAGCCGTTCCCTTGTTGTCGATAAAAACACCTTGGGTAGAGGCGATAATGTCGCCTTTCTGATTGAAAGTAGTCAAGGTGAAAACGCTCTTAGCCAGTTTCTGGACCGAACCCGGCTGGGCATAGAGGGACGATGCTCCGAGCATCAGTCCCATCATGATCATATTTATTTTTTTCATAATCTTATTTGTGTTGCTTGTGTTTATTGAGCAACTCCTTAGCATTTGCCAGGGCAGCAGGCGTAATGTCGCTTCCGCTGAGCATCTGGGCGATTTCTTCTATGCGCTGCTGCTCGTTGAGTTCCTTCATGTGAGAAAGAGTTCCCTCTTCGGTTTCTTCTTTCAGAACCTTGTAATGATGGGTTCCCATGGAAGCAATCTGAGGCAGGTGGGTGATGGAAATAACCTGACGGTTCAGGTTGCCCATCTCTGTCATGATTTCCGCCATCTTTTCAGCAATCTTACCGCTTACTCCCGTGTCGATTTCATCAAAGATGATGGTTGGCAGTTTTACGGCGCCGCTGATCATGGCCTTCAGAGAAAGCATGACGCGGGCGATTTCTCCACCAGAAGCAACCTGACTCACCGGCTGGAGAAGCGTGCTCTTGTTGGCGCTGAACAGGAAATTGACCTTGTCAACACCATCAGAACTGAGCGGCTTGGCGGAGAATGAAATTTCGAAGCGGACGTTTGGAATTCCCAGAGGAATGAGACGTTTCTTCATTTCTTCTTCTATCTTTCTAGCCGATTTTGTTCGGATGGCAGTCAGTTCACCAGCCAGCTTTTCAGCCTTGGCAAGCAGAAGGGCAACTTGCTTTTCCAGCTCTTCTATGTCTTCATCTCCATTATCAATGTGCTGTAGCTGTTCGTTGATTCGCTCGCGAGTGGCGATGAGTTCCTCTACATTTTCCACATGGAATTTCTGCTGGAGCGAGTAGAGCTGGTCAAGCCGGGAATTGATGGTTTCAAGACGGTTCGGGTCGAACTCTATATTGTCAACGCTTCCGCTTATTTCCTGGGCAATATCCTTGAGTTCTATATAGCTGCTCTGCATTCGTTCAGCCACCTCCTTCACATCCGGATAAACCTCCTTGATGTTGTCAATCTGCTGGGCTGCATTCTTCAGTTTGTCGAGAATGCTGCCGTCTTCGCCCGAGAGTGCATTATCTGCTTCATAGAGCGCAGTCTTGATGTCTTCAGAATGACTCAGGGTTTCTGCTTCCTGTTCCAGTTGCTCAAGTTCGCCTTCCTGCAGGTTTGCGTCATCCAGTTCCTTAAACTGGAAGCGCATGAATTCCTCGTTCTCCCTGTTCTTTGCGATTTCCGCTTTCAGGTCTTCCAGCTGCTGCTTAGCCTTTTTATAGTTCTTGTATTCGGCAAGATAAGCCTTCTTCTGCTTTTCATCGTGGGCAATAATGTCGACCACGCTGAGCTGGAAGTCTTCCTTCTGCAGCAGGAGGTTCTGGTGCTGCGAATGAATATCGACGAGCTGTTCGCCCAGGTCTCTCATCTTGCTCAGGGGGACGGGCGTGTCGTTGATGAAGGCACGGCTTTTTCCGGCAGCTGTCAGTTCGCGGCGGATGATGGTGTCTTCTGCATCATAATCAATATCGTTAGCATCGAAGAAATCCTGCATTCCGTATTTTGACAGGTCGAAGTGGGCTTCAATCACGCATCGGTCTCTTCCAGCCTTGATGGCCTTGCTGTCAGCACGGTTGCCCAGAAGCAGTCCGATGGCTCCGAGAATGATGCTCTTTCCGGCACCCGTCTCGCCCGTGATGACTGAGAATCCTGGATAAAGAGGAATGTCCAACTCGTCAATCAACGTGAAATTCTTGATGTATAATTGCTTGAGCATAATTTCTTTTCTTATTGTTTTAAAGGAACTTAATCTAAAAGAACCAGCTTTTATTCCATCATTTGGATTTTCCCGAATGATAAAGCATATAGGCTTATTCCTTAATTTTGTCCCAATATGAGTTTTGAGAAGGATTGATGGAGAAGAGCAGCTCATAAATGCTTTCTTTCTCTTTCTGAGTGCCATGTTTCTGATAGATGTTAGCAAGCTCGTCCTTCTTATAGTCGGTCCAGATTTGTGGCAGCAGACTGAGCGGTCTGTCCGTACGTGCCTTCTTCAGATCCTGGAGCAGGGTGTTGGTGATTTCAGTTCTGCCTCGTTCCACATTATTCGCCATTTCATCGAGCCCTTTTCTGTAATAGTTGTATTGCAGCATTCTGAAAGGTTCCATGGCTCCGTCGAGATAATCGGAAATGATGGCGAACCGGTTTCTGTTGTCACTAAACGCTTTCCAGCCCGGAAAATCAAGATTCTGGGCGTTGTTGGTGAGGTTCATGCAACGTTGCAGAATGTCCTCCCCACCTTTAGGCGCAAAACTGTCAAGATCTAAACCGATGATGAGGTAAGCATAGTAGGCGAGCAGAGCCGTTAGCTGGTTGTCAATCCGCTCTTCGGTAAACTCCAGCTGGTCGAACTCGGCAAACTTGAACGTGAAGTTTTCATCCACATTATTATATAAGGTGGACGTATAGGCTGAATTGTAGACGGGACGGTTGGCCTGGATGAGCGCCTTGCAGGTAAAGATATTCTGGTCTTTATCATACTTGCTTACCGTGATATTGAAGTTGCACACGATGCGCTCGTTCTTCCTGAATTGAAGATTCGTCCATTGCCTGTCATTCACAAACTGCTCAAGAGTTTGCTGCAGATTATCGAATACCCGGTTTTCCGTGCCCTGAATCTGGGCATGGTTGATGGTAATCTTAGCCTGCAACTCCTGAGCGGCTGATGTGATGGGACTACAAGAGATAAGCCAGCTCGTTGATAATATCGCGAGCCACTTCAGTTTTCGGTTTCTTCTCATATTCTTTCTTACCCTCTTCAGAAATAATCGTTATCTGGTTGTCATCCGTACGGAATGTGGTTCCCGGATTGCGAGTAGAGTTAAGCACGATGAAATCGGCATTTTTCTTTTTGCGTTTTTTCTGTGCATTAACCTCTTCATCGTTGGTTTCCAGGGCGAAAGCCACAATTCGTTGATGTTTTTGTTTCATCTTGCCAAGGGCTGCGGCAATATCGTGAGTAGGGACGAGTCGGAGTTCCAAATCATCTTTCTCGCGCTTGATTTTCCTGTCAGCAATCTCGCTTGGCTTGAAATCAGCAACAGCAGCACATAAAATGGCAGCATCGGTTGAGGCGAAGGCTTGTGTGGCTGCCTGATACATTTCCTCGCAACTTTCTACATCGATGCGATGAATGGCTTCGGAACAGCTAAGCGAAACCGGACCTGCAACCAGCGTAACCTCAGCACCACGACGGCAGCACTCTTCAGCAAGGGCAAAGCCCATTTTGCCGGAAGAATAATTGCCGATGAAACGTACCGGGTCAATCTTTTCGTAAGTTGGTCCGGCTGTAATCATGATCTTCTTGCCTTTCAAATCGAGCTTATCGCTTTCTTTTTCCTTGCAGTTTTCTGATGCAGCTTCATCGGTCTCTGCATTCTGCTGAGCCTGTTCATCGAAGAATCTGTCGAGGCATTCTACGATAATATCAGGTTCTTCCATGCGTCCCTTTCCTTCCAGTCCGCTTGCCAGGAATCCCACTTCGGGTTCTATGATGTGATTTCCATAGCCCAGAAGTGTTTTCATGTTGGCTTGGGTTGAAGGATGCTTATACATGTCGAGGTCCATGGCTGGAGCGATGAAAACAGGTGCTTTCATCGACAGATAGGTTGTGATGAGCATGTTGTCAGCAATTCCGTGAGCCATTTTTCCCAGGGTAGAGGCTGTGCAAGGAGCGATGAGCATGGCGTCGGCCCACAGACCTAAGTCTACGTGCGAATTCCAGGTTCCATCGCGCTGCGAGAAGAATTCGCTTACCACAGGCTTATGCGTAAGAGCCGAAAGGGTGATGGGAGTGATGAACTCCTTTCCTGCAGGCGTAATGACCACCTGCACTTCGGCTCCGCGCTTGATGAGACCTCGTATGATGAGGCAAGACTTGTAGGCTGCAATAGAGCCCGTAATGCCCAATACGATTTTCTTTCCTTTTAACATGAATTTTTCTAACTGTTAAGAAATAAATCCGAGTTTCGCAAGGTTTGTTCTTCAACTGCTTGCGAAAGTCCGGTAACAATTATTTTCCCATTCTCTTGTTGAATTCACGAAGGCGGATGCGGGTAAGCACCTGCTTGGTATTGTTGGTGAAATCACTTCCCAAAACCCATGTAAAGTAACCCGGGTCTTTGGTCAGAATCTCAGCCACATCCCATCCTTTGTATTTGCCGAAGTTGAATACTTCGTGCTTCAAAGGATTTCCGTTCTCATCGTTTACAACGTTGCCCTGGGCGTCTTTTACCTCTTCCCAAACGATGCGTCCGGCGAAATCTACATTATCCTTCTGCTTAGAGAAATCGGCAAGTTCATCCATGTTGTTGTTGAGCACGCGCTCAGGTTCATCCTGCACGCCTGGAGCATACTTGTCGAGCTCGCCCATGAGCACGCGGTAAGTAGCCTCTGTATCCTGATCTGCACGATGAGCTTCGAAATCTTCCTCCATCTTTCTGCCGCAATAGAACTTGTAGGCAGCAGCCAGGTTACGGCGTTCCATCTTCATGAAGATGGTCTGCGCATCGATGAGACGGCACTTGTTAAAATCGAAGTCGATTCCAGCACGCAGGAATTCTTCTGCGAGCATCGGTACATCGAAGTGGTTGGAATTGTAGCCTGCGAAATCGCAACCTGTAAATTCCTTCTCTAATGTGGCAGCCAGCTGCTTGAAGGTTGGCGCATCTTTAACATCTTCGTTGCTGATGCCTGTAAGGGCAACTACTTCGGCAGGAATCTCCTTGCAAGGATTTACGTAGAGGTTCTTGCGGTCTTCAGTTCCATCAGGCATTACCTTGATGTAAGAAATCTGTATAATACGATCCTTGATCATGTCAAGACCCGTTGTCTCCAGGTCGAACACGATCAGAGGCTTTGTCAAATTGAGTTTCATTTTTGTAGAAATACTTTTCTTTTTGTTGTTTCAGAGAAAGCCCGTGCTCCTTTAGTCATTAAGGAGCATAGGCATGATGAGCATCAGAATATCTTCGTTCTCTGGCTGTTCTGCTGGTACGATGATTCCGGCACGGCTTGGGTCTGCCAGCTGGATGATGATGTTGTCGCTGGTAAGATTGCTCAGGATTTCCATCAGACTGCTTCCCTTGAAGCCGATGCTGATAGGAGAGCCGTTGTATTCGCAAGACAACTGTTCCTTTGCAGATGTTGAGAAGTCAATATCCTCAGAAGAAACCTCGAATCGGCCTGACTCGATGTGGAAACGGATGAGCTGGCTGCTCTCGCTTGCAAATGGCAATACGCGGCGCAAAGCACTCTGCAAGCCTCTGCGGTCTACTGTAACCTCGTTAGGGTTGTTTGGAATGACAGAGTTGTAGTTAGGGTAGCGGCCATCAATCAGTCTGCATCTCATAACGCCGTCAGTAAACTGGATTTCTGCGCTTCGGTCATCAAATTTGATGATAGCGTCGTCGCCGTCCTTGCTCAGAATATTCTTCAGCAGAGAAGCTGGCTTCTTAGGCAAGTTGAATGCTGAAGGAGATTCGCTCTTGATAGTGAAGTTCTTGCTGCGAACCAGCTTGTGACCATCGCTTGCTACGATAGCGAGAGCATCTGCTGTCAGGTCGAAATAAATACCGTTCATGACAGGGCGCAACTCATCGTTGGCTGTAGCGAAGAGCGAGCGTGAAATGTTGTTGATCAGCATTTCTGTAGGCAAAGAAACGGTGGTGCAAGCATCATTCATGCTCTGTGTGCGAGGATATTCCTCTGCGTTCTGACCTGTGAAGTTGTAAAGACCGTTCTGGTAAACAATCTTGATGGCAACGGCTTCTCCGGCAGCATCCACATCGAAGTGAAGAGGCTGCTCAGGCAGTTCCTTCAACGCATCGAGGATAACGCGGTTAGGCACACAAAACTCACCTTCTCCATCGTGGTCGGTAAGAGCGAGTGTACTCTTGATGACATTATCACTATCGCTAGCCGTGATGCTCATTTCACCGTTAGCAACTTGGAAAAGGAAACAATCGAGGATTGGCAACGAATTCTTGCTTCCAATCACTTTTGCGAGCATGTTGAGCTTGCTGCTCAATGCAGAACTTGATACTGTAAATCTCATGAGTATTTTATTTAAATTTTATTTTGTTTTCTGTTTCACCTTAATTTAATTAGGCAATATCACCTAATTGAGCACAAAAATACAAAAAATATCGCTGATAAGCAAAAATAATTGGAGAAAAGTTCTAGTTTTTGAACTATTTTTAGTAATTTCGCAGTCAGAAAGAAAAAAACACCCTTTAAACAAAGGAAAAACTTTAAATATTATCATATGGAATTACAAGGAAAGGTTATTGCCGTTTTGCCTGAAAGAAGCGGCGTCTCTCAGAGAGGAGAGTGGAAAGCTCAGTCGTTCGTAATAGAAACTCACGAGCAGTATCCAAAGAAATTGTGCTTTGATGTTTTCGGAGCTGACCGTCTGGCTCAGTTCAACATTCAGAGTGGTGAGGAACTCCTGGTTTCTTTCGATATTGATGCTCACGAGTATCAGGGCCGTTGGTTCAACAGCATCCGTGCCTGGAACATCCAGCGTGTTGACCCTAACGCCGTTGCTGGTGCTATGGGCGGAATGCAGCCAGGTGCGTTTCCTCCAGTAGGTGCTCCTGTAGCTCCTGCTCAGCCAGCAGCTCCTGCTAATGGCGCAACTGCAGCATTCCCTCCAGTTCAGCCTGCCGCTCCTGCAGCAGAGGGTGGTAGCGCAGATGATCTTCCTTTCTAAAAACAGAAAAGTAAGATAAAAATAAGAGCACTTCGCCTGAGACTTTCTTCTGTCTCGGATGAAGTGCTCTTTTTTTTATTCATAATCTTATATTCCGCTTTATCAACCGTGTTCTATTCTCTGCGTCTCTTCTCAAAGAATTGTTTCGAAGCGGCAAAGAAGAGGAGAACGGAAGCTGCATTTTCTATAGCAACCATCCAGAATGTGCCGTTGTAACCGAAATGTTCTGCCACAACTCCGCCTAGCAGACAGCCGATTCCGAAGCCCAAATCCCAACCGGTAAGAATGCTGCTGTTTGCCGTTCCACGCTGGTCGTGACGAGCCACATTAATAAACATGTTGAG
This sequence comes from Segatella copri, assembly GCF_026015465.1. Classification (GTDB taxonomy): domain Bacteria; phylum Bacteroidota; class Bacteroidia; order Bacteroidales; family Bacteroidaceae; genus Prevotella; species Prevotella copri_E. Next base: position 676,887 of record NZ_JAPDUQ010000002.1, read on the forward strand.
AAAGGCTGGGTAAAGATGACCGTTGCCCAGGCCGATAAGACAAGCCGAAAGATAATAGGCTACCGGGTGCTTGACGGCAACAAAGATGATGAAACCAACAAGCGAAAGCAGCATTCCTTCGGCCGCATTCTGGGTAAGTTTGCCCTGGCTCAAGGCTTTTCTGCCTTGCAGTCTTGACAGGAACAGGCCCATGGAAAGAAGGGCAAAATAAGTGCCCGTTCCGCCCGTAATTCCGAGTTCCTCCTTGCTGTAGATTGCGAGATAATTGCTCAGAACGCCCCAGCAGAAACCGAACATGGCGATATTGATGGCAAGGAGCCAGGCACGCGTCAGGAAGAAGCGGTCGAGAGAAAGCTTCTCCTTGTTCTTAACGATTTCCTTTTCGGGGAGACGGATGGTTCCTGCAATCACAACTGAGGCAATCGCCACGATGAAAGCTATCCAGAAGAGAATCATGTAACTGTCTACCGCATTATGGAGATAGATTCCGATGGATGGAGCAATTGCCATGGCAAAATTGTTGCTCAGTCCGTAGAGTCCGATTCCTTCATTTCTCCTACTTGCCGGAAGAACGTCGATGGCGCAGGTGCTGTTGGCAACCGTTACGGCTCCGAACGGACCTCCGTGCAGGGTTCTGCAGATGGCAAACATCAGGATGGTGCTGGCTGCAATATAGCCGGCAAAGAAGATGGCGAAGGCCGAGAGACAGACCATCAGAACCTTCTTGCGCGAAAAGCTGTCAACCACATATCCGCTGAACGGACGAATGATGAGGGCGGCAACCGTATAGCCGCTCAGCACAATTCCAATCACATCTTTCGTGGCTCCAAAATTTTCGCTCAGATAGAGAGGGAGCAAAGGTGTGAGCAGATAGAAGGCGAAATACAACAGAAAGTTGGTAGTCATCACCTTGATGTAGTTTGCATTCCAAAGTTTCTCTTTCATCATTTTTTAGAGTTTATCCTCACTTTTAGAGTTTGTCCTCATTATTAGAGTTTGTCTTCCAGCCAGGCGTCGATGAGTTTTCGGGCGATGGAAAGTTTCTCTGGGAGAATAGGGAGATTCTCTTTTGTGAACCATTTACCACGAGAGAGTTCTTCCTTCTGAAGATGAATTTCTCCATCTACATATTCTGCCGAGAAGCCAATCATCAGACCGCTCGGATAAGGCCAAGGCTGGGAACCGAAATATTTCAAGTTTTTGATAGTCAGACCGGTTTCTTCCATTACTTCACGATGAACCGCTTCTTCCAGATTCTCGCCAGTCTCTACGAAACCAGCCACGAGACTATCGAAATTTCCCTTGAAATTGCGAGCGTGTACCAGCAATACCTGATTATCTTTCTTAATCAGAACGATGATGGCTGTGGCAAGCGAAGGCCAGACCTGTTTGCCGCATTCTGTACATTTCTTACTGATGTCGGTTGCCATTTTCATCGGAGCTCCGCAAACGCCGCAGAATTGGGTATTCATGTCCCAATAGTTGAGTTCCTGACACTTTCCTGCTTTCTGGTAAAGGGCAGGAGAGAGTTTGTAGAAACTAGGGCGCAAGCCACACATTTCGTACTTCGGATTGCCGGTAACGGGCTCAGGAATGGTGAAGGTCTTCACCTCTGTTCCGTCTTCCATCGGGGTAATGTTGAGAATGTGAGTCCAAGGCTTTGTTGGGATTGGACTCTCTTCTGAACAAGGAATCGTATAGGTTCCGTCTTCTTTCTTTTCGAGCAAGAGATCAGTCTTGCAAAATATAAACCAATACTTCATTCTTTATTTTGAACTTCTATATTTTGAACTTTATGATATGCTTTTTTTTAATGCATTCTGAGGGGCTATTGCTTCTTTCCGAACAGCAATTCGAAATCGCGCTGGGCAGCAGGCTTGGTCCATGCTTCCGGCACAAACTTCCAGTTGTTGTTTGGTTTTGCATCAACCGTTCCCATCTTTTCGATTTCTTTCATCAGATAGTAACGCTGGTCGCGCTTGCTGCGATAGATGATACGGCTTTCAAGACTGTCTTTCGGGATTCCGGCACCCTTGGTAAGGAGTTCGCCGCCACCATTTCCACGATAGCTGTTAACCGCTACCTTGTACCATTTTTTCTCATCGAAAGGCTCGCCGTTGCTCATGCGCAGAATCTTCACCTTCTCGCCATCAGGCTTCGTTACGTCAACTTCGTAATCGATTCCGGCAGCACTATCAAAGTTGAACGAGAGATTCTTGAAACCGAGTCGCTGCTGGTCGCCAACGGTCTTCTCATCGAGCAGCAGGAGATGGTCGTCCGGACTCTTCATGGTGTTCACCCAGAGGTCGTAACTCATTTCCAGATGCTTTCTGATTTCTTCGCCCGTCATGCGCATTACGTATAGCTGATTCTCGTATTTATAGAGATTGAACATATCGCTCACATAGATTGGACCGGCTTTCAGAACCGCGTTGAACTGAAGGGGAGCGTTGAACGAAATGTCGGCTTTTGTAATTTGTAACTGGAGGTTGAGGATGAAATCGTTGAAGGCAGAACTGCCGAAGAACTGGTCGCGGCTGTAGATGGTAGTTTTGAAGTTACCAATCTGCTTGCCCACATATTTCTTCACTTCCTCAATCTGAGGTTCGAAAGCCTTCATGAAATCCTCGTCGATAGGACAATCTGTCACATCTACAATCTTGCCTGTCACCTTTTTGTCAGTTACCACCAGCTGCTTCTTTCCGTTCACCTTTTTCTTGTTGAGTGTGAGGGTTATTTCAGCATCAGCCACGCTAATGGCGTTGTTGGCAGGATCCAGGCAAACCACCTGCTTTCCATCTGCGTTGGTTATGGTTTCGTTGTCGCGCGTATGGTCGTGACCGAAGAGAATCAGGTCGAAGCCCGGCACTTCTTTTGCCACCTTGATAGAGGCGTCTTCATCATATTCGGCAGTCTGGATGCCTCCGTCTTTTCCGCTATGGAAAAGGCCGATGATGACATCCGGTTTCTCATTCTCCTGAAGATATTTCACCCATTTGCGGGCGTTTGTTACCATGTTCTCAAATTTCAGTCCGCTCCAGAGATTCTCCGTGAGCCAGTTAGGAATGGCAGGAGTAATCATTCCCAAAACTGCCACCTTCACGCCTTCGCGGTTCAAGATGAGATAAGGCTTAACGTATGGTTCGCCTGTAGAAGTGCTGATGATGTTGGAACCCAAGACTGGGCAGTTGAGTTCTTTTATCCATTTGTCGTAAATCGGATGACCCGTTTCAACATCATGATTACCAAACACTTGCGCATCATACTTCATGTAGTTGACCACATCGGCAGCCACGTTCCTAGCCTCTGTATTTACATAATTATAATAATAGCAGGTAGGCTGTCCCTGCAGAATATCGCCATTCTCCAAGAGAATGAGATTATCCTTGTAATCTTTTCGCAAATTGTTTACATAGGAAGATACACGCGCCAGGGTTCCTGCTTTTGGCTTACGGTTGATGAAATCGTAAGGGAAGAAAGAGCCGTGCACATCGCTTGTCTCTATCACTCTCAGTTTTACGATACGTTGTTGTGCCATCGCTTGTGAATTGAAAGTTAGCGCCAGAAGAAGCGCAGCAAATAATTGTTTCATATTAATTAATGTATTACTTTTAAGTAATGAAAGCCCATCAGTTGAGCTCTGTTTCTTATTTTCTCTGCAAAAGTACAAAAAAGAACTTAAATAGGCATACTTTTTGTTGGATATTTTTTAAAAACTAAAAATAGGAGGTTTTATAATATGGCATTTGTTGATTATTACAAGATTCTCGGCGTAGACAAGAACATTCCGCAGAAGGATGTGAGAGCTGCGTATCGTAAACGTGCAAAACAGTTTCACCCAGATTTGCACCCTAACGACCCGAAGGCGAAGGCTAAGTTCCAGGCGCTGAACGAGGCGTATGAGGTGATTTCTGACCCAGATAAGCGTGCTAAATACGACCAGTATGGCGAACAATGGAAGAATGCTGATGCATTCGGCGGTTTCGGCGGAGCTGGTGGTGCAGGCGGTTCCGGAAGCTATGGTGGAGCAGGTGGAAATCCATTCGAGGGTTTCGACTTCAGCCAGTTTGGCGGAGGCGGAGGTTTCTCCAGCTTCTTCGAAAATCTCTTCGGAGGACGTGGCAGAAGCCAGCAGTCGGCTGAGGGATTCGGTTCCGGCAATTTTGGCGGTTTTAATGGCTCTGCCGGTTATGGTAGCGGCTTTAATGGGGCTGGCTACGGAGCTGGTGCTGATTTCGGTACTGGTGGTTGTGGCGGCGGTTGCGGCCAGAATGGCCGTGCCAATAACGGCGAAATGAACATGAATGTGAATATCGACCTTTATACGGCTCTGCTGGGCGGCGAAGGAATCATTAAATTGAGTAATGGTTCTAAAATCAAACTGAAGATTAAGCCGGAAACGCAGAATGGCACGAAGGTTCGTGTTCGCGGAAAAGGATACGACCGAGGTGACGGAACCTTTGGCGACCTGATGATTACTTACAACGTGAAGTTGCCAACCGGGTTGAATGATAAGCAGAAAGATTTGCTCCGTCAGATGAAGGATGCAAAGTAATCTCTAAAAGAAGGGAACGGGTTCTCGGACATGAGAACTTTCCCGAAACATGAAGGTAAAAAGAAACGCCCTGCAAGAAGGGAACATTCAGAAATGAAGTTCCTGATCTTGCAGGGCTTTTTTATTCTATTCTGCGGCATTAATCTTCGACATGTTGAACGCAGAAACCTTGCCGTCTGGCGAAACGGTTGCGTTGATTTTGAAATGGTTGGTTTTCTTAGTACCGTCGGTAAGCTGAACTTCCTCACGTGCAGAGAACTGAACCTGATATTCATAATCTTCGTCACCCACCTCGCGTTTCTTGATCTGATAATCGTTGGCGAGGAACCAGTTCAGGTTGGTCACATCTTCCTTATAAAGCTTATTCATAAAGGTAACAACATCTGCCTTGGTAGCAGAATTCTTACCCAGAAGCGAAGATAGAATGTCCTCGCATGAAGCCTGCAAACCATCAGCATCGCGGGTATTGATGCTTTGGAAGAAATGGCGGAACAGACTGCTTACCATATCTTTCTCTTCTGGCTGCAAATCTCTGCTCTTGGCTTTCTTCATCGCATTCTCAGCCTCTTCGATATGCGAACCGTCAGCATGAGCGGCGAGATAAGCCTGGTAAGCTTCTACATTATCAGCATTCTTGGCCACATTCCAGTCGATGGAATCTATCTTGTTCAAAACCTCCTGCTTGTGCGGACTGTCTGGGTATTTGTCGAGATAAGCCTGCAGGGCCTCTTTCGAACCGCTTACTACAGCGTTGGTCCAGTCCTGATCGGTCTGTTTCAGAAGTTCGAGGTGAGCCATGATGGAATCACGATGCGCCTCGTCAGCATCTTTGTAAGTATCTAGGTAACTCTGCAGAACCATCGGGTCTCTACTCTGCATCGCATACTCGTAAGCTTCCAGTTCCTTATTCTTATTGGCACTATCATAGAAATAGTAGAAAATGCCACAAACGAGGAAGGCGAAAATCAGAGAGATGATGATGACGCCACGGTTGCTTTTTTTCTTTTCCTGGGTTCCCTCGCCGTTTCCGCCGCTCTGAGAATTAGATTGCTGTGGGCGAACCGGAGGAACGGGTGGAGTAGGAGGTGTTGCTGTTCTGACAGGTGTCTGAGGACGAGCCTGCTGCCTGAGAGCGTCCTGTCTGAGAGCCTCCTGACGGCGGTTTTCTTCTTGCCTGATTGCATTCTGTCTGGCTGCGTTTTCAGCTTCTTGCTTAGTCATAGAAGCCTGGCTGGCAGGAGTCTGCTGGCTCATTCCTGTCGGAGACGTCATTCTTGTGAGCGAAGGATTCAGCTCATGGCAGTTAGGACACATTTCCAGGTTGCTGAAATAAATCTCGCCGCAATTTGGGCATTTGGTAATTTTGCCTGCTATTTCTACTCCGCAACTAGGGCAGGTAGGTGCTTTATCGCTAATTTGGCGTCCGCATTCCGGACATTTAATAATTGCCATAATTCTATTTTGTGTTTATAATTTACTTATATTATTCATGTTTCTATACTTCCAGACCTTATCCACTCTTTACCTTGAATCTAATCATCAAGTTCCAACTTCAAGGTTTAAAGTACTATCGATGTCTGAATCTGATTTCTCTGAGCTTGTGGCGCCCCATGAAACGGCTTTTGTCAACATAGCCGTTTATTCCGTTGAGTCTGCCCTTACCCGTATATTGCCACATTTCGAAATCTCTACCATCGCGCAATACTGGGATGCGCTTCGTATACTGGGCAATCATCAGCTTGTAGCTGTCTAGCTTGCCCAGAAGATAGTTGTCATAGAAATTGGCTCCCGTATAGATGAGGGGTTTCTGCTTATATGCTTTTTCTACGAGATGCAGAAACTTAAAGAGCGAATCGCAGAATTCTTCTGTATTCATGCCGCTTTTCGTCTCCACATCAATCATAGGCAAGAGGTCCTGATCTCCCGGACGGCATTGGGCCATGAAATTTTCCAGCTGCGTCTGCTGTGGGATGCGGGGTCTGTAGAAATGATAAGAACCTACTTTCATTCCGTAGCGATGAGCCAGGTCGATATTCTTCTTGTATTTGCTGTCGATGTTGGTTCCGCCCTCGGTAGCTTTCAGATAAACGTAAGCCATCTTAGAGTTGTCGCCCACGGTTTCCCAGAACACGTTGCCCTGATAATGACTCAAGTCGATGCCGTGAACGTGCCGACATGTGTCTTCGCATTGCACCTGGGCATGGGCTCCCAAGGCAATAATGGATGCTATAATAGAGATAAATAACTTTTTCATAGATGCAAAGATACGAAAATCAGATGAAAATCGTACTACTAAGAGATTAATTTTATAGATATTTTACTCTTCGTCCTGATGAATCCCAGGTTAACCCCTTCAATCCTTACTGAAATTTACTCTTCAATCTCAGATAATGAACGGAAGAAATTGTTCATGAAATTGCTCATGGTTTCTATCGGAGCGTATTGCAAATAGCGCATGCTGCGGCGCAGATTCTTGCGCATGGTTCCCCCCGTGGTGCGTACAAAGCCGCTGCTGGTCTGCTCAAACTGAATGGCCTGCTGGTCCATGATATTATAGTAGAGCGAGCGGAGCGTTAGCTTGTAGTCGCCTCTTTCTATGTGATGAACGAATGGGATTTCGTCCTGTTCAAAATCGAAGAAGGTGATGAGCACGCTTCCTTCCAGCTGGGCGATGCGTTGGATGCGGAGCTTGGCAAGCCACTTCTCCAGTTTCACGAAATCTACCTTGTCGCCTCGGGTTCTCAGGTAGTCTCCCAACTGGATGATTCCTCTGAGATTGATTCCGTTAGCCAGCATTCCATTTACGTTTGCCACGATGATGCGCAGCAGATAAATGGTCTCGATAGAGGTATCGATGGCGTGGCGTTCATCTTCCTGAATCTTGCTGAGCCGTCGGTTCAGAAAACCGCTGTTCATCTTCACCTCTCCGGCAGGAATATCATTCACGTTCTTGAGCATCTGAGCTATCTTTTTCTTCTTAAAGGTAGTCATCGGTTCCATTTCTTCCTTGATGCCGAAGTTGTCGGCACGGAGCTTAGTAAAAAGGTTGCGCTGAAGAAAATTCATATGCCTTGTTCTTATAAATAGTCAATAATAAAGTTTTGTTCTTCCTGTCAAGAAATCTCTAACGCAGAAGGAGACCCTCCTCTGATTTGAGAAGTCTTCCTAACTGTATCTCTTAGGATAGCGCAAGAGGATGGCCAGCAGGGCTGCCACACCTATCGCCAGCGGATAGTAGAGATAAGGAAGAATGTCCATCGGACTGAGATTGGCCAGACCGGCTGCCAGGAGCATCTGTACGCCATAAGGAATCAATCCCTGAACCATGCACGAGAAGGTGTCGAGAATGCTGGCTGCCTTGCGGTTGTCTACGCCAAACCGGTCGCCTATCTTTTTCGAAATATTTCCTACTGTCAGAATCGCTACCGTATTATTTGCTGTACAGATGTTTACCATCGAAACGAGGGCGGCGATAGAAAGTTCGGCTCCACGCTTGCTGTTTACGTGGGCTGTAATCTTGTTGATGATGAAATCGATTCCGCCGTTTTCGCGGATGATTTCGAGCATACCACCTGCCATCATGGCGATGATAATGAGTTCGCCCATGCCGATAATGCCGTTGCCCATGGCTGAGAACCAGCCAAAGAGGTCGTAGCTTCCGGAGGCACCCAGAAGATGACTACCTATGCCGATGGCGCCACAGAGTAGGGTGCCCAGAGTGAGAACAGCCATTACATTCATGCCGGCAATAGCGGTAATGAGGACGATGAGGTACGGCAATACTTTCATGTATTCTACCTCGTTGATATGGGTAGGAGCCTGAAGCCCGATTCCCATGACAGAATAGGCGATGAGTACGAGTACGGCGGCCGGAACCACAATCATGGAGTTGACCTTGAACTTATCGCTCATCTTGCAGTTCTGCGTCTGCGTAGCAACAACAGTCGTATCGGAGATGAACGAGAGGTTGTCGCCGAAATAAGCGCCACCTACGATGATGGCGGTCATCATGCCTACGTTAGCATCCATCGAGTGGGCCAGTCCGGCGGCTATCGGAACCAGAGCCACCACGGTTCCCACACTTGTTCCGATGGATACGGAGATAAAGCAGGCAGCCAGGAAGAGTCCTGGCAGAATCATGTTGGCTGGCAGGATGCTGAGCGCCAGGTTGACGGTTGCATCAACGGCTCCCATCGCCTTGGCTGATGCGGCAAACGAGCCAGCCAGCACGTAAATCCAGAGCATGAGCATCAGGTTGTTGGCGCCGGCACCCTTGCTGTATGTGTCCACTCGTTTCCTGACAGGCATTCCGCCGGATATAGCCACGGCATAAATGCTCGAAATCATGAACGCTACTGTGAGCGAGAGGCTGGTGTCCTGATGGCTGCTGTCTACCGAATATACGGTAAAAGCCACGATGAGGACAATCAGCAAAAATAATGGCGACAACGCCAGCAAACCTTTTTTATTACTCATACTTCTTTTTTCCTTCTTAATTAAAGAGTTACTCCATTCTTGAAGATGGAGATTTCACGATAGCCATTATACTCGTTGCGAGCCTCCTCGCCACTTGCTACGGCTATAATCTTATCAATAAACTTGCTTACCAAGTCTTTCATTTCTACACCTTCTACCAGAGCGCCGGCGTTGAAGTCAATCCAGTTTGGCTTGTTCTTTGCCAGATTGCTGTTGGTAGAAATCTTCATCGTTGGCACGAAGGTTCCGAATGGGGTTCCGCGACCTGTGGTGAAGAGAACGAGCTGGCAACCTGCTGAAGCCAGAGCTGTGGCTGCTACAAGGTCGTTACCCGGAGCTGAAAGCAGGTTCAAACCGGTTGCCTCCAGACGGTCGCCATACTGGAGCACGCCTCTTACCGGAGCACGACCGCACTTCTGGGTACAACCCAAAGCCTTATCTTCGAGGGTAGAAATACCACCAGCCTTGTTACCAGGAGAAGGGTTCTCGCCAACTGGCTCACCATGGCTCAGGAAGTACTCCTTGAAGTCGTTAATCAGGTGAACGGTCTTGTCGAAGAGTTCCTTATTTTCGCAACGGTTCATCAGAATGGTTTCTGCGCCAAACATTTCCGGTACCTCTGTCAGGATGCTTGTACCGCCCTGAGCTACGAGCCAGTCGCTGAATTCACCTACCAACGGGTTGGCTGTAATTCCGCTGAAGCCGTCAGAACCGCCACACTTCAAACCTACGCGCAGCTTGCTTACCGGAACTTCCTCGCGCTTGTCTTCCTTAGCCTGGGCATAGAGGTTGCGCAGAATCTTCATGCCTTCCTCTAGCTCATCGCCTTCAACCTTCTGTGTTACAAGAAGTTTTATGCGGTCGTGATCATAGTCGCCGAGCATCTTCATGAAATCATCTGGCTGGTTGTTCTCGCAGCCGAGCGAGAGAACGAGCACGGCACCTGCGTTTGGATGCAGACAGATATCGCGAAGCACCTTGCGGGTATTCTCATGGTCGCCCGAGAGCTGTGAGCAACCGAAGTTGTGGTGCCATGCGTGGATGGCGTCGATGCCTTCGCAGCCTGTTTCTTTCTTGAGGAGTTCTACCAGCTTCTCAGCCACGCCGTTAACACAGCCCACGGTAGGAACTACCCATACTTCGTTTCTTACGCCTACTTCGCCATTCTTGCGAACGTAGCCCATGAAGGTGCGGTTTTCCTTAGCGATGTTCAGCTGCTCGTTAACCGGGTTGTAGGTATATTCGAGCGTACCGGCAAGATTGGTCTTGAGGTTGTTCTCGTTTACCCATTCGCCCGCCTTGAGACCGGTCTTTGCATGACCGATAGGGTAGCCATACTTCAGGATATCTGTACCCTCGGCAGCATCGTTGATGAGCACTTTGTGTCCTGCAGGAGTATCCTGCAATAATGTGATGGTCTTGCCATCTACTTCAATCGTTTCACCCTTCTTCATAGGGCGCAAGCAAACCACTACCGAGTCGGCAGGGTTAATCTTGATAAAACTTGATTGTTCCATACGTAGTCTGTTTTTATTTATTGTTTATAATTTATAATGTTCCTGTAAGAATATTCTTCCATGCGGAAACCCTGTTCTGCCCGATAGTCTTAGAGCTGGGTTCTGCGATAGAAATCTACGTTTTCCTTCATCAGCAGCTCGATAGGCATATAGTTTACCGGCGTAACTTTCTTCTTCAGCACGATGGCCTGGAAGAGTGTGTCTACGCAGGAGTAACCCTGCATGTAGGCGTGCTGGGCGATGAGGAAGGAGATGCTTCCTTCGCGCAGACAGCGGGCGTTTTTCTCTACCATATCATAGCCCATGATCTGAACGTCGCGGCGGTTGGTCTTCAGCAGGAAGTCGCCCACGATGTGCGCCTTCGAAGTCATGGTGATGCAATGGTGGATGTTCGGATGCACGGCAAAGAACTTCTCCAGCATTTTGGCGAATTCTGCACGTGTGCCGCTCAACGGCAGGTCGAGCAGGGTAATCTTTACGTTAGGGAAGTGGTCGTGCATGTAATGGCGGAATCCTACCTCTCGGTTGTCCTGCTGCTTGCTGACCACTCTTCCGTCTTTGGTCTGCCTCATGAGCAGGATTTCATCTTCCTTTGCTGCAAGCATCATCAGCATCTTGGCTGCGAAGAAACCGGAACAGAACGAATCCTGGCCGAAGAAAGAGAGCGGACGCAGATCGGGCATGTAGGAGTCGAGCAGGATGAACGGGATGCTTTTGTGATGCAACGCCTCGGTAAACTCGCGGGTTACGTCGAGCGATGAAGGCACCACGATGACTCCTTCCGGACTGGCCTCAAGAATCTTGTTGCCTTCTTCGCGGAACGATTCCTCGCTGGAACGCTCATAGAAACGAATCTCTACATCGATATGGAAGTCACGTCGGGTATCTTCACATTTTTTTGCGCCTTCCTCTATTTCCTCCCAGTAAGCCTCCGATTCATGTTTCGGAATCAGCAGGTAGAAGGTATAGGATTTGTTGTAAGCCAGAGCGCTGGCGTACACATTAGGTTGATAATTCATTTCCTTGAGGGCTTTCTCGACCTTGTCGCGAGCAGGTTTCGACACGTTTGGGCGGTCGTGCAGAACTCGGTCTACGGTTCCAACGGATACGCCAGCTCTCTCGGCAATATCCTTGATTCTGATTTTTTCGGCCATTGTTTTTTAGCATTACGGGTCTGGTTGCCTCGCGTGTACTTATTATATAAGGAGCCTCTCCTGGGGGCTACGATAGATAAAACGTCGCAGGTACTTCCTAGCTGTGCACAGACCACAATTAGTATTAAGCAATTCTGTTGTGTGCGACCACAAGTATGAATTTTGGCGCAAATATACAACATTTTTTTGAATTGTGCGAAGACACAGCAACTTTTTTGCACGAAAAACAAAAAAAAATGCGATTTTATTTCGTTATTCGAGAAATTATGGTTATTTTTGCCCTCGAAATTGAACGACAACTGATAATTGAACTTCATTTCTTAACAGAAACGTGGAATTTTAATTTGTTACTCATAACAAACAAAATAAAAACAAAAAAATTAAAACTATCAAACATGGCAAAAATTGTAACATTGGGCGAGATCATGCTTCGTTTATCACCAGAAGGCAATGATCGTTTCATTCAGAGTGAATCACTTCGCATCATCCCTGGTGGTGGTGAGGCTAACGTAGCTGTAAGCTTGGCTAACTATGGTCATGATGCTTACTTCGTATCTAAGCTCCCTAAGCACGAGATCGGTCAGATTGCTGTCAACGGTCTCCGTCGTTACGGCGTTAACACAGAATTCATCGCTCGTGGTGGCGACCGCGTAGGTCTCTACTATGCCGAGACTGGTGCTTCTATGCGCCCATCCAAGGTAATCTACGACCGTGCACACAGCGCAATTGCTGAGGCAGACCCATCTGATTTCGATTTCGACAAGATTATGGAGGGTGCCCAATGGTTCCATTGGAGCGGTATTACTCCAGCTATCAGCGACAAGGCTGCTGAGCTTACCAAGTTGGCTTGTGAGGCTGCCAAGCGTCACGGCGTAACTGTTTCTGTTGACCTCAACTTCCGCAAGAAGCTCTGGACTTCTGAGAAGGCTATCTCTGTTATGCGTCCTCTGATGAAGTATGTTGATGTTTGCATCGGTAATGAGGAAGATGCTCAGCTCTGCCTGGGCTTCAAGCCAGATGCTGACGTAGAGGGCGGTAAGACTGATGCTGAGGGTTACTACGGAATCTTCAAGGGCATGATGGAGGAGTTCGGATTCAAATATGTTGTTTCTACTCTCCGCGAATCTCTCTCTGCTACACACAACGGCTGGAAGGCTCTTATCTATGATGGTAAGGAGTTCTATCAGAGCAAGCACTATGACATCAACCCTATCATCGACCGCGTTGGTGGTGGCGACTCTTTCTCTGGTGGTCTGATTCACGGTCTTCTTACTAAGGAGACTCAGGCCGAGGCTCTTGAGTTTGCGGTAGCTGCTTCTGCTTTGAAGCATACTATCCCTGGCGACTTCAACCTGGTATCTGCTGACGAGGTAGAGAGCCTGGCTGGTGGTAACGCTAATGGTCGCGTTCAGAGATAATTATAGTTTAAAGTTTATAGTTGATAGTTTATAGGCAGTCTTGCTTACGGCGTAGCTCCTATAAACTATTCATTCTTAATTAATATAAGGTAATGGCAAAGTTTAGCAAAATGCAGGTTATGGCAGCCATGAAAGAGACTGGTATGGTACCTGTTTTCTTCAACAAGGATGTTGAAATCTGCAAGAACGTCATCAAGGCTTGTTACGAGGGTGGCGTACGTGTTTTCGAGTTTACTAACCGTGGTGACTTCGCTCACGAGATTTTCGGAGAGTTGGTAAAGTGGGCCGACAAGGCTTGCCCTGAGATGATTCTGGGTGCAGGTACAGTTGTTGATGCCGGTACAGCTTCTCTGTATCTCCAGCTCGGCGCTAACTTCATCGTAGGTCCTAACTTCAACCCAGAGATTGCTCCAGTTTGCAACCGTCGTCTGGTTCCTTATTCACCAGGTTGCGGTTCTGTAACAGAAATCAATAATGCTCAGGCTGCCGGTTGCGACGTAACCAAGGTATTCCCAGCAGGTAACGTAGGCGGTCCTTCATTCGTCAAGAACGTAATGGCACCTTTGCGTTGGAGCAACATCATGGTAACAGGTGCCGTAGAGCCAACAGAGGAGAATCTTACACCTTGGATCAAGGCTGGCGTTCTCTGCGTAGGTATGGGCTCTAAGCTCTTCCCTAAGGAGACTGTTGCTGCTGGCGACTGGGCTGCCATCACAGCCAAGTGTCAGGAGGCTCTCGGTTACATCGCGAAGGCTCGCGCTTAATTTAGAGACTATTTTTCATCTAGATGCAAATTTCAGCATCCTTTTTTTCCATGTCGCCATCATCAGTTCTGGTGGTGGCGACACTTTTTCTTTCAGCTTGTTCTCCTGCGAATAAGGCTAGGGTAGATGAGCTGAACGAGCAATCCTATGCTTATCATTATCGCAATCTTGATTCTACTAAAGTGCTGGCTGAGAGGGCTTTGAAGCTTTCAGAAGATTATTCCTCAGGCCGTGCCGAAGCCTATAACAACCTTGCCTTTGTCTGTATAGCCAAGATGGATTACAAGGGAGCCAAGAGATGGCTGAGGAAAGTTGAAGAGGAGAGCGATAATCAGATTGAACTCGCCATTGCCGATGTTCAGAACATGCGACTCTGCCAGAGAGAATCGCACAACAAAGATTTTTATGCTTATCGCGAGAAGGCGATGAGGCGTTTGCGCAGAATTCGCGAAGAGGTGAATTCCATGCCCCCGAGGGAAAGCAAACGCGTGATTTATGCGAAATCTGAATTCAGTATTGTTGCCGCCACCTATTTTTATTATGTGGGCTTAGACGAGCCGATGCTTCAGGAGCTTAACCGTCTGGACCCAGATGAGCTGGAACAGGATTCGGCACAATATCTCAACTATCTTTATAATATAGGTTCGGGCGGAGCTATCGTCAAGGGAACCGAAAACGAAATCAATCAGGCGGAATTCGACCGGCTGATCAGCTGCTACATGTTGGCTAGCGACCCTGCCCATCCTTATCCTTACTGGCAGGCTAACGCCCTGCAGTCTATAAGCGAGCACCTCAGAAAAGGAGAGGTGAGCGAATTCCTCATACGCAACAACCTGCCTGCCTTCCAGTATCTCAACATCGAGCAGATGCCAAACAATCTGCTGGCAGGCAACTTTGCCCAGCGTGCCCTCAACCTCTTTTCGGGCTACGGAGATGTTTATCAGACTGCCGGAGCCAACCGTACGCTGGCTGAATGTTTCTGGGATATCCATGATTATTCTTCTGCGCTCGATTGCCTGAATCATGCCATGAACGACAACAAGGCGATAGAGCAGGCACCCGACCTCGTAGCGTCGATACGTGAAAGACTCTGTCTGGTTTATTCGGCTATAGATGATAAGCAGCAGAGCGATTATAACCGCAATATCTATCTGGATTTGCAGGACCGTTCTCGTCAAGATCGCCAGCTTGAAGCACGTGCGGCTGCGCTCGACGAAAACGCCCAGCAGCTCAACCTGATGATTGCTGCCGTGGTGGCGATGATTGTGCTCGTGGTGGTTCTGCTCTATGTTTTCGACCACATGAAGCGCAAGAAGATGAAGAACCAGTCGATGAATGAACTGCTTGCACCTTTGCGTGAGTGGAGCGAGAATAACACTAAGAAAATCAACGAATTAAAAGATAAGCAGGAGGAAGTTCAGGATGAACTGAACGTAACCCGACTGCATATCGAAGAAAACAAGAAACGCAATTTGGAACAACGGGCTAAAGTTTCGCTCGTAAACAGCATTACGCCTTTCATCGACCGCATGATTCACGAGGTAAACCGACTTTCCGAAGGGGGCGAAAGCGATGAGGTGCGGCAGGAACGTTACCAGTATATCGCCGAACTCACGGATAAGATTAACCAATATAACAACGTGCTTACGGAGTGGATTCAGATGCGCCAGGGCTCACTCAACCTGCGTATCGAAAGTTTCCCGCTCCAGCAGCTTTTCGATATTGTAAGCAAGGGCAAGATGAGCTTCCAGATGCAGGGCGTGAAACTCGATGTAGAACCTACAGATGCCGTGGTCAAGGCCGACCGCATCCTTACGCTCTTCATGATCAATACCATAGCCGATAATGCCCGCAAGTTTACACCCGAAGGCGGAAAGGTAACCATTAGCGCCAAGGTTTCTGACTTCGTGGAAATCAGCATCTCTGATACCGGAAAGGGTATGGACGAGGAGCAGCTGGCGCATGTCTTCGACCGGACCTATACGGGCGGTCATGGCTTCGGACTGCTCAACTGCAAGGGCATCATAGAGAAATATAAGAAGGTGAGTTCGCTCTTTGCCGGCTGTCAGATTAAGGCAGAAAGCAAGTTGGGCGAGGGGAGCCGCTTCAGTTTCCGTCTGCCTAAGGGCATCGCCCGCCGAACCCATCAGCTGCTGGGCATCATCATCATGCTCTTCGTGCTGCTGTCGGCTTCGGTCCAGCCTTGTGAGGCTAAGAAGACCAACGGCATCCGCCAGCGCCACAATCATCTCAAGACGAACGTAGATGCCAATCTCCAGCGTGCCGACGATTTTGCAGATAGTGCCTACTTCAGCAATATCAACGGCACCTACCAGCGCACCCTGGCTTTTGCCGATTCTTCGCGCCATTATCTCAACGCGTTCTATCTGTCGAAATATCCCGACGGCAAGTATCTCATGGTGGCTCATCCGGAGGTTGGAATGGCGGCAGAACTCTCCTGGATACGCTCCGGACTGCCAACCAATTATCACGTCATCCTGGACCTGAGAAACGAGTGTGCCGTGGCTGCCCTGGCGTTGCACCAATGGTCGCTCTACCAGAGCAACAACAAGGTTTATACCCAGCTGTTCCGCGAGATAAGTGCCGATAATACGCTCGATAATTACGTGCACACGATGCAGCAGAGCGAGAACTCGAAGACCGTGGCCGTGGTGCTGCTCATCCTGTTGCTGCTGCAGTTGCCGCTGGCTTATTATCTGCTCTATTACCGCCACGTGCTGAGCTACCGGTTTGCCATGATTGAACAGACCAAGGCTAAGCGTACCGACGAGGCTGAGCAGGAATCCCTGAAACTGGAGCTGCTGACCG
The DNA here is from genome assembly GCF_026015465.1 of Segatella copri. GTDB lineage: Bacteria > Bacteroidota > Bacteroidia > Bacteroidales > Bacteroidaceae > Prevotella > Prevotella copri_E. The sequence continues at coordinate 693,600 of NZ_JAPDUQ010000002.1, forward strand.
ATGAGCTGCATAGGGCTGAATATGAGAACGATAAGCTTCATATCTCCAATTCCGTGCTCGACAACTGTCTGTCTACGCTCAAGCACGAAACGATGTATTATCCGTCGCGCATCCGCCAGCTTATCGATTCGCAGCCCGATGATGTAGATTCGCTCAAGGAACTGGTAGATTATTATAAATCGCTCTATTCTCTGCTCAGCGCCCAGGCGATGGAGCAGGTAGAAGGCAACATCAAGGCAGATGATTTCCTGAACCGCTATCTTGTTTCTCTGATGCGCGGCAATTCCAAGGATTACCATACCGGAGTGGCTGAGATGCCGGCTTCTGCCTACGTGAGATATTGGATTGACCAGCAGGATGTGGCCTATGAGGCTGCGCTCCATGCCCAGCTCTTCACCCCTCTGACGGGCGATTTGCGCTATCTCCTGTGCCGTCAGATTGTGAGGGAACTGGGCGAGATTACCAATCTGCGCGGCTGCGGCATCAAGGCCTGCCAGAGCGATAAGGGTTGCCTCAGGATAGAGGCCGTGCTGCCGGCACGCATCAAATGGAAAAGTTTAAAGTCATAAGAAAATAAAAATATCAGAAAATGGAAAATTTTAAAGTCATCATAGTAGAAGACGTGCCCCTGGAACTGAAGGGCACAGAGGGTATCTTCAAGAATGATATTCCCGAGGCTGAAATCATCGGTACTGCCGAGAGCGAAATAGCCTATTGGAAACTCATCAAGCAGCAGTTGCCTGATCTGGTTCTGCTCGACCTCGGACTGGGCGATTCCACCACGGTAGGCGTAGAAATCTGCCGCCAGACCAAGGAGCAGTATCCTGACGTGAAGGTGCTCATCTTTACAGGAGAAATTCTGAACGAAAAACTCTGGGTAGATGTGCTCGATGCGGGCTGCGACGGCATCATTCTGAAGAGTGGCGAACTCCTTACGCGTGGCGATGTGGCGAGCTGCATGGGAGGTAAGAAACTGGTGTTCAACCAGCCTATCCTTCAGAAGATAGTAGACCGTTTCAAGCGGAGCGTAAACAGTCAGCTGATGCGTCAGGAGGCTCTGGTGAATTATGAGATTGATGAGTATGACGAGCGTTTCCTGCGCCATCTTGCGCTGGGTTACACCAAGGAGCAGATTACCAACCTGCGCGGAATGCCTTTCGGCGTAAAGAGTCTGGAGAAGCGACAGGCAGAACTGGTTCAGAAACTCTTCCCTGACGGCAACCACGGCATGGGCATCAACGCCACCCGCCTGGTGGTGAAAGCCTGCGAGCTCCGCATCCTCGATATCGACCATCTGCAGGCAGATGAAGAATAATTCGTTTCAATAAGCGCTTTTTAAAGAATGTATAAGAAAGTATTGGCCTATCTGGCATTATCGTTGGGAATAGCCGAAGTAGTGGTGATTCTGGTTTCGTGGCTGCTTACAGCTGCGATGCCCGAGTCGTTCACCCATTCGCTTACCAGCCCCGAGGGCATCCGCTGGTTTATGGGCCATTTTGTAGACCATCTCACCTCTGTATGGCTCGTATGGCTGGTGCTCATCAGCATCACCATCGGGGTGGTAAAGCAGAGTAGGGTGCTCCATTTCGACCATACCCAGTATCGCCAGCGCACGGCCTTGCGCCTGATGCTCATCGAGTTGTGCATCTCTGCGGGTATCATGCTGGCGCTCACCCTCTTGCCCCATGCCATTCTGCTGAATGCCGTAGGAACCCTCTTTCCGGGTCCGTTCACGCATAGTCTCATTCCGTACATCTGTTTCTCGGTCATGGTGATGGGCATGAGTTACGGCATCATGAGCGAGAGCATCAAGGGCATCAGTCAGGTTTATGATGCGATGAATCAAGGCATCCGCCTCCTGTCGCCCTGCTTTCTTTTCTACATTCTCGTGATGCAGCTCTATACATCCATCCTCTATGTAATGGAGTAAGATAAAAGCCCCCGATGCTCGTTTCCTTGCATCAGGGGCTCTTTTCTTATTGTGGTAAAATCAGGGATTCCTGTTCGGTTTTTCGGGGAGTTCGCTTACTCCAAACCGTCTCCCTCATTACCGCCGGTGGTTCCGCCGCCTTCAGTATTTCCGCCGCCCTGGGTGTTATCCGAACCGCCGCCACCTGGGTTATTGTCTGGGTCTTCCACATCGCCCTTATCGTCGGAAGTAACGTTTTTCACCACCTTGCCGTTGCGGTCGTAACAGGTAATCTGGATGGAGGTTTCCTGCAGCTCGCGCTTGATGTCAACGCTTGGAGTGAAGATAACACGGCGGTTGGTAATCAGACTGGTAGCCACTTCGCCTACGGTAGGCACACTCTTGGCTCTTACGCCGAATCGCATGGTTCCCAATCCCGGAACGGCTACGGAATGGCCTTCGGTACACCACGCCTTGATAACCTCGCCTGCTGCATCCCAGCAAACCTGCATCACGCCCACGCTAACGCCGCTTCTGATGGCAGCCTCCTTGATAACCTTGCTCTCTGAGAGCTTGTTGTAAAGTTCGGTACCGAGGATGAATCTGTACTGACCCTTCATTTCGCCTACTTGGATAAGGGTCTCCTTTGCTTTCAAATTAATTGCCATAATCTTCTGAATTTTAAATTGTTATAAACTATCAACTCTAAAACTACCTGATGGTGATGGTTGGCACGTAGTAAGTAGAATCTACTTTGGTGGAGATGTTGTTCTCCTGATGTTGCCGCTGGTTCTTTCCGATTACGAGTCCTGCCGTGCAGGAGCTGGATAGGAAGGTGACGATGGCTGAGCAAATCGCCACGATGAGATACCGGATGAATGCCTTCATGCTCTGGTTCATGATTTTTTCTGCCCCCTGTTAAGTTTCGCTTTTTCCTCTTTCCTCAGATTTCTCTTAGAAGAAGTACTTTGCGAAACGACTCGTTTCGAGGCTTGGAGTCTTGTTTTCATTACTTTTTTATTTTCCCAATTAGGGAGATTTTTTTCTCCAACTGGGCAAGTGATTTTGCGCGCTTTCTGAATCACGATGCAAAGATACGAAATCCCGATTTATCAGGTGTGCGATAGCGTGCGATACCATGCGATAGCGGAACATTTTATTCTGGTTCCCCGAGGTTATCGATAATAGCCTTTACCTGCTTGGGTGTGAACGACTTGCAAGTCTTTTCATACCCCATCTCCTGCAATTCATCCCAGAGCGGTTGGCATCGCCGAATCCAACTCATGAGATGATTCACGGCCGTGCGTGGCATACTCTCAGGAAAGTACATCAGCCCCAGTTCCTTCTTCGTATACGTGCGGTTTATAAAATCTTCCATAATCTTAATTTTTTAATCATTTGTTCTTCGGCTCCCTGCTCCCGGAAGGTGCAGCCCCTAAAAGATAGTATTCGCTGAAATCCTTGCAGCCCGGTGGCAACTGGTGGTGAACCAGCTGGGGGAGCATCTCCCTGAGTTGCATGAAGAGGCTTTCGCCCGGTACATCCTGATCAGGAAACATGTGGAATTCCACCTGATACAGTCTTCCGATATCCGTCAGCACCTGCTTATCCTCAGGTTTGAGAAGCGTGGCAGAAGGGATGGCAATCGCCTTATGTCCGGCAGAAAGCATCGCCCAGCAATCGCTACATCCCTCCGTAATAAACAGCCTTTCGCCCGGTTTCAGTCTCTTCACAACCGGCAGGTTATAGATGCTGCATCTTGCGCCGTAAGGGAACCGGAAGCGGGGAGCATCCTGCTCCTTCTTGTAATCCAGGTTCCGGTTCTGAATACCTATAAGCCGCCCATCGGTATCGAAGTAAGGAATCTGCAGCCAGTTGATGCCCTTCTTATCCGTCCATGAAGTCAGTCTACACCAGTTCACCACTCTCCAGTCAATCTTCCTCTCCTCGAAGAGAAATCTCCGAGCTGCCTGGTTGAGCCAGGGATGTTCGAAGAATCTAGCATACCTGCTTGCATCGAAGGAAGATTTCCCCGAATTATTACCCGAAGAAGAACTACCAGACGAAGAGCCTGAAGAAACCCCTCTGCCCGAAGAGCCCCCTAAGGAAGAGCTTTTCTCCGAAGAAGAATCCTCCTCCAGCTGAATCTGATGTTCCCCAGCGAGCCATCGGCAAGCCGCCGGAAAATCCTTCCCCAGGTATCGCATCACCAGGTCGATGGTGCCGATGGAGTTTCTCATGCATACATAGCATCTGCAGCTGTTCTTGGTCTTGCTGAACGTGAGGCTGGCGTGGTGGTCGTCATGGAAGGGGCAGAGCGCCTTATGGTGCTCCACCTTCATCCCCATCTGTTTCGCGACCTTCTCTATCGGAAGTTCGCGCAGTTTCTGAATCTCATATTTCTCCATCATTTCTGTTTCCCTTTCTTTTTCTTGGCATCAGCAGCCATCTCCTTCTGCCCGTCACCAGTAGCCTCTTTCTGCCCAGCAGCCTCTTTCTGCCCAGCAGCCTCTTTCTTCTTTCTGCCTCCAGTCATCAGCGAGCCGCCACTCTTGCCCCCGTTCCGAGCGATTCCATCGCTCGTCCCGCTTCCAGTCAAGTACTCCTCAGTCTTAGTATAAAGCCCCGTTTCTGCCGAAAAGGTGATAAACTTGCGAAACACCCATTTTCTGATTTGCCCCTTCGTGCCATCTTTCGATTTCCCCAGCTGCAAGCGGAGCGATTCCAGCTGCGCCTCGTTGAAAGGGTTTGGCAGGTCGTCAAGCAGGTTCTTAGGTCCTCTTCGCTGTGCCTCGCTTACCGAGTCAGCATCCTGGTTCAGCAGGTCGGCGAATAGCTGCATCTTGCTCCAGATATCGTGATAAACCAGCCACTCCACAAGTTCCCCCATCGCCTTCGTCCATGTCTGGTCGTTCAGCACCCAGAGCAGGCAGCCCGCCTTCCATGCCGACACGATGGAGCGCTTCGAGATATCCCACAGCACATCATCATCCGTCAAGTCAGCAAGCGTAGCCATATCTGCCGCCAGACGGTCGGTAAGCGAGTTCAGAGGCTTGATGATAAACCGTCCCTTACAGATGCTGAGTTTCACCAGATACTCATCCAGCTTTTCAAAGAAACCGGCATCATATTCACCCTGTCTTGGGATCTTTCCCACTCGCGCCTGGCGCGCCTTATAAGAGAATACCATTCGGCCGAAAGTACCATTGAAGAGCTCGTTCTTGTAAAACTTGCGGGCTGCAAATGGGGTAGAAGAGAGCGTGAGATTGGCGCGCAGAACCGGATTACCTGTTATGCCGTCTGCCGTTGCTCTCAGAGCTCCGGCTCGCTGGCGGTCGTAGATATTGCGCAGCATCTGAGATATCTGCTTATGTCCGCCACACATCCGGTCCGCCATCTCCACCTCGGGCAGATTGAGGTATTGCGTTCTCTCGCCCAACTTCTCGCATCCCATGGCATTCTGGATGAAGGCGGCGTTGGTGACATCTGAGGGTGGAAACCAAAAACTCACATCCGGGCGTGCCGGTTTCTCCTTGTTGGCAGACTTCGTTTTCATCTGTCTCTGCCATTCCACAAGCTTATCAAGTTCCTTCTCATCATGTTCACGGAAGTTGTGACAGATAGCTTCCACGATGTTGGACAGTTGTCCCTTATTACAGCCCGAATCGGCCACGAGATTGGCCATCATACCACATAATTCCTTCCAACTGAGGTCGGGATATTGAAATTTCGCCTCACTTACCTGCGCTCCGAGTATCGGAAAGAGCATCGGAACTAAGGGCTCATGCATGTCTTTTGATACCTGAGAGAGCAAAAGTTGCACACATTCGGTGCCTTTTCCCAACTTTGGCATCGTCGGAGCGGTTGAAATTGTGATATTATACTTCAAATTTTTTGTCTTCATTTCTTCTTAATTTATTGATTATGAGCTTTTTAGAGAGAAGTGGAGTTGGATGGAGCGTTCCAGTTCCAGTTGTTCCAATTAATTTTTTGAGCGTTCCATTCCACCTTCTTATATATATAACTATCTATATATTAAGTAGTTATAGAGTCTCTATAAAGAGATATTGTCCTATGAAAACCTATTTGGAACAACTGGAACAACTGGAACGCTTGCCCGAAAATCACTTCTGTTTTGAGTCTGTTACCAGCCTCCCCGAAGTCCCCATTTCCTCTAGAAAGCCTCAACTCCGTTTATCTGTCATCACTCTTGCCGCTAATGATGCGCAGCTCGTCGGCGGCACCCTGGCAGAAGTCCTGGAAGGTGAAGTGCTCTGAGAACTGCGGGCGGTTGAAGGTAGGGTAGAGCGTACCGTCTTTCTTCCGGTTCACGTTGATGTACGTTCCTTCATACACGTGCGGATTTCTCTGTACCACCTTATCCTTCTTCTTCTCGGAGTCATTCTGCACGAATGTGAAGTGATCTTCGCCGTCGTGCGTGATGGCTCCATCCAGATACTCGCCAACGGCCATGCGCCCTGGCTCCTTAGTCATCAACTTGAGGTCGATACCCAATTCTGTGTTTGGGTAGAAAATCATTTTAGACATAATTGTCGTCTTTCCGGTTATTCCCTCCGTTTCGATGAGAGGGGACCTTCATTCCGCATCAGCCAAATTCGAAACAGGCTTCGGTCTTCGCTTGCCCAGGTCTGATGTGGTTTGGTGCTGCAAAGGTCGGGATTTTGGGAGAGATAACCAAGAAAAAAAGTAGATAGAAGTGAACAGAATAATATTTACATTTTTCGAATTATAGATGTTTATCTAAGTTAAAAAGTAGATTACAAGAATGCAAAGTAGATTATAAGAAACAGAAAAGTAGATTAGGAGGTTACCGGGAATCTACTTTTCTCACAAAGTAAATCTGTTTTTCTTGGAAAGTAGATTACCATTTGAAAAACAAACAAAAAAAAGTGTATCAGCCATTAATCTGATACACTTTTTATGAGTTTCGAGTCATTTCGCTCATAATTAAATCTACTTTTTAAGCACTAAAATCCATCAGTTCAGCATTATTGCTATTTGCAAAAATTACATTGATACCTGCCGTAAAATCTTTTACCATTTTTGAGTTCTTGTCATATCCCAGGCTATGCTTGTTTACTGCAGCATATTTTACGGGTTTGTAGATTCCGTTGTAATGTTCCAGGAAGTAATCTACAGCCTGTTTCACATTCTCAGGCAAGGCCCATTGACAGAAAATATATTCATACATTCCCATCAGTTTATGCTTGAATCTTGCTGGCAGCAGTTCATCGAAGTGGCTTATTACATATCTGATTTTCTTTATGGTTTTCGGATTATTGCCCCAAAGCACTTTCTCTTTAATGGTAATATCATCATTTTCTGTCACAGCTTCGATAAGGCAAAGATGATCCATAGAAGCGCAGTTCTGCTTATGGAATTCTCCTTGTGCAAATCCTTCCTCCGAAGCATATTGCTGGTATGCATGATAAGCTGGAGTTGTAGCCTTGAGATATTCTATTGTATCTTCGGAGATAAGCATAATCCAATTTTCCATACGTTTATATGCATTCTGTCTGTATTTATCCAATATGCATTTGCTCTTAATGGGGTCTTTGCGTATATCCCGTTCCTCTTCTAATATTTCTGTGCAGATATCCATGCATTCCTTTTCAGCCTTGAAGAATTTTATCATCTCGTTATACAGCCCCTGTACTTCTGCCGGAAAACTATCGAGTTTAAACAAATCTGCCTCATAAATTTCATCTCCTAGTAATGATGCATCGATTACCGATTTGGGCAAAATCTTGTAGGTCTCACATTCTTGAACCGTAGGATGCTTTCTTGGGCAGAATTTCTTGAGAATGATTTTCAGAGGGGACAGATGGCTTCTGATATGTCTTAGAACTTCGCTTACAGAATTATAGTAGTTATTGTGGTCCGTAGCAAATTGATTGTTGAAAGTGGGTTCAAATTTTTTCAGTCGTTCCAGTTCTTTTTCCATTTTTTCGCGGGCTTGAGCTATGAATTCTGAAAGCTTTTCTATTTCGTCTAGGTCCTTGTGCTTCATTTCGAGTGCACAAGTGAGGCGATTTGCTCCATTCTTTTCAAAATTAGAGACTATGTCCTTTATCTGATTCAGTCGGTCTAGTGTAGGCTCGATATCAGTACGGTAATATGCCTGAAGACATTTTTCTTTCTGATCTGCTTTCATATATTAATATTAATTATCTTTTAGTTTTGATGCAAAAATACAAATAAAAAAATGAATTCAGCACAAAAACTCTAGAATATTTTTAAATTTCACAGAATTTAATGTATAAATAGCAATTTGATGCAATATTTTTTCGTATTCAACCAAGCTTTTTATTGTAGTAAACAGAATATCCGTTTCCCTCTCGCCTCCGTTCCAAGCAGTTCCCCCTCTCGCCTCCGTTCCAAGCAGTTCCCCCTCTCGCCTCCGTTCCAAGCGATTCCATCGCTTGTCCCTTATCCCTTCTCCCTCCACCCAGCCTCCTCTCCAAGCGCCTCCATTTTCCCTATCTCCCTTCCGCAATCCTTTCCGCCATCACATTCAGTTCCAGGCATTGTTCCCTAGTAATAGTCTTTTTCTCCATATGATACTCCCAAGGGCTAATCTGAAGCAGCAGCCCCTCAGAGCAGGCATAAAAGCTCTCACCGCAAGGCTTATACAACCTCGGGAAACCATTCTCCCTCAAGAGCACGATACGATACCCCCGGTTCATTGCCTCGCGCAAAACCTCCTTCTCCTTAGTCGAGATAGCAGCACTCACCAGCACGCCCCCACGTTCTCCGCAAGCCAGCCATTCCCTGCGCAAGCGAGCCAAATCCCCCTCAGAATACCGGCGATGTACAACGACCGCCACCTTATCAGGAATATCGAGCAAGAAACAGTTTCCCACCATCTGGCATTTGCGTCCCGCCACCTCTTTATTCTGCATCACGGTAAAAAGTCCGGGGTTCAACCTCTTCACCATCAGTCTTCTCGGGTTATCATCCAAGTATTTCTTCCATCCCTCCAGTTGTCTCTCATGTAGCAGAACCTTGTCATTATACCCCAATTCAAAGAGCCCCTTCCTTGGTGCCGTATTCATCCCATAAATTCTCCAGTAAGCCTTGTTGCATCCCATCTTAAACCCCTTTATCACCATTCCCAGCGAACCCATCTCTTTCTCTCTTTTCGCCGTCATCCCAATCGAGCCCGCCTCATTCTCTCCAATTTGAGCCTGGTTAGCCCCTCCAGCCAGAGCCAAGTTAGCCCCTTCCGTTTGAGCCTGGTTAGCTCCTTTAGTTTGAGCTAAGTTAGCTTCTTTGGTCAGAGCCGAAGCCTGTCCCCCTCGAGCCTCCGTTCCAAGCGATTCCATCGCTTGTCCCCCTCTCAAGTCCTCCTTCACCCTCACAATCAGGTGAATATGATCAGGCATGATGCAAACCCTCCAAACCTCCACCTGGGGGTAATATTTATGAATCTTCGGAATCTCCTCCTTCGCGATGGCAATCCCCAGTTCAGAAAGCATCACTTTCGGCGCATCACCATCCCCAGGACGGGCATCCACCCGTCCCCACAGTTTCCCCAGCAGAGGCATGCGTCCCTCCACCACAAGCGTCAGCATATAAGTACCCCTTCCATGGTAATCATGCCATAGACTTCTGCGTTTCATGGAGTGCTGGGTTTCATGCACCCTCAATCCTCTTGCTATAACTTCATCTCTATCCATAATAAAATAAGTAAGCTTGTCCTTCATCGCCAATCTTCACCATTCATCCCTGCCTTCACCCTTCACAATCGCCTTCACCCGTTCCTCTATTTTCCTCCAAGGTTGCCCCAGGTTTACCGTCCTCACAAAGATGCGATGCCCCGTCTCCTTATACCTATAAGAAAAGTCGAAATCCTCATCCACGGTAGGGTAGACCAAAGCTCCGCAAGCATTCAGAGTATGCGGCTTGCTCCGGTCTTCCTGGTTCATCACGTAAGAAAGAATCTGCGAGAGATGATCCCTGCGAACCTTCTCCCTGCCACCAAACTTCGAAACCAGCGCCTCGCGGTAGAACTTGGCATCAAGAATAAGCTTCTCCTGCGTATTCGGATTGAAAAGCGTCACGTCGGTTTCCATCATCGGCAGAGCCTCGCCAGCCTCCTTAAACATCATCCCGAAAGGTGAAAGTTGGAAATCAATATATTCCCGATGCACCTCAGGATACTCATCCCGGCAATTCAGTTTGCAGAAATTCATGAGGAATCGCTCAAAGATGCAGTTCATCCGAAACTCATCCTCCGTGAAATCAAAAAACTCCAGTCTGCCATCCTTATCCTTGCAGGGAAGGGTAGAGTCCCAAATCAACCGGCAGATATTAAGAACCAGCGAATACCCCCAGCAAAACCTATGCTGAAGAAGCCGCCCCAGCAAACCTTCAGTAACCCGAATCTCCTCAATATGAGGAAATCTTGCCAAAGTCTTTCGCAACCTGGCTCTGATGTCCTCATCAATACCCTCTATCCTCATCAGTCTCTTCAAGGTAGAAAAGATAACTCGGTTGATAACTACATCCTGCGTAAGCTCATCTACCTGGCAGATGGTTCTGTCGTTCAGATGCTTACCGCTTTTCAAAGTCTCAGCAAGATTCAGCTTGCCACGAACGCCATCCACCTCCTGCTCCTCAAACCGATATTCTCTCAAAAGTCCTTGGCGCAAAAGCCTATCGCAGGCGTTGAGCAAAACCATGGACAATAGGTTCTCCAGCGAATGGCATTTCTCGCCATCCACCTTTACCTTGTCAAGCTGGTCGCTTACGCCCCAGGCATAACAGAGCAGATAATACAGATTTTCAATTGGAATTTTCTGTTGCATTTCTGAACTTCAGTTTGTTGCAGATTAACTCATATTTATCCTCATCATCGAAGCAGATTTCACGAAGATACGGAAACAATTCATACTCACAGATATCGCTCCACCAGACAGAAAAATCTTCACAACCCTCTGCCTGACAGAAATAACTGTGCCCGATTTCCAGCCCTCGGTCGATGGTAGAAATTACCTCGTTGGCAGATTTTACATAGCCCTTTCTCTCTTTTATTTCGCTCTATTTATTCTACCTCCTCGCACATCGCCATCTCTGCTCCCCGGTAAATCACGACGAGCTGATGAAGTTTCGTGGTTTTTACTGATTCGCGCACGATGTCGCTATCGGCGTAGCGCCTTATCTGAGCAGAGGCTTCCTCGAAGAGATGGTTCAACTGCACATCGCTGGTGCCCGGCTTACAATATTTCAGCTCCACGATGTAGGAATCTTCCATGTCCTTATAAATGTCGCAGAGGGGTAGGAGGAATATGTCGGCATAACCGCCATCGTTGTCCAGTTCCGAGATTGGACGGTAGAACTTGCATTGGCTCGTCATCGCCAGGGTGAAACCATGAACGTAGGCCTCGCCCTTCTGCTTGTCGCGCTGGGAAGAGAAGCGCTTCAGGCAATCGGCTATGTAGGCGAAGTAGGGCTTGAATGCGCCTTCGTAGGCAAGCTTGCTCTCCAGTTGGGTCTTGTCGTATTGCTCAAAGGTGAGGTCGTTCTCCTTGTAGGTATCCAGCAGATAGGTGTACATCTGGTCTCGTACCACCTCGTTGGGAACAACAAAGCGGGTGTTGCCCTGGTAGGTGCCGCCTATCGTTACCATGCCGAAATAAAAGAGCAGACTCAGGAAATTGTCAGGATCGTTGATGCGCTCGGCGGGGAAATTCTCCATCAGGGTTCCCGTGGTGTATCCCTTGGTTACAATATCCTGTATGATGCTGGCATCGTGGGAAAACTCCTTGTCGTGGCGGATGAGCATGCGAATCTTGTCGTAATCGATGCGGATGTTGGTTTCCAACATGCTATCAGGAATATCATAATCGTTGCGAATGTAATTGTCCACAAAATTGAGCACCATCACGGAGTTGTACATGGTTGTCTTGCCATATCTTCTGATGCTGAAACAATAATTATCATACCATGGTTTCATCACTTCTATAAGCTCATCCACGCTATGGCGGAATGGCAGCACGCTAGAGTAATAAGCCAGCATTTCACGTACTTCATCCTCGGTAAATCCTACCATCTCGTTGAACTCAGGAGATAGGGAATAGTTGGTTCCAATGTTGAAACCGCTGGTCAGATCATCCATGGTTACGGGGCTTACTCCTGTAACGAAGACTCTACCCAACGAATCTCCTGCAGCTCCCTTGATTGTGTCGAAGAAATGGCGCAAATATCCCTCGCCGTGAGTCTGCTCGCGGTATCGGGTTTCATGCTCTTTGTGGGCAAGAATCTGATTGCTAAAATGATCGTACTCATCGATGAAGAGATAAATCTTCAAGCCTGTTTCAGCACATTTGTCGCATAGAAATCCCAATTGGGCAACGGCATCTTCCTTCTGGTTCATCTCTTCCTTTATGCCCGGTGGCAATAGGTGGGCGTATCTGCTGCAGAAGGAATTGAACTTGTTGTTGCAATGGGCATCAAGTCCCTTTTTATAATTATCCAATCCTGCTGAAATCATGGCAAAATTCAGATGCAGGATAAGATAACTGTTGCGTTCGGGGGTAGGATTTTCTCCGATGTAAAGTTTTCCGAAGAGGCTTTCGAACTGATCTTTCTTATTGATGTCGTAATAGTTTTCGAGCATGGAGATTGTAAGGCTCTTTCCGAAACGGCGAGGGCGTATGAAGAAGAAATATTTGTTTGATTCTTCTATATTCTCAATGAAAGGAGTCTTGTCAACAAAGTAGCAATCTTCCTTGATAACATCCTCGAAATTCTGCATTCCATAAGGGATGCGCTTGCGATAGATTCGCTTTTGTCTTTCTGTTTTTGCCATAATCGAAACCAACTTTTTGTTTTTATGCCGCAAAGTTAAGATTATTATTTGGAATAAGCAAAGTTTTTTGAGCATTTTTCTTGGTGGTTTATCAAAAATTTGTGGTTTTGTGCAGGAAAACTGAAGGAATCTGAATATCATGTAAAGGGAGAATTTTGAAATGAAGAAAATGACAATTATCGAAATGTAATCATGTGTGGCTGATAACGGAAAAATTTCCTCCTTTTTTACTTTCCTCTTTTTTAATTCTAACCGGTATTATGGTAAATAGGCGTTATAAGATAAAAAAAGAGGTGAAATTTGGAGCCTGAAAATGGAACCGGTTCACCCCTTTCTGATCATTTCTTACTTTCTGCCTGTTCTGAGATAAATTCTCATTTCAATCAAAAAGAAAAATCTCAGAACAGAATCTTACATGATGCCCGTGAGCCGCTGGATGGCGATGACTGCCTGGTTGTATTCATTAATCGCATCAGCATGCTTCATCAGAACATCTATGGTTTCCTCGATGGCATTCACATATTCAATATACGAAATTTCGCCATTTTCATATTCTATCGCACTCAACTTCGAAATTTGCGCAGAATGTGCCTGGTTGTTCTGCTCGTAATATTTCAGACGGTTGGATGCTGCCTGCAGGCGCTTCGTACAGAGACGGTAATCGCGCTCTTTTTCTGTCTGCTCCTGGCGCATTTCGATTTCAGCCAATTCGCGGTCTTTCTGGGCTGCCTTGACCTTTGCCTTCGTAGAACCATAAAATAAAGGAATGCCTACGCCAATCTCGAAACCGAAGAAATTGCCCTCGGCAAATCTTGAACGGTCTATGTTGTATGGATTCCAACTGGAAATGACACATTGGGTGCGCAAAGATAAGGATAAACTCGGAGCAAAACCCGTCTTGGCTGCCTTGATTTCCTTATCGAGAGCGATGAGCTTATCCTGCTGGTAAAGACCGTCGGCAGACTGCTGATAATTATAGGTATTGAGATTCTGGGCTGCGATGGCCGAGAGATTCTCTTCTGCCGGTTTTACGGGCTCCTGCGTGTTGAGCTGCGACATGAGGTCGATTTGCAGGCGCTCGATTTCGCTCTTCACATCAGCCATTTCCAAGCGGTTTTCGTTGCATTTACGGTCGGCAGAGAGATATTCCAGCTGGCGGCTCTCTCCTGCCTTGTAACGCATTTCTGCTATCTTGCTGTAACGCTCTAATACTGAGTCGATTCGCTGTAATATCTGAAGTCTGTGAGCCTGATAAAGCATCTGATAATAGGTGTTGGCGATTTCAGCCTTCAGTTGCTGGCTTACCACATTCAAGCGGCTCTTTTCTGCCTGGGTTTCAGCCTTGAGCTGGTTGCGGCGCGAGGCATAGACGGTAGGAAAATCGAGGCTCTGGGTGAAGGTAAATCCGTTGTCCGATTCGCCTCCCGTGGCAGGGTTTTGCGAGAAGGCAACCTCGGTTTTATCCAGCTCCCAAGCCGTGCCTTGCATTACCTGCGCACGTTCTACCGACTTCTTTCCAGCCTGCATCTGAAGGTTCTGTCGGGCAGCTAAATCGAAACATTCCTGCAGGGTTACTTTCCTGCCCGCAATATGAGCATCAAAATGCTGGGCTCCTGCTGGGGATGGCAGCAGGAGAAGGATGGCGGCAAAACAAGCCACCACCCTATTTTCTGTTATCTTTTTTCTGTTCATTATTTTCATATCTTGAAATCTTACTTTTTCGTAAACATCTTGTAGATGGCTGGCAGAACCAGGAGCGTGAGGAGCGTGCTGGTAATGAGACCGCCAATCACAACCGTGGCAAGAGGACGCTGGACTTCGGCTCCATCGCCATGGGATAATGCCATCGGGAGGAAGCCCATAGAGGCTACCAGAGCCGTCATCAGAACCGGACGGAGACGAATCATGCAACTGTCAATAATTCTTTTCTGAATAACAGCCGCCAAACTTGCGCCATTCTCCTCAGGAACCGCAGCCGCCTGCTTCTGCATCTGGTTCATCTGACCTATCAGCACGATGCCGTTGAGAACCGCCACACCAAAGAGGGCGATGAAACCTACGCCCGCCGAAATGCTGAAAGGCATTCCGCGCAACCAGAGCGCCCAGACGCCACCTATCGCAGCAAGCGGAATGGTGGAGAACACGAAGAGTGATTCGCGCAGATTCTTGACCGTGGCATAGAGCAGCAGCAGAATGATGATGAGCGCTACCGGAACCACGATAAGCAGGCGCTGGGTGGCACTCTGAAGATTTTCAAACTCGCCACCATAATTATAATAGTAGCCCTCAGGCAGCTTCAGTTTCTCATCAAGAAGGGACTGAATATCCTTCACGGTACTCTGCACGTCCCTACCCTTCACGTTGAAACCTACGTAGATGCGGCGGGCGCCATTCTCATGAGAAACCTGAGCCGGAGCCGGTTCGTAAACCACATCAGCCAACTGGGAAAGCGGAATGCTCTCGCCACCAGCCAGCGGAATACGGAGCGACTGGAGCGACTGGAAGTTGCGCTCCTTAGGGTCAAGACGCAGAACGATATTAAATTTTTTATCACCTTCGTAAACGGACCCAGCCGTGGCGCCTGCAAAGGTAGTTTCAAGAATGCGGTTGATTTCGTCAACATTTACCCCATAAGCCGCCATGCGTTCATGGTTGTATTTTACCTGAATCTGAGTCAGTCCCGATACCTCTTCAACGAAGATTCCGCTCACGCCCGGCACATTCCTGATCATTCTGGAAACCTTATCAGCTTGCTGGGTAAGCACATCGAGATTGTCGCCAAAGATCTTAATCGCCACATCTTGCTTGATGCCCGTAAGCAACTCGTTGTTGCGCATCTGGATAGGCTGCGAAATCTCAGCCTCCAAGCCCGGAATCGTCTTCAGGGTTTCTTCCATCTTCTCCATCAGTTCGGCGGTAGTTTCAGCCGAAGTCCACTCGGCTTTCGGCTTGAGCGCCACCATGATGTCGGCCCTTTCCACAGGCATCGGGTCGGTAGGAATCTCGGCGCTACCTATGCGGCTCACCACCTGCTTGATTTCAGGATATTCAGCCTTCAGAAGTTTCTCCGCCTTGGAGCAACTCTCTACCATCTGCGAGAGCGAAGTGCCCTGCGACATGGTCATTTCTACCGCAAAATCGCCCTCTTCCAGGCTCGGAATGAATTCTCCACCCAGAAAATGGAAGGCTACGGCACTCATGCAGAAGAGCGAAACGGCGCCGGTAATCACATCCTTATATCGCGCCAAGACCCATTCCAGAACCGGTCGGTACCAGCCCTGCAGTTTCTCTATCATCCTATCGCTGAAGGTTTTATGCACATGTCCCTTCTTGCTCAGGAAGAGCGCACTTGCCATCGGAACATAGGTGAGCGAGAGGATGAAGGCCCCCAGAATGGCGAAGAAAACGGTAAGCGCCATCGGACGGAACATCTTGCCCTCGATGCCCACAAGCGTCATCAGCGGAATGTAAACTATCATGATGATGATTTCGCCAAATGCCGCACTCTTGCGGATGCGCGAAGCGGAATCATGAACCTCCTCATCCATCTCTGCCTGGGAAAAACGGATGGGAGTATCGGAAGAATTTCTCGCCCTCCGCTCAATACTCTTCACGCCCAGATGGGCCACAACAGCCTCTACGATAATGACGGCTGAATCGACTATCATACCGAAATCGATGGCTCCGAGCGACATCAGATTGCCGTCGATTCCGAAGGTCTTCATCATGCCGAAAGCAAAGAGCATGCTGAGCGGAATGACACTCGCCACAACCAGTCCGGCCCGCCAGTTGCCCAGGAAGATAACCAGCACGAAGATGACGATGAGTCCGCCCTCAATCAGGTTTCGGGCAATGGTTCCCTCTACACGGTCAACCAGGTTGGTTCGGTCGATAAACGGTTCGATAACCACGCCCTCGGGCAGAGATTTCTGAATCTGCTCTATGCGCAACTTCACATTCCTGATAACCTCCTGAAAGTTTTCGCCCTTCAGCATGATGGCTATTCCGGCAACCACTTCGCCCTCGCCATTTCGGGTAACGGCTCCGAAACGGGTGGCGTGACCCAGCTGAACCTTCGCCACATCACCTATCTTAACAGGAGTGCCGTTAACGGTTTTGACGGAGATGTTTGCCACATCTTCCAGACTCTTCACCACGCCTATGCCGCGGATGAAATACTGGTTGGAATTTTCCTCTATGTAACTTCCGCCCGTGTTGGCATTATTCTTTTCGAGCGCATCAAACACCTCGCTCACGGTAAGATTGCTGGCGTTGAGCTTATCCGTATTGATGGCCACTTCGTATTGCTTCACGTAGCCTCCCCAGCCGCTCACTTCCGCCACGCCCGGGGTTCCCGAGAGTTGCTTTCTCACAATCCAGTCTTGGATGGTTCGCAGCTGGGTAAGCGAATATTTGTGCTCGTAACCTTTCTCGGCACGCACGGTATAATGGTAAATCTCGCCTAGTCCGGTAGCAATCGGTCCCATCTCTGTTTCCGTATTCTTGGGCAAATCTTTCTCCACCTGGGGCAGCATCTGGCTTATCTGCGAACGAGCCCAGTAGATGTCGGCATCATCATCAAAAACGAGGGTGATGACCGAGAGTCCGCTTCGCGAGATGCTTCTCCGCTCCTTGAGTTCGGGGATGTTGGCAAGCGCCATTTCCACCGGAGTAGTAACGTATTGCTCCACCTCCTGCGCTCCGAGCGAAGGCGCCTGGGTGATGACCTGAACCTGATTGTCGGTAATATCTGGTGTGGAATCGAAAGGAAGATGGATGAGCGAAACGATGCCCCAGATGATAAGGGCTATCGTGAAAACACCCACCACCAGCTTGTGGCGGATGGAGTAAGTAATCAGTTTCTGAAACATAATCTGTCTTTCTTTTAAAAGCTCTTTATTGATGAAAAAGCTTACCTTGATATTATATTAATGCTCATCTGCATGCTCGCCCGTGAGCGAAGCCAGATAATACGCGTTTTCTGTCACAATTTTCTTTCCTTCCTGCTTCAGGTGCTTGCAGAGTTTTACCTCGGTATAAGTTCCGTCCGAAACGCCCGTAATGACCTCATGGCGGGAGAAACTGTACTCGCCCTTCTTTGGTTTGCCATTCAGAGCAAAGACAAACTGCTTGCCGTCGGTAGTGACGATGGCCTTGGATGGAAGGGCGATGCACGACTGGCTTCCCGTAGCTATCTTGCCACTTACGTACATTCCGTCGAAGAGTCGGGCTGAGCCGTGAACGCCACTTGTTTTAAGAGACTGCGCATCTATTTTTACATGAACAGCAACTGATTTCGAATTATCGTTAAAGTATTGGTTTAAGCCGTAAACATGACCTGCAAGTTTTACGCCCGGCTGATTGGTAAGCGAGAGATAAACCTTATCGCCCGGCTTTACCTTCTGCAGATCTTTCTCAAAGATGTTCAGATCGCACTCTACAGCCTGGTTGTTCTGAATCTTCATGAGCGGCGTCTGCATATCGGCAAAGCTGCCCAGACTGGCTGTAATCTGCGAAACCGTACCCGCAATAGGAGCACGCAAAGGGAAGGCTGTGGTAAACTTCCCCCTGGCAACGGCGGCGGTAGAAATGCCCATCTGGGCGAGCTGCTTGCCGATGCCGATGAGGTTGGCGTGTGCCACATGATACTCCTTGGCAGCCTGTTGCGCATTCTTCTTGACGCCAGCTCCTGTCCTGTTCAGCAGTTTCTGTCGCTCCAGGTCGGCAAGAGCCAGTTCGCACTCCTTGCTGGCAGAATAATATTCTCGTTGCAGACTGACCACATCGGTATTTTCAACCAAAGCCACAATCTGTCCGCGCTTCACATTCTGTCCTTCCTTTACATAGATAGCCTTCACCACGCCCCCCATGAGCGAAGCCACATCGCCCTTGTTCTGGGCGCGCAAAACAAGCTGGCCGTTGGCTGCAATCGTAGCATCCATCACGCGGTCAATCGCCTCGCCCATCTTCAAATCTACAGCATCTACCTGTTTCTGAGAGAGCGGAATGTTGTCGAAATCCACCTCTTCATTTTCATGCTCATGTCCGTCTCCGGCAGCATGAGCCTCTGCTCCGGCGTGGTTTGAGAGAAAGGTGAAACCACACCAGGCCAAGATTGCCGCAACGGCAACCACTAATATTCTTTTCATTTTTTTCTTTTTATTGATTCATAATTACGGATAGGCAAAAGCACGCCCCCGAGAAACTTCGGGTGCAAAAGTACGCACTTTTCCCTGCAACCCGGTTGCAAAAGCTGCATCCAGGTTGCTCTAACTACAGAAAATCAACTAAAAGAAGGAGGTCCTCGCCTACAGAAAGGCGCTTCATCTACGCAAGGAAGACTGGCTGCAAACTGCTGCCAACGCACGCTAATGAGCGACGAGGTTGGGATAAACAAATACTCAGAAGAAAGCATGGAAAGCAGATGGTTTCCATCGAAAAGCTGTTTCTGAATGCCCTTCATAATCTTGCCGTTGGTTACGAAATGGTGCAGCTGATGCCCCCGGCAACTATCGGCTTCTTTCTCATGATGCTCAGTATGCTCATCGTTGAAATTACCATCCTGCTGGCAACGTTCTACAACCATACAAATACGCCCCATGTGGTGATGATGCATCACCACCGTAGAGAGCAGCACACTCAACGTGGCCACAAAGAGGCTGAACAAGTATAGTTTCTTCTTTGCCATTTTATTCTGTTTCCAAATTTTAGGATTGCTTTATTCTGACCGCAAAATTATACTAAAAACTCATTGGCGGAATTAAAATTCGCCTAAAAATTAGTATCTTTTATGGAGAAAAAGTTGTGCATCTCGCTGATTTTTAGTAACTTTGTGGTGTCAAAACATAAAGTTATAATCTTTCACGCTATGCACAACTTGTATGCAAATTTCGTAAAAATTCTTGAGATATGCAAGAATTTCTCCATAAATTTAGTTAATGAGCTAGGAAATATTCCTCGCCCAGGAGTCGTCCCACGTTTTTCAGACCTCGAAGTTGTTGCTTTGAGCTTAACTGCTGAGCATCTAAGTATCGACAGTGAAAACAACTTGTTCGACAGACTGAAGGAGTATAAGACTGAAATGCCAAACCTGATTTCTCGACGTCAATTTAATGACCGCCGAAAATTCACAGCGGAATTATGCGAGACGATTCGTAAGCGCATTGCATCAAAGATGGATGGCGCAGAAGAATATTTCTGCATTGATTCCAAACCGATAGAGGTATGCCGTTTGTCCAGAGGATTGCGTTGCAAGATGAAAGGAACAGACGTGACAAACTCTCCAGCATTTGGCTATTGTGCCACTCAGAAGATATACTATTATGGATTTAAACTCCACGCAGTCTGTGGGTTAAGTGGAGTTATCCACTCGTATGATTTGAGTCCAGCTAATGTTCATGACATTCATTTTCTTAAAGATGTTAAGTTTCAATTTCATGACTGTTGCATCCTAGGTGATCGTGCTTACCTCAGTGCAGAACTACAGCAAGACCTGTTTTCTTCTGTAGGCATTAAGTTGGAAGTTCCATATCGTCTGAATATGAAGAATTGGAGACCAACATTCAAGCCTTATGCAAAGGCGAGAAAGAGAATCGAGACCAATTTCTCTCAACTTTGTGATCACTTCATGCTCTTCAGAAATTACGCAAAGCAAACACCAGGACTGTTTACCCGAATCATCGGGAAAATTAGCGCATTCACAGTCTTGCAATATATAAATTATGTAAACAATAGACCGATTGGCAGGGTTAAATATGCGCTAAACTAATTCCGCCAACAGGTTACTAAAAGTGCGAAATAGCCAAATAAAACAAAGAAAATTAACATTTTTTCTTAAAAAAATTAAAACCGAGTACCCTTAAAGCCCTTTGAATACGTAATATGAGTAGTTTTTAGTAACTTTGCAACATAAAATTAAAAAATAGAAATGAAAAAAGTATTTTTAATCTTTCAATTACTCCTTGTAGTAATGCTGGCTCAGGCGCAGATGATGAACCCTGTGAAGTTCACCAGCTCGCTGAAAACAGACGGAAGTGCTGTGGCCGAAATCGTGTTTAGCGGAAAGATCCAACCGGGATGGCACGTCTATTCTACCGGTTTGGGTGGCGATGGTCCGATTTCCGCTTCGTTCAACGTAAACAAGCTTGAAGGTGTTGAACTCGTAGGAAAACTTCAGCCACGCGGCAGAGAAATTGCAAAATTCGACCCTCTCTTCGAGATGAAACTCCGTTATTTTGAAGGTAGCGTTACCTTTGTACAAAAGGTGAAGTTTACCCAACCAAATTATCATATTGATGCCTATCTGGAGTATGGCGCCTGCAACGACCAGAACTGTATGCCACCAAGCGAGGCTGGTTTTAAGCAGAGTGGCAAATCACCAGCCGTTGATGCTCCTGCAGCTGGGGCAAAAGATGCTCTGAATGCAAAGGATGCGAAGGCGATTGATCCTGCTCTTGCAGCCAAGATGAAGGCCGATTCGCTTGCCAAATCCGCAGCCCTGGCTCAGACCGACAGTTCTACTCAGCCCGTAGATTCCGCAGCTTTGGCATCTGCTATGGAGAATCTGAACGTCAAAGACTTATGGAAACCGGTTTTTAAAGAACTTCAGGCATTCGGCGGAGCTAACGACATCGCCAACCATTCGCTCTTCTATATCTTCTTCATCGGTTTCGTGGGCGGCCTGCTTGCGCTCGTCATGCCTTGCATCTGGCCTATCATCCCGATGACCGTAAGTTTCTTCCTGAAGCGTGCTAAGAACGATAAGAAGAAAGGTATCCGCGATGCGATTACTTATGGTTTGAGCATCGTAGTCATCTATCTGGTTTTGGGTCTTGCCGTAACAGCCATCGCAGGTCCTAGCACCCTGAATGCGCTCAGCACAAGTGCCGTTTTTAACATCATCCTCTTCCTCCTGCTTGCCGTTTTCGCCTTCTCGTTCTTTGGTTGGTTCGAAATCAAATTGCCTGACAGTTGGGGAAATGCGGTAGACAACAAGGCTTCCAGCACCACGGGTATGATTTCTATCTTCCTGATGGCTTTTACCCTGGTATTGGTCAGCTTCTCATGTACTGCTCCTATCATCGGTTTGCTGCTGGTTCAGACCGTTACATCCGGCGATTGGCTCGCTCCTACCGTGGGAATGTTCGGTTTTGCACTTGCTCTGGCGCTCCCATTCACCCTCTTCGCCCTCTTCCCATCATGGTTGAAGTCGGCTCCTAAGTCGGGTTCGTGGATGGAGATCATCAAGATTGTGCTCGGCTTTATCGAGCTTGCCTTCTCTCTGAAGTTCCTCTCTGTAGCCGATCTGGCTTACGGCTGGCACATCATGGACCGCGAGGTATTCCTCTCTCTTTGGATTGTCATCTTCGGTCTGTTGGGACTCTATCTCATCGGCAAGCTGAAGTTCCAGGTTGATGCAATCGGGGGCGACATCAACAAGCCTATGCCTGTAGCCTGCATCATGTTGGGTCTCTGTTCTTTGGCATTCTCGGTTTACATGATTCCAGGTCTCTGGGGTGCTCCTTGCAAGGCTGTGAGCGCATTTGCTCCACCTATTAATACACAGGACTTCAATCTCAACACCAAGACCGTAGAGCCTGCTTACAAGGATTATGAGTTGGGAATGGCTGCTGCCAAGGCTTCCGGCAAACCGGTATTGCTTGATTTCACGGGTTATGGTTGTGTAAACTGCCGCAAAATGGAGGCTTCTGTCTGGACAGATCCATCGGTTGCCGATAAGCTGACAAAGGATTATGTTCTCATCTCACTTTATGTTGACGACAAGACCCCTCTTCCTGAGCCTATGGAGGTAACGTTTAATGGCGAGAAGCGCACCCTGCGAACCGTTGGCGACAAGTGGAGTTATCTGCAGGCAAGCAAGTTTGGAGCTAATGCCCAGCCATTCTATGTGGCTATTGACAACGATGGCAATCCTCTTGCAGCAGCCTTCAGTTTCAAAGAAGATGTTAGTGCTTATCTCGACTTCCTGAACAAAGGTCTGGATAATTACAGAAACAAATAATATAAGATTTAATTGTTGATAAGGCCGGTATTGGTTCATTTAAGTAGATTTATGAAGGATAAATTTCAATAGGTTAGTTTATTCAAGGTAGATTTATTTAGGATTGTTACTTCCCCCGACAGATATGGTTTCCAAGCCATCCTGTTGGGGGATATTTTTGTAAAGGCACAAAAAAATAGGGCCTGTTTCACAACAGACCCTAAACATACTTACTAAAACTAAATTAACCACTAAAAAAACTAATATTTTTTAATCCTAGAAAATAAGGTGAAGAACACACCTATAATCTAAAAACCTAATCTATGACACGAAATCATCCCGATTTCTTGATTGCAAAGGTAGGGTTTTTATATGAAACCGCCAAACTTTTTCCCAACTTTTTTTCTAAGAACAGGCTTTTTCATAGGGATTTCACATTATTTAATCAATAATCCCCCCTACCTTCACATTTTAGAACCTATAGCCAACGGTCATCAGCAATTGGTGACGCTTGTTGTCAACCTTGGTTGCAGGAGCTGCATTAGCGCCAAGTTCCTCCCAGGCTGCAAATGGATAGAAGTCACCATTCTGACAACTATACTGGTAAGCCACATCAATAGACAGCTTCTCGTAGTTGAAACCTACGCCGGCTGTAAATCGGTTAGTCGCCTTCCAGTTGGTATAATCTGTAGAGGTGGCGTAGATTGTTCCCTGAGAAGGAATTGTCTGGTCGCGGTCTGCGCTCTCCTTAAACATCGGAGAAACGTAATTATAACCCAGACGGAGCGCCAACATACTAACAGGCTTATATTCCAGACCCAACTTCAGCGTGCTCACGCCCTGCAACGACTGCTTTGTGTGGTCATTCATGAGGTCATCGCTTGAACTGGTCTCATAATATTCGTCCCAATAACCATCATAATAACCGCCATCCTTCATACGATTATCCATGTGATTGTACCACGCATACTCGTAAGTAGCACCCAGGGCAAGATTGCCGCCAATGGTGTGACCCAAGCTGATACCCGTCTTCCAAGCCGTATTCAGACGATAATCGAGGCTAGAACTGTTCGTTTTGCCAGCCTCAGCATAATTGCCGTTTTCGTCCGTTATGTTCTTGTCAACGAGTTCCAGGTCAGCAGTTCCATCCATCGACAAATCATAAAATACTGGCGAATTGACATAAGCACCAATACGGAAAGGAGAATCTTCTACCGGACGGAAGATAATACCCAGTTTTGCATCATAACCGGTACCCGTAATGTGCTGGCTTTCCCAAGCTGTTCCGTAAGCCTCCTTATCGGCCACATAATTTTCGGTATAAACAGAATTGCTGCGGTAATGAACATCATGAATGCCCAAGGTGAAGCCCAACCATACGCGGTCGTTGAAACCTACGCTAATGTTGAAATCATATTCGCCTATGTAGCCCTTCTGATACTGGCCAAAGAGGAACGAACGACCATCGTAGGTCATCTGGTTTCCTTCCTCGTCTTTACCCATCAACGCATTATAGTTGGCGTCTACCGCATTCCAAACCTGATCGCCTGCATCTTTACCATGTTTCTCATCCAATTCTTTAGCGTAAGCCGTCTTGGCAGAAGCCCATTTGGTTTGAGATGCTCCGTTGAGATAATTGGCAGCAGAAAGAATCTGAGAGAAATTCGTGCTCTTGTGATAGTTGAAACCGAAGTTGAGCTTTACATTCGAATCGCCATTTGTAGCAGCCCAAACGAAACCAATCTGATCGAAACTAGGAACCGATTTCTTTCCGTCGAAGCCAAATGGAGTTTTATCGAAATTGAGTTCCGTATCAGCTCCAGGCTGAGCCACAACGCCAGCAGAGAAACTTGCCATGCTCTTTCTAAACAGACCCATACCGGCAGGGTTGCTGGAAATGGTAGAAATATCTGCGCCCAGGGCTTCCATAGCTCCACCCATACCTACATAGCGTGCAGTACCCGTGAGGGAATTTTCTGCAAACTTAGTATCCTGATAAGTTTCCTGAGCCAACATTGGGGCTGACATGAGTCCCAATGAAGCCAGGAATAAATATTTTAAATTCTTCATAATCTCTTAATTCTTCACTTAATTCTTAAGGTCTTCATTCCCAGATGAAAGTTTTCTCTCTAAGATGAAAGTTTTCATTTTCGAAAATGGTCATCATCCTCAGAACAAAGCCCAAGCTATTAACTATTAACTATAAACTTTAAAAACGACTATCTTCTTCCGCCAAAGCCGCCGCCACCTGAGCGACTGCCGCCTCCGAAGCTACCGCCGCCTCCGCCAAAGCTTCCACCACCGGAATGCGATCCGCCTCCGAAACTGGCTCCACTACGGTTTCCGAATCCGCCAAAGTTGCTGCGGTCGAAGTTGTTGGTATTATTATTGTTGCGAACGCTATTGTAACGGCCATTATCGTTGATGCGACCGCCGAAATTGCGGTTTCTGTTGCTTCGGTAAGTACTGTTGCCAGCATAGCCCTTATCGCCATTATAACGATAAGTTCTGCTTCCTGCATAACCGCCCGAATTGCGTCCACCATAGCTAACATGCCCGATTACCGGACCGCCCCAATACCAAGGATTGTAGTAGCCGCCCCAGCCATAATACCAAGGGTCGTACCAGCCACCATACCAGCCGCAGTAACCATAATACCATGGATCGTACCAAGGGTCGAACCAAGGATTATACCAGCCGGCATAATAGCCGTAGCGCCATGGATTGTGCCAGCCCCACATGCGGCTGCGCCAGTAGTAAGGACCGTAACCATAATAATCGTAGAACCATGGATCATAGAATCCGTCCCATCGGCTCATCTCGCGTGTGCGTACGAAATCCTCATCCCTGTCAACATACTTCTGGGCGAAGTAAGCATCATCATAAATGCTGTCTGGCGCCACACCCTTGCCCACATGGAACTGGATAATGTCGTTGCCCAGGGAATCTTTTCCTACATTCTCATAATGGCTGAAGATCCTGCCGCCTCGATTGTATTCATCAACTGAACGGTCGCTTCCGCTCCAAAACAGCCGATAAATACTATCTCTACGTGCCCGCTGTTCAGCATACTGGCGCTGGAGCAGAGCCCGTCTTTCAGCCTTTTCCTTGGCCTCCTTCTTCGGATTGAAGTAGAGGTCATCGTCCTGTGCCATCGAAGTGAGTGGCATCGCAGCTGCGATAAGGACTGCAAGAAGATACTTTCTTTTCATATTCTGTTCTCCTATTTATTTTTTCTCTTTTCTTTCTTCTATTTTTCTCATCCCGAATCATCATCAATCATCAGGAAGAAGGCTCCAGAAAGAGCCCTTTTCTAATTATATAATAATCTGGATGCAAAAATATTGCTTATCTTTATGCAAAAATACAGAATTTCCCTAAATAATTGTAGGTTTTCCCCTATTTTTTTATAATTTTGCAGAAGATTTAAAACAAATCTAGCTTTTTTGAACATTCGAAAGCGTTTTTAGACAAGAAATTAATACAAATTAAATATGAAATATTTAGTAGCAACATTCACTATTGAAACGACTGCCGACTTGATGCAGGCCTCTCAGGATTTGCTTGCCGATGGTGCAGCCGAAGCCGGATTTGAATCTTTTGAAGAAACAGAAACCGGACTGGAAGCGTATGTGCAGAAAGAACTCTTCGACAAGGAGATACTGGATGCCCATATTGCTGATTTCCCTATCGGGGATACGAAAATTACCTACGAGGTGAAAGATGCAGAAGACAAGGATTGGAACCAGGAATGGGAAGAACAGGGATTCGAACCAATTTATGTGGACAACCAGGTGGTGATTTACGATGCGAAACATCCCGAACTCTATCCCGATACGAGCAACAGACCCGACATGATAGAAATTGGTATTGAGGCGAAACTGGCGTTCGGAACAGGAAACCACGAAACCACACGCATGATTATTTCGCAGCTGCTCCACATGCCTATCAGAACCAAGCGCATCCTGGATTGCGGAACGGGTACGGGAATACTTGCCCTCACCTGCTCAAAACTCGGAGCGAAAGACGTGGTAGGCTACGATATTGACGAGTGGAGCGTGGAAAATGCCAAGCATAATGCCATGCTCAACGGCGTAACTAACATGGAAGTTCTCTTTGGCAACAGTCAGGTAATCAACCACATCAGCGGCGTTTTCGACCTGGTTCTAGCCAACATCAACCGCAACATTCTGCTCGACGACATGCGTGCTTTCCGTAGCGTGATGAACATCGGCGGAACCCTGGTTCTGAGCGGTTTCTACGAAGAAGATATTCCTGTACTCCTGGAGAAAGCAGAAGAACTGGGAATGCATGAAATAAGCAGACAGATTGACAACAATTGGGCCTGCCTTGTTTTAGGTTCATAAAGATTCTTTTCTGATTCTAAACATTCAGAACGAAAAATCTGAAATCAGAAATATCAGATTAAAACATACGAATAAAGGTTGGATTTTCGCATATTGCCAAAAGTCCAACCTTTATTCCATGAATTTCTTCTCATTGTTATTGCTTCCTATGCAGAGCTGCTTGAGCTCATAATAGCTGCCGTTGTAAATATTGAAATCTACGTAGCCTTTAATGCCCGGCAACTTGCCCACATCCGTATGCTGCCAGAACTTCCATTTGCCCTTATACTGAACCTTGTCAACATAATAGTGGGCTATCCAGTAAGGATAATCTTCGAAGACAGGCGCACTCAGATATTGCTCCTTGAATTTATAATAGGTGTAGATGATAGGTTTAACATGATACTTATCCTCTACTATATGCAGCCAGGTAAGCACATCACGCTGGAAATCCTCCACACTCTTATCTGCCGGCTTATGTTCAATATCCAGTACCGGAGGCAAATCTCCATCCGTAAGATGAACCTGGTCTAGGAAATAATAAGCCTGTTCTCGGGCTGTCGACTTATTGCTCCAGAAATGATAAACACCCCGGATGAAACCGAAATCGCGAGCCTGATTAAAGTTCTCACGGAAATTTTCATCGAGCCGTGAAGAACCTTCCGTACTCTTGATGATGACGAAGCGCACAGGACAACCCTTGATCATCGCATTCTTGAGCTGTTCCCAGTCTATCTTGCCCTGATAATGGGAAATATCGATTCCGTGAATCTCGTAACCTTCAGGATATTCAGCATCGCCATAAAGCGCACGCCATCGGAAACCAGTTGGACCTACAAAGAAATGATAGAACAGAAAGACATAGAGCACGATAACCGCCGTTCCGCCTATCCACCACGCCCAACGGGGATAGCGTTGCAAAAAAGAAGACGAACGCCTTCTACCACGGGAGCCGCCACGCCGAGGAGTTTTCTGTCTCGCCATGGCACTCTTTTTCTGTGAAGAAGCCGTTCGTCTTGTTGACATATAAAAAAATATTTATTCTATTTTTTACTTAGCCTGCTCCAACTGGAGAGTCTTTGTGGTCTGGTCGCAAACCTCAGAAGGACCCCAGTACTGGATAGGACCTGGATAAACGTAAGCTGTTTCCTTAGCCCACTCATCGCGCTTAGAAGCGAAGAACTTGAATGGAGCGCCATCCAGCTCAACGAGAGCCTTGCGGATAACTGGCTTGTTAGCACCATTACGACGCTCGATGTTCATCATCATAGTGATTGGCACACCACCTGCAATCCACTCTGCTGCAGGAGCTGTTGTGTTCTTGATGATTGACATGTAACCGGTCTTGCCGTTAGCGATGAGGCGTGAAGCGTTGAAACCGAGTGAGTAGCAGTAGTCAGCATCGTAGTTAGAAGGAGCTGCGCAACGTCCCTCGTAACCGAAGAAGTGGTGCTGTGCAGAGAACTTACCAACAAACTTGCCTTCCTTCTTCCATGCAGCCAACTTCTCTGCTACCATGCGAGAAAGCAACTTCTCTGTCTCGATGAGAGAAACCTGTACGTTTCCGTGAGGGTCGCGGTCGAGGCAAAGCTGGCGAGCTACGTCAGCTGGCAAAGACTCCAATACTGCGAGGTTGTCCTTAGCGATGGCACCCTTAACGAATGCAATCTGCTCCTCAGCACTTGCAAACTCACGGCTCTCGCCTGTTGCAGGGTCTGTAAGAACCTCGTTCAATTCTGCGATGAGCTTCTTGATAGCTGGGATAAACTCGATCAGGCCCTCTGGGATGAGAACAGTACCGAAGTTGTTGCCCTCAGCAGCACGGTTAGCTACTGCAGTTGCAATATAAGTAACCACATCATCGAGTGACATTTCCTTAGCCTCTACCTCCTCAGAAATCAAGCAGATATTTGGCTGAGTCTGGAGAGCGCACTCAAGAGCGATGTGAGATGCTGAACGACCCATCAGCTTGATGAAGTGCCAGTACTTACGTGCTGAGTTACAGTCGCGCTCGATATTACCGATGAGCTCAGAATATGTCTTGCAGGCTGTATCGAAACCGAAAGAAGTTTCAATCTGCTCGTTCTTCAAGTCGCCGTCGATAGTCTTAGGGCAACCGATTACCTGTACGCCATACTTCTTGGCAGCATAGTATTCTGCGAGAACGCAAGCGTTGGTATTTGAGTCGTCACCACCGATGATGACAAGTGCCTTGATGCCGAGTTCACGAAGAATCTCAATACCCTTCTCAAACTGGTCTTCCTTCTCAAGCTTTGTACGACCGGAACCGATGATGTCGAAACCACCAGTATTGCGGTATTCGTCCATGATTTCAGAAGTAATCTCCATGTACTTATGGTCAACGAGGCCACCAGGACCGAGGATGAAACCATAGAGCTTGTTAGCTGGGTTGAGAGACTTCACACCGTCGAAGAGACCAGAAATCACGTTGTGACCGCCAGGAGCCTGACCACCTGAGAGGATAACACCTACGTTGAAAGCAGGAAGTTCCTTAGCCTCACCTGCCTCGAATGTAATAACAGGCATTCCATAAGTGTTAGGGAACAACGCCTTGATTTCATCCTGATTACCTACTGACTGTGTTGCTGCACCTTCAACTGCCTTTACCGGGCCCTGGAGAGCCTTAGGCAATTTTGGCTGATAAGCAGCTCTTGCAATCTGCAATGCACTTTTTTCCATAATTCGTTTTTATTTTAATTAGTTGAAACTTCAAAAACATCTGCAAAAATAACTCTTTTCTGCGAGATACGGAAAGAAAAATGCTAAAAATGCGTTAATAGATACATTTTTTCCCAAAAAATGATGTTATTTCAAAGAAAATGATTATCTTTGAGCGATATTTTTAATTAATCATTAATTAGGAGAAAAGAATTATGGCTAATAAAAGAGATTTAAAGCGCACGATCAACTACATTACAAGCGAACTTTTCGCCGAAACAGTAGCTGCATCTTTGTATAATGGTAAGCCTACACAGGAAGATGTGGATGGCATTCTTTCAGCTATCGTCATGATCAACGGCGATTACATCAGCCGCGTGTCTCACCCGGAACCGGGAATCACGAAGGGTGAATATTATAAGAAACTCACAGTCGACTTCAACAAGCAGGTGAGCGAAATCATCGACCAGATTTCAAACCTGGCATAATCCTTTCATCATCAGAATCAGGAAATACACCTATTTAAATATATGGTAAAAGGAATTTGTCAATGGATATTGTATAAGCGCTTGGGCTATAAGAAAATCATCACCCAGGAGCTTCCTGAAAAGTATATTATCTGCATGGCTCCGCACACCAGCAACTGGGATCTGATACTGGGCCAGCTCTTTGCCCATGCTGAGGGAATCAAATGTAATTTCCTCATGAAAAAGGAATGGTTCTTCTGGCCGCTAGGTCCTATCTTCAGAAAGATGGGAGGTATTCCTGTGTGGAGAAGCAAACATACTAGCATGACGGATAATCTGGCTGCAGAAGCGGATAAGCGCAAGGCTTTCGGACTGTGCATTACGCCCGAAGGTACCCGCTCGCTCAACCCGGAATGGAAAAAGGGATTCTATTTCATAGCCCTCAAGGCGCATCTGCCTATCCATCTCTATGGGCTTGACTATGAGAAGAAGGTCATCCAATGCACCAGGCAGATTATCCCGTCAGGAGATGTTGACAAAGACATGCGTGAAATCAAGTTGTACTTCAAGGATTTCAAAGGAAAGAAACCGGAGAAGTTCACAATCGGAAATATTGATTAAACGTTAGAAGATAACGGTTTAGTCAGCTATTAAAGAAGGAGTATTCGTAAAGTGAAACACCAAAACATAACATATTGTTTGATAAGCAGTTTGCTGTTAGCCGCTGGAGCTTCGCTTCAGGCTAACGGCAAATCGTTTTTTCCTATCTACGACGAGGCTAACAGCGGCGCATGGCAAGGCATAGATTATGATGGCGACCCATGGGTGTTTAATGTTTCCCGCCCTTATTTCGTTACGGCAGGACTACAGAACAGGCACCTTTCGCTATGGGCCTCGCACGGACGGTATTATTATGCCGACAGAGATGTATGGAAATGGCAACGCCCTAACCTGTTTTGCACAAACGAAGATCTCTTTACCCAAACCATCGTCGTGCCCTACCTCATCCCGATGCTCCAGAATGCGGGAGCCATCGTCTTCACACCCCGTGAAAGAGACTGGCAGAGGAACGAAATCGTCATCGATAATGATGATGCTGTCAAGTCGGTTTATTATTTCGAAAAGGAGGCGAGCAAGCGATGGAAAAAATGCGATTCGCTCGGTTTTGCCAACCGCTACCGACTGAAAGATGGGGAAAATCCGTTCCGCATGGGAACCGTGAGACAGGCGAAGGCTACCAAGCGCAAGAAAACTAGCCAGGTAAGCTACCAGCCCCGTTTCAAGGAAGCCGGAAAATACGCAGTCTACGTAAGCTACCAGTCGCTCCCCAAGAGCGTGAGCGATGCAAAATACATCGTTTATCACAAGGGCGAAGCCACGGAGTTTTCCGTTAACCAGCGCATGGGCGGAGGCACCTGGGTTTACCTGGGCACCTTCGATTTCGACAAGGGCTGCAACGAGTTCAACCGGGTGGTCTGCACCAACAAGGCTTCACGCCGTGGAGTAGTAACAACAGATGCTGTCCGCTTTGGCGGCGGCATGGGAAACATAGAGCGTGGCGGTTACACCAGCGGATTGCCCCGTTGCCTGGAAGGAGCCAGATACTACGCCCAATGGGCTGGTGCTCCCTATAAGGTTTATGGAGGCCGAAAGGGAGAAAATGATTACGCCGACGACATCAACACCCGTTCGCTGATGACCAATTGGCTGGGCGGCGGTTCGGTTTACATGCCTGCCAAAAATGGCAAGCATGTGCCTATAGAACTCTCGCTGGCACTTCATAGTGATGCGGGTTACAATAAGGACGGAAAATCTACCGTTGGAGCCCTTGCTATCTGCACCACAGATTATAACGACGGAATACTGAACAGCGGAATCTCCAGATTCACATCCAAGGATTTCGCCAGGGCTTTGCGCGATAATCTCGTTACGGATCTGACGGCTCAGTTCGGAGAATTCGGCAAACGCTACCTATGGGACAGAAACTATTCTGAAACCCGTCTGCCGGAAGTTCCGTCGGCTATTCTCGAAATGCTTTCGCATCAGAATTTCCCTGACATGAGAATTGCTCAGGATCCGCTCGGAAAATTCTATATCGCACGCTCCATCTACAAAACTATCCTGCGCTTCGTAAACAGCAATCATGGAACCCGATACGTGGTCCAGCCGCTGGCTCCGCAGAACTTCAGCGTTACGCAGAACCAAGGCGTTGCCCTACTCTCATGGACTGCCCAGCTGGACAAGACGGAACCATCTGCCCGCCCTACTTCTTACATTATTTATAAGGCTGAGGGACAAGGCGGCTTTGACAACGGAACCATCGTGAACACCACCCGCTGCCAGATGCAGCTGGAACCGGGCAAGCTTTACCATTTTAAGGTGGCTGCGGTTAATGCAGGAGGAGAAAGTTTCACCACCGAAACCCTCTCTGTACTCTATAATCCTGCTGCCAGCAAGTCTGTGCTTATCGTAAACAATTTCCATCGCCTTGCCTCTCCGCAGGTCGTGGATGATGAGGAAAAGCAGGGATTTGACCTCAATCAGGATCCGGGCGTAAGCTACGGACTGACGGCGGGATGGAGTGGCAAGCAACAGGTGTTCGACAGAAGCAGAATGGGCAACGAAACCAGTTTCGGACTCGGTTTCAGCGGCAACGAAATGATTGGTAAGTTTGTGGCAGGCAATGACTTCAACTACGTTCAGGCGCATGCTACAAGTATTGCGGCTTCGGGCAAATATAATATTTCCAGCTGTTCGAGCGAAGTCATCGCCAGCGGCAGGGTTCAGATGAAGAACTATCAGGCAGTTGACCTCATCAACGGACTGGAGCGCCATGACGGCTATACTCACACCTTCTTCAAGTCGTTCACGCCTGCCCTGCAGAACAGCATCAGGCAATACGCCAGCCAAGGCGGCAGAATCCTGATAAGCGGTTCTTACACCGGAAGCGACATGCAGACTGAAGAGGAACAGGCGTTCCTGAGCGATATTCTGAAACTCAGCTATGAGCCTACAGGTTCTACGGCCATCACCAGGGACATCAATCCCGAAGATTCAACCGTAACAGAACGAGACAGTATTGTCTACACTTCGCCTAACGTCAAGGGTTTAGGTCTGCAGTTCAGCTATTATAACGAGCTGAATGCCCAGCATTATGCGGCAACCCATCCCGAGATATTGAAACCGGTTGGCAATTACGCCTTCACGGCGATGCAATACGATACGGGAACGAGTGCGGCGGTTGCCTACAAGAGCTCTACTTACCGCAGCTTCGTCATGGGATTCCCGCTGGAATGCATCATCGACGAAAGAACCCGCACCAGCGTGTTGCTCGGCATTCTCAAATTTCTGACAGATTAAATTCAAAGTAAAACAGATAAAAAATTTTAAGCTTATGTATAAGATTCAAGCCAACCAGTCTGGCACTCGCTCTATCGAAGTGAGCGACCAGCATTTAGAGACCATCGAAAAGTATCAGTTACTCCGCAACCTCGTAGACAGCAACGGCATTATCGACGAGGAAGTGCTCGATAAACTGAAACTTAATGTGCGTTCACTCCTCGAGAGCAGCGACATCAAGGATAAGGAGTTGCTAGATCTCTGTCTCGACGTCATCTACAATCAGAACATGAAGGCGCTCGGTCTTCACAACCTCGTTCTGCTCTATGTAGACTGGAAAGACAAGAAGCAGGCTGAGGCTGCAGCAGATGCAGAACCAGACGCAGTAAATGATTAAAAAATATTGAATGGATTATAAGTTAACAGATTTCTTACCTACCACCAAGAAAGAATGCGAGTTGCGCGGATGGGACGAACTCGACGTCATCCTCTTTTCAGGAGATGCTTACGTTGACCACCCATCCTTCGGCCCTGCCATCCTCGGACGAATACTGGAAGCCAACGGCTATCGGGTAGCCATCGTTCCCCAGCCCGACTGGCACGGCGATTTCCGAGACTTCAAGAAACTCGGTCGCCCTCGCCTCTTCTTTGGTGTTTCTCCGGGTGCCATGGACTCGATGGTGAACCGCTACACGGCCAACCGCCGCATGCGTAGCGAGGATGCTTTCAGTCCCGACTCCCGCCACGACATGCGCCCCGACTATCCATCTATCATCTATACGCAGATACTGAAGAAACTCTTTCCCGACGTACCTGTAGCACTAGGTGGTATTGAGGCTTCGTTGCGCCGCATCAGCCACTACGACTATTGGAAAGACGAGCTCCGCAAGTGCATTCTCTGCGATTCGGGCGCCGACCTCATTCTCTACGGAATGGGCGAACGTTCTATCGTTGAACTAGCCAATGCCTTTGCAGAAGGCAAGACGCTTAGCCAAATCCACGAAATGCCGCAGGTGGTTTTCTACTGCAAGGAAAGTGAGATTCCGGGCGGTTTCAAGGACGATGACATCATCCTCCACAGCCACGAAGAATGTCTCCACAACAAGAAGGGACAGGCTGAGAACGTGCGCCATCTGGAGGAAGAAGCCAACAAGATGCATGCTCAGCGCATGATTCAGGAAGTTGACGGCAAATATGTAGTGGTGAATCCGCCTTTCCCGCTGATGACTACCGCAGAACTGGATGCGGCTTTCGACCTGCCTTATACGCGTTTGCCTCATCCTAAATACAAGGGCAAGACCATTCCTGCCTACGAGATGATCAAGTTCTCCGTGAACCTTCATCGTGGCTGTTTCGGCGGCTGTTCTTTCTGCACCATTTCTGCCCATCAGGGTAAATTCGTGGTTTGCCGCAGCAAGGAGAGCATTCTGAAGGAGGTGAAGAAAATCATCCAGATGCCTGATTTCAAGGGCTATCTGAGCGATTTGGGCGGTCCTTCTGCCAACATGTACGGAATGCACGGCAAGAATCAGAAAGCCTGCGAAGTATGCAAGCGCCCGTCGTGTGTAAACCCTCAGATTTGTCCGAACCTCAATACCGACCACAGCAAGCTTCTGGAGATTTATCATGCTGTAGATGCTTTGCCGGGAATCAAGAAGAGTTTCATTGGTAGTGGTGTTCGTTACGACCTTCTGCTGCATAAGAGCAAGGACGAAAAGGTGAATCAGGCGGCTAGAGAATACACGCGGGAACTGATTACCAAGCACGTGAGCGGCAGACTGAAGGTAGCTCCTGAACATACGAGTCCGGAGGTCTTGAAATTCATGCGCAAGCCATCGTTCGACCTCTTCTACGAGTTCAAGCGCATCTTCGACAAGATCAACAAGGAAGAAGGTCTGAACCAGCAGATCATTCCTTACTTCATCAGTTCGCATCCGGGCTGTCATGAAGAAGACATGGCCGAACTTGCCGTCATCACGAAGGGACTGGACTTTCATCTGGAACAGGTGCAGGATTTCACCCCTACTCCTATGACCATTTCTACCGAGACCTGGTACACGGGGTACGATCCTTACACCCTGGAGCCGGTCTTCAGCGCCAAGACTCAGAAAGAGAAGCTTGCCCAGCGCATGTTCTTCTTCTGGTACAAGCCTGAAGAGCGCCGCGCCATCGAGAGTGAACTTCGCCGGATAGGCAGAGCCGACCTCATCGACAAACTATACGACAGGAAGAGCATGGGTGGCAGTTTCAAGGGTAAGAAGACGTATTATGACGATAAGGCGATAGGTTCTACATACGATAATCCAGGTGTAGGAAAAGGTGCTAAAGGCAAGCGTGGAGCAGGCAGAAATGCTTCTGAACCGAATGCAGGAAAAAGCCGTGGCAGAAATGCTTCTGACCGCTTTGCCCCAAAGGGATATGGTAATGTGGGTTGCTATGATGAGGAGAAATACCTGAATAACGGAAAATCTCTAAAATCAGGTAAGCCTTCGAATGCCAACATCCGTGATGCCGTAGCAGCGGCCAGAGCCGAGCTGAGAAATCAGAAAGACCAGGATGCCGGCTTCTTCAAGGACAAGAAGAAAAAGAGTTTCAACCCTAATTTCGACAACGACAACCACAATCGCAAGAACCGCTACAACAGCGGGGATAAGAACGAACGCGGCGGTCGTGGAAATCAAGGTCGTGGAAATCAAGGAAGAAATGAAGGTAGAGGCAGAAGAAGATAAATGCTAAAAAGAGGGTGAACCATATATTTATGACTCACCCTCTTTCATATTATATACTTATTATATACTTAACTTTCCCAAAATAATTTAGTATTGTCTCAAAGCACCGAGTAATTCAGCATTCTCGCTCTTGTTTCCTATCGTAATTCTCAGACAGTTGCCGCACAACTGAACCTTGTTGCGGTTTCTTACGATAATGCCTTGTGCCACCAGATAATTATAGATGGCGTTGGCGTCGGTCATTTTAGCCAGGAAGAAGTTTGCATCAGTAGGATAAACCTTCTCGCAGATAGGCAGATCCAGGAATGCAGCCATTACCTTAGAACGCTCCTGCAGGATGTTCTTCACCCATTCGTCAACCTTCAGCGGATTCTTCATCACTTCCAGCGCATGCTCCTGAGTAAGCAGATTGACGTTATAAGGATATTTCACCTTATTGAATATGTCAACAATCTCCTTGCTCGCAAAAGCCATTCCCAAACGGAGGGCTGCACAGCCCCATGCCTTACTCATGGTGTTGAGCACAATCATGTTGGGAAATCTGTCGAGTACGCTGCGGAATGTGCGCTCCGAAGAGAAATCGCTGTAGGCTTCGTCGATGATGACAATACCCTGGAATTTCTGCAACACCTCTACGATAGCCTCGCGGTTAATGTGATTACCCGTAGGATTGTTCGGACTGCAGAACCAGATAACCTTTGTCTGTTCATCGCAGGCTGCCAGCAGTTTTCCGGCAGAAATCTGATAATTTTCATCAAGCAATACAGAACGATACTCTACATCGTTGATGTCTGCACAAACTTCATACATTCCGTAAGTAGGTGCAATCGCTACTACATTATCCTTGCCCGGGCGGCAGAATACACGGTAAACCAAATCAATGGCCTCGTCGGAACCGTTGCCCAGGAAGATTTTCTCTTCAGCCACACCCTTAATCTTGCTGATCTGCTTCTTCAGTTCAACCTGCAGCGGATCAGGATAGCGATTGTAAGGGTCATTATATGGATTTTCGTTGGCGTCGAGGAAGACGCGGGCATTTCTGCCTGCAAACTCCGTACGGGCGCAACTGTAAGGTGCCAGATTCCAGATGTTCTCTCGGCACAAATCTTTCAATTCTTTCATTTTTCTTTCAAAAACTATTAAGAAGTATCTTTACAACTTCCCGTTTCATCCTATTGTTTCAAACTGTTCACTCTCAGTCTCATCGCATTGGCATGAGCTTCCAATTGCTCATTTTCCGCCATGGTCACTACAGCATTTCCAATGTTACGAATACCTTCTTCTGTAAGATGCTGGAAGGTGATTTTGCGATTATAACTGTCCAGGTTCACTCCGTTGTAAGCCAAAGCATAACCATGGGTTGGCAAGGTATGGTTCGTACCGCTTGCATAGTCGCCTGCACTTTCGCACGCATAGTTTCCGAGGAATACACTACCTGCATTCACAACTTTTTCTGCCAGC
Organism: Segatella copri; assembly: GCF_026015465.1. Classification (GTDB taxonomy): domain Bacteria; phylum Bacteroidota; class Bacteroidia; order Bacteroidales; family Bacteroidaceae; genus Prevotella; species Prevotella copri_E. The sequence goes on from NZ_JAPDUQ010000002.1 coordinate 731,364, forward strand.
TGCTCGTAATCGGCTGTGGCGATAATCAGATGCTCCGGCGCATAAGTATTACAGAGGTCGATTGCCTCTTCTTCAGTCTTCACGAGGATAAACTTAGAGTTGTCTAACGAGGTCTGCGCCATCTCTTTACGTGGCAAACGTTCAAGTTGCACTTCAACTTCATTCTTTACATCATCCAACACTTTTTCAGATGTAGTAATGAAGAAAACCTGAGAATCGAAACCATGTTCAGCCTGCGACAACAGGTCGGCAGCAGCAAACACAGGGTTGGCTGTTTCGTCGGCAATAAGACAAACTTCAGACGGACCGGCAGGCATGTCTATAGCCACATCGTGCAGGGAAACCTGCTGCTTGGCAGCCATGACAAACTGGTTGCCCGGACCGAAAATCTTATAAACCTTAGGCACGCTCTCTGTACCGTAAGCCATGGCTCCGATAGCCTGAACGCCACCCGCCTTAAAGATCTTGCTTACGCCCGCAATCTTTGCCGCCATGAGGATAGCCGGGTTCACCTTGCCTTCTTTATTAGGAGGAGTACACAGTACTATTTCTTTACATCCCGCAATCTTGGCAGGAGTAGCCAGCATCAGAACGGTGCTAAAGAGAGGAGCAGTACCTCCCGGGATATACAATCCCACCTTCTCTATAGCCACACTCTTCTGCCAGCAGGTTACACCAGGGCAAGTTTCAACCTTTACACCATCAAACTTCTGGCTATGATGGAATGCGGCAATGTTATGATGGGCGAGGTGCAAAGCGTCTTTCAGTTCTTGAGAAACCATTTTCTCAGCCTCTTCGATTTCAGCTTCAGTCACAGCCAAAGAATCGAGATGGGCATGATCAAACTTCTCCTCGTAACGCTTCACGGCTTCGTCGCCATGGTTTTTCACATCGTCGAGTACACCTTGTACGGTCGCATTCAGCTGCGAAACATCCAGGTGTGGGCGTTTTACAATCTCGCTCCATTCCTCCTTTGCAGGATACTTTATTACCTTCATTCCTTTTATTAATATTTAATTATTAATGTTTAATGTTTAGTTTTTAACGCATAATGTCTCTAAATAAACATTGCACATTAAACACTACACATTATTACAATATCATTTTCTCGATTGGTGTTACCAGGATGCCCTGTGCACCGAGTTCCTTCAACTTGCCTATGATTTCCCAGAAACGCTTCTCATCCAGCACGGTGTGGATAGAGCACCATTCCTCATCAGCCAATGGGATAATCGTAGGACTCTTGATGCCTGGCAATACTTCTGTAATCTCCTGAACCTTTGCCTTAGGAGCATTCATCATCACGTACTTCTTGTCCTGTGCAGAACGTACAGCCTCGAAGCGGAACAGCATCTCGTTCAGAATCTCATGCTTCTCCTCGTCCATGTTCCAGTTGCCGATGAGCAGAGCCTCGCTCTTCATCACCACCTCAACCTCAGCAAGATTGTTGCTGACCAGAGTAGAACCTGAACTTACAATATCGAAAATACCGTCAGCCAAACCGATGCCCGGACTGATTTCTACAGAACCCGTAATGACATGGATGTCGGCATTGATATTATTCTTCTTCATAAACTTGCGCAGGATGTTAGGGTAAGAAGTAGCAATCTTCTTGCCGTTGAACCATTCCAATCCCGGATAATCAATCTTCTTAGGAATGGCGAGGCTCAGGCGGCACTTGCTGAAACCCAGACGGTCAATAATCTGCGCATTCTCTCCACGCTCAACAAACTCGTTCTCGCCCACGATTCCGATATCTGCCACACCAGAGGCTACGCTCTGAGGAATATCATCATCACGAAGGTAGAGAACTTCGAGAGGAAAGTTGCTTGACTGCACCAGGAGGGTGCGTTTAGAGGCGCTTACTTTGATGTCAGCCTCTGCTAAAAGATTCATGGTGTCGTCGAAAAGACGACCCTTACTTTGTACTGCTATTCGTAACATATTTCTATATTTTGTTTGAAAAACATTGCAAAAGTACATATTTTTATTAGAATAAACAAATAATTTCTCACTTATGTGCAAAATATTTTGTACTTTTGCAGCTGAAATGAAGAATAAAGGATATTTATACGCATTATATGCACTATTTTTGCTCGCTGCCTGTACCGACAAGAAACCGCAGCAGGAGCTTACGCCATGGGGAACTCCCGTAGGCGAAATGGAGTATGCTGACAACTCTGATGGGGCTGATGGCGATGAAAAGAAACCTGCTTCAACCAGCAAGGGGCTTTCGCTCGAAGATATTCAGGCCAATGGTGAGCTCATCATGCTTACCGTTAACGGCCCTACTACCTATTATGATTACCACAGCCACGGAATGGGACTGCAATATCTGCTCTGCGAGAAGTTTGCCCAGCAGATCGGCGTGTCGTTACGCGTAGAAGAATGTAAGGATACGGCTGAAATGGTGCGCAAGTTGGAGAAGGGAGAAGGTGATGTGATTGCCGTGCCCCTACCCCGAAAACAGACCAGAGGCAACCTGCTGTTCTGTGGTGTTACGCCCGATAGCACCCGAACCCAATGGGCTGTGCTGAACGGTAACAAGAGTCTTGCCGACACCCTGAACGGCTGGTTTAAGCCTAAGCTGATTGCTCAGGTCAAGCAGGAAGAATCGTGGCTGCTTTCTTCTGCCAGCGTGCGCCGCCACGTTTATTCACCATTCCTGAACCGTTCTAAGGGTGTTATTTCCCGCTACGACCACCTCTTCCAGCGCTATAGCGGAACGGCTCGCATGGACTGGCGTCTGATGGCTGCCCAATGTTATCAGGAGAGCTGTTTCGACCCGAATGCGAAGTCATGGGCTGGAGCTTGCGGACTGATGCAGATTATGCCAGGCACGGCTGCCCATCTGGGTTTGCCGATGAGCATGATTCATGAACCTGAGGCGAATGTGGCTGCGGCAGCCAGATATATGGCGGAACTGCAGGGGCATTTCTCTGACGTAGGCGACCCGTCGCAGCGCATGCTTTTCGCCTTGGCTTCTTATAATGGTGGCTATTTCCACATCAGAGATGCGATGTCGCTGGCTCGCAAACATGGTCAGAATCCGCACAATTGGGGCGTAATCCGCGATTATATTCTGCGCCTTTCCCAACCGGCTTATTACACAGACCCGGTGGTGAAATATGGTTATATGCGAGGCACGGAGACGGTTAATTATGTAGATAGAATCAGAGCCCGCTGGGGCGAATATAGCGGTGGTTCAGGCTTCCATGAGAGCCTTCGTGGCAGCGGTATGGGCAGCGGTTCCTTCCATGGGGCCCCTGTTAAATCCAAGCGCCACTACCAGAATAAGTACCATATATAATATAAATAGGTACTGAAAATGATGAGGAGATAGAAGACAAAGTTTAAAGCCGCTACAAGAAATATATGGATTTACATAGGGGGATGCATCAGATAAAAAATGCATCCCACCGTATTTCCATCCTTATCCTTTATTGCCAAATTAATCTTTATTTTAATAAGTTTCTTCCGCCTGTATCTTCAAGAATTTTCATCTGCTGAATGGCAATCTGATTGAGCTTGATAAGTCGCTCAGACTGCGCCATACCATCATTGATAAATACAGCGTTGAGATTCTCCATATTTGAGAGACAGATAAGTTCATTAATACTGGCATAGTCACGAATGTTGCCTTTCTTGTCGGGACTCTGCTCACGCCATTGTTTCGCAGTCATGCCGAACATGGCTATGTTGAGTACATCCGCTTCATCAGCATATTTCATGGCAGCTTGCTCACGAGTCACTTCCGCAGGAATGAGATTTACTTTGATAGCATCCGTGTGAATGCGATAGTTTATCTTTGATAGTTCCCGCTTGGCAGACCATGACAATTGTTTCTGCTCATCAGCTTTAAGACGTTGATACTCTTTTACCAACAAAAGTTGGAAACGAGGACTAATCCACATTCCAAAGTGGTACGCGATGTCTCGATGAGCATAAGTTCCACCATATCGGCCAGCTTTTGCCATGATGCCTATTGCACCTGTTCTTTGAATCCATGCCTTTACAGAAAGTACGAAGTTGTTGCTTCCTGCTGCATTTTTAATTGTATCGAATTCGGTACAATTAAAATTCGGATTATATAGCTTTTCCCATTCACCGAGGTATTCTATTGTACTTTTGAGGCTCATCCATCTGAAAATAATATGCTCTTGCATTTGGCTATGTGCCATATCTGTCAGAGAGATATAATCCTCATTTTGAACATTAACAACAGATATTTCTGTATTTTCAACTTTTATCTTTGCCATAATCCTTAGTTTTTAGATAATACAAATCGGTGGTTACATATTGATAACCAACACGACTTTTATTCGATTAATATCTTTTATCTATTTTAATTGCTATCAGCAAAGATAATTGAAAATTTTGAAAACAGACTTACTTTGCAGCAATTTTATTATTATTTAGCATATCATTTAGCCAAAAATCCAAGAGAGAGCTATACTATCAGCAACATCCACATGTTGTATTGGGAAATAAGTATAAATAGGGAACGCAGCGCGTTCCCTATCTGTTAGCCCCACTCCTTCTTCACATTAAAGCAGGGGCAAGCCTTATTGGCAAATTCATTATGACCATGAATCGTGGCTAATGGATATTCCTCCTTCAGTTGCTCAATGAGGGCATGAATTAAAGTGCAAAATCGGCTATTCATGGGCTAAAAAACGGGTTTATGTAATCAGAAAATTCTAATTTTTCCGTTTTTCATCGCTGAAAACAGGTATTGGAAGAATGCATAAAAAGCGAATGCTATGATTTAAAAAGTAAATATATATTCCATTCATAACCAAACATACAGACTTCACTTCACACACGAAATATACATACTAAATAACTATATAACAATAGGTTATCTCTTTTCATCTTAGTATTGTTATTATGCAGTTTCTAGCTTTCCGGACTATTGCTACGTCAATATTTTGTTAATTGCTAGCAAAGATAATAAAAAGTTGGCAAACCAAAGAATTTTATCACGTTATTTAACGGAAAAATACAAAATATGGGGGTTAGGAAGATGTTTTACCCCTCTCCTAAGGGTAAAAAATGCCCCTCCTCGGACTCCAAATCATGCTCTAAAGGTAGGTAATTTTGACAAAAATAGAAGAAATGACAGGTAGAAAACAGGCAAAAGAAGAACAATAAGGCACGAATATGAACCTGATGAATGTAGATTATTTTATACGTACACAATTATAGCAAGACTACATACAAATCATATATAATATTAATAACCAACACTTTAGCGCATCTAATAATTCATTATCTCCCATCACTATGAGGATTATATTCCGGTCATTTTCGGTCATGGTCATTTCCGGTCATTTTCGTTTCGGGGGAGAAAAGGTCATCTATAGTATAATATAAATATATATTTATATTTACTATAGCTCAAAATGACCCAACTCATTTTGAAAATGACCGAAAATGACCATGACCGGAAATGACCGCTTTTGCCTTTCTTTGTTCTCCATTGTACTTTTTCTGCGTTTTTCTGTTATTTGCAATAAAGTTCAGACAGAAAATCAATAGAACTTATTGTATTACAGCTACTTACAGTTTTTCTCACATAGAAAGTCAGGGTGAAAGCTTGCATTCTGCCCAAAAATGTTGTATCTTTGCACCGGCAATCGAAAGAACAGCCTTTTGTGCCTTGCCCGGGTCTTCTCTTAAGACCTACACGGGTTATAAAAGATGGCAGGCGCCGGTCATCAATGAAGACCCCGAAAACGGCAGGAACGGGGCGTTCTGGGGAGTTGCAAAACACGGACACTAAACATACTGCAAACGACTATGATTAATTACAGCATCGTAATGCGTAGCGTGAACGCAAATCTTCTGGAAATCAACCAGGCGAAGTCACGCATCAACCAGGCTAAGAAGGAGGGTACAATCCCTGACCCAAAGGACCTGGAACTCGTGAAGACCGAGAAGCAGAATGCTTTCGCCATCTCGCAGTACACCGACATCATGACCATCGAGAAGTTTGCCAAGCACATCACTTCTCATGGTAGTGTTTATTCGAGAGCTGACATCAGCGCCATCCTCTACATCGCCGTAGACTGCATGCGTGAGATGTTGCTCGAGGGCAAGAAAATCCGTCTGGGCGACCTCGGTGATTTCTCTCTCCTTCTCACCTCAAAGGGTGCCGAGGATGCTGACAAGTTCACCTCGCAGAACATCACCGGTGTGAAGGTTCAGTGGGAGCCTGGTCAGGAGTTCAAGAACCTTCGCGATGACGCCGAGTTCAACCTCGTAGCCAGCCGCAGCGCTCAGGCAGCCGTTATCAAGGCGATTAAGGAGGGTAAGACCAACGTTGACCTCAACGCCCCAACCACTCCGGATAATACGCCAGGCGGTTCTACCCCAGGTGGTTCAAACACCGGTCAGACCGGCAGCGATGGCCAAGGCTCTGAATCAGGCGGCGGTACTACCGGCAAGGACAATACTGGCGACGGCCTCGAATAGCCCAAGGATAGACTGGCTAGGGTGCTAGCCCCTAGCCCAGCCTATCCGCCCACAAAAAATTCAACATTCAACACTCAACATTCAACATTCAAAAAAGATGAAAGCGAACACTTGGAAAACAATTCTTCAGATAGCCATCAGCATACTGACCGCTATCGCTACTACGCTCGGAGTAACGAGCTGCATGGGATAAAAACAAAAACGACCGCTCACCTCAATATGAGGAGAGCGGTCGTTTTCGTTCTACCGAGAATTCCGGTCATTAAGGTCATTAAGGATTTCAGATTATCAAAATATCCCTCTATCTTATAAAATAAGGTTAAATCAAGTTCGCCCTGCAAACAAAATCCATCCATAAAATCACTTTTCTGAATATTTTTTGTATTTTTGCAGATATATTGCAAGAATGTAGGGGGTTGAGCATGGCTTATCCTCCTACATTATAGGCGCATAATTATTAAAAGATTAGAGAATGAAGAAAATATTTATCATGAGCATTATAACCATGCTATCAAGCCTGTCTTCTTGTCAGGCGCAAAATAAGGGCTATAAGAGTCTGTCGGCAGATGACTATGAGAAAGCCATCGCTGACACCGCAGTAATCCGTCTTGACGTACGAACCGCAGAGGAGTTTGCCAATGGGCATATTCGCGGGGCAATCAACATTGACGTACTGAAATCAGACTTCGAGCAGAAGGCCGCCGCCACTCTTCCCAAAAGCAAGACTATCGCCGTAAACTGCCGAAGCGGCAAGCGAAGCAAAAATGCCGCAGCTATATTGACAAAGAACGGCTATCAGGTAATAGAACTCGATTCCGGCTTTATTGGCTGGCAGGCAGCAGGAAAAGAAATCGTAAAGGAGTAAATTGAAATAATCTGACTCAAGTTTCGCAAGTAAGCCCCACACGCCCTGTATGGGGCTTGCCATTAGGCTTGATGCAGTTTATGAGCAAGGAAGCCACGGTAAAGGCAACCTCTACCCCAACCACGCCTGTCCATCCATAATGCTGCCAGGACAGGCCAGAAACGAAAGTTCCGGCAGAACCACCCAGGAAATAAATGGTCATATAAACGGTATTGATACGGTTGATGGCAGATGCGTCAAGGGCTACTACGCTGGTCTGATTCGACAAATGGATGCATTGCATACCGGCATCAATCAGCAAGATGGCTATTATTATCCACAAGTAGCTGTCATTCCCCCAAAATGCCAGCAGCCAGGCAGCCAACAAGACGCATCCTCCGGCAACAGAGAAGAACCTTGCACCATACTTTTGGACGTAGCCGCTGATGAAGACCACCGTAGATGCACCTGCCAGTCCGCACAAACCGAGAGCTCCAATCATGTCGTCGCCAGCAAAGAAAGGCGCCTGCTTCATCCGGAAGGCCAGGCAACTCCATAAGGCGAAGAAGGAACCATACGCCAATGCCGCCCTTAGCGACGCGATTTGCAAGTATGGGTATTTGAGGAGCAGGCGCAACAATGATTTCATCAACCCTGCATAGTTTTCCCGCGAACGGTCAGACAACTCTGGCAGCATCCTGTGAATGAGCAGAAAACATCCGAGCATAAACACACTAGCCACAAGATAAACAGAACGCCATCCCCATTCGTCGGCCAGCAGGCCGCTGAAAACACGTGAACCTAGAATGCCTACGAGCAGGCAGGATTGTATGATCCCCACATTGCGCACCTTGCGTGAAGGCGTGGAATGATAAGACACCAACGGGATGAAGAACTGCGGCATTACCGAAGATGCGCCAGCAACCAGGGATGCGCCCCACACCCAATAGATGTTCGGAGCAAGGGCTATGGCAAGCAAGGCGCACAAAGAAATGATGTAATTGGCCTGTATCAGTTTCTTTCGTGAATCCAGATCACCAAGCGGAATGACAAATACAAGTCCTACCACATAGCCTATCTGGGTCAAGGTAGCTACCATGCTGGCAGAAAAGTCTGATACCGCAAACTCTTTTGCCATACTGCCCAGCAAGGGCTGGTTGTAATAGCAGTTGGCAACGGAAAGTCCGGTAGCTACTGCCATCAGAGCCAGCAGAGGTGCCGGAATACCTTGGTTCTCTCTCAATTCATACTTCATTTTTCGCCTCTCTTTTTTTAATATGACACAATCTTCAATCCAATCAAGGAAGCAATGAGCGTGAAGAGGAAGAAAAGCCTGATGGGAGTGGCTGGTTCCTTGAAAACGAATATTCCTATCAAAACCGTACCCACTGCCCCGATGCCTGTCCAGATGGCGTAGGCCGTGCCCAAAGGCAAAGTCTGCACCGCCTTGGCGAGAAAAGCCATGCTCAGAATGGTGGAAGCAAGGAAACCGCTCCCCCACAGATAAAACCAAATTCCTGATGCTGCTCTCGCTTTTCCCAAGCAGAACGTGAGGCTCACCTCAAATAATCCTGCGAACAATAAAATTATCCAATTCATATCTATTAATTTATTTTATAATTTTAAATTCGGGTGCAAAAGTAAGCAATAAAAAACTAAAAGCTTTTTGCATTTGACAAAAACGGATTTTGCATTTGCAAAAAAATAACCATTTACTTTCGTTTTCGTGTGAAATTTTATAATTTTGCACACCAAATACAGCAAAAAAGAATATGGATATAAAAGAAATCATTAATAAGAGATACGCCATGCCGGATGCGTCTTTGGACAAATTGCAGCGATGCTTAACGGAAGTTTCATATCCCAAAGGATTCCGGGTGTTGGAAAGAGGTAAGGTGGAGAAGAACATCTTTTTCATCAAGAAAGGCATTGTCCGCGCATATACTTCAGTGGACGGAAGGGAAATTACCTTTTGGTTTGGCAAAGAGGGAGCGACTATTGTCTCCTTGAAAGGCTATGTGAACGACGAGCCAGGATATGAGACGATGGAGTTGATGGAAGATTCGGTCTTATATAAATTGGAAAGAAAACAGCTGAAAGAGTTGTTTTTGGATGATTTACACATCGCCAATTGGGGGCGGCGTTATGCAGAGATGGAGCTGCTTGCCACCGAGGAACGACTGATTTCCATGCTATCCGCCATCGCTTCGGAAAGGTACAAGGAGCTGCTAGAGAAAGAACCAGACTTATTACAAAGGTTGCCATTGGGAAGCATCGCCACCTATTTAGGTGTAACGCAGGCAAGCCTGAGCCGGATTAGGGCAAAAATCACACAGCCGTAATCCGAATCATCATCCACCATGAGCAGCCTGTGCTGATGACGCATTTACACATTCCTTTCGCATATCAGGAAGCTAAGTTTAGCAAGTGATTTAAGTACGGACTGAAGGCTCAAAAGCAAAAAAAATCCCAGTCAGGATAAAACCTCGACTGGGATTCTTATTTTAAATCTCTCTCTTATTTTTCTCATCTATAAAAGATGATTACTTCAAACCACGGTTGATAAGGGTTGTGTTGAGAAGCATCACGTACTTACGATACTGACTGTTGTCCAAGATAACGTGCATGTACTTGAGATCCTTCAAAACTGCCTTGTCAATCATTGCAGAACGATCCTCACCCTTTGCTGTTGCAGCATTCATCATGTCTGCGGTGAAGTTCTTGTGTACATCAGCTACAGCCTCTACCTGGTCGATGTTCAAGCTCAAAGCATCTGCCAAGCTAGACATCTTTACATTCATGTTGTAAGCTGCTGTTGCATTTGTCTCCTCTTCTGCTGCGAAAGTAGCTGTTGCCATTGCAAACATAGCTACTGCTAATACCATAATCTTCTTCATAATCTTTTTACCTTTCTTTACTTTGTGAGTCCTGCACATCCGTAGACGCCGGCTCTGTTAAACATTATCCTATAGTCTTTTTCTTTAAGACGCTGCAAAGATACGAACTTTTCTCTGTGTGCGCAAACATTTCTTGGGATATTTTCAGTTTTCCGCCTATTTCTTGACTTAAATCAACAACAATACACCGAAATAGGCATCAGAACGTTAGAGATATTACATTTTCTCTATCATTTTGTAATATCATCGAAAAAAAAGCCCTTTTTCTTCGTTTATACCAATTATTATTTGTACCTTTGCAAAAGATTCAACCTATAAAACAAGCAAAATGGTACAGGAAAATCATATAGACAAGGCACTCGCCTTTATGGAAAGTCTCGAGAAACTGGGCAACCAGCTCAAGGCGGCTGAGGAACACCAGAAACAGCTCATCGCCCGAATGCTGGATCTCAAGAAAGAGAATCTGACCGACGGCGAGGAATACGCTGAACTCTCGCAGAAGAGCAAAAGTCTGCAGGACATCATCGACAAATGGCGCCCTATCTATCTGGAGCGCATGGAGATGGTAAAGAGCGTAAGCATTCAGAAAAGAAAAAGAAATAATAAAAAATAAATATAGAAATGGAAACAAACAACAAAAACAAGTTTATTGTAGTTTCATACGCACTGTATGATGTAACTAATGGTGACAACGGCGAGGAGATGCTCATCGAGCGCACAACCGACGAGCGTCCGTTCATCTTCATCAGCGGTATGGGCGTTACCCTGCCAGCTTTCGAAGAGAAGGTGGTAAACCTGGCTAAAGGTGAAGAGTTCGACTTCCAGCTGGACCCAGAGCAGGCTTACGGACAGCACTATGATGAACGCGTACTGGAGCTCGACAAGCAGATTTTTACCGTCAACGGCCAGTTTGATGCACAGCACGTACAGGTAGGCGCTATCATCCCATTGCAGAACGAGGATGGCAACCACTTCAACGCAGTCGTGAAGAACATCAGCGATACAAAGGTAACCTGCGACCTGAACCACCCATTGGCTGGCTTGAAGCTCAACTTCTGCGGTCAGATTCTCGAGAGCCGCGAGGCTACTGCTGAGGAGATTGCCAAGATGGCTCAGATGATCAGCGGCGAAGGTGGCGGCTGCTCAGGTGGCTGCGACAACTGCGGCGGCGACTGCAAGGATGGCAACTGTGAAGGTGGTTGCGAAGGCGGCTGCAACAAGTAATAAACACCTTTATAATATATTAAGGTAATGAGGAATACATTTGGTAATCTTTTCACTCTCACTACGTTTGGAGAGAGTCATGGAATAGCTGTAGGAGGCGTTATTGACGGATTTCCTGCAGGCATAGAAATCGACATGGACTTTATCCAGAGCGAGCTGAACCGCCGACGCCCAGGACAGAGCCACATCACTACGGCCAGAAAGGAAGCTGACAAGGTAGAGTTTCTGAGTGGTGTGTTCGAAGGCAAATCAACAGGAACCCCTATCGGCTTTGAGGTGCGTAACCAGAACCAGCATTCTCAGGACTATGAGAACATGCGCTGTCTCTTCCGCCCTTCTCACGCAGATTTCACCTATCACGAGAAGTATGGCGTACGCGACTATCGTGGCGGCGGCCGTTCTTCAGCCCGCATCACCATTGCCCGATGCGTAGGCGGAGCCTTGGCTAAACTTGCCTTGCGACAGTTGGGCATCAGCATCACGGCCTATACATCGCAGGTGGGCAGCATCGCGCTGGAGAAAGATTATCATCTGTATGACCTTAACACCATAGAAGATAATCCGGTGCGCTGTCCTGACCAGCGGAAGGCGAAGGAGATGGAAGATCTCATCGCCCAGGTTAAGGCCGACGGCGATACGATTGGTGGAATCATCACTTGCGTCATCAAGGGTTGCCCGGTAGGATTGGGCGAGCCTGAATTTGGCAAGCTTCATGCCCAACTGGGTGCTGCCATGCTTGGCATTAACGCCGTGAAGGGTTTTGAATATGGTGAGGGATTTGCCGGAGTTACTGCCCGCGGAAGTGAGCAGAATGATGTCTTTATCCCGAAGGCTGATGCTGCAGAGACGCCAGCTGATGCTGCTGTGAATCAGGATATTGCTGCCCGTATTACAACAAAGAGCAATCATAGCGGAGGAATACAGGGCGGTTTGAGCAATGGTCAGGACATCTATTTCCGTGTTGCCTTTAAGCCAATTGCTACTCTGCTGATGGAGCAGAATACGGTAGATTTGGAAGGAAATGCCACCATGCTGACTGCCCGCGGCCGTCATGATCCTTGCGTTTTGCCAAGAGCCGTGCCGGTGGTTGAAGCCATGGCTGCCATGGTTATCCTGGATAACTATCTCTTGAATAAAACAGTCAGAATCAGTTAATAGTTAATAGTTTATAGTAAATAGGGCTTTCTTGCGACAAGCAGAGTTCTTATTTACTATAAACTATTTTTTTATCATCTTCCCTCTACTTTAAGCTAGTTTGCTGTACGGCGAAGCCGCTATAAACTATAAACTATAAACTATTAACTATTTCTAAAGCTTACTGTCCTTTAATAGTTTTGGGCAATATTCATTAAAAAAGCATTTATCGCAGAGCGGCTTCGTACTCTTGCAAATATATCTGCCATGCAGCAGAATCCAATGATGCGCATTCGGAATATCCTCAGCCGGAATGTGTTTCATCAGATAATCTTCTACTTTTCGGGGCGTATCTGCCGTTTTCGGCACCAACCCCATACGATGACTCACACGGTAAACATGCGTATCCACCGCCATCGTAGCATGACCGAACCATACGGCACGAATCACATTCGCAGTCTTGCGCCCCACTCCTGCCAACTTCTCCAAATCATCCGCAGCCTCAGGCACCTCACCTCCGAACATCTCAACCAGCTGGCGAGACATTTCAGCAAGATGCTTCGCCTTGGCATTCGGATAACTCACCGAACTGATCAACTCATAAATATCTTCCTCGCTCGCCTGTGCCATGTGCTGCGCATCAGGATAACGGGCAAAGAGAGCAGGCGTAACCATGTTGATGCGTTTGTCGGTACATTGCGCAGAAAGCAAGGTAGCCACCAGAAGCTGAAATGCGCTACCGAACTGCAACTCGGTAGTTACATTCGGCAGCGCACTTCTGAAATGATTCAATATAAAATCGTATCTTTCCTTACGAAGCATTTCTCTTACTTTTTAGCAGGAGCAGCCTCCTCTTTCTTCAGCTTTCCCTTGTAAGCCTTGTTCAAGCCGGAAATCACCTCTTTTGTAATATCGTAAGCCTTGTCAGCATAGAGCAGATTATCGCCGCTCTTAGAGAAGATGATGCTGTACTTCTTGTCCTTGTTATAGCGGGCAAGATAGTTGGCAATGCTGTCGTGGAGCGCCTTGTTGTACTTCTCCTGCTCAGCAGCAAACTCGTTGCTCAAGCGCTGCTGCAAGCCCTGCAGGTCGTTGTTCTGCTTCTGCAGTCCAGCCTGGATAGCCTCAGCCTGCTCGCGGGTGTAAGCATTCTGCTGAATCTTCTGCTGGAAGTTGGCTGCTGCTGCCTGAAGCTGCTGGCCCTTCTGCGCAATAGTAGCCTGAATGTTCTGACCCTTCTTCTCCAAGATAGAAGAATACTCCTTAGCAAAGGTATACTGAGTCATGATAGAGTCTACCTCTACATAAGCAATCTTCAATTCAGCAGGAGCCTTGCTCTCTGACTTAGCCTCTACCTGAGGCTGAGATTTGTTGCATGATGCCAATGACAGGGCAGCAACAGCTGCAATTGCCACTGAACTCAAAATGTTCTTTCTCATTTTTTCTATCATATTATATTATTACTATTTTCTAATAAGCCTTGTTGGCTTCCCTTGCCTCGCGGTCCTGATCCACCACACAATGAATGCCCTGCTTGCGCAAGCCCGAATTGTCGTGCACATGCTGGGAAGAGAACTTGCCGTTCTTCTTAAAAATCACCTTTACGCAAAATAATGCCATGCAGATAGCAATTATTAACACGCTTAATAACATTAATTTTATCATTTTTATTACCTTTGCAGTGCCTTAGTGCACTTTTGGGTGCAAAGGTACTATTTTTTTGGGAATAACCAAAACAAAATAGCAGAAATAAATGTTTTATCAAAACAAAATAATAGAAAATAAATGAATAAAAGTGAATTGAAGCCTGCTCTCGTGTTCGAGCAGTTCGCAAAAATCAACGAAATACCTCGTCCTTCCAAGCACGAGGAGAACATGATTGAGTTTTTGAAATCTTTCGGAGAGGCTCATCAGCTCGAAACGCTGGTAGATGAAACCGGTAATGTGCTCATCCGTAAAGCTGCCACTCCAGGCTACGAGCATGCTGAAACCATCATCCTGCAGAGCCACATGGACATGGTTTGCGATAAACTGGTAGATGTTGATTTCGATTTCCACAAAGACGCCATCCAGACTTACGTAGACGGAGAATGGCTTAAGGCAAAAGGCACTACATTGGGTGCTGACGACGGTATAGGCTGCGCCATCGAGCTGGCTATCCTGGCAAGCAACGATATTGAGCATGGTCCTATCGAGTGCGTCTTTACACGTGATGAAGAAACCGGACTGACCGGTGCTCACGGTATGAAGGCGGGCTTTATGACCGGAAAGATGCTCATCAATCTTGACTCAGAGGATGAGGGCGAAATCTTCGTATCCTGTGCCGGTGGTCAGACAACCCATGCCACTTTCCACTTCTCACGCGAAGAGACTCCTGCGGGTTATTTCTTCATGGAAGCTTCACTGAAGGGTCTCAACGGTGGTCACTCGGGCGATGACATCAACAAGAAGCGCGCCAATGCCATCAAGATTCTTGCCCGCTTCCTCTTCCTCGAAAATGAGAAACTGGATGGAAGTCTGCGCCTCGTAAGCTTCAACAGCGGCAAAATGCACAATGCGATTCCTCGCGACGGAAAAATTGTTTTCGCCGTCAAAAATGCTGATAAGGAACAGGTTCGTGCCGACTGGAACATCTTTGCATCAGAAGTAGAAGATGAATTCCACGTAACCGAACAGGCTATGCTGTTCAATATGAGCAGCACCGATGCTGCACCTGTCATCGAGAAAGCTGTAGCTGACAAGTTCGTAATGGCTCTCCAGGCTGTAGACAACGGTCCGCTTACTACCTGTCAGGATGAGGCGATTGCCTGGATGGTAGAAACCTCAAGCAATGTGGCAAGCGTGATGACCGATGAAAACAGCATCAACATCGTAGCTTCTCAGCGAAGTAACGTGATGAGCAATCTGGAGAACATGACCAACACCGTAAAGGCAGCCTTCCTTCTGGCTGGCGCCGAGGTAACTGTAGGCGACAAGTATCCAGCTTGGAAGATGCGCGCCAACAGCGAGCTTACCGACCTGGCTGTGAAGGCTTATGAAAAGCTCTTTGGCAAAAAGCCATTGGTAAAGGGTATTCATGCCGGTTTGGAGTGTGGTCTTTTCTCAGAGCGTTATCCTGAGCTCGATATGGTAAGTTTCGGTCCTACCCTTCGCAATGTTCACACCCCAGACGAGGCTCTTCTCATTCCTACTGTAGAGATGGTTTGGGATCACTTGCTGGAGATTCTCCGCAGCGTGGCTAAATAAGCAAGCGTGCTAAATAAAACAACGAGCTTAATAAAAGCAGTGCGGCTTAATAAAAAGAAGATGTCTATGATAAAGAAAATGATGTTTTTCATGGTTTCAGGACTTGTGCTGATGTTCACCTCGTGTGGCGATCAGCACAAGGCTCAATCTCTTGTCAAGGATTTTCTTAATGAAAACCTCGTTGAGCAGGACTGCAGCTATGAGCGGTTCTCCCGCCTCACTCCTACCGCCATGATCAGTTTCGACCAGATGAAGGTGATGCGACAAAATGTCAGCAAACTGCCTTACGTCAAGAAGAATATTAATTATAATGATGCAGCTTATCCCGACACCTTATTATATTTAAGGGCTACATACAAGCTGACCAACCATCAGGGCGAGAAGCAGGAAGTAACCCAAACCTTTTATCTTGATAAAGGTTTGACAAGAGTAATCGGGTTTAAGGAAAACTAAAAAAATAGTTAAGAATTGCCTTTCAGCAAGGCAGTAAGAATAAACAGAAAGAGTTGACTAGCATTTTAACTAGCCAACTCTTTTTTCATATAATCTCTTATTTCTTTTCTAGCCAGAGTCAGACGATTCTCAGCCGCTTTATATCCGAGGTTCAGACTTTGGGCAATCTCGCTCACCTGCATTCCTTCGAAGAGATTCAGGCGGTAAACCTTGCTTCTCTTCTCTGTGAGCCGGGCAATGCCACGCTCCAGAATCTCGTTGGTCTGCTGGGCAGAGAAAACTGATTCGCCATCAACATCATATCTTCCCATCCAGTCGCTAGCTCCCAGGAAGTGTTCATACTCCTCAATCTTATGCTTGCGCCGGTAATAATCGATAATCAGATTCTTGGCAATGGTGTATACAAAACAAGGTAAAGTAACAGGCGTAATCATCTTATCGCCTCGAAGTAATCGCACAAAAGTATTCTGCACGATGTCTTCAGCCTCGTCTGCCGGAAGCGAACGGGACATGACATACAACTTCAGCTCGTTGTAGTGTTCAGAGTAATAATCAGCAATAATGCTGTAATTTGAATTTGTTTGTTCCATGATGGCGATTTTTTTTATCATGTTTTTCGTTTATCGATATTGCAAAGGTAATAAAAAAAAGGAAAGCCACCAAAGGAAAGCGAAAAAAAATGTGCTAAATGTTCGTTTTGAAACATTTAGCACATATGATAGAAACAATTTGTAACATGAAATGTTACGCATCGCAAAGTTTTATTTCTTAATTCAAACCTTTTTACAGGTTGGATTACTTAATCATGTCAACGCTTCTCTTGAGGAATGCGTCGAGCGAAGCACCCTTCAACATACCGTTCTGAAGCAGGGCGAGGTCGATGAGCTGGTGAACAATGTTGTTGTTCTTAGCATAGCCCGAGATGATTTCGTTGCGCTTAGCCTTCTCATCGCTGATGGCCTTCTCTGTATTGTGAACATCATCCTTCTCCTGCTGGGTAATCTCTTCAGGCTTCTTCTTGTTCTGTTCCTGATGGAGTACGGCAAGGCGAGCTTCCTGACCCTTGATTTCTGCAAGGATTGGCTTCAATGTTTCAGCAGTGTTGGCCTCAGCATCTTCCAATACCTTCTTTACCAGAGCATGGTCTGAGTTCAGTACGATGTTGTAGCTGTCTGGCATCTGACCGTAGAAGTTCATGCCTGCCTGGAACTGGCTCATCGCCTTCATACGGCGCATGTACTCGTTCTGAGTGATGAGCACTGGCTGGTTCTGTTCGCCCAAAGCCTGAATTTCAACAAAGAATTCTGCCTTGTCAAGCTGAGGCATCTGAGAGCGGAATACTTCTGTCAAGTTGTCAGACTGCTCTTTGCTCAAATCGGTCTTCTTAGCATCTTCCTTCACGATGAGGCGGTCGATGATGTCGGCGTCAACACGTGTAAAGCGGCTCTTCTCCAGCTTCTGCTCCAGCATGTTTACCATCGGCGTATCGAGCTGACCTTCCATCAGGAGTACAGAATAACCCTTCTGCTTGGCAGCCTCGATATAAGAATACTGCTCTTCCTTATTGTTGGCATAGAGATAAACCAGGTTGCCGTCCTTATCGGTCTGATTGTCCTTAATCAGCGTCTTGTACTCCTCGAAAGTAAAGTACTTGCCCTCAACATCTTTCAGAAGTGCGAAGTCCTTTGCGCGCTCGTAGAAATCTTCCTGAGAGAGCATTCCGTAGTTGATGAAGATCTTGAGATCATCCCATTTCTCTTCAAACTCCTTGCGGTTCTCCTTGAAGATTGAGTTCAGACGATCGGCTACCTTCTTGGTGATGTAGGTAGAAATCTTCTTCACGTTGCTGTCGCTCTGCAGGTAGCTGCGGCTTACGTTCAGCGGAATGTCCGGTGAATCGATTACACCATGAAGCAATGTGAGGAATTCTGGTACAATGCCTTCTACCTGGTCGGTTACGAACACCTGGTTGCAATAGAGCTGAATCTTGTTGCGCTGCATGTCGATGCTGCTCTTGATGCGTGGGAAGTAGAGAATACCCGTGAGATTGAATGGGAAGTCTACATTCAGATGAATCCAGAACAACGGGTCGTCCTGCATTGGATAAAGGGTGTGATAAAACTTCTTGTAGTCCTCATCCTTCAAGGTGCTAGGAGTCTTGGTCCAGAGAGGCTCCACATTATTAATAATGTTATCCTCATCAGTCTCCACATTCTTGCCGTCCTTCCACTCGGTCTTCTTGCCGAAGGCTACAGGCACGGCCATAAACTTGCAGTACTTGTTCAGAAGTTCCTCAATCTTGCTCTTCTGCAGGAATTCCTTGCAATCATCAGCAATATGGAGGATGATGTCTGAACCACGCTCAGCCTTGTCTGCATCTTCGATTTCGAAAGCAGGTGAACCATCGCAGCTCCACTTTACAGCCTTGCTTCCCTCTTTGTAGCTCTTAGTGATGATTTCTACCTTGCTGGCTACCATGAAAGAAGAATAGAAGCCGAGACCGAAGTGGCCGATGATGGCGTTGGCATTCTCCTTATACTTGTCGAGGAAGTCAGTTACGCCTGAGAATGCAATCTGGTTGATATATTTATCGATTTCCTCCTCAGTCATACCTATACCATGGTCGCTGATAGTCAAGGTTCCAGCCTTCTCATCGAGAGAGACACGAACGGTTGTGTCGCCTATCTCACCCTTGAAATCGCCCTGAGCTGCAAGAGTCTTCAACTTCTGTGTAGCATCTACGGCGTTTGAAACCATCTCACGGAGGAAGATGTCGTGATCTGAATATAAGAATTTCTTGATGACAGGGAAAATGTTCTCTGTCGTTACACCAATATTACCTTTCTGTGCCATAATATAAAATGTTTTTATTCGTATTTACTTTATTATTGTTTGGCAAGGGGGCTTACAAATAGCGTGCCAAAATAAAAGCCCTCTTACCAAACAGAATAAAATAGCTGAAAAACATTTTATGATTCAGCGAAGCATTTTATGACTAAATGTCTCTTGGAAATCCCTTTGCCAAACCGCCTTCGCTTGTTTCCTTGTAAAGCGAAGGTAGGTCATGACCCGTCTGTCGCATTACTTCAACCACGCGGTCGAAAGATACGGTATGATGGCCATCTGAGAAGGAAGCGTAGAGGTCTGCATCCAAAGCTCGGGCGGCAGCAAAGGCATTTCGCTCGATGCAAGGAATCTGAACCAGTCCGCAAACCGGGTCGCAGGTCATTCCGAGATGATGCTCCAATCCCATTTCGGCAGCATATTCTACCTGAGCCGGACTGCCTCCGAAAAGCTGGCAGGCTGCAGCCGAAGCCATGGCGCAGGCAACACCTACCTCGCCCTGGCAACCTACATCAGCACCACTGATAGAAGCATTCTGCTTTACGATGTTGCCCACCAATCCGGCTGTAGCCAAGGCTCTCAAGATGCGCTGTTCACTCATATCATGAGAAGTAAACATGTGGTAGAGTACAGCTGGCAATACACCACAGGCGCCACAGGTAGGAGCTGTAACGATGGTGCCACCCGAAGCATTCTCTTCGCTCACAGCCAGCGCATAAGCATAAACCAAGCCGCGGCTCTGCAGGGAAGCACGATAACCCTTCGCCTTTATAAAATAGGTGGCAGCCTTACGCTGTAGCTTCAGCGGACCAGGCAAAACACCTTCATGGTCCAAACCATTCCTGATGCTCTGCTTCATCGTTTGCCAAACCATGTCGAGATAATCCCAGATATCTTCCGATTCGCATTTCTCAACATACTCCCAGAATGAGCGTCCGTTATCATAGCACCATTGCTTGATGTCGGCGAGCTTGTTCAGATCATAAACATCCTTGGCGCCCAGCTCTTCGTTGCCGGCAGTACCATCTGATATGGCTCCACCACCAATGCTGTAAACGGTCCATTCATCAATAATATCGCCGTTCAGATCCTTGCCCACAAATTTCATTCCGTTGGGATGATAAGGCAGGAAAGTCTGTGGCTGCCAGATAATATTCACAGTTTTATGAGGTCTGAGCACTTCTTCTATTGCCACATCAGTCATGTGTCCCTTACCTGTAGCAGCCAGACTTCCATAGAGGGTTACTTCATAATAAGAAGCGTTAGGGCAACGCTCCAGAAAAAGTTTGGCAGCACGCTGAGGCCCCATCGTATGACTGCTCGATGGTCCCTTACCTACTCTATATAATTCCTTTAATGACTTCATTTTTCTCGTATTTTATATTTTTACTTATCGATTTTTTCTCTTTTAATGGGCTCAGTTACTTATTTCTTCAGTTTACCATCCGAAAGTTACTTCATCTGCTTGGCTTTCAGAATGATGACATCCGTGAGAGGTCTGTCGTTGTTCGCCTTATCGGTAGCCACATTCTGAATCTTATCAACCACATCCATGCCTTCAAGCACCTCTCCGAATACAGTGTAGCCGTTGTCAAGGTGAGGAACACCACCATGCTTGATGTAGCCCTTCTGCAACTGTTCTGAAGGAATGGCGTAATACTTGCCGTCCCGTTTCAGTTTTTCTACATAATATTCCATCTGCCGTGGAGAAAAATTTCTGCCCCAGGTGATGTAGAAATCAGTAGGCGCCGAAGCTTTGGTCGGATTTTCATCATCTCCTTCGCGAGCAGCACAGAGCTGTCCGCGCTTATGATAATATTTAGGATAGATGATTTCTGCCGGAACCGTATAGTTTACATCAAACTTCTGCGGCTTTTCCATATTCACCTTTCTGCATGAATAATCGCCACCCTGAATCATGAAATTCTTGATGACACGCTGAAAGATGCAACCGTCATAATAGCCCGAATTGACAAGTTTCAGGAAATTATCCCGATGCTTGGGAGTATCGTTGTAGAGAGCCACGAGTATGTTGCCCATCGTAGTTTCCAGCAACACCTGAGGGCAAGTTGGATCGTGCGGTGTTTCCCAGTCGAGCAGAGAATCGGGCTTAGACGCCACAACTTTTCCGGCTGGTTCTGATGTGTTCTGATTGCCTTCACTCTGAGCGAATGTCGTAACAGGCACCGTAAGAAGAGCAAGTGTCAATAATCTGATGATCTTCTTCATATTTTTGTATAATTTTACATCTATTTATGTTATCGGATGCAAAGATAATGATTTTATTCTAAAAAATTGATTTTTTATGCGGGAAAAGTTACTTTGTTTCATACATTCTTCATATCTTTGCAGCAGAAGACAGAAAATGCAATCAATTATGAAGAAAAAAATAAATATTATCATCGCTTTTTGCACATTCCTCACTACAGAAGCAAGTGCACAGCAACAGGTAAGCTTCGGACCATTGCACAGTCCGGACAGTCCGCGTGAAGAATGGTTGCTGCCTGGCGATACGGTTTACCAGGCAGGAAAACCTATGATTTATCAGGGAAAACCGGTGAAGAATGCATATATGACTCCTGCCCGACTATCAGATAAAAGAGAAACTCCCGGCAAAAACGGATTGCTGGGTGATGCTTCGCTAGACAGCACCTATTATAATAATCCCATCTCCAACCTTACCAACGGCTTGAGTTATCCGTTGGGCTATGGCTGGGGGCTGCACAAGGGATTGAATCTCTCGGTAGATCTTTCTGCCTTTGCCACATTCGGCAAGAATGTGCCTCACAGAGGCGGTTTCACTCAGACCATCGATGCAACCTACCTAACGCCACTCACCAAAGACAACAAACTCTGGTTGGCTCTGGGCACTTATATCAACAACGTAAACTATGGTGGAGACAGTTATCATGACGGTGGAGTCTACGGCATTCTGGGCTACCAGTTTAATGAGCATTGGGAGGCTTACGTTTACGGTCAGCTTAGTGTAGCCAACAATTACAATTCTCTTTACGGCCGTTATGGCGGTTATGGCTATGGTCCATACGGCTATTCGCCTTGGGGCTACGGAATGTATCCTTGGGGTATGGGAAGAGGAATCATGCCGGGTGGCTACGGAATGGGAGTACCTGGCGCCAACGTTTTAGGAGCCGGTGTAAGATACACTAATTCCAAAAAGACTTTCTCTATCGGCTTAAACGTAGAAGGAGTATGGTATGATAATAAGACGCCAGCCTATTTCAAGCAATACGACTATCCTGTGCCAAAGGCGCCTGAAAAGGATTAAGGAAAAGGATGGTTTTAAGTTAAGAAAAAGATAAAGCATAAAAAGAAAGAGGTTCACTTTTCAATATAATCATATTGAAGTGAACCTCTAAGTTTATTCTGAAAAGAATCAGTTTACATAGAATTATCTCTCTCCATGAGATTATACCTATGAGTTAAGATTCTATTCAGCGAGAATCTGGACTATTCTTTCTGCTGAGCGGCCATCCCATCTGTCAGGAATGCCCGCTTTCTTCCATTCACCCTTCAGAAGTTTCTGCATAGTTTGCTTCAGTAACTCCGGATCTTCAGCAACCAGTTCGTTTGTACCCACCTTTACAGTTTCAATATGCTCAGTATAGCTGTTGAGCGTAATGCAAGGAACCCCATTGAAGGTAGCTTCTTCAGCCACATTACCCGAATCGGTAATCACACCTTTGGCGTGAGCTGTAAGATAAGCAAACGACAGATAATCGAGCGGCTGAACCACCTGGATTCCACTCTGATGATTACTCTCTTCCTGATAAGCCTTGAATGCGAGCACGAAGCCCAAGGCTTTACCTCGAAGCGGAGCAATCACCTTCACTCCAGCCTGGCGCGCCTCTTCATCTATGACAGAAATGAGCGATTTCATCTCATCAATGTTATTGACGATGGCCTTGCGGTTCAAGGTCAGAACCATATATTCTCCTTCTTTCAGATGAAACTCGTCCATGACTTCAGGCCGCTGCATTTTAGACTGAAGGAAGCGGATGTTGTCGATAAGCACATTTCCTACCATGTAAACCTTAGACAATTCTGCACCTTCCTTGTTGGCGATGCTGTTGTTTGAAATGCCAGCGGTAAAGAGAATATCTGACAAGCCATCAATCACCAGACGGTTGATTTCCTTTGGCATGGTAATGTCAAAACTGCGGGTTCCGGCTGCAATATGAGCAAGCTGCACACCCTGCTTCTTGGTAACAATAGCCACAGCCATGGTTGAAGCCAGATCATCAACCACAATGACAACATCTGTAGCATTCTGCTGCAGATAGCGCTCAAACTGACCCATCACCTGTCCGGTAAGTTCGTTCATGTTTGGACAGTCTACGCCGAGATAAGCATCCGGTTTCTGAATGCCTAAGTCATCGAAAAGAGAAGATTCCAGTGTCGGGTCATCCTCTTTTCCTGTGTAAACCAACTGATAGCTGATTTCGTTACCAGCTTCCTGAGCATTACGAATTGCTCTAATTACGGGCGCAACCTTGATAAAGTTAGGTCTTGCACCTGCAATGATACAGATTTTCTTCATTTTTATCCTGTTTTATATATTTACTGAAGTTACAGTTTACTGATGTCTGAGTGCTTTATTTCTTGAGTCAAAGGGCATTATCCATCGACTCAGAGGTCTTTATCCCTTGAAAAGGTCTTTGATTCCTCCTATAGAGCCCAAGAGATTGGTTGCCTCGTATGGCAGATAAACCACCTTATTATCCTTACCCTGTGCTACTTCCTGCATCATACTGATGTATTTCTGGGCCAGGAGATAGTTGGCTGGATTCGTACTCTGTCCTACAGCTTCCGTAATCTTCTGAATGGCAATAGCCTCGGCCTCAGCCTTACGGATGCGGGCAGTAGCCTCACCTTCTGCATTTAGGATAGCCTGCTGTTTGGCAGCCTCAGCCTTGTTCACGATGGCAGCCTTCTCACCTTCTGAGAGCAGGCGCTGCTTTTCCTTCTCACCTTCAGAAGTCAGGATGGTAGCACGCTTGTTGCGTTCAGCCTGCATCTGCTTTTCCATCGCCTGGAGCACACTCTCTGGAGGTGTAATATCCTGCAACTCTACTCGGTTTACCTTGATTCCCCACTTATTGGTTGCATCATCCAAAACAGCACGGAGTTTGGTGTTAATCGTATCGCGGGAGGTAAGAGTCTGGTCAAGTTCCATCTCACCTATTATATTACGCAAGGTAGTTTGGGTCAGTTTCTCTATGGCATTTGGCAGATTGTTGATTTCATACACACTCTTGAATGGGTCCACAATCTGGAAATAGAGCAACGCATTTATCTGCATCTGGATATTATCCTTAGTGATTACGTTCTGACGGTCGAAATCGTAGACCTGTTCACGAAGGTCGATGCTGTTTGTATAAACGTATCTTCCGTTTCTCATCGCCACAATATCCTTGGCATGGTCAATGAAAGGAATGATGACATTAATACCCGGCTTGAGCGTAGCAAAATATCGTCCGAGACGCTCTATGATTTTCGTCTCACTCTGAGGGATGATAACGATGGTTTTCTTAACCACTACGAGTGCAAGTGCTACTAGAGCCACCAGCACATAAATTCCTATGTTCATGATGTTTATACGATTAAGTGAATAATGTTGACTCTAAACTTTTCCTACCTAAACTTTTCCTACCTAAACTTTTTCTACCTTGAGGATGATAGATTCGTGACCTAAGATTCGAACCATATCGCCTACAGCAAGCGGTTCGGCAAGATGTGGAGCTTCCGCTTTCCAATCATCTCCATCCAGCTTTACCCTGCCGTATCCTCCGGCAGGAATCATCTCAGTCACTTCCCCTATCTGTCCTGCCAGCGCATCGGCGTTACTGCGGCGGTCTTCCCCACCCTTGTGTAGCGATTTCAGCAGATGCGGACGAACCAACCAGATGCTAAGCATAGAGCAGATAGCCCAAACCACTACCTGCACCCAGAAAGGTGCTCCTACTAATGCCACAGGAATGCTGATGAGCGCACCAATGGCAAAACAAGTAACATAGAAATCGCCGGAAGACAACTCTAAGATGAGGCAGATGAACATCACCGACGTCCATACCAGCCAAAGGTTATGAGATAAATACTCCATACTTAACTATTTTAATTTGATTCTTCAGATTCGAGAGATTTGGAAAATTCCTTATTTTCTGCGGGTTATAGTCTTCTTTTTGCTACTGGTCTTCTTGGTTGTAGAAGTCTTGCTCGTAGAACCTACCTTATAAGTTGTCTGAGGTTTATAATACTTCAGCGCAGTAGGCATTTCCTTCTGCAAGGCAGCAATACGCTTGGTGTCTGAAGGGTGATCACTGAAAATATCACTCTGATTGCTGCTAGAGCCCTGCGACATTCGCTGCCAGAAAGGAATGGCCTGCTGAGGATCGTAACCAGCCATGGCAGCGAAGATAAGCCCCATGTAATCTGCCTCGGTTTCATTATCACGGGAATACTTCAGATTGCGGAATGAGAAATACCGTCCGGCAACTGCACTTGCCACATTACCTACACCATTACCAACTGTCTGGTTCAACACAGTTCCCAGGATGCTTGTACCGGTTTGCTGATTCTGCTGTTTGGTGAGCTGCTCAGCACTATGTTTAGCCACAGCATGAGCTATTTCGTGACCCAAAACGATTGCCAAACCGGTTTCATTCTGAGTGTAAGGCAAAAGTCCTTCATAAACCACGATTTTACCGCCAGGCATACAGAATGCATTGGCTGACTTATCTTGTACCAGGTTGAATTCCCATGAATAATTCTTCACATCAGCTTCAAATCCGTTCTGCTTCAAATAGAGTTCAACAGCATTGGCAAGTCTTTTTCCTACTCGCTGAACCATCGCCGTATTGGCTGCATTGGTCGACTTCTTGGCAGAAGCCATGTACTTTGTGTATTCCTGATTAGACAGACTGAGAACCTGCTCATCGGATACAGAGATGCGATGAGTGCGACCGGTCAGAGGCACCGTCTGAGTAGTGCCGCAAGATGACAGCGCAAGGACTGCCACAACCGTCAGAACTAAAACCTTAAACATTTTCATCTTAACTTATGTATATTATGTTTATTCATTAAGTTTATGTGCTGTTTGAAACAGATTTTCTCTGCAAATATACTATTTCTAGTTGAAACCACCAAAGAAAAATGAGAAAAACATGAAATATAACCTAAAAAAAACACAAGATAACTGACAAAAAAGGGGTGTAGGAAAAAAAGATGGCAAAAAATAAGGTGTGGCACAATCTTTGCAGTTTCGCAAAACCGTCAGGCTGCCAGATGACAGCTGCCCGAGAAAGCAGCATTATCAGCAGACTGGGTCTAAGAAGTATAACATAAAAATATTTTAATATGAACGCAAAGAAGGAAGTGCCTGTATTGCTTTTGACAGGCTACCTGGGTAGTGGAAAGACAACCCTTCTCAACAAGATTTTAGCTAACGAAAAAGGTATTAAATTTGCCGTCATCGTCAACGATATTGGTGAAGTCAATATTGATGCAGCCCTGATAGAAAAAGGTGGCGTAGTAGGTCAGAAAGATGATTCGCTCGTTTCTCTCCAGAATGGTTGCATCTGCTGCACATTGAAGATGGACCTGGTAGAACAACTCAAGGAAATCGTAGACATGAAGCGTTTCGATTACATTGTCATCGAGGCTTCCGGAATCTGCGAGCCTGCTCCTATTGCACAGACCATCTGCTCTATCCCATCCCTCGGTCCTCAGTACATCGAGAATGGCATTCTGCGCCTTGACAGCATCGTTACCGTAGTAGATGCTTTGCGCATGAAGGATGAATTCTCCAACGGCAGCGACCTGATGAAGAAGAATATTGATGAGGAAGATCTAGCTTCGCTAGTCATCCAGCAGATTGAGTTCTGCAACATCATTCTTCTGAACAAGGCTGCAGAGGTTGAACCTAAGGAACTGGAGCACCTTAAGCAGATTATCCGTGCCATCCAGCCTAAGGCAGAAATCTTTGAATGCAACTATGGTGACGTTGACTTGAATCTGATCGTCAACACCAAGAAGTTTGATTGGGAAACCGTAGCCACTTCAGCCGGTTGGATTCAGGAGATTGAATCAGAAAGAAACGAAGAGCATGAAGAAGATGATGTAGAAGAAGCACATGAACATCATCACCATCATCACGATCATGACGAGGAAGACGAGGAAGACGAACATGAGCATCATCATCATGACCACCATGACCACGAGCATGAACATCATCATCATCATCATCACGACCATGACCATGATCATGAAGGCGGAGAAGTTGAGGAATACGGAATCGGCACCTTCGTTTACTATCGCCGCAAGCCTTTCGACCTGGGTCTCTTCGATGATTTCGTCGCAAGAAAATGGCCTAGAGACGTGGTTCGCGCCAAGGGAATCTGCTATTTCGATGATGAGCGCGACATGTGCTACGTGTTCGAACAGGCAGGCAAGCAGAAGACTGTAAAGCAGGCTGGCCAATGGTTGGCTACCATGCCGAAAGACGAACTCGCCCAGGTATTGATGAATAATCCACAGCTGCAGAAGGAATGGGATCAGGAATTGGGCGACCGCATGATAAAAATCGTATTCATCGGTCAACATATCAAGGAACAGAAAGATGCTATCATTGCTGAGCTCGACAAGTGTTTGGCGTAGAATCTTATTCACCCGGCTTCCTAGCAAAAAGCAAAGGAAAAACCGCTCAAAATGAGCAGCAAACAAGAAAAACGGAGGAAAACGAACAAAAAAAGTGAAGTTTTTCCTCCGTTTTTTAGTTTAATTCGTTTTTTTTTGTTAATTTTGCACCCGAATAATAAAAGCGTAATTAATATGAAGACAAACTTCAGACCGGCGTATATAAAGGACTTTGCTGCTTGCTGGAAAGTCATCGACCAGGCTCGCCAAAGTATGATAGAATCGGGACGTCATCAATGGACTGAGGAATATCCATCAGAAAAAGACATCAGAAAAGACATAGAAAATGGCAATGCCTTCGTTCTGACAGTAAATGAAGAGGTAGTTGTCTATGGAGCAGTCATATTAAATGGTGAACCCAAATATAAGAAATTAGTAGGCAACTGGATTACTGATGGCGATTATTATGTAATACATCGCTTTGCCACGTTGCCTAGTTTCCAGCGTGAAGGTTTAGCGCGTATTTTCATCAGTAAGGTGAACAGCATGTGCGAGGTAGAAAAAATACCTAGCATCAAGGTTGACACCAACTTTGACAACACGCCGATGATTAACCTTCTGTCTTCGATGGGTTTCTGCATCTGCGGACGTGTAAACTATGGAGGAAACAGAGGTCAGCGTTTCGCCTTTGAAAAACTCTCCATAGCCATGGAACCTGCAGAATAATTTCTGGCCATCGAAAAACACAACATTTGATTAACATCCTCAAACATTCATTATGGAAGAGAAACTATTGCAGATGAAGAGCTTGGTTGAAAGACTCAACCAAGCTTCGGATAGTTATTATAACGGAAAAGGCGAACTCATGACCGACTATGAGTGGGATGCCCTTTTCGACCAGCTCAAGAGATTGGAAGAGGAAACAGGCGAAATTCTGCCTGACTCCCCTACTAATCGCGTGTCAGAAGATTCTATCGTAGGAAAGAAAGAGGAGCATGAATTTGCCGCCCTCTCTCTGGCAAAGACCAAACAGGTAAGTGATCTTGTAAAATGGGCAGAAGACCGCCCTATCTGGATTTCATGGAAACTGGACGGACTGACCCTCGTAGTAACCTATGACGGCGGAAAACTCACCAAGATTGTTACCCGCGGTAACGGACACATCGGCACCAACATTACCCATTTGGCTCCAGCCATTTCAGGCATTCCTGGTACCATTTCAGAGAAAGGACATCTTGTAGTAAGAGGAGAAGCCGTCATTTCGTATACTGATTTCGAACAGTTCATCATCGAAAGCGAAGGCGATTACGCCAATCCACGAAACCTCGCTTCAGGCTCACTCACGCTGAAGGATATTGAAGAGGTGAAGCAGCGCCACATCCAATGGATTCCGTTCACCCTGGTTTATACTGAGCGGGAACTTACCTCATGGGGCGAACGCATGCAAATGCTGAAAGACCTGGGAATGAATCCTGTAGAACGTGAGCGTATTGACCACCCTACCACAGAAAATATCCAGCTGGAAATAGACAAGTTTACGGAGAAGGTGACAAGCAAGAAGAATCCTTTCCCGGTAGACGGACTGGTGATTTGCTACGATGATACGGCTTATGCAGCTACGGGGTCGGTTACAGGCCACCACGCTACGAGGGCAGGATTTGCCTTTAAATGGCAAGATGAACATGCTGACACCGTACTCGACCACATCGAATGGTCGTGCGCAGCCAGCACCATCACGCCTGTAGCTGTTTTCAAACCGGTAGAACTAGAAGGAACCACCGTGCAGCGTGCCTCGCTCTGCAATGTAAGCGAATGCGAGCGTCTGGGCATTGGTGACAAGGGAACCAGACTGCAGGTCATCAAGGCCAATAAGATTATCCCGAAGGTAATCAATATTACAGAGGTTGTGGGGAGTTTTGTCATTCCCAACGAATGTCCGGTTTGCCATGCGCCAGCCGTAGTGCGCGAGAGTGAGAGCGGCACCAAGACTCTCCATTGCACCAATGCAGCCTGCCCAGCGAAACAACTTAAGAAATTTGCCCGCTTCGTCAGCAAGGAAGGAATCAATATTGACGGAATCTCAGAACAGACTGTCTGGAAATTCATCAATCATGGTTTTATCAGGGAATATGCAGATTTCTACAAACTGAAGAATTATGCATTCGAGATTTCCTGTTTCGAAGGATTTGGCAAGAAGAGTGTAAGCAATCTTCTGGAGAGTGTTGAGAAGAGCCGCCATACTGATGGCCGTCATCTGCTCTACGCCTTGAATATTCCGCTCTGCGGCGGCGATGTGGCTAAAAAACTACTCAGCCGTTACAAGGTGAAGGAACTGATAGAAACTGCGCGCCTGAGCATGTTTGACGATGAGTTTGCAAGCATTGATGGTATTGGACCTGAAAAGAGTGCCAAGTTTATCGCCTGGTTCAAGGATGATGTTCATTTCCAGCATGTGCAGCATCTGCTATCCGAGCTGATTATCGAGGAGCAGGAGCCTGTAGAAACGGGAAATAAATGCCAGGGGCTGACTTTCGTCGTAACGGGAGATGTGCATCATTACAAGAACCGCAACGAGCTGAAGGCTTATATTGAAAGCCAGGGCGGCAAGGTAACGGGAAGCGTGAGCAAGAGTACTAACTTCCTGATTAACAACGATGCAGCTTCGCAGAGTTCGAAGAACAAGAAAGCCCATGAACTCAATATTCCAATCATTACTGAGGATGAGTTCATTGAAAAGTTTCAGGAGTAAACAAGTGAATTAAGCGAAATAAAAAGCGAAAGCCAGATTCCGGATTACGGACTTGGCTTTCGCTTTTCTAGTTTTAAGAACCTGCAAATTCTCTGTTATTATTCTCCCAGGAACTGACCCATGAAGAGAATGGCGCCACTGTTACGTTCGGTAATGAAATAAACGAATGGACGGTTGGCATGAAATTCTACACGCTTCATCTCGTTAGGACCCAGTGAGGTCAGCATCACAGCAGCTGTTACGGCAGCAGCCTTTGTTCCACGCTCGCTTACCTCAATCTTTGCCTTCTGCAACATCTTCGATACGTAGAAGCTGCCATTGGCAAAACGGCTGAAATCTGCCGTGCCTGGCTGGAAGATGCTTGGAGCTCCCAATTTACTAATAATCTGGTTGAGCGACAAATCCATCTCTGTGGTAAACTTAGGGAATTTTAAATCTACCTGGCAACGGTCCATGTCATTACTCAACTTCTGAAGTTTATCAGCATCCATCTCCTTCATCACCTCGCTGATGCTCTTGCCAGCCTTAGGAAGAAGAACGGTCATCTGATAACTTCCATTTCCGTATGGCAGTTCTACAGCCTGCAACATATCATTTTCAGTATAGGCAAACTTCTTGTTCTGGTGCATCATGTTCACCATCTTAATATCGCGGGTGTAACCGCTGAAGTTCTCGAGGCGGGTGTTCTTCGCATCAAACTTCTCCTGCCAGGTTCCATTAAAATAAATAGCATTCAGGAGGTAAGAAACGGCTGCAGGGTCTACCTGGTCGATGATGCTAGGAATCATGCCTTTAGTCTGCTTCTTGCACCAGTCATTAATGCGAGTGGCAGATTTAGGAGAGGTAAAGTCCATGCTCTCAACACCAGCCTGATAAGAATCGGCCACGGTGTGAGCGAAATCACTGTTCAATCTGAAATTCTTATTGATGGCGATAAAATTGGCAATGTTTACGGTTGTCTGCTTGTCGAGCTTGCCAGCCGAAAGCATCAGCGCCTTATAACAGTTGTTGAGTTCCTTTACGCTCACGCCCTCGCAACCGATTGCCTTCAGAATCTCCTGCTGAGTCTTGCCGTCGGCACCATTTGCAAGCATTCCCATCAGATAGGCGATGCTCATCGGCGAAACCACCTCAGAATCCATGCCGCTAATCTGCTGATAGAGTTTGAAAGCGAAATCATTATTCTTCTTCACAATGTTCTGCTGAGCCTCTGAGAGGATAAGATAACTCTCGTCCATTTCCTCATCTGCCGACGGACGGGCAGCCTCTGCCTCTGTTATCTTCTCAGCCTTTGTTGCGTTCTCATTCTGTGCATTCTTGCTTGAGCTGCAAGAAGTCATTGCCATTGCAGCTGAAGCTAAAATAGCTGCACTAAATACTTTCTTATACATATTTCTCTAATTTATTGGTTCATTTTAATGACTCAACGCTCCTGAACCCAAAGGGACTGTTCCTCTTTTTAAAAAGCAGTTCCCGAATCGGAATCTGAATCGTGAGTTCTGAAGATAAAATGAAAAACCGGCTAATCCTTGCACGGGAAAAGCCGATTTTACTATTTCTTAACAAAAAACAACTATGTTCATTACAAAAAATCAATGCAGCGGTGCCTCTTCCGAAGGTCTGCCAGGCTTTATTCTGAGATGATATCTGTTTCCATCATATTCCACGCGCATGATGTTCGTCCTATTGGTCTTCATCTCATCGCTCGAATTAGCCACAAGATGTTCGTAGAGATCGATTGCCACATGTCCCATTGTTCTGCGCAGATTGATTTCGATGCAAGGAACCACGCCCAGTCCGGTTCTGTTTACGTCCTCACCTTCCTGATTCAGCACAGCCTCGCAGAATTCATCCTTCTCCCCTTTCGTGCAGATCATCATGTCAACGCCGAACGGGCCACTGTAAATATCCTTCAGCGCCGGCTCCATTACCTCGATGATGCGCTGTCTGATTCCGGCAAGCTGAGCCTCGCTAATGAGCGGTTTCATCATTTCCACCTTATCGGCTTCAGAGCAGAGCACATTGCCCGAATAGGCATTCTTGATCGTATCGAATAGCGAAAGACCGCAATAGAGCGCCTTGCCATCTTTCATTTCAAACTCCATGGCGAAATCTCTCACCTTATTATATAGGGGTTCTACGGTTACGCCGCCCTGATGATAAATCATGTTTGCCACCCATCTTTCGAAGGTAGGATAATCTCCGGCTGTTCTGAAGTCCTCAGCGCTCACATATTTCACTCCCCTCCCGCTACTGCTCCAGGGAGCCTTGACAACAGCTTTGCCGTGCTGGAGAATGAGTTCTTTGACGCGAGCCGTCTCAGTAACATATTCCACGCCACGCTGCAGATGAAGGGCAGCCCATTGCCTGCTGCTCACCTCGCGTACCTTATTTAATACAGCATCAGTCGGCAACATAATCTCCGGCATTCCCAAACGCTCCAACTCACCTTTCAGCGATAGGTTCCATCCCCAGGGATGAATACTGTCCAGAAATTCCGTCTTGAGCAGATGCTTCAGCTGAGGCTTGGTGATGAACTCAACCTTGCTGTTCAGTTCAGCTCCAAAATGGCGCACCCTGTTCTTCGCAAAATCAATATCATCCACAAGTACGAGGTCGCCCTCTTCCGCCCAAAGAGCCGGAATGAAAGCAAGATCACTTCTAAGTTGTCTACCCGCATGAGGCGCGGTGAACTGTTTCAGATTTGCAGCCAAAGCCAAATCATGTTCTGGATTGAAAATATGTAACTTCATGGTGCAAAGATATAAAGAAAAGTGCAAAATAGGGAAGAAAATCCCCATTTTTACTTAGACAAGTGCTAAATAATGAAAAAAAAGTTACTTTTTGCTATCTAGAGTTTGCAAATTAGAAATATTTAATTACCTTTGCATCGTAAAAACAATTAGAAACGATATAAACTCATGGAAGAAGCATTCTTCAGAACACATACATACCTCGTAGAGCATACGGACGCACCAGTAAGACGCACTCTGATGGACGAAATCGACTGGAGCGACCGTTTGATTGGCATAAAGGGAACACGCGGTGTAGGAAAGTCTACATTCCTCCTTCAATATGCCAAGGAGCACTTTGGTCCTACTGACCGCAAGTGCCTGTATGTGAATATGAACAATTTCTATTTTCAAAGCAGAGGAATCGCAGATTTTGCAGGTGACTTTGTTCGCCACGGCGGCAGAACCCTTCTCATCGACCAGGTCTTCAAGCAGTCGGACTGGAGCAAGGAGCTGCGCAAATGCTACGACCTGTATCCAGAGTTAAGAATCGTGTTCACAGGTTCCAGCGTGATGAGACTGAAGGAAGAGAATCCTGAGCTCAATGGAATCGTGAAAAGCTATAATTTGCGAGGCTTCTCTTTCAGAGAGTTTATCAACCTGCAGACTGGCAACAGTTTCCAGCCATATACACTCGATGAAATCTTGCGCAATCACGAGCACATCATCAAGCAGATACTGCCCAAGGTGAGCCCGATGAAATACTTCCAGGACTACTTGCATCATGGATTCTATCCATTCTTCCTGGAGAACCGCAACTTCACAGAGAATCTACTAAAGACAATGAACATGATGACCGAGGTAGACATCCTCCTCATCAAGCAAATCGAACTGAAATATCTCACCAAGATCAAGCGGCTCTTCTATCAGCTAGCTGTAGAAGGTGCCAAGGCTCCCAACGTGAGCCAGCTTGCCGAAGAGATCAACACCAGCAGAGCTACGGTAATGAACTACATCAAGTATCTTGCTGATGCGCGACTCATCAACATGATTTACCCTACCGGGCAGGAGTTCCCAAAGAAACCATCCAAGGTGATGATGCACAACTCCAACCTGATGTACGCCATCTATCCTATCAAGATAGACAAGCAGGAGGTGATGGAAACATTCTTCGTCAACTCGCTCTGGAAAGACCATAAGGTAAGCCAGACCGGCAAGGACCACTACTTCATTGTAGATGGTGTGAAAAAGTTCAGAATCTGCGATGCGCAATCTCCAAACAAGGTGCGCAACAATCCCGACATCATCTACGCCCGATACAATACCGAGGTAGGCAAGGACAACAGGATTCCGTTGTGGCTTCTGGGTTTCCTATATTAATATGGTGTTGGAATGGGCAAAAACATTCGAAAAACAAAAACAGAACTGAAAATTGAACTCTCAAACAGATTCAACTATCAAAGTTCAAAGGAATAAAAATACAAAACATTTTTAATATTTTATCTAAAAGTAAAATGGCTAAAGAGAAAAAATTTATCACTTGTGATGGTAACACAGCTGCCGCACACGTAAGCTACATGTTTACTGAGGTTGCTGCTATCTACCCTATTACTCCATCATCACCAATGGCGGAGCATGTAGATGAATGGGCTGCCAAAGGTCGAAAGAACCTTTTCGGTCAGCGAGTTTCTATCCAGGAAATGGAATCAGAGGCTGGTGCTGCCGGTGCAGTTCACGGTTCTCTCCAGGCTGGTGCCTTGACTTCAACTTACACTGCTTCTCAGGGTTTGTTGCTGATGATTCCTAACATGTACAAGATTGCTGGTGAGTTGCTCCCTTGCGTGTTCAACGTATCAGCTCGTACATTGGCTTCTCACTCACTTTGTATCTTCGGTGACCACCAGGACGTAATGGCTTGCCGCCAGACAGGTTTCGCTATGTTCTGCTCAGGTTCTGTTCAGGAGGTTATGGACCTCTCTGCAGTTCCTCACTTGGCTACATTGGAGACAAAGGTTCCTTTCATTAACTTCTTCGACGGTTTCCGTACTTCTCACGAGTACCACAAGATTGAGGAGATGGATATGGAAGACATCCGTCCATTGGTTAAGGAAGAGTTCATCGAGGACTTCCGTAACCGTGCATTGACTCCTGAGCGTCCTGTTACTCGCGGTACCGCTGAGAACCCAGAGACATTCTTCACACACCGTGAGGCTTGCAACCCTTACTACGATGCAATCCCTGAGGTAGTAGAGAAGTACTGCCAGGAGATGACTAAGATCACTGGCCGTGAGTACCACCTCTTCAACTACTATGGTGCTGAGGATGCTGAGAACATCATCATCCTGATGGGTTCTGCTACAGAGCCAGCTCGTGAGGCTATCGACTACTTGAACAAGCAGGGCAAGAAGGTTGGTATGGTTGCAGTTCACCTGTATCGTCCATTCTCTGTTGACTTCCTGAAGAAGGCAATCCCAGCTACAGTTAAGCGTATCGCTGTTCTCGACCGTACTAAGGAGCCAGGTGCAGAGGGTGAGCCATTGTACCTCGACGTTAAGTCAGCTCTCTACGACGACGAGCGCAAGCCATTGATCGTTGGCGGTCGCTACGGTCTCGGTTCTTCTGATACAACTCCAGCTAAGATTGTTGCTGTATTCAAGAACCTCGAGTTGCCACAGCCAAAGAACCACTTCACTGTAGGTATCGTTGATGACGTTACATTCACTTCTCTCCCAGAAGAGGAGGAAATCCCAATGGGTGGCGACGATTTGTTCGAGGCTAAGTTCTACGGTTTGGGTGCTGACGGTACTGTTGGTGCTAACAAGAACTCAGTTCAGATCATCGGTAACAATACTAACAAGTATTGCCAGGCATACTTCTCTTACGACTCTAAGAAGTCTGGTGGTTTCACCTGCTCTCACTTGCGTTTCGGCGATAACCCTATCCACAGCGCGTACCAGGTAAATACTCCTAACTTCGTAGCTTGCCACGTACAGGCTTATCTCCACATGTACGATGTAACACGTGGTTTGCGTAAGAACGGTTTCTTCCTGTTGAACACTATCTTCGACGGTGAGGAATTGGTTAACTTCATCCCTAACAAGGTAAAGCGTTACTTCGCTCAGAACAACATCACTGTTTACTATATCAACGCAACTAAGATTGCTCAAGAGATTGGTCTCGGTAACCGTACCAACACCATCCTCCAGTCTGCATTCTTCCGTATCACAGAGGTTATTCCTTTGGATCTCGCTGTAGAGCAGATGAAGGCATTCATCGTTAAGTCTTACTCTAAGAAGGGTCAGGACGTTGTTGACAAGAACTTCGGCGCTGTAGACCGTGGTGGTGAGTACAAGCAGTTGACAGTAGATCCAGCTTGGGCTAACCTCGCTGACGATGAGGCTAAGGAGGATAACGCTCCAGCATTCGTTAAGGAGCTCGTTCGTCCTATCAACGGCCAGGCAGGTGACCTCTTGAAGGTTTCTGACTTCGTTAAGCACGACACAGTTGACGGTACATGGCAGAACGGTACTGCAGCATTCGAGAAGCGTGGTGTTGAGGCATTCGTACCAGTATGGAACGTAGAGAACTGTATCCAGTGTAACAAGTGTTCATTCGTTTGTCCTCACGCAGCTATCCGTCCATTCGTATTGACCGACGAGGAGCTTGCAGGCATCGAGGGTCTCCAGACTCAGGATGTTAAGGCACCTAAGGCTTTGGCTGGAATGCACTTCCGCATCGAGACTTCAGTACTCGACTGTTTGGGTTGTGGTAACTGTGCTGACGTCTGCCCAGGTAAGAAGGGTGAGAAGGCGTTGACAATGGTTCCATTCAACGTAGACGCAGAGGATATGGTTAAGGAAGCAGCTAACTGGGAATATCTCGTACACAAGGTAGCTTCTAAGCAGGATCTCGTAGACATCAAGCAGAGCCCTAAGAACTCTCAGTTCGCTCAGCCATTGTTCGAGTTCTCTGGTGCTTGCTCTGGTTGTGGTGAGACTCCATACGTTAAGTTGATTTCTCAGCTCTTCGGTGATCGTCAGATGATTGCTAACGCTACTGGTTGTTCTTCTATCTACTCAGCTT
This sequence comes from Segatella copri, assembly GCF_026015465.1. Classification (GTDB taxonomy): domain Bacteria; phylum Bacteroidota; class Bacteroidia; order Bacteroidales; family Bacteroidaceae; genus Prevotella; species Prevotella copri_E. The sequence continues at coordinate 768,699 of NZ_JAPDUQ010000002.1, forward strand.
CTATCCCATCTACTCCATATACAAAGAACGCTAAGGGTCAGGGTCCTGCATTCGACAACTCATTGTTCGAGGACTTCTGCGAATTCGGTCTCGGTATGGTAATGGGTAACAAGAAGATGAAGGAGCGCATCGCTCACTTGCTTGAAGAGGCTAAGGCTCAGGAGCATGTTCCTGCTGAGTTCGTAGCAGCTGCTGACAAGTGGGTTGCTAACATGAACGATTCAGAGGGTTCTAAGGAGGCTGCTGCAGAGTTGAAGCCTCTCATCGCTGCCGGCGCTGAGAAGGGTTGCCCAATCTGCAAGGAGCTCAAGACTTTGGATCACTACCTCGTTAAGCGTTCACAGTGGATCATCGGTGGTGACGGTGCTTCTTATGATATCGGTTACGGTGGTCTCGACCACGTATTGGCTTCTGGTGAGGATGTTAACATCTTGGTACTCGATACTGAGGTTTACTCTAACACTGGTGGTCAGTCTTCTAAGTCTACTCCACTCGGTGCTATCGCACAGTTCGCTGCTCAGGGTAAGCGTATCCGCAAGAAGGATCTCGGTTTGATGCAGACTACATACGGTTACATCTACGTAGCTCAGGTAGCTATGGGTGCTGACAATGCTCAGACATTGAAGGCAATCCGCGAGGCTGAGGCTTATCCAGGTCCATCACTCATCATCGCTTACGCACCATGTATCAACCACGGTTTGAAGCGTAAGGGCGGTATGGGTCGTTCACAGCACGAGGAAGAGTTGGCTGTTGAGTGCGGTTACTGGCACTTGTGGCGTTACAACCCACTGTTGGCTGATGAGGGTAAGAACCCATTCACACTCGACTCTAAGGCTCCTAACTGGGAGAACTTCCGCGACTTCCTGCTCGGTGAGGTTCGTTACCTCTCTGTTCAGAAGGCATTCCCTAAGGAGGCTGATGAGCTCTTCTCTCAGGCAGAGAAGATGGCTAAGCTCCGTTACCAGACTTACGTTCGTAAGAGCCAGGAGGACTGGAGCGAGCAGATCTAATCTAGCGAGATTTCAATAGGTTAAATATATAATCTCCGAAGACCTTGGTTGCGTTCTGCAATCAAGGTCTTTTTTGTTTAAAAATGCTCCATATTCATGTAAAAATTGGAAATAAGTGATGAAACATAGGGAGAAATCGTGATTTTGAGATTGAGTTCATTAGGGGCAATTCAGAATACTTTTGTTAAGATAACAGAACATTCACATGTGGTATAAGACGGGCTGAAAGCCCAAAAGCTCTTAGCCCAGGGCATCGCCCTGGGTAATTATGAACTTCTGCCCTTTCTATTATATTTGCACTTGGAAAAATAAAGAGGTAAAAATCTTTATATCTGCAAACTTTTGTTAACTTTGCAGAAAATTAGATAAGTACAATAAAAAAAGAAGAATACTCCATATCCAGCGTTAACCCTGTGCCCTTTCTAGCATAGTAAAGGCTTAGCCCTGTTTGGGGAACTGGATATTTTCTGAACAGAAGCTTGAGAGTAAATTAGCCTGCTTGTGTAGAACAAGACAGGACTCGTAGTATAGTTGTAGCCGCTCAGAACGGAGCACCCTTCTTATTAAAAACTTTATTCAATATGCAAATATACGGAATAGATTTGGCAAAAGAGAAATTTGACGTAAGTTTTTTCGACTTGACATCAAAAAAAGTATCAAACCAACCTTCACATAAGGTTGTAAAGAACAATTTTAAGAGTATCGGAAGGTTTTTAGAAACCCTTCCAAGCGATGCTGTATTGGTTGCTGAGCATACCGGAGTTTATGGTGATACTCTCTTGAAGTGCTGCATGGATAGCAATGTGAAGATTGCCTTTGTGGGTGGATATGTCATCCATAGATACAGAGCTACACCTGACCGTGCCAAGACGGATGTCCTGGATTGTGCACTGCTCAGAGATTTTGGAGAGAGATATCCTGATAAGCTGAAATACAAGACGTTTCCAGAAGAGGCTCTATATGAGCTTCGTCAATTGGCACGCCACCGAGAAATGCTCGTAGAACAGCGTAAGCAGCTAATAACAGCCGACAAGAGCGAGGATTGTCGTCCTATCAGAAGTCTTGCCGTCAAGCGAAGCATGGACCGCATCAAAGAGATGTTGGACACGGAAATTGCAGAGACGGAAAAAGAAATGTTGAAAGTCATAAATGGACATGAGAGCATTCGCCACAACTATGAGCTTGTTAAAAGTGTCGATGGAGTTGGGCTGATTACCGCAGTAGAACTATTGGTAAAAACAGAGAATTTCACAAAAATAACTACAGCGCGCCAATATGCTGCTTATGCAGGAACTGCGCCATACGAAAAATCATCGGGGAAAATGGACAAGGGAGCACATATATCCAAGATTGGTAATAGACGGTCAAAGACCTTGTTGTACATCTGCGCAGAAAGCGCCAGATTGCACAACAAGGAGATTAAACTGTACTACGAGAGACGTACTTTAATAGATAAAAAGCCGCGTCATTATGTGCTAAATGCCATAGCAAACAAGTTGCTAAGGATCATATTCACCCTCGTGGAAAAAGGTGAATACTATGACGCAAACTTCATTAGGCAAGACCCAAGGGTCGTTAAATATAATTAACGTTAAAAAATACGCTCAAAGCTTGCTCAATTAGAGTAAAACAGGGCGTATTGGGTAATTTCAACCGTACAGATCGAACTATTGCGGATTTTTAATCCGCTAAAAGAAACGGAGCAAGAAGCGCAATCAGACTGAGCAATGTAAATTATCCTTACCTATCCAAAACCGAAACCAAAAGAGGTAAAATCAGTGCTTTTAAGTGATTTTTCGAAGAAAAAAAGCAAAATATGAGGGTTAGAAAGGTGTTTTACCCCCTCTACTAGGAGTAAAAAATGCCCCTCCTCGGACTTCAAAACCCTACCGATTTTAGATATTTTTGACCGAAACAAAAGCGAAACAAGAGGTAAATAGAGGACATTAGAGTACGAATAAGGCATAAATATATAGTGACAGATATAGATTAGCTTACACCAATGCTATTGAAGTAATTCTATATATAAATTACGTATTGTGCTAACAATTAGCACTTTAGCATATCTCACCTTTCATCATTTAACATATTCTCAAATATTATAATCCGGTCATTTCCGGTCATGGTCATTTTCGGTCATTTTCGTTTTCGGGGAGAAATGGTCATCTATAGTATAATATAAATATATATTTATATTTACTATAGCTCAAAATGACCAAACACTTTTTGAAAATGACCGAAAATGACCATGACCGAAAATGACCGCTTGCCACTCTAGTTCTCAATGACCCCATTCACCCCCATTTACGTTAACCTGTAACAAAGTTCAGCTAGAAAACCAATAGAAATCAGTATCAATCAATCACTTACACTACTTCTCCGAAAGAAAGTCAGGGTAAAAGCTTGCATTCTGCCCAAAAATGTTGTATCTTTGCACCGGCAATCGAAAGAACAGCCTTTTGTGCCTTGCTCGGGTCTTCTATTAAGACCAGCACGGGTCATAAATGATGGCAGGCGCTGGTCATCAATGAAGACCCCGAAAACGGCAGGAACGGGGCATTCTGGGGAGTTGCTTAAAGAAACAAAAATTTGAACAAGAAGAAAATAATATGATTACAGTTGATGGATTGACCGTAGAATTTGGCGGCACCACCCTATTCAAAGACATTTCCTTCCAGATCAACGAGAAGGACCGTATAGCCCTGATGGGAAAGAATGGCGCAGGAAAGAGCACATTGCTCAAGATCATCGCCGGTGTGAGAAATGCTACTCGTGGCACAGTTTCCGCTCCCAAGGATTGCGTCATCGCCTATCTGCCTCAGCATCTGATGACCGAAGACGGCAAAACCGTATTCGAGGAAACCTGTCAGGCGTTTGCCCATCTGCACGAAATGCAGGCTGAGATTGACCGCATCAACAACGAGCTCACTACCCGTACCGATTACGACAGCGATGATTACATGCAGCTCATTGAGAAAGTATCCTCTCTCTCAGAGAAATTCTACGCCATCGACATGACTCATTTCGAGGAAGATGTAGAGAAGACGCTGCTCGGTCTCGGTTTCGAACGCTCTGATTTCAACCGCCCTACAAGCGAGTTTTCGGGAGGATGGAGAATGAGGATTGAGCTGGCAAAACTGCTCTTGAAATCGCCAGACGTACTGCTGCTCGATGAGCCAACCAATCATCTCGACATTGAATCCATCGGCTGGCTCGAAGACTTCATCATCAACAGTTCGAAAGCAGTAGTTGTCATCAGCCACGATCGAAAATTCGTTGACGACATTACAACAAGAACCATCGAAGTAACCATGGGCCGCATCTACGACTACAAAGCCACTTACAGCCAATATCTGGAACTGCGCAAGGAACGCCGCGAACAGCAGATGAAGAAATATGAGGAACAGCAGAAGATGATTGCTGAAACCAAGGACTTTATAGAACGCTTCAAAGGCACTTATTCTAAAACCTTCCAGGTGCAGAGCCGCGTGAAGATGCTGGAGAAACTGGAACTTATCGAAGTGGATGAAGAAGATACAAGTCGCCTCCGACTCAAGTTCCCGCCGAGCCCACGAAGCGGTGCTTATCCGGTTCAGATGAGCGATGTGGCGATGTCGTTTGATGGCAAGAAGATTTTCAGCGGAGTGAATCTTACCGTAGAAAGAGGCGACAAGATTGCCTTCGTGGGAAGAAACGGAGAGGGTAAGTCAACGCTTGTGAAATGTATCATGGGTCAGCTTCAGAACGAAGGAAAGTTGGAATTGGGACATAATGTGCAGATAGGTTATTTCGCCCAGAACCAGGCTTCTCTGCTCGATGGCGAACTTACCGTATTCCAGACGATTGATGATGTTGCCAAGGGTGAAATCCGCAACAAGATACGCGATTTGCTTGGAGCATTCATGTTTGGCGGAGAGGATTCTACCAAGAAGGTGAAAGTATTGTCGGGAGGTGAGCGCACCCGCCTTGCCATTCTCAAACTGCTGCTGGAGCCGGTGAATCTGCTGATTCTCGATGAGCCTACCAACCACCTCGACCTGAAAACCAAGGATGTGCTGAAACAGGCCTTGCTCGATTTCGACGGAACGCTCATCGTGGTTAGTCACGACCGTGATTTCCTTGATGGTCTTGTCAGCAAGGTTTATGAGTTCGGTCATGGTCGCGTCCGCGAACATCTCTGCGGCATTTACGAATTCCTGGAATCGAAGAAGATGGAAAATCTTCAGGAACTGGAGAAGAAACAATAACCCCTATTCTATTGTTTCTTATCAAAAAATATTTCAAGCATAAAACAAAAAGTCCTGATGTTTCAAACAAACGAAACATCAGGACTTTATTTTTTCTATCTATTCGGGGAAACCATTCCCGAAAAATTCTATTCGGAAAAACTTCCTTCCGGAATTACCAAAGCTCCAGGCGCTGGTTCTTAGGAATGAACAGCTTGTCGCCCTGCTTTACACCAAATGCCTCATACCATGCATCGATGTGAGGAAGCGCACCATCAACACGCCACTTGCCGAGAGAATGAGGATCATTCTTTACGCGGTTGCGGATTTCCTTATCAGTAATGTTCTGTCCCCAAACACCTGCATAGGCGAGGAAGAAACGCTGGTCAGGAGTGAAACCATCCTTGTTCTTCAATGGCTTCTTGGCTGTAGCATTCTTGAAGGCATTGTATGAAACCATCAAACCACCATGGTCGGCAAGGTTCTCGCCGAGGGTGAAACGGCCGTTGGCATTCAGATCAGGCAAAACCTTGATATTGCTGAAGAAATCAGCATACATATCAGCACGCTTGTTGAAACCTTTTGCATCTTCAGCTGTCCACCAGTCCTTCAGATTACCGCTAGCATCATACTGACGACCCTGATCATCGAATCCGTGAGTCATCTCATGACCGATTACTACGCCGATAGCACCATAATTGAATGCAGCATCAGCCTTAGGATCGAAGAAAGGATACTGGAGAATACCGGCTGGGAAGCAGATTTCATTGGTAGTAGGATTGTAGTAAGCGTTCACGGTCTGAGGAGTCATGAACCACTCATCCTTATCTACTGGCTTTCCTGCCTTCTCTGCAATCTCCTTATCGTTGGCAAACTTGCGGCAAGCCATTACGTTCTCATAATAGCTCTTAGATGGGTCGATGCTGAGCTTGCTGAAATCAGTCCACTTGTTAGGATAACCAATCTTTACATAGAACTTGTCGAGTTTGTTGTGGGCAGCTTTCTTTGTAGCATCGCTCATCCAGGTCTGAGCATCGATACGCTGACCGAGGCTGATCTGAAGATTCTTCACGAGTGTCTCCATCATCTTCTTAGAGTTTTCTGGGAAATAGCGCTTACAGTAGATGCTACCGAGCGCCTCGCCCAACTGAGCCTCAACCTGAGCAGTAGCGCGCTTCCAAAGAGGATAATCCTCCTTACGGCCACTCATAGTCTTGCCGAAGAATTCGAAACGGGCTTCGCGAATCTCATCGCTGAGATAAGAAGCAGAACTACAGATGATGTCCCACTCCATCAAAGCCTTCAATGTGCCTGCACATTCTGCAGCTGCCACCTTGTCATAACCGGCGAAGAAAGCAGGCTGACCTACGATCATCTCCTTGAGATATTCGCTCTTGATTCCCTCGGCGTTGGCAAGTGCTTCAAGAGGAATGTTAGGATAATTCTCCTTGAATTCTGCCAAGGTCATCTTGTTGTAGTTTGCCTGAGGATCACGAAGTTCGGTACGGCTCTTTGAGAAAGTAGCGAGCGTTGTTTCGTGAAGGAATACGGCAGAAGCCTTCTTGGCAGCTTCATCAGCAGAGAAACCATAGAGCTGGAACATCTTGCCGAGGTAAGTCTTATAAGCCTCACGGATAGCTACAGTTGCAGCATCGTTGTTGAGGTAATAATCCTTGGCACCTAGAGTAAGACCGCCCTGCATCAGGTTGTAGATGTTCATGGTTACGTTCTTCTCATCGGCAGCGAAACCTGCGCCATAGCTCAAACCGAGACCCATCCATGCATACTTAACCTGAAGCTTCTGAAGCTCGTCCTTGGTCTTGGCAGCTTCAATCTCATCCATAAGAGGCTTTACAGGAGCGATTCCAGCCTTGTTGCGGCTGTCAACATCCATAGAGAGTTTGTAGAAATCAGACAATTTCTGCTCAATGGTTCCAGCCTTGTAAGTCTTCTTCTGGAGTTCAGAAAGAATGGTGTTGATGCGCTTGTTGTTGTTCTCAGCAAGCTGGTCAAAACTGCCATAACGGCTGTAAGCGGCAGGAAGAGGATTGTTCTTCTGCCATCCACCTGTAGCAAACTGATAGAAACTGTCTGCTGGCTTCACTGTCTTGTCGAGATTGCTCATGACAAGACCCGATTTGTTCTGAGCATCAGCGCCTAACGGCAGAGCTGCGATCAGCATCATCGGTAAGATCATCTTCATTTTCATTTTCTTCTCTTTATTTTATATTAATGTTACTGTTATTTCGAAACTTCTTCCAGTTCTTCCGAAAGGAGCATCCAGCGCTCGTTCTCCTCATCGAGACCCTTCATGAGTTCGGTGTATTCAGTAACGAGTTCCATGTTGGTTGCATTTTCCGGTTTCATCAGGAGTTCATCAATCTCCTTCTTTCTCGCTTCCAGTTTCTCTATCTTTGCCTCACATTCCTTCACGGCTTTCTCAGCCTTGCGGATCTTCTTCTGCTGTTCCTTATGTTCAGCGTAGCTCTGCTTACCGGATGTGGCAGAGGCAAGACTGTCGGCTGTAGAACCTGATGCGACAGAAGAGCCGGAAGTATTGGCTGAAGGCGAACCGGCAGAAGCCATGCTCTGGTTGGCAAGAGCCTGATTGATGTTCTCGGCATTATGGGCACGGAGATAATCGTAAATACCACCGAGATGCTCACGAACCTTGCCGCCGCCAAACTCATAGACCTTATCTACCAGACCATCGAGAAATTCACGGTCGTGGCTCACGATGATGGCTGTTCCATCGAAAGCCTTGATGGCTTCTTTCAGCACATCCTTCGACTGCATGTCGAGGTGATTGGTAGGCTCATCGAGAATGAGGAGATTCACCGGTTCGAGCAGGAGCTTGATCATCGCCAGTCGGCTGCGTTCGCCTCCACTCAGCACCTTGACAAACTTCTCTGAAGTCTCGCCGCCAAACATGAAGGCGCCCAGGAGATCGTTCACCTTCAGACGCATTTCGCCTGTTGCCACATTGTCGATAGTCTGGAAGATGGTAAGATTCTCATCCAAGAGTTGCGCCTGGTTCTGGGCGAAATAACCAATCTGCACATTATGACCAATCTTGAGCGTTCCGGTGAAAGGAATCTCACCCATTATACATTTTACCAGAGTAGACTTACCCTCGCCGTTCTTACCCACGAAAGCCACCTTCTCGCCACGCTTGATGGTAAAGGTAACATGGTCGAAAACGGTATGGGCACCGTAATCCTTGCGCACCTCATCGCAGATGATAGGATAATCGCCACTTCTGAGACAAGGAGGGAATTTGAGGTGCATCTGCTTGTTGTCAACCTCATCCACCTCGATAGGCACGATTTTCTCAAGCTGCTTGATTCTGCTCTGCACCTGAACCGCCTTGGTAGGCTTGTAGCGGAACCGCTCGATGAAATCCTTGATGTCAGCAATTTCCTTCTGCTGGTTTTCGTAAGCACGGAGCTGTTGCTCGCGGCGTTCAGCTCGCAATACAACATACTCATCGTATTTCACCTTATAGTCTTCTACCCTTCCGCAAGTAATTTCGATGGTACGGTTAGTTACATTGTTGATGAAAGCACGGTCGTGGCTCACCAGAACCACAGCCTTTGCACTCTGCGCCAGGAACTGCTCCAACCACTGGATACTTTCAATATCAAGGTGGTTGGTAGGCTCATCGAGGAGCAGTACATCAGGCTTCTGCAACAGAATCTTGGCAAGTTCGATACGCATTCGCCAACCACCGGAAAACTCCTTGGTAGGGCGCTCGAAATCATCGCGAGTAAAGCCAAGACCGCTCAAGGTACGCTCTATCTCAGCCTCATAGTTTTCGCCACCCATCATCATGTAGCGTTCATGTTCCTGGGTAAACTTCTCTACGAGTTGAGCATAGCTTTCGCTTTCATAGTCGGTACGGTCGGCCATTTCCTGCTGCATATTGTCCAGACGCGCCTTCATCTCGGTATTATGGGCGAAAGCCTTGCGGGTTTCCTCTTTCACGGTCGTATCGTCCTGCAGTTTCATCACCTGTGGCAGATAGCCGATAGTGTTTTCGTTAGGAATAGCCACAATGCCGTCAGTAGGTTTCTGCAAACCGCAGAGAATCTTGAGCATCGTAGATTTTCCCGCACCATTCTTACCCACCAGGGCAATGCGGTCGCGGTCGTTGATAACGAAACTTACATCATGAAAGAGAGGCTTGACGCCAAACTCTACTTTCAGTCCTTCTACTGAAATCATACTATTTTACTTTGAATTTTGAACTTTGAGCTTTGAACTTTATGATTAGCAAAGCAAATGAATTGGCTTACCCTTCGGTCGCCGAACGTTGTTTCTTCACTCTTCGTTCTTCACTCTTCACTTTTTCTATGGAATGAGCAGGGATGAATCTCCATAGCTCAGGAAACGGAAATCATGCGAAAGAGCATAATCGTAAACCTTCTTCCAGTCGCCCTTGAGGAAAGCACTTACCAGGAGCAGGAGTGTACTCTGAGGCTGATGGAAATTGGTGACCAGCATCTTCACAATCTTATACTGATAGCCAGGAGCAATGATAATCTGCGTGCTGGAATGGAGAGCCTCCAAGCCGTTGCGGTCCAGATAATCGATGATTGCCTGGATAGCCTGCATCGGAGTGATTCCATCTACCAGATTGCCATCTTCAGAAAGCTCGTAAGGATCCCACTGGTTTACGTGCAGATCCTCTTCATTTGCCTCAGGATGCTTCAGCAGATGAACACCCATATAATAGAGGCTCTCTATGGTACGGACGCTGGTGGTTCCTACGGCAATGACCCGGCACTCGTGCTTGATGAGTTTTTCCAGACTGCGGCGATGAACAACAATGTATTCCGTATGCATCTGATGGCCTTCGATTTCAAGGCTCTTCACCGGTTTGAATGTGCCGGCTCCTACATGCAGGGTTACTTCTTCGCGGTCGATTCCATGCGCATCAAGATCCTTGAGAACCGCATCGGTAAAGTGAAGTCCGGCAGTTGGAGCAGCCACACTTCCCTTGATTTTAGAATAAACCGTCTGATAGGTGGTCTTGTCGCTCTCCTCAGTCTTGCGGTTGAGATATGGAGGAATAGGCAACTCGCCTACTGCTTCGAGAATCTCAGCGAAAGACACCTTGTCGTTGTCCCAATCGAAGTCAACCCAATAGTTGGTTCCTCCGCCTTTGGCAACCATTTTCTGCGCCTCAGAACCGAGAGCATCTCCGCGTCGCATGGTAGCGCTGAGCGTAAGCTTGTGGCCCTTGATTTCGAAATCACGCTTCAGGCTGCCCTCTTTCCATTTCTTCAGATTACCAATCATGCAGAGCCAGGAACAATGTCCGGTGGTCTGGAACATGAGTTCATAATCAGTAGGTTCTGCAGGCTCCATCAAGAAAACCTCAATAAGCGCACCTGTTTCCTTGCGGAAGTGCAGACGCGCTTGTATCACCTTGGTATTGTTGAATATCATCAAGGCTCCTTGAGGGAGATATGTGGGAAGATGATGGAAAACATCATCGCTTACCTCGCCGTGCTTATAGACCAGCAGTTTGCTGTGATCGCGCTGGGCGATAGGGAATTTTGCGATGCGCTCATCCGGTAAATCATAGTTATAATCACTAATCTTAATGTGTTTTGTATCCATTATTTATTTTTACTTTTTGAACTTTCTATTTTGAACTTTTATTCCTGTACTAAAGATTTGCCATCTTGCAGGTGGCATAAAACACAACCATGATAAGGGTAAATATCACTACAGTCATGATTTTATCAACATCATCATAGTCGTAACCCGTACTTGTATACTGGTTGGAAATATACTTAATCTTTGGGGAGATGCGGTAATACATCCTGATGTAGATAAGATAAACGACAACTCCCACCACTGCTCCGATAGCCAGACCGCAAAGAATGTCGACCGGATAATGAACACCCAGGTAAAGACGGGTCCAACAGTTTACAAGCGACCATAATAACAGGGTCCACGTAACCAGTTTGCTGCGGATGAGCAACGAGAAGAAGATGGCTAACGAAAGCGTATTGGCCGCATGAGCCGAACAGAAGCTGAAACTCTTGAGGCGCATATTGTCAACCACCTGAACCGTATACTTGAACATCGGGTCGCTGGAAGGTCTGCATCTTTCAGCCAGCGGTTTGATGATTCCATCCACCAGTCCATCAGCCAGAAAGATACAGAGCACCGCTCCTCCTACCACGAGCGCAATCTGGCCCATCATCTCGTTGTTTCTTATCACAACAACGAAGAGGACGATATAAAGCGGAATCCATGTCCAGCCCGACGTAAGCGCCATCGCCATCTGATCGAGCCAGACATTCTCGCTGCCGTTAAACACATGCAACAGCTGCATGTCAAAATCTTGTATCCTACTAAAATCCATTCTCTTTATTTTAATCAGATTTTATCTTAATCAGATTTCCTCTATAGCCTTGGTCTCTATCCAGCCTTCTCTGCCGTCTCCAACCTTAATTCCACGCCAGCCTTTCATCGCCTTATCGGTAATATCAACGCGAGTTCCTTCATGCAGCAGGAAGAGGTCAGCACTCGCCTTGGCTGGAGTCTTCTTCACATTGACAGAAGGAGCGATGATAATGGCTCCTGTACGGTTGATAAGCATCTGCCGCTGCTGGTAAGCAAAGAGATTGCTCAGCAGGAAGACTGCCACGAAGAAGATTCCACCGAAGAAACCTATCTTGCGCAAAACGATATGCGAACCGAAGAGATAAACCAAGACCAGAACCAGCGCCATGATGATGGCTATGATGCCTGTCTTAGCCCAACAGTCAACACTCGTAAAGTTAACCAGCGCCTTCCACCAGGTTACGAAGAACATCTCGCTTTCCGGAGTAATCTTATCGATGGTCTTGCTACGTGCAAACTGAAGGTTGAAGCTGATGTCTTCATCGCCTGGCGAGAGCAGATGGGCACGCTCATAATTGAGTACAGCCTTGGTAATATTGTCTGTACGGTAATAAGCATTGCCCAAGTTATAGTAAACTTCGGCAGAAACACCATAGTTGTTCAATATTTCCTCATAGTCGCGTATGGCCTGCTGATAGTTACCTTTCTGATATTCCGTATCAGCATTGTTCTTGGTTACAGCGCCTGCAGAAATCGAGCAGCCCAACATTACCATGATCATCATGACGAACGAATATCCGGTTGCACTCTTCTTGCGCTGCTTACGCGTTGCATTGATAGCATTTTCTATATCCATAATAGCAGTCATTGCTGATTCGAATGTACGGTTCATATTGCCGGCAGGGTCGCCCGGCGCATAGCGCTCAAACTCACATTCATCGAGCGCAGTTGTAAACTTCTCGATAGTTCTCTCCTCTACACAATGTTTTTCGAGCATAGCCTGGATGTTTTCACGTGAGAGCTTTTCGGCAGGCATGTTGAGCTTGTAGCTTACATAGCCCCACAAAGCACGGAGCACTTCATCGTAGAATTCTTCCTGCTTGCCACCGAGCATCAGCAGATGAGCCTTCTTCAGGCGCTTGGTTGCTATCTTGTTTGCCTTGTTGGAACGAACCTTTACAAGGTCGGCATTCTCGAGAGCACGGCGGCGGAAAACAATGAGCAGGGCAAAGAAGGCTGCCAATGGAACCAGCAGACTGGTCCAGTAGCCGAAGCTTCCGTAGAACATATCGTCAATATCATGGAGCTTAGACTTGCCCAGTTTCAGCGCATGAATGTCCTTATCCTTGTTGCTGAAATCTGAGGTTTCATTGTCTGAAGTTCCATCGCCCTTATCTACATTCAGCGTAAACGGCTGGGTCTTGATTGTCTTATACTTGTTAGCCGAAGTATCATAATAGGTGAATTCTACCGCAGGAATGGTATAATTTCCCTGATTACGAGGCACAGCCAGGAAGTCATAAATCATATTGCCTTCTACGCCATTGGCTGTAAGGCGGGTCTTGTCTGTCACCTTCGCATCGTACTTGTCAAAATCCTTAGGGAAGGTAATGACAGGCTGCTTGAGCAACTTCAGGTTTCCGATTCCTCCTACTACTACACGAATGGTGATTGGTTCGCCAGCCTTTACTTCCTTCTTGTCGATGGAAGCAGTAATGTTGAATTTACCTACACCGCCCGAGAAGTTGGCAGGGCGCTGAGGCAAAGGATCAACCTGAATTTTCACACTAGGAGCAATAATATCTTTCTTTACTTCAACATAGCCGGAGCCACCATTGAAGAAAGCTTCCATCGGGTCAACGTTTCTGTTCTGCTGAACTACGATTCCCTTGAAGGTAATGGCTGGAATGGTGAGGTTTCCCGTCATCTGCGGATACATGACATACTGGCTCCATGTAACGCATCGGTAAGGTCGGCCGTTTACAGTTTCAGTATGGAAGGTCTTCTGCTGAGGCAGCGGAACTTCCTGATTGTGGAATCCCTTCAAGTCAGGCATCTTGCCTTCCAGCTGGGTAAGGTCTACCTGCGTGTAAACCTTATAAGTAAGGAGCACCGGTTCCTGTTCGTGAACACGTCGCTTGTTGGCTGTAACCTTGATGAAGAGGTCTCTGCCTGATATTCTGGATCCGGCAGTTCGCATGCGTGGTTCATTATAATCATTCTGTCCGTGCATGGAAGGAGCGCCGTTGTTGCGTGCAGCATGGCCAGAAACCGTAATCTTAACCGGACGGGAAGAGAGTTTCTTACCATTTACGATGGCATGAGAGGCACCAATGCCAAAGGTTCCGTTCTTAGCTGCGTAGAGCGTATAGGTAATGGTTACCGACGATGAAGAGGAAGTATGGCCATTGATCATCTGATAACTGGACTGCGATGAGGTGTAAGGACCTGCGATTACCTCAAGTCCTTCTCCTACTCCGCCCAGGCGGAATTCCTCTACATCACGTGTATTGATGGTATAGGCCACACGGAAGTTTTCTCCCGCCGCCACGTGTGTTGGTGCCGACACACTGATATGCTGGGCTTTCAGCTGCAAACTGAAGCCCAGAAGCATTGCCCATATAATAATAAACCAACCTATATGTTTCATGTTCTAAATCTATTATGCTCGTTGTATTATTTTACTTTTACCAGTTTTTCTCATATTGCTTTCTGCGAGGCTGACTCATCGCTTTCTGCATCTTGCGCTTCGTATCCTTCTCCTGCTGGATGGCAGCGTTCAAGAGTTGTTCAGCATTATCTTTGCTCATCTTGTCCTGATTGTTCTGATTCTGCTGATTGTTCTTATTTTTATCGTTCTTGTTCTTGTCTTTATTCTGATCTTTGTTCTGATCCTTGTTCTGCTTGTCTTTGTTCTTGTCCTTGTTTTTATTCTTGTTGTTCTTGTTCTTATCGTTCTGCTTGTTCTGCTTCTGGTTTTTGAGCAGTTTCTTGCAGAGGGCAAGATTATATCGGGTTGCATTGTCCTGCGGATTGCAGCGCAGGGCGTTCTCATAGCATCCTATGGCCTGCGCATATTGCTGATGCTGCTGCATGACCACACCCATGTTGTGGTAACTTCTGGCGCGTCGCATCTTGTTCGTTTCAAGTTTCGAAGCATTCTCAAACTGTATCATCGCCATCGAATCCTTCTGCTGCATCATCAGGGCGCAACCCAGATTATAGACCGCCTGCGCATTCTTCTGGTTCTTGGAGATAGCCTTGCGATATTGCGTTTCGGCTGCAGCCCACTTCTGTTTATGATAGGCGCGGTTTCCCTGGCGAATGAAGTTGCGGTCGTTCTGTGCTCCCACCTTCGCCAAGCCCAGCACCATCAGGGCAAAAACCAATATATATCTTAAATATCTCATTCTTATTATATAATAATGTATAAACGTTTATCAGAAAGGCTTCCTGATGTCTTTCTTAAAAAACTTGATGTTTCTGAGCAGAGGATTCTTTACCTCAAGCAGACAGATTTCGATGATAAGCAACAGGATGACAAGAATACCTACAGCCTGGAACTGTTCATCATAGGCGCTGTAAACCACACTCGTTACATCACCTTTCTGCAATTTGGCAATATCATCATTCAATGCTCTTTCCGCATCGCTGGTATTATCTACATGAATGTACTGACCCTTGCCTGCCTGGGCAAGCTCCTTACACATCTGCTCATTCAGGGCGGTCATTACGGTGTTGCCCGCATTGTCCTTCAGATAAGAACCGTCGCCCATAGGGATTGGTGCTCCCTTGGTGCTTCCTATGCCCAGGATAAAGACATTGATTCCTTTCTTGTTGGCAGCAGCCGCCGCCTCCTGTGCGCCAGGCTCATGGTTTTCGCCATCAGTAATTACGATAATGGCTCTGCCTACATTCTCCTGCTGGGTGAAACTCTTGGAAGCCAAATCGATGGCTTCGCCGATATTGGTTCCCTGGGTCTGGATAAGACCTGGGGTAATGTTCTGGAGAAACATCTTTGCCGAAACATAATCGGTGGTGATTGGCAACTGCACGAACGCATCGCCTGCAAAGACGATGAGTCCAATCTTGTCGTTGTTAAAGTTGTCGACCAGATTTTCGATAAGCATCTTACTCTTGTCCAAACGGGATGGAACCACGTCCTGACAGAGCATGGAATTTGAAATATCGAGGCAGATGATGGTTTCAATACCATGTCGCTTATCGTGAGAAATCTTGCTGCCCATCTGCGGGCGAGCTACCATCACGATAAGAAGCGCCAAGGCTGCAAGCATCAGCACAAACTTCACTGTAGGGCGATATTTGGAGATGTTGGGCATGAGCTGTTTCAGAAGTTCCGGATCGCCGAGCTTCTTCAGTTTAGCCTTTCTTCTTCTCCATCCTATCAGTCTGATCAGAATCAGTACTGGTATAATCCACAACAGCCAGAGAAATATAGGATCTTCAAATCTTAACATTTTCTATTCTAATTATATCTTCTATTCGATTATCCGATAATCAGTAAAATATCTCCGATAACTGGTAAAATATCTCCGAAAGATAGCAAAATATCTCCGAAAGATAGCAGAATGTCTCCGAAAGATAGCGGAATATCTCCGATAATCAGTAATGGCTCAGTATCCAGATTACGGAATTCTTCTGAACCAGGTGATGCGGAGCAGGATTTCTACCAGCAATACCAGGAGAGCTGCCAGGGCGAATGGCTGATAAGCTTCATAGCGCTTAGCGAAATGCTTGACATTAAACTTGGTTTTCTCCAGTTTATCAATGTCCCTGTAAATCTTCTTCAGCTCATTATTATTCGTTGCGCGATAGAAATTACCATCGGTTGTCTGCGCAATGTCGCTCAGCGTCTTCGTATCTATCTCTACCGGAATATTGACGTACTGTACTCCTCCTGCCACAGGCATTGGATAAGGAGCCACCTTGTTGGTTCCTACACCGATGGTGTAAACGCGTATTCCGTAGCTTTTGGCAATCTCTGCTGCGGTCATTGGCGAGATTTCACCCATGTTGTTACTGCCGTCGGTAAGAAGAATCACAACCTTCGATTTTGACTTAGAATCCTTCAGGCGGCTCACGGCATTGGCCAGTCCCATTCCCACTGCAGTTCCATCGTCAATCAGTCCCCGGGCAGCAATATCCGTACGGGTTGCCTGCAAGAGGCGCAACAGACTGGCATGATCGGTTGTCATCGGGCACTGGGTGAAGGCTTCACCGGCAAAGATAGTCAGACCGATGTTGTCGTTCGGTCTTCCCGAGATGAATTCTGTTGCCACATCCTTAGCCGCTTCCATACGGTTCGGTCTCAAATCTTCGGCAAGCATAGAGGTAGAAACGTCCATTGCCAACATAATGTCAATGCCTTCTACCGTCTTGTTGTCCCAAGCTGTATGCGTCTGCGGACGAGCCATCGCACAGACGATGAGCACGAAACAGATGCATCTCAGCACCATTGGCAGATGGATGAGACGCACACGCAGGCTCTTCGGAGCATATTGATACTTTTTCGTGTCGCTCATGCGCATGGTTGGCGCATTCTTCTTCCTGTAGAGGAAATACCATAATATATAAGGTATCAGCAACAGGAGCAACAGAAAATAGCCTTTACTTGCAAATTCCATTTCTTTATTTTTCTATTTATAGCCAGGCTAAGAGTTTTCGGGGAAACCGCTTTGCCCGGCGAAACGTTTCATAAGAACACCCTGCCTTACATCAGCAGCATGGCTGACTGATAAATGATGTAACCCAACAGAGCCAGACCTACGATGACTCCTATCCAGAGGAGCGACTTGATGAGGCGGCGCTTAGATTGCGTCTTCTGCTCTTCATTGGTCAGTTGTGGAACCACCTTTTCTTCAGTAGGTTTCTCATCTGTCTTGGTCTGGTCGATGAAGTTGATGGCATTCACCAGGTTTGCATCGTTCTCATTCACCAGGGTTTCATATTTGGCAAACTTCACGAGATCGGCAGTCTGGAAGAGTTCCTTCAGTTCATCAATCATCTTCTGGTCGCCTGCTTCGCGCAAACGTTCGATGATTTCGGCACTGGTCATCTCCATGGCATTGAATCCGAAACGGCTCACGATATATTCTCTCAGCGTATTGGTAAGCTGAGTGTAGTAAGCCTTCTGTGTTTCCTGATTCTCAACGTGTTGCTGCTTGATTACGTTGATTTGATTCAGCGCCTTTTCATGAGCCGGAACACGTTTTACGATGCGGATATGGGTGATAATCGGCTTGTTATTCTTTAATCTGTTGCGCAGATAAAGCCATACGCCACAGAGGATTAACAGCAATAGGCTCAACCAGAACAGCGCACTCCATTCGCTCCAGGAGAAAGGATTGTCCTGAACATCCTTAGGCGGATAGAACTGGTTGGGATGAACCGTATCTACGGGCACGGTGAGCACCTTCAGCGCAAGCTGGTTGCCATGAAAGTTCTTGCCGTTTACCTTCACATTGAGCGCAGGAATCGCATACACCTTTTCATCAAACGAAGTCAGCGTATAGTCGCGACTCACCACCATGCGGTCGTCGCCTATGTGTGAAGTGTCGCCTTTACTCTGCTCAACTACTTCCACTCCCGGCGTAATTTGCTGCTGCGGCTTGAAAGATGGCAATTCCACCTTATCGCCCTGCTTTACCGAAGCCTTCAGATGCAGCACGGTCTGCTGTCCTATCAGTATCTGGAGCGAGTCGATGCGTTGCTCTACCTGCTGGGCTTGAGCTAAGCCTGAGCACCCCAGGAGAGCGAGCGACAATATGATATTCTTTACTTTAAACATAGTTTCTTTACTTTGAGCTTTCGGTTTATCAGCCCCTCTGCTTGAAAAGCATCAGGAGCGCCTTCGAGAAGTCCTCGTTAGTGGCAATCGAAGTCCAGTCGACCTTGCTTTTGGCAAAGTCGGTTTTCAGATTCTCCTGCTGCATCAGCCATTGCTGGGTATGAGCCATTCGCAGTTTCTTCGAACTTGTATCAATATACATTTCGTGTCCGGTTTCTGCGTCCATCACCTTGAGCAGTCCTACATCGGGCAGCACCTTGGCACGCGGGTCGTAAACCTGGATGGCTACTACATCATGTTTCTGGTTGGCAATCTGCAGCTGATGCTGGAAATCCTTATGATCGTAGAAGTCGCTGATTACGAAAGCTGTGCAGTGGCGTTTCATCACGCGGGTGAAATATTCCAGGGCGCAACCGATGTCGGTACGCTGGCTTTGCGGCTGGAAGTTGAGCATTTCTCTGATGATATAGAGAATATGCTTTCTTCCTTTCTTAGGCGGAATGTACTTCTCGATACGGTCAGAGAAGAAGATGACACCTATCTTGTCATTGTTCTGAATGGCACTGAAGGCGAGTGTGGCAGCAATCTCTGTAGCCAGATCGCGCTTCATCTGCTTCATCGTACCGAAATCGAGCGACCCGCTGACGTCTACGAGCAGCATCACCGTAAGTTCCCTTTCCTCTTCAAACACCTTGACGTAAGGCTTATGAAAGCGGGCGGTCACGTTCCAGTCGATGTCTCTCACATCATCGCCATACTGATATTCGCGCACCTCGGCAAAGGCCATTCCCCTACCCTTGAAGGCAGAATGATACTGACCAGCGAAGATGTTCTGACTCAGTCCGCGAGTCTTGATTTCTATCTTCCGAACCTTTTTTAAGATATCTTGTGTATCCAACTTATTACTTTGAACTTTGAATTTTGAACATTGAACTTTATGATTAGTGAAGCAAGCGAATTCTTCACTCTTCGTTCTTCACTCTTCACTTAATCAAGGCACTTCCACCTTATTAATGATGCGGCTTACGATTTCCTCGCTTGTCACATTGCTTGCCTCAGCCTCGTAAGAAAGGCCAATACGGTGGCGCATTACGTCATGAGCTACTGCTCTTACATCCTCTGGAATCACATAGCCGCGATGTTTGATAAACGCATAGGCTCTGGCTGCCTTGGCAAGAGAGATGCTGGCACGAGGACTGCCGCCGAAGGTAATCATGTCTTTCAACTCGCCCAGTCCGTAGCGCTTAGGATAACGTGAAGCAAAGACGATATCGGCAATATACTGCTCAATCTTCTCATCGAGATAAACCTCGTTTACAATCTTGCGAGCCTTCAGAATCTCCTCGGCAGATGTTACAGGAGTAACCTCAGGAAGTCCGCCCTGAATATTCTCACGGATGATGAGCTTCTCCTCTTCCAGTGTAGGATAATCGATGATTACCTTCAGCAGGAAACGGTCAACCTGTGCTTCAGGCAACTGATAGGTTCCTTCCTGCTCGATAGGGTTCTGTGTAGCCATTACCAGGAACGGACTAGGCAGTTTGAAGGTTTCATCGCCAATGGTGACCTGGTGTTCCTGCATGGCTTCAAGCAGCGCACTCTGCACCTTGGCTGGGGCACGGTTAATCTCATCTGCCAAAACGAAATTGGCGAAGACAGGACCGCGCTTTACATGGAAAGCCTCATCTTTCTGTGAATAAATCTGAGTACCCACCACATCGGCAGGCAACAGATCAGGAGTAAACTGAATGCGGCTATAGTCGGAGCTGATAAGCTGTGACAATGTCTTGATTGCAAGTGTCTTCGCCAGTCCAGGTACACCCTCAAGCAGGATATGACCATCAGAGAGAAGACCGATAAGAAGGCAATCTACGAGGTGTTTCTGACCTACGATAACCTTATTCATGCCCATTACCAGATTGGTAACAAACTGACTTTGTTGTTCTATCCGGATATTCAATTCGCGGATATCAATAGCTTCTGCCATAATTCTATATTTTTACGTTTAATTTCTTAATTCAAACAATATATTTCCAAAACTGAACGCAAAAGTACTCAAATTAAGCCACAAAAGCGAAAAAAGCTATCTAAATAATATTAAAAATGTTTCATAAAAGCTATTTTTAGGTTCTTTTAAAGAATAGCTTTTATGAAACAAACGAGATTTCAAATATTTTATCTGTTTTTATGCTTCATGTACCATGGATGAACCAAGAAATTGTACACCAGTAACGATACGATTGTAAAAAGAAGCGCATAGTGCAACATCCCTGATTCAATCATATTATATACAGGATGATCTACGTCAAAATGCGCTCTCGCCGGAAGATTATGGAACAGGAATCCGAGACCGAGTCCCAAGCTCAATCCTAATTCCCAAGCCAGGAAGAACGAGTTCACGCTCGTGCCGCGCTGGCAATGTTTGGCAAGCTTGATATAGAAGAGCAGGAAACGGCTTCCGATGATTCCCAAGCTGAAACCCAACAAGGCTGGAACCAAGATTTCTACGGCAAACTCCTGACTTGCGAACGAAATCAGCTGAGCTGCTCCCAGCAGTACCAGACCTACTATTATCTGGCTTTTCAGATCTGCATCAGCAAAGACAAACTTTTCTGCCAGGAACGCCAAGACCATTCCTCCGAAAATCATCAGAAAAATGCCAGAGGAATGAGGCAAGGAAAAGTATAATCCCGCAGAAAAAGTAATCAGGATGATATTGACAAACAGCGGAGTTCCCTGTGGCAGATAGAAGCGGTCGAGGCTGAAAGTCTTAATTCCTTCGGCAGGTGCCTTAAAAGGAAACTTGGCACGAGAAACCAGCACGAAGGCTCCCAAAGCCAGCAACGAAGCCGTAGGGAAAACATAGCCCATGCCGAAATAGTTGTAAACAAAACATGCCACCAAGGGTCCTACGGCTATCGAAAAGCGGGCAAACCAGGAGGTAATATAATTAGCCTCGGTGCGCTGGAACGACTCGCAGGAATCAATAACCAGCGTACTGGCAAGCGACATCTGAGCCAGCCCCAGAAATGCTCCTAACAGGAAACGGACCGCCAGGAGAATCTCAAAAGAAAACCTGATGTTCCAGAACGTATCCAGATAGTAAAGAACCGAAAGGCAAACAACTACACCTAAAATGGAAAGTTGGCAGACCATATTCCTGCGGTAGCGCTGCACCAGATAAGAGCAGAAGCCGCCAAACAGAAACAATCCCAAGCCGTATGCAAGAAGCACACACCCTATCTGCCACATCTGATACTTCGCCGGAATCATAAAATAAGGAATGGCAATAATGAGCATGTACACACTCGACATCAGCAAGAGGTTGGCAAAGCATAACCGCCAGAAGTCCTTGTGCCACAGCTTGATATGTACTGGAGTATTTTGTGTATCCATTATTCTAAACTCTTTTATGAATCTATCGTATTTATACTCTCTTACACTTCACTAAAAAGAGAGTTAATGTTAGTAACTCTCTTCAGCGCTAGGATAATCTACGGTCTTCACCGCATCAATATAAGCCTTCACACCCTTGGTCATTTCCTCGCCTACCTGAGCAAAGTGGCGCAGGAACTTAGGCTTGAAACTCTGTGTCATTCCGAGTGCATCAGCATAAACCAGGACCTGTCCGTCGCAGCCGTTACCAGCACCTATTCCAATCGTTACAGCCTTCACCTTCTTGCTTACTTCAGCAGCGAGCTTAGCAGGAACCTTCTCCAGCACGATGGCAAAGCAGCCTGCTTCGTCCAGCGCAATGGCGTCGCTGATAAGTTTCTGTGCCTCAGCCTCTTCCTTGGCACGAATGCCATAACCGCCAAACTTATTAACGCTCTGCGGGGTAAGTCCGAGATGGCCATGAACCGGGATTCCGGCATTAACCAGCGCCTTAACAGTTTCGCAGATTTCTACGCCGCCTTCCAGTTTCAGAGCGTCTACACCCGTTTCCTTCATCATGCGGCAAGCATTGCGCAGCGCCTCTTCCTTGCTGATCTGATAGCTGCCGAAAGGCATGTCGCAAACCACGAAAGCATGCTGGCAGGCACGTGCCACGCTGCGGGCGTGATAAATCATCTGGTCTACGGTAATCGGCAATGTGTCTGCATTTCCTGCCATCACATTGCTGGCCGAATCACCTATTAATATAGAGTCAATTCCTGCAGCATCTATAATTCCGGCTGTTGTAAAGTCGTATGCTGTCAGCATGGTTACTTTCTCGCCAGCCTTCTTCATTTCTGCGAAGGTCTTGGTGGTAATTTTCTTCTTGTCAGTAGATAAATATCCCATTTTTTATTTTGATTTATTTATTGTTCTGCGTTGAATCTATTTCGCATTCTCCACGATGCGCTGCAAGTCAGCAAAGCTGAAACCTCTATAATCATCTATCACATAGTCGGATAGCGGCTGGATAGCTTCTCTGCTGTTCGTTGTGGCAAGACCTAGGGTAAAGGCTCCTGAAGCTCTCACCGCCTTCAGTCCGTTAAAGCTGTCTTCCAGCCCTACACAGTCCTCCGGTTCCACACCGAAATAGGCTGCACCTTTCAGATAGCAGTCTGGATGAGGCTTGCTCTCGGCGAAATCCTCGCTGGTCAGCACGCGGTCGAAATAAGCCTTGAATTCCGGGTGACGTTCATAAACATTCAGCATCTTCTGAATGTTGCTGCTCGTTACCACAGCGCATTTTACGCCATGCTGCTTCAAGTCGCTGATGAAATCTTCGAACCCTGCAATATATTCATACTGCATGGTCTTTTCAAACTCATCCAGTCGGGCTGTAATCTTAGCCTGTTCCTCCTTTGCGCCTGTAAAACCTTCGATGTGGGCGAAGACGGCTTCATCGGTGAAATATTTGTCGTAAATCTGAACCAGAGTCTGTCCTTTGATGCGATATTCGAAATCGGGCATTTCCGGATGATACTCCCTGCCTATCATTCCCCAGAAGATGGAGTACTGTGATTCTGTGTCGAAAACCACGCCATCCAGATCGAAGAGTGCTGCTTTTATCATATTTCCTTGTCTGTTTTTATCTATTTTTGCTTAAATTATATTGAAAACGGGTGCAAAGTTACGCAAAAAACTTAATATACGAGCATAATCTGACAGATTTTGATGTTTTTATTACGTGTTTTCCGATTTTTTACACTACCTTTGCAGAAAAATCAGTAGAAATAAAGAAGAATACATATAATTATATGATAGAAATAATAGAGAAATACTTCCCGAACCTCACGGAAGAGCAGAAAAAGCAGTTCGAGGCGCTCGATGCATTATACCGCGACTGGAACAGCAAAATCAATGTCATCAGCCGCAAGGACATCGATAATCTGTACGAGCACCACGTGCTCCATTCTCTGGCAATAGCCAAAGCCATCCATTTCCGTCCGGGCACGGAGATTCTCGATTTCGGCTGCGGCGGAGGTTTCCCGGGCATTCCGCTCGCTATCCTCTTCCCTGAATGCAAGTTCAAGCTGATAGATGGAACGGGCAAGAAAATCAGAGTCTGCAACGAGGTGGCTACGGCCATCAATCTGCAGAATCTCAAGGCAGAGCACCTGCGCGGAGAGGACGAAAAAGGCAAGTTCGATTTCGTGGTAAGCCGTGCGGTAATGCAGCTTCCTGACCTGATGAAGATTATCAAGAAAAACTTTAAGCAGAAGGGGCAAAACGCTCTGCCTAACGGACTTCTGTGTCTGAAGGGCGGCAATCTGAAAGAAGAACTGAAGCAATACTTCAAGATTTCAGAAATCACTCCGCTCAGCACTTTCTTCGATGAAGAATGGTTCAGCCAGGACAAACAACTGGTTTACGTTCCGGCGTAATGGAAGTGAAGAACGAAAAGTGAAGAGTGAAAAATTCATTTGCTTTGCTAATCATAAAGTTCAAAGTTCAATATTCAAAGTTCAAAGTAAGAAATGTTACATATAGAAAGATTTCAAGTAAACATGTTGCAGGAAAACTGCTACGTGGTGAGCGATGAGACCAAGGAATGCGTCATCATCGATTGCGGCGCCTTCTATCCGGAAGAGAGGACGGCTATTACACAATATATTAAGGAGAACCAGCTCAAGCCCGTTCACCTGCTCGTAACCCATGGCCATCTTGACCATAACTTCGGCAACAACACCATCTACCAGGAGTTCGGACTGAAACCGGAAGTATCGGCAGCTGATGAAAACCTGATGGAGGGACTCGCCAAGCAGGCAGAAACCTTCTATCAGATGCAGCTCGATTACCAGTTTCCGCCTATTGGCAGATTCTTCGAAGATGAAGAGGTCATCAAGTTCGGCAACCACGAGTTCCAGGTCATCGCCACTCCTGGCCACAGCAGCGGTTCCGTCACCTTCTATTGCGAGGCAGAGCACGTAGCCTTCACCGGCGACACCCTCTTCCACAACTCTATCGGCAGAACCGATTTCCCTGGAGGCAGCATGTTCCGCATCATCAACAGTCTGCGCCATCTCGGTCAGTTGCCTGACGAAACTCAGGTTCTCCCGGGTCATGGCGAATACACCAGCATAGGCGAAGAGCTCGCTCACAATCCATATATGGACCGTTAAAACAGCATTTTTAAAAAGTCAGGAGATTTATCAGCGATGATCAAGAAATCGAACACAGAGAAGATCATTCTCGGCATTGACCCCGGAACCAACGTGATGGGCTATGGCGTAATCCGCATCATCGGCAACAAGGCCGAACTGGTGGTGATGGGCGTTATCGACATGCGCAAGGAGAACGATCCCTATCTCCGGCTGGGCAAGATCTTCGACCGCGTAACCGGCATCATCGACAGCTATCTGCCCGACGAGATGGCCATAGAAGCTCCCTTCTTCGGCAAGAACGTGCAGTCGATGCTCAAGCTGGGCAGGGCGCAGGGAGTAGCCATCGCAGCCGCCATTCATCACAGCGTTCCTATCCACGAATATGCGCCGCTCAAAATCAAGATGGCCATTACCGGACAGGGACAGGCTTCGAAGGAACAGGTGGCGGGAATGCTGCAGCGACTGCTCCATATTCAGCAAGACGAAATGCCGAAGTTCATGGACGCTACCGATGCACTGGGGGCAGCCTACTGCCACTTTCTGCAGATGAACCGCCCGGAGACCGACGCCAAGCACTACAGCAGCTGGAAAGACTTTGCAACAAAGAATCAGAGTAGAATAAAAAAATAAGAGAGATGCAAAAGATCATTAGCATTAAAAATGGTGTTACCCGTATGCCAGAATGGCGTATGGCAGACCCCGTAAACTTCGAGACGTGCGATGGTGAACACATCGCTATCGTAGGTCCGAACGGTGGAGGAAAATCAATGTTTGTTGACATCATCGTAGGTCGCCACCCACTCCTGATGCACGACCCTGATTACGATTTCTCACCTAGTCAGAAGACAATGGTGAGCGACAACATCAAGTATATTACCTTCCGCGACACCTACGGAGGCGATAACGACCGCACTTATTTCCTGCAGCAGCGCTGGAACCAGCTCGAAATAGACGAGAACACGCCTATCGTAAAGGACAAGCTGGAAGAAGCCTACCAGATGGCAGGCGAAGACACTCCGGAGCGCAGAGCCCTGCAGCAGCACATCTACGAACTCTTCCACATGCAGCACCTGATGGACAAATACACCATCCTGCTCTCAAGTGGCGAGCTCCGCAAGTTCAAACTTGCCTCTACCCTCTTCTCAGAGCCTCGCGTGCTCATCATGGACAATCCGTTTATCGGACTCGATGCTGAAACCCGCGACCAGCTCAAAGAACTGCTCAAGACCCTCTCTTCAGAGCGAGCCCTGCAGATTATCCTCGTACTGAGCAAGAGCGATGATATTCCTGATTTCATCACCCACGTGGTAGAAGTGAAGGATATGAAGGTTCTGCCTAAGGTAACCCTCGCCGAATATCTTGCCGGCAGAGAATCCGTGCCTGCCCATGTACTGAGCCCGGAAATGGAACAGACCATCGTAGACCAGCCTTACAGCGACCGCGAATATCACAGCCAGGAAGTGGTGAAGATGAACAAGGTACGCATACAGTATGGCGAGCGAATCATCCTCAACGACCTCGACTGGACCGTGATGAACGGCGAGCGATGGGCTTTGAGCGGACAGAACGGAGCCGGAAAGAGTACGCTCCTCAGTCTGGTTTGTGCCGACAATCCGCAGAGTTACGCCTGCGACATTACCCTCTTCGACAATCCTCGAGGCAGCGGCGAAAGCATCTGGGACATCAAGAAACACATCGGCTACGTATCGCCTGAGCTTCACCGCTCTTACCAGCGCGACCTGCCAGCCATCCGCATCGTGGCAAGCGGTCTGATGGATTCCGTAGGCCTCTATGTAAAGCCGAAGGAAGAAGATATGGACAAGTGCCGCTTCTGGATGAAAGTCTTCGGACTGGAAGGTCTTGAAGACCGTGGTTTCCTGAAGCTCTCCAGCGGCGAACAGCGCCTCGTTCTCCTGGCACGAGCCTTTGTCAAGGATCCGGAACTGCTGATTCTCGATGAACCGCTCCACGGACTCGACAACCGCAACCGCCGTCTTGTAAAAGACGTCATCGAAGCCTTCTGTCGCCGCCAGAACAAAACCATGATCATGGTAACGCATTATAAGGAAGAATTGCCAGCGTGCATCGACCACAGCATCTTCCTCTTGCGCCACACCAACGATTAAAAAGAATTGATAATTAATAATTTCAGAAAGATGAGATATATAATATTATTATTTGCGCTCACCCTCAGCATAGCTAAGGCAAGCGCCCAGGATGTATTAAACGAGGTGCTCCGCACTTCTGATGCAATCCTCAACGACACCACGAAGAGCATGGACGAGCGCCGTACAGCCCTCTTCAAGTTTGACGCAATGACCTACATGCGCAGCAAGATTCTGCCACCGTATGTAATGCTCGACAAGAATCTGAGCAAGGACACCTTGAACATCAAGGTTCGCTATCTCAACGAGCAGGCCTACGCCATGAGTGTTTATATTACGCTCTACCAGAAGCGACTGAAGGAGGCTTCAAACAAGAACAAGCCGCTCGTAACCCAGTTTTTCAAGCAGGCAACCATCGATCACAAGGCATTTAAGGATGAAGATACAGAGTTTACCCTGGCTTATTACAACACCCCGGATGTTCCTACTCCTTTCTGCCTCGACTGCGATTGGGTTTCAACCTTGGCATTTATCCGCAGCATCGACTGGTCAAAGCTTTAAAAAACAAGCATATTTCAGACGAATATGGTCTTCATAAGACCAGCTAAAACAGACCTCTTCCTTAGCGAATGACGCGTTGGGGAAGAGGTTTTCTTTTAAAACACACTATTTTTTCTTCATTTGGAAGATAATAAACTAAGGGGAAATGGTCTGTTTTCGGCTATTTTTAGCCTAATTTCTCGCAAAAAGAGGGAGATAACTGCTGAAAGATACTGAAAAATGCGATTATAATACTTAGTCCTTTCAGAGAATTTTTGAGTGCTTTTGTAAAGAAATGACACATATTCTGCTTACGTACGTTTACCAAACGACTCTAGAAATCAGCTACATAAAACTTAATGACCTAACACCAATATTACAAGAATATAAATAATCTTTACCCTCATAATACCGAAATAAAAAGAGGCAAAATGCAATAAGAATATTGCTTTTTACGAAGAAAAAATGCAAAATATGGGGGTTAGGAAGGTATTTTACCCCCTCTCCTAAGGGTAAAAAATGCCCCTCCTCGGACTCGAAATCTTGCTCAAAAGATAGGTATTTTTGACAAAATAGAAGAAATGACAGGTTGAAAAAAGGCAAAGAAAGAACAATAAAGCACGAATATGAACCTGATGAATGTAGATTATTTTATACGTACACAATTATAGCAAGACTACATACAAATCATATATAACATTAATAGCCAACGCTTTAGCGAATCTAACAATTCATTATTTCCCATCACTATGAGGATTATATTCCGGTCATTTTCGGTCATGGTCATTTCCGGTCATTTTCGTTTCGGGGGAGAAAAGGTCATCTATAGTATAATATAAATATATATTTATATTTACTATAGCTCAAAATGACCCAACTCTTTTTGAAAATGACCGAAAATGACCATGACCGGAAATGACCGCTTTTGCCTTTCTTTGTTCTCCATTGTACTTTTTCTGCGTGTTTTCTGTTATTTGCAATAAAGTTCAGACAGAAAATCAACAGAACTTACTGTACTACAGCAACTTATAGCCTTTCTCACATAGAAAGTCAGGGTGAAAGCTTGCATTCTGCCCCAAAATGTTGTATCTTTGCACCGGCAATCGAAAGAACAGCCTTTTGTGCCTTGCCCGGGTCTTCTCTTAAGACCTACACGGGTTATAAATGATGGCAGGCGCCGGTCATCAATGAAGACCCCGAAAACGGCAGGAACGGGGCGTTCTGGGGAGTTGCAAACACGGACACTAAACATACTACAAACGACTATGATTAATTACAGCATCGTAATGCGTAGCGTGAACGCAAATCTTCTGGAAATCAACCAGGCAAAGTCACGCATCAACCAGGCGAAGAAGGAGGGTACAACCCCTGACCCAAAGGACCTGGAACTCGTGAAGACTGAGAAGCAGAATGCTTTCGCCATCTCACAGTACACCGACATCATGACCATCGAGAAGTTTGCCAAGCACATCACCTCTCATGGCAGTGTTTATTCAAGAGCCGACATCAGCGCCATCCTCTACATCGCCGTAGACTGCATGCGTGAAATGTTGCTCGAGGGCAAGAAAATCCGTCTGGGCGACCTCGGTGATTTCTCTCTCCTTCTCACCTCAAAGGGTGCTGAGGATGCCGACAAGTTCACCGCTCAGAACATCACCGGAGTGAAGGTTCAGTGGGAGCCTGGTCAGGAGTTCAAGAACCTTCGCGATGACGCCGAGTTCAACCTCGTAGCCAGCCGCAGCGCTCAGGCAGCCGTCATCAAGGCGATTAAAGAGGGTAAGACCAACGTTGACCTCAACGCGCCAACTACTCCGGATAATACGCCTGGCGGTTCTACCCCAGGTGGTTCAAATACCGGTCAGACCGGCAGCGAAGGCCAAGGCTCTGAATCAAGCGGCGGCACTACCGGCAAGGACGATACTGGCGACGGCCTTGAATAGCCCAAGGATAAACTGGCTAGGGTGCTAGCCCCTAGCCCAGCCTATCCGCCCCAAAAATTCAACATTCAACACTCAACATTCAAAAAAAATGAAAGCGAACACTTGGAAAACAATTCTTCAGATAGCCATCAGCATACTGACCGCTATCGCTACTACGCTCGGAGTAACGAGCTGCATGGGATAAAGAAAACAGAGAAATCCGGTCATTAAGGTCATGGTCATTAAGGTCATTAAGGATTTCCAAAGAAAGTTAAAGGGAAATGAGTAAAAAATCATCATTTTTTTGCTCATTTTCCTTTTTTTTTATTATCTTTGCCTTAAAAATTAATAATTGAACTTTCGTATGTGGTTCAAGTACGGGCTGAAGGCCCAAAAGGTCAGAAGCAGCACGCCCTTTACCTTTCCCTTCGGCCGGTGACCGTTGGTTCAGGGCGTGTGGGCAAAACTTGCGAAACATGAATAAATGAAAAAATATATAGATGGAAAAGAATATTATAAATATAGATGCACATGTCATAGATGATATCAGAACCATCATCACAAGGGCAAGAAACAGGGCGTATCAATCTATCAACGAAACCCTGATACGCTCAAACTGGGAAATTGGCAAACGTATTGTTGAAGAAGAGCAGCTTGGCAAGCAGCGTGCTGATTATGGAATACAGCTCATCAAGTCCATATCTCAGCAGTTGACGACTGAATTCGGTTCCGGCTATGGTGTTCGTAACCTTGCCTATTTCAAGCAATTATACCAATATTTTCCTGATTGGGAGATTTTGCACGCGCGCGTGCAAAATCTTACTTGGACTCATCTAAAGAGTATTCTAAGAGTTACAGATGCAGAAGCTCGTCTATGGTATTTAAAGGAATCGTCAGAGCAAATGTGGAGCACAAGAACCCTCGACCGCAATGTTGCCTCACAATACTATTATCGACTCCTGCAAACCAGCAATGAGCACAAAGATGAGGTAGAGAACGAGATGAAAACCCTTACAAAAGGATACGCAGACTCACCTGCCATGTTCATCAAGTCGCCAATGGTGACAGAATTCTTGGGCTTATCCCGAGACATGAGCTTCTCGGAAAGCGAACTGGAGAGTGCAATCATCACCCATCTTCAGAAATTTCTGATGGAGATGGGCAAAGGCTATGCCTTCGTAGAGCGACAGCAGCACATCATCACCGATACCCAGGACTACTACATAGACCTGGTATTCTACAATTACCTGATGAAATGTTTTGTACTGATCGACCTGAAGACGACCAAGATCACCCATCAGGACGTAGGACAAATGGATATGTATGTAAGAATGTATGATGAACTGAAACGCACGGAAGGCGACAATCCGACAATCGGCATACTACTCTGTTCGGAAACCAGCCAGGATATCGCAAGATTTTCCATCCTGCACGACAGCAAGCAATTATTTGCTTCAAAATATCTTACATATCTTCCTACAGAACAGCAACTTAAGGAAGAAATAGAAAAGCAGAAAGAAATATTTAGATTACAACATATAAGATAAGCTAGTACCCCCAAATATCTCTGCTACAAGATAATAGATAACAAAATAAAGAACGAAGAATTTCATTGAAATAATCTGATGGAAACAGAAAGAATTTTACTTCGATATTGGCAGGAATCTGATGCAGAGGCGCTCTTCAAGTACGCCTCCGACTCTGACGTAGGACCACGTGCTGGATGGCCGGCGCATAAGTCTGTAGAGGAAAGTCGGGAGATAATCCGGACATTCTTCCATAATGAAACGACATGGGCGATTGTGTTGAAAGAGACTGGCGAGGCTATCGGCTGCATCGGCTACTACACCCATGAAACCAGCAACATCCCTATCGGAGAAAACGACTGTGAGGTGGGCTATTGGGTAGGAAAGCCATTTTGGAACCAAGGAATCTGCACCGAAGCCTTGAAGCTGATGCTTGACTACTGCATCAACGAGAAGCATTTCGAAAACATCTGGGCAGACCATTTCACAGGCAATCCTGCATCAGGAAGAGTCATGGAGAAATGCGGTTTCTCAGACACCGGAATGCTGAACAGATGTAGCCAGCTTGTGGGTGGCGACAAGGAAATGGTCAAGGTGTTCAAGTACAACGGATAAAGGAGAAAATAGAATGATGAAACTCAATAACACCAAAAGTGAGTGGTTTATGTAAAAAGTTACGGAGAATATGAATTATCTCCGTAACTTTTTACATTTTCGGCTGATTTTACCGCTTCAACGCTATGTTATAATTATAATATTTGCTGTTGCCCGTAATATCCTCCAGCACCTGGATGAAAGGAGGAAACTTCACACTCTCGTTGGCAGAAATGCCGCGGGTTTCAAGAATCATCAGGTCGGAAACCGGCTCAAGAAACTCGTCGAGCTCGAAATACTGGCCCTTCCAGATAAAGCTCTTGCGATGCTTATGAATGCGCTGGCGGTAAGGGTCAGCCTGCTGAAGCATACTCTCGTAAAGATTGGCATTAATCTGTCGCTCGGTCTCTATCTGCTCATTGTCTGAAAGACGCTTCTTGGTGGTGTGAACATACACATACTTGCCTCCCTCGAAACCGCGACGGCGAAGACGAATCTCACTGCCCGGCTCACCCGTAAGATAAGTCTGAACTATATCGCTGTCTATCGCATTAGGAACATCGCCCGTCAGCTTCACGATATATTTTCGCTCCTCCTCTATCGGCTGCGGAATAGCAAGCACATTGCTTATCTCCTTGAGCACACGGTTCAGCTTGTTGTTGAAATCTTCGTGGTTATTGATTACCCTGAGATGAGGATGACCCTTCCATGCAGAAACAATCTTCTTGTCCAACTCGCGCGCTATCTTCAGTCCTTCTTCATCGGCCTTCTCCAGGCGCTGCGCATTGTTGGCTGTAGTATAAAACTGCTCGGCACCATCAGCAGCACTCACCAGATGCAGCACAGCATCATAGCGGTCGCGAAGCTGGGCATCTGTATAACCCTCTTCAGAGATGATGCGGTGCCAGAAATCGGGAGTGAGATAGGTAGAAATATCCATCGTACCACGATCGCAGACGATGATGACCGGCTGCTGCAATGTTTCAGCCATGCGCTGGAAACTGTCTTCCAGGTTGATCTGAGTCTGGAAAGTAGCCTTCTCGCCCTCGAAGAAAAAATCCTTGTTGGAGGTGAGATAATTCATGCCCGCCTGGGTGAACATGGTTGGAACCTCGGGAATGGTAAAAACCTTATAGCCGAGACTGGAGAAATGTTCAATCACCTTAACCATAGCGGTAGTCTTGCCCGCACAAGGTCCACCCGTCAGTACAATCTTCTTAATCTGATTCATATATCAAGTAAATATTTTTCGTTTCTTCTAATTGATGTTCTTTCCTGAGCATCTTATTTTCGGGTGCAAAGATAACAATAATTCTTCAAACGAAAGCAATAATTTATGCAAGAAAAGAAAAATATTGTATTTTTATTTTGATTTCTCATTGTTTTGATGTACCTTTGCAAAGAAAATGACTCATTTCGAGCCATCGGAAACAAAAATATAACTATAAGATAAAAAATGGAAAAGATAAAGACATTAATTATAGGTAGCGGTCCTGCAGGATATACGGCTGCCATTTATGCCGGCAGAGCCAACCTGCAGCCAGTACTCTATTCTGGTATGCAACCCGGCGGACAGCTCACCATCACCACAGAGGTAGAAAACTTTCCGGGCTATCCTAACGGCGTAGACGGAACACAGATGATGATGGACATGAAGGAACAGGCAGCCCGATTCGGAGCCGAAATGAGAGACGGAAGCATCGTGAAGGCAGATTTCAGCTCTCGTCCATTCCATCTTACAGATGAGCGCGACAACGAGATTGAGGCAGAAACCGTGATCATTGCCACAGGAGCATCTGCCAAATATCTGGGTCTTGCCGATGAAGAGAAATATCGCGGACAGGGCGTTTCTGCCTGTGCTACCTGTGACGGATTCTTCTACCGCAAGCGCACCGTAGCCGTAGTGGGCGGTGGCGATACTGCCTGCGAAGAGGCTATGTATCTATCCGGACTTGCCAAGAAGGTTTACATGATTGTGCGCAAGCCTTATCTCCGTGCTTCAGAAATCATGCAGCAGCGCGTAAAGAACAAGGAGAACATCGAGATTCTGTTCGAAACCAATACGCTGGGGCTCTTCGGCGAGAACGGTGTAGAAGGTGCTCATCTCGTGCGCCACAAGGGCGAAGCCAACGAAGAGAAGTTTGACATCAGCATCGACGGATTTTTCCTGGCTATCGGACATAAGCCTAACACCGACCTCTTCAAGGGACAGATAGATCTCGACGAGCAGGGCTTCATCAAAGTAGTGCCAGGTACTGCCACCACCAACATTCCGGGTGTTTTCGCAGCAGGCGATGTAGCCGACCCAATCTACCGCCAAGGTATTGTTGCCGCAGGCTCGGGAGCAAAGGCTGCCATCGAGGCCGACAGATTCCTGCAGCAACAGTAAAAACTATAGTATAAAATCCTATAAAGCGGGGTTAATATAGTTAAAAAATAACAGCAATATTTTGTCAGATGCAAAAAATGTATTACTTTTGCATCTGATAAAATAAAAAGGAAGATTGGCAGAGTGACCGAATGCGCTGGACTCGAAATCCGGTATACCCTCTTCCGGGTATCGGGGGTTTGAATCCCTCATCTTCCGCTAAGTTCCCCTACAGGAACCGTCATTTTATAGTTTCATAAAAACAACTCGACATGAAAAAAATCATCATCCCCATATTTATGCTCCTCCCGCTGATGACTGCACAGGCCCAAACCGTGCTGACTGAAGAGCAGCAGCTGGAACAGGCACAGAAACAGTTGGAAGCTGCCAAGAAAGCACTAGAAGTGGCTAAGATAAAAGCACAGGCTGCCAAACTGAAGGCTCAGGCCGACAGCATCAACGCTGCAAGCGCCAAGGCTGAAGCGGAAGCAAAAAAGGCGGAAGCAAAAAAAGGTAATGCTACTGAGCCAGAACCAGTTGTTGTAAAGGAGCCAACCACATCAACCACGGGATGGGCGATTCCTGTTGCCGTAGCCGCTAAGCCAAAGGAGGCTGCCAAGCCTGCCAACAAGCTGGCAAATGGTACAACAGCCAAAGTGGACATGAAATATCTGGCAGGCGCCATCACATATAATGATGAAAACAAGATAGAATTCACACTCGATACGGATGCTAACGGAAAAACTGCCAAGCAGATTTACGACATCGTATTAAAATACATGAATGAACTGACACAGAACGACCAGAACATAGCAAGCCGGGTAGCACTGGTAAACGATGCAGAACACGTCATCGCCAACACGATGGACGAATGGCTCGTTTTCAGCCAGTCATTCATCTCGCTCGACCGCACGGAATTCAAATACCAGCTGATAGCCAGGATTTCTGACAATCATCTGAATCTCTCGCTCGGCCGCATCATCTACAACTACGAGGAAGGAAGAAGCACCGGTTTCAAGGAACCTGCAGAAGAGGTAATCAGTGACAAGATTGCGCTCAACAAGAAGCAGAACGACCTGGCTAAGATCTTCGGAAAGTTCCGCAGATGCACCATCGACCGCAAGGACCAGATATTCGCAGAGTTAGCTGCATTAGTAAAACAATAAGTTGAAGAAAAATGGATAATCAGAATACAGACAACAAGATACAACAGAACGAGGCACAGCAGCCTGCAAACACTACTGCCCAGCCTACAGCTGAGCAGGGAGCAGAACAGACTGAACAGAAGCAGCCTACCAGCTACGCCGTAAGACCTCAGCACCGCCGGCTTCGCCCATTGGCTTACAGCGACCAGAACAACATGCTGAAGGTGCGCAACTATCTCAACATCGCCTTCATGCTGCTCGCCATCGTGGGGGTAATACTCTGGACCCAGCTGGAAGAAAGCCGCAATATTGCCTACATCGTACTCATCGTGGGTGTAGTGCTCAAGATTGCTGAAGTATGTATCCGACTATTTAAGAAATAATGAAGAAGAAGAAAATTATATTCTCATCACTCCTATTTTGTGCTGCAACCCTCCCGGTTGCGGCACAAAACGATTTTAACTATAACGAAGATTCGCAGTTCCGTCCTCAAACCAACCGCAAGGTGAACACCGATTCACTAGGCTCAGACAAGGAGATTCCGAAAGGCATCAGGGTATGGACCGTAGACGAACGCTTCGGCGACACAAAGGCTGCGGTAGTAGACACCTTGCAGCACATGTACATGAACTCAACCTTCACAGAAGGACTGAGAGGCGAATACAATACCCTCGGAAACATGGGTACTGCCCGACTGAACCGAATCTTCATCGACCGCCGCAACACGCAGGGCAACTTCATCTTTACAGAGCCCTACGACTATATCGTAAATCCGGTAAGCGACTTCCACTTCACCAACACCTACTCACCTATCACCAACGTAACGCTGAACAGCTGCGGCGACAAGGTGACGGGAGAAGACGACTTCAAGGCCATGTTTGCAGTAAATGCCAACAAAAGGCTAGGTGCCGGTTTCAGATTCGACTACAAGTATGGCAGAGGATATTATAACGCACAGAGTACCAGCCACTTTAAATACACCATGTGGGCATCTTACCTGGGCGACCGCTATCAGGCACACTTCCTCTTCAGTACCAATCATGAGAAGATGACCGAGAACGGCGGTATTACCAACGATGATTACATCAAACATCCGGAAATCTACACCGAATCGTTTGCCACCAATGAAATTCCTACCGTTCTGGAACAGAACTGGAACCGACTGGACAACCAGCACATCTTCTTTACCCACCGCTACAACGTAGGTTTCAGCCGAAAGGTAAAGATGACCGAAGAAGAAATCAAGGCAAAGAAATTTGCCATGGCTTCGAAAAAGGAAAATGCTGAAGAGGATGCGAAGGAAGAAGCCAGAAAAAAAGCCAAGGAACAAGGCAAGAAATTTGATGAGAAAGCCTTCGAAAAACAGCAGAAAGCTAAATTCAGCGGCCGTCCTGACGGAGCCAAGATCGCAGGCGATGAACCGGCTAAAGACTTAGCCGCAAAGGACACCAGGAACGACAGTACCCGAATCGCAGTAAACGGAAAAGCTACTGCCGACAGTCTGCTGGCCATCCAGAAGAAAAATGCCGAAGACTCGCTTTTCTACAAGAGCGAATATGTTCCGGTAACGAGTTTCATCCATACGGTAAAGTTTGACAACTATCGCCGTATTTACGAAGCTTATCAGACCCCAGCCGACTATTATCTGAATGAATATTACGATGCAGGCAGGCTGACCGGCGACTCCATCTACGACCAGACCAAGCACTGGCACATGAAGAATACCTTCGCCATTGCCATGCTTGAAGGTTTCAATAAATGGGCAAAGGCAGGCTTGAAGGCTTTCGCCAGCTACGACCTCCGTCACTATGAACTGCCAACCATGGAAGGCGGTTTCGAAAAATACAACGAGCATGCGCTGAGCGTAGGCGGACAGCTGAGCAAGCAGGAAGGCAAGACGCTCCACTACAATGCCGTAGCAGAAATAGGACTGACGGGTGTTGACGCCGGAACCCTTGCCATAGATGGTAATGTAGACGTGAACATCCCATTCCTGGGCGACACGCTTCAGGTAAGAGGCGATGCTTTCTTCCATAGAGAAACCCCATCGTTCTATTACCGCAACTATCACGCCCGCCATCTGTGGTGGGAGAATGATCTCGACAAGACCATCCATACCCGCATCATGGGTACGCTCTCCTTCCCTAAGACACGCACCAAGCTGAGAGTGGCTGTAGATGAAATCAAGAACTACACCTACTTCTCGCAGAGCTATGACATTACAGAAGAAGGTTTGCGAACAGGAGTCATGGTAACTCCGATGCAGGAAAGCGGAGGAATCAACCTGCTGACAGCACAACTGGAACAGAACTTCAGACTAGGCATTCTGAACTGGGAAAACCAGTTTACCTACCAGCACTCAAGCAAGGAGAGTGTTCTGCCAGTACCAGCCTTCAATGCCTACACCAACCTCTACATCAAGTTCAAGGTAGTAAAGGTGCTGAACGTAGACCTGGGTGCTGACATGCGCTACTTTACAAGCTATGAAGCTCCCGACTATTCACCTTATATGGGACAGTATACGGTACAGGGCAACGGCGAGAACAACGTAAAGATAGGCAACTATCCTATCGTCAATGTTTACGCCAACGTTCACATCAAGCACACCCGTTTCTTCGTAATGATGAGCCACATCAATGCAGGACAGGGCGACAAGAACTACTTCTTCGCTCCTCATTATCCGATGAACGAAAGAGTGTTCCGTATTGGAGTAAGTTGGAACTTCTTCAATTAATCTTTCTGACTTTCCTTAAGAATTTCAGGAGATTCAATTTTAATCTTTTCTGAATATGATAGAAACAAATTCTATAAAAGCATGGTATCTAGCCGCTCGCCCGAAGACTCTGACGGCGGCGGCTGTTCCTGTTTTATTGGGTATTGCGCTGGCTTATAAAGACGCTCAGCAGATACAGACATTGCCAGCCCTACTCTGCCTGCTCTTTGCATGGGTGATGCAGATAGACAGCAATCTGGTGAATGATTATTTCGACTTTAAACATGGCAATGACGACGAAACCCGGCTGGGACCGAAACGTGCCTGCGCTGAAGGCTGGATAACTTTGGGAGCCATGAAATGGGGAATTATCCTCACTACTCTTCTGGGCTGTGCCATAGGGCTTCCGCTGGTTCTTTTCGGAGGTTGGGAAATGGTTATCGTAGGCATCTGTTGCGTAGTCTTCTGTTTTCTCTATACTACCTGTCTCAGCTATCTGGGCATGGGCGATATTCTGGTACTGCTCTTCTTCGGCATTGTACCCGTATGCTGCACATACTATCTCGTAATGCCCGAAACCATGCAGGGAGTAAGCCTGGAAGCGGTTCTCGTATCTGTAGCCTGCGGACTGGTAGTTGATACGCTGCTCATTCTGAACAATTACCGCGATCATGACAACGACCTGAGAGCCGGCAAGAAGACCCTTGTGGTTCACATAGGGAAAAAGAATGCCGAGCGGTTATACTGCGCATTGGGCAATCTGGGCATCATTACCATAATAGGTGTCACCATCTACGACGTATTTCAGCATGAAGCCAGCAGCCTGTTCCTGCCGTTTGCAGCACTCTATATCATTCTGCACAACAGAACCTATATGGAGATGAAAAAGATAGGCGAAGGCAGAGAACTTAACAGAATTCTAGGCAAAACAGCTCTGAACATCTTCTGTTTCGGCATTGTATCATCCCTGATCATCATCGGAATGGCGAATTGAACAATAATAAACTATTAATAATGTACGCGCGTACCTTATTATATAAATAAAGTGGAGGAATATCTATGAAGC
Organism: Segatella copri; assembly: GCF_026015465.1. GTDB lineage: Bacteria > Bacteroidota > Bacteroidia > Bacteroidales > Bacteroidaceae > Prevotella > Prevotella copri_E. The sequence continues at coordinate 807,615 of NZ_JAPDUQ010000002.1, forward strand.
AACAGGTAAATCTCGAAATCATGGACTTTGTGGAGAAACAGATTCTCCCCAAATATAATGCTTTTGGCGAAAGTCATGGACTCAGACATGTTACCCGAGTCATCAGAAACTCTCTGAAACTGGTTCCAGTAACCGGAGCCGACATCGATATGGTGTATGTAATAGCCGCTTACCACGACCTGGGGATGAGCGGTCCGCGTGCCATTCATCATATTACCAGCGGTAAGATTCTGCAGGCAGATTCAAGACTGAAGCGCTGGTTCAATAAAGAACAGATCAAAATTATGAAAGAAGCTGTTGAGGACCATCGGGCTTCATCTAGCCGTCAGCCTCGCAGTATCTATGGCAAGATTGTGGCAGAAGCCGATCGCGATATTGATGTTCACGAAATTTTTCTGCGCGCCATACAGTATGGCAAAGAAAATAATCCAGATGATGACAAGGAGCATCAATGGGAGAGGTTCAGCCAACACATGGACGAGAAATATTCAAGAAACGGATACATCAGGTTATGGATTCCCAACTCCCCTAACGAAAAAGCGCTCAACGAACTGCGCAATATCATAGAGGACAAAACAGAGTTGAGAAAATATTTCGAAAAAATATTCGAAGAAAACAGCTAAAACATTTGGCAGTTTCAAAATATTTCATTATCTTTGCATTATCAAATAATGACTAAGATGTTTGCACCGTTGCATCGTGATGATGCATGGGTGCCAGAATGAATAAGGGTCGTTTCGGTTCGATCGGGATACTCATCAAATTACACTATTGAAACCGAGAGGACATTCTCTTGCTCATGGCGGGCCACATAAACTGCAGCAGGCAGGTAAGCTGAAAAGCCGGTGGATTACAAAGGCGGAGGACTCTCAAATGTTTATACATTCGGAGTTTCATCACATCATCGAGCGGCCCTTTCTTTTACAAGAGGCGGATTTCTGAGAAAGAAATCCGCCTCTGCTCGTTTTAGGAATAAAACACTCATAATACTAAAAGAAAACAACCCCTGATAATGTGGGAGTTACAAAGAAAATGCATTTTTATCGAAAAAAAGTTTCAAAAAGATTTGGTAGAATCAGAAAAAAGTAGTACCTTTGCACTCGCATTTGAGAACGATGCTTGGTTGATTCGGTTAAGAATCCGACTGGAAGGTTGGGTGAGTGGCTGAAACCAGCAGTTTGCTAAACTGCCGTGCGGGTTACCGTACCGGGGGTTCGAATCCCCCACCTTCCGCAAGCTATCGTACGAAAATGTATCGTTGGTCGATTCATCTAATGGTTAGGATACAAGATTCTCAATCTTGGCATAGGGGTTCGATTCCCCTATCGACTACATGTGTTTTTCATGGTATTAGATTTATAAGTCTCTATAAGTCGGGAGACCAATAGAGATTTTTTGAATGGTCGATTCATCTAATGGTTAGGATACAAGATTCTCAATCTTGGCATAGGGGTTCGATTCCCCTATCGACTACAAAAGTGTTTTCATGTATTAATTTAGATTGTTTAAGCTTGCATTTAGTTCTTTATCAAAAGGCTACTGCAAGTTATTTTTTTATATATACGTACGGAGCCATATGAAACTATTATACACTGTCATCTCCCTTCTCTTTCTGTTTACCTATCCTGCCTGGGCGCAGCAGCACGAGATATTCAACCAGCGCATCAGAACCCTACAGGTTGTAGGCGGAACGAACTGGTTATCGCTCCCAGTATCATCACTGGACGGAGAACCTATCCATATCGATTTTGACGACATGACGCACGATTATCATCGGTACAGCTACAAGATTGAACATTGTGATGCAAACTGGAACGTATCTTCTTCGCTCTTTGAAAGCGACTATATGAGAGGCTTCAACGGCAATCAGATTATTGAAGATGTAAAGCAATCCATCAACACCAATCATCCTTACACTCATTATCATCTGGCAATTCCCAATGCCGACTGCCAACTTACCATGAGCGGCAACTACAGACTGACGGTTTATGACGACAATGCGGAAAACGAGGAAGAAGGCAAAATGTTTACAGCCTGCTGGATGATTACAGAGCCTCAGCCATTGGTTAAACTGAAGTTAGAAGCTACTTCAACAACAGATATAGATATCCAGAAGAACCATCAGCAACTGAAAATGGAACTGGATCACAGCCAGCTGAGAATCACTCATCCCAACCAGCTGAACATCGTAGTGCTTCAGAACGGAAGATGGGACAATGCTGTCATCAATCCTAAACCCGACTACCTGAGTGCGGGCAAAATGAGTTGGCAGCATGTAAGAGCTCTGATTTTCGATGCGGGCAACGAATACAGAAAGTTTGAGTTTCTGGACACCGACCATCCAACCATGGGAATAGACGCCATAGATTGGGATGGAAGCGACTATCAGGTAAAGGTAATGACCGACAGCCCTCGCCCCAATTACGTTTACGATGAAGCTGCCAAAGGTTCGTTTTATATCCGCAACAGCGACAACGTAGAAAACAACAACACCTGCGAATATGCACAGATTCACTTTACCCTGAAAGCTCCAAAACAGCCAGGCGATGTTTATCTGAACGCAGATTGGACCTACGGCCGTTTCCTCCCCGAATATCGGATGGAATATGATGAAATGACGAAAACCTATCATGCACGTCTCTTCATGAAGCAAGGTTATTACAGTTATCAGTATCTCATGAAGATGGAGGACGGAAGCATCAGGCTGCTCCCATCAGAAGGAAATTTCTACCAGACCCAGAACAAATACAATGTACTGGTTTACTATCGGGCTCAGAGCGACCGCACCGACCGCCTGGTAGGATATGGAGAATTAAAATAAAGGAAGGAGATAAATGAGATTAAAAAGAAAAGGAGTTCTAGCATTTCAGAATGCCGGAACTCCTTTTCTATTTAATCCTAAAAGTGGAATTTCAGATCAACACCACATTGGAAAGGATTGCCACGCTGGGCAAAATACAGTTTCTTGCCTGTTGCTGCATTATCAACAGCAAAGGTATTGTAATTAGTATCTGTGAGGTTCTTACCCCAGATACTGATGCTCATCATGCTGAAATCAATATCACAATGCGCACCCATCACGAAATACATCTTCTGGCTGTAAGTATTGGCATTATCCCAGTAAGTCTTGCCCTGCGCATTCATGTTCAATCCGAAGGTAAACTGTCCTAAATGATAGTCAGCCATGGCTGCTATCGTATGCTGGGGAACATAAGGAACCTTCTTGTCCTTATAATTCACAGCCTTATCACCCTCGCCATCAGTATATTCATCAAATACGGCACGTGTAAAACCATAGTTTACACCCCAATCAAAAGCACCGTCGAAAGCCTGGCCCTTGAGCGCGGCTTCAATACCACAACTGTGACTCTTACCTGCATTAACCATCATTCGGCCAAAGCCATAGGTTCCTGCCATCACAGAGAGTTGCTGATTGCGAACCTGCATATAGAAGGCACTCAAATCGAAATGAAGACGATGATCAAAAAGATTAAGATGCGTTCCTACCTCATAATTCCATGAGGTTTCCGGCTTAAAGGCAATAGTCTGGTTCACCCTATCATAATCTTCATCGGTATGAGGAACGTCATAATCGCCTCGCATCGCATGCTGACGGTTAGTATTCAGTTCGGTCTGCAAGATGTCACTGAACATCTGGATATTATAACCGCCTGCACGATAGCCCTTGCTCACCGTGGCATAAACATTGCTACCCTGCTCATCAAGCTGGTAACTTAAGCCAAATTTTGGCAAGAGCTGGTTGTAATCATCACCCGTTTTGCGGTCGAGCATTGAACGCAAAGTACGAGTAGCCTCCTTGCCCATCACCTTAGCTGTTATCGCCATATAAGCATAAGTATCGTAATGAATACTTGTATGCATGAAATCGTAACGCAAACCAAGCGTTGCTTTCAAACGGGAAGAAAGATCAAACGTACTCTCGTGATAGAGACCCAAATTGCTCTGAGGAGTATGGAACAAACCCGGAGCTCCCATATCTACATTGACAGAAACTCCGCTAGCCATTGCCGGAGGCATTGCCTGCTGCATCTGACTCTGGATAAGGTTACTGATAGGCTTCGTCAATGCTGAACCGAATTTTACAGGACCATTTGTCTTCAACCACACATGGGAGAAGAATGCACCCTGTGTAAGATGCCAGAAGCCGAAGAAAGGCTGACGACTCTTAAATGTGAACTCCTGAGTGATAGAATTCTGCAACTGGTCTTGCTGCAAGCTCAAATAATCTTCAGGAAGATAATCCTGATCCATCTTCATATTATCATCCAGGAACTGATAGCTGGTAGTAGAAGCAAAATCCCATTTCGCTCCTTCATGACGAAGATTAACACCCGAAAGCAGCATGTTGCGGCGATAAAGCCCAGGGAATGTTGTATTTGGTAATGCAGCCTTGCCACTGTTTAAATCCAACTGACCATAAGGAAATGCATGCTGATAGACAAATTGGTAATTGGCTAGCAAATCCATGCTCCATCCTCTATCAAAACGGAACTTAAGATTAAACTTACCGCCTGCCTCATCATAATTGTCGGCATAATCGCTAGTTCCTGCACGATGGAAGAATCCCTTCTGTCCATCATAAAAAGCAGCTACCCCTAATGCGATACGAGGTGAAAGCTTCATATAATGAGCCGCTTCTACATTACGATAGAAATGAGAGCCCAATCCCAGATTAACGTAGGTGCCCTTGCTATCATAAGCATCGCGTGAATAGATACGCACCAAACCACCTTCAGAATTCTGACCATAGAGTGTTCCCTGTGGACCACGGAGAATATCTATACGGCTGGTCTGATAATGGTGAAGATTGAAAGCAGCCTTGCTCAACACTGGAATTCCGTCAAGATAAATTCCTACAGCCGGACTGTTTATACGGCTTCCAATACCACGCACATACATGGCGTTGGTAAAACGCGAGCCATAGTTGGGCATCACAAAATTAGGAACATAGCAGGAAAGTTCGCGCAAATCGCGAGAAGCTAATCGCTGCATCTGATAAGAACCAAAGGAAGTGCTACTGAGAGGCTGTTGACGAAGACGGAAATTCTCCTTAGGCTGCGAAACAACCACAACTTCATCAATGTCATAAACTCGGCTGCTATCAGCCAGCAAGCCGTTAGCTTCTGCAAACTTTTCACTCGTACCCAATGACAGGTCAGAGCAAGTAGCCCTTTCGTTATCCGCAGCACTAGCCTGCAACGCTACCGCTGCCAAACCAATGCATACGCTCTTTTTACTATAAAATACTATTCTTTTCATAACGGGTGCAAAGGTACATATTTTTTTCTGCACCCCCTATCCTTATTTATGAGGAAACAGATAAACCCGTATGGCAAACCATATATAGGCTACGAGCAACAAATAACCTATATAATATAAGGTAGTAACACTGAAAATGATGTAATCAATGGCGCAAACACCCACTAAACCACCCAGATACAGAACTGCATCACCTGCCGGCAAACGGTGTTTCACCTCATCAACACAAGCTAATCCTACTATCAGTATCGCCCAGACTGTAGCCAGGAAAAAGCCCAGTATAGGCGGTACGGCAAAAGGATTGAGCGTAGGATGAAAATAAAAATGACGCCATACTTCTGGCAAAAACAACTGAATGGTTGCATAGAAGGTTGCTGATATCGAAACAATAAGCACCAACGCTGTAGGATATGGTGAATCAATATCATTAAAATGAACCAGTTTACCATTGCTATGGAAAATCTTACGAACTGTATAGGCTACGGCTATGAGAATAATGATAACCATGAAGATGAGCAAGTGAGTATTGCTGAAGGTCATAATGAACTCTGAAATAGGATCATCGGGCACAACCTTCGGCAGCAGACGGGACTCACGGGTCCAGCCAAACTGATTATCTTCTGTTGCCAACTGCACCCAAACTGAATCTATGGAATCCTGAGGAACCATACGAATATCCGTAACCACCAGCAGGCAGTTCTTTTGGACGGCGAAGGAGTCGATAGGCAAATTGCTCAAAAATTCTTCAGGCTGTTGCGCTATCAATTCCAGAGAATCCTTGAATACCAGAAAATTGAATTTGTTGGTATAATGATGGGTAGTAGAAAACGAAATGGAATCGAGTTGTTTATTACTGTACTCTACCATAGCTGCATGCATCTGGTGATGAGCACGGCGATGATAACAACTGCTGAACATCAAGAGGATGCCCAGCATACAAAGAATCTGTATCGTCCATTTCTTTTTCATTTATTTCTACTCATTGGCGGAATTAAAATTCGCCTAAAAATTAGTATCTTTTATGGAGAAAAAGTTGTGCATCTCGCTGATTTTTAGTAACTTTGTGGTGTCAAAACATAAAGTTATAATCTTTCACGCTATGCACAACTTGTATGCAAATTTCGTAAAAATTCTTGAGATATGCAAGAATTTCTCCATAAATTTAGTTAATGAGCTAGGAAATATTCCTCGCCCAGGAGTCGTCCCACGTTTTTCAGACCTCGAAGTTGTTGCTTTGAGCTTAACTGCTGAGCATCTAAGTATCGACAGTGAAAACAACTTGTTCGACAGACTGAAGGAGTATAAGACTGAAATGCCAAACCTGATTTCTCGACGTCAATTTAATGACCGCCGAAAATTCACAGCGGAATTATGCGAGACGATTCGTAAGCGCATTGCATCAAAGATGGATGGCGCAGAAGAATATTTCTGCATTGATTCCAAACCGATAGAGGTATGCCGTTTGTCCAGAGGATTGCGTTGCAAGATGAAAGGAACAGACGTGACAAACTCTCCAGCATTTGGCTATTGTGCCACTCAGAAGATATACTATTATGGATTTAAACTCCACGCAGTCTGTGGGTTAAGTGGAGTTATCCACTCGTATGATTTGAGTCCAGCTAATGTTCATGACATTCATTTTCTTAAAGATGTTAAGTTTCAATTTCATGACTGTTGCATCCTAGGTGATCGTGCTTACCTCAGTGCAGAACTACAGCAAGACCTGTTTTCTTCTGTAGGCATTAAGTTGGAAGTTCCATATCGTCTGAATATGAAGAATTGGAGACCAACATTCAAGCCTTATGCAAAGGCGAGAAAGAGAATCGAGACCAATTTCTCTCAACTTTGTGATCACTTCATGCTCTTCAGAAATTACGCAAAGCAAACACCAGGACTGTTTACCCGAATCATCGGGAAAATTAGCGCATTCACTGTCTTGCAATATATAAATTATGTAAACAATAGACCGATTGGCAGGGTTAAATATGCGCTAAACTAATTCCGCCAACAGGTTTATTTCTCACTATATAAGTTCATCTGACATTCGTTGCATGCAAACTCCAGACGGAAACGACGACCGTCACCCAACTGCAGGAAGAGAGGCTCTCTCCAGGATGGTTTCTTGCCTCCACGCTTCACACAGTAGCCCAACGAATAGCGGATACAATGGCGGCACTGCATCAGGAGCGATTCTCCCTTTTCGTTGGTAAACTTAGGTTGCATACTTCGGTTTGCCTTGTCTTTTTCTATATTCTCATCATATTCTTCCTGGGTCTTAGCATCCCATGCAGAAGGAATATTCTTACCCAACTCAAATGCCGGAACTACTGGCGACAGACCATGAATCTGATAAAAATCTCTTGCATCATAGTTAGCTATATTATAGAGATATCCCCATTTTCCGTATTCCGGCTGCCAAGTAAATTCCTCTTTCGTAAGTCGGTGCTCACCGGGCTGACTGAATCCAAAACCATTGTTGAACAAGGTTCTATCCCATCCACCCCACAACGACTTATCAAGCTGTTTCTGATTTGCCTTGGTAAGTTCATCGATCAATTCACGCCGGATAGCAGTGAGAATACTGTTCGGAACAAAGTATGTCTCCATTCCCTTCAGAAGTTCTACCTGGTAAGCTTCGTAAATCGTATCGCCCAGTTTGCTCATCTGAGCCTTTATATTTTCGCCCTGCGGGCGTTTCGCCTTTTCGAGTTTCAACTCTTTAAACACCTCAGCCACCTGATAAATCAAGCCACCATCAGCCTCTTTCGTCTTCATGATGTTGACAACAGCCTTTACCCCCTGTGGCTCTTCCCTGAACTCATTACCCATCACAGGCTCCATTTCTATGACAATATAGATTTTACGTTCAGCAGACTTACGAGCCAGCAAAGCCTCGAAAGCCCGATCGTTATTACGATAAAGAGCCATGCCCGGACGCATATGTTCAGGCATTCCAAACGGATAGAGGCGATTGCCCTCTACTCTGTTCACACGAAAGCCTTCCAACTCACGGTCATCATTGATAAAACACAGTCCATCGCCATTTTTAAAGCTGGCTACTGTGGCTACGTTGAAAGAAATGTTGCCACGTATTTCCTTAACCTTCCCCACAAACTCGCCGATAGCTTTCGGTGTATCGAAAGAAGCAATATCCGGCTGTCGCCCATTCAGGAAATAATGGGTAAAGCCACGATTGAAAGTCTTCTTCAGATTAGGTGTAAAATTATATTGAACATGTCCCACCGATGCACGGCGATACTTACGCGGTTCAGCTTTTACGATTGCATCGAGTTGACTGCTATAGGCAGCCACCACATTCTTGACGTAGTTGATATCTTTTAATCTTCCTTCTATCTTGAACGAAGTAGCTCCAGCATCAGCAAGATCCTTAAGATGATCAAGCTGACAAAGATCCTTGAGAGACAACAGATAACGCTGATGTTCTATCTCCTGACCATTGGAATCGAGCAGATCAAACTTCATACGACAGAACTGTGCACATTCTCCACGATTAGCAGAGCGCCCGAAACACTTCTCAGAAGCATAACATACACCCGAATAGCTTACGCAGAGCGCTCCATGTACAAAGACCTCTATTTCTCTATCAGGAATCGCCTGATGGATCGCCTTGATTTCATCGAGCGAAAGCTCACGAGCCAGAACAATACGTTTGAAACCTAACGTGGTAAGCCAATACGCCTTTTCTGGAGTTCTTACATCACACTGGGTACTGGAATGCAATTCTCTACTCCACAAATTCTGCGCCCTCACCTCAGTAAGCACACCCATATCCTGCAGCAAAAGTGCATCAACACCAATCTCATCAAGTTGCTGGATCATCTTAAGCGTATCCAACATCTCATCCTGATAGATGATAGTATTCACTGTAACATGAACCTTTGCTCCAAACTGATGAGCATAATCACACAACTGTCTGATATCTTCCAGCGAATTGCCTGCTGCTGCTCGTGCACCAAAACGAGGTGCACCAATATATACGGCATCTGCACCATGATCAATGGCAGCAATACCACATTCCAAGTTCTTGGCAGGCGCCAATAATTCTAATGTTTGCATAAGAAATCTATCTCGAAATCACCCGAGTCCTTCAAATTAACTGATTTCGTCAATATTGTAAGGAGTCTCCTGATAAACATAATAGTTGATCCAATTACTATAGAAGAGGTTGGCATGAGCACGCCATGTCACCAGAGGTTCTTCGTTCGGATCGTCATGATAATAATAATTTTTTGGCAGTTCTACATCATCACGCTTGCCCACATCACGCTTATATTCCTTATCCAGCGTGTTTGGCGCATACTCAAGATGACCCGTCACAAAGAATTCGCGGCCGTTTCTGGCCATCACAATGCTGACACCGCTTTCAGGCGATTCGGCAATGATGTCAAGTCCTGGCACTTTTTCAATATCCTCACGTCTTACCTCTGTATGGCGACTATGAGGCATATTAAAGATATCATCGAAACCGCGGAAGATTGGCTGAGACAAATCGAGAGGCTTCTGCTTAAAAATACCAAACATCTTCTTCTCTAAAGGATACTTAGGAACACCATAGAAATGATAAAGACCAGCCTGGGCACCCCAGCAGATATAGAGTGTTGAAGTAACATGGGTACGGGCCCAATCAAAAATCTCTTTGATTTCAGGCCAATATTCTACCTCTTCATAAGCCATCGTTTCGATAGGAGCACCTGTAACTATCATTCCATCAAACTTCTGTTTGGAAAGTTCCTGAAAATCCTTGTAGAACATCATCATGTGCTCTATTGGAGTATTCTTCGGCGTGTGACTTTTCAACTTCATAAAATAAACCTCTAACTGAAGAGGAGTATTCGACAGAAGACGAACGAGATCTGTCTCTGTCGTAATCTTGAGGGGCATCAAATTGAGCACACAGATTTTCAACGGACGAATCTCCTGTTTATGCGCACGACTTTCGTCCATCACGAATATATTCTCATGCTTCAGCAGTTCGATAGCTGGAAGCTTATCTGGTATTCTTAACGGCATTTATTTTATTCCTTTCTTAAAATTTTTCTGCAAAGTTACACAATTTCAGCGAAGATAACGAAAGAAGAAACATTTTTTTGAGAAATATAAATAAATTAATGTGGAAAAGTAAAAGAAATCTTTCTCTATGAAAAGGATTGTTAAAGATAAATGAGAATGTTAAACCTATCATCACGTTTTTAATCAAAAACATATATCAGTTGCAACTTTATAGGCGACGCTTACGTCAAATCTAAAAATGATGTATCCTATTAAGATTTGCAATTATGGAAAATAAGAACATTAATCCACATTTAATCAGAACAGATGCAAAGAGATCTGTAAAGATGAAAACAAAAAGTAAAAAGAGTATGAACGCAAGTTTTAAAAACATGGCGGTAGCGCTGATCATCATGTCGGCTCCTATCGCTGTACAAGCTAAGCAATGGTCACTGCAGGATTGTATCAGTTACGCACTGGCTAACAACATTCAACTGCAGAAGACTCAACTCACAAAAGCTTCAGCTCAGGAGGACTATCTGCAATCAAAGTCTGCGCTTCTGCCATCGCTCTCTGCCAGCACCAATCAAAGTGTAAACTATACGCCTTGGGTTTCTAATGGAATCAGTGGAGAAGGTTTCAGCAAAGCTTCCATCGACAAGGTATATTACAATGGCAGCTATAGTGTGATGGGCAATTACACGATTTGGAACGGTAACAAAAATAGAAATCAGATAAAACTGAACAAGCTGGCAAAGGAAGCGGCACAACTCGATTCGACAGCACAAGCCCTCAACCTGCAAGAACAGATAGCTCAACTTTACGTACAGATACTTTACTCTACAGAGGCTATCAACGTAAACAAAGAAAGTTATTTGTCGAGTGTTCAAAACGAAGAGCGTGGTAAGGAAATGGTAAAAATTGGCAAGATGAGCCAAGCAGACTTAGCACAACTTACAGCACAGAGAGCACAAGATGAGTTTAACATCGTGCAGGCTGAAAGTAACGTTAAAAACTATAAAAGACAGTTGAAGGAACTCCTGCAGATTACCAGTGAAGAAGCTTTCGACATCGCTATTCCAAGCACAACTGACCAGATGGCTCTGGCCTCTATCCCAGGAATGAACAGTGTCTATACAGCTGCGCTTCAGAATCGCCCTGAGTTTTTGAGCTATCAAAACAAACTCGACCAGAACGATCTGAACATCAAGATTGCAAAGGCAGGAAAGTTGCCAACCATCAGCGCAAATGCAGGAGCTACGACCAGCACCACATCCATGAACAAAAACGGTTGGGGCAGTCAGATGAAAACCAACTTCAGCATGGGTGGTGGAATCGGTGTCAGTATTCCTCTCTTTGATAACCGACAGACCAAGACTTCTGTCAATAAAGCACTCATTCAGCGTGAAAGCATCTTGCTCGATATAAAGAATGAGCAAACTAAGCTCTACTCTACTATCGAAAACTATTGGTTGCAGGCTAATACAAACCAAAGCCAGTTTAAGGCTGCCAAGGTGAGCAGCGAGAGTGCCCAAACAAGCTACAATCTGTTAAGTGAGCAGTTTAAACTGGGATTAAAGAACATCGTAGAATTGAGAACTGGCAAAGATAATCTTCTGAAGGCTAAGCAGAACGAGCTTCAGGCAAAGTATCTTACCATTCTGAATATCAACATGTTGAAATTCTACCAAAACGGTAGAATCTAAAGAGAAAGATTGGTATTAACATACGAAAACATATTGCAAATCATTAATAGATATACATACATTTTTATGAAAAAACTTAGAATCAGCAAAATCTGGATTGCCATGATTGTGATAATCATCGTAGCTGTGGCAGCATGGCTGTTCTCTGGAAGTAAAAACGAAGAGCAAATAGACTTCAAGCAGGAAGCTGTAACCACACAAACATTGCAGAATAGTGTAACTGCAACCGGTACTATTGAAGCGGTAACTTCTGTAATGGTTGGTACACAGGTGAGTGGTATTGTAAACAAACTTTAGGTTGATTACAATTCGCAGGTAAAAAAAGGTGAAGTCATAGCTGAGCTCGACAAAACCAACCTGATGAGCGAGTTGAATACTGCCAAAGCTAACCTGACAAGTGCGCAAAGCAGTTTGAACTATCAGAGTGCAAACATGAGCCGCTACCAGACCCTCTATAAGAAAGGTTTGGTAAGTGCTGACGATTATGAAAATGCGCTTCTCACCTATCGCCAGGCGAAAGAGCAAGTAGCTTCGGCCAAGGAAAATGTACAGAAAGCCCAAACCAACCTGAGCTATGCTACAATTACATCCCCAATAGATGGAACTGTCATATCAAAAAGCGTAGAGGAAGGACAGACCGTAGCAGCAAGCTTCAACACTCCAGAGCTCTTTACTATCGCTAAAGATCTGACCAACATGCAGGTGATTGCAAATGTTGACGAGGCTGATATAGGCGGTGTAAAAGAAGGCGACCGCGTTAATTTTACAGTAGATGCTTATCCTGACGATGTATTCCAGGGAACAGTAAAACAGGTTCGTCTGGAAGCTACTACAACAAACAATGTAGTCACTTACGAGGTTGTCATCTCTGCACCCAACGCAGATCTCAAGTTAAAACAGGACTGACAGCAAATGTTACCATCTTTACACTAGAACGAGCTGGTATTCTTGCCGTTGCCAACAAAGCACTCCGCTTTACTCCAACCAAGGAAACTGTGGGAAAGAATATCAAGATTGTTGACTGCAAAAGAAAAAACAAAGTTTGGACTCTTGCTAACAATACCCTTACAGCTCATTCTGTAACCATCGGTCAGAGCGACGGTATACATACTGAAATTATCAAGGGTTTGAAGAAGGGACAGAAGATTGTAACTGAAATCATAGTTAATATCCCTGAAGAGAATGAGGAGCCTCAACAAAGTCAAGGTTTGATTAGCGGTCCTGGACCTAGAGGAAAGAAAAAATAAAAAATAAGAGTATGGCAAACGACAATATTCAAGCAAACAGCGAAAAGAAAGTTGTGATAGAACTCGACAATGTTCGCCGCGACTTTCTTGTGGGTGAGGAAACTGTCCACGCTCTAAAAGGTGTAAGCTTTAAAATATACGAAGGTGAGTTTGTTACCATCATGGGTAAATCAGGATCAGGTAAATCTACCCTGCTGAACCAGCTAGGTTGTCTTGATACCCCATCCAGTGGCGAATACTATCTGGATGGAGTAAGCGTACGAAAGATGTCACGTAATGATCGCGCCATTCTTAGAAACCGAAAGATTGGATTCATCTTCCAGAACTACAATCTTCTACCGAAGACTACAAGTGTAGAAAATGTAGAACTTCCACTGATGTACAACCCGAACGTAAGCGCAGAAGAACGAAAGCAACGTGCTATCGAATCGCTGAAAGCTGTTGGTTTAGGAGAACGTCTCTATCATAAGAGTAATCAGATGTCTGGAGGACAGATGCAGCGTGTAGCAATAGCTCGTGCGTTAGTCAACAACCCCGCTGTGATACTTGCTGATGAAGCAACGGGTAATCTCGACACCAGAACCAGTTTTGAGATTCTGGTACTCTTCCAAAAACTTTATGCAGAAGGAAGAACCATCATCTTCGTTACCCACAACCCAGACATTGCAAATTATTCGAGTCGTAATATCGAACTGCGTGATGGTCACATCATCAGCGACACCTATAACGAACATATTCTATCGGCAGCCGAAGGTCTGGCAGCCTTGCCGGCCAACACGGACGAATAAGTTTTCAATGTTAAGTGTTGAATGTTAAATTACTTAGCATCCAATAGCAAACGAAGTTTTCACTTAACACTTAACATTTAACATTACAACAAGTAAAATGAATTAACAGAATCTTTTCAAAATAGCCATCCGCGCCATTGCTGCCAACAAAATGCGCTCTTTCCTTACCGCACTTGGCATCATCATCGGTATTGCTGCGGTTATTACCATGCTTGCCATCGGACAAGGAAGTAAAGCCAGCATCAAGGCAAACATCGCAGAGATGGGATCAAACATGATTATGATTTCACCAGGTGCAGACATGCGTGGCGGTGTGAGACAAGATGCTTCGTCAATGGAGACGCTGAAGCAAGCCGACTATCAGAGCATCAAAGACGAATGTAATTATATCTCAGCTATTTCTCCTACTGTAAACAGTTCCGGACAGTGGATCTACGGAAACAACAACACCCAAAGTTCCATTTATGGTGTAAACCAAGACTATCTTTCCATCCGACAACTGAAAGTGGCAGATGGAGAAATGTTTACAGATACAGACATTAAGGCTGCATCTAAAGTTTGTATTTTGGGACAGACAGTAGTTGACTATCTTTTCCCTGATGGCAGTGATCCTATCGGTAAGGTTGTGCGATTTAACAGCATTCCATTCAGAGTAATCGGTGTCTTGAAGAAGAAAGGTTACAATAGTATGGGTATGGACCAGGATGATTTAGTACTTGTCCCCTATACAACAGTAATGAAGCGAATTATGGCACAAACCTATTTAGGAGGCATCGTCTGCTCAGCTATCACCGAAGAGGTTTCTCAACCTGCCCAAGATCAGATTACAGAAATATTGCGACGCAACCACAAATTGAAAGACGCAACAGAAACTACTGAAGCAGATAAAGATGACTTCAATATCCGCTCTCAAGAGGAAATTTCAAGCATGATGAATTCTACCATGTCTACAATCACCATCCTGCTCGGATCCGTGGCAGGAATCTCGCTGCTGGTAGGCGGCATCGGAATCATGAACATCATGTATGTATCTGTAACAGAACGCACCCGCGAAATAGGTCTTCGAATGAGTGTAGGCGCACGAGGTATTGATATTTTGAACCAGTTTCTGATAGAAGCTATCTTACTTTCTGTAACTGGCGGTATTATAGGAGTGATATTGGGAGTTAGTTTATCGCTCAGTCTTAACTATTTCTTCCATATAGCCACCCAAATAGAGCCGTGGAGCATTATTATGAGTTTTGCTGTCTGTACATTTACTGGCGTTTTCTTTGGATGGTATCCTGCAAAGAAGGCAGCAAGGCTCGACCCTATCGAGGCTATCAGATACGAATAAAAAAATGGGAGAACATTAAATATTCTCTGAGGTTTTTCAAAAAAACAAAAAGTTTTTTGGTGAATACAAAATAAAGTTGTACTTTTGCGTCTGCGGAAGTGCAACTTTTTTATTTGAAGTTAAACGAATCGCATGAATTGAATAGTAAACAGGTTTAAATATAGAAGATTATGAAATTTATAGGAATTATTCCAGCAAGATACGCATCAACACGTTTCCCGGGAAAGCCACTTGCCATGTTAGATGGCAAACCAGTGATACAACATGTTTATGAGAAAGTAGCAAGTTGTCTAGAAGCAGCCTATGTTGCAACAGACGATGAGCGAATTTTCAATGCTGTAGAAGCATTTGGCGGTAAAGCTGTTATGACGCGCAAGGATCATAAGAGCGGTACTGACCGCATAGAAGAAGCTATCGAAAAAATTGGTGGAGACTGGGATGTCATTGTCAATGTTCAAGGAGATGAACCTTTTGTTGACAAGAGTCAACTGGAAACCATCTGCCAGTGTTTTGATGACCCAACAACCCAAATTGCCACTTTAGGAAAAGCTTTTACCAGTATGGAAGCTGTAAAAAATCCTAATAGTCCAAAGATTGTTGTAGACAATCAAGGCTTTGCTATGTATTTCTCTCGCAGCATCATTCCATACGTAAGAGGAAAGGAAGAGGAAGAATGGCTCAAGAGTTTTCCTTATCTGAAACATTTGGGCATCTATGCTTACCGCAAAGAAGTTTTAAAAGAGGTAACCAAACTGCCACAAAGCTCACTAGAAATAGCAGAGAGCCTGGAACAACTTCGATGGCTGCAGAATGGCTACAAGATAAAAGTTGGTACTACAGATGTAGAAACTGTAGGCATCGACACGCCAGAAGATTTGCAGCGGGCAGAAGACTTTTTAAAAAACAGAAAGTAATAAAAAACATCATATACTTTTAAAGTATCGCAGAATGAACAAAATTGAAAATATCGTCAAAAAATATATTATTCACCATGGTATGTTCAAGTGGCAAACACCATATATCGTTGCCTTGTCCGGAGGTGCTGATAGCGTTGCCCTATTGCTTATCTTGAAAAATATAGGACTGAATATTACTGCTGCGCACTGTAACTTTCACCTTCGCGGCGAAGAGAGTGACAGAGACGAGCAATTTTGTGTAAATCTGTGCAAACAACAGGGAATCAGTTTGTCTCGAATCCATTTTGATACTTATGCTTATGCCCATTTACACAAGGTAAGTATCGAAATGGCTGCACGCAACTTACGCTATAGCTATTTTGCCCAATTAGTAAAAGACTTGCATGCAGGAGGCATTTGTGTGGCCCATCATCGCGACGACAATGTAGAAACTTTACTTCTGAATCTGTTAAGAGGATCTGGAGTAGACGGATTAGCAGGCATCGCCCCCAAAAACGGAAATATTCTTCGCCCTCTTCTCTGCATCAGCCGACAGGATATATTGCAATACCTAAAAGAAAAAAAGCAAGATTTTGTCACAGATTCAACAAATTTGGAAGACGATGCTTTAAGAAATAAAATTCGCCATCATGTAGTACCTCTTTTGGAAAGTATCAACCCGGCAGCAAGTGAAAATATCGCTCTCACTGCCAAATACATACGCCAAGCGAAAAGTATACTTGAGAGCATGGATAGCATCAGTATAACCGACTCTTATAGGAAAGTTATATATATCCCTAAAGTATCAGTCATGAATGCTGTAAGTCCGGAATTCATACTCCATAAAGAATTAGGCAGATATGGTTTTCATGGCAATGTCATTGATGACATCTGTGAAAGCCTCTTCAGTCAGGATCGTGGTGTCGGTAAAATCTGGAAAAACGAAGACTATATGATAGTCATCGACAGAGAACAGCTGTTGATCTCTAACATAAAAGACTTGAATAACATTCAGGAACAAAGAGCGTTCCGACTGCCAGAAGAAGGCATTTACAACATGGACGAAGGAACCCAAATCAAGATAAGAATCTTCTCTCATATGGGTGACTTCATGCCAAGCAAAGAATCGCAATGTATCACTTTGGATGCTGAAAAAGTCAGTTTTCCCCTCACCTACCGACTGGTAAAAGAAGGCGATAGATTTCAACCTTTCGGCATGAAGGGTAGCAAACTGTTGAGTGACTATATGACCGATAGGAAATTTGACTATATACAAAAAAAGACACAGCATGTATTAACTGATAGTAAAGGTGAAATCATCTGGCTTATCGGCGAACGTACGTCTGAAAAAACAAAGATTACCGAAACCACCAAGAAAATATTGGAGGTCATCATCAAATGAAAAAGAAAATATTATATATCACAAGTTTAGTTTTCATTCTGCTGGCTGCCGCCAGCACATGGAGCTATTATTGCCTGAACCCATCAAGTGATAGAGTGAACAAGGCAAAAGCAAACATAAAAGTATACAGTCACTACGAATTAATTCAAAATGGAAAAACAATACTCCGGTTCGACGAAGACACTACGACACTGGCTGCCAACTTTATGAATCGTTGGGCGTTGATTCCTTCATGTGAAGGAAGACTTGCCGCCTGCTACAACAACAGCATCAGCCGGAATCACTATCTTGGCAAAGATGCGGATAGCATCTTTAAAGAGAAAGTTGATTCTTTAGACAGTTTGTATAGAGACTCCAAATGGAAAGTTGGAGAACTGAACTATTATATTCACTCTCATTCTGTTCAGGATGTAGGCTACAACTCTATTTGCGCTTATACCCAACACGAACTGGAACTACGCGATTCTGCCAAGAAACTGATTGATTCCCTGAAACATGTACAGAAAAAGGGACATTTCAAGTTGAAACGCTCCATTTCATATCAAGCCTATTATAGAGACGAGAACGGAAAATGGAAGAGTCAGGCATGCAAACTCATCAAAGCAATGAATGGAGAAACTGCACAAGGAAGCCGCACATTCCAACTTTCCTCAGAAACAACTCCTGAAGGGGTTAAAGCTATTTCACCTCAACTTGCAGCATCTTTAGCAACAGCTCATGGAGTCACACTTCGACGCTCTATTGATTATACCCTCTTACCTGATTTTCTAGGATATTATCGGGGTACAACCGACAGTATCTATCAACCAAACGGTCATGGATGCTGGCAAGGATACGATGGAACCTATTATGAAGGTTACTGGAAAAACGGGAAACGTGAAGGATTCGGATTCAGCATTGCTCCCAAGAAGCCTTTACGAATAGGCGAATGGAAAAATGACCGCTATAAAGGCGAAAGACTCGTATATACATCGGAACGTATTTATGGCATAGACCTGAGCAAATACCAGCATGGAAAAGGCAGAAAAAAATATGCTATCAACTGGAACCGTTTACGCATTACACATCTTGGACGTCTCAGCAAAAAGACCATATCAGGAACAGTGAACTTCCCGATTCGCTTCATCTATATCAAGAGTACAGAAGGTAAATCGCTGTTAAATCCATATTATAGAAAAGATTATCGTGATGCAAAAGCACATGGTTACAAGGTTGGAACCTATCACTTCTTTACCACCATAACACCTGCTGCCGAACAAGCACGACACTTTCTGAAACACAGTATCATTAGGAAAGGCGATTTTCCTCCAGTTCTTGATGTTGAACCGCTTCCTAGTCAAATCAAGAAAATGGGAGGGGCTGGAGTATTGTTTGCACGCATTAGAACTTGGCTTAGAATTGTAGAAAGAGCAACTGGTGTTAAGCCTATTCTTTACATCAGCCAAACTTTCGTAAATCGCTATCTGCCAAAGGCTCCCGATTTGAAACATAACTACCAGGTTTGGATTGCACGATATGGAGAGTATAAACCAGACATCCGATTGGTATATTGGCAACTCTGCCCCGACGGAAGAGTAGCAGGAATACATGGAGAGGTAGACATCAACGTGTTTAACGGATACGATGACGCTTTTCAAAGTTTTGTTAAGAACAAGACCGTAAAATAACCTTTAAATGAGTAAGTTAGGTTAATTACGTTAAAGTAAGTTATAATTCTAGTCGTGTATCAATATTTTTATTATCTTTGCGCCAATTGTGCAATGTGTAACTAAGAGGAAAGATAATGAGACAGCTTAAGATACAAAAGAGTATAACCAATCGTAATAGTGAAGCCCTCGACAAATATCTTGTAGAGATAGGTAGAGCCCCTATGGTTTCTATTGATGAAGAAATAGAATTGGCTCAAGCTATCCGCAAGGGAGGTAGAGCTGGCGAAAGAGCAAAAAATAAGTTGATTGAAGCCAACTTACGTTTTGTGGTGTCGGTAGCAAAACAATATCAGCACCAGGGACTCACCTTGACAGACTTGATTGACGAAGGAAACATCGGACTCATCAAGGCTGCAGAACGCTTCGATGAAACACGAGGGTTCAAATTTATCTCATACGCTGTATGGTGGATTCGTCAGAGTATTTTACAGGCAATAGCAGAGCAAAGCCGAATTGTTCGACTTCCCCTCAACCAGGTAGGATCACTCAACAAGGTAAACCAGGAAATTAATAAGTTTGAGCAGGAAAACCAACGCCGTCCAAGCGTTGAAGAACTTGCTGCCAGAACAGGTGTTGACGAGGACAAGATTTCTCAGAGCATGGCTGCAAGTGGTCATCATGTAAGCATCGATGCTCCATTCAGTGATGACGATGACAACTCTATGGCAGATGTAATGGCAAGCGGAGACGATGCCAGAACAGACAAGCAGGTTGACCATGAAAGTATGGCACAAGACCTAAGACAGGTTTTAAAAGTTTGCCTCAAGGATCGCGAACTGAAAATTATCTGCGCATGCTACGGAATTGGGGAAACCGAAAAGGGGCTTGAGGAAATTGGTGATAAAATGGGGCTCACCCGTGAGCGAGTTCGCCAGATAAGAGAAAAAAGCATCACCAAACTGAGAGAGTCCGGGAAGATAGGAATCCTTATGAAATATCTTGGTTAGGAAAGCTGTTGCCCAAAATATTTGGCATAGTTCTTCTGCCAAGTAACATCTTAACTCATAATAAATGAAGAAATATCAAACACACATCATTTTGACGATTATCTTCTGCATAATGGCTTTTGCAGCACATGCAAGAAGAATGTCACCGAGAGACGCCTTTAGTGACTCGGTGATGTGTTTGGTATTTAAATATTCACAATCTGTTGACACAACAGGTAGAGCTGAGCACAAGAGTTATGCCTACACTAAATTTCAAATCAAAACAAACAAACGTAATGCAACGCTCATGCTAGTACCGACGATGTATGCGGTGGCTCATGGCGGTGGCAGAAGATTCATCAGCGAGTATTATAGCCAAATGACGCTAGACGCAAATGGCAGACCAGTTGCCAAGCGTTTGCTGAACATAAGCACCATTCCGCATAGAAGCAACACATTGTCATCAGTTTTGAAATACATGACTCCAACGGTATATGGAGAAACACTTTTCGAAACTAATATTCTTTCTCCTTTCCACAATAAGAATCGCAGATATTATAAATATGCCGTTACCCAATTACCATTCGGCAAAGCACAAGTCTACGTATATCCACGTCTCAAAAACACCCAAGTTATTGAAGCACGTGCCATTGTTGATTCCCAAAGCGGAAAGATAAGCATGGTAGACTTTGAGGGCGAATATGATATGACCCGTTTCTATATCTCTATTATTATGGGTAAAGACGGATTTGGTTCACTTTCTCCTGCAAGGTGCAGCATGAGAGCCAACTTCAGTTTTATGGGTAACAAGATAACGGGCATGTATACAACTGTATACGGACTGCCGAAAATATTAAGTGATTCACTCAATAATGTTGCCGACACAGCATTAATGGCAAAAGTGCGCCCAATTGAATTAAACCAAGATGAGGCTGACATATACAGAAAATTCTATGAAAAAAGAAAACAAATAACAGATTCCTTGAATAACAACATACCAGAGAAAAACTTTGCAAAAGACATACTTTGGGATGTTATCGGTGACAATGTATTAAACAGAATTTCCCAAGGCTTCGGAAAGCAAAACCAAGGCTACTTCCGTATCAGTCCTATTCTCAACCCACTCTATATGGGATACTCCGAGCGAAAAGGAATTGTATACAAGTTTGACCTGAAGGGAGGCTACAGGTTTACAGAAAATCTGCAATTGAAGCTTCGCTTTAAAGGAGGTTACAGTATGAAACAACACAGATTTTATTTCAATATACCATTGACATTCAACTATAACCCGAAGCACAATGGATATCTGAAGTTAGAAATCGGTAACGGCAATAGAATATCGAATAATCGTGTTGCACGAAAGATGTTAGGCATCAGCAAACCTGAAGATAACGATTTTCTATATCCACTATTCTCAGAATATCCAGGATTGTCATTACCGGAAATTTCAACAGATATTGAGGCAAACAACAGAAAACTGACAGAGTTTAAAGATGATTACCTTCGTCTTACTAACCACTGGAGTTTCAACGACTATGTCGGTTTTGAGATTGGCTTGGTTTCACATCAACGAAAAGCTGTAGTAGAAAGTTTCTATAAACTGTTTAATTATCCAAGCAAATATGTGTCAGTAGCACCAGCTGTAGCTTTAGAACTCTTACCATGGGGTAAGAAAGGCTCCATCTTTAAAATAGACTATGAAAAGGGATGGAAAAACCTACTAGGTTCAAACATAGACTACGAACGGGTAGAAGCAGATGCACAAACTATTTTTCAAGCATCACGCCGTCAATCATATTCTATAAGGTTAGGAGCTGGCTTTTATACCCGCAAAGGTGATCATTGGGACTTCGTTGACTATACCAATTTCCATGACAACAATATTCCTGGAGGCTGGAATGATAGCTGGAGTGGAGAATTCGAATTACTGCCATCCCAATGGTATAATGCCAGTGATTATTACATACGTGGAAATTTCACTTATGAAGCACCCATGATTGCGACTGCATGGCTCCCCCTGATTGGGAAATATATAGAAGCAGAGCGTCTGTATGTAAGCTGTCTTGTTGTAAACCATTTACACCCATATACAGAATGGGGATATGGAGTAACAACAAGAGCTATTACATTAGGATTCTTTGCTGCCTTCAAAAACACGAAGTTTAATGGCATAGGCTGTCGCTTCGGTTTTGAACTATTTAGAGATTGGTAATATTCATAAAAGCATGGATAAAACATGATTTCTAGGGCACAATATCAATAACATCATAAAAAAAAACAAAATATGAGTTCACAACTAACTGTTTATAAAGCAAGTGCAGGATCAGGTAAAACATTTACTTTGGCTCGCGAGTATATGACACTCGTGATAGCTAATCCTGCTTCCTACAGAACCATTCTTGCAGTAACCTTCACCAACAAAGCTACTGAAGAAATGAAAATGCGTATCTTAGGAAAATTATACGAAATTGCACACGGACTACCAGAAGCAAACGATTATGTAAATCAAATACAGCAGGCTTTACCCTATCTTTCATCCAAACAAATTCAGAAAAATGCAGAATCAGCCCTGCATTTGCTCATACATAATTATAACTATTTCCGGGTTATGACCATCGATACGTTCTTTCAGAGTGTATTGAGAAATCTAGCACGTGAACTTGATCTGACTGCCAATTTACGGATAGAACTCAATGACTATCAAATAGAACAGCATGCCGTTGATGAACTTATAGAAAGTCTTGAAGATACCGATCGTCTACTTTTCTGGATTATGGATTATATCAAAGAAAATATTGATGATGATAAGAGTTGGAATGTCATAGGACAGATCAAGAAATTCGGTGAGAACATATTCAAGGATTATTACAAAGCTCATTCCGACAAGTTGACAGAATTGATGGAACAAGAAGATTTCTTCAAGGATTTTACCGACCGAATGAAGAAAAAGCGCGATAAGGCAAAAGAGCAGCTTAAAGAAATTGCTGCTACTTTTTTCGATTCCCTTGAAGAAGAAGGCTTTACGTCAGACGACTTAGCTGGAAAAACGAGAGGTATTTGGAGCTATTTCAACAAGCTGAAAAATGGCAAATACAGTGATGATGATCTACATAATGATACTTTCTGTAAATGTCGGGAAAGTCCGGAAGCATGGGTCAAAAAATCTGATGTAAAAAATTGTACTGATATCTTCAATTATGTAGAATCGGTGCTCTACCCTATTCTGCTGTTTGCAGAAGATAATCGTCCAAGACTCACCCGAATCTTCAAAAGTACCGATCTGACCATAAAGCATCTTAATCAGCTCCGCCTTTTGGGAAGCATAGATAAAAAAGTCAGGGAGATGAACAGAGAGGCAAACCGATTCCTTTTGAGCGATACTCAGACCTTGCTCAACTCACTGATAAAGGATAGCGATTCGCCATTCATCTTTGAAAAGATTGGCACTCAACTCGACCATATAATGATTGACGAGTTCCAAGATACTAGCACCATCCAATGGAAGAACTTTAAAGTGCTGCTCGAAGAAACCATGAGTAGAGAAGATGCAGGTAACCTCATTGTTGGTGACGTAAAACAAAGTATTTACAGATGGCGATCCGGCGATTGGAGACTGCTCAATAATATTGATAAAGAATTTAATAAAAGCGCGAAAAAAGTAAGCATAGAAACTTTGGGTATCAACTACCGCTCTGATAGAAACATCATTGAGTTCAACAATGCTTTTTTCACAGAAGCAGTAAAATTGGAGATTGAAGACCTGAAAGATAAATGTCCTGAGGAATGTAAACAGCTGGAAAGCGCATATAGCGATGTCTGCCAGCAAGTACCAGACCACCATTCTGTTCCTAATGGTTCTATCAGTATTCAGCTCCTGGGCGGTGAAAATATTGAAGAAAGAATGATGCAAACCACACTGGACACTGTAGACAAGTTGGTTGAAAGAGGTGTTCCTTGCAACAAAATAGCAATCCTGGTAAGAAGCAACCGCAACATACAGGACATTGCTGAGTATTTTATGAACCATTCCGACTATCCGTTGGTTTCAGATGAGGCATTCAGGCTGGATGCCTCCCAAGCAGTATGCACATTGGTTAACGCTCTCTACATACTGGTACACCCAAATGACAATATTGTATTAGCAACTCTCAACAAGTTTTGTGACACGTATTCTGTAGCTGGAAATATGCCGGAACAACTTTTGACCAATCGTTCTGAGTATCTGGAAATGCCACTGTTCGATCTCACAGAACGCCTTTTTGCAGAACTTAAACTTGGCGAAATAAAAGACATGATCAAGCAAACTGCCTACATCTGTACTTTTTATGATTGCTTAAGTAAATATCTCACAGATAACAGTAGTGATATCACTGGATTTCTGAAAGAGTGGGATAACCGTATCCACGAAAAAAGCATTCATAGTGATGGCGATGGAGGTATCAGATTCCTTACTATACATAAGAGTAAGGGACTGGAATACGATCATGTTATCATGCCTTACTGTGACTGGCAACTAGAAAAAGCCAACACTATCTGGTGCACACCGCAAGAAGCTCCATACAACGAACTTCCACTGGTACCTATAGATTTCAGTGCTAAACTGATGAAGCAAAGTATATATGAAGCAGATTATAATCATGAACATCTGCAAAACATAGTCGACAATTTGAATCTGCTTTATGTAGCCTTCACACGTGCCAGTCACAACCTGATTGTAATTGGCAAAAGAGCTAATAGTGCATATCGTTCTGCCATTATTGAATCTGTACTCGACAAGGTAGCCAGCCGACTTGAAGCTAATGACGTAAAGATGGAGTTAACAGGAATAGGTTCTGATGCCAAAACAAATGACATATCTTTCTGCTATAATGAAATATATGTACCTGATTCTTCCAAGAAATCAAACGAGAAGAAGAATACAAACGTGCTCTCAGCCTATTCTCAACCTTTAGAAATTAAAATAAATGTTACGCCTGAAATGCCAGAATTCAGACAGAGTAACCAGAGCCGTGACTTTATAAAGCGTGATGAAACAGAAGAGCAACAGAAGTTTTATATCAAAATGGGTACTATTTTGCACAACCTCTTTTCTACAATCCGCACAGTTGATGATATTGATGGAGCCCTGAAACAGTTGGAGTTAGACGGACTTTTATACGATCAAGACCTCACACCAGAGAAAATAAAGGAGATGATCAGGAAAAGACTTGAATCACCAAAGGTCGCAAAATGGTTTGATAAGGAACTGACCATACTAAATGAATGTTCTATCCTGACAGTTGAAAATGGAAAAGTGGCAGAATACCGTCCAGACCGAGTGATGCAAAACTCAAAAAAAGAGACAATAGTTGTAGACTTTAAGTTTGGCAGACCGAAAATAGAACACCATGAACAGGTTAGAAAATACATCGGTTTATTAAGAAGCATGGGCAATCATAAAGTAACCGGTTATCTATGGTACGTTTACCCTAACAAAATTATTAAAGTGGTGAAATAATACAATTCTATTGCTCTGCATGAAAAACAGTGCAAAATAAAGAACATTTTCAAATATAAAATGAGCATTGAGATATGAAAACATTTTTAAAATATGTAGCAAGAGATATACTTGAGAAATATGGCAATAACCTCAGCGATATTGCAATCGTATTTCCAAACAAACGTGCAGCTCTCTTCCTCAATGAGAGTCTGGCCCGTTTGACCGACCATCCCATCTGGTCGCCATCTTACATAACTATCAGCGACCTTTTTCGCAAACATAGCACATTGAAAGTTGGAGACCCAATCAAACTTGTTTGCGATTTACATAAAACATTCGTAGCCTGCACTGGTATTGATGAGACCCTAGACCATTTTTATGGATGGGGCCAACTTCTTATCACAGATTTTGACGATATTGATAAAAACATGGCAGAAGCAGAAAAACTCTTTGCCAATCTTAGCAATATACATGAACTTGATGACATCTCATATCTTACAGAAGAACAGAAAACGCTGATTAAGAAATTTTTTAGCAATTTCAACGATGATCACAACTCTGAACTCAAAAAGAGATTTCTACAATTATGGAGCCATTTTCTTG
This sequence comes from Segatella copri, assembly GCF_026015465.1. GTDB lineage: Bacteria > Bacteroidota > Bacteroidia > Bacteroidales > Bacteroidaceae > Prevotella > Prevotella copri_E. The sequence goes on from NZ_JAPDUQ010000002.1 coordinate 833,997, forward strand.
ATATCTATAAGCAGTTCAACATGCGTCTTGAAGAACAAGGATTGGCTTATGAGGGGGCTCTGTACAGGAAAGTTGTAAATGATGAAAATATCAAATTCCAACACAAGAAATATCTCTTTGTCGGTTTTAATATGATGCAAGTAGTAGAACGGAAACTCTGCGACCGCTTGATGAAAGAGGGTAAAGCACATTTCTATTGGGACTACGATGACTATTATATGCAAAACAATCATGAGGCAGGTCACTACATTCGTGAATATCTCAAATATTATCCTAACGAATTGAATGATATGCCTCCTCATGATCTTCGTGATATTTATCATAACTTTGATAACAATAAAGACATTACATACATATCGGCATCAACTGAAAACATCCAGGCCCGCTATGTAAACCAATGGCTTAAAGAAAAGAAACGCTATAAATATGGAAAAAAAGTGGCTATAGTATTAGCCGATGAAGGATTGTTGCAAAGTGTAATACATAGTCTTCCTACAAACGAAGACATCAAGTCGTTGCCAGATTATTCTGAGAACGACAAGTTAGCATATAATATAACATTGGGCTATCCGCTTCAACAGACACCATTCTACAGTTTGCTGCAACAGCTCATCAAGTTGCAGGGCGTAGGTCATCCCAAGCATAGTAACAACTATCGCTTACACAATGTGCTCATGGCACTCCGTCATCCATACACACGCTATATTTCTCAAAATTATAGCAAACTCTTGAGCGCTCTTGATGAGCAGAAGCAGTTCTATCCTACCCGCCAATTCCTAAGCATGGATGGTGATGAAGGCTTGTCACTGCTTTTCAAAGATTTGGGTGAGACTGCAACAGAAAATGAATACAACTTGAGACTCATCCAGTATCTGCTGGATATTTTGAAGACAATAGGTGTGAATAGCAAAGAACAGGACGATCCTTTATTCCAGGAATCGCTCTTCAGGACCTATACCTTGTTGAACCGTCTGCAAGAACTCATCCAGACAGGAGACTTAGCAGTAGACTGCATCACTCTGGAACGACTCATCCAACAGCTCATCCAGTCTACAAGTATTCCTTTCCATGGTGAACCTGCAGAAGGAATACAGGTAATGGGTGTATTGGAAACTCGAAATCTGGATTTCGAGCATATCTTAGTACTCTCATGCAACGAAGGGAAACTGCCGAAAGGTGTGAACGATGCTTCATTTATTCCCTATTCATTGAGAAAGGCATATGGCTTGACTACGGTAGATAACAAAGTAGCCATATACGCCTATTATTTTCACAGTCTGCTCCAACGCTCACACGACATCACTTTATGTTACAATAACGCAACAGAAGATGGCCAATCGGGTGAGATGAGCCGTTTTATGCTACAACTCCTGGTAGAAAGCCATCATGACATCGAGCGCTTTTCTTTGGTCGCAGGACAAAACACAATGCGTCCTACTTATGAACCAATAGAGAAAAAACTGCATGCGCTCAGCCAGCTCAAGAATTTGAAAATGCTTACGCCAACATTTTTGAATACCTATTTGAGATGTGAAAAGCAATTCTACTATAAATATGTAGAAGGACTGATTGAGCCAGATGAAATTGATGAGGACGAAGTAGACAACAAAGTATTTGGAAATATATTCCATCGTGCAGCAGAACTGTTCTATCTGGGATTAGCAAGCAGCGATGCTCTGACAACCGACGGTAAAGGAGAACTCAAACTGACTCGTCCTATCGTTGTATCAAAAGAGCAACTAGAGCAAGCATTAAAAGACGAATCTCTGATTTATCGCCTGGTAGATCAGGCGTTCAGAGAAGAACTCTTTAAAGTTAGCGCTGCAGGATATCGTCCAAAATATAATGGTCTGCAACTGATCAATAAAGAAGTAATAGCAAGATATATCCGGCAACTTGTCACGATAGATATGCGCCAGGCTCCATTCACCATACTCGGATTAGAGCTGGTTGTAAAAACTGACGTCGAAGTAGAAACAAGTATCGGCAATTTATCTCTGTCAATAGGAGGTTTTATCGACCGACTGGACGCTGTTGCAGCTAACGGTCATGCAAATGGCAATAATCTTGCAGAACGAATCCGCGTAATAGACTATAAAACAGGACGTATTTCAACAACACGTCCAAGAGAACTGAGCGAAGTGTTTGATCCATCCATGCTCAACAAGCATACAGATTATTATTTACAATCTATGCTCTACTCGATTATTGTAAGCCACAACAGGAATCTGAATCCGGCTCAAGAGCCCGTATCTCCAGGCTTGCTGTTTATACAAAATGCAGGAGCAGAAGATTATGATCCGACATTAAAAATGGGCAAGGAACTCATCAGTAGCATAGATGTATACGAAGAAGAGTTTATGAAACAACTGAAAGTTCTCATCGCCAACATCTTTGACAAGGACCAACCATTCCGGCCTACAGATGATAAGCATCGTTGCGAATACTGTCCATATGCAGCTTTATGCAAATCATAGAAACATATATAATATGTGGAAACCAAAATGATTGGTTAAAATGCGCAAAATACTTGCTTTTTTGAATTATTCTATGTATATTTGCAAAAAGAATTATTGAGTATGACAGAAAAAGAAATAAACAAGATAGTTAGTGAGAACTTAAACTATGTAAAATCAGTAGCCAACCAGTATAAAGGTAAAGGCGTTGAGTTTGATGACTTGGTTAGCGAAGGAACGCTGGCAATGCTTATGGCAGCCAGAAAGTTCCAAGCCGACCGGGGCACCGATTTTGTGGCTTATGCCGGTCCATTCGTTCACAAGGCTATATCACAGGCCATCGATAAACAATCAGGACTTTATCGTTTACCGAAAGACCAGAAGAAATTTGCCCCAAGAAACGCAGACAAGGCTGTATCTGTAGATGCGCCACTAAGCGCAAACAATCCGTATACCCTATTAGACATATTAAACGATCCGGATGTAAAGATTGCAGATGATACCCTGAATATAGAAATGATGAAGAAAAAGATGGCAGAAAGCATTGCAGATTTATTGCCACGAGAGAAAGAAATCATCACCAAATTCTATGGTATAGGTGTTCCTAAAGAAACGATGGCTGAAATTGCTGAAGATATGGGGCTCAAACGCGAGCGAGTTCGCCAGATACGAAATCTGACCATACGCAGATTGAACAGGAGTATCCGCCACCAGGCATTGAGAAACTACTTCAAGAGGTAACTCGCAATAGTTTGTAAAAACAAAAGAGGGTGTGTCATAAGTCTGTGACGCACCCCTTTTTATTTTTTGCCTTTTCACAGATACGAAATCTTTAAAAAACATTTTTATTTACAACAAAGCCCAAACTTTCACAAGCTCGGGCTTTGCCTTTCCGCAAAAGATTTGTATCTTTGCAGAAAACTTCTTTAAGTATGGCAAAGATACAAATAAAATCTGAAACTCGGCACGAATTGAGCTTTTTTCCTAACTCTTTCGATGATTATGTGCCAAAAGACAGCAAAGTTCGTATGGTGGATCGTATTGTTCGCAGTATGGACATCAACCCTCTCATGGATACCTATGATGGGATTGGTGCTCCTCCTTACAGTCCGAAGATGCTTCTAAGTTTAGTTGTTTTTGCCTATATCAATGGCGTTTATTCCTGTCGTGGCATAGCGGACGCACTTAAATACGATGTTCGCTATATGTGGATTTGTGGAGGTAAGCAATTATCTTTCGCAACAATCAACCGCTTTAGATCCAATCATATGATTAAATGCATCGACTTTTATTTTGATGCAGTCGTCTCCATATTGGTTGAAAAGGGCGTGATTAGTCTGGAGGAACAATATGTTGATGGCACTAAGATAGAGTCGAAAGCAAACAAGTACACGTTTGTATGGAAGAAGACTGTGGAAAAGAACAGGGCTAAGCTCTTGGAAAAGACCTCTGCTGCATTGGCTCAGATAAAAGAACAAATTCGCCTGAATGGCGGGAGTGACATTAAGGAAGAAGACAGCGAGCCAGCCACTTCCGCCAAGGATGTAGAGAGAAGTGCACGTTTGTGTGAGAGGCAAGCTAAGAACCTTCCTAAGGCAAAGCTTACAGGAAGAGAGAAGCAAAAGCTAAATACTCAGATAGATCACTTGTTCAAAGCCTCGGACAAACTGTGCGAGTATGAAAAATCACTGGATATACTGGGCGAGAGAAACAGTTACTCCAAGACTGATCCCGATGCGACCTTCATGCGCCTCAAGGAAGATGCCATGAACAATGGGCAGACAAAGCCTGCCTATAACCTTCAAATTGCGACAGAGAATCAATATTGGACGAATTTCGCCCTTTATCCCAATCCAACAGACACCCTGACCTTCAAGCCTTTTTTGGATAAGTACAAGAAAAGATATGGAAAGCAATCCAAGAGCGTCACCGCAGACTCAGGGTATGGCTCGGAGGAGAACTACGAGTACCTAGAGATGGAAGAAATGATGGGTTATGTAAAGTACAACTGGTTTCACAAGGAACAGCATAAGCCTTTCAAGGAGGATGCCTTCAACCAAGCGAACTTCTACTACAACAGGGATGATGACTATTATGTCTGCCCCATGGGACAACACATGGAACCTTGTGGACAACGGCAAACGAAAAGTGACTCCGGCTATGTGTCTGTCATTACATTATATAGAGCACAACGATGTGATGGATGTCCGCTTGGAAGTCTCTGCAAGAAATCCAAAGGCAACAGAACCATATATGTCAACCATAAACTGAATGCATATAAAAAGGAAGCCTTCCTGCTACTAACGTCTGAAGAGGGCTTGAAACACAGAAGCCAGCGACCGATAGAGCCGGAAGCTGTATTTGGGCAGATGAAGGCAGATATGCATTATAAGCGATTCAGGCATTTTGGAATGGACAAGGTTTACATGGATCTAGGATTGTTCGGAATGGGATTCAATTTGAAGAAATATTTGGGTATAAAACGATAAAACTCAATTTTGGTTGTTTTATCGTCAGGGATAACTATGCCCTTTTGTGGGCTTTGGGGCTGTTTTGTTATCGATAAAACAAGAAAAGTAAAGTTTCTATACAATATAATAAGATTCCCTTTGTGAAGAAAGACTACGATTCAACTAGAATATATAGAAACACACACAAAAAAAGGGTGCGTCACAGACTTATGACACACCCTCTTTTGTTTCATGTTCTAGTTATTAACAATTAAACTTCCTCCAATCCCTTTAAATGATTAGCACGATATTGACGGGGAGTAACGCCTATTCGCTTGAAGAAATTAGCATAGAAACTCTGACGAGTATTGAAACCAGCCATTTCGCTGATACCTTCTACAGTCATTCTTGCATAACGTTTATCGGTAAGTAAAGACATAGCATCGTTTACTCGATAATCATTCACCAACTCGGCATAATTCTTATGAAATCGAGTTGCGCATACAGCAGAAATATAGCGAGAGTTAGTATTCAAATCCTCTGCAAGTTTCTTGGAACTATAGTCTGGGTCCTTGTACTTTCTTTCAGTAACAAGAACACGGATTATCTCGTCGCGAAGGCGGTCCTTAGTTTCTTCACTCAGCATAGATTGATATCTTGCTATTTTTTCTTTTTTAGGTTGAATATTGTACTTAGCCATAGTTATGTTATAAAATTTATTACAACAAAGGTACGACTTTTATTTAGAACGACCAAATTTTTTCTCACTTTTTTGAAAAATAAACACAAAAAAAGTCGTTTATATGAAATAAAATGGTTATTTTTGCATTAATTTTCAAGCTCAAAGCCGAGTATATCATAATTATTAGTCAAGAAGCATAGATATGAAGCAAATATTGTGGTTTATAAAAACGTATTTTACGTTTGTCATTTTGTTCAGTATTCAGAAACCATTTTTCATGATATTGGAAAAGGCTTCTGCTACACAACCTATCGATAATATCTGGAGCGAAATGCCTACAGTGATGTGGTACGGTTTATCACTCGACCTCTCTATGGCTGGTTACCTCACCGCACTACCGGGTTTGTTGCTCATCGCAATGATTTGGTTTCGTAAGGAGATTATACGTCCCATTCTGAATGCTTATTATATACTGGCATCTTTCCTGGTTTCCATTACATTCGTACTGAATGCAGGATTATATCCATATTGGAACTTCCCGCTAGATAGCACTCCATTATATTATTTCTTTACTTCGCCAAAGGATGCACTTGCAAGTGTTGGAGGGCTTTACATCTTTTTGGCTCTCCTCATCACTGTGCTGCTTACCATAGCCGTCTGGTTCGCACTCCGCATGCCTCATACCCAGAAGCGCTATTCCAGCAGATACAGCAACTATGGTTTTGGAGATTTCGGCAGTGGTCGCAGAACGCGCTACTCTGACATAGAGCATCATCGTATGCGCCATTCTCTTATTCTGTTGCTGCTTACTGCCCTTCTCTTCATTCCTATCAGAGGAGGATTTACTGTATCTACAACAAATACAGGAAAGGCATATTTCAGCCAAAATGCGTTTTTGAATCATGCTGCCGTCAATCCGATGTTCAGCCTGTTTGAATCACTTACCCATCAGGAAGATTTTGCATCGCAATACCGATACATGTCAGAAGAAGAAGCTAACAAGCTCTTTGCTCAAATGGTAAGTTCAAGCGACCAGAACACCTACCCGCTTCTGAATGAAGAAGCTCGGAAAAACGGAAAGCCAGATATACTTATTATTATTATGGAAAGCTTTGCCAACGACATCATGCCTTCCGTCGGAACACATAAAGACGTAGCGGTCTGCTTGGACTCAATAGCCAGAAAGGGAATTTTCTTCCCAAGATTCTATTCCAACACTTTCCGCACGGATCGTGGATTGGTTGCTGTTTTGAGCGGTTATCCTGCACAACCTACAACCAGCATCATGCGCTACCCGGCAAAATCTGCACAATTACCATCATTGGCACGTTCATTGGCTAAAGCAAAGCATTACGGCAATGCATATTATTATGGTGGTGATGCTGATTTTGCCAACCAACGCTCTTGGCTGGTTTCCCAGGGCTATGAGAGAATCATTTCAGATAGTGATTTTCCTATAGAAGACAAATTGAGCAAATGGGGAGTACACGATCATATCGTAGCCAACCGGCTGCTTGCAGACCTCAGGAAAGAACAGAATGCCAAGCAGCCTATGCTGAGAGTATTCCAGACATCAAGCAGTCATGAGCCATTCGATGTACCATATAGCAGACTGAAAGACAAGCGTTTAAATGCATTTGCTTACACTGATAGTGTCATAGGTCATCTTCTGCGTGAATACAGCAAATTGCCTAGATGGAAAAACACTTTGGTATTACTCGTTGCCGATCATGTTGGCGCATACAAAGAACATCTTGACAACTTTGACCGCAGCCGCTATCAGATTCCACTTATCATGACCGGTGGAGCAATAGCTCGCCCAATGAATGTTAAGCTCATAGGAAGTCAGCATGATATAGCAGCTACACTGCTCGGACAAATAGGCATTCCTCACAAAGACTTTTTGTTCAGCAAGAATATGTTGAGTGATGCTACTCCTAAATTTGCATTCTTTGATGTACCCGATGCTTTCGGCATGGTATCAGAGGAGAACTCTATCATCTACGACAATAAATCCAAAAAGGTTGTTTATGATAAAGGCAAAAAAGGTTATAACCTGAAACGAGGCATGGCTTATCTACAGAAGTTGTACGATGACTTGAGTGCAAAATAGCCCAAACGACAGGGCAACAGATTATCAGAAACAAGAAAGCGAACATTACAGAATTTCATAAAGAAAGACTATGATAGAATTACTTCATCAAATAGAACAGATTGATACGCAGATTTTTCTGTTTTTCAATGGTTTTCACAACGTGTATTGGGATTACTTCATGATGATTTTCTCAGACCGATTTGTATGGGTTCCGTTCTATGCCAGTTTTATCTTTGTACTGCTTAAGAATTTTCCTGTCAAGGTTGTGATGAGCACTATAGTTGTCATCACTCTGATTATCTTGTTTTCAGACCAGACTGCATCAGGAATTCTGAAGCCATTAGTAGCAAGAATGCGTCCCAGCAATCCTGATAATCCTATCAGTCCGATGGTACATGTTGTTCAAGGATATCGGGGTGGCAGATATGGTTTCCCATCTTCTCATGCAGCCAATGCATGGAGCATAGCCTTCTTTGCCCAATATCTGGTTCGCCGGAGCAAACTCACGATATTCTTATGCCTATGGGCATTGATAACCAGTTATTCCCGAATGTATCTCGGTGTACACTATTTTGGCGACATCCTGATTGGTACCCTCATTGGTTTTCTCTATGCCACCTTATATTATTATATATTTCAGTATTTTTTAAGGAAGCATACCGAACGTTTTAAGCCCAACCACGACATCAGATTTGCAAGCGTCCCTATCATTACGGGGCTCGTTTCTATTTGGGTAATCATTTGTACCAGTGGAATACTATCTTTCTATAGCATACCACTGAGATAAACAAATGTATAAAAAGAGTTAGCTTATAAAAATGGTTTAGATTAACATTATTATTAACATATAAAATTTAAAGATTATGAAGAAATTATCAATTCTTGCATTTGCTATGGGCCTGATAGCTTTCACTGCATGTTCTGAGAAAAAGGCACCAGCACCTGCACCAGCTCAGGCAGAACAGACTGTTGTAACCGATTCTGCATTTCAGGCTGCCGCAGCCGGTGAATATAAGAGCGCAGATGGTGAGCGTAGTGTAACTTTGAACAGTGATTTCTCTGTTAAAGTAAAAGGCCTTGATAAGGAATTTTACAAGTGGGAATTGCCTGCTAAGCCAGAAGGTAAAGCAGCTGTGATTATCCTGAGCCGCAAGGGTCTCGATGCCGATGTTCAGGAGCAGGCAACACTCGATACAGAAGAAGGTTCAATCATTATTAAGAACGAAACATTCCGCAAAAAGTAATTAAATATGAACCTGGTATAAATGCAAAACGCCCTCGCTTCACAGCGAAGGCGTTCATTTTTGGTATTAGTTTCATTTAAGGTAAAAAGATTGTATTCAGGATAACGATGCAAAGATAGACATATTTTTCGAAACGAACGAATCTTTTTATATGTTTAAAAACATATTTTGTGAATTATCGCTCCCAAAACAAAATTATCTGCCAGATAATTTCGGTACTTACAATTAAATTTGTATCTTTGCACCATAAATTTAAAAATTATTCTTTTTATTGAATTATGGCAATTAATGAAGAAAACAATTTGGAAGAGAAGAAAAGTATCTCTTTCGTAGAACAGTTAGTTGAGGAAGACCTCAAAGAAGGCAAAAACGGAGGACGAATCCAGACGCGTTTTCCGCCAGAGCCTAATGGTTATCTGCATATCGGCCATGCCAAAGCTATCTGCATGGACTTTGGTGTTGCAGAGAAATATAATGGTGTTTGCAATCTTCGTTTTGATGACACTAACCCTAGCAAGGAAAACAATGAATATGTAGAGAATATTCTTCAAGACATCCAGTGGCTTGGTTTCAAGTGGGGCAATATCTACTATGCTTCTGACTACTTTGAGAAGCTTTGGGATTTTGCTGTCTGGATGATCAAGAAGGGCAATGCATATATAGATGAACAAACTGCTGAAGAAATTGCACAGCAGAAGGGTACTCCTACCTCACCGGGTACTGCTAGTCCATATCGTGATCGCCCAATCGAAGAAAGCCTTGCTTTGTTTGAGAAGATGAATACTCCTGAGGCCGTAGAAGGCAGCATGGTTCTTCGCGCAAAACTCGATATGGCGAATCCAAACATGCATTTCCGCGATCCTATCATGTATCGTATCATCCAAACTCCTCATCACCGTACTGGAACAAAATGGCATGCATATCCTATGTATGATTTCGCTCACGGACAGAGTGACTACTTTGAGGGGGTAACCCACTCTATCTGTACATTGGAATTTGTACCTCACCGTCCGCTTTACGATAAGTTCATCGACTTCTTGAAGGAGAAGGACGGAACTGCAGATGTATTAAACGACAATCGTCCACGTCAGATTGAGTTCAACCGATTGAACCTCACTTATACTGTAATGAGCAAGCGTAAGCTTCACCAGCTGGTTGATGAGAAACTGGTTATCGGATGGGACGACCCACGTATGCCTACTCTTTGCGGAATGCGCCGTCGCGGTTACTCTCCTGAGAGTATTCGTATGTTTATCGACAGTATCGGTTATACTAAGTTCGATGCTCTCAACGATATGGCCTTACTCGAAGCATCTGTTAGAGAAGACTTGAACAAGAAAGCATGTCGTGTGAGTGCAGTACTTGATCCTGTAAAACTCGTAATTACCAACTATCCGGAAGGTGAAACAGAGGAAATGGAAGCCATCAATAATCCAGAAAATGAAGCTGATGGCACACACACCATCACATTCTCTAAGAATCTCTGGATAGAGCGTGCTGACTTTATGGAAGATGCTCCTAAAAAATTCTTCCGTATGACTCCGGGTAAAGAAGTTCGTCTGAAGAATGCTTACATCGTTAAGTGCACTGGATGCACAAAGGACGAAAATGGCGTTATCACTGAGATTCAGGCAGAATACGATCCTATCAGTAAGAGCGGCATGGAAGGTGCCAACCGTAAGGTTAAGGGTACATTGCATTGGGTATCAGCAGATCACTGCGTAAAGGCAGAGGTGCGCGAATACGACCGTCTCTTTATGGTAGAAAATCCATCTGCTGATGAACGTGACTTCCACGAGTTGCTCAACCCAGACAGCTTCCACGACTATCCTAACTGCTATGTTGAGGAATATGCAGCCAACAAGAAGCCAGGTGAATATCTCCAGTTCCAGCGTATCGGTTATTTCATGGCCGATCTTGATTCTACTGCAGAAAAACCAGTATTCAACAAAACCGTTGGCTTGAAGGATACATGGGCAAAACAGAATAAATAAATCACCTATATCTGTCTCAGTTTCAACACTGAGACAGATATTATTTAGATTCAGATAACAAATGAATACAGCAGAGCTTTTTCTTTGGATACTCGACAATTTAAATTACTGGGTAGTAACCCTTTTCATGGCTATCGAGAGTTCATTCATCCCATTCCCATCAGAGGTGGTTGTTCCACCTGCAGCATGGAAAGCCATGGATCCTGATAGCGGAATGTCGTTTATCCTGGTCATCGTGTTTGCCACCATTGGTGCCAATATCGGTGCACTTATCAACTATTATTTAGCTAAATGGGTAGGCCGCCCTATCATCTACCGTTTTGCCGACAGCCGCATCGGACATATGTGCCTGATAGACCGCCAAAAGGTAGAAGTTGCAGAAGAGTATTTCCGCAAGCATGGAGCCGCATCCACTATTTTTGGGCGCCTGGTACCAGCTGTTCGCCAATTAATCAGTATTCCAGCCGGTTTGGCAGGTATGCATGTAGGCAAATTCTTGCTCTATACCACAATCGGTGCTGGCATCTGGAATACTGTTTTAGCAACCATCGGTTGGGGTATTTACCAATATACAGACTATAAAACAACTCAAGATGTATATCAGCAGGCATTAAAGTATAGTCATGAGCTCGGTTACATCATCTTGGCTCTTGCCGTTGTTATTGTAGCTTTCCTTGCATACAAGGGGCTCAAGAAGAAATAAGAAACTATCCCCCATCCTGCTTTCTCAAGCGGGATGGGGGATTTTTTCTTTCGTATAATTACTTATCTATCTTGTATAGCATTTCATCATGGCAAAACATAAATGGATTCAAGTGACCTATTCCTTGATAATCCAATCACCTATCGTCCGCTGGTTGCTGTCATAATTTACGCCAATCTTAAACAGACGCTTACCATCGGCAGAATATGGAATCAGATATCCCTTTTCATCTATCTGTCTGATAGCTTCCTCGGCTGAACCATCATATTTCAACTCGAAAACAAATACGGCATCAGGCATATACACCACGGCATCAGCCCTGCCTATCGCACTATCCTCCTCTACCCTCATGTGTGCTCCCATCAGGTTAAAGATAAGATAGAACACCGTCTGGAAATCCCGTTCACTCTTGTTACTCAATCGGTTGGAAATGCTGGCAAGATAAGCCTTCAGGCGCACCATCGCTCCCTCAACGTCTGCCTCATAGAGCTTTTCCAGGAAATCACCTACCAGACTATTGTTATCCAGTGATATTGGTGAAAGATAGTTAGGTGCAAGACTCTTGAGCATGCCAATCTTAACCTCTCTGTTAGGATACTCCAAGGTATAACGTTGCAGCATCGGGTTATACTTCTTGATGGTGAGATAACCACTCTGATAGAGCAACGGAAGCGCAGAAGTCATCATTTCCGGCGAAACATCAAAGTCATCCACATCACATGATTTCTTCTCAATATCCATCACATTGACGTGATACTTCTGCAGCGTCTTGATAAGATAAGTCGGCGTACCCGAGCCAAACCAGTAAGGAGCTATATCCCGTGCATTCAGTGCCTTTACCAGACTGAACGGATTGAATACATCTTCAGATTTCTTACTGAAATGATAGCCGTCGTAGAATCTTGTCAGCTCTGCCAGACACTCCTCATACGTCATACCCAGGTCTTCTCCCAATGCCTCTATATCCGGTTTCATCTGAGTGGTAAGCTCCTTCTTGCTGATACCGCAGATAGCCGAATACTGGTCGAACATACTGATGTTATCGAGGTTATTCAGTTCACTGAAGATGCTGAGCTGCGAGAACTTGGTGATACCCGTGATGAAGGTGAACTCCAGATACGGGTCGAGCATCTTGATGGGACTATAGAAGTTTTGCATGATGAGGCGCAGCGGTTTCAAATTATCCTTTTCATGCACTACATCCAGCAAAGGGGCATCATATTCATCAATGATAATCACTACCTTCTTACCCGTCTGCTTGTATGCTTCTTTCACCAGGTCTTTCAAACGGAGGTTAGCGTCCACCTGATGCGTCTTATATCCCCAGATTGTCTCCTGCTCTTCAAGCATATCAGCCAGGTATCTTTCCAGCTGTTCCACTCCCATGTGCTTGGCGCCGCTCAGGTCGAAATGCAGCACAGGGTGCTTCACCCAATCCTTCTCATAATCAGCAATGGCCAATCCCTCAAAAAGTTCTTTCCTTCCCTCGAAATAGGCCTGGAGGGTAGATGCAAAGAGCGACTTTCCGAATCGTCTTGGACGACTCAGAAAAACATACTTCATTTTTTTCTCTCGAAAATCCACGATGTATGGGGTCTTATCTATATAGAGATAATTACCCTCTCTGATATTTGAGAATGTCTGTATTCCTACTGGATAGAAATTTACCATTTTTGCCATATTCCTACATGCTTTACGTTTTGCGCTGCTAAGTTACGAATATTTTTTTGAATAGGAAAATTTTGGGAGAGATATTTTTCACAATTATCTTTTGCAATATTATACTTCCTTCCAGTCAACCAGTCCCTTTCCCATATCATCCAGTTCTATGGCAAGGGCAATCACCTTGCGCTTATCAGCCTTGAAAGGTTCGGCATACTGTTTAGCTTTCATCTGCTCTGTGGCTGCATCCACACCACCATTATTGCTCAGTTTCTGAAGTAAGTGCTGGCAATATCGTCTCATAAAGTGATTTTTTTACCTCTGAATTAGGGAATCCTAGAATATAGATTCCCATCATATAATCCTTAATCGTGAGATAGCCTGTCTGATAGAGGACAAGTTCTGCTCCACCATCAGTCACATCAGAAGTCTCCAGTGTATTGCTAATTATCGGACAATACTCGAAATCTTTCAACCTCTTTTTAATATCATCTTCAAACTTAGAGAGTAGTGGCGATGTCCCGGATGAAAACCAATAGTTCTTCAAATCAGAATCTGCCAATGCATTGATAAGACAGAAAGGATTGAATACATCAACCTTGTTTCTACTACTGAAGTGATAGCCACCATAATAAGAAGACAGTTGCATTGCAGCTTCATCGAATGTCCATCCTTTACATGCTGCCAATTTGTTGATTTCCGGTTTGAAATCACAGATAGCTTCTTCTTTTGTGATACCACATAGAGCAGCATATTCTGAATCAAAACCAATGAAACTCAAATTGTTGAGACCTGAGGTTAGGGAGAATTGCGAAAATTTGGTGCAGCCTGTGATAAAAACAAAGTTTTCGAATTTGTCCATAGATTTGAGAATGACAAATACGTTTCTGTATATTGCCGTACATTTTTCGTATAACGGAGTTTTCCAGGAATGCTGCAATGGAGAGTCATATTCATCGATGAGAATGGCCACCTGCAAACCTGTTTTGTTGTATGCAGTCTTTATAATTTCTATCAGACGAGTAGCTAACGAAGAATTACCTCTTGTTTCTATCTCATACAAAGATTCATATTCCTGAAATGTATAGTCTAGATAACCTTTCAGACTTTCCGGTTCTGCGCCTGCACGACTCATATCCAGTCTGATGACAGGTCGCTTCACCCATTCCGTCTCCATCTGCATAATCTTCAACCCCTCGAAAAGTTCCTTCTTACCCATGAAGTAGGCTTCGAGCGTATCGACCAGCACTGATTTACCAAAGCGTCGTGGGCGGATTAGGTAATTATAAGTTTTCCCCTTGTTGGCAAGTTGCCAGATGATATCTGTCTTGTCAACATAAAGATATCCACCCTTTCTGATTTCCTCGAAAGACTGGATGCCTACCGGCAATTTTCTATCGTTAGTCTCTACCATAATTCCTAATCTTTGGTTTCCAATTGCAAATTTACGACTTTATTTCCAAACCCGCAAGAGATTCCTGTGAAAAGTTTCTGTAAAAGTTAGAGATTGTTGAATGTTGAGTGGTCTATATGCCACGAAGAAAAGGTGGCGTATAGACCCTTGATTATATGGTGATATTCGTAATCTACATCTCCGCTTTCTGGTTCATACCTTTTTCCATACCTTCCGCAAGACCTTCTTGCTTACCTTTCGCCATACCAATTTCCATACCCTCAGCTATACCTTCACGCTTGGCAGTGTCTACGGAATTCTTGATGTCGCGATATGCCATCTTGCTGGTCTCGTACTCCCTCATTTCCTGAGGAGTAAACTTGGCTATCTCGGCTTCCTCGAAGAGGCGGTCGAAGCCGAAGTCGGTCAGCAAGCTGATGTATCTTTCTTCTACCTGTTTCATACGCCATCCATTTAATTCTATATCTAGTTTCGCTGCAAAATGACGCTTTTTTCCTGAAACGACCAAATAAAAAGCGGGAAAACTGGCTGATAGACATTCATAAATCTCTCTATCACATAAAGCAAATCCCCCAGCCCGCAGTTTGCAGAATGGGGGATTTCTGTAAATACAAACTATATATTATCTACAAAGACATCATTTTAAGATCATAATATAATAATCTTGTATGTGTCGCATCTTCATCATTTTTAGTAAGCTCTAAGAAGCTATTCTTTAAATAGAAAGGTATCGCCTCTATGTATGCATCAACAGTTATAAATCTACAACCCGTTTTATTGTCTTTGGCAAAATATCCTTTGATAAAATTCAGAAGTTTTGTCCCAAGATGCAGCTTTCGTGCATTTTCATCAACAGCTAATCTACATATTTTTACTGCAGGATAGCTTTTGAGACGTTTTGAGTTTTTAAAGCGTCTTTTAAACCTGTTGAACTCAGTGTTGTTCTCAAACTCTGTTAAGGAGATTTTATCATTTGCTAAACTGAAGTATGCAAGGATTACACCATTATTGTCTTCAATAACGTAAGTCACAGCTAGCATCTCTCCACGATACAACTGTGACTCATTTAGAATGAAGTCATTTAAGTCTTCATCCCCACAGTTAAAATTAGATATTCTGTCATTAATATCTAATCGTCGAATCTTTAACGGTTCGCAAATGTCTTTATTATCGTTCATAATCAATTTGCGAATAAACTCATGATATAATTATAGTCACGATTGATTTCTTCTATCTTCTCGTGGCTCTCCTTTGGAGGATTCTTCATCCTTGCCTCAAATACTCTGGCATCTTCACCATAGAGTATAGGCGTTTCTTTTATAGGTCTTGCCATATTTAATTATTTTAAAGTTCAACATCTAATTTCGCTGCAAAATTACGCTTTTTTCCTGAAACGACCAAATAAAAAGCGGGAAAACTGGCTGATAGACATTCATAAATCTCTCTATCACATAAAGCAAATCCCCCAGCCGGCTTGAGAAAGCAGGATGGGGGATTTCTGTTTATCTGTTATCATCTCTTAGATAATATCTTATTTCAATTTTTCTATTTGTTCCTGGGTAAGACCGGAATACTTCATAATCAGATTGATGTCAACGCCATCAGCAAGCATGTTCCTGGCCCTAGCCCAGGGCACGCCCTGGGTAATTACGGACACAAAACTTGTCGCCCTGTTAAGTAGTTCAAAAAGGATGTGACATAAATCCATGACACCCCCCTCATTTTTGCATAGATTATTCTTCATTACAAGCATATTTTGTCCCTTCAGAGAACACGCCAGGCAATAAGGTGGCAACATATCGAAGTTTTACATCATCCGAGATGAAGGTCTTCTTTTCACAGAGATTGTCAATAATCTCAGCCCCTTTCAGCATGAACTCCTTCTCTTTCTCGCTGAAGGCATAAATATCATTTCCTGAAACAGGCAAGTCTGAATTGAATGTGTACATCTTGCCGCAAATGTCACACTCTTTCTCATTGTACTGTTGATATTCTACACTCGAAAACTCTCTAAAGTCCTCTTCTTTAGGGATAAACCCTAGCTGAAACATACTCTGTATGGCTTCACCACCACCGAACAACAAATCAAAAAAATCCATATTTCTTAAGTCTTAAAATGAATAATATGACGGATTTCAGGCATTCGTAAAAACCTGACACATCTGTATATACTAATTTAAAAGTGTACCACTTTCTAATTAGTATATACAAATACCTCTTCTATTTATAGATAAAACAGACAAGCCAATCCTACCATCAGAGAATAAGCGAACTCTTTCTCTGCATCATCAGCCCCTCATAATATCTATCAAGCTTGTCATAACTTACAAATTTCACCCTATCCGAGATAGGCTTGAAATAATCATGGCTCAACTTGGCTATAAATTCATCATGGCGCCTGGCATCAGCCACGATAAACATCTGGGCATTGAAACTCTGGAGGTCGGCAAACTTACAGAGAGAATTCTGAATATCCGTAGAATGCTCTACCTCAAAGAAACTATCGGGCATCATCACCTCGCTGCCCAAAGAATTAGGCTGAAACCACATAACGTCTATCGTGCTACTCCTATTCACGAATTCCTGATAGGAGAATGGCGGAACTTCCGGCAATGTGGAGATTTCGCCCAGCTTCACATTGATACATCTCCTGTTCTTATCCTGTGCAGGAACATAGGTTTCAAGTTTCTTCATGTTACCGATATACAGCAGAAGTCCCTGATAATAAGAATGATTGAATTCCTGCACCTGCTCAGAATCCGAATTCGTCACATCTTGTGCCACAATCCCCCTATCCGCCAAGAGACTTCTATATTCCTCCAAAGCCCATAATCCCGGACGAATGCGAAAGATTTCCTTGCGGTCTTGCACAATACGACGTATGGATGCAAATGGAGTCTTGGTATTCCATGTGCAATCCTCAATCTTGAACACCTCCTGATTCAGCTGACCGAATGTAGCACATCCACCCAACCTCTTCAAGGTCTCTATTACAGCTTCGTATTGTTTCATATCTCGCTAAGTTTTATTTCGTTTAAAGCCTGTATAAATAAACACTCTGCAAATTTACATCAATATTCAGAAAGAACAAAAAAATATATGAAAAACTTTCTGTTTTTATTCATTTTAACCAATTCTTCTTTTCTTGTAACTACTCAGCACCCCCTATGGGCATGAGTAATCGTCTTACTGTTGTACTACAGCAAGAATTGCATTGAATTTCGAATTTCCGTTCTTCATAGCAGTTTCAGCGATGGAGTGCAGCTTGGCAAAATCATCGGCACCGCCGTCTGTTCGGAAGCAACCACTGACTTTCTGTTTTATCTTGATTTTCCTAACTCCCCGCTCACTGGCATTGTTATCGTATGGCACACTTGGATTGGAGAGAAAGGTGAACAGGTAGTCTTTGACCTTAAGGATACCTCTCTTGAATTTCTCAAACTCGTTATCTAAATGCGTGAGGCTTTCACCCAAGAGGTTCTTCATCTTAGTCTTCAGTACTTTTATCTTTCTAGAGGTAATGTTGCCCTCTCTTCTGAGATTTATAGAGTGTTCTATCAGTTGGATGAATCTCCGTGCCCAGTCCTGGTTTGAATCCAATTCGTTCAGATACTCTGCATTCCTAAGGAGATGAGCCAGACAGACCTGATGATCCTTAACATTCATCTTGAAGTAGCTCTGGTGTCTGTCTGTCACAAGTGTCGAATAGGGAAGTCCCTTTGGAAACTTGGAATCTATGGCCTTCTGACCTCGCGATTCTGACTGGAACACGTATGTAAGCAGGTCGTTCTGGAATATCCAGTTCCAATGCAGATGCTTTCCTACCGCAGCACCTGTTTCATCGGCTCCTACGACAGACGCTGTTTCCAGCCTCTTGCGTATTTCCTCGTATGCACTATCTGCCTTGCCGCTATTCTCTTTGAGTATGTTCTGCACTGTTCCCTCACTTATATTCTGGCCGGACAGGTCGGATATAAGTTCTGCAATCCTTTTGAACGGAATACACTGCACTACATTGAGGTATGTCACCAGTGCACGGAGGTTGTCACCATACTTGATACGACAGTTGGGAGCTTCGCAGTTGTTTACGCAACCGCATTCACAGACCTTCTCGTAATACTGTTCCTCACAGGTCTCTACGACCACCTTGATATCAACAATCTGTGTCTTACGGATCTTCTGGCATGGTATATCAATCAAGAGCCGACCACAGCATTTACAATAGACTGGTTCGTGCTTTACAATTACGTCTGGTTCTGCAACAGTCTGTAGTGTGTGCCCCTTGTGGCCAGGCTGTCCACCGCTCGGCTTTCCGCTTGGCTTGCGAAGAGACTTTGTCCTGCGCTGCTCACGGGAAGCGATACTTTCTTGGGATGGAGGGATACTACTGTTGCTGCTGTTTTTCTCGGGCTTCCCTGGTGTACTTGACGTATCGTCAGCAGCTTCCTCGAGTTCCTTGATGCGCTCTTTAGCAACGGCAAGTTCTGTCTTTAGATTATGTATCTCTACGTCCTTCTGGTTAATGACACGGTTGAGGCGTCCGATCTCCGCTGTCTTCTCGGAGTCGGACTTCTCAAGCTTGCGCAGACGCTGGTTTATCTGGCGCAAAACAATATCTATGTCAGTACAGTCGTTTGCCATTGTTTTTGGTGCAAAGATAAGCATTTTTATCCACATGGCAAAATCACGATTTACATCCCTTAACGCAGACTTTTGACTTGTGGAAAATGCAAAAACGTATCTCCTGCCAGATAAATTGTTGAAGGGCGATAATAGCCAAAGGAGACTTGCTGGCAGCATCACCGAAAAAGAACTCGCAAAATGAGCTGTTTTAAACAACCTACGTCCTCACCGACTCAATCATTAAAGAGTTTGTAATGATGATGAAAATAAGCAAAATCAAGTTTATGCTTTATTAACGAGAAGTTTTCTATAGGGGTGCTGAGTAGTTACCTTTTCTTTCTGCCGAATTGATCTTTTTTGATCATGAAAGTTAAAGTATGATCTAATCATTTATAAATCAAATATTTGCATTACCTTTGCACCCGAAATGATGAATAAAAAGGCGATATATCATAGGGCTGATGATTTCACTCTCCTTCACGGAGACTGCATCCGGCTGATGGGCGAATTTGATTTCAAGTTCGACATGATCTTCGCCGATCCTCCTTACTTCCTGTCCAATGGAGGTATCAGCGTACAGAGCGGAAAAGTGGTGTGCGTGGATAAAGGGGAATGGGATAAGGGAGGAACACCCGAACATATCGACCTGTTCAATGAGGAATGGATTGCGGAATGCAGGGAACACCTGACGGAGAACGGAACAATCTGGATTTCGGGAACTTATCACAATATCTTCTCGGTGGCAAACAAGCTGACACAACTCGGATTCAAAATCCTCAATGTCATCACATGGGCGAAAACAAATCCACCGCCCAATATCTCGTGCCGGTACTTTACCTACAGCACCGAGTTCATCATCTGGGCAAGAAAGTGCCCGAAGAAGCCGCACTACTTCAACTATGACCTGATGAAACTGCTGAACGAGAACAAACAGATGACGGATGTATGGAGGCTGCCAGCCATCGCAAGATGGGAGAAATCGCTGGGCAAGCATCCTACGCAGAAACCGCTCGCCCTGCTGGTACGCATCATCCTGGCTTCAACCCGACACGGAGCATGGATCCTCGACCCGTTCTCGGGAAGCGGAACTACCGGCATCGCTGCCTCGCTGACCGGCAGGCGCTATCTGGGCATAGAAAGGGAAAAGGAATATCTGGACCTGAGCATCAGGAGAAGGGTTGAACTGGAGAACGGGAGTATCGTAAGGAGCTACCGCAAGAAGATAAGGGATATCGTGATTGCGGATGGAGAACCGGAAGAGGCTGGCATCTTCGGGGTAACGGATGAGAACAGAATTCAGGATTTGCCGTTCTGATTTTTCGCCGACAAAAGCATCGCATTATCTTTGCTTTACTGAACTTCGCGTGTGGGGAAGTTAGAGGGAAGTTAAGGGACAAATGTCCTGCATTTTAAGCTAGAAGACTATTGTCTCTTAACTTCCCGAACGACCGTAGGGAGTGATAACTTCTTTAACTTCAATAAATTCTCACACTGGAGAAACTTGAATAACTCCTTAAAATTCGTTAACTTCTGAACTTGCGAAACCAGAATCTAATATGCGAAACTTCAAGTTTTCTGCGTTAATATTTGTTTAAAAACCAGTCCTTTTTCGGTATCGTTAACTTCTTTTATCTGATAATTGTTTAACACAACATAAGACAGGATTTCTTACCCCACTCGATTTTTCAAAGATGTCAGCGGTAAGAAAAGAGGAAAAAAGGGACCCTAAAAAAAAGACACCCATTTCGGAACCAAAAATAAACGCTTAAAATATGTAAAAACGGGCTGAATTCTTAAAATATGTTTATAAAAAGCGAAAAACACCCTTCACCACCCTTCACCCGTAACTATTTGACACACAAAACCTTAAATAAAAAGGTGAAGGGTGAAGGTTTGAAAACTCTTTTTTATATATACGCGCGGCAAGGAAAAAAATCCGTTTTTTCATTTTTCTGATTATCTGGTTTTTCCAAAAATCCTAAAAAAAAGAATATAATATAAGATTTAAAATATACCCTTCACCCTTCACCTCGTCACTTTTCCGATGTTTCACTTCTTCACTACTTCTTCTTCAAAATACCCCTACAAAAATGGGCGCAAAAATGCTGCGTTAAAAACTTTAACCTAGGTTATTCTTTGTAAAAAGTGAGGGCTATAGCCCTCACTTCCAATGTGCAGCTTTTTGTGTAACTTCGCAGCATGGAAAATAATAACGTAACAAAACAAGAAGTGCTGAAATTTTCAGCAGAAATGGAAGAAGAAGCCAGCGTAAAAATGTCTATCGCCAACGTATGTGGTGTAAATGCCACAGACATCAGAATAGTAATGGGTGGACGCGACACAATATCGGAAAAGATAAAAAAAAAGATGATCACTCCTGAAATCCTCTACGCAATGGATAAAGCCATTATATCCATTCTCATAAAAATGGATCTGGAGGATGCCTGCAATGGTACGACCTGGGAATATGAAGGAAACATCCAAGGAAAAACCAGATTCTGGTATTACTGCGATGAAGTGAGCAAATGGATACTGCACAAAGGTTCGGTACACTGGAACGACCTCAGCAATAGTTTGAGCAACTGGAAAAATATCCTATCCTACAATTCTGTTGCGATGAAAAAGGCGGAATTAAACCAAAAATTCAAACTCATAAAACCCAAAAAGAAATGAAAGAAAACAAACCCACAAACGAGACCGGAAAGAAACCGGAAACAGAACAGGAGAAAGAGGTCTTGCCCTCTTTTTTCCAGACTCTGAAGACCTCTACCAGCAAGCCTCTCCCCAACAGAGAGGTGCTGGAGTACAACATCATGCATTCGGCACCGGTGAAAACCAATACCGAAGGCTACAGGTCGATGACGAAGGTGGACAAGAGAACGGCAGAGGACATCAAGCACCGGCTGCCATGCATCACTCCCAGCGTGCAGCTCAAGGGAAGCTCCAAGAAGCTGACTGACTTCAGGAAGGAAACCTATTGGCTGATGCTCGATTATGACGACGTGCCCCCCAAAAACATCGCGGCACTCAGGCAGACCGCCCGGAAAATCCCCTTCACCATGATCTTCTACATCACCGTCTCGGGCAAGGGATTTCGCATCCTGCTCAAATATATGCGCCCTGAAGGATGCAATCTCACTGCCACCGAACTCCACCTGCTCGCCATCAGGAAAGCCATGAGCATGTACGATAAACTGCTGGGTATCAGCAGCGACAATCAATGCCAGGACATGGTGAGAAGCTGCGGACTGGCTTACGACCCCGAGGCTTACTTCAACTGGAATGCCGAAGTTCTCCCCATCACCCGGGAGGAGGTGGAGAACTTCGAAAAAGCCACAAAGCAACAGGAGGAACAGAACAGGAAAAGGCAGACGGAGGCGGAAAAACCCAGAAAGAAAAATCCTCGCAAACAGGAAGACGAGACACCACCCAAGACGCTCACTACCGAAGAGATTCTGCAGTATGTAGACAAACTGGCTGAGAGCTGGGAGGAGCGGTTTGAGGAGCATCATCACAACAGCTACGTAGTGAGATACGCCACATTCTGCCTCTGTTTCGGAGCCGAAAAGGAGGAGGCTGTGAAACACATGGCTGATAAGTTTGGCGGCGAATATGCCGATACCGAGCGGGTGGCACGAGAGATTTACAAGCATACCGAGCGGCTGGGAACCTGGAAGATAAGACAGCAGGGAGATGATGAGCAGAAACGCTATACCAGCATGAGAGCACTGCTGGGATGGCTGGGAGCCCGATATGAAATGCACCACAACACGCTGAGCAACCAGTATGAAGTGCGCGCCATCAACACCGGAGAGAAGCTCTATCTCGACTGGACCGAAGTGGATACCCGGGTGAGCAATTCCCTGTTCGTGAAAATGGAACTGAATAACATCTGTACCACCCAGAAAAAGCTGGATACGGTAATCAGAAGTAACTTCAGTCCCGAATTCAACCCCATGGAGGAATATCTGAAGAGTCTGCCGAAATGGGACCGAAAGACTGACTATATCGCTGAATTGGCCCATCGGGTAACCGTGATGCAGACAGGCGGTTACCGCCATACGGAGGAGGATTTTGCCTATGCCTTCAGGAAATGGCTGGTCAACATGGTGGTTTGCTGGGTGCGGCCCGATGTCACCAACCAGTCTATCATGGTTTTCGTAGGCAAGGGCGGCATCTTCAAGACCACGTTTTTCGACCATCTCCTGCCGCCCCATCTGCGCAAGTATTTCGCCAACGATTCTACGGGCGACTACAAGAACAAGGATTTCCTGCAGATGTGTGCCAGCAAGGCGATAGTGTGTCTCGATGAGTTCAGTTTCTGCGCGGCAAGAACCTGGATTCCTTCAAGAGCAACATCACGAAGCGCAACATCAGCATGCGAATCCCTTATGCCGAGTGGGACTGCATTCTGCAGAACAATGCGGGGTTCTGTGCCACGAGCAATGAGGTTCATATCATCGATGATGACGAGAACCGCCGTTTCCTCATCTGGCGCATCGAGAAGATCAAGAGTCCCATCGACTTCCCCTTCAATTACGAGGGCATCTACTCCCAGGCTGTGGCACTGGCTCAGGAGGTGATAGAGAAGCGCCGGAGGGGAGAGCCTTGCGACTGGGTTTACTGGTTTACGAAGGAGGAGAACGAGGAGATTCAGCGCCACAATCTTTATTTCCGTGTAAACAACTACATAGCCGAGCGCATCAACAAGTTCTACCGTGTTCCTGATGCCGATACACCGTCCGAGTTCTGCAAGTTTGTTACGGCGAGTGATGTGATGGAGCGCATCTGCACGAACCCCGCCTTCCGCCAGTCGATGTCAAACAAGGATATTTCGATGTTCATGGAGGCGCAGGGGTTCAAGAAGATTCACCGCAAGACGGGCAACGGCTGGAAGGTGATAGAAATGCGTCCTGACGAGATAGAGAACAACCAGAAGATGGATGGCAGCGAGAATATTCCGCCCGGGGATCTCCCATTTTAGGAAATTCTGCTTCGGAGATATTTTTTTATCTTTCGGAGATATTTCCGTATCTTTCAGAGGGATTTTCTTATGATTCGGAGAAATTTTATTCTACCAGGCAGAAGAAAGAAGCAACTGACAAAAACAGACTAAAAAGAACAAATTATGATAGAAGACAGAAGTTACGGGAAGGCGGAGCTCGCCATGCTCTACTTTCCCACCGCTACCCCCAGGGTAGCGCTCAACCGGCTGGTGAGATGGATCAACCGGTGCCCCGAGCTCAAGCAGAGCCTCTGTTCGGGCTACGCCGGCAAGTTTTCCCACTTCTACACCAGGCAACAAGTGGCAGAAATCATCGAATTTCTGGATGAGCCATAAAAAATCACCCTGGAAGGGAATGCATACAACACACTATGCATATCCCTTTCAGGGTGAGTTTATTATAGGAAAAAATACCCGTTTTTTAAACGCTTTTGCCCTTAGACTTCCAGTCGTCAATCGTCCCCGTCTTAGACGAGAAATTGCAGCCTATCAGGTAAATCGTTCTGTTGTCTGTAGCATACTCACGGGCATATCCTTTTTCCTCGATTTGTTTCAAGGCTTCAGTCGCTGACCCATCACGCTTAAATTCGAAGATATATACAAACATTGGGGTCTCAATAATGCAATCAACCCGTCCTTCACTTTGCTCCTTTTCTATTAGAACGGTAAAACTGCTTATCATGCGAATCACCAGATAGAAGGTATATTGAAAGTATCGCTCTTTTTCCCGCTCGTCATCTTTACGACGTTGGCTATAGGGTATACTGGCGAAGAAGGAAGTGAGTAGTTTCTCCAATTTGTCACAATCTCCCATCTTCATCGTATTAACAACTTCTACGACCCAAGCGTCAGGCGATTCCTTGGGCTTCAGATAGTTGGCAGCCACCATGGTTACGAAACCAGCTTTTACTTCATCGTTTGGAAAATCCAAGAGATAAGAATCGGTATCCATGTTCCAATCCTTAATGGTGAGATAACCACTCTGGTAAATCATTGGCAATGGAGCCTCTGTATCCGCCTTGTAATCTATAAAACTGCTGGTAGGATAAAATTTCCCTGTCAGTTCATTGAGGTTTTCGTCGAAGTGAGCTAATAAGCGGACCAGATAAGTAGGCGAACCTGTACGGAACCAGAAATCACTCAGGATTTTCTTACTCAGTGAGTTCAAGATACTGAAAGGATTGTAGATGTCGAGCATGCTTGGGCTGAAATGGTAACCGTCATATTTGCGCTTGAGCCGATATTTCATTTCATCCTCAGACACTTTATATCTTGCAGCCATTGCCTTGATTTGCTCATCAAAGACAGAATACAGTTCCTCTTCCGTGATGCCGCAAAGAGCCTCGTAGCGGTCGTCCATGCTGATGTCATCTGGTTGGTTGAAACCACTGAATACGCTTACTTGCGAGAACTTGGTAACACCTGTCAACAGCACGAATTTCAAATCTCTGTCAGCAGCCTTGAAGACACTGTAGAAACCTTTCATAATCTCGCGATGTCGGTCTTCCAGCAAACGTTCGTTGCCTTCAGAATCGAAGGTCTTTAACCCTGTGTCTAAAACATCCAGTAAAGGTTTGTCATATTCATCTATCAGGACAACGGCGCCCAGTCCTGTCCTTTCGTGGGCAGCTTTCAAAACAGCCATAAATCTGTCTCCCAAGGTGTTGGCCAATGGGTTTCTGCCATAATTCAGTTCTTGGGTTTCAACAAAAGTCTGCAAGGTTTTTTCCAATTCGCCAGCCTGTGTGAAATTCTTGCCGTTGAAATCTATATGAAAAACCGGATATTGCTTCCATTCTTTTTCTAACTGTTCGATGGCAAGTCCTTTAAACAATTCTTTTTTTCCTTGGAAGTAGCATTCCAAGGTAGAAATCAACAACGACTTTCCGAATCGTCTTGGACGACTCAGAAAATATATTTTCCCATTATGCACTAAATCATAGAGGAGCTTGGTCTTGTCGAGATAAACATAACCGCCATCTACAATTTCACTAAAGTTTTGTATACCTATAGGATATTTCATATTGTTGCTTTTTATTGAATTTTTGGCAAAGTTACGAAAAAAAATGGTATCTGCAAAATAATGGCGGAATAAAATGTCTTTATTTTCAGATAAAAGCAATTCTTATGCAATATATCCCTGCACTCCGCTCTACATCGTTGAAAGTTCAGTAACATAAAAAAATACCACTTTTTTCAACCTTTTTTTCCCGAATCCCTGCAAATCGCACAAATCGCATAGTTGGGGGTTCGGGAATGTTGTATCTTTGTATCGTCAATCAGAGAGGTTGATGCAGCAACGGTCTCGGCGGAGACACAGACTGCTTTTTACTAAAACTAAATTTTTAAAAGTATGATTCTCATCAAGTTAGCGAAGAACAAGAACAAGACAATCAAGGAAGCGTATGGCAAGTATTATGCGCGACCAGTAGTAACAGAAACCATCGGTATCGATGAACTCGCCGAACACATGGCGAGCCACAACACCCCGTTCTCGAAGGGTGCCATCAAGGGCCTTCTCACCGATATGGTGAGCTGTGTGAAGGAGCTCGTGCTCCAGAACAAGGCTGTGAAGATAGATAACCTCGCCATCTTCTCCATCGGCATCATCAACAAGATGGGAGCCGCCAGCATCAAGGAGTGGAGCCTCGCCAAGTTTGTAGAAGGCTACCGCCTCAGAGCCCGTGCTACCGGCAAGCTCAGCAACACCCAGCTCTCTCTCGATGCTAACGCCAAGAACGCCATGGATCTCCTCAACTCAAGCGAGAGCACTGCAGGCGATACCACCACTGGCGATACCACACAGGGCGGCGGAACCACTGAGGGCGGCGGTACATCACAAGGCGGCAGCACCGACGGTACAGGCGACAACGGAGACGGCCTGGAGTAGTAATCCGTCTCTCAAATATGCGAAACGACAGAAGAAGGAAGGAGTGAACTGACCGGCGACAGGGATATTCCGAAGGCACAAAGCGGCTGGTTTTCATCCTGACGATTACGGATAAACAGCAAATCATAATGACCCAAGAACCTGCCTTTTACGGGTATCCGGGCTGGCAGTTCCTCCCCCGCCCTTCTTCTTCCAGAAACGCTTACTGAAACTAAATTTCAACCACTAAAACAAGCATGTGACTATCATTATCCACCTAGTATTAATCATTAAAAAACAAAGCAAAATGAAAAAAGTAAATTGGAAAACCATCATCAACTTCCTCATCACAGTATTAACAGCTGTAGCCAGCTCATTCTGTGTACAGAACTGCTAAAAGAAGGGAGGTTGCCATGACACAGAAACATCGTAGCATTTCACTCATCGTGATCCACTGTTCTGCCACGAGAGTGACTCAGGATTTCACATTCGAGCAGTTGGAGGCCTGCCATCTTGCCCGCGGTTTCAAGAGTATCGGCTATCATTATTACATCACGAAGGATGGTGTGGTATATCCGGGTCGTCCGGAATCGGAAGTCGGAGCCCATGCCCGTCATTACAATGCCCACAGCATCGGCATCTGTTATGAGGGAGGTCTCGACAAGAACGGCAAGCCTGCCGATACGCGCACTCCAGCCCAGAATCAGGCTCTGTATTCGCTTCTGGAGAGCCTCTGCCTCTCCTATCCTGATGCAGAGATACTGGGCCACCGCGATTTGCCAAACGTTCACAAAGACTGTCCGTCGTTTGATGTCAAGCGATGGCTGAAGTTGGTAGATTTCCATATCTAGCCGAAGCCAGAGAATATAGATGTCTATACTTAGAAAATTACTAAAAAAGGGTGTGTCATGCAGTTATGACACACCCTTTTTCTGTTTATCTATTTCTTCTTCTGCAAACCTATCTTCTTGCCTACCTTGAAACGGTCGAAACCTTCGCCATAAACACCGATGACGGCACTCTGGCTGACAAAAGCGGTAGGATCTATCTCGTCGATAAGACGGAATATCTTTTGAGACTCACGCTGACGCGCCAATACAAACAGCATGTGGACATCCTTGCCACTGTAACAGCCATGACCATCCATCACCGTACAACCTCGGTCGGCAGCGGTATTGATGGCTGCACTGAGCTCCAGATATTTGTCGCTGATGATGAAGAACTGAACCGAACGGCGCAACGCATTCACCACATGATCTACACAGAGCGACTGCACAAAGAGGCAGACATAACCGTAAATCACCATCTCCCAATCGCGCAATACCAGATAAGAACTGGTGATGATACACAGGTCGCAAATCATGATGGCATGACCCAGGGAAATGTTCCAATACTTGTTGATCATCGCCGCTACGGTATCAGAACCACCCGTAGAACCATTGCAGGAAAGCCCCAGACCGGCACTGCTGCCCATGAAGAACGCACCGATGACCGTTGCCATGAACGGCTGGTCGTGAAGCAGCGGCGTCATGCCTACCGTATGCGTCTCAATCAGACGGGTGGTAAAGGCAAAGATACCAACACCATAGATGGTCTTCAGGCAGAACTTATAGCCCAGAATGCGGAATGCGATGAGAAGCAGGAACACATTGAGCGCCAGATAAGACACAGATGCCGGGATGCCAAATCCCCAGCAAAGGATAGAAGCGATACCTCCTACACCACCCATCGTGATATGATTGGGAAGCAGGAAGATGTTCAAACCGATACTACCTTCTATCATCGCCAGGGCAATGATAACGTAGTCGCGGATTTCATGAAGTTTTGTTTTTCTCGTCATATAAATATACGTATTTCTTAAAATGCGGTGCAAAGGTACTAAAAAATAAGTAAAAAAAGGGCAGCTACGTGAAATATTACTTAAAAAACAAATCTTTTTTATGAAACCGGCACCTTAATTCGAAAAGATTTCCTATTTTTGCAGAAACTATGCATTATTAATAATCAAAAATTTCTAGTCTATGGCTAATTACGAAAATGAAATCAACTCGTGGCCAGTCCTGAAAAACGGACTGCACTACAAATGGCTTGTCGACTACGCTGCATTCAGCGCCTTCGGTACTTTTGAACTCACAGCAGAGGAATGGGAAAAACGCGACCTTATCGTCAACTTTAAAGGTAACTCTGAGCTCACTACGGAGATGGACCATCAGGAAGCCCTGAAGAAGGCTATCGGAATGGTATCAGACAAGCTGAAGAGGCTTTTGGGCGAAGAGGCAGCACAGTTTACCCTGGTCTGCATTCCTGCAGCTCTTGAGGCGCATACCAAGCGCCGTTTCAAGGAGTTCAGCGAGGAGGTATGCAAGGCTACGGGCATGACCAACGCCTACCCTGCCTTCAGCTACACGCATGATGTAGATGAAGATGGCGATCCTGTAGATGAACTCCATATCGACGAGGCTTTCTTCCAGGGCAAAAAGATTATTCTCTTTGACGACATCATCGCATCCGGCAATTCGGTAGCCAAGTTTGCCGACCAGCTGGAAGGATATGGTGCCAAGGTTGAACTGGCGTTAGCACTGGGAAAAAAGATTTCTGACGGATATGACCAGAAATAAGATATTTTACTTTCGCATATCAGGAAGTTAAAGGAGTTAAAGGAGTTATCGCTCCCTACGGTCGCTGAGGAGTTAAGACAATAGTCTTTTTGGCGTAGTTTTTCAAGCAGCAAGACATACGTCTTAACTCCTTAACTCCTTTAACTCCTTTAACTCCTTTAACTTCTGAACTTGCGAAACTACCTTTTTTCAACAGAAAGCGATTTGCTTTCCCTTTTCTATGAACTCTGCATTCACGATGTCGATATCCTTCCACATCGCCATATCCGACTCTAATGCAGCCAGGCTTGAGATATCCTCGCCATAACCGAAGAGGCGCTCTATCATCACACCATAGGTAAGATGCTCTATCTTCTCTATCGGATGAAGAACCACCGATTCCTCAAAACTGCTTTTCTTACCATTTCGGATTTCTACCAGCAAACGGGCACGTAACAGTTCCTTAACCGACTGGTTGACAATCTGTTGAGGTACCTTCGTTAAATCATGAATTTCTTTCGGAGTATACGCCTGTTCGCCCTGATTAAACCGACGACATACCAGATGCATCACTACCCCACAAACCTTGATGCGCTGCACCAGTTTCAAGTGATCGTACTGCAAATCACCATCATAATAATGAATGTTCTGGTTGGTATGGCAAAGCAAGGCGCCAAACACTACGATAGCCCACGAAATCTGAAGCCATAACAGGAAAAGCGGAATGGCTGCCAGCGAACCATAGATGACATTGTAGCTGGACAGAAAAACCTGCAGATAGATATATCCATACTGAAGTGCCGTCATGCAGACACCCGCCAGGAACGATGGAACCAGGGTACTGCGAACCCGGATATAGGTATTCGGGATGACATAATAACAGAACACGAAGAACAGGAACATCGGAACAAAAGCCGCCAGATGAAGGATGAACGAAGGAATGGTATCCCCGATATCTGCTATCCTGTCTACATTATCCACCATATTCACCGTCCATACATTGATGCTCGAAGCAAAGAGTATCAGCAGTCCCAGCCCAAACAGAATGGTAGGATATTCGGTAACAATCTGCCTCCACGAACGCTCGCCCGTATGCCAGATATCATCGAAGGTAAGCTCTATCTTCTGCATCAACGAAACGATGGTATAGAGAAACATCACGATACCCGTACCGATGATATAGTTGCTCTGCGTATTCTCAATATAATTGTGAACGAAGTTAACAATGGTCTGCGCTACAACGGGCTGTGCCTCGAAGGTGGTAGAGAGCCAGGATTCGAGCAGAGAGGCATAGCCGAAACCACGGGCTATGACAAACATCATTGCCATGAAAGGTATCATAGCCATGAAGGAGGCAAAAGTCAAGGCAGCCACATCCCTGGCCCACATATCCTTGAGATAGAAGATGCGACCGGCAAGCATACCCATCTTGATCCAAGACTTGAGTCTGCCCCGAAAGTCTTTGATATTAGAAGAATTGAACTCTCTGATATCTTCGTAAAAACCTAGTATTCTGTCTATTACCCCCATAAGTTTAAAGTATTGGTTTCACGATAAAACATCAAATCCCTCCACAACACCACCGGGATGCCGTGAAGGGATTTGTCTTAGTATAAATTGCTTCTGTTCTATGGATTAATAGAACTTGAAGTAGTTGCGAGCATTGTTGTAAGAGATATCCTCTACCATACGAGAGAGGCTCTCCATGTCGTTAGGAAGCAAGCCCTTCTCTACATCATTGCCGAGGAGGTTGCAGAGCAAACGACGGAAGTACTCGTGACGTGGGTAGCTGAGGAATGAACGAGAGTCGGTCAGCATACCTACGAAACGGCTCAGGAGACCCAATACAGAGAGTGCGTTCATCTGGCGGGTCATACCATCGAGCTGATCGTTGAACCACCAGCCAGAACCAAACTGAATCTTACCTGGGCAAGAACCATCCTGGAAGTTACCGAGCATGGTAGCGATTACCTCGTTGGCACATGGGTTCAATGTATAGAGGATAGTACGTGTGAGCTTACCCTCCATGTTGAGCTCATTAAGGAAGCTGCTCATAGCCTTGGCTGTAGTGAACTCACCGATAGAATCGAAACCGGTATCAGCACCGAGCTTGTTGTACATCAGTGTATTGTTGTCGCGGATAGCACCATAGTGGTACTGCTGTGTCCAGTCGGCAGCGTGATCCATCTCAGCGCAAACCTTGAGGAATGCATGCTTGTACTGACGGATTTCGAGAGCAGAAAGCTGCTGACCACGCATAGCCTTGGCGAAGATAGTCTCAATCTGAGAATCTGTGTATGGCTCATCGTAGAACTCCTCGATACCGTGGTCGCTCAACTTACAGCCGTTCTCAGTAAAGAAGTCGTGACGCTTCTGCAAAGCATCAACCATATCCTGGAATGTAACGAGGTTAACACCTGCTACCTCACCAAGCTTGTTCATATAGTCAGCGAAATCTGGCTTCTCGATGTTCATAGCCTTGTCAGGACGCCAAGCAGGAATCATCTTGATTTCGAAACCGCTCTCACGTGTCTGCTTGTGGTAACGAAGGTCATCGATTGGGTCATCTGTAGTACAAACGCACTCTACATTATAATGACGCATCAAGCCACGAGCGCTGAATTCAGGCAACTGCAACTTCTCGTTACATTCATCGTAGATTTCACGAGCTGTCTTAGGGCTGAGCTGCTTGTCGATACCGAAAGCAGTCTTGAGCTCCAGATGAGTCCAGTGATAGAGAGGGTTACGGAATGTATAAGGCACTGTTTCAGCCCACTTCTCGAACTTCTCCCAGTCGCTGGTATCAGTACCTGTGCAGAAGCGCTCATCTACACCGTTGGTACGCATAGCACGCCACTTGTAGTGGTCGCCGCCGAGCCAAAGTTCTGTAATACTCTTAAACTTGTGATCATTGGCTACCATCTCAGGGATGAGGTGGCAGTGATAATCGATAATTGGCATTTTAGCCGCATGATTGTGGAAAAGATCCTGTGCAGTCTTAGTGTCGAGCAGGAAGTTTTCATCCATAAATTGCTTCATAATTCGTTATCGTAGTTTTTAAATGTTTATTTATACATTTCAAATTGTAGCGCAAAGATACAACAAATATCGGAAAAAAGAATCGTTTAAGCGAAATATTTTTGATAATTTCACTTAAACGATTACGTTGGCTGTATTATACAATGATTCTTGTCTTATGATAGCTTTCACGGAACTCGCTTGGCGAGCATCCTTTCTTTTTCTTGAAGATGCGGTTGAAGTTGCTGAGATTGTTGAATCCGCAATCAAAACCTATCTCACTGATACTCTTGGCGGTATCTACCAGCATGCGGGCAGCATAACCCAGACGCAGGTCGATGATATACTCAGAGATATTTCTGCCGGTATGGAGCTTGAAGAAGCGGCTGAACGCACTGCTGCTCATGCCTGCCAGCGAGGCAAGCTCCGGCAGACGGAGTTCATCCATATAGTTCTTGGAGATGAAATTCTTCACCTTCAGGATGCGCCGGCTATCGTCTTCTACCGTTACCTTGGCATAACTGCTGGAAGCCAGGGTGCGGGCATTTTCGCAGCGTGACAGTTCGTAGAGAATGGTCAGGAACTGCTGTACGGCATAGAAACCGTCTTTTACGGAACTTAAAGTATCGAGCATTCCGTATACCTTCATGATTGCCTTCAACGGGAATGAGAGTCCCTTCTTCGCTTCCTGCATCATACGGGTAATGCTGGCGTAGGGATTTCTTCCGAAGAGCGTTTCATCACTCATGGAGAAATCAAACTGGATGGTAATCTCACGGATGTCATCGCTGTGGCATTCGTTCTGCTCCCATACATGCTCCAGATCGGGCGAAGTGATGAGACAGAGATCATAATCGCCTATCACCTCCTGCGAATCTCCAACGATTCTTCTTACTCCCTTTGCATTCTCAACAAAGTTCAACTCGTACACCGAATGGTTATGGATAGGATAAGTAAACTCCTTCTTATGCCTGTCTGCAATATAGAGCACATCCTTACCCATCAGCGGTGTTATCTCGTGTATGATTCTTCTATCATCTACCATGGTACTAAATGATTAATAACTAATCACTATTTTAGATATTCAACGTCTTCAGAATGTCGCTCATCTTCTGCTTGGTTGCAATACGGGTAGGAACCAGAGGCAGACGGAGCTCGTTCTCGATGAAGCCCATATCATTGAGGAGCGCCTTTACGCCGGCAGGGTTACCGTCAACGAAGAGCAGACTGTAGAGCTCGGTAAAAGAATGATGAATCTTACGGGCTGGCTCATATTCGCCACGGAACTCGAGACGGATCATACGGCTGAAAGCCTTAGGCAGGGCATTGCCGATAACAGAAATAACGCCGGCAGCACCACTGGCAATCATTGAGAAGGTAAGCGCATCATCGCCGCTGATAACATCAAAATTATCAGGCTTGTTCTTGATAATCTCATCTACCTGCTCCAGGCTGCCACTAGCCTCCTTCACGGCTACCACATTAGGGAAGTCGCGGGCGATACGGCAGGTTGTTTCAGGCTTCATGTTGATACCGGTTCTGCCAGGAACATTGTAGAGCACGATAGGCAGCGGACTAGCCTGGGCGATGGCCTTGAAGTGCTGATAGAGACCTTCCTGAGAAGGTTTGTTGTAGTAAGGACAGATACTGAGGATGCCATCGATGCCACTCCAGTCGGTGTTCTTGATTTCTTCAACGACAGCAGCAGTATTATTACCGCCACAATATTTCAATATCTTGATGCGACCCTTGTTCACGTCTTTCACCAATTCTGTGATCTTATCTTTCTCTTCCTGTGTAAGACATGGAGCCTCACCAGTTGTGGCAAGGATGCAAAGGAAGTCTGCACCATTGTCAATTTGAAACTCTACCAATCGCTTGAGCGACTGATAATCAACCGAGCCATCGGTGTTGAAAGGAGTAATAAGGGCAACACCTAAACCCTTAAATATGTTCTGTGCCATAATCTATAATATCAAAAACGTTGGCAAAAGTACACAATTATTGTCAATTTGCAAAATAAAAATGAACTTTTCTTTCAAGATTGTACCATTTTTGAAAAAAATCTGTATTATTATACCATATTTCACGTTTTTTTAGTAACTTTGCACCCGAATTAAGCAAAGAACGTAGAACAAATCAAAGCTCAAAGTTCATAGCAAAAAACAAAAAAATCAAAGATTATCATGAGATATTTCATATTCTTCGGTTACGACGGCACCAACTACCACGGTTGGCAGATTCAACCCAATGCCAATTCAGTGCAGCAGGAGTTGCAGCGCGCCCTCTCCATACTTCTGAGAAAGGAAATGGAGGTGGTGGGAGCAGGAAGGACCGATACCGGCGTACATGCCCGACACATGGCAGCCCACTTCGATACCGACAGGATTCCGATGGAACCCGACCAGCTGGTATACCGTCTGAACCGCATCCTGCCCCGCGACATCGCCGTATACGAAGTAAGGGAGGTAGCCCCAGAGATGCATGCACGTTTCTCTGCCATCTCGCGCACATACCATTATTATATACATACGCAGAAAGATCCGTTTGAGCGCCATTATTCACTGCAGATAAACTATCCCCTGAATTTCGAGAAGATGAACGAGGCGGCTCAGCATTTTCTGCATCACGAAGACTATGCAGCGTTCTGCAAGGCGGGTGGCGACAACAAGACTACCATCTGCCACGTAACAGCCGCCCGATGGATACAGATCTCTCCTACCACCTGGTATTTCGAGATTACCGCCAACCGTTTCCTGAGAAACATGGTGAGAGCCGTAGTGGGAACGCTCATCGATGTAGGCAGAGAAAAGATTACGATGGAACAGTTTCTCGATATCCTGCACAACGGAAGCCGCAGCGATGCAGGCGAAAGCATGCCGGGTAACGCATTGTTCCTGGAAGAGGTAGGGTATGATTTCAAAGATTAAATGATTAGAAACACAAGGGCGCGAGCCTCATTCAACATTCAACATTCAACATTTAACATTCATAAAAATGTGGTTAGTATTAGCATTTCTCTCAGCAGCGCTGCTGGGATTTTATGATGCCTTCAAGAAGAAGGCGCTTTCAGGTAACGCAGTGATTCCCGTGCTCTTTCTGAACACGCTCTTCTCATCGCTCATCTTCCTGCCGTTCATCGTGATGAGCTATACAGGAAATTCGCTGGATGGAACGATGTTTCATGTAGCAGAAGGCGGATGGGAAGTTCACAAGTACATCGTGCTCAAGAGTTTCATCGTATTGAGCAGCTGGATTTTCGGTTATTTCGGCATGAAGCACCTGCCGCTCACCATCGTGGGACCTATCAACGCCACCCGACCGGTAATGACACTCGTAGGCGCCCTGCTGGTTTATGGCGAGGTTCTGAATCTGTATCAGTGGATTGGTGTCATACTTGCCATCATCTCCTTTGCCATGCTTTCGCGCAGCGGCAAGAAAGAGGGTATCGACTTCAAGCACAACAAATGGATTTACTTCATCGTGCTGGCTGCCGTGCTCGGTGCAATAAGCGGTCTCTACGACAAGTATCTGATGGCTCCACCAGAGAATGGTGGTGTAGGATTAGACAGAATGATTGTGCAGAGCTGGTACAACATCTACCAGTGTTTCCTCATGGGAGCCATGCTGCTGATGATATGGTGGCCTACCAAGAAGAATTCTACCCCATTCCACTGGCACTGGAGCATCATCTTCATCAGTATCTTCCTTTCGGCAGCCGACTTCGTTTATTTCTACGCTCTGAGTCTGCCTGGCGCCATGATCAGTATCGTGAGCATGATTCGCCGCGGTTCGGTCATCGTCAGCTTCCTCTTCGGTGCAGCCATCTTCCACGAGAAGAATCTCAAGGCGAAGTTCGTAGATCTGCTCCTGGTATTACTCGGAATGCTCTTCCTCTACTTCGGAACGAAGTAATGATTATAAAAAAGTCTTGCAAGCCAATGTGCCTGCAAGACTTTTTTATGTTTTTACCAGATATGTGCACGCTTGTTCTTAGGAACAAAGAGCTTGTCGCCCTTCTTGATGTTGAATGCCTTATACCATGAATCCACCATTGGGAGGGCACCGTTCACACGAGCCTCGTTTGGAGAGTGAACATCCACGGTCATCAGATACTGCAGGTACTCAGGACGGGCATTGCCTGCCCATACACGTGCCCATGCCAGGAAGAAGCGCTGTTCTGGAGTAAATCCATCCTTCACACCCAACTTCTCTGTCTTCATCACATTCTGAAGTGCACGGAAAGCGATGTTCAAACCACCATTGTCACCGATGTTCTCACCCAGGGTCATCTGGCCGTTTACCTTCTTGCCAGCCAACTCAATCTTGTTGAAATGGTCAACCAGGATCTTGGTGCGAGACTCGAAGTTCTTCTTGTCAGCAGCAGTCCACCAGTTGTGCTGATTACCGGTCTTGTCAAACTGGCTGCCCTGATCGTCAAAGCCATGACTCATCTCATGACCGATTACACCACCGATACCACCATAGTTCATCGCATCATCGGCTGTCGGGTCGAAGAATGGAGGCTGGAGAATAGCTGCAGGGAAGCAGATCTCGTTGGTAGTTGGGTTATAATAAGCATTGATAGTCTGAGGAGTCATTCCCCACTCTGTCTTATCTACCGGCTTGTTCACCTTGCGGGCGATGGCATCCTTGGTAAAGAACTCAGAGATATTTGCCATATTCTCGTAGAGAGAGAGGCTGTCATCTACCTGCAATCCGCTATAGTCCTTCCACTTGTCAGGATAACCTATCTTGATGATGAAGTTCTCCAGCTTATCCTTAGCCTGTGCCTTGGTAGCAGCACTCATCCAGGTAGCCTCATCAATGCGCTGTGAAAGCGCAGTCTGGAGATTGTGAACCAAGTCGAGCATACGCTTCTTGCTGCTCTCCGGGAAGTACTTCTCTACGTAAATCTTTCCGATAGCCTCGCCCAACACACCGCTCACGGTACTTACGGCACGCTTCCAGCGAGGACGATCCTGCTGAACACCGCTCATTACCTTGCTCAACTCAAAGGATACGGCACGGAAATCATCGCTCAATACGCTGGTTGCACCAGAAATCACCTTAATCTCTGCGTATGTCTTCAGATCATCCAGAGAGGTCTCTGCGAGAATCTTCTCAACCTCGTGGATTGGTTCAGGCTGACCCACGCAAATTTCCTTGAAAGCAGGGAAACCGGATGCCAGGAACACATTGCCCCAGTCGATGCCAGGATAATCGAGCACGAGCTGGTTGTAGGTCATCTTGTGATAGTTCTTGTCGATGTCGCGGAGCTGTACCTGACTATAGCTTGCCTTAGCGATGCGGGTCTCGATAGCCATCACAGCCTCCATCTTCTTCTGGGCGGTAGCCTCGTCATTGCCTACCATCTGGAAGAGCTTCTTCATATAAGCCTTGTATGCATCACGAATCTTCTTGGTCTGCTCGTCATCGTTTACATAGTAATCGCGTACACCAAGACCAAGACCACTCTGTCCTACCTCAACGAGGTTGTTGGCAGCATCACGAAGGTCGGCGCCCACACCGATGCCATACATCATGGTACCCTCGCCACGGAAATCGAGCTGAGCGGTAACGAGCTGATACTCTCTGCGGTCCTTGATGGCTGCAATGCGGTCGAGAGTTGGCTTGATAGGTGCCCATCCCTCCTTGTTCAGGCGAACGCTGTCCATACGGAGGTTGTAGAGCGAACCGATCTTCTGTCCGAGTGACCCCTTCTGCTGTGGCTTGGAAGCATATTCAAGGATGATGTCCTGGATGCGCTTCTGGTTCTGCTCAAAGAGATCGGTGAAAGCACCATTGTCGGTATGCTCGGCATCGAGTGGATGATTCTTCATCCAGTTGCCTGCGGCATAGCGATAGAAATCATTACCCGGCTTGATGGTCAAGTCCATGTTGGTCTTTTCAATACCGGAGCCCAACTTCTCCTGCTGGGCAAAAGCTGTTGTTGCACTGAGCAACAATGCTGCAAATAATACTTTTGTTCTCATTATTGTTTGTATTTAACTGTTTCTTTTTTTATAAGGGCGAGACCTGCAAATGTCAGGGCGCCATTCAGCATCAGAAGCTCATAGCCGAACTTATAGCCCACATACTGCGAGGTAAGGGTATCGATGGCGAAGCAGATGAGCGGACTGGCGATGCAGACCCATGGCGACCAGCGGTCGTTTACCTGACGCTTGGTGAGCAGACTGAAGGCAAACAAACCCAACAGCGGACCGTAAGTATAAGAGCAGAGGATGTAGATGGCATCTATCACGCTCGTAGAATTAATCGCCTTGAAAGCAATGATGAAGAGCATGAAGACGAAAGCCACCAGCAGGTGCATACGCTTGCGAAGCTTCATATCCTCTTTCCTGCCCAATATATCCACACAAAGACTCGTAGTAATGGCGGTCAATGCTGAATCGGCACTGGAGAAACTTGCCGCCACAATGCCAATGGTAAACAAGACCACCACCAGGTTTCCCATCGTCCCCGAAGCCGCAAACATCGGCAACAGATCATCAGGAGCATCAGGCAAAGCCACTCCCTGTTTCTGAGCCAGCATTACCAGCAACACCCCCAGACTCAGGAAAAGCAGATTGGCAGGCACAAAGGCAAAACCATAGCTGCAAACATCCTTCTGGGCCTCACGGAGCGACTTGCAGGTAAGATTCTTCTGCATCATGTCCTGATCAAGACCGGTCATCACAATCACTACAAAGACACCGCTGAGGAACTGTTTCCAGAAATTCTGTTTCGACATCCAGTCATCAAAGACAAAAATACGGGAATGACTGTCGTGAGCAATCGCAGTGATCGCTTCGGAAGGAGTCATGCCCAACGCCGACATCACCTGAAAGATAATGAGGACGAGCGCCGCAAACATACAGAGCGTCTGAAAGGTATCCGTCCACACCAGCGTCTTGATGCCACCCTTGCGCGTATAAAGCCAGATAAGCAGTACCATGACAGGAACCGTGACCCAGAACGGAACACCAATCCCATCGAGCACGAAACGCTGCAAGAGGATACAGACGACAAAGAAACGGACCGCCGCACCCGTCATCTTGGACAAGAGGAAGAACGAAGCTCCAGTCTTATACGAACGTTCCCCCAACCGCTGCTGCAGATAACCGTAAATCGTAGTGAGATTATAGCGGTAATAGATAGGAAGCAAAAGAAAGGCAACCAGGAAATAACCCAGGATGAAACCGATGCACATCTGAAGGTAGGTCATATCCGTTCTCATCACCATGCCCGGCACACTGACAAAAGTGATGCCCGAAATAGACGCTCCCACCATACCGAAAGCAACCATATACCAAGGCGACCGGCGGTTGGCACGATAGAAAGTTTCATTACTTGCCATTTTACGGGCAGTAAGATGACTGAAGAGCAGCAGCACACAGAAGTATGCCAGAACTGTGATAACGATAGCCATATTCTCTTAGATTTATATAAAAACAAAAAACCTCCGAGATCACTCTCGAAGGTTTCTGCGGTGCGTACGAGACTCGAACTCGTGACCTCCTGCGTGACAGGCAGGCATTCTAACCAACTGAACTAACGCACCATTATTATTATGGAGGAGTCGAAATGTTCAAATGAAATTAGCGGTGCGTACGAGACTCGAACTCGTGACCTCCTGCGTGACAGGCAGGCATTCTAACCAACTGAACTAACGCACCAAACATTTTTTGGCAATCCAGCAAGATGATTTTGAGCGGTGCGTACGAGACTCGAACTCGTGACCTCCTGCGTGACAGGCAGGCATTCTAACCAACTGAACTAACGCACCAATCATGAAATCAAATTGAATGGCTTAGCGCTCATTTTTCATTTGCGAGTGCAAAGGTACTACTTTTTTTTGGTTCTACCAAATTTTTATGCAACTTTTTTACAGAAAATATTGAAAAAACATCGCATCCTCATAACCAACTTGGCTACAAAGCCATTGTTTCAGGACATTATTCCCCTCAAATCCAACAGATTGCAGCATTTTAGCCGCCTTTTGGTTTCTGATACCTATAATAGCATAAATCTGCTGAAGATGAAGTATTTTCCGAGCATATTGCAACAAACGGCCAACTGAGGCCTTCGCATAACCCTTCCCCTGAAACTCCTTTTTGATGACAATTCCGAGTTCGGCACGGCGATGACGGGGATCAAAATCTGTAAGATCCAGGATGCCCACCTGCTCATTCTGCTCATTCTCTACTATCAGGCGCACCTGATTGTCTATATAAATATCTGCCGAAGCATTGGTTATATAGTCGAGCAGCACCCGGCGCGAATATGGAACATTGGAAACACCCAGTTCCCAAAGCCGATCATCATTCTCTATCTGGTAGAGAAAATCAAGATCTTCCAACTCTAAAGCACGTAATCGAATATTCGGTTCTTTCATAAACTACACTTATTAATAATGTACGCGCGTACCTTTATAATATAGAAATAAATCTATCCTTATAAATAACCAAATTCATCCTTATCCATCACCTCCCTATCCGTAATCACCTTACCGATGTCCTTCGTATAGGTAGCCAGTTTGATATTCTCGTCAGACCGCTGCGCAAGCTGATGCAGAATCTCTTCATAGCTCATCTCGTCAGCATCAAACAACACCTGGTTTGACAGGTCGACATGAGAAGGAGAAAAGAATCCCAGACTCTTTCTGATTCTCGTAGTCATCATCTGCATAAAGGCTACAGAGGCACGGGCATAGATGGCAAATTTGATAGGAATGCTCAAGAGATGCGACATACCCGAATAATGTTTACGGAAGAAGATAAGCATCGCCTCGTAAAACACATGAACATAGCGGAAGCTCGACTTCTTAGTACTTTCACCTTTGTAATGCAGGATATCTACAGGCAGATAATAGTTCTGATAACCACCCTTCAAGATACGGTAAGAAAGATCAATATCCTCGCCATACATGAAGAAATCCTCATCCAGCACCCCCACCTTCAGCAAGGCTTCACGACGAATCATACAGAAAGCACCGCTCACAACCTCTATCTTTGCCGGCTTATCCCATGGAAGATAACCCATGTAATAATGACCGAAACTGCGATGCTGAGGAAACCGGCTGCACAACCCCATCATCTTATAGAAAGCCACCATCGGAGAAGGCAATCCTCTCCTACTCTCAGGAGCTGGTTTGCCATTGGCTCCCAACATCCTTACACCCAGAGCACCGGCATCAGGATGAGAACGTATAAAACAGACAGCATCCTTAAGAACGTGCTCACCGATAATGGTATCCGGATTCAGCAAAAGAACCAGATCACTCTCGCTCTTGCGGATAGCAAGATTGTTGGCACGGGCAAATCCGTTATTATGCGTACAGGCTACAACATGGAGATTAGGATATCGGGAAGCCGGGAAACACTGTTCGAGATATTCCACCGTTCCATCCTGAGAATGATTATCAACCACGATAATCTCTGCCGTATCGCCACTTGCATCGCCCTGCTGTCCACACTCCAACACGCCGATAGCTTTCTCTACCGAACGCAGACACTGGGCAAGATAGTACTTCACATTATAGCTTACTATGATAACACTGAGTTTCATATCGAATATCAAATATTAGATACTGAGAGTTTAACCTTCAGCCTCTGTTGTTTCGTCCTCACATCTTCCAACAGAAGGATAAACAAAGAAGAGACAGAGAAAAAGGATGATAGCCATATATCCGAAAGCAGGCGCCATCGTCTGATAATACATAAACGTATTGATCAGCATTGGCAAGCAGAGCATATTCAGACGGGCAGTGCCCAGAGGAAGAAGTGCATCTCCCTTACGGGTTACCAAATGACGGTGAATAGCCTTGAAACTGAAGAGTTTGAGCGCCACAGGAATAACGGCAATGGTAAGAAACTCCATCGCTACGGTAATCACATAGACCAACGTGACATCCCCTGCCAGATTAGTAGGTTCCAGAATTTCTGTCTCATAGAGCAAGACCAGCAGGAATCCTACCAACAGGACAAAGAGGAAATTGGTCATCAATATTCGTTGTACTTGTTTGATTTTCATTTTGTTGTCTTTTTTTATTGTCCAAATGGAGTTCTGTTCAGAATACTCCGTCCGAGGGTAACCTCATCTGTATACTCCAATTCATCACCCACCGAGATACCACGGGCGATAACAGAGAGTTTAACTGGATAATCAGCAAGTTTACGGGAGATATAGAAGTTGGTAGTATCACCCTCCATCGTACTGCTGAGAGCAAAAATCACCTCCTTCACCCCACCTTCAGCCACACGCTGAACCAGCGATTCTATCTCTATATCCGAAGGACCGATACCATCCATCGGCGAAATGATGCCGCCCAAGACATGATAGAGTCCGTGAAACTGCTGCGTGTTTTCTATCGCCAGTACATCCTGTACATTCTCAACAACACAGATGGTAGAAGCATCGCGCCGGGAATCAGAACAGATCGGACAGACATCAGTATCGCTGATATTATGACAAACTCTGCAGTATTTCACTTCACGCCGCATCCTGGAAATGGTATCAGCAAAGAGTTCCACATCCTCACTCTTACGCTTGAGCATAAAAAGTACAAGGCGCAAAGCTGTTTTGCGCCCTATACCTGGCAATTTAGAAAACTCCGCCACTGCCTTTTCCAACAAAGTCGAAGAAAACTGTTGTTGCATCTTAGCAGTTTAGAGATAGATACCTATACCCAGTTTCAAACCTACGGTAGAATAATCTACATGCTTCTTGAAACTCTGATCGTAGTAGATAGCCGGTTCGAGAGTAACCGACTTGCCGAGGAAGAAAGCATAACCTACCTCTACCCCCGGCATGAAATCATTATAACCTCCGGAATGAGCCAACTTTACGCCGCCACCCAGATACAGACCATTTTGCTCGATATAATAACGTGCCTGGGCACCGACAGAGAAATAATCCTTCACGCCTTCAAGACCAGAATGATTATATTCTACCTGCCCCAACAGCATCCAATCATCTTCTACGAAGTATCCAGCCTTAGCCTGAATACCGAGATTGAGGTCCTGAGAGCCATTATAACTCAAGTTTAAGCCCGTCATCGACGCACCTATATACTGTTTTCCACTTTCAAACTGAGCATGGGCAGCTGTCGAAACGACAAGTGCCAATGCTGCAATAGCTAATTTTTTCATTCGCATCATATAAATTTACGTATATTGATTAATACTTATATATAAATCTATTGTTTCTTCTGATAACTGCGATACCAACCCAGGAACCATA
Source organism: Segatella copri (assembly GCF_026015465.1). GTDB lineage: Bacteria > Bacteroidota > Bacteroidia > Bacteroidales > Bacteroidaceae > Prevotella > Prevotella copri_E. The sequence goes on from NZ_JAPDUQ010000002.1 coordinate 878,053, forward strand.
CCAAGGCTATCACCAGAATGATGACACTGCCCGTATAAGCCAGGCTCTCACCCAAAGCCAAAGCTGTTGGCGAAATGAGCAGGAAGGTTGAACATATCACGGTCATAAACAAGGCAGGAACCAGCGTCATCACAAAAGGCTTCTTCTGCTGTACCAGATAAACCGTCAATGTCCAGAGAGTGAACACAGAAAGCGTCTGGTTAGCCCAGCCGAAATACTGCCAGATGATATTGAAACCATCAGGATTCTCCATCTGCCAAACCAGAATGCCCACCGTAAGAGCAAACAACGGAACGCAGATATAAAGACGCTTGCGCATAGAGCGCTGCTCCAAACCGATAAACTCGGCGATAATCAGACGAGCACTTCTCAAAGCCGTATCGCCACTGGTAATAGGCGCTGCAACAACACCCAACAGAGCCAGGATTCCACCAGCCACACCCAACCAACTGGAACATACTATCTTCACAACTGTAGGCGCATCGAAGTTCTGGATAAGCGACTTGCCGCCATCAAACTGAGCGATAAACTGCTGAGCAGCCTCCGGACTAACACATTCACGCCATCCACCATAGTAGAAGAAATACATGGAAACAGTAGCCCATATCAAGGCAACAATACCTTCAGTAATCATGGCACCATAGAAAATAGGGCGTCCCATCTTCTCATTCTTCATGCATCGTGCCATGAGCGGACTCTGCGTAGCATGGAAACCACTGATGGCACCACAGGCTATCGTGATAAAGAGGCAAGGGAAAATCGGACTCTTCTGTACAAAAGACTCCGTTCCCAACCAAGCCGGATTCTCATTGAGATTACAACTCTGCAAATTGCTCCAGAGTTCAGGCAATGAAGGCCACTTCACAAAGAGACCTATCATCAGAGCACCCGCCATAAAGAGAAGCGAGAAGGCAAAGAGCGGATAAACCTTACCGATAATCTTATCGATAGGCAGTAATGTAGCGATGACGTAATAAACGAAAATCACCACAATCCAAAACATCTGGCTGCCCCAGAATGCATCCGTATTACAAATGCCACTCATAATGATAGCCGGACTGTATACAAACACAGCTCCCACCATCATCAGCAAAAGTACCGAAAAGACCAACATCACTTTCTTGGTGCGTCCACCCAAATACTTACCTACCAATTCCGGCAAGCCAGCTCCACCGTTACGGATACTGAGCATACCGCTCATGTAATCATGCATGGCTCCTGCGAAGATACACCCGAAGATAATCCACAGATAAGCCACCGGTCCGTACCAGGCACCCATAATAGCACCGAAGATAGGACCCGTTCCTGCAATGTTGAGGAACTGAATCATGAAGATTTTCCAACTAGGCAGTACCATAAAGTCGACCCCATCGGCTTTGGTCACTGCAGGCGTAGGGCGGTCATCAGGACCGAACACATGCGCCACAAACTTTCCATAAAGAAGGTAACCCAATACAAGGGCGACCAAACTAATAACGAAACTGACCATTTTTCTTTTATTGCTTAAAATTTTCTCTCTTTTCGGTGCAAAATGCACTTTATTTTAATATTTCAACCGCAAAAGTAATATTTTTATTTGAAATAAAAAAAAATATTGGTATCTTTGTTGCCAAATTGTAAGATTATGAAGAGATTTAAGATATTTTTTATCGTTTTATGCTCTGTTTTGGCCGCAAAAGCCCAGAGTATCGTGTTCAATAACCAGGTGCCGAAACATGAAGTAAGAGCTGTATGGCTGACAACCATAGGAGGTATCGACTGGCCACACTCTTATGCACAGTCTTCTTATTCTGCCGAAAAGCAGAAAAAGGAACTGACGGATATACTGGACCGGTTACAGCAGGCTAAAATCAACACCGTACTGATCCAGACCCGCGTAAGAGGTACCATGATTTATCCGTCGGCATACGAACCTTGGGATGGATGTCTGTCAGGATTTCCGGGCAGAAGTCCGGGCTATGATGCCCTGCAGTTTGCCATCGACCAATGCCATAAGCGCGGTATGGAACTGCATGCCTGGGTGGTAACCATCCCTGTAGGAAAATGGAACGCACTCGGCTGCAAAACCCTCCGACAGAAGATGCCGAAACTCATCAAGAAGATTGGAGCAGACGGATACATGGATCCGGAAAACAGTCGGACAGGTGATTATCTGGCAAACATCTGCAGGGAAATTACACATAAATATAATGTAGACGGTATTCACCTCGACTACATCCGTTACCCTGAAACCTGGAACATCAAAGTGAGCCGGGAACAGGGACGCCGGTATATCACCAACATCGTAAGAAAGATTCACGATGCAGTGAAGGCTGAAAAACCTTGGGTAAAAATGAGCTGCTCACCTGTAGGAAAGTATGATGACCTGAGCAGATACCGGAGCTTTGGCTGGAATGCATACACGAAGGTCTGCCAGGATGCACAGGGCTGGCTCAAGAGCGGTCTGATGGACGAGCTCTTCCCTATGATGTATTTCAAGAACGAGCACTTCTATCCGTTTGCCATCGACTGGCAGGAACAGAGCCATGGCAAGATTGTGGTTCCAGGACTGGGCATCTACTTTCTCGATCCGAAAGAAGGAAAGTGGAACATCAATGACGTGACGGCAGAAATGTATCACATCCGAAACCTCGGAATGGGATATGCTTTCTTCAGAAACAAGTTCCTTCTGGACAACAAACAGGGTATTCTCGACTTTACCCAACGTTTCAATCCATACCCATCATTGGTTCCGCCGATGACCTGGGCAAGCAAGAACCAACCGGAACAGCCACAGCAATTATCGGTAATCACCACCGATAACAAGGTATCAGTTTCCTGGAGCAATCCTTCAAACTATACAGACGGCACTAAAATCGCAACCCCTTATATATATAATAATGTATACGCGAGCAAGAAATATCCGGTTGACATCACCGATGCACGCAACCTGGTTGCCGCACGAATCATAGGAAATTCGTTCAAAATAGAAAATCCTGATGCAAAACGTCTGTTTGTTGCCGTAACTTCAATGGACGGATATGGCATAGAAAGCCAGCCAACCCAAGAAAAAGAGGAAGAGAATCCACTCTTTGCCCAAAGCACAGGAGCTGCGAAATTACTCGAATGTGACGGAAAGAAGGTATATCTAGCAGAAACCACCAAAAATCTCGTTTTTGACGTTCTGATGGTCGAAACCCTGCAAGGATGCGATATTCTGTACCTCCATGCAAAAGATAACACGCTAGATGTTAGAAACTTAAAGGAGGGTATCTACCGCGTGGTAAGCATCAACAAGAAGGGCTATAGACATACATTAGGAACCTTCAAGATGAAGAAAAATTGATTTTTTTTGAAAAAAGTTGCGAAAAAATTTGGTGGAATCAAAAAATAGTAGTACCTTTGCACTCGCAATTCAGAAATGAGGCTTTAATAGTTGCACCCTTAGCTCAGTTGGTAGAGCAACTGACTCTTAATCAGTGGGTCTAGGGTTCGAATCCCTAAGGGTGTACAAAAGATAAGAATTGGCTCCGTAGCTCAACTGAATAGAGCACTTGACTACGGATCAAGAGGTTCAAGGTTTGAATCCTTGCGGAGTCACTCTCCTATCAAAGCTTCACTGAAACAAACGTTTTTGGCTCCGTAGCTCAACTGAATAGAGCACTTGACTACGGATCAAGAGGTTCAAGGTTTGAATCCTTGCGGAGTCACCAACAAATAGTTGCACCCTTAGCTCAGTTGGTAGAGCAACTGACTCTTAATCAGTGGGTCTAGGGTTCGAATCCCTAAGGGTGTACAAAAAGAGCATTTCTTAACAGAAATGCTCTTTTTTGTTTTGTATTTCTCCCTACCATTTCATATCACCTTTAAATATTACTTTATATCTCTTTAAATATCACTATAAAAAAGTTGCAGCCATCCAAAGTTTACACCCAGACAACGGCTCACCCGATAAACTAGGGGGATTAAGCATATAGCTTTGTAAGTCTGAAAAGAAAAAACTTTATATCCGTTACTCCCCTTAAAGCAGCTCTAAACGCCTTAATTTTAGCATTAAATGATTCTGCAAAGGCATTAGTAGCTCTATTAACAAAGAAGTTCAATACTTCATCATAATGCTCGTATAGAGTTGCTGCAATAACATTAAAACTCTTAAAGGTAAGCATCCAACCCCTATGACAATACAACTCCATCCCCAGTGTTTACTGGGGATACAGGGTATTTTAAGAAATTGGACTTTTCTGATTTTTAAACAGGTTTAACTAAAAGTGCCTCTGTCATCAAGGCATAATCCCTTCTTCCAACTACAATCATGTCAAAGAATCCCCTGAAGAAATCCAGTGGAGCCATTGCCATTAGCTTGCAGGTTTCAACGAAAGTAAGGAAGGTCGCTGTAACTCTGGCACCCTGCTCACTGCTAAATCCACCGAAGTTCTTTCGGAGATTTGTGAATGGGCGGACTGCGCGTTCACAACAGTTGTTGTCTATCAAGACGCTGCCTATCTTAGTATATGCCATCAGCTCTTCCCAATGCTTGGTCATATATGTCAAGGCTTGTTGCAACTTAGCAGAGAGCTTAATCTCGTTTTTCTCAAACTGTTTCAACAGTGCCGTCGCTTGCAGATAGAGGTCGTGTAAAACTGGTAAGGAATCCTCACCTCGATGCTTGACTATCTCTTTTTCTGTGCGACCCAACACTTGATTTTCAACTTCGACCTTATATAATATACCGATCAAGTCTATGAATGCCTGTGCCAAGGTATCCTTGTAGTCACGACTCGCCGAGACGAACAGTCTTCTAACGTGCGACCAGCAACATACATGAGTACAGTCCTTCAACTTATTGAAGTAAAGGTATGCAGCATAGGCATCGGTCATCAACGTGCCCTTGAAGTCACCAAGAAACTCCTTGATAACCTCTTTCTTACGACTGCCATACAGATAATAGCAGACCTTGGTGGTCAAGTTGACAATGACCCACATATATCGTTTCTTATAATGCACCTCACCATTGGCATCCGTCACCTTGGTGTCAACCCAGGACTCATCACAATAAATCGTTGAGCCAGGTTTCAATAGCCATTGTTTGATGGTCTCCTGACAAGTCTCCAAGAACTCTGCCCCATGTCGCAACCAGTTGAAAATAGTAGACTTAGACATACGCATCTTCTCATTGACCATGCGATACATCTCACGTCCACTCGTTATCGCATACTGGAAGCGATTGACAATCAAGTCTGAAAGCATGCCACTCGTACTGCTGGTATGAGGAACCATGCTTGGCATGTCATACTTCGACTCATCGACAAAAGTGCAAGCACGCTGCTCTACCCCTTCATCTTTTGGCACGAAGAAAGCGAACTCGTTGCCGTCCTTGTCACGTACCCAAGCATAAAGGTAGCGGTCCTGACGTGTCATACTGATTCGGTCAAACTGGTCGACAGGTCTGGTATAACGAATGAACTCCAAACCCATAGCCTTAAGCTTGTCCTTGTCACAATCATGAACCACAAGAACTTCAGCCTTCATAGTCTTGTAGTGGTCCGGGCGTTGGCTCAAATCCTTTTTGGGATTGGTCGCCTCTGTATCGGTAACTTCGTCTGAATCATCAGAATCGGAAGGTTGCTCACATCCATTCTCGATGTATTCCCCCTCTTCCTCATCCTTGGTCTTGCCTGTATTTACCGACTTGTCACCAGTTTGCTTCTCATTGTTCTTGCCATGCATCTTACGCCTACGGGCTTGCAGTTCTCCAGTAAGCTTGTCAACCTGATCCTGCAAACCGGCAATCTTACGATCTGCCTCTGCCTGTAGTTCCTTCTGCTTATTACCCAAGGCAATATTGGCATCCAGAAGTGTCTGGACTGTCTGAACCAATTCCTTTATCTGATCTAGATATTGCTTACGTTCCATATCCGATAATCCATTACTTGCCGAAGAATTGTCTACCTCCAGCAAGTAATTGGAATGCATTATCATGCGCTCTATGTCTATATGTATATCTGCCATAATATGAAACGTTTGCAGATGCAAAGATAATCATATTATGAGACTCCACAAAATGCATAAAACTTATTTAACAATCTAATATTCAGTATTTTACGCTGTTTTAGAGACTTAACATTAGTCGTAATACCACCCTATGTCAGACATGTTTGCAGTATCGCAAAACATCGAAAACAGGGCTTAACAAGCCAACCTTAAAGCTTTCTACAACACTCTGAATATCATTTACTTAACTCTATTTTACCCAAAAAATGAATACTTTTTTTCAGAAAATTAACTATCATTTTCGCCATCAAGCTGCTTCCTCATAGCATTTTAGCTCTATTGGACCTATGCTTTTTACAACAGGGCATGAAAGCATAGCCACTAGATACTTCCACTCCAACACATAAATTGGAAGGACACCTTCAAACTCTAGACGGACAAAACTCATGTTCTTGTCAAACTTCTGATAATACATCTGACACTCATTATGTTCATGTCTGATGATTTTTACTATCTTTTGATCCTTGGAAGTAAACACGTAAGCGGTGCCATCCTCTGGATCTTCGCCCAAAGAGCGTATCACTCCACAAAGCTTGTCATAACCTCCACGCATATCCTGATAGTTGGGAATATACTTATATTTTACGGCACCATTTAAGCTAAACATAAGGCTTGAAGTTTAGAGATAAAACTTTGAAGACCAGAATAGCTCAAATTATGATGCTCTATCTTCATACCATTGCTAAGCCCAAGATTGACATACTTGATGACAACGGCATCCTCGGTCGGAGCTGGAGATAAACCGGCTGAAGGATTACCCGGCTTGGATGGTATTGGAACTGCACTGGTTGAATCTGGCGCACCTGCAACAACACACTCCACAACATTTGGAGCCTGGAACTTCTTCTTGTACCACTTTTCAAATACATGATAAGGAACTCCATTGGATTCGAAAAATTGATTTACCGAAATGCCTGCTGGTACCGCCTCCGCTTTATAGCGTTGCCACAGGCTCTCAAGATCTTTACTACTTATTGCCATACTTATAACATTTAATGTTTAACATGGCGCAAAGGTAGCACTTATTGTTCAAACCGCCAAAATAGGGGTTGGATGCTTACTCTTAAAGCCCGAATCGTCCACTTTGTTATACCAGCGTGCAAGCGAGAGTCTTGCTGCGTCTTTGACGGTATTCTTAGAAAATATCATTCTAAGCGAATGTGTGAGAGAATAAGCCTCTTTAAGGTCTGGATATGTTTCAAAGAGCACCTCTGCTCTTTGTCTCTGGCTTTCTGTCCATTTGTCTGCTGATTTGAAAAGCAGATACCTGCTGCGAGCCAGCAACTGCTTGTGGGTATCCCCATTTGCAAGCACAATTGGAGTATATGCTTCGCCCAAACATTTGGCTTCTTCTCTGGCATCCGTATCTGCTTGAATGGCATCCCATCTATGGGCGATGCGCATTTCCTGTAGGGCATCACAAGCAAGTTTCTGTATATGAAAGCGATCTATGGTACGCATAGCTTTTGGGAAACAACGTCTTGCTATGAGTCTCATGGAATTTGACATATCCATAGTTATTTCCTTTACCATCAGTCTCTTGGCCTCGTCTATGCGCATAAGTGCTTCTATTACAGCGTCTGCTGCCACACCCTTTACAATGGCAATGATGGTGCCTTTACCTCCATGTGAAGTTCGGTTGCTTACAATTGTGTACAATTCACCATTGCTTGGAGCTGTTTCATCAATACAGATGCTTTCACCTGTATTTTCTGGAAAAACAAGCCAGTCTTCTGCATGTGAGAGTTCTGACCATTCACGATAGCCGCTGAGCACTTCCTTATATTGCTTTTCAAACGTATCCCCGTTTATGTGATAATAGCGATCAAGCGAACGGGAGGTCGTAGGAATCGTCTCCATACACTCCTTTTAAAAAAGCCGCAAACTCCTTGGAGTAGCGGGTGCCTTCTGCCTTGAGATCATAAGAATCGGAGAAGTATCGGTTATTCTGCTTGTCGTACCATTTACGCCTTCTGACTATCAAGTCTACACCTTTGTCACGTATGGGGAAGTCACGTATAGTTACAGCATCACAGAATCCTTTAGATTCAATCAAAGGGTTCTCTTTATAATCAGCCTTAACTGATTCATCAAGATAGATGCGAATAAGGGAAACCTCTTCTTCTACACGTACTACTTCAAAATTTGAAAGTATCTCTGATGGCAGAATTAATTGTGCCAACGCTAATAGTCCTTGATTATTCATGGCACAAAGGTATAACTTTTTTTGGAAAATTCAAAATCTTTCCCCCTAATTTATCGGGTGAGCCCAGACAACCGCAACCAATTTACCAATCAAAAATATCTAAAATCTTATCACGTCATCATTACACAACTCTGCCATCAACAGAAGAGCCAGTAAAGAACTGCCAGCACGGCTACCATAACAACAGCTACCATTGCTTTAATCATACAGGTAGCCACCTTCTTTAAGACAAACAGTCCTACAACAAGGACTACCAATGCCAGCGCATAATATCCAAAATCATTCATATCACATTATTATATATATAAACTACCAATCAGTATTCATCACCCTATTAACGATCATTCTTTAATGCCCTGCGGAATTCAGCCGGTATCGGAGTTTCAAATTCCATAGGCTGATGCGTTACGGGATGATAGAAACATAGCAGATAGGCATGCAGACACAAGCGCTGGCATGGATCATCACCATTACCATACTTAATATCACCACACACCGGATGCCCCATATCGGCCGTATGAACACGAATCTGATTCTTACGGCCCGTTTCGAGTTTGAACTCCACCAGAGAATGAGCCGTTGTACGCTCTAATGTATGGAAATGGGTAACAGCATACTTGCCGCCATTATCCGTATCACTACTGTAAGTAATATAAGCCTTGTTATCTTTCAGCCAGTTGGCAACGGTACCTTCATCTTCTTCCATCTCTCCGGAAACCAGAGCCACATATCTGCGGTCGTATACATTATGATGCCAATCATCCTCCAAAGCCAACTCCGTCTGCTTATCCTTGGCATAAATCATCAAGCCCGAAGTATCACGGTCAAGTCGGTGTACTACATGTGCCTGGCAGTTCTGGCGAGTCTTATGAAAATAATCATCAAGTACCGTTTTCACATTCAGAGTAGAATGACCGGCTGCCATACTCAAGATACCAATGTTTTTCTCGACAACAATCAGATATCTGTCTTCATAAACAATCTTAAGGTATCTGCTTTTAAATACCTCCTGATTCTTCTTTGTCTTGCTCACACTCACCTTCATCCCCGGCTTCAGGGCATAATCAAACTGGGTAATGGTTTTGCCATTTACCTTGATTCCCCTACCCTGCAGAGTCTGCTTCACCTTGGTCTTGCTAGGTCCCTTCACATTCTCCATCAGCCATTCCAGCAACGGAGCAGGTTTTTCTACCATGTAATGCTCATATTCATTTGGGTTTCCGTAGCCATAAGCATTATTGGTATGCTTATTAAAATTTCCTTTTCTATTTTGTTGTCTCATATTGTTATCTATATCATTTTCTTAACATGAAAAACACAGAATCAATGCTGCATTTTCTCCGTTTCAGCCTACAAAAGTAAGACTTTTCTGCAAAATAACAAAAAGCCACCATGTTTTTAACTAAAAATTAGTAACTTTTGCCAATAAATCATTGTGTTTCAAATATTTTTTTGTAATTTTGCAGCTGAATTAAAGATATAATCAGAATAAAAGATATTTAGGAACAAATAATGATTACAGTACAAAATCTTGCAATCCAATTCGGAAAGAGAGTGCTTTACAAGGATGTAAACCTCAAGTTCACTCATGGTAATATTTATGGTATCATCGGTGCTAACGGCGCCGGAAAATCTACATTCCTCCGCGCTATCAGCGGCGACCTTGAACCAAACAAGGGTACAGTAGAAATGGGACCAGGCGAGCGACTTTCTGTCTTGGAACAGGACCACTTCAAATATGACGATTTCCGCGTGATGGATACCGTCCTGATGGGTCATCAGCCATTATGGGAAAACATGAAGGAGCGCGAGCGCCTCTATGCTAAGCCAGAGATGACAGAAGAAGATGGTAACCTCGCTGCTGAGCTGGAGCTCAAGTTTGCAGAAATGAATGGTTGGGAGGCAGAAAGCAATGCCGCACAACTTCTGCAGAACCTCGGCGTAAAGGAAGACCGCCACGACAAACTCGTAGGTGAACTTTCAAACACAGAGAAGGTGCGCGTGATGCTGGCAAAGGCACTCTTCGGCAACCCAGACAACCTCCTTCTCGATGAGCCTACCAACGACCTCGACCTCGACACAGTTGAGTGGTTGGAAGACTATCTCAGCAACATTGAACAGACCGTACTCGTAGTATCTCACGACCGTCACTTCCTCGATGCTGTAAGTACCCAGACCGTAGATATCGACTTCGGTAAGATTACGATGTTTGCAGGTAACTACTCTTTCTGGTACGAGAGTTCTCAGTTGGCTCTCCGCCAGGCTCAGAATCAGAAGATGAAGGCTGAAGAGAAGAAGAAGCAGTTGGAAGAATTCATCCGCCGATTCTCTGCTAACGTTGCCAAGAGTAAGCAGACTACATCCCGCAAGAAGATGCTGGAGAAACTGAACGTTGAAGAAATCCGTCCTTCAAGCCGTAAATACCCAGGCATCATCTTCCAGATGGACCGTGAGCCAGGTAACCAGATTCTGGAGGTAGAGGGACTGAAAGCATGCGACGAAGACGGAACAGTGCTCTTCGACAATGTAAACTTTAACATAGAAAAGGGTGAGAAGGTAGTATTCCTTTCTCATAATCCTAAGGCGATGACCGCACTCTTCGAAATCATCAACGGCAACCGAAAGGCTGACGCAGGTGACTACAAGTGGGGTGTTACTATCACAACAGCTTATCTCCCACTCGACAATACAGAATTCTTCCAGAGCGACAAGAACCTGGTAGACTGGTTGAGCCAGTATGGTCCAGGTAACGAAGTTGCCATGAAGGGCTACCTCGGAAGAATGCTCTTCAGCGGCGAAGAAGTACTGAAGAAGGTAAATGTCCTCTCCGGAGGTGAGAAGATGAGATGTATGATTGCACGCATGCAGTTGCAGAACGCCAACTGCCTGATTCTTGATACCCCAACCAACCACTTGGATCTGGAGAGTATTCAGGCATTCAACAACAACCTGGTAGGTTTCAAGGGCAATATCCTCTTCTCTAGCCACGACCACGAATTCATCAACACCGTGGCAAACCGTATCATCGAGCTCACTCCATCAGGCACCATCGACAAGCTCATGTCTTATGATGAGTATATCTACGATGAAGCTATCAAGGAGCAGAAGGCTAAGATGTACGGCTTCTAATCAGAAAGTCATTCAACTGTTTTAAACAGCAACCGAAATTATCTTATAATTTAATAGTGCCAATTCGATGAGAATCGGGTTGGCACACTTTTTGTCAAACAACCAATAACAAGAATTATCATGTTTAAAAAATTTAAGACTATGTCAAAAGAAAAAGAAATTAATATAGAGGACGGAAACGTTCAGGAGACTGTTCAGAATGAAAATAATGAGCAGACAACTCAAAATGAAAATACTGAGGAAAATCAGAATACTGACAACAAGACAGAAAAAGGTGACAACAATACGGATGCTGCTGACAAGAAGGCAGAAGAGGTTGATCCTTTAACAAAAGCACAGCAAGAGGTAGAGGAACTCAAGAAACAGTTACTCTATAAGACTGCTGAGTTTGAGAATTACCGCAAGCGTACCCTCAAAGAGAAAGCAGAACTGATTTTGAATGGCGGCGAGAAGACTGTAGCTGCTATTCTGCCTATTCTCGACGACTTTGAGCGTGCCATCGCTGACAAGAGCGAAGACCCTAAGGCTATCAAGGAAGGTGTCAAAATGATTTTCAACAAGTTCGTAAAGACACTCGAAGGTCTTGGCGTAAAGAAGATTGAAACCAACGACAAGGATTTCGATGTAGATTTCCACGAGGCTATTGCTATGGTTCCAGGAATGGGCGATGATAAGAAGGGAAAGATCATTGACTGCGTCCAGACAGGTTATACGATGAACGACAAGGTGATTCGCCATGCCAAGGTAGCTGTAGGTCAGTAAGAAAGAAATATCAAGAATTATTTTTCAAAATCCAGAACATTCCATTAGAATTCTGCAAGAAAATTCAATATTTGAAATAAGCAAATGGCTAAGAGAGACTATTATGAGGTGCTGGGCGTAGACAAGTCGGCATCAGAAGACGAAATAAAGAAGGCGTATCGAAAGATAGCCATCAAGTATCATCCAGACCGCAACCCTGGCAACAAAGAGGCGGAAGAGAAATTCAAGGAAGCTGCCGAAGCTTACGAAGTTCTCCACGATGCCCAGAAGCGCCAGCAGTATGACCAGTTTGGTTTCGACGGCCCACAAGGTGGATTCGGCGGATTCGGCGGTGGTGCCAGCATGGACATGAACGACATCTTCTCTATGTTTGGAGATATCTTTGGCGGACACGGCGGTTTCAGCGGCTTTGGTGGCGGTGGTTTCGGCGGCGGCTCACAGAAGCGGGTTTACCAGGGTGGCGACCTTCGCGTAAGAGTAAAACTGACTCTCCAAGAGGCAGCAACAGGTGTTACCAAGCGCTTCAAGATTCGCAAGGATGTAACTTGCTCTGCATGTCACGGAACAGGTTGCGAAGGTGGTGCCCAGCCAGAAACATGTCCGGAATGTCATGGAAGCGGCTATGTCTTAAAAACAGTGCGCAGCATGTTCGGCATGATGCAAACTCAGGCTGCATGTACAAAGTGTGGCGGTGAGGGAACTATCATCAAGAACAAATGTAAGGAATGCGGTGGTGACGGAATCGTGAAGGGCGAGGAACTCGTAGAAATCAATATTCCTGCAGGTGTCGACAACGATATGGTTGTTACCGTTGAAGGAAAGGGTAACCAAGGCAAGCACAATGGTCTCTACGGAAACCTACAGGTAATGGTAAGCGTAGAAAAGAACGATGATTTCGAGCGTGTAGGTCAGGACTTATACCATAATCTTGTTCTTGACTTTGCAACTGCCACTTTGGGTGGCGAGGTAGAAGTCCCTACCTTGGATGGCAAGACAAAAATCAAAATAGAACCTGGCACACAACCTGGCAAACAGATTCGTTTGCGTGGCAAAGGTATGCCGGCTATTCAGGGATATGGTTATGGCCGTGGTGATATTATCGTCAATATTACCGTTTTCGTACCTACCTCTCTGACCAAGGAAGAAAAGGATCTTGTTGTGAAATTCAAGGAATGCGATAATTTCAAAGCAGATAATGCAGAGAAGAAATCTCTCTTTGAAAGTTTCAAGAATCTCTTTAAAAAATAAACAGTAAAGAGCAATCCCCGAAGAGGGCGAACTATCTTCGAAAGAACGGTTCGCTCTTTTCGGGGATTATCTGTATATATAATAAGGTATAACATATAACATGAATTATCAAGAAACTGTTGAATATCTTTTCACCAGCACGCCGGTTTTTGAAAAGATTGGAGCCAAGGCATACAAACCTGGGCTTGATACGATGTATAAAATGGATGAACACTTCGGACATCCTCATAACCAATATAAATGTATCCACATTGCAGGAACCAACGGAAAAGGTTCATCATCCCATACCCTTGCTGCAATCCTGCAGAGCCAGGGCTATAAGGTCGGTCTGTTCACATCTCCACATCTTGTAAATTTCAGAGAACGCATTCGCGTAAATGGTGAGATGGTAAGCGAAGAGTATGTAATCGACTTTGTAGAAAACAACCGGAAATTCTTCGAACCGCTACATCCTTCGTTCTTTGAACTGACCACCATGATGGCATTTCAGTATTTTGCAGAACAAAAGGTAGACTTTGCCGTCATCGAAGTTGGATTGGGAGGAAGACTGGATAGTACCAACATCATCACTCCTATCCTATCCGTTATCACGAACATCAGTTTTGACCACACCCAATTCCTCGGGAATACACTCGGCGAGATTGCAGGCGAAAAGGCGGGTATCATCAAGCCACAGATTCCTGTCGTTATTGGCGAATGGAACGAAGAGACCCAACCTGTATTCATCAAGAAAGCCCATGAGCAGAATTCTCCTATCCATTTTGCACATGCAACTGACGCAGACATGAACTTCGAACTGAAAGGCAACTATCAGAAAAAGAACTTCTGCACCATATCCGCAGCCGTAGAATGCCTGAAGGAAGAAGGAATAGAAATCAAAGATGAAAGCATAAAGAACGGCTTCGAACATGTATGCGAGCTGACAGGCTTACGTGGCAGATGGGAAAAACTCAACGAGCACCCACTCACCATCTGTGATACGGGACATAACCTTGCCGGATGGGAGTATCTGGAACCTCAGATTGCATCCGTCAAAGCCGATACGAAACATATTGTCTTCGGAATGGTTGACGACAAAGATGTAGAGCATGTAATGGGACTATTAGAAAAGTTGCCAAAAGAAAGCATGATTTTCTATTGGACACAGCCATCAACCAAAAGAGCGATTCCTGTAGACAAATTATACGGATACGCGCAAAAGCACAGCTTAAACGGAACATGCTATCAAACTATCGCACAAGCATTTAACAAAGCAAAAGCAAACGCAAAAAAAGAAGATTTTATCTTTATTGGCGGATCAAGTTACGTCGTTGCTGATTTGCTATCAGAATCGTTTTAGGATTTTTTAAATCAAAAAGTTCATAAAATATTTGTAATACTCATTTTTTTTTAGTTACTTTGCAGTACATTACTTAAACCAGAGTAAGGTAACTAAAAAAAGTGAGATATTATGAATACAGAACCAGCAAATAAGTGTGGTTTGAAAAGAGAAGATTTTCAGACCACAGTGAATGGCAAGAAGACTGATCTCTTCGTGTTGAGAAACAAGCAAGGCAACGAAGTTGCAGTGACTAACTATGGTGGAGCAGTCGTAGCCATCATGATGCCAGACAAGGATGGCAACTATGCCAACCTCATCCAAGGCCATGACAACATACAGGACGTCATCAACTCACCAGAGCCATTCTTGAGTGTGCTCATCGGTCGTTATGGCAACCGTATTAAAGAAGGCAAGTTCATACTTCACGGCAAGGAGTATCACTTGGCATGCAACGATGGTCCCAACCACCTGCATGGTGGACCTACAGGTTTCCACACCAAAGTTTGGGATGCAACCCGCATGAGTGATAGCGCTGTCGTATTGAAATACACGAGCCCTTATGGTGAAGAAGGCTTCACTGGTGAGTTGACAGTTTGGGTAGCTTACACATTGACCGACGACAATGAGTTCGTTATCAAGTATCAGGCTACAACCAACAAGACAACCATCTGCAACCTGACACATCACGCTTTCTTCTCAATCCAGGGTATTGCTAATCCTACCCCAACAGTTGACAATATCATCTGTGAGGTAAACGCAAACTACTATCTCCCTATCGATGAGTATTCTATCCCTACAGGTGAGATTTTGAAGGTTGAGGGCACACCATTCGATTTCCGTACACCAAAGCCAATTGGTCAGGACATCAATGCAGACAACGAGCAGATCAAGAATGGTCAGGGCTATGACCACAACTATGTATTGAACAAGACAGAAGAAGGTGAGTTGAGTTTCGCTGCCCGTATAAAAGACCCTGTAAGCTGCCGTACCATGGAGGTTTATACCACAGAACCAGGTTTGCAGATGTACACAGGTAATTTCCTTGCAGGTATCTCAGGACAGTTTGGTGCAACATTCCCACGTCGCAGTGCAGTCTGCTTCGAGGCACAGAAGTTCCCAGACACTCCAAATCACACCTATTTCCCAAGTTGCAGATTAAATCCGGGTGAAACATACACCCAGAAGACAATCTATAAGTTTGGAATTGACAAATAAATCAGAATAAATCATGGAGCAGGTACTCTAAACAGCACTTGCTCCATTTTCGCGCTTGAATGACAAAACTCATCCAGCGCGACAACAATCTTAAAGAGAAGTCTTAACGTCTTTAAAGAAGAAACAACCTCTTAGAAGAAAAGAGTAGCAACCTCTTTACCATAAAAGAGAATCAATAACCTCTTCAAAAAGAGTATAACAAGCTTTTCGCAAATAATAATAACAAATAACAATATCAACTATCAAAAAAAATGGAAAACCAAAGTAAAAATGGCAATATCATCGCCATTATCACGATGATGTTCCTCTACGCCATGATTTCGTTCGTAACGAATTTGGCTGCTCCTATCGGAGTTATTTGGAAAAATGTATTCGCTGACAGCGGAAGTGCTAACATGATCGGTATGTTGGGTAACGCCATGAACTTCTTGGCTTACCTCTTCATGGGTATCCCTGCAGGTAAGTTGCTCACCAAAATCGGTTACAAGAAGACCGCCCTCACCGGTATCGCTACCGGATTCGTAGGCGTGCTCATCCAGTTCCTTTCAGGTAAGTTCGGTGCCGACATCTCAGGCTTCGCCGTTTACCTCTTCGGTGCGTTCATCTCAGGTTTCGCAGTTTGTATTTTGAATACTGTTGTAAACCCAATGTTGAACCTCATCGGTGGTGGTGGTAACCGCGGTAACCAGTTGAACCTCATCGGTGGTACATTGAACAGTTTATCCGGAACTTTAACTCCAATGCTCGTAGGTGCCCTTATCGGTACTGTTACTGCTAATACCAAAATGGTAGATGTGAACCTCGTACTTTACATTGCCCTTGCCGTATTCGCAGCAGCATTCGTTATCTTGAACTTCATCCCTATCCAGGATCCAGAGATGGGTAAGACTACAGACAAGACTGTATTCGAGCATTCACCATGGGCTTTCCGCCACTTCAACCTCGGCGTTATCGCAATCTTCGTTTATGTAGGTGTTGAGGTAGGCATTCCTGGAACATTGAACTTCTACATTTCTGATACAACAGCAAATGGTGGTGGTTTCATCAATGGTACAGCCTTGGCAAATGCAGCAGCTATCGGTGGTTTCGTTGCAGGTACATATTGGCTCCTGATGCTGGTTGGTCGTCTTTGCTCCAGTTTTATTGCTGACAAGGTATCTAGCCGCATGATGATGATGATTGCCAATGGTGCAGGTATGATCTTTATCGTACTCGCCGTACTTCTCGGCAAGTCAACAACAGTAGAAATGCCTGTATTTACAGGTACATCATTCCAGATGGTAACAGTGCCTATCGCTGCCATGTTCCTGGTACTCTGCGGTCTCTGCACTTCTATCATGTGGTCTTCTATCTTCAACCTCGCTACCGAGGGTCTTGGTAAGTATACAGCCCAGGCTTCAGGTATCTTCATGATGATGGTAGTAGGTGGCGGATTGATGCCATTGGTACAGAACTTCATCGCAGACAATGCTGGCTATATGGCTAGTTACATTGTACCTCTCATCTGTATGGCATACATGTTCTTCTATGCTGTAGCTGGTTGCAAGAACATCAACAAGGATATTCCTGTTGATTAATAACACGAAATAAATTAGCCCTAAGGCTTATATAGTCTTTGGGCTAAATCATATAATCAAATCTTTAGTAACAACTCAACAAAAACTTAACTAATTATGGATATTGAAAAAGTAAGAAGCCGCTTCATCAAGCATTTCGATGGTAAAACAGGTAACATCTACATGTCACCAGGTCGTATTAACTTGATTGGCGAGCATACCGATTATAATGGTGGATTTGTTTTCCCAGGTGCAGTAGATAAGGGTATTATGGCAGAAATCCGTCCTAACGGAACAGATACCGTCATGCTCTACTCTATCGACTTGAAGGACCGTGTTGAATTCAAGGTTAATGATCCTGAAGGTCCTCGCGCTTCATGGGCACGTTACATCTATGGTGTTTGCCAGGAGATGAAGGCATTGGGCGTTGACGTAAAGGGTTTCAATGCAGCATTCTATGGTGATGTGCCTCTCGGTGCAGGTATGTCTTCTTCTGCTGCTCTTGAAAGCTGTTTTGCTTTTGCTTTGAACGACCTTTTCGGTGACAACAAGGTTTCTAAATGGGATCTCGTTCTCGCAGGCCAGGCTACTGAGCACAAGTATGTAGGTGTTAACTGCGGTATCATGGACCAGTTTGCTTCTGTTTTCGGTAAGGAAGGTAAGTTGATGCGCCTCGATTGCAACAGCCGCGAATTTGAATACTTCCCATTCGAGCCTAAGGGCTATAAACTCTGCCTGGTAAACTCTAAGGTAAAGCACGAGTTGGCAGGTTCTCCATACAACGACCGTCGCAACTCTTGCGAAAATGTTGTTAAGCACATTGCAGCAAAGCACCAAGAAGCTAAGTTCGAAACTCTCCGTGATTGCACATGGGAGCAGTTGGAAGAGGTTCGCGCTGAGGTAGGCGAAGAGGATTACAGCCGCGCTCACTTCGTATTGGGCGAGAAGGACCGCGTATTGGCTGTCTGCGATGCTCTTGAGAAGGGCGACTACGAGACAGTAGGTCAGAAGATGTACGAGACTCACCACGGCTTGAGCAAGGAATACGAGGTAAGCTGCGAGGAACTCGACTTCTTAAACGATGTTGCTAAGGAGAACGGTGTTACTGGTAGCCGTATCATGGGCGGTGGCTTCGGTGGCTGCACCATCAACCTGGTAAAGGACGATATCTACGACAAGTTCGTTGAGGACGTTACAGCTAAGTTCACAGCCAAATATGGTCATGCTCCAGAGATTTACCCTGTAATCATCTCTGAGGGTTCTCACAAGGTTTGCTAATATATACATTATATATAATATAAGGAACTGCAGTTAGTATTTGCTAACTGCAGTTTTTTTGTCCCAAATAAGCCAAAAACAGGCGTTTTCATACAAATAGTGTTAAAAAGACACTTTAGAAGAAAAAAAGTTAGGGAAAACGCTTGCTGATTCGAAATAAAATTGTAATTTTACACCCAAAATGAATAGACAATAAAAAACAGCCTAAAAATGAGTACATTTAAGACCCTATTTATGGGAGTTGGTTTTGCGGCTATCGCTACCCTCTCAGCTTGTTCATCAAGCAGCAATGCAAGTCTCACACAATCTGGTTTGAATCCAGCAGATTTCGATTCAACAGTATTGGGCAAGAAGACTGAGTTAGTAACTCTCAAGAATGCAAGCGGCATGGAAGTTTGCCTCACCAATTATGGTGGACGTGTCGTTTCCATTTCCGTTCCAGACAAGGACGGAAAGCCAACAGATGTGGTTCTTGGTTACGATAATATCCATCAGTATGCTGACACACTTAACTCTCCTTCAGATTATGGTTCTTCTGTAGGACGTTATGCCAACCGTATCAAGGATGCTAAACTTTCACTTGCTGGTTCAACATACCAGTTGAAGGCAAATGATAATGGCAACTGCCTGCATGGTGGTGGTGCTACAGGATGGTTGAACCAGGTTTACGACATTACAGAGAAGAACGACTCATCCGTTACCTTCACTATCAATGCGAAGGATGGCGAGAATGGTTTCCCTGGCAACGTAACAGCAACAGCTAAATATACTGTCAAGAGTGACAACACACTCGACATCGAGTTTGGCGCTACAACAGACAAAGAGACCATTGTCAATATGACCAACCACAGTTACTTCAACTTGAATGGCGATCCATCTAAGGAAGGTTTCGATCAGGTAATGTACATCAATGCAGATAAGTTCACTCCTGCAGATTCACTTTACATCCCTACTGGTGAAATCAAGAGTGTCGATGGAACCCCTATGGATTTCCGTAAACCTGCAGAAATCGGCAAGAAAGTTGATTATAACTTTGATCAGATTAAGAATGCCACAGGTTACGACCACAACTGGTGTTTGAACACATATAAGAATGGTAAGGGCGATGACAAAACAGTTTGCGCAAGCCTCTACTCACCAAAGAGCGGTATCCTTCTTGAAGTATTTACCAACGAGCCAGGCATTCAGGTTTACACCGGTAACTTCCAAGGCACAGGTATTGCCTGCAAGCATGGCATCAAGTATCCTAAACACGTAAGCGTTTGCTTCGAGAGCCAGAAATATCCTGATTCTCCAACCAAGATTGCTCAGGGTGTAAAGGATTGGACAGATGCCACATTGAAGCCAGGAGAGAAATACTATTCTCACCTCGCTTACAAATTCAGCGTTAAAAAGTAAGCGTAAGTTAGTTTAAAAGTTAGCGAACCGGCGGATAAAGTCCGCCGGAACAGCTAACATCCAACAAGAAGTTTTCGCAATGACAAAAAACGAAATGTGCTGGATAAAAAACTAACATAATAAGCATCCAATAAAAGAAAAGAATAAACAAATAATAATAAACAAACAATCTTATAGTAATTATGAATTGGAATTCAACAGAATTCGTATGGCTTGATTGGGCTATACTCGCCATTGGAGTTATCGGCGTAATTTGGGCTGTCTGGCACGCAATCGTGAAAGACAGAAAGGCTCAGAAAGGTGAAGACTCTTCTGCCTACCTCTTCGGTAAGGGTGAGCCATGGTATGTAATCGGTATGGCTATCTTTGCTGCCAACATTGGTTCTGAGCACCTCGTTGGTTTGGCTGGTACAGGTGCCAAGAGTGGTGTCGGTATGGCACACTGGGAGATGCAGGGCTGGATGATCCTCATCTTGGGTTGGCTGTTCGTACCTTTCTACCAGTTGCTCATCAACAAGATGGGTAAGATCATCACCATGCCAGACTTCCTGAAGTTCCGCTATACCCAGCGCACAGGTTCATGGCTCTCTATCATCACCCTCGTAGCTTACATCCTTACTAAGGTGAGCGTTACAGCCCTTACAGGTGGTATCTTCTTCGAATATCTTTGGGGCTTGAACTTCTGGGTTGGTGCCATCGGCTTGATTATCCTCACCACCATCTTCACCGTATTCGGTGGTATGAAGGGCGTGATGACATTGTCAACTATCCAGACTCCTATCCTCGTCATTGGTTCTTTCCTCGTACTCTTCCTCGGTCTCTCTACCCTTGGCGGTGGCAGCATAGCTGCTGGTTGGGCCGACATGATGGATTACTGCGGCAAGCTGAACAATGGTTATGGTACAACTCACATGTTCCACTGGGAGGCAGGTGACTCTATGTACCAGGAGTATCCTGGTTTCGTAGTATTCATCGGTGCAACCATCATCGGTTTCTGGTACTGGTGTACTGACCAGCACATCGTTCAGCGTGTACTCGGTCAGGTTCCTGGTGAGAGCAACGTAGAGGTTATGAAGCGTGCCCGCCGCGGTACTATCGCAGCCGGTTTCTTCAAGGTACTCCCTTGCTTCATGTTCCTGATTCCAGGTATGATTGCAGCAGCCTTGGCTCAGAAGGGTGCCATCCAGATGAACGAGACTGATGCAGCCTTCGCCATCATGGTAAAGACCGTTCTTCCTGCAGGTATCAAGGGTATCGTAACAATCGGTTTCATCTGCGCACTCGTTGCTTCATTGGCAGCATTCTTCAATAGCTGTGCTACCCTCTTCACCGAGGACTTCTACAAGCCATTAAAGAAGGGCATGTCTGAGGCTCACTACGTACTCGTTGGCCGTATCGCTACCGTAGTAGTTGTAGTTCTCGGTTTCGCATGGTTGCCAATCATGATGAAGATGGATACTTTGTACAACTATCTCCAGGGTATCCAGTCACTCCTGGCTCCAGCCATGGTAGCCGTATTTGCAATGGGTATCTTCTTTAAGAAGATTACTCCAAAGGCAGGTGAATACACCATGATTACAGGTTTCCTCATCGGTATGCTCCGCCTCGTTACCAACGTCATCACTGATACAGGTAAGGCTACAATGAATGGTGCATTCTGGGATTACACCGCATGGTTCTGGCAGACCAACTGGCTCGTATTCGAGTGCTGGTTGCTCGTATTCCTCATCATCTTCATGGTAGTAGTAAGCTGCTTCACTCCAGCTCCAAGCAAGGAGCAGGTAGAGGCAATCACCTTCACATCAGACTTCAAGAAGTCTATCCGTGAGAGTTGGGGTGCCTTCGATATTATCGGTACCCTCGTAGTAATCGGCCTCTGCGCAGCATTCTACGCATACTTCTGGTAAAATATTATTCACGTCAGGAGTAAGAAGTGAGGAGTCTGGAATTTTCTCAAAGATCAGACAAAACTGTTTCTGTTGAAAAAATCCGCGATCCTTTCTTCTCCTTCTTACTCCTTGATTTTCCTCTCGAACCTGCTCTATGAAGAGCAAGCAAAAGAACACAACTATACATACATTGAATCATTACATCAAAACAGTAGAAAGACCATGACCCAGTTTTATAATGAATACTCCAAAGTATTAGTATCCGTCGATTGTATCATTTTCGGTTTCGACGGTAGCAACCTCCAGGTACTGATAGGCAAACGCAAGATGGACCCGGGAAGAGGCGAATGGTCACTCTATGGTGGTTTCGTTGGCGCAACAGAAAATCTCGAAGATGCAGCTAACAGAGTCATCCTGGAACTTACTGGAATGAAAAACCTCTATATAAGACAAGTAGGAGCTTTCGGCCGCATCGACCGTGACCCAGGTGAGCGAGTTATCTCTATCGCCTATTGCACTCTCATCAATGTGAAAGACTATGATGACAGCCTCCGTGTAGAACACGGATTGGAATGGGTTAGTCTGAACGAACTTCCAGAACTTTACTCAGACCACAAACTCATGATCCGCAACGCTATCGCACAGATACGCCGCCGCATCAATCATGAGCCATTAAGCTTCAAACTCCTCCCAGACCTCTTTACGCTGACACAGCTTCAGCATGTATTCGAGGCAGTAATAGGCGAAGAGATTGATAAGCGCAACTTCCGCAAACGCGTGAAGGATATCGACTTCATCGAGAAAACAGAACTCATCGATAAAGTCAACTCGAAACGAGGCGCCGCCCTCTACCGCTTCAACAAAAAAGCATACGAGGAAGACCCATCGTTCAACTTGAAATAGAATAAACAACTTAAAACAAAAGATATTATGTTAGAAGAATTAAAAGAAAAAGTGTTCAAGGCAAACCTTGATCTCGTTAAGCACAACCTCGTGCTCTTTACATGGGGTAATGTAAGTGGTATTGACCGCGAGAAAGGTCTGGTTGTCATCAAACCATCAGGCGTCGATTATGACACCATGAAGGCTAGCGATATGGTAGTGGTAGACTTGGAAACAGGTAAGGTAGTAGAAGGCGACCTGAATCCTTCATCTGATACTCCAACCCACCTGGTTCTCTACCGCGCATTCCCAGAGTTGGGTGGCGTAGTTCATACTCACTCTACTTATGCTACCGCTTGGGCACAGGCTGGCTTGGACATCCCTAACATTGGTACAACTCATGCTGATTACTTCCACGATTGCATCCCTTGCACTGATGCGATGACAGAGGATATGATGGCAGAATATGAGCACAACACAGGTGTTGTCATCGTTGACCGTTTCAAGAAAGATAACATCAACCCAGTTCATACTCCTGGCGTATTGGTTAAGAACCATGGTCCTTTTACATGGGGTAAGGATGCTGACCAGGCTGTTTATCACGCAGTAGTAGCTGAACAGGTGGCCAAGATGGCTTTCATCTCATTCTCAGTTAATCCAAATACCACCATGAACCCATTGCTCGTAGAGAAGCACTTCAACCGCAAGCACGGTCCTAACGCTTACTACGGACAGAAAAAGCACTAATTAAAGGGTGTTTCAAATAAAGATATTAAATCACATTAACAATAACAATTAATACAACAAACAATCATGATTAAAGCATTTGAAAATTTAGAGGTATGGTTTGTAACTGGTGCACAGCTTCTTTACGGAGGCGAAACAGTTAAGATAGTAGATGGTCACTCAAAAGACATGGTAGATGGTCTGAACAATAGTGGCATCATTCCAATCAAGGTAGTTTACAAGGGTACAGCTAACTCTTCTGCAGAGGTAGAGGCTGTCATGAAGGCTGCCAACAACGACGAGAAGTGTGTAGGTATCATCACATGGATGCACACCTTCTCTCCAGCTAAGATGTGGATCAAGGGCTTGCAGGCTCTCGAGAAGCCTCTCCTCCACTTCCACACTCAGTACAATGCAGAACTCCCTTGGGATTCTATCGATATGGATTTCATGAACCTCAACCAGTCAGCCCACGGCGACATCGAGTTCGGTCATATCTGCACCCGTATGCGCATCCCTAGAAAGGTAGTTGTAGGTTACTGGAAGAGCGAAGAGGCTCAGAAGCAGATTGCAACATGGGCTCGCGTAGCTGCAGGTGTTGCTGATGCTCACAACGTACGCTGCCTGATGTTCGGTATGAACATGAACAACGTTGCCGTAACAGATGGCGACCGTGTAGAATTCGAGCAGCGCTTGGGTTACCATGTAGATTACTACCCAGTATCTTCACTCATGGAGTACTACAAGAAGGTAACTGATGCAGAAGCTGATGCTCTCGTTGAGGAGTACAAGAAGGAGTATACCATCAAGATTGATGAGTCTGGCGAGGAAGTATATTGGGAGAAGGTGAAGAACGCAGCTAAGGCTGAGATCGCTCTCCGTCGCGTATTGAAGGATGAGAACGCAGTAGCATTCACAACCAACTTCGATGACCTCGGCGATGCTGATATCGACGATCCAAACTTCTGCGGTTTCGACCAGATTCCTGGATTGGCTTCACAGCGCCTGATGGCAGAGGGTTATGGTTTCGGTGCTGAGGGTGACTGGAAGACAGCTTGCCTCTACCGCACACTCTGGGTAATGAACCAGGGCTTGGAGAAGGGTTGCTCATTCCTCGAGGACTACACACTCAACTTCGCTGCCGACCGCACATCTAGCCTCCAGAGCCACATGCTCGAGGTTTGCCCATTTATCGCAACAGACAAGCCAAAGCTCGAGGTTCACTTCCTCGGCATCGGTATCCGCAAGCAGCAGACTGCCCGTTTGGTATTCACATCTAAAACAGGTAAGGGTGTTAAGGCAACTGTAGTTGACCTCGGCAACCGTTTCCGTCTCATCGCAAGTGAGGTAGAGTGCATCGAGCCAAAGGCAATGCCTAAGCTCCCTGTAGCTTCAGCTCTCTGGGTTCCACAGCCAACCTTCGAGATTGGTGCAGGTGCTTGGATCCTCGCTGGTGGTACTCACCACAGTGCATTCTCTTACGATATCACTGCTGAGTACTGGGAAGACTTCTGCGAGATTCTCGGTATTGAGTTCGTCAACATCGACAAGAACACAACTATCAGCAGCTTCAAGCAGCAGCTCCGCAACAACGAGATTTACTACATGCTCAACAAGGCGTTGAGATAATTTAAGTGAAGAGTGAAGAACGAAGAGTGAAGAATTCCTATGCTTTTCTCTTTGTTCCTTACATTAAAGAAAGAATCAATAATGAGCGCAAAAACTATTATAGAATCAGGTAAGGCCATTCTCGGTATCGAGTTTGGCTCTACCAGAATCAAGGCTGTCTTGATCGACACCGACAACAACCCTATCGCACAGGGTAGCTTTGAGTGGGAAAACCAGTTGGTTGATGGTCTCTGGACTTACAGCATCGACACAATCTGGAAAGGTTTGCAGGATTGTTATGCCGACCTCCGCAAGAACGTGAAGGCTGAGTACGACTGCGAAATCAAGCAGTTGGCTGCCATCGGTATTTCTGCGATGATGCACGGCTACATGGCTTTCGGTAAGGATGAGAACATTCTCGTTCCTTTCCGCACATGGCGTAACACCAATACAGCCAAGGCTGCAGCTGAACTTTCAGAGCTCTTCCACTTCAACATCCCATTGCGTTGGAGTATCTCTCACGTATATCAGGCTATCCTGAATGGTGAGGACCACATCAACAAGATTGACTTCCTTACCACTCTCGCCGGTTATATCCACTGGCAGCTCACAGGCAAGAAGGTTTTGGGCGTAGGCGATGCATCAGGTATGCTCCCTATCGACTCTAACACCAACAACTACGATGCAGAGATGGTAGCTAAGTTCGATAAGCTCATCGAGCCTAAGAACCTGGGCTGGAAGATTCTCGACATTCTCCCTGAGGTACTGAACGCAGGCGAAGATGCTGGCGTATTGACCGAGGAAGGTGCAAAGAAGCTCGACCCATCAGGCACACTTCAGGCAGGCACCCCACTCTGTCCTCCAGAAGGTGATGCAGGTACTGGTATGGTAGCTACCAACGCTGTACGTCAGCGCACAGGTAACGTCAGTGCAGGTACTTCTTCTTTCTCTATGATTGTATTGGAGAAAGCCTTGAGCCAACCTTACGAAGTCATTGATATGGTGACTACTCCAGACGGCAGCCCTGTAGCAATGGTTCACTGCAACAACTGTACTTCAGACCTCAATGCATGGGTAGGTTTGTTCAAGCAATATCAGGAGTTGCTCGGTGTTCCAGTAGATATGAACGAGGTATTCGGCAAGCTCTACAACCACGCTCTTGAAGGCGATGCAGATTGCGGTGGCTTGATTGCTTACAACTATATCTCTGGTGAGCCTGTAACAGGTCTTGCAGAAGGTCGCCCTATGTTCGTACGTTCTGCCAACGACCACTTCAACCTTGCCAACTTCATGCGTGCCAACCTCTATGCTTCAGTAGCTGTATTGAAGATTGGTAACGATGTATTGTTCAAGGACGAGAAGGTACAGGTAGATCGCATCACAGGTCATGGCGGTTTGTTCAAGACCAAGGGTGTAGGTCAGCGCATCCTCGCTGCAGCCATTAACTCCCCTATCTCTGTCATGGAGACAGCAGGCGAAGGTGGTGCATGGGGTATCGCCCTGCTCGCAGGTTATCTCGTTAACAACGATGAGAAGTTGAGCCTGGCAGATTATCTCGACAAGAAAGTATTCGCAGGCAATACTGGTGTAGAGATTGCACCAACTGCAGAAGATGTTGCTGGTTTCGATAAGTACATCGAAACTTACAAGGCTGGTCTTGCTATCGAAAAGGCAGCAGTTGAGAACAAAAAGTAACTAAACGATAAATACGTTTGTGGGGATTATACCTCCACAAACGTATTATACTAAAAATCAACAACAAATAATAAGAACAATGATGAAGAAACTTTTCGCTACCACATTGCTTTCAACAGCAGTTGCATTCTCAGCTCAAGCTCAGGATGTTACAGGAACAATCCATGCCAACCAAGGAACACAGAAAATCAATAAGGAGATTTACGGCCAGTTTGCCGAGCATCTCGGAAGCTGTATCTATGGCGGACTTTGGGTAGGTCCTGATTCTAAGATTCCTAACACTCAGGGTTACCGCAACGACGTGCTCCAAGCCCTCAAGGACCTGAAAGTGCCTGTATTAAGATGGCCTGGAGGATGCTTCGCTGACGAGTATCACTGGATGGATGGTATCGGTCCACGTGAGAAGCGACCAAAGATGCAGAACAACAACTGGGGTGGAACCATTGAGGACAACTCTTTCGGTACACACGAGTTTCTGAATCTCTGCGAGATGTTGGGTTGCGAGCCTTACATCAGCGGTAACGTGGGTTCCGGCACTGTTGAGGAATTGGCAAAGTGGGTGGAATATATGACCAGCGATGGAGATACTCCTATGGCAAAACTCCGCCGACAGAACGGCCGCGACAAGGCTTGGAAGGTAAAATACCTCGGTGTTGGTAACGAAAGTTGGGGCTGCGGTGGCAACATGCGTCCTGAGTATTATTCAGATCTCTTCCGCCGCTACTCTGTTTATTGCCGCAACTATGACGGGAACCAGCTCTATAAGATTGCATCTGGAGCGAGCGATTACGATTATAACTGGACTAAGGTATTGATGGACCGTATCGGCAACCGTGCCAACGCCATCTCTCTACATTATTATACAGTAACAGGCTGGACAGGCAGCAAGGGTTCTGCCACCAAGTTCAACAATGAGGATTACTACTGGACTATGGGCAAGGCGCTCGGCATAGAAGATGTCATCAAGAAGCACGAGGCTATCATGGACAAGGCTGATCCAAAGAAGCAGGTTGCCCTCCTCGTTGACGAATGGGGAACCTGGTGGGATGAGGAGCCTGGCACTATCAAGGGCCACCTCTATCAGCAGAACTGTATGCGCGATGCCTTCGTTGCTGCACTCTCGCTGAATGTATTCCACCGCCATACAGAGCGTGTGAAGATGACCAATATCGCACAGATTGTCAACGTACTCCAGTCAATGATCCTGACAGATACAAAGGGAACAGGTCACATGGTTCTGACTCCAACCTATCATGTATTCAACATGTACAAGGACTTCCAGGAGGCAACCTATCTCCCAATGGATGTAAAGTGCGACTCTATGGATGTTCGCGGCGATGATCACGCAAAAGATGGAAGAAAGATTCCATTGGTATCTACTTCTGCAGCCAAAAAGGCAGATGGAACCATTGTGGTTGCTCTTGCCAATGTCAGTCTTGACAAGGCTCAGCAGGTAGAGTTTAATCTGGATGGTGCAGCTGCTCCAAAAGCTGTAACAGGACAGATTCTTTCCTGCAACAAGGTGAGCGATTACAACGACTTCGCACACCCGGATGTAGTGAAGCCTGCAGTTTTTAAGGATGCAAAAGTAAAGAAAAACACCCTTAAGGTAAAAATTCCTGCAAAATCTATCGTAGTTTTGAAAATAAAATAGTATCTTTGAAGGCAAAAAAAGGAAGTATCCTTCTTTTGAGTAGCCTTCAGAGCTAGAAAAACAAGAATATTTCAGCAGAAATAACAACAATAATAAATATAAAATTATGAACGACATTAAAGTAATGAATCATGCAGCTGATAACATCCGTATCTTGGCTGCTTCAATGGTAGAAAAGGCTAATTCCGGTCACCCAGGTGGTGCTATGGGTGGTTCTGACTTCATCAACGTGCTCTTCTCTGAGTACCTGGTTTATGATCCAGCAGATCCAACATGGACAGGTCGTGACCGTTTCTTCCTCGACCCAGGTCACATGAGCCCTATGCTCTATGCTGGTTTGGCTTTGCGTGGTTTCTTCTCTATGGAAGACCTCAAGCAGTTCCGCCAGTGGGGTTCTGTAACTCCTGGTCACCCAGAGCTCGACCTTCAGCGTGGTATCGAGAACTCATCTGGTCCTCTCGGTCAGGGTCATGCCCTTGCAGCTGGTGCAGCTGTTGCAGAGAAGTTCCTCGAGGCTCGTCTGGGTTCAACCATGATGCAGCACAAGATCTACGCATACATCTCTGATGGTGCTGTAGAGGAGGAAATCTCTCAGGGTGTTGGTCGTATCGCCGGTAACCTCGGTCTGAACAACCTCATCATGTTCTACGATTCTAACGACATCCAGCTCTCTACAGAGTGTGGCGTTGTAATGAACGAGGATACAGAGATGAAGTACAAGGCTTGGGGCTGGAATGTCATCAAGATCAACGGTAACGACGTAGCTCAGATTCGTGAGGCGCTCGATGCTGCCCAGAAGGAGCAGGACCGCCCTACCCTCATCATCGGTAAGACAGTAATGGGTAAGGGTGCCCTCCGCGCAGACGGTACAAGTTACGAGGCTTGCATCAATACTCACGGTGCTCCTCTCGGTGGCGACGCATACGTAAATACAATCAAGCACCTCGGTGGTGATCCTGAGAATGCATTCGTTATCTTCGACGATGTAAAGGAAATCTACGCTAAGCGTGCTGAGGAGTTGAAGAAGATCGTAGCTGAGCGCAAGGCTGCAGAGGCTGAGTGGCGCAAGGCTAACCCAGAGAAGGCTGCCCAGATGGATGAGTGGTTCAGCGGCAAGGCTCCTAAGGTAGACTGGAGCAAGGTTGAGCAGAAGGCTGGTTCAGCTACACGTGCAGCATCTGCTGCTTGTCTCGGTGTTTTGGCAGAGCAGGTTCCTAACATGATCTGTGCTTCTGCTGACCTTTCTAACTCTGATAAGACTGATGGCTTCTTGAAGAAGACCAAGAGCATCGTTCGCGGTGACTTCTCAGGTGCATTCTTCCAGGCAGGTGTTGCAGAGTTGACTATGGCTGATATGTGTATCGGTATGATGCTCCACGGTGGTGTGGTTGCAGCAATGGGTACATTCTTCGTATTCTCTGATTATATGAAGCCAGCTGTACGTATCGCAGCCCTGATGCAGGTTCCAGTGAAGTTCATCTGGACTCACGATGCATTCCGCGTTGGTGAGGATGGACCTACTCACGAGCCAGTTGAGCAGGAGGCACAGATTCGCCTCATGGAGAAGTTAAAGAACCACGCAGGTAAGGACAGCGTCCGCGTATTCCGTCCAGCTGATGCTGACGAGACTACAGTTTGCTGGAAGCTCGCTATGGAGAACGTTGAGACTCCTACAGCTTTGATCTTCTCTCGCCAGGGCATCGCTAAGTTGCCAGAGGGTAATGATTACGAGCAGGCTGCTAAGGGTGCTTACATCGTAGCAGGCAGCGACGAGAATCCAGACGTTATCCTGGTAGCAAGCGGTTCTGAGGTTTCTACATTGGAGGCTGGTTGCGATGCTTTGCGTGCCGACGGCATCAAGGTTCGCGTGGTAAGTGCTCCATCAGAGGGCTTGTTCCGTGGTCAGAGCAAGGAATATCAGGAGAGCGTATTGCCAAAGAACGCTAAGATTTTCGGTATGACTGCCGGTCTTCCTGTAACTCTCGAGGGTCTCGTAGGCGCTAATGGTAAGGTTTGGGGTATGGAGAGCTTCGGTTTCTCAGCTCCTTACAAGGTACTTGATGAGAAGCTCGGTTACACAGGCGAGAACGTTTACAAGCAGGTAAAGGCTTTCTTGGCTGAAGCTTAATTAGTTTGATAAGTTAGGAGTTAGAAGTTTGGTATCAGTTTTTGTCATCAGGCAATCATCTGGTTTACAGCATCTAACTCCTATCACTCTTTTATATTAACCTTGTGATGTAATGAAGAGTTTGCTCTTCGTTCTTCACTTAAAAACTTAAGTATTATGGAAGTAAAGACAGTTGGTATTGCATGCGATCACGCAGGTTTTCCATTGAAGCAATTCGTTTTGGAATATTTGGAAAAGAAGGGTTATCCTGTAAAGGATTATGGTACATACAGCGATGCGAGTGTAGACTATCCTGACTTCGGTCATGCTCTTGCTAATGGCATTGAGAGCGGAGAAGTATATCCAGGTATCGGCATTTGCGGCAGCGGCGAAGGTATCGCCATGACATTGAATAAGCATCAGGGTGTACGTGCCGGATTGGCATGGTGCAAGGAGATTGCTCATTTGGTTCGTCAGCACAACGATGCCAACGTATTGGTACTTCCAGGTCGTTTCGTAGACAACAAGACCGCCGAGGCTATTCTCGACGAGTTCTTTGCCACAACATTCGAGGGTGGCCGTCACGAGCGTCGCGTCAAGAAGATTCCTGTTCAGCAGTAAAGTTCTGAATGGATAAAAAAGAATTAAGGCTGAGTCATCGCATGATGGCTCAGCCTATTTTTATGGAAAGGCTGACTGTCTTTCAACCTAAGAAATCTTTAAGCCATAACACCATTATCATAGAGATATTCCGGAGCAATATCAGCTCCATTATACCAGAAGATAGTTTGGTCTAGTCCGAATTGAACGAACTTTTTCTTGTCCTTCAATTCTGCAAATGCCGGATATTTCAAAAGAGGCTGCAAATCAACCTTCTTCGTCACTCCATCATTAAATGTACAAAGAAGAGTATAATCTCCTAAATAATCTACATCTTTAACTGTTAGTATCATAATCTTCAATTTTTAACGTTGTACTTTCTTGATTGTTTCACCTCGCTGAGCCTTATCCCATAATTCCATGATTTCCTCGACATGTTCATCAAGAAAGTCATTTATCAAATGAATGGTTTTAGACTTAGCTCTTCCTTCCACAATTCTATCCTTAATTGTAATTGTGAATTCACCTTCACCACTTCTCACATGTACATGTGGGGGATTATGGTCAAAAGCATAAATATAAATCAATATACCTTGTATAACATATACTGCACCCATACATTTCCCTTTTAAAATCGTAAATACGCTTGCAAAGTTACGCTTTTATTTGGAAATCGCAAAGAAAAATGAGATTATTTTTTTGTCAATCCAAGATTTTGTAGTACCTTTGTGCCCAAGTATGGCGAGGCAAATGCCAAACCTGCTCTATTTTCGTGGGTTAACGATTAGATTCGTATCGATTCGACTGGAAGTTCTAAACAGAATAGCTCCTACCAAAGCAAAATTCAACAAGTGTGAACTGAAAGTGAGAATGGATGCGCCTAGATATGGCGTATCCTCTCCTTTTGTATTTCACACTTTAGGCCATCTGTGGTAGGAGCTGCCTTGTTTAGAGATACAACAAGGTGGAGGGTACGCTCTTTTTATTCCCTCGAAAAGACATTTTGAGAATTTACAGATTTCAGTAACAAGATTTAAAGCTCCTACCAATTATGCAAACAAATCTAAAGATTGAAACTGCTAGAGATTGTTGTACCCTATAAACAGCAATCACATGGCTCGTATCTATGACAACCTGGAAACCAAGTTCACCGATGGGCTCCAGGGCATTATTTCCAACGTGGGCGTAAAGCGCGTTGATTTCTGCGTGGGTTACTTCAACCTGCGTGGCTGGAACCTTATTGTCAATGAGGTTGACCAGCTATCCGGTGATTTTGTATATGAACAGAACTACCGCATATTCCGCACCTGCCGACTCCTCATCGGTATGCACCGACCAGACGAAGACCTCGTGCGAAGTCTCTATTCCGGCAAGAAACAACTGCCTGATGCCGAGTATGTGCAGAAATGCAAAATAGCCATTTCCCGAGACTTCAAAAAGCAGCTCCTGCTGGGACTCCCATCGAAAAACGATGAATGGACACTCCGCCGACTCTCCGCACAGATGAAGGAAGAGAAAGTATGCGTCAGGCTCTATCTTCGAGAGCCCCTACATGCCAAGCTTTATCTTGCATATCGGCCAGACGACAACTTCAACCCCATCCAGGCCATCATGGGTAGCAGTAACCTTACCTACTCCGGATTAACCCGACAGGGAGAGCTGAATGCAGAGTTTGCCGATAGCGACAGTGCAGAGAAACTTTCAGAATGGTTTGATGCAAGATGGAACGACAAGTTCTGCATTGACATCACCAAAGAACTGATTGATGCCATCGACAACAGTTGGGCTGGCGAAGAAGATATCCCACCTTATTATATCTATCTCAAGACGGTATATCATCTCAGTCAGGAGGCACGTTCGGGCATCAAGGAATTCACGCTTCCACCCGAATTCCGCAACACCCTTTTCGATTTCCAGCAGAATGCGGTGAAGATTGCAGCCAAGCATCTTAATAACGACAAGCGAAACGGAGCCATGATAGGCGATGTGGTGGGTTTGGGAAAGACCATCACCGCCTGCGCCATCGCCAAAATCTATGAGATGACCTACGCCAGCAGCACCCTCATCATCTGTCCAGCCAACCTGCAGGACATGTGGGCAAAATACAAGCAGAAATACGATCTCAAAGCAGACATCGTCTCGATGCAGAAACCCATTGACGTGGAGAACACCTGGAACTACCGACTGATTATCGTAGATGAAAGCCATAACTTGCGCAACAGCAGCGGAAAGCGATATCACAACATCCAGGAATTGATTCATAAACTGGATTGCAAAACCCTGCTGCTTACCGCTACTCCATACAACAAGGATTTCTCCGACCTGGCCAACCAGCTGAAACTTTTCCTGAGCGACGACCAGGACCTTGGCATCCGCCCGGAAGCTTACATCCAAAGTCTGGGAGGCGAGCGAGAGTTTCAGCGCAAGCATAGCGACATCCACATCCGCAGCATCAAGTCGTTTGAACAAAGCGACAAGACAGATGATTGGAGCGAACTGATGAAACTCTTCCTGGTTCGCCGCACCCGCACCTTCATTAAGGATAACTTTGCCTTAACGGACGAAAGCAATGGCAGAAAATACCTGCAGTTCCCGGATGGAAGCAAGTCGTATTTCCCCGACCGCATACCGAAAGCCCTAAAGTTCAAGACTCAACAGGGCGACCAGTATAGCCGCCTCTATTCTGAAAAAATGGTAGCAATGATGGAAGAACTTCTGCTGCCACGCTATGGGCTTACCAAATATCTGAATGAAGCCAAGGCAGAAGAAGCATCCCGAGCCGAAAAACAGCTCATCGAGAACCTCTCGAAAGCAGGTCAGCGCATCATGGGATTCTGCAAAAGCACCTTCTTCAAGCGAATGGACAGCAGCGGTTTCGCCTTCCTGCTCACTCTGAAGCGCCACATCCTGCGCAACGCCATCTTCCTCTATGCCATCGACAACAAGCTCAATCTGCCCATCGGCGACGAGAACTCCCTACCCGATGACTTCATGGAAGATGAAGATGTCAACGGAATGTTTGATATAGGTGATGACAACCAGGACAGCGATGACCTCATCATCCCTACTGAAATGGAATACTACGAGCAGAAAGCCAAGAAACACTATGAACTGCTGATGCAGAAGCATAATGTAAACTGGCTCAACAGCAAGTACTTCAAGCGAACACTCAAGCAGAATCTCAAGAAGGATTGCCAATGCATCATCAAGATGATTCAGCTCTGCGGACAATGGAAAACGAAGGAAGACCAGAAACTCAACGAACTCTACAAGCTCCTAACAGAGACCTATCCGAAAGACAAGATCGTGCTCTTCACCCAGTATTCCGACACCGCCAAGTATCTCTGCCGCCAACTCCGCAAGAAAAATGTGGAGCAGATAGACATCGCCACGGGCGACAGCAAGAACACCACCAGCATCGTGGAGCATTTCTCACCTGTGAGCAACGAGAAGAGCTATCCTGCCGACCAGCAGAGCCGAATCCTCATCGCCACCGATGTACTGAGCGAAGGTCAGAACCTGCAGGATGCGCATATCATCATCAACTACGACCTGCCATGGGCAATTATCCGACTCATCCAGCGAGCCGGACGTGTGGACCGTATCGGACAGCAGAGCGACCACATCGACTGCTATTCCTTCTTCCCTGCCGAAGGCGTAGAAAAGGTAATCAACCTGCGCAAGCGCCTGAACGACCGCATCAACGAGGCAGCCAACGTGGTGGGAAGCGACGAGGTGTTCTTCGAGGGCAACGAGCAAAACCTGCGAGATATGTATAATGAAAAGAGCGGCTCGCTCGACGATGTGGACGACAACGATGTGGACCTGGCTTCACAGGCATACCAGATATGGAAGAATGCCACCGATGCCAAACCCGAGCTGAAACGCATCATCCCACACCTGAGCAACATGATCAATGCCACCAAGGCTACTACAGACAGGCTGAATGATGGCGTCATCACCTATGCACAGACCCGAAGTGGATTCGATGTGCTCTCCTGGCACAACAGCAAGGGCGAAATCGTGAGCCAGTCGCAGAAGCGCATTCTCCAGGCCATGGAATGCGATGCCGACGAGCCCAATATGGAGCCAGCCGACCAGCATTACGACCTGGTGAAGAAAGCCATAGACAACATCGGCGACGAGAACACGCATGTAGGCGGCATTCTAGGCAGCAGATTCAGTACCCGCTACAAGATTATCCAGCGATTGGAGCGATATTACGAAAAGCCTGTAGATCTCTTCTTCTCCGACGAGAACAAGGAAGAGCTGAAATATGCCATCAACGACATCTACAACTATCCGCTCCAGGAAACCGCCAAGTTTAATCTGGGAAGAATGATGCGACAGAACAACGTGAGCAACGACGACCTGGTGGAGTATGTGCTCGACATGCACAAAAATAACCAACTCTGCATCATCGACGAAGATACCAACTCCAACAAAGAGCCTAAAATCATCTGTTCGATGGGTTTGAGATGGAGTGAATCACATTTATAATAATTCAAGACATGACAAGAAAAGAATTCAACCAATATATACAGGAAGCCAGTTTCCAGGAACTGTTCGTCACAGAAATGGGATGGAACAACCCCAAGGGTATGACCGATTTCATCGTGCCCCACATCGACGAAATTGACTACGAGATGGAGGTCATTGCCGAGCGCAATGGTTTTCAGATACTTACCTGCCTGGTAGAGAAGATACCGACAGCTTCTACCTGTAAGAAAATAGACATCAAACTGCGCCAGCAAGCCCACGACTACATCTGCATCTACATAGAGCAGCAGGGCTTCCACCACCAGTGGGTTGCCCCGGTAAACAAAGTGGAAAAGCGCGACATCGTAACCATCGAGTATGCCAGCGTAGCCCAGGCAGAGTTTCTTTACACCAAGATTCCCGACCTGAGCTTCGATCTTAACGAAGACACCACCATCATGGATGTGAAGCAGCGCATCCAGGGAGCCTTCATGGTGAATTCAGAGAAGATAACCAAGGATTTCTACGCAGGATTCAAGAAAGAGCATACCCAGTTTGTGAAATATATCACAGGCATCAACGACGAGATAACCGACGACAAGAAGAACAAGGAGAAGCAATGGTATGCATCCGTGATGCTCAACCGCCTGATGTTCTGTTATTTTATCCAGAAGAAAGGTTTCCTGGATATGAACGAGAACTATCTGCGCGACAAGCTCAGCATGGTACAACGAGAGCGTGGCGAGAACGAATTCTTCCAGTCATTCTACAAGGGCTTCCTGATACACCTCTTCCATGAAGGCTTGAATGGACACCAGCGTAACGAGGCGTTCCTTAACAAATATGGCCGCATACCCTATCTGAACGGAGGCATGTTCGATTTTCACGACATCGAAAAGATGTTCAAGGATATTGACATCGATGACGAGGCGTTCCTTCACCTTTTCGATTTCTTCGATAAATGGCGCTGGCATCTGGATACCCGCATCACAGCATCGGGCAAAGACATCAACCCCGACGTGCTGGGCTACATTTTTGAGCAATACATCAACGACCGTGCCCAGATGGGAGCCTACTACACCAAGGAAGACATTACGGAATACATAGGCAAGAACTGCATCCTGCCCTTCCTTTTCGACAGCGTTAAGAAGACCACCTCTGAGAAGGATTTCAAGGAAAAGGGTTACATCTGGCAAAACCTACAGCAGAGCGGCGACAAATACATCTATGATGCCGTGAAGCACGGATATACAGCAGATTGGCTCTCGCTCATCCCGGGCGAGATAGCAGAAGGTGTAGATACCACCCAGCCTCAACTTCTGGAGCGCAGAAGCCATTGGAACGAGCGCACACCGGAGCCATTCAATCTGCCTACGGAGATATGGCGAGAAACCATCGAGCGATTCCAGCGCTGCGATGATCTGCTGCAAAAGATTACTGCTGGCGAGATTCACGAAATCAACGATTTCATCACCTATAATCTCGATATCCGTCAGTTTACATACGATTTATTGTTAAATACGGAAGACCATCTCTTGGTAGAGCATTTCTATCATGCTATGCAGCACGTCTCTATCCTAGACCCTACCTGCGGCAGTGGCGCCTTTCTGTTTGCAGCCATGAACATCCTGGAACCATTGTATGAAATCTGCATTACCCGCATGGAGGAGTTCCATCAGAAGAACGAGAAGTTATTCGTAGCTGAACTTGAAGAGATTAGCAAGAAGTATCGAAGTAACATTCAGTACTTTATCTATAAGAGTATCATTCTCCGCAACCTCTATGGCGTTGATATCATGGAAGAGGCTGTAGAGATTGCCAAGCTGCGCCTGTTCCTGAAAATGGTGGCGGTAGTGGATGTAAATCCAAGACTCGATAATCTTGGTCTGGATCCGTTGCCGGATATCGACTTCAACATTCGTTGCGGCAATACTTTGGTGGGATATGCTACGGAAAAGGAATTGGATGATGACTTGAATTATGGCGACATGTTTGCCAAGCAGGAGTTCAAGGACAAGGTAGAATTGGAGATGGAGGTTGTGGCTCGTGCCTACGAGCAATTCAAGGACCTTCAGCTTACTTCGCAAGAGGAGGCAAGCGAGTTTAAGGAGTCTAAAATGCAGCTCAAGGCAAAGCTTTCTGGGCTTAACGACTTGCTGAACCATAAGCTTTTTTCTTCAATGGTATCAGATGCCAGCATTTCGTATGAAGAATGGCTCTCCAGCCACCAGCCTTTCCATTGGCTGGCGGAGTATTATCATATCATGCATAGCAATGGTGGCTTTGATGTTATCATTGGCAATCCGCCGTATGTGGAAACAAAAAAGATTAATTACTCTTTAGAGGGATATAAAAATAGATATTCTAACTTATATGCATATTGCATTGAAAGATTCTATAATTTAGATGCACAAGCTTCAAGATGTAGTCTCATTGTGCCAATGAGTCTTACATCAATACGTGACTATGAATTATTAAGAATGTATGTTATCAATCAATATAATACAATATACATCACAAATCGTGCGATAAGACCAAGATCGCTATTTGAAGGTGTTTCACAACGTGTCTCTATTTGTCACTTTTCGAATTCAAACAAAACAAAAGTGTTTACAACCAAGTATTTAAGAACCAATAATAGTGAAACCCTATTCAAAACTTTAAAATTTGAACAAGCCATTATTGATACGGCCAGAGAGCATTTGATACCTAAAATAGGAAGTGGATTACATAAAAATATTTGGAAAAAGCTTCATTCAAAGAAAAAAGATATCAATAGTGTTATATCAAGTGATGGGGTACAATTATATTATAAGGATTATGGAGAAACGTATTGGATTTTCCCCTTTAATTTTATCCCATACTTAACACCCATAAAATCATATAAGATGGTTTATTGTGAAGGCAAATACTCAAATCAAGTCTTCCAAATCTTAAATTCATCTCTATTTTATGTATTTTACTCGACTATATCTGATTGTTGGCACTTTGGAAACTGGCACATCAATGAATATCCTGTGTCTATCAAGGAAGTTGAACACCTTGAAAAAGATATTATATCTGCGTCATACAAAGAGAATAGAATAACGAGATATGATAGCAGGGCAAATGGATATATATATGAATATCATATCAGCAAATCCAAGCCCATCATCGACGAAATCGATAAGCTTCTGGCGAAGCATTACGGCTTTACAGAAGAAGAGCTCGACTTCATCATCAACTACGACATTAAGTATCGTATGGGAGATGAGCTGAACAAGGATGAGGAGTAAAACGAAGAATCCCTGTTACTGATGCTACTTGGCAAGCATCGGCAACAGGGAATTTTCATTGTATTGTTTATCCTTCAGAATTATAGAAATCTAGCAAGGTCGTACGGAAACTACCTTTGCCACATGTCCCTCAGGAATGCCTGGTACAACAATCAAACAACTAACAGGATATTTCTTTTCAAACTCCTCAATAGGAAGAGCGAATACATTTAATTTCTTTTTCTTCATAATTAACTCCTTTCTTGTTTACTTATATCTTATTTTAATATTTATTTTTCTGCAAAAGTACACAGAAGCTTTCAAAATACCAAATATTTTCAGGCAAATCTACAAAAAAGCTGGTATTTCCTTTGATTTTCAGCGGATTATTCGTATTTTTGCATCGTTATAAATACAAATTCTTTATATGCCAGAGATACTATCACATATGGGAAACCTGGAGTTGCTGGAACGACCAAAGACTGCGTTTCTCTGTTCCAGCAAGACAACAAGCCGAGACATCCTAAAAAGTTTCGACTGGGCTACAAGTGTGCCTAAAGATTCCTGCATCATCAGCGGCTTTCAGACAAAACTGGAAAAGGATGTACTGCAACTTCTTCTGAAGCGCCACATCCCCGTCATCATCGTGCTGGCTAGAAGAATGTATAAGATGCTGCCTGCCGAAATGCAATCAGCCATCAACTGCAACGAAGCCCTTATTATCTCCCTCTCCCATCTTCCCCGCAACTCCAAGCAAAGTGCTTTGGCTAGGAACAAATTCATCATCAGCATCGCTGACAATGTAGTATTTGGAGCTTTAGACCCAACCAGTTCACTCACTAACCTGGTGGAGGAACAGAAACTACTTGGAATAGAAATACACGCAAGCGTATGATATCAAAGGACAATGCGTAAGATACAATCGCAGAATACGGAAGAAGTTGTCGGAAAAGACAGATGAAATTATCGGAAAAGATAGTATAGGTTATCGGAGAAGTTAGCTCCGTAGGCCGCACAACAGCTGTTGTGCGCTTGCATAACAGCTGATATGCGCTCGCACAACACCTGTTGTGCATGCGTAGACCAGCTGATGGGCGCCTACAGCAAACCAACATTACTCGCTGATGTTTTTATCAATCATTTTGCCACAAAAAACACAGTCCTATTTGTTATCTTACCGGAACAACCCAATGTCAAAGAAACAAAAAAAAGGGATGCCACACCAGGTGACATCCCCCTATGAGAATCAAATACTTATTTGAAGCTTAAACTTTACTTGCTCTCAGCCTCAGCCTGCTTGGTTTCTGCTGCGTTAGGACCATAGTAACCATAGTAAGCCTGGTAACGGGTGTAACCCCAGTTAGCCTGAGCCTTCTCTGGATCGAGCTGCTTAGCCTTGTCAAGAACCTTGATAGCCTCCTGGTAAACAACCTTGCGGCCGTTAGGATCCTGCAAGTTACCAGCCTTACTGTTGTAGCAAGCACCCAGATAAGTAAGAACAACTACGTTATCCTCCTTTGCAGCAAGAGCCTGCTTCAAACACTTGATAGCGTTGTCTGCATCGTTCTTCTGGATATACATCATACCCTTGTTGGCAAGAGCTACGAAGTTGTTAGGGTTCTTTGCGATAGCATTGTCCAAAAGTTCAGTCTGATCCTTCTCCATCTTCAATGAAGAGTACATAGAGTTCAAACCATCGAGAACAACCTCATTGGTCTCGTCCTTTGCAAAGATATCCTTGAGCTTGTTAACATAGGCAAGAGAATCCTCGTGAGTCTTCAAGCCGTCCTTCATTACATAGAGCTTGAGGTTGAGGGCATCCTTAGCCTCCTTCTCACTCTTCATGGCGATGTCGCAATACTTCTCGCAACGGGCAGCATCCTTAGCCTGGTATGCATAACGGGCTGCAAAGAGAGCAACCTGACCAATATAGTCCTTCTCGCTATCCTTCTGCTTCTGGTCTACAGAAGCAAAGAGAGGCTCA
The DNA here is from genome assembly GCF_026015465.1 of Segatella copri. Taxonomy (GTDB): domain Bacteria; phylum Bacteroidota; class Bacteroidia; order Bacteroidales; family Bacteroidaceae; genus Prevotella; species Prevotella copri_E. Next base: position 919,074 of record NZ_JAPDUQ010000002.1, read on the forward strand.
TTGTCTGTATCGAGGAATGCACCCCAATACTTCAATACCTCATCAGCCTTATTGTTCTGGGCTGCTGTCTGACCCGCATTAACGAGCTGAACACGAGCACCCCATACACGGCTAGCGTTGTTGTTAAACTTAGGAGCAACCTTACCCTTAGCGTTAGGAAGCTGGTCGTACTTGTAGCACTCAATAGCATTGATCAATGCATTGTATGCGCCCTCAGACATAGCAGCCTCGTCAACCGGGTCGTTCTTCTTCATGATCTGATTGGTCTGCTGGATGCTCTGCTGGTCGTTGAACTGCTTCATAGCGAGATCAACGAGCTTGTTGTAAGCCTTGGCCTTCTCTGCATCGTTAGCCATCTGACCCAAATTCTGCTTAACCAAAGCCTCAGCCTCGGCATAAGACTTAGCCTTCATGACAGCCTTGAGAGCGTCACTGTCGCCTGCGAATGCTGATGTGGCACCTAGTACCATCATTGCAGCTACTAAAAACTTTTTCATTTTTCTTAATGAGTTTAAAAGTTGTTGTTATTTATTTTTTACGCGTCTTTTCTTTATTCGAAATCTACGTTGCCCGAATCGGTATCCTCTGCTTCAGATGCTTCGTCAGCGAGATGAGCCCCAGCCTCAGCAGCCTCTTCAGCAGTCTTGGCACCTACGGTATCATTCTCTATCTCCTCGCTCTTCTTAGCCCAGGCAGAACGGCTCTCCTCTTCTACAGAAGCCTCGAGCTCAGAACTCATCACCTTGCATACGCTGGCAATGACATCATTCTTCTTGGCAAGATTGATGAGGCGGACACCCTGAGTAGCACGGCCCATGACACGACAATCAGCTACGGCAAGACGAATCACGATACCACTCTGGTTGATAATCATGAGGTCGTTATCATCGGTTACGTTCTTGATAGCTACCAGTCGACCGGTCTTGTCGGTAATATTCAGTGTCTTCACACCCTTACCGCCACGCTTGGTAACGCGGTAATCGAGTACATCAGAACGCTTACCATAACCCTGCTCGCTCACTACCATCACGGTTTCCTTCTCAGGATCGTTGACAACAATCATACCTACTACAGCATCATTACCCTCATCGAGGCGCATACCACGAACACCGGTAGACGTACGGCCCATTGTACGGATCTCGTTCTCGTCGAAACGGACAGCACGACCATTGCGGTTGGCAATAATCAGCTCGTTATGACCATTTGTCAGACGAACATCTACCACCTCATCGCCCTCTACGATGTTGATAGCAATCACACCATTGGCACGTGGACGGGAATATGCCTCCAGACAGGTCTTCTTCACGGTACCATTCTTGGTAGCGAAGACTACATAATGGTTGTTGATGAACTCTGCATCATTCAATCCCTTCAAGCGGAGGAATGCATTCACCTGGTCATCGCTCTCGATGTTGAGGAGGTTCTGGATGGCACGACCCTTGGAATTGCGGTCGCCCTCAGGAATCTCGTAACACTTCAACCAGTAGCAGCGGCCCTTCTTGGTGAAGAACAGCATGGTCTGGTGCATGGTAGCAGGATAGATATACTCGGTGAAGTCCTTATCACGGGTACGGGCACCCTTAGAACCTACTCCACCACGAGCCTGCTCACGGAACTCTGACAATGGGGTGCGCTTGATATATCCGAGATGACTCACGGTGATAACCACTGGGTCGTTTGGATAGAAATCTTCTGGATTGAACTCATGGTCATCTGGCTTAATCATGGTACGACGTGCGTCACCATACTTCTCCTTCACCTCGTTGAGTTCATCCTTCATTACCTTCTTGCAGAGTTCAGGATCGTTCAGAATCTGGTTCAAGTAGTCGATGGTCTTCATCAACTCGTTGAATTCATTGTGCAACTGTTCCAGACGCAAGCCTGTCAACTGGCTGAGGCGCATATCCACGATGGCCTTACTCTGAAGTTCATCGAGTTCGAAGCGCTTCTCCAAGTTGCGCTGGGCATCAGAAGGAGTCTTGCTGGCTCTGATAATATGTACCACCTCGTCGATGTTGTCGCAAGCAATGATCAAGCCCTCGAGAATATGAGCACGCTCCTGAGCCTTCTTCAGTTCGAACTGGGTGCGGCGGATCGTAACATCATGACGATGCTCTACGAAATACTTCACACACTCCTTCAAGCTCAAAAGGCGTGGACGGCCTTTAACAAGAGCGATGCAATTCACTGAGAATGAACTCTGAAGAGCTGTCAGCTTAAAGAGTTTGTTCAAAAGAACATTAGCATTGGCATCACGCTTCACATCAACAACGATACGCATACCCTGACGGCCAGACTCATCGTTTACATTAGCGATGCCATCTACTCTGCCTTCCTTGGCAAGGTCAGCAATAGCCATCACGAGCTGCTCCTTGTTGACACCATAAGGAATCTCGGTGATAACAATCTTATCATGGTTTTCACTACTTTCAATCTCGGCAGTGGCACGAACCACGATTCTGCCCCGACCCGTTTCGTATGCATCCTTCACACCCTGTATACCATAGATGGTAGCACCGGTTGGGAAGTCAGGAGCAGGGATATACTGCATCAATCCATCTGTATCAATGTCAGGATTATCGATGTATGCACAGCAACCATCAATCACCTCACCCAGGTTGTGGGTAGGCATATTGGTAGCCATACCTACGGCAATACCGTTACCACCATTTACCAGAAGATTAGGAATCTTGGTAGGCATCACGGTAGGTTCCTGCAGGGTATCATCGAAGTTGTTGGTCATATCAACCGTTTCCTTATCAAGGTCATCCATGATATGCTCACCCATCTTGGAGAGGCGGCACTCTGTATAACGCATGGCAGCAGGAGAGTCACCGTCAACAGAACCGAAGTTACCCTGTCCGTCAATCAAGGTATAACGCATGTTCCACTCCTGTCCCATACGCACCAGAGCGCCATAAACAGAAGAGTCACCGTGAGGGTGATACTTACCGAGCACCTCACCAACAACACGCGCACATTTCTTATAAGGTTTGTCACTGGTGTTTCCAATGCCGAGCATACCGTAAAGAATACGGCGGTGCACAGGCTTGAAACCATCGCGTACATCAGGGAGGGCACGAGCCACGATAACTGACATCGAATAATCGATGTAGCTCGACTTCATCTCCTCCTCAATGTTGATCTTCATGATTCTATCATGATCCATTGTCTGATTTTCGTCCATTTCTTATATTAATGTATTATTGTTTATTCGTTACTTTCAAAACGCCTGTTTTCCATCCGGAAATCGCGTTTAAGGGCATTTCCTTGCGTTCTAAGCCGTTTTACCCTTTTGAAATTCCCGACAAAGATACAAAAAAAAATGATACTAAAACGCTTTAGAGGCGAAAAATCGCATTATTTTAGCATTATTTGTATTTTAACAATGCAAAAAAGTTGGCATATCATTTGCTATTATTAAAAATAATGTGTACTTTTGCACTGAGATTTTTTAAAAATATAAGCAAATATGATAAATCCGTTTTCACATATACAGGACATACTGAACAGAAGTAGCAAAGAAGCAGCACGCACCTTGGGAAGAGAAATCAGCGTGGAGCATCTGATGCTGAGTCTGATCAGCCAGAACGACAGCGATGTCAACAAGCTCCTGAAGGGCGCAGACATCAGTCCGATGGCTTTCAGCGGAGTCCTTAACAGCAAACTGGAAAAGCGTGTGGAAGAAACTCCTGCCGATAACGTGAAGGAGAACAGCCACATCCCATTCAGCCAGATAACAGACAGCATTATCAGAGACTCTATCCGCGAGGCAAACAACTACGAGCACTCCAAGATTGTAGAGCCAAGACATCTGCTGCTTGCCATCTTGAGAAATGACAAGAACCCTGTAGCCAACTGGCTGAGTCAACTGGGCTTAAGCTACGACCGTGCCATCGAAATGCTCTATCCTACTGACAAGGATGATGAGCAGAAGACAGAAGAGTCGAAGGATTTCAAAATGGAACCACAAACACCAGATTCAGAAACCCCTGATGCTGACAGGCAGGAGGAAGCAGAGAATCTGGAGATGGCAGGTGGAATAGAAGCAGAAGATGACTACAACGAGCAGAACGACATGATGGAAACTGACGAAGAGCCATTCGATATGGAAAAGGACCAGAATCCGATGAGACTGTCTACCCGTTCAAATGGAACTCCGCGCAAAAAGAGCAGCACCCCTACCATCGACAAATTCAGTTTCGACCTGACCAAGGCTGCAGCCGATGGAAAACTGGATCCTGTCGTAGGCAGAGAAAAGGAGATTCAGCGTGTGCTCGAGATTCTGGGTCGCAGAAAGAAGAACAACCCAGTATTAATAGGTGAACCGGGCGTAGGAAAGAGTGCCATCGTAGAAGGACTGGCACAGCTCATCAACAACCAGGAAACATCACCTATGTTCTTCAACAAGCGTCTGGTAAGTCTCGACCTGACTGCCATCGTTGCAGGAACCAAATTCCGCGGACAGTTTGAAGAGCGCATCAAGAATGTCATCAAGGAACTGGAAGACCATCCGGAGATCATCATCTTCATAGATGAGATTCACACCATGATAGGCGCCGGTTCCGGCGAAGGAAGCATGGATGCAGCCAACATTCTGAAACCAGCCCTGGCAAGAGGTATCATCCAGTGTATCGGTGCCACCACGCTCGATGAGTATCGCAAGAGCATTGAGAAGGACGGAGCCTTGGAGCGCCGTTTCCAGAAGGTTATCGTTGAACCAACTACACGCGAAGAGACCCTGCTGATACTGCACAACATCAAGGAACATTACGAGAAGCATCACTGTGTGAGATATACAGACGAGGCTCTCGAGACATGTGTCAAACTGACAGAGCGCTATATCACCGACCGCCACTTCCCAGACAAGGCTATCGACGTGATAGATGAAGCCGGCTCGCGCGTACATATTAATAATGCAAGTGTTCCTGCTCCATATATCAAGCTGGAAAAAGAACTGAAAAAGATAATCAGCAAGAAGCAGCAGGCTGTAGCAAACCAGAACTTCGAGATGGCAGCCTCATGCAGAGATGCCCAGACCAAGATCGAGAAAGAGATTGAGGACATGAAGGCGCAATGGCAGCAGGGAGAGATTGGCGAATATGTTGAGGTAACAGCCGAAGATATTGCCAACGTTATCAGCATGATGACCGGCGTACCGGCCCAACGTATGGCAGAGGGTGAAAGCAAACGTCTGAAAGATCTGGAGCACAACCTGAAGCACAAGGTGATTGCTCAGGATAATGCTATCAACAAGATGGTAAAGACCATTCTGAGGAACCGTGTAGGCTTGCGCGACCCTAACCATCCTATTGGCGTATTCATGTTCCTGGGTCCTACAGGTGTAGGTAAGACCTATCTTGCCCAGAAACTTGCCGAGGAAATGTTTGGTTCGAAAGATTCACTCATCAGAATAGACATGAGCGAATTCTCCGAGAGTTTCAACACCTCACGTCTGGTAGGTGCACCTCCAGGATACGTAGGCTATAACGAAGGTGGACAGCTGACCGAAAAGGTACGCCGCAAACCATACAGCATCGTATTGCTCGACGAAATAGAGAAAGCCAACAGCAAGGTATTCAACCTGCTCTTACAGGTACTCGACGAAGGCAGACTTACCGATGGCAACGGCCGACTCATCGACTTCCGCAACACCATCATCATCATGACCTCTAACGCAGGAACCCGCCAGCTGAAAGATTTCGGCAGAGGCGTCGGCTTTACTTCTGCAGGTATAAAAGGCGGATTGGCGATGGATGAGAAAGACAAGGAGTATGCCCGCAGCATCGTCCAGAAGAGTCTGAGCAAGCAGTTTGCTCCAGAGTTCCTGAACCGTCTCGATGACATCATCACCTTCGACCAGTTGGATCTCAATGCCATCAAGCGCATCATCGACCTCGACCTGGAAGGACTGGTCAAGAGAATAGAAGAACTGGGATTCCATTTCCAGATTACCGAAAAGGCAAAGGAGATGGTAGCCAAGAAGGGATACGATGTGCAGTTTGGTGCCCGCCCACTCCGCCGCGCCATCCAGACCTACATCGAAGATTCCGTTTGCGAGATGTTACTCGATGGCACAATGAAGCCAGGCGACACCATCTCGGTAGGCAAAAATTCGAAAAAAGAAGAATTGACATTCAAGAAACTATAATCAGAAGAGGGACTATCCACTGGCGATAGTCCCTCTTTTGTTATGAACCCGGTATAGCAACCAACGAACTTTAGTTAATAAGAGTTAACCACAAGAAAAGTTTAGGCAATAATTTCTTATTTCAAAAAATATTCATTACCTTTGCATCTGCTTTAGGGCAAAAAGCCATGATGGCTCAGTTGGTAGAGCAACGCATTCGTAATGCGTGGGTCGCGGGTTCGAGTCCCGCTCGTGGCTCTTTCTTGTGAAAGGAGTTAGTATTTTCCTTCGCGAGATTAGCACATCGGTAGTGCACGGGCTTCCCAAGCCTGTGAGGCGGGTTCGACTCCCGTATCTCGCTCAGAACATCAGTAACCCAGGGTTGACCCCTGGGTTTCTTGTTTTTATTAACATCTTTTCAGCCTTCTATAGCAACAAAATCACTTTTTTCGAGTTATTACATAAATATAACTAAGATAATAGAACAATAATGAAGAAACATATCATACTTGTACTAGCGCTCGTCCTGTCTTCAGGACCTCTTTTCGCACAGAGTTCACACATGACCGATGATCAGGTCATGAGCTTTGTGGTGAAAGAACATGAGCGTGGCACAGCCAATTCTCAGATTGTTACCAAACTGATGCAGAAGGGCGTAGACATCTCCCAGATTCGACGTGTACGCAATAAGTATCAGAAGATGTCGCAGCAGAACGAGCTCTACAGCACAACCGCTGCAGGAAATGCAGGCAACAAGAGAATGCGGACCAACAATGGTAAGCATAGAGAAGATTACCAGGACAAGGACAAAGAGAAGCAGGCTTCAACCTATAGCAACTATCGCATCCAGAGCAAGCAGAACGACAGCTACTACTCATCTTATGATGAAACCAACCCAGATTATGACGATTTCAGCAAGGAAATGAACGCCCTGATACCCGATACAGCTACCATGGTAAAACAGCTGCAGGCTGAGCTCAACCAGAAGCGCAGTAAGGTTTTCGGCCGTGACATCTTCAACAACAAAGACCTCAGTTTCGAGCCAAATATGAACATCGCTACCCCACAGAACTATCGTCTGGGGCCTGGCGATGCCGTCATCATAGATATCTATGGCGCCTCTCAGAAAACCATCGAGAGCACCGTTTCGCCAGATGGTGAGGTAACCATCGAGGGGTATGGACCGGTCAGCGTTTCAGGCTTGACCGTAGCTCAGGCTAATGCCCGCCTGCGCAATACCGTGGGCAGCAGATACCGTTCAAGCCGCATCAAGCTTACCGTAGGACAGACCAAGACCATCATGGTAAACGTAATGGGCGAGGTTAAGATTCCGGGCACCTATACCCTCTCAGCCTTCGCTACCGTATTCCATGCACTCTACATGGCAGGCGGAACCAACGATCTGGGCACATTGCGAAACATCAAGGTATACAGACACAACAAACTGGTAACGGTTGTTGATATCTACGACTATATTCTGAACGGCAAACTGACGGGTAATGTCCGCCTTGCCGACAACGATGTCATCGTAGTAGGTCCATACGATTGTCTCGTAACCATCGCCGGAAAGGTAAAGCGCCCGATGATTTACGAAATGAAGAAGAACGAGAGCGTCAATTCCCTTCTGAAGTATTCCGGCGGTTTTACAGGCGATGCCTACAAGAAATCAGTAAGACTGAACCGGAAGACAGGCAGAGAACGTGCCGTATATAATATAGAAGAGTTCGACTTCTCCAGTTTCCGTATCGATGACGGCGACTCAATCAGCGTAGACAGCATCCTGCCACGCTACGCCAACACCGTAGAGGTGAAAGGAGCCGTATTCCGTCCGGGCATGTACAATCTGGGCGAGCAGATCAACAGCGTACGCACCCTGGTAGAGCATGCCGAAGGATTGACAGAGGAAGCCTTCACCAACCGTGCCGTAATGCACCGCATGAAGTCAGACCGCTCACTCGAAGTAGTAAGTGTAGACATTGCCGGCATTATGAACGGCAAGACTCCAGATATCCCATTGAAGGAAAACGATGTCCTCTTCATTCCTACCCGACAGGAAAAGATTGTAGAGCGCACCCTCACCATCCGTGGCGAAGTGCAGTATCCAGGCGTCTATCAATATGCCGACAATGAGACCCTCGAAGACTTCGTTCTTCAGGCAGGCGGCTTAACCGACAAGGCTTCAACCGTTAATGTAATGGTAAGCCGTAGAGTAATGGATGCCAAGGCTTTACGTCCAGATAGCGTTATCGCCAAGACCTACACCCTATCTCTTAAAGACGGCTTCGTTATCGACGGCACTCCAGGTTTCAAGCTGATGCCATTTGATGAAGTAATGATCCGTCAGAGTCCGGCTTATGTAGAGCAGCAGAACGTATCGATTACCGGTGAAGTGATGTTTGCCGGTCTCTATACATTAGACCGTCGCAACGCCCGCCTGAGTGAACTCTTCAAGAAGGCAGGTGGAGCTACCGACCAGGCATATCTCAAGGGAGCCCGCATCATCCGCAAAGCCAACGAACAAGAGAAGCAGCGCATGGAGGCAGTATTGAAGATGCAGCGCGAAGAGATACAGAAAAATCTTCTGCAACTAGCCTCCAGCAGCAACAATGCCAGTGCCATTTCGCAGACCTCTAAGGATGTAGAGCGTACCAACATAGAGAAGTTCAACGTACCTAGCGAATACCCTGTAGGTATCGACCTTCCAGAAGCACTGGCGAATCCAGGCAGCGATGCCGACATCATCTTGCGCGAGGGCGATCGTCTGGTCATTCCTCAGTACAATGGTACGGTAAAGATCAATGGTGCCGTAATGTTTGCCAATACAGTAGCCTACGAAAAGGGCAAGAAGGCAAGCTACTATATCGATCAGGCCGGTGGTTTTGCCTCAGATGCATTAAAGAGCAAGGCATACATCATCTACATGAATGGCAAGGTAGCCAAGCTCTCTCATGGTGCCAAAGTGCAGCCAGGCAGCGAGATTGTCGTCCCAGCTAAGCTGAAGCGCAAGATGAGTACCGCCGAAATGATGAGTATGGGAAGCAGCATGAGCAGCATCGCCGCCATGATTGCTACGATTGCTAATATGAGTAAGTAAGAATAATCAAACACCTATAAAAGAGGAGTCATTTTATGAAATATCCTATAGGAATACAAGATTTCGAAAAGCTACGTACAAATGGATATTCGTATGTAGATAAGAGCCGATTCGTGTACAAGTTGGCGACAGAGGGAGAATACTATTTCCTCAGTCGTCCACGCCGATTCGGAAAGAGCCTCTTTCTGTCTACTTTGGAAGCATACTTCCAGGGTAAGAAAGAACTCTTCGAGGGCTTAGCCATATATGACTTGGAGACAGAATGGAAGAAATATCCTATCTTCCATATTGATCTCAACACAGCCAACTTTCGAGAGAAAGACAGTCTGTACACAGTTCTTAATGACTACCTCACAACTTGGGAAAGCAAATATGGAACCCGTGAGTCAGAAGCCACACTTGCCCTTCGTTTCAAGGGTGTGATTGCACGAGCTGCAGAGAAAGAAGGATGTGGTGTTGTAATTCTTATAGATGAATACGACAAGCCTATACTTCAGACCTTGCGCGACCCTGAGTTACAGGCTGAACACCGTGCACAGCTGAAAGCATTCTATTCGGTATTGAAGACACAAGACCGGTATATCAAGTTTGCATTCCTCACAGGTGTAACCAAGTTTGGCAAGGTTAGCGTGTTCAGCGACCTCAACAACCTGACGGATATCTCGATGGACCACCGCTATATTAGCATCTGCGGAATGACAGAGAAAGAACTGCTTACGAATTTCAAGGAAGGTATCAACGAATTAGCCGAAGCCAATGGCGATACAGAAGAAGCCACAATAGCAAAACTGAAGGCAAGATACGACGGATATCATTTCGAGGAAAATACAGTAGGCATCTATAACCCATTCAGCGTACTGAACACTTTGTCAAGACTTCGCTATAAAGACTACTGGTTTGAGACTGGCACACCCACATTTCTAGTTGACTTGCTGAAAATGCACAACTATCGTTTGCCAGACATGACAAAGGAAAGGGTATCAGACGATGTAATCAACAGCGTGGATTCGCTATCAACCAACCCGATACCAGTAATATACCAGAGCGGATATCTCACTATCAAAGGCTATGACGAAAGGTTTAAGAAATATCTGCTAGGCTTCCCGAACAAGGAGGTGGAAGAAGGTTTTCTTAACTTTCTGCTGCCGCTATATTGTTCTGCAGGTGACCGTTCAGCCTTTATGGTTGATGAGTTTGTGAAGGATGTTGAAGCAGGACATGTCGAACAATTTATGAATCGGCTTACCGCTTTCTTTGCGGACAACAGCTATCAGGTAGCAGGCGAAGCAGAGCTTTACTTCCAAAATGCCCTATATCTCATTTTTAAGATTATGGGATTCCACACACAGGTAGAAATACCGACAAGTGATGGCAGGATGGACGTTCTCATTCAAACTTCCGACTACATTTACATCATCGAATGCAAATTAGACGGAAGTGCAGAAGAAGCTCTGCAACAGATAGAAGTCAAAAACTATGCAGCTCCTTTCGCTATGGATAAGCGAACAGTTATCAAGCTAGGCATCAACTTCTCCAGCAAGACAAGAGGAGTTGAGAGCTGGAAGCAGAGATAAGTTATTAATAGAAAACATAATAGTAATGGAAAAAAAAGAAGAAGTAATCAAACAAATCGATTTGATAGACTTAATCAAAAAGATGGGCAAATATATAAAACTATATACAATAGTTTGTCTCGCCACAGGAATACTAGGTATTATTGTAGCCTTCAGTATTCCAAAAGTTTACAATTCTAAAGTTGTCCTAGCTCCTGAAATGGGCAACAATAGTACTGTCGGAGGTGGGCTATCGTCATTGGCAAGTATGGCTGGCATAGACTTAAATAAAATGGGCGATGCAGATGGCGCACTATACCTACAGATTTACCCATCTATCATTTCGTCTACAACCTTCATCAAGGAACTAGAGAAAATTAAAGTACTACCAAAAGATTCATTGAAGGAAATGACCTTTAAAAAGTATCTCAAAACAGAGAAATCAGCGTGGTGGAATTTTCCTTCGATACTCATATCAAAAATGATTAAAGACAAGAAAAAAGAAATCAATAAAAATCACATAGTTTCTGATTTAAACAAATACTATCTATCTAAGGAAGAATGGAAATCTATCGAAAACATACAAGATAGAATTTCTTGCGACATAGATAAAGAAAATGGACTAATAACTTTGACTGTCAAGGCACAGGATCCAAATGTCTGTGCCATCATTGCTGACAAAGGGCAAAAATTACTCCAACAATACATTACAGACTACAGAACAAAAAAAGCTCGCAATGACTTAAATTACTACATTAAGTTACGATCTGAAGCAAACAAAGAGTACATAAAAGCTCAGAAAGAATATGCTTCATTTTCGGACTCAAATTTTGATATTAACTTACCATCACTGCAAGAGAAAAGAGATTATTTAGAAAACCAAATGCAGTTGAAATACAATACTTATACCCAATTATCAGACAGGGTAAATGCTGCTCAAGCTAAAGTTCAAGAAAGAACCCCCGACTTTGTAGTATTACAACCAAGTCTAGTTCCATACAAAGCAGATTCTCCAAGAAAAATATTAATAATAATAATCTATGGAGTTCTCGGTTTTATAGGAACAACCATTTGGATTTTCAGAAAGGATATAAAAAATTCATTTAAAACAGCAATGTAAAATGTACCAAACAAAGAGCTCAAGCAAAGCAATAATTCGAGAGAAGACAATCAGGAAAAATGTATTTTATTCGTTTGTTTTCAAGGGGTTATCTATAATCATATCCTTACTTCTGGTACCTTTAACACTCCATTATATAGACAAATATAACTATGGAATTTGGATGACTATTAGTTCTATCCTTGTTTGGATTTACTATTTTGATATCGGAATAGGAAGCGGATTAAGAACAAAACTAGCTGAAGCTATTGCACAAAACAATGGTCATTTAGCAAGAGGATATATAAGCACTGCTTTCTATGTCCTTGGTTGTGCTATGCTTGTACTTGTAGTAATATACATCATAATTTCAGGCTTTATCGACTGGAATAAAATATTTAATATTTCATACAATATTTCGCCACAATTAAACGAGATTATGCTTGGGGTCATTGTATTAACAGGACTTAGTTTCGTGTTAAAACTTATTGTAGCCATATTTCATGCTTTACAATATTCATCCATCAATGAGTTCCTAAACTTCTTTGCAAATTTTCTTTCATTTGCATTTATTTATGTATATACGCAAATAATGCCAAAAGGAAATCTTGCACTCATTGTATATACATTTGTCGCCATGCCTATACTGATTTATGGCATAGCTGTCTTCATCGTTTTCACGAAGAAAATTAAATTTCTGAGTCCTAGCATCAAATATGTTAGCAAAAAAAACATCAAAGAACTTGTAGGTTTAAGTGGTAACTTCTTCATAATACAAATCATAAATTTGATATTATATTCAACAACAAGTTTACTTATTGCACATTACTTTACACCAACCTCTGTAACTTACTACAGCATTTCATATCGCTACTTCTCAATAGCTATGATAATATTCACTATTGTCATCAATCCCTATTGGGGTGCCATCACAAATGCTTATGCAAAGCAAGACATGAATTGGATAAAACTTGCAATAAAAAAACTAATGCTTATTTGGGGAGGGTTAAGTGCATTAGTCCTTCTTCTATTGACTTGTTCCAATTTGGTATATAACATTTGGTTGGGCAAAGAGATTAGCATACCAATAAGTATGTGCATTAGTGTAGCAGTGTATATCATCATGTTCAATCTCAACAATATATACGCATCTATTATCAATGGCATTGGTAAAATTAGATTACAGCTATATACAGCAATCATACAATTACTCATATTTTTTCCACTAGCTCTGAGCCTATCTAAAATTGCAGGAGCACCAGGAATCATTTGGGCTACAAGTATTTTACTAGCTATTACAACGATTGCTCTTGGATGGCAAGTCCTACTATTAACAAAAAGAAGTCCTATCAAAATAATAAATCAATAGAAAGCAATGAAAAATAAGCATATTCTTATGATAGCTCCAGCCTCCATACCTGTAACAGGAGCAGAGGCTATTTGCAATGTTAAACTACTCAAGGTACTTTCTGAAAATGGGTACAAAATAGACTTAATTTCTAAAAAAATGAAATATACCCATTACCCAGAAACGGATTTAGCAGAATTAGGATTAAGCCTAAATTCTGTTAGCATAATAGAAGTTGACAACAAGATGAGCCTCAAAGTAATTTGGCAACACTTATGTTGCCTCTTCATTTTTGGTACAGTTTTCAAGGGTGCCCATTGGGCATATTGTGCACTAAAAACTGCAAAAAAATTATGCAAAGAAAACCAATACGATGCCATCATTACAAAAAACAGTCCAAGTGAATTATTAGGCAGCTATTTTAAGAAGAAAAAGGGCTACAAATGGATTGCTACATGGAACGACCCATACCCAACTAAAAAATATCCCAAGCCATATGGTAATGGGGTAACTGCCAAACTTTTCATATTAGAAAGCCCCCTTCTTAATCTGATGGAAAAAGCAGACTATCATATTTTCCCAAATCAAAGAATTCGAGATTATATGAGAAGCTACCTTAACATTCCTCCAGAAAAGACGAGAATAATCCCACATGTAGTAATCCCAAGAGAACACCACGATACACCACATGAGAATTTAAGAATCGTGCATTTGGGAAATTTACTTCCACCAAGAGATGCTGCGCCATTTCTAAGAGCATTAACAGAGTTCATCAAGAACAAAAAAGACGCCAAATTAGAAATCGCATTCATTGGGCAAACCCCGCAAAGTGTAAAAGACTTTGTCAACACAAATCATCTAGAGAAATACGTAAAAATATTTCCTCCTGTAAAATACAAAGAAAGCCAACACATTTTGGAAAACTACGACATCCAACTCATTGTTGAAGCACCTTGCGAAGAGGGAATATTCCTACCAACCAAAGTGAGTGATAGTATGCAGTTAGGTAAGCCTATATTTACAATAAGTCCTTCTGTTGGAGTTTTAAATGACTTGTACAAACAAGGACACATTAGTTACTTTTCATCTGTGCAAAACGAGAAGAATATTCTTTCGACACTTAGACAAATATACAAAGACTTTACAAATGGAAAAATAAAATCATTTTCATTGGAAAAATCATATTCACCACGAACTATTTTCCAACAATATAACGAAATCATTTAATTATGGCACTTTACTATTTATCATTCTGTTCGGCATACGCATTTATTTTTATCAAACAGGCAAATAAGCCTGCTTGGTTAAGAATATATGTTGTTTTGCTATGTCTTTTTCTCTGCTTCGGTTATATGACAGGAACAGATTGGAGAGTTTATGAAGATATATATACACACATAAACTTCAACAATCTCTTTTACAACTATTTTCAAGAACCCGGATATTATATCTACATGCTTCCTTTTAGGTTCTTGAACATAGATTTTTTTGTATTTTTCATATTCACAAAAGTATTATGCTACATTACAATCGTCTGCAAACTGATTACATACAGTGAGAGATTTAAATACATCGGATTGATGTATTTTATACCATGCTATGGATTCTATTTATTTATAGACAATCCAATGCGTAACTTAATAGCAGTAAGTATCGCCTTGTATGCTGTCAGATTTCTCGTGGAAAGGAAGCCAATCCACTATTTTATTATTGTCATAATAGCTATGACATTTCATACGTCAGCATGCATTATGATACCAGCATATTTTTATATGAACAAAGACTTAAGTACTAAAAAGATTATCATTCTTTATATTGCTATCAATGTTTTATTTGCAAACAGAGCCTTACTTGCACTTATTATCAGTAATGTCTTTGGTTCCATCCCTTATGTAGCAGGAAAAATTAGCTCCTATATTGAATCTTCGAATACAGAGGGAGGAGGAAGAGTTATTTCATTAGGATTCATCATATTTTTTACATTTTTCATTCTACTATGCTTCTATAAAAGCCAAATTTACAAAATGAAAAATGGAAAAATAATTTGGAATGGAGCTATCACCTTTTTGATTCTCTACAGATTAGCTACAACAATTGAAGTTTTTATGAGATTTCAACTTTACTATATGATATTTTTTGTAGCAGGAATTAGTTATCTGACTGTTTTCTTTACAGAACGTTCAAAAAAGATATACATTTCGTATCTCCTAGGCTTATCTGTAATAGGTAGCAACCAAATTTTTTCCACATGGCGGTATCTTCCATATACCAATTATTTAACATATGCTGTAAAGGGAGAATTCCCTTCATATTCTTTCAGAAGTGCATATAATCCGAATAACAGTCCATATAAGTCAAAAAATAAAGAAAATAAAAATAATGAAAAATAAAATCATAAATGCATATATCTATAGCTATGCTTCACTTCTAGTTATAATAGCCAGTTACAAGATAATTGCCCTCCTTTTACACAAGAATTACATGGATGCCTTTGCTGATCTATTTATCAACTACCAAGGAGGGTTTATACGCAGAGGGCTTATAGGTTCCCTACTATTATCAATATACCAAATAAGCGGTATATCCCCAATCACTTTAGCTATAGTATTATCTATAGCTGCTTATTCATTTATTTTTTTGTATTGCTTAAGTAAGCTGAAACCATACAACTATGGTTTTGCCTTTTTAACCCCGTGTTATCTATTAGGAGGCATAGGGATTTACGGATTGGGATATATGAGAAGAGACTATATAATTTTATCAGCATTTTTACTTATCACATTTCTATGGAAACGTTTATCTGCAAGATTATGGTTATATATTTCACTCTTTATTTGCATAATTACTATTTTATGTTATGAACCATTCCTATTTGTATGCCTTCCTTATTTTGCAATTCTCAATCAATTAAAGTGCCAAAAAGTAAGAACTACGATTATAGCATTGTTTATTTTACTATTAACGTTCACCATTTGTTGCCTTTATCCAGGTACACCAATAGCAAAAAACCAAATTTGGGAATCAACAAGATCGTTTCTGCCCCAGATAGGAACAATTGAGTTTATTGGAAGAAATAGCATGGAGGTAATGAAGTTTCATTTTTACAATAATTTTATCCGAATAGAACATAATGTTCCTTGCTTGGCAATTAGCCTTGTAAGCGTTATCGGTATGACATATTATTTAACAAATGGTCTGTATGTATTTAATAAAGATAAATTTCAAGTAAATGATAGAAAAGGCATCATGTTCTACCTTTGCTTATCATACATATTCCAAATACCCATGTTTATATGCTTGTCCACTGATTATTCTAGAATTTGCACCTACTCTGCATTTACATCGATAATTATGTTCACAACCATAAAATACGATACATTAGTCCGTTATATACCTAATAAAATAGATAAGAAATTGAATTCTATAATAGAATTTACAGATATTGTTTTTAAGCCAACAAAATTCAAAATATTTTCCATAATGCTGTTAATTGGAATAGCAGAATGGACTGGCGGTGGAATTGGACAATTTATATATTCTTCAGAACTCGGTACTATTATAAAGTGCATAAAAACTATTATGAACTTTCATTTATAAATAACTCATTTTTTAAATGATATAAGGTTATAACAAAAATCGCAAATGCGAAATACAATATTTTTTTTTTAAGTACGTTATTTAAAATAAATAGTTAAAATATGAAAAAGATAATGTTAGTATTTGGAACTCGCCCTGAAGCTATAAAGATGGCTCCTTTGGTAAAAGCATTCCAAGAAAAGAAAGAAGATTTTGAAACAATAGTCTGCGTTACAGGCCAGCATAGAGAAATGTTGGATCAAGTTCTTCACCTTTTCGACATTAAGCCCGACTATGACCTCAACATTATGAAGCAAGGACAAGATCTCTATGACATTACGTCTAGAGTACTTCTTGGCATGCGCGATGTCTTCAAAGTCTGTCGTCCTGACATTCTTTTTGTGCATGGAGATACGACAACCAGTACCGCTGCTGCACTTGCAGGATTTTATCAGCAAATCCCTGTAGCTCACATAGAGGCTGGATTGAGAACTTATGATATATATAGTCCATGGCCAGAAGAAATGAACAGACAAATTACAGGGCGCATTGCGACCTATAATTTCTCCCCTACCCAACTGAGCCGTAAGAACCTCCTGAAAGAGAATATTACTGACAGCAAGATTACAGTTACAGGAAATACGGTTATAGATGCCCTTCATTGGGTTACTGCAAAAATCAAAAATGACAAAAAACTTGATGTTCGTCTGACTAGAGATTTACAGGAAAAGGGCTATGATTCGAAACGTCTTCAAGACGGAAAGCGCCTTATCTTAATTACAGGTCACAGAAGAGAGAACTTTGGAGAAGGTTTCCTCAATATTTGCAATGCTATCAAGGATTTGGCTATCCAACATCCAGATGTTGATTTTGTCTACCCAATGCATCTCAACCCAAATGTACGTAAGCCAATCCACGATGTATTTGGTGAAGACTTAAGTAATCTTGGCAATATTTTCTTTATAGAACCTCTGGAATATCTCATGTTCGTTTTCCTAATGGAAAAAGCCAACATCGTTTTGACAGATAGTGGCGGCATCCAAGAAGAGGCGCCAGGATTAGGAAAGCCGGTATTAGTAATGCGAGACACAACTGAACGTCCCGAGGCGGTTGAAGCAGGAACGGTGAAGCTAGTCGGTACTAATTACCAGGCTATAATGGACAGCGTTTCATGCTTACTATCTGATTCTAGCGAATATGAGAAGATGAGCAAAGCTACCAACCCGTATGGTGATGGGCAAGCTTGCAAAAGAATTATTGAAACAATATCAAGTATTTCTAACGATTAACATTAGACATAAGCTTCCTTCATTTCCAAAAATTGAAGGAAGTTAAAATATTAGTAAAACATGAAAATCAGCATCATCATTCCAACATATAAACCAGGCCCTTATCTTAAGGACTGCCTTGAAAGCATAAACAACCAAACAATGAACAAGAAATGCTTTGAAGTAATCATTGTTCTTAACGGAGTTATTAAACCCTATATTGAATGCATTTACAATTTAACAAAAATGTATGACTTTAATTCTGTTGTCATAACCACAGAAACTCCTGGTGTGTCAAATGCAAGGAATATTGGATTGATAAGAGCACAAGGAGAATACGTATGTTTCATAGATGATGATGACAAAATCTCACCATCTTATTTAGAGAATTTATACTATAAAGCAACTCCGAATAACATTGTTGCAAGTAATGTCAAAGCATTTTATAACAATAGCAACAAAACTGAAAACGACTACATCGCATCAGCATATGAGAAACTTGCACACAAGAATGCACCGCTATCAGTACTAAAAGGAAGAAAATTTATGAGTTCTGCTTGTTGTAAAATCATAAGTCAAAAAAGCATACAAGACACCCGCTTTGACACAAACTTAAAGATTGGAGAAGATTCTGTATTCATGGCAGAAATCAGTAAAAATGTCAGAAATATAATTCTATCGGACAAGAATGCCATATATTACAGAAGATTAAGAGTTGGGTCTGCCAGCAGGACTAAGCTGACAATATTACAAAAAAGTCACATTGTATGCAAGTTGCAAAAAAGATATATAAAGATGCTCACAAGTCCTTATAATATACCTTTTATTGCAACTCGCATTGTCGCTACACTTATGAAATTCATTAGAAAATGACAAGTAAGACATCTTTTTAATTTTTAATCTGATCCACTTTTAATGTGGATACATAGAATAATATAATTTATATACAATGAATAAAGTTAGTATCATCATGCCCTCCTACAATGCAGCAAAATTTATAGCCGCATCAATACAATCTGTAATTGATCAGACATACTGCAATTGGGAGTTACTTATAACAGACGATTGTTCTAAAGACGACACAGTAAAAATCGTAGAACAATTTCTTGAAAAAGACAATAGAATCAAATTGTTTTCTACAGGAAAGAATAGCGGTCCTGCTTGCGCAAGAAACAAATCATTGGAAAATGCGACAGGTAAATATATTGCATTTCTTGACAGTGATGACATTTGGGTTTCAAATAAACTTGAAACCCAGATTCAATTCATGATAGAAAAAAACATAGCATTCTCTTTTAGTAGCTATAGCGTCATAAAAGAAGATGGTACCCCAACAGGAAACACCATCAACGTACCAAAAATAATTGGATACCATGGTTATTTACGTAATACTATCATCGGATGCCTTACCGTTATCATAGATAGAGAAAAGACCGGAAATTTCATAATGCCTAACATAAAAAGCTCTCAAGATATGGCTTTATGGTTGCTCATTATGAAAAGAGGCTTCAAAGCTTATGGGCTACAAAATACATTAGCATGCTATCGATTAGTATCTACGTCAAATACTTCAAGAAAGTGGAAAGCAGCAAAAGATGTTTGGAAAGTTTATAGAGAAATAGAACATATTAATCCAATATATTCTGCAATATGTTTTATCGGATATGCAATAAACGCTATCATCAAACGTTTATAAAGAAACGAGTACTTAATACGCAATATGATTTTAAAATATATATTTGATAGAATAATAGCTTTAGCAGGACTGGTTTTTCTTAGTCCAATATTGCTTCTGACATGGATTCTTATACATATAAAAATGCCGGATGGACCTGCTATCTTTACTCAAAAGAGAGTTGGAAAAGATGGTAAATTGTTTACTATGTACAAGTTCCGTTCCATGTCACAGCACCATAGTGGCTCTTCCGTATCCGTTGCAGGAGAAAGCAGAATAACACCTCTTGGTGCTAAACTTAGAAAATATAAAATAGACGAACTTCCTGAACTTTGGAATGTCCTCATCGGAAACATGAGTTTTGTTGGTCCCCGGCCTGACGTACCAGGCTATGCAGACAAACTAGAAGGCGAAGACAGAGAAATTCTGAAATTGCGCCCAGGAATCACAGGTCCAGCAAGTCTGAAATATCGTAACGAAGAAGAATTACTTGCCAAACAAGCCAATCCACAAGAATATAACGACTTCGTTATCTATCCAGATAAAGTGAGAATCAATCTCTTTTATCTTAAACACTATAGCTTTATGATGGACATTAAAATTATAATAGCTACAGTCACAGGAAAGAGAATATCATATAATAATGAAATCATATAAAAAGTATGATGCTCAGAACATTTAAATAGGTTTTAAATATTATGAATAGAAAAAGAATATACTTATGCCTTGCTCATATGAGTGGCAATGAAATGAAATACATCCAAGATGCTTTCGATACCAATTGGGTTGTTCCACTAGGACCGAATGTCAATGGTTTTGAGAATGATTTGGAGAACTTTGTAGGACAAGACAAGAAGGTTGTTGCATTAAGTGCAGGTACAGCAGCTGTACACCTTGCCCTGCTAGACTGTGATGTGAAAGCAGGAGATGAAGTTATGGTACAGTCTTTCACATTCTGCGCATCAAGCAACCCTATTAAATATCTGGGTGCAAAACCTGTTTTCGTGGATAGTGAAAAGGAGACATGGAATATGGATCCTCAGCTTCTAGACCAAGCTATTGCTGACAGAATAGAAAAGACAGGCAAAAAGCCAAAAGCCATTGTCGTTGTTTATCTATATGGTATGCCAGCAAAGATTGACGAAATCTTACAGATAGCAAACAAGTACGACATTCCACTTATAGAGGATGCAGCAGAAGGTCTTGGCTCCCGTTATAAAGAACAAGTGTGTGGAACATTTGGCAGATATGGCGTATTAAGTTTCAATGGAAATAAAATGATTACGACAAGTGGTGGTGGTGCCTTAATATGCCCAGACACCGAAAGCCAGAGTCGCATTATGTTCTATGCAACCCAAGCAAGAGAGTCATATCCATACTACCAACATGAGCACATTGGTTACAATTACCGTCTTAGCAACGTTTGTGCGGGAATAGGACGAGGTCAAATGACTGTACTAAACGACCATATAGCGCATCACAAACACGTACATGACCTATATACAAGATTATTGGCAAATGTCAAGGGCATCACCGTACATAGCAACCCAACACCTGATTTTGACTCAAATTTTTGGCTCAATACGATTCTGTTAGATGAAGGAGTTAAGATTAAAGGCGAAGAAAAGGCATATAGTCAGGTCATTACGGGCGCTGTAGGAGGTGCAGCTGGCGTTACACACAGTGCAAAAAGCGCACATACATCATTGGAGCCAAACAAGAATGTTGAAGCTTTACGAATAGCACTGGACCAAGCATCTATTGAGGCACGCCCTTTATGGAAGCCTATGCATTGTCAACCCGTTTATGCAGACTGTACGTCATACACAAATGGTATCAGTGAAGATTTGTTCCGTAAGGGTCTCTGCTTGCCTAGTGGGCCATGCGTTTCAGAAGAAGATGTACGCTATATCACTGACACGATAAAAGAAAACATTATAACCAAATAATGTTCAATTAAACAACCTGTATCAGAAGCTCATGAACATGAAGTTTTTCAATAGACTATCAAATTGGTATTTCTCCAAAAAATCACTACCATACTGGTGTATTTTTTGGATAGATTGTGCTGTGACATTTGTTTCTTACTTATTTATATATCAGCAGATTAACAGTGGAGCAAAGGCATTGAGTATCTTAGGACAACTCTCTATGTTATTTGCTATATTCACATTGTTCCATGCCATCGGTTTTAGGATATTCCACACATACGACGGTATCCTCAGATACTCATCGTTTATTGATTTGCAAAGGGTATTCTATGCTGTTACTTTTGGTGCGGTACTGTCTGCTATAACGAAAGACATGTTGCTTAGCACTCATTTCTTCCCTGGAGTTGAAATAGAATACCGCAATATTGTACTTGGAGCTCTCATTTCCACTTTAGTATTGTGGGCTATCAGAGTGATTGCCAAGACTATCTTTGATGTCTCTCTCTCAGATTACAACATTAAACATGCATTTATCTACGGCGTGAAAGAAGGTGGCATCGGTCTCGCCAAGCAAATCAAAAACAGTAAACCCATGAAATTCAAACTCATGGGCTTTATCTCTGATGATGCAGAAATTAAGCACCATCATCTGATGGGAACCAAAGTGTATGCTCCAGACCTGAATACCATCAGGAAAATGAGAAATAACA
Organism: Segatella copri; assembly: GCF_026015465.1. GTDB lineage: Bacteria > Bacteroidota > Bacteroidia > Bacteroidales > Bacteroidaceae > Prevotella > Prevotella copri_E. Next base: position 941,458 of record NZ_JAPDUQ010000002.1, read on the forward strand.
ATATCTCTACCCTATTAATTTCTCCTGGTGCCATCAACGTTTTTCGCGCAAATAAAGACTTCCAGGATGCATTACTTGCAGAAGGTATACATATCTATATGCCTACCACACAGGAGTGGAACAGAAATGAACAGCAACAACTCAAAGAAGTTAGCATTGAGGATCTTTTACCACGAGATGAAATCAGCATCGATATGAAAAGCGTGGGTTCTATGCTTCATGGCAAACGCATATTGATTACAGGTTCTGCTGGAAGTATCGGAAGCGAAATGGTAAGACAAATAGCCAAGTACAGTCCTGCGGAATTAATTCTGATAGATAGTGCAGAGACCCCGCAGCACGATATACGATTGATGATGGCGAAGCAATTCCCTGATATTAAAGCTGAAACCATCGTCACCACTATCTGTAGCAAGTCCAGAATGGAACATATCTTCAAGACTTACCTGCCTGACTATGTTTTCCATGCTGCTGCATATAAACATGTTCCTATGATGGAGAACAATCCATGTGAGAGCATTCAAAACAATGTTTATGGTACTAAAATACTAGCTGACCTTGCTGTCAAATATGGAGTTAAGAAATTTGTTATGATTTCAACAGACAAAGCTGTCAACCCAACCAATGTCATGGGATGTTCTAAACGAATCTGTGAAATCTATGTACAGAGTCTCAACAAAGCAATAGAGGAAGGTATAATCAATGGAAAAACCCAATTCGTTACCACACGTTTTGGCAATGTATTGGGTTCTAATGGTTCTGTTATACCTTTATTCAAGAAACAAATAAAAGCTGGTGGACCTGTCACTGTTACAGACCCACGTATCATCCGCTACTTCATGCTCATTCCAGAGGCTTGCAAACTAGTTCTGGAAGCAGGAACAAAAGGTAATGGCGGGGAAATATTTGTTTTCGACATGGGCAAACCTGTCAAAATTGCCGACATGGCACAGAGAATGATCAACCTCAGTGGAGCAAAGAACGTTGAAATCAAATACACTGGACTGAGAGCAGGCGAAAAGCTTTACGAGGAAGTGCTTAATGAGAAGGAATCAACCAAGCCGTCGTTCCATGACAAAATAAGAATCGCAGAAGTACGTGAATACGATTATACAGAAGTATCTAAGCAAATCGATGACTTAATTGAAAAAAGCAAGTTATACGATGAAATGCTCACAGTTAAATGTATGAAAGAAATCGTACCAGAATATAAGAGCAACAACTCTATTTACGAGAAACTTGACAAATAAGCACTTTCACGTTCGTAATAAATAAAAAAACTGATGGAAAATAAACAATATAAAGACAACATGAATAATACGGAGCAAATTATAAAGCGCTCCGCCGATTTCGTCATCGCTGCATGTTGTCTGATATTCTTCTCTCCTTTAGCCATAGCGTGTGCTATTGCTATCCGATTAGAGGATGGGCTACCTGTAATCTATCGTCAAGAGCGCATAGGTCTATATGGCAAGCCATTCTTTATCTATAAATTTCGTTCCATGAAGATTGATGCAGAAAAAGATGGTCCAGATCTTCTTGAGATAAAAGGTGATCCAAGGCTCACTAAAGTTGGACGTTTTTTAAGAATGCATCACCTCGATGAACTTCCTCAACTTTGGAACGTTTTTAAAGGAGACATGGCATTTGTAGGTCCTCGACCTGAACGTAAATTCTATATCGACCAGATTATGGAGCATGATCCTCGATATACTTATCTGTATCAGATTCGTCCAGGAGTAACTTCTTATGCCACCTTATATAACGGATATACGGATACGATGCCGAAGATGCTGAGAAGACTAAGTCTTGACCTCTACTACCTGGAGCACAGATCCTGGTGGTTCGATGCCAAGATTCTGTTCAAAACTATGATGAACATCCTGTTTGGCAAAATATTCTAATGATTAGCTACTGATGCAATAAAGGGGTGAATACTTTTAATATTATGTATTCACCCCTTTATTGTACCTTATTTCTTACCAAAATCTTATCTAACCATTGGGAAGGAAGATTCATTTTTGTCCCTAGGAATTATAGATTAGAAGTACAATACAACTAAGTAGTGTACTCGTTTTACTATTTCATTATAAACATATTCTGATGAATTGATCTCCTATTCTAATTGTGTAGTATGTATTCATATAGACATTGCTACAAGGTTATCTTAATGTGTTTTTCTTCTTTATTATGGCAATCCTCAACCAAGACCTATAGCGTTGCATGCTACTTTCTCTCTGAAATGTCAGTTTTTTACTGACAAACTTTAATAAAATATGATATTGTCTGAGTTTTGTGACAGTATCGGCGAATCGGTACCACTATAGCGCATGAATCGGTACCATCATAGCACTGCATTCGGTACCATCGTATCACTTGAATCGGTACCATCATAGCGCCCCAATCGGTACCAAAAAGATGTAAAGTTCTGCTCATGTATAATAATAACCGCCTATCTTTGCAGAAGAATTTTTAAAATCTGTATAGATATGGCACAAAGTAATGTAAACATGAGCAAATTAAAACGTTCATTTCAAATGCTAGCGGCAAAAATACCGCAACGCACCATTTGCGAGCAACTACACATGGGACGTGGCGTACTGAACCGTTACAAGACCTTGGCGGATTCCCAAGGTTTGTCCTATGGCGTGATAGGCCGCATGAGTGACGGGGAAATAGAATCTTTCCTCCAGTTGTCCAAACCCACAGCAGCCCCATCTTCCCAACGTCAGGTGCTGGACGGGCTGTTGCCTGAATATGTGTCAGACTTGTCGCATAACCGCTACCTCACCATTCAAGCCCTGCACGAGTCATACAAGAAGGAGCATCCCGACGGATATGGATACACCCAGTTCAAGAAGTCAATCCGTAAGTATCAGTACTCACACAACCTCAGCTTCCATAACACCTATATTCCTGGGGAAGAGATGCAGATTGACTTCGCCGGCGATACCCTGTGGCTTACCGACCCGAAGACAGGTGAGCTAACCAAGGTTGTCGTCTTGGTCTGTATCCTGCCATACAGCGGCTTGGGATTTGCCAAGGCTATGTACAACGCTTCCATGGAGAACTTCTTCGGCGGTATATCCGATGCCTTCTCTTACTTCGGCGGAACAACTCGCATAGCCAAGAGTGACAACATGAAGCAGTGGGTGAAGAAATACGACCGCTACGAGCCAGCGTTCAATGATGCAGCCGTGGAATGGGCCGCCTACTACGATACAACCCTCCAAACCTGCAGGGTTCGCACTCCCAGGGACAAAGGTCCAGTCGAGGGACTCGTCCAAAAGACCTACAATGCCGTCTACGCTCTGCTACATGACGAGGTGTTTTACAATCTACCGAGTATGAATGCCCGTATCTATGAGTTGATGGACGGCTTCAATGAAAAGCCGTCCAGAACGACAGGGAGAAGCAGACGTGACATCTTCGAGGCGGAAGAGCAACCTACGTTGGGCAAACTGCCCATGACTCCATACCGCTTCAGATATCGCAAGGAGGTGAAACTGTCCGGTACCTATCACGTCATGGTTGACAAGCACAACTATAGCGTGCCATACCAGTATGTCGGGCAAAAGGTGAGCGTACTGTGGGACTTAGATACCGTGGAGGTTTACTCCGGGAGTTCTCGCATAGCCATCCATCAGCGTCGCCAAGGATCTGGATACAGCACGCTTGACGAGCATATGCCAGACAAACATCTTGCCTACAAGCACGGACAGGGATATAACGCCGCCTATTTTCTGGAGGAGGCAGCATTGGTTGGCAGCAACACCACTTCCGCAGTCCAATCCATCCTCAATCGCACGAAGCATGTCGAGCAGTCGTACAAGTCCTGCCAAGGAGTCCTGTCTCTCAAGCGCAAGTATGGCAAGGAGCGCCTGGAGAAGGCCTGCAAGCGTCTGGCAGGTTGTTCATCCATCACCTACACGACCATCCGCAACGTATTGGAGAAGAACCTTGACCAAGTTGACGGGGAAGAAACAGTCTCAAATGTGCCACAGAACGACTATGTGAGAGGCGCGGAGGCATTTATGAACATTTAAACATATATAGTAACATGAACTTACAAGAAACCATCATACAACTCAACGAGTTGAAACTCAGAGGTATGTCATCCTCCTTCGAGGCCATGACCAGCCTTCCTGTACAGAACCGCCCATCCCTGGAAGTCGCCATCTCCAAGATGGTGGATGCAGAGGTGCAGGACAGACGAGATCGAAAGACCGCCATGTATCTAAAAATCAGCAAGCTTAGATATACGGCACTCTTAGAGGATGTCATCTGTGGAACAGACCGCAACTTCACCAAGGATGACCTTGCCGCCATTGCCGACTGTGCCTTCATACGCAGACATGAGAACTTGCTCATACAAGGAAAGTGCGGCTGCGGAAAATCCTTCCTTGCCTGTGCCCTTGGAAGACAGGCTTGCATGCTAGGCTACAGAACTCTCTATCTCAATATGAACAGCTTTGTGGAGAAAGTTGCACTCAGCAAGCTGGATGGGTCGTACCTGAGGATGATAACCAATCTGGAAAAGTATGACTTGCTCATATGGGATGACTTCGGGTTGCAGCCAATGGATGACAAGACCAGACTCGCAATGCTTCAAATCCTAGAAGAGAGATACGAAAGAAAGTCCGTCATTATCGCCTCACAGCTTCCCATTGCCAAATGGTATGATTACATAGGTGATCCTACCTTGGCAGATGCCATTATGGACCGTTTGGTGGCAAATGCAAGTAAAATAGAGTTAAAAGGCGATTCTATGCGCCAGAAATTGAAAAAATAAATTACCTTTGCAAATTGAAAAGCAGAACTGAAATCTTGGTACCGCTTGCAGCGATACAAGCGGTACCGATTGCAGTGATAGCATGGTACCGATTACACCGCTACGCTTGGTACCGATACAGCGCTATCGTCAAGTTTTGTTAACGGTACATGAAAACCAGTTGATAAAAGTAAGACAAAATGATGAAACATAGAGTTGTCAATTTTGATAATATTTAAATATGTATGTCAAAATGTTATTATTTAAGCAAACATTAATTAAAAAAAACACAAACATCAAACCAATCTGATGGCTGGTATACTTTTTGATAAAATCAAATTTATATGTATACGGCTAAAAGACTTTTAGTCAATAGCCTTATTTAATAATTTTTTAAATTATATAAAAATGGAACAAAATCCAAATTTTAGAGCACTATTGGAGGGTGCTTACGCTCAGACTCCAACTCTCGCTGGCAACTTTGTAAAGTTCAGTGAATTTGTAAATCGCTTCAGTGAATTGGTTGCTGAACGTAGTGAAAAGACGATTGATGTAGAGGAGTTCATCAAGGTCAACTATCCCGATGCTAAGTATGAACCTAACTACAAACCCCAAGACACCGATGATGTGTTTCTTGCATTCCGTATTGCACCCAACAGACTCAAGTACATTAGCAAGATGAAAAAGAAGATTGAGGGTGTATTCAAGACTATAACATGTGATGCAGATGGTTGGGTTCCGTTCGCCATTTTCGGTCAGAAAATTAATCGTGCAGAATATGAGGCCATGGGGTTCCTCAACATTCGTGAAGTGGTCCGCTGCCTGTTTTGTGAACGTATTGAGTTCCGTCAGGGGGATATCTCTAAACACGAAGCGCCCGTGCAAGTACGCGATCTTAAAATGGTAGGGCGAGAGGATCTTACTAGACCTACTGCCACACGTGTCACCTTCAAACCCAAGCAAGGCAGTTATCTTGGAGCTGAACTTGACACGTATGCTTACTTCCCACGACCTAAGGATATACCAGGATTAAAAGGATGGGATGCTGCAGTCAACTCTCTGGCAGTAAACCTTGCCCTTGAAGAACGATGGTATTATGACGATGCAGACAAACAAAATAGACCAATCCTAAAGAATTATCTCTCGTTTACCTTTCAGCGTCTTCAATACGAAGACAAATTGGAGAAAGAGGCGGCTGCTAAAGATAAAAGACAGCCACGATTTAAAATTCTTGAAAATCAACTATATGCTGTTTGGAATACTGGACTTGTAGATAATATTTATGATCCCATCTATGCCTATTTCATGCGCAACGATGGTCGTACGGCCACTATCACTCAGCCTTGGATATTCATGGGATTCAATACTGCCAACTCTTCTCAGCAGAAGATAATGTCTAGCTTTGCTTATCGCCCTGAGCGTGCATCGTACTTCAATGATCCTCGTGAACTGCTTTACGATACACGAGCTACAGAACCGACACTAGATTGGGAGCATTTCTTGAAAGATAACATATCACGACTGCCCATAGGTTTCATCAAGAAAGGATATGAAGACTGTTTCTCATTTGTAGATAACCCTTTGGCACTGCCTAAGCAAAATCGCGAAAAGTACTATCGCAGCATGACTGATGCCATCTATGCTGACGATGATTGGAAACAGTTTATTACTACTCGTTTTCGCAATGCTGTAACAGTGGCTCTGGCACGCGTAGCATGGAACTACAAAACTGCCATACCAGTTTACTATCCTACAGCAAAAAAGCTGCAGTTACTCTTACCATTGGCACTCGAGGACAAGAAACGAATTGATGTGGCATTGGTTTGTAATCATGTTTACAAGCCCGAAGAGGGAGTAAACAACTATGAAGGTCGTACTATCTTCACGTTGCAGATGGCGTACAATAATGCTCGACTAATCACTCGCCCCGACAGCGACTGGCTCATGGCAGACATGGCTATAAACAAGTAACACTATATACTCAAAAAGCATAGGAAGTACACACTGCGCCCAATGCTTTTTGAGTATTATTATATAAGGTATCCAATTCTCCGTTCTTTAACTGAGTCTGTTTTACCCGATTTTGGGGTAACACTGTCCAAGTTTTTAAGTCTGTCAAGAAATCCAAGAGCCAAACTGTCTGTACTCTGAGTCCGTCTTTCTTGCGATGAATGTCAATTAGTAAAAAAATCTAGTACCCCAACCAATATATTAATCCCTATCCTCCATCATGATTTCTTCCAAGCTATCAGACCCTACTCTCTTCAAATTCAAGCGCAAGTGAGATAACTGGTTTGGAAGAAGCAGCATAGGCATCAGCATAATGACGAGAAGCGATTTGATGTGAGGCAGAAACTACACCACCATTATCAGACATCTTAAGCTCTAAAATGTAGATATTTTCTGAAGTTTCAACCACCAAATCTATTCTACCTGCAGACATCTGCTGTTCCTCTGAGACCTTAAAGCCACAGAGATAGAAAATATTTTTCAGAATAAAACGGAAATGCTCCTCAAAAACAAAGTTTTCCTTCTTTTGGGTACTGTAAGGAGTACCAGCAACCAACTGCTTAAGACAAAGCATACTCCTATCAATATTAGCAGCTAGCATCGATATCTTTAATTCTTGAATAGCATTGCTTACTTGCGAAGACTCCTTATGCAACATTATCGGAAGAATCATACCAAACATCGCATTTCGTACTTCTCGGTTAGGATAGCCTAACATATAGCTGCTACCAACCACCTTCTTGATGGTAAGGTAACCGGACTGATAAAGGAAGAGCTTTGGATCATCCATATTGACATCACTCATTTCCAAATAGTCAGAATCTATCAAACAATTATCCTGTTCAGGAATCTCGTTGATGAATTTCCGCAAGACCTTGAGCAACATTTCGTTGGAACCAGAAGCTATCCAATAAGAATTTAGACGCAGATTAGCCAAGGCATTACATACACTAAAAGAATTGTAAACACCAATAAGACCACGTGAGAAATGATAGCCACCATAGATAGAACTCATTGTATCCATAAGGGCACTCTTCGTGATAGCATTGTTATCTGCCAATTCTGATAGATGTTCTGAGAAATTACAAATGACTTCATCTTTGGTGAAACCGCATATCGCAGCGTACTCATTACGAAAACTGATATTGACTAACGTATTAAGCATACCAAACATACTGATTTGGGTAAACTTGGTAATGCTAGTAATAAAGACGCACTTGATGCAGTAACCATAGTCCTTCAATCCTGTAAAGAAATTGCGGTATATCTCACGACACGCATCATGATGAACGGTTTCATAGGTATGCAGCAAAGGAGCATCATACTCATCTACTATAATGGCTATCTGTACTCCTGCCTGTTCGTATGCTCTCTGAATGATACCATTTAAACGATTACCTAAAGACTGCTCATCCGGATTTCTGCCATATATCTTCTCGTATGAAGACAATACATTGTTCAAATATTCTGTAAGCGCCTGTGCAGAAGAACCACCCAAACTCATACTGAAATAGATAACAGGACGTTTAACCCACTCCGTTTCAAGTTCCATCATTTTGAGACCTTCAAAGAGTTCCTTTCTACCCTCAAAATAACACTTAAGTGTAGAACACAAAAGAGACTTACCGAAACGGCGTGGACGGCTCAGGTAATTGTATTTAGTACCATTAGCCAGTTTCCAGACCATATCGGTCTTATCAGCATAGATATAATGATCTCTACGCATCACTTCAAACTCCTGTATGCCTAAAGGCAATTTTCTATTCAGTTGCGTCATCTTGTCTCTTTTTTCTGCAAATATACGCCTTTTATATGAAACAGCCAAACATTTTCAACTTTTCTTAATTACCACAGCCATATAGTGATTAGAGCACCCAAATGATACCACCATGTTAGCGTGGTTACAGGTATCGCTGTAATTCGCTTCGCAAGCTACTGACTTTTGCATCATAAGTCCCTGACTTTCATATCGCAAGTAACTGACTTTTGCATCGTAAGTCTTTGATTTCCGTCTCGGAAACAACCGACTTCTGGGTGACAGGGTGACAGAGGTGACAGGGAATTCTGAAGATTTACTCTCGCGCGGGCAGGCAGGAACTTTCGGCCTGATTTTTCCTGCCTGCCCGCGTGCGAGGCGAAATGTAGAAAAACTCGTGTCACCGTGTCACCGTGAACACTGAGCAAAGAATGCTCTGTATAGCTCTCTTGCTATGGGCATAATCTCTCCTGTCTCCGCCTCCGTTGGCTTTCGGAAGTAGAGATCCACAAATTACTGTTTTTGTCGCGACGCCTCCAAAGTAGGTAATAAGGTTCTAATCTGTGTCACACGGTGCAAAGATACATAAAATAAAATAAATGAGAGTTCCCACAGTGGGAACTCGTAAACGATAATTACTGCTTTTTAAAATCTTTTAAATGATAAGGACTGAAAAATATATCCGATTCTCGCAAGTTGCAGAAGAATTTGGAGTTGGAAGACACCTTATCTAACTGTTGGGAAGAATCATACCCAACATAGCATATTGACTATATATTGATGGTAACCATTTGTATAGAGAGCAAATCGAATCAAAACAATGATGAACATCCTGTTTGGCAAAAGATTTTTGACATCGAACGCTGTGAAAGGGAAAAAGACGGTTTCGTGACAGTTTTTCCATTTCACAGCTTTTTATTTGGCAATATTTATATAAAACTCTGTTTTCTCGTACAAATAGAAAAGACTCCGTAATGGTTTTTAAAACTTTTTTTTAAGTTGATGGTAATTTTGTTGCCATTTTATTTTTTTGTTTCAGTTTTTTTTAGTACCTTTGCAAACGTTATCCTGAATACAATCTTTTTACCTTAAAGAAAACTAATACCTATTGAATGTAGAGCAGTTGTCTGAGAAGATAGCTGCTCTTGTCTTTTTTATAGCTCCCCATATAATAAATACCGCAAAACATCCGTTTTTATTTATAGAAACAAGTTTTATCACTTGGTATAAATCATCACATAAGAAACAATGGAAACAGAAGTAAAGAAGATATCTTATCTCGACCTGAAGGCTATCAATAAACCATACGAGAAGGAGATAAAGGATGCTATCAACAAGGTGGTCAACAGCGGATGGTATCTGCAAGGTGAAGCCGTAAAAAGGTTTGAGAAATCGTATGCACAGTTTATCGGTACTGAATACTGCATCAGCTGCGCTAATGGGACGGATGCGCTCAAACTGATGCTGATGGGCGAACTGGCTATCGGAAAGATGCAGAAAGGTGATGAAGTGATTGTGCCTGCCAACACTTATTTCGCTACCGTACTTGCCATCAGCAGCGTAGGACTGACACCTGTATTGGTGGATGCCAATATCGATACATTACAGATAGATGACCAACTGATAGAAGCCCGAATCACACCGAAGACCAAAGCCATCATGATTGTTCATCTCTATGGCAAACTGGCATGGACTCCGAAGATTGCTGAAATCTGCAAGAAGCATCATCTCTTGCTTTTCGAAGACAATGCGCAGGGATTCGGATGCTCCACTACTCTATCTGATTCTTCTGAAAAACCATCGAAAAGAAGATATACCGGAAATCTTTCGGATGCTGCCGCCCACAGTTTTTATCCTAGCAAGAATCTGGGAGCATTGGGAGATGCGGGAGCTGTAACTACCAATAACAGGGAATTGGCGGAAGCCATCATGTCACTACACGAATATGGAAAGATAGAAGACGGCGTCTTCAGATACCAGGGCGTAAACTCGCGCATGGATGAGATTCAGGCTGCGGTACTGAATGTGAAACTGCAATATCCTGAGAACGAACAGAAAGCGAGATACAGACAGATACAGCTATACCTGGAGCATCTGGATGACGATATCAAGGACAGATGCATCGCTGCGAAACTCCTCTCTCCTGCTCATGAAAATGTTTTCCACGTCTTCCCTTTCCTTACCCGGAAACGAGACCAACTGAAAGCTTTCCTGGCAGAGAATGGGGTCGGCACAAAGATTCATTACTTCCGCCCACCCTATCTACAGCCATGTTATCCGGAAATGAATCATCTGGAATTTCCGGTAGCCAAGAGAATAGCTGACGAAGAACTGAGTCTGCCTTGCAACTCATCGCTCAACGATGAAGATATCATCAGAGTAAGCAAACTCATCAACCAGTTCTTGGTTTAAAGGTACTGCACCTTGGCACCGATAGAGAGGCCGAAGACATCCCAGAAACTGGCATTGCCATTACGGTAGAAACACATAAAGTAGATATCTGTTGTACCCAACTCATAGAAAAACGTGATACTCTTGATACGCTTACGTTTATTGTGCGGAATATCATACTTAAACCGCTCACCCAAGGCTATATTAGGACGGATGCGGGTAGAAAACGGATAGTAGCCGCTTTCATACTTGGTAGGCTGCTTAGTCCAGAAATCATGTCCGAACACCGTATTGAAATACAGGCTGCACTCCAGCGGTTCAAACCACCAGCCCTTACCGATATTACGACGCCAAGGAATGAAATTTTCCTTGAGCGTCATGGTATACTTTTCATCGTTAGAACTAAACTTTGGGACGTAGCCAAACAAGAGCTGCGTTTCCCATTGGCGATGCTTACCATATTCCCATCCGATACCCAGCGAAACAATACCCATATTACCACAGGTCTGAATGATGCCACTAGTAGGTATCAGCAAATCCCAATGCTTACGGTAACGCATAATGCGGCGGTCATATCGGGTCAGTTTGCCATCCGCCAACACCAGAGTATCATGAACGATACTATCCTTCAGTTCCAACTCCTCACTTTTCCCGGTAACCTCATCGGCAGCATGAACCTGTACAGAACCTGCAGCAAGCAAAGCTCCCAGAATGAATATATGCTTAAAACTCAATAATTTCATAACGATAATCTGTTGGAGTAATGGTGAATATATAGTATTGATGCTTAGCGGCATTAGCCACCTGATAATAGATGATGCCATCGCCATAAATATCTTCTTGCTTGGTATGATGACCATGACCGTAAAGACAGCACATCAAACCTGGGAACTGATGCGTATAAAAATTGAAGACCTTAGCCACATTATTATTAAACTGCTCTGAATAAGGGGCAGCATGCATACAGACAATGGTACGCGAAAAGTCATCTGCATCTGCCTTAACCTGCTCTTCCATGAAATCGAAATTAGGTACAGGGCGGGAATAGTCAAACTCTATGGCATTGGTATTGAGACAGACAAACTTTACCTTACCGGCGATGAAACTGAAATCCGGATTACCAAAGATTTTCTCATAAGCCTGGTTACCTGTTCCCAAACAGTCATGATTACCCAGCAGAGCCACGTATGGAATCTTCAGTTTCTGAAGATGGTCACGGGTCCACTGAAACTCACGGGTAGCACCAAAGTCGGTAAGGTCTCCACAATGAATCACGAAATCGAGGGAATCACTGCGGCGATTGATATCATTAACCTCACTCTTCAAATCATCCAACCACTGGTGTGAATCGCTGATCATAGCAAAACGGATGGTATCTTTCGACTTTACAGCAGCCTCAATCTTCTGAATATTGGTAACATTCAGATTTCTTGCCCCATCGATTTGCACATCATACGGATGAACATCGAAGACGGTATCGCAGGATGCCACCATAAAGAGACAACAGGCAGCCAGGATATAGGGAATAATTTTATGCATTCTTGTCTTATTATCTTTAAAAACTCTTTTTTATAACTCTTAAATACTACTTTTTCTTCTTTTTCAACCTTGCATAGAAACCTTGCAAACGACCAGGCTGACAACCGGCATCGAGCAGTTTCTTCAAATCACGATAGGCTTCGTCTTTTCTTCCTAGCTGAATCAGAATGTCAACATGATTGAAAGCAAAATCCTCGTTACCTGCATCCAGTTCCATTGCCTTAGCGTAATCAAACTCAGCCAATTCAAGCATTCCCCTCTCCTTCTCCATGCCACCTCTTGCAGCATAAGCCATCGCACTATCAGGGTATTGCTCTATCAAGCTATTGATGCCGTCGTATGCCTCGGTATAATGCTTATCTTTCTCATTGAGCAAAGCCAGACCGAGTTGCGCCTGGAAATTGCCAGGAACAAGTACCAGAAGATTCTGATAATCGAGACGTGCAAAGTTATAACGGAGCAACTTCTCATTGACAAAGGCACGATAGAACAAACCGGCGATACTGGTATTGTTCAGAAAGAGTACCTTATCAAGATCATCCTTGGCATATTGCCACTGCTCCAGCTGTATATTCCAAGCAGCCTTTTTCAGTCGCAGATCGATGCTGTCGGGATGATATGCAAGCACTTCTGTAGCCTTGGAGAGTGAATCGCGCAAGGCTTTATTCTGAGCAGCACGTGCTTTGTCGGCATCTACGTTCTGCGCAGATACAGACAAAGAAACGATCGATGCCAATAATAATGTATAAAAACTTTTCATGGTGCAAAGTTAAGAAGACTTTTGCAAACTGCCAAATAAAAAACTATAAAACTTATTTGAGTTTACAAAAAGAACTAAATTTCAGAAAGACAGGACAATAAACAAGAAAAGCCTTAAGAGAAAGAAACACTCCTCTTAAGGCTTTTATCTATAAAGCATCTGGATAGAAAATTCACCCAGCGCCGAAAAATCCATTTACAGATTAAGCATTCTTAATCCAGTTAACAATCCATGCGCCAACCTCAGTTGTGCCATAGTGAGCACCACCCTCAACCTGAATTTCAGGTGTGCGGACATTGGCATCGAGAGAAGCATCTACTGCCTTGCGGATCAAGGCACCCTCCTCGTTCAAGCCGAAGTGCTCCAACAACATAGCTGCAGAAAGAATCTGAGCTACTGGGTTAGCCAGGTTCTTGCCAGCTGCCTGTGGCCATGAACCATGAACAGGCTCGAACAATGGTGTGTGCTCACCGAGAGAGCTAGATGGCTGCAAGCCCATAGAACCGGTGATGCAAGAAGTCTCATCGGTCAGGATATCGCCGAAGGTATTCTCTGTAACGATAACATCGAAGAATGTAGGCTCAGTCAATACGCGCATAGAAGCGTTGTCGATGAACATATAATCGGTGTTTACCTCAGGATACTGTGGCTCCATCTCCTTGGCAATCTGGCGCCAGAGACGAGAAGATGCCAATACATTTGCCTTATCTACCACGGTGAGGTGCTTGTTGCGCTTCATGGCAAACTCGAAAGCTACCTTCAAGATGCGCTCAATCTCAGGACGGGTATAGATATCTGTATCGTATGCCTTATCGTTATCCTGATACTTCTCACCGAAGTACATACCGCCAGTCAACTCGCGGATAACTACAAAGTCAGCACCTTTCAGGAGTTCATCCTTCAATGGTGACTTGTGGAGCAGGCAATCGAATGTAGCCACTGGGCGGACATTGGCGAAGAGGCCCAACTTCTTACGCATAGCGAGCAAGCCCTGCTCAGGACGAACCTTGGCTGTAGGGTTGTTGTCGAAACGTGGGTCACCAACGGCTGCGAAGAGTACAGCATCAGCATCCATACAAGTCTTGAAGGTCTCCTCTGGGAATGGATCACCTACCTCGTCAATAGCGTGAGCGCCGCAGATAGCCTCATTGTAAGTAAACTCGTGGTTGAACTTCTCTGCAATGGCCTGCATAACTGCTACGCCCTGCTTCATAATCTCTGGTCCGATACCATCACCGGCGAGAACTGCAATGTTTAATTTCATCTTATTTGATTTTTTAATTGTTTTATTGTTTATAACCTTCGGAGATAATTCTGTAACCTTCGGAGATATTTTCATAATCTTCGGAGATAATTTCGTAATCTTCGGAGATATTATTCCATATCCAGATTTCGAGGCGATACAGCCTGATCATCGCTCTTATCTGCCTCATACATATTAATCATCTTCAGCGTTGCCTTGATAGCTGCTTCTGTCTGGTCAGCATCCAAGCCTCGGGTGCGCCAGATACGGTCACCTTCACGCCAGGTAATGACGGTCTGAACGAGGGCATCGGTACGACCACCAGGTGGGATGGTTACCTGATAGTTGTCGAGCTTAGGGAAGGTCTTGCCGAGCTTCACCTTGTAGATATTGCGGAGGGCTTTCACGAAAGCATCATACTGACCATCACCGGAGCTCTGGTCTTCATACTCCTTGCCATCGATTTCTACCTTCACGCTGGCTATAGGCTTCAAACCGTATGAGGTTGATACCATGTAACTTACTAGTTTCACCTTATCCTCTGGAGCTCCATGCTTCAATACATCACTCACGATGTATGGCAGGTCGTCCTGGGTTACCAGTTCCTTGCGGTCGCCGAGTTCTGTGATTCGCTTGGTCACCGCCTTGGTCTGCTCAGGCGTCAGTTCCAATCCCAGTTCATTGAGGTTCTGAACGATATTCGCCTTACCAGAGTTCTTACCCAACGCATACTCACGATGTCTGCCGAAACGCTCAGGTACCAGGTCGTTGCAATAAAGCTTGTCCTTGTTGTCACCATCGGCATGCACACCAGCTACCTGGGTAAAGACGTTGTCTCCTACTACCGGAGTATTCGGAGCCACGGCAATGCCACTATATCCTTCAACCAATCGGGAAATATCGTTCAGACGGTCTTCCTTAATATTGGTCTTTGCCTCGAACATGTCTTTCAGAATCACCTGAACACTTGCCAATGGTGCATTGCCACAACGCTCACCCAGACCATTCACGGTAACGTGAAGACCCTTGGCGCCGCTCAATACGGCAGCCAGCGAGTTGCTCACAGCCAGATCGTAGTCGTTATGGGCATGGAAATCGAAGTGAGAATTCGGATAACGGCGCACCATCTGACGCATATACTCCACACACTGCAATGGGTTCAGAATACCCAACGTATCAGGAAGAAGGAAGCGCTTGATAGGCAGTTTTACCAACTCATCCATCATCATGAAGAGATAGTCACGACTGTCACGCATACCGCTCGACCAGTCCTCCAAGTAGAGATTCACGGTGAATCCCTTGCTCAAAGCATAGTCGATAGTCTGCTTGATATGAGCGAGATGCTCCTCTGGCGACATCTTGAGTTGCTGGGTGCAGTGCTTGTAGCTACCCTTAGCCAAGAGGTTGATGACATGACCGCCGCATTCAGCAATCCAATCCACACTCTTGTTGTTATCCACGAATCCCAATACCTCAACGGAATCCAGTTTACCTATAGTCTTAGCATAACGGCAAATTCGAGCGACAGCATCCTTTTCACCTTCTGACACACGCGCTGAAGCCACCTCAATGCGATCTACATTGATGTCGTGCAACAGCATTCTTGCTATCATCAACTTCTCGTGAGGAAGGAAACTGACACCATTGGTCTGCTCGCCGTCGCGCAGCGTGCAGTCCATGATCTCAATCTCCTTGATGCGGGAATTATCTCTCTTTGCGTTAACGTTCATAATTACTTGTTTTTAGCTTCCCAAGCCTCAACCTTGTCGCGGTTCTGAACGAGGAAGTCTACATCGTCCAAACCATTCTCCAAACAGTGTTTCTTGTAGCCGTTGATTTCGAAGTGCTCGCTCTTGCCGGTAGCAAGATTGGTCACGGTCTGGTTAGGAAGATCTACCTTCACCTCTGTCTTGTGATCCTTGTCGATGCTCTCGAAGAGTTCCTTCAGGAATTCCTCGCTTACTACTACTGGCAATACGAGGTTGTTCAACTCGTTGTTCTTGTGGATATCAGCAAAGAAAGAGCTGATAACAACACGGAAGCCTGCACCAGCGATAGCCCAGGCAGCGTGCTCACGGGAAGAACCGGAGCCGAAGTTCTTGCCAGCTACGAGAATGACACCACTGTAAGATGGGTCGTTCATCACGAAGTCTGGCTTTGGAGTTCCGTCGGCATTATAACGCCAGTCGCGGAAGAGGTTGTCGCCCATACCCTCCTTGTCGATGGCCTTGAGGAAACGGGCTGGGATGATCTGGTCTGTATCTACATTCTCCAAAGGAAGAGGAATGCAGCTTGATGTAATTACATTGAATTTCTGTTTCATCGTTGTTGTAATGTTTAATTTTTAATGTTTAGTGTTTACTTGATTGGATCGTGACTGACAGTTATAAGGCGAAGCCCAACTAATCACTAATCACTAATCATTAATCACTATTTACATAAACTCTCTTGGGTCGGTAATCTTACCTGTAATAGCGGCAGCTGCTGCTACGTATGGACTGGCAAGGATGGTGCGGGAACCTGGTCCCTGACGACCCTCGAAGTTACGGTTGGATGTACTTACAGAGTACTTGCCTGCAGGAATCTTATCATCGTTCATTGCCAGGCAGGCAGAGCATCCAGGCTGACGGATTTCGAAGCCGGCAGCCTCAACAATCTTATCAATTCCCTCTTCACGTATTTGTTTATCAACCAACCATGAACCTGGTACAAGCCAAGCAGTTACGCCATCTGCCTTCTTTTTTCCTTTAACAAGAGAAGCGAAAGCACGGAAGTCTTCAATACGACCATTGGTACATGCGCCCAAGAATACATAATCGATAGGATGACCCTCGAGTTTCTCGCCTGGCTGGAAGCCCATGTAGTTGAGGCTCTTCTTGAAACCAGCCTGCTCTTCCTCAGGAATCTCATCGAGAGTTGGGATATTCCCGGTAATGCCGATACCCATACCTGGGTTGGTACCATAGGTGATACGTGGTTCGATATCCTTTGCCTCGAAAGTCAACTCTTTGTCGAATACAGCATCATCGCCACTCTTCAAGGTCTTCCAGTAAGCCACAGCCTTGTCCCACTCTTCACCCTTAGGTGCATATTCACGACCCTTGATGTACTCGAATGTTGTCTCATCAGGAGCTACGAAACCACCACGGGCACCCATCTCGATAGAGAGGTTACAGAGGGTAAGACGACCTTCCATAGACATATCCTTCACTACATCGCCACTGTACTCAACGAAGTAACCGGTAGCACCTGAAGTAGTAAGCTGGCTCATCAGATAGAGAGCAACGTCCTTGGCAGTAACACCCTTGCCGAGCTTGCCGTTGATGCTGATACGCATAGACTTTGGCTTGCTCTGGAGAATACATTGTGAAGCCATCACCATCTCGACCTCAGAAGTACCGATACCGAAAGCTACGGCACCCATGGCACCATGGGTAGAAGTATGAGAGTCGCCGCAGACAATAGTCATACCAGGAAGAGAAAGACCCTTCTCTGGACCTACCACGTGGATGATACCATTATCCTTTGTGTTCATGGCAAAGTGAGTAACACCGAAATCAGCGGTATTCTTTGCCAAGGTATCTACCTGCTTCTTTGAGATAGGATCCTCGATTGGTTTATCCTGATCGTGAGTTGGAGTATTGTGGTCAGGCATACAGAAAATCTGGTCTGGACGGAACATCTTGAGTCCGCGTGCTCGCATACCAGCGAATGCCTGAGGTGATGTTACTTCGTGACAGTAGAGACGGTCGATGTAAAGCTGTGTAGGACCGTCCGGAACAATCTGGACAACGTGCTTGTCCCAAATCTTGTCGAATAATGTATTCATAATATCTCTTGTTATATATATGTTTATCTAATCTTAAACTTGTTAATACAATCAATGTAAGCCTCAACAGAAGCCGTAACGATGTCGGTATCTGCACCGAAACCATAATATACATGACCATCGTATTCCACCTGCATGTGAACCTTGCCCACATCATCAGAGCCCTTGTCGATAGCCTGGATGGTGAACTCCTTGAGGTTCATCTCCTTGGTGATGACCTTCTTGAGAGCATTGATAGCAGCATCTACCGGACCATTACCAGATGATGCAGCCTCAAACTTCTGACCTGCAATATCAAGACCTATACTTGCCACGCTCTTCACGCCCTTACCTGTAGTAACCTGCAACCAGTCGAGCTGAACACCATGCTTATCAGCAGAATCAGCACCGGCAAGCATCAAAACATCCTCATCGGTAACTTCCTTCTTCTTATCAGCCAACTGGAGGAACTTCTTGTAAATCTTGTCGAGCTTCTCCTCATCATTAATCTCTACACCATTGACATGGAGACGGTACTTCAATGCAGCACGACCAGAACGGGCTGTCAGAACGATAGCATTGTCATCCAATCCCACATCCTTAGGATCAATGATTTCGTAAGTCTGAACATTCTTCAAGACACCATCCTGATGGATACCGGAAGAATGAGCAAATGCATTGCGACCCACGATAGCCTTGTTTGGCTGGACAGGCATATTCATCAGACTGCTCACCATGCGTGAGGTAGGAATAATCTTGGTGGTATTGATATTGGTATCAATATTGATATGCTTGTGACACTTCAGAATCATGGCAATCTCTTCGAGCGAAGTATTACCTGCACGCTCACCGATACCATTGATGGTAACCTCAACCTGGCGTGCACCATTCAAAACACCCTGCAGGGTATTGGCAGTAGCCATACCGAGGTCGTTATGACAGTGGGTAGAAAGGCGTGCCTTGTCAATGCCATCAACATGCTCCATGAGATACTTGATTTTGTCACCATATTCATCAGGCAGACAATAACCTGTAGTATCAGGAATGTTCACTACAGTAGCACCCGCCTTGACAACAGCCTCTACGACACGAGCCAGATACTCATTATCGGTACGGCCTGCATCCTCAGCATAGAACTCAACGTCCTCAACATACTTTTTAGCATACTTGACAGCAGCTACAGCACGTTCGATAATTTCCTCGCGGGTAGAATTGAACTTATACTTGATATGACTGTCGCTGGTACCGATACCGGTATGGATTCTCTTATGCTTGGCATACTGCAAAGCCTCAGCAGCACAATCAATATCTTTTTCTACGGCACGGGTAAGTGCACAAATAGTAGGCCAGGTTACAGCCTTAGAGATTTCTACCACTGAACTGAAGTCGCCCGGACTTGATATTGGAAATCCAGCCTCAATTACATCCACGCCCAACTGCTCCAGTTGCTTTGCCACCTGAATCTTCTCAACTGTGTTCAACTGACATCCAGGAACCTGTTCGCCATCGCGGAGGGTCGTGTCGAAAATGTATAATCTGTCACTCATATCTTTAAAATTTTAAATTTACACCTTATTATATATATAAGAGCTACACATTCAGAACGCACTACGTTTATATAGCAATCCGTGCAGAAGCATCAGATAAAGTAAAAAGCCTTCCCCCACTCCATAGACGGAAGTGTAGAAAGGCTTTTAATATCTTAAGCGATGAACTATACGCACACCTTATCACTTCCGCCCACAAACTGCAGTCGAAGTCGAATAATAATGCTTGTAATGTTCAACAATGTTGTTCTCATATCTATCTTATTATGTTATATTCTTAAATTCGCATGCAAAGGTAACACTTTTATTTGATACTAGCAAACAATTTATAACTTTTTTAATAGAAATGATAACAAATTCCTATAACCCTATGGTTTTTTCACCCAAAAACGTTAATTCTGCGCAAGAATTTGGCGAAAAAGCCAGTTTTTGAGTGAAAAAATTGACAAACTCTAACCTTAGAAAGGCAGATTCTCTGCAGGCGGCGGTGGTAGCGGACTACCATCCTGCCCTCCGCCATTCATCCTAGAGCCTACAATCTCACCACCTTCTTCGACAGGTGCTGCTGCAGCATCCTGCGGATCCTGGAATCGGGTAAATTCTCCACGGAAGTTCAGGAGAACATCTCCAACAGAGCCCTTACGGTGCTTGGCAATGATAATCTGTGCCATACCATGAAGGTCATTACCCTTTTCATCCTGATAGATGTGATAATATTCCGGGCGGTGAACGAAAAGCACCATATCGGCATCCTGCTCGATGGCACCGGATTCACGGAGGTCACTCAACTGAGGTCGCTTTCCTTCCAAACCCTCACGGTTCTCTACATTACGGGAGAGCTGCGAAAGAGCAAGCACAGGAATATTCAGCTCTTTGGCAATACCTTTGAGCGAACGGGAGATGGTAGATACCTCCTCCTGACGGCTACCAAACTTCATACCATTGGCATTCATCAGCTGGAGATAGTCGATCATCAACAGTTTAACACCCTTTTCCCTTACCAGTCGGCGCGCCTTGGTACGGAGTTCGAAAACAGAAAGACCAGGCGTATCATCAATATAAATAGGTGCACCTGTCAGTTTTCTCAGTTTTTTATCCAACCGCTCCCATTCTGGCTGTTCCAATTGTCCGTTCAGTATTTTTTTACCCGAAATCTCGCAAACATTCGAGATGAGTCGGTTCACCAACTGAACGTTATTCATTTCCAGAGAGAAGAATCCGATAGGCACATTATAATCTACCGCCACATTCTTGGCAATACTCAATGCAAAGGAAGTCTTACCCATGGCAGGACGACCGGCGATAATCACAAGGTCGGACGGTTGCCAACCTGATGTCATATCATCCAACCCACGATAACCCGTAGGAATACCGGTAAGACCACCCGAGTTTTGAGCAGCGCGCTGCAAGATAGCAACGGCCTCCTTTACAACCGGATCAATCTGTGTATAATCCTGCTTCATATTGTTCTGCGAAAGCTGGAAGAGTTCACCTTCAGCTTTCTGCATCAGTTCATCCACATCCACACCTTCTTCATACGCCATCGTCTCGATGTCGCCGGCATAATGAATCAGCTGGCGCTGCATATATTTCTGCGCCAGGATACGGGCATGCGACTCTACATGGGCAGCCGAAGCCATGCCTGCAGAAATATCCATGAGATATTGTGCTCCTCCCACCTTATCCAATTCGCCAGTCTTGGCTAACTGATCGGCAAGAGTCATGATATCTACAGGCCGTTCCTCCATGTTCATCACCTGGATAGCCTGATATATTCTCTTATGACGCGGGTCATAAAAAGTATCCGGCTTGAGCAACTCCGACACCACCGAAAAGGCATCAGAATCTATCATCAAGGCACCCAGTACCGCCTGCTCCACATTCACAGCCTGCGGCTGCAAATGGGCGTAGGTTGGATCTATCTGTACCTTATTCTTATTTTTATTATTCTCCGCCATCTTTATTATTTTTCCTTTCCTCGGTAACCTTTTTTGTCATAAATTCCAATTCTATAGGTGCTATACCACGCTTATCAAGCCATTCTCCCATCTCGAGCAGTCCATATTCATCCACATCTCCTCCAAAACAGGCAGCGTAATTTGCCGCTTCATCGAAATAGCTGACAGCAACAGCTCCTCCCTCTTTCACCAGAATGCAGAGACCGTAATAGAAGTATTTCATAGACTCCCATCTGTGATCCACTGAGTGAGAAACTTTTTTCATCATTGTAGATAACATCTTCATGAACATCTGCTCAACATGTTCCTGATCTATGTCTTTCAGATCAGCCTGCAACAGCTTTTTCATTTCATCTTCCTGACACTTCTGAATATAAGGTTCAATCAGAGCCATTGCTCTGTCTATGTTCTTATCGCCTTCAGAATCTGTAAAGAGCAAAGAGAAAGCCAGTCTGCATTCTATCTGTTCCTCCTTAGGATGCTGTTCATCTAACAGGAAAGCCAATTGCAACGCCTCATTAAAACGATGAAATTTCAATGAAAGATCTATCTTTTTCAACTGGAGTTTAAACTGCTTATCCTTGTCAGTCTCCAACTTGATTATTTCATCCAAAGTAGAAAATGCATTTTCATCTTCACATTTCTCTTCTATTTTTAACTTCAGCTCATAGGCTGCCTTATATTTTGAGTTTACCTCCAAGATGTCACAGACGTAATCAAGCGCATCGCTATAATTTTTCTCCGAATAGTATGCCAGCGCAAGCATCATTTGCTCTTCTTCTGTATATTGCGACAGATTACGCAAAATCCTGCTGACAAAGGCAAAATCGCCTCTCTTGGCTGAGAAACGGGCCAGCGACAGGCGATACTTGTCATATTCCGGTTTAGCAAACAGTCCCGTTGTCATGAATGGTATTTCCTTCTGCACTTCGAAAGGATTATCAAATGCCTTCCTCATTGGAGAGAGAGTATAGAATCGGTAGAGGTCCTGCACATAGCGATGACGAACCCTAATGGCACGTTTCTTCTTTTTCTCTTCAGAGAGATTCTCTTCATGTTCCATTACCGAATCAAGCAGTGTGACATTTTCTGAATCCTTTGCTTCTGTAGAATCAGTCTCATCCTCTACTGACTCTTCGGTATTCTGCTCTTTTTCCACCTCATCTTCTTCGTCATAAAAAACAGGACCAGACACCATATTTTCCGGGGCAACATCCAATGATTTAATAAATTCCTTAGATGTATTATTCAATGAAAGAATGACGCTATACAGGTCAGTATCACACATAGATGCACCTTTCAGGAGATTATTGACGAAATTGCGATGCTGATTCATCACCCCCCGTACACTCTTGAGCGTAGAATTACGTACATAGAAAGGAACAAACCAGTTATAGAGTGAATGGAAATGACCGAAACACTTCTGATTGGCAAACTGATGATAATACACATCAACTCCAATATCTTCTGAGTTCAACATATAGTTAAAGGCTCCTTGAATAGCCTCTTCCGGATCTTCACCATCTGCAGTAAATTCATCAAGTCCCACCTTACCCCTATCTTTCAGTTTTTCTGCCAAATCTTGGGTAAAAGTGGAGAACATGGTCTTCACTACAGAATGCATCATCTCCTTGCTATCCTTTTTACTAGTAAGGCATAGACGCATCTGACGCTGGAGATCAACGCAGGCGGCCAATAAAACATCATCTGTGACCGTGGCGGCAGCTGCTCGCCAACACGCATCACTTTCAGCCGGATTGGTTATCACGGAGAAAACAAAACCCACAAAGGCGCGTTCACGAACACTACAACTGCCGGCAGACTTAAACAAGCGAAGCAAGAGTCCGATTTTTTCAGGAACCATGAATACAGAGCAAGACAAGGAGACTGCCGAAACTATCATATTGATGGTGTATGGATCTACCAAATCGGAATCAATGATACTACGAATCGCCAAAATGAAATCCTCATTCCAATCATCAGTCACCATAATATAAGAAAACACCATATTGCGATAAGCATTAAGCTGCTCTTGTATCTTTTGTCTTTCCTCGTCTATCTGTTCTTCAGAAAAGCCAACTTTCAGATTAAGCATAGCTTCATCTGTGGCAAATTTCTCAAAGGTTTCCTGTACCTCATCAAAACTTGTCAGTTTTAGGGCTCTTTTGTTAAGTGCAACAAACGTAGGCTCATTTGCCAAAATCCAAGCGTGACGCACTTTACCAAAGAAATTATCAGTATCAAGATCTAAAGTTTGAGCAAGATTATAAAGCTCTCGGTGTTTAAGCTTGCCGTCTATATAATCATGATACAAATCATCATATCTTTTTTCAATTTCCGCAATTCCAGGCTGACACGATTCGAGCCCCACTTCCTGGTCAATTATCTTGCGAATAGCCTCAATTCTGGATATAGTAGTAACATGTTCATGCGAAAACTTTGTCCAGCAAAAATCTTCTCTTTTCATAAGCCGTTTATTTTTGTGCTACAGCCAAATCACGACGTCTTGGTTCCATAGCGTGTTCATATTTAAGTTTTGGAAGATTACTGATGGTTTTAGCATCGGCGCCCGTATATTTTGTGATGATACTTGCATAATGCTGTACCCCACGGCTGTTTATGCTATCAACAGCAATATTATACGCCTTGATAAACTTGGCAACTTGGTCTTTACGGCGCGGCTCTGAAAGTATTTTCTTGCGGAAAGCCACAACACCTAACTGCAAGTTCTTATCTCTGCTGTCAAAGAGTTTTACATGCTGTTCAAGTCGGGCTTTGGTTGCTTGAGGTTCTGGCAGCAACATGGCATCCATCTCGTTGTTAAGCAACATACGCAGACGGATGTTCAAATCGTTGATTTGAACCTTATAAGCATCATATTTAGGCTTACCGCTATCGATTGCTAAAGTAGCCAGATAATCAGTTGCAGAGTAGCGGGTCATTGCCACCATCTTATCTGACAGCTGTTTCAGTTCGGATATACGCGAACGCTTATTGGTGATAAACTGCCAATAAAGATTGGTAGAAATAGGGTACGCCAAAGCAGTACCCCGTTTCTCTATATGATGTGCACGAATCAGATCGGTCACGGCTCCCTCTACGCGCTTGCGCTCGATAGCAGTATCACAATCCATTTGTGCAGTATATCTACGCAAATGTACGTCTACACCTTGCTGCTGGAAGATACTGTCATCACATGCCAGAAAGATTGGCAGGCAGTCCATTGTTGGCATCACCGCTATCTTCAGCGCAGCACGGTCTAGGCTATCCAATCTAGCCTTTTCCTTCTTGCTCAAGCGATGACGTTCCGCTTCCGACTTGCCACATCCTGCAAATCCTATAGCCAGCAAGAGCATCAAGGCTGTAAACGTTTTGAACTTATTCATTATCTATCCTTTAATCATTTGTTATTCTACATAGAGAACCAATCCCTTCAAATATTCACCTTCCGGATGATAAATATTGATAGGATGGTCGGCAGGCTGGTGCAACTGGTGCAAGATGCGAACCTTTCTTCCAGCCTGCGCTGCAGCAGTAAACACAGCATTGCGGAACTGATCCTTCGTAACCACCTGAGAGCAACTGAAGGTAAAAAGGATGCCGCCCTTCTTAATACGCTGCAAGCCCTTTACGTTCAGGCGGGTATAGCCCTTCAACGCATTGCGTAAAGCCGCACGGTGCTTGGCAAAAGCAGGAGGATCAAGAACAATCAGATCATACTGCTGGTCATGTTCATCAAGATACTTGAAGGCATCTTCGCAGAATGCTTCATGGCGTGCATCTCCAGGGAAATTGAGCGCAATATTCTCATTGGTCAATTCTATCGCCTTGGCACTGCTGTCTACGGAATGAACAGCCTTAGCCTCGCCTCTCATCGCATAAACAGAAAAACCGCCGGTATAGCAGAACATGTTGAGCACGCTCTTACCCTTGGCATAATGCTCGAGCAGCGAACGGTTCTCACGCTGATCTACGAAGAAACCCGTTTTCTGACCACGCAACCAGTCGATATGGAATTTCAGTCCATTCTCTACAGCAACATCGTCAGCATCACCTCCCAGTATAAAGCCATTTTCCTGTCTGAGGTCAGCCTTATATGGTAAGGTTGTCTCACTCTTATAGTAGATATTCTCCAGTGCTTCGCCCATCACCTTCTTCAAGGCTTTGGCTATCTCCATGCGGCAAACATGCATACCCACACTATGAGCCTGCATGACAGCAGTAGGACCATAGCAGTCGATAACAAGTCCCGGCAAGTTATCGCCCTCACCATGGACCAAGCGATAAGTAGTATTGGATGAATTACCGGCAATACCCAAAGCGAGTCTCATCTTATATGCCGAATCCAATCTGGCACACCAGTACTCCTCACCAATCTCAATATCTCTAAAAGAAAGAACACGTACAGCGATAGAACCGATCTGATAATGACCTATAGCAATGAATTCACCACTACGGGTAAACACTCTCACAATGTCGCCCTCCTCTATGCCCTCATCCATTGTCTGGATAGCACCCGAGAAGATCCATGGATGAAAACGCTTGAGCGATTCTTCCTTACCTTTCTTTAAATATACGCTTTTATACATATTTATATATGAAGTTTCTTACGATTATCAATTTCTATTCCTTACCACCTTATATCATACCCTGAGTTCATCGAGCTCGTAATCGCCTGTAGCAGACAAACGCTTAAATTCCTCATACAGATTAATGCAGCACCAGGCATCTGTAGCTGCATAGAGAGCCTGCGATTCCTTCAAATCGCTAGCCTCCCAATTGCTCAACCGTTGCGCCTTGCTGATTTTCTGGTGAAACAGGTTAGCATACAGTTTCTGCAGACTCATGTCTGCGATACCAAAGTTCTTTGCAACATCCTGCAACTCGATAAAGTAACCAGCCTTAAAAGCAGCTCGCTTATGGAGCTGCAGCAAGTCATCGTGCCAGGAAAGTCCTACTTTTGGCACGGTGGTATCTTCGAGCAAGCGAATGATGGCAGGAGTCATGCCCGTATGATGCAGGCGGAAGAGATAACATGTATCATGTGTACTCACCTGCAACAACGAAACATGGTAAGCCTGACCACGCTTGAATGATGGGCGCGTTTCAGTATCCACGCCCAGTATATAATGGCTAAGTAGGTCATTAACAGCCGCTTCTGTATCTTCAGGCTTGTCAACGACTACGATTTTGCCAGGAAACAAAGCTCTTGGCAAATTCGTGATTGCCGCCTTGTCGAAACTAGTGAAAATAATCTTCATTATACTTTTTATTCTTTACAAGTTGCAAAATTAGAAAAAAAAGATGAGAAAAAGAATTGTTTTCTCAATTATTTTCGCTAATTTTGCAGATAAATTATTCAAAAATATATAAAATGGCTAAAAAAAGAACTGAAAAAAAGACCAAAACTTTTAGCGAAGCTATTGGTTTACAGTATATTTTCAACAATACTATCACCGACTTTTTCATTGGATTAGCCTTGGTAGTTATTGCTGTGGTTATCATCATCGCTATGATCTCCTTTCTCAACACAGGAGCCAATGACCAGAGTTTGCTCGAAAATCTGAAGCCGGGCGAATGGACCAACACGGAAAAACAGTTTCAGAACTACTGCGGATCCTGGGGAGCCATTGTATCCTATTGGCTCATTGTCATCAATTTCGGATTTCCAGCCTTCTTGCTCCCATTCTTTGTCATCATGGTGGGATTGCAGATGATGCATGCCTACAAGCTGAACCTGTGGAAATGGTTCTTCTGCATGATTGTGATCATACTATGGATGTCGGTAACCTTTGCCAAGTTCATCGCACCTATCATGCCAAGCCTCATCTTCAATCCGGGCGGAAAGCACGGACTCTTTGTCGTGCAGAATCTGGAGAACATCATGGGTCCTCCAGGACTTACTGCCATTCTTTTCTTCGTGGCGGTAGCATTCCTCACCTATCTCACCACTGAAACTATTACGGTTATCAGAAAAGCACTCAACCCTATCGATTATATATCAAATAAGGTGAAATTTGAGATTACTAACCATGGAAAGAACAGGAAAGATACGGAAGCTATCGACGAGGTATACGCCAACGCAGCATATGGTCCTGGCACAGAGGATGAGAAAGAAGAATATAAGGAAGAAGAACCTGCCAAAGTCATCGACCTGAATCTGGATCCGGACCAGACTTTCGCAAACCCGGACACACCTTCTACGTCTGTTGAGTCAGAGGCAGACGGACAGGAAGCTACAGGAACAGAAGGTGATACAGACAAAGATGAAACCATCGCTATAGCCAACGGCACGCAGAACGAGAATATGTCACTCATTGCACGTCAGCGCGAACTCCGTACAAAACGGGCTGAACAGGAAGCATTGGAAAAGCAAGCTGCCGAGGCTGCTGCAGCTTCTGAGCATATAGGTATGGACATCTCTGTAGCCACAGCCGACGAGAAGGCTACAGGCAACACCTTGAGCAATGCAGAAGTACTGAATACTCCAATCAATCCGAAGGAGCCGTTCACCAGATATAAATATCCGGTACTCAACCTTCTGAAGAAGTATGAGGATGACGGCGTATCCATCGATGAGGAAGAGCAGCGCGCCAACAAAAACCGCATCATCGAGGTGCTGGGCAACTTTGGCGTACAGATCAAAACCATCCGTGCTACGGTTGGTCCTACCATCACACTCTACGAAATCCAGCCTGCAGAAGGCGTACGTATCTCTAAGATCAAGAATCTGGAAGATGACATTGCCTTGAGTCTGGCAGCTCTCGGCATCCGTATCATCGCTCCTATCCCAGGTAAGGGAACCATCGGTATTGAGGTACCTAACGCAAAGGCGAACATCGTTAGTATGGAAAGTACTTTAAACTCAAAGAAATTCCAGGAAACCAAGATGGAGTTACCTATCGCTTTGGGTAAGACCATTACCAACGAAGTGTTTATGGTTGATTTGGCAAAGATTCCTCACCTGCTTGTTGCGGGTGCTACCGGACAAGGTAAATCTGTAGGTTTGAATGCCATCATCACTTCTTTATTATACAAGAAACATCCAAACGAACTCAAACTGGTTCTCATCGACCCTAAGAAGGTGGAGTTTAGCGTCTACTCCCGTATTGCCAATAAGTTTATGGCTGCGGTTCCTGATGAGGAAGAACCTATCATAACCGACGTAACCAAGGTGGTTAGAACCCTGAACAGTCTGTGTGTACTGATGGATAGCCGTTACGACTTGCTCAAAAAGGCAGGAGCACGTAACATCAAAGAATACAACCAGAAGTATATCAACCACAAGTTGAAGTTGACAGATGGACATGAGTATATGCCATACATCGTGGTGATTATAGATGAGTTCGGTGATCTGATCATGACAGCCGGCAAAGAAGTAGAACTTCCTATTGCCCGTATCGCCCAGCTGGCACGTGCCGTGGGTATCCACATGATTATTGCCACCCAGCGTCCTACAACCAGCATCATCACGGGTAATATCAAGGCTAACTTCCCTGGCCGTATCGCCTTTAAGGTTACATCTGCCATCGACTCAAAGACCATTCTTGACCGTACAGGAGCCAACCAGCTGATTGGTCGTGGTGATATGCTCTATCTCTGCGGCAACGAACCTGTACGTGTACAGTGTGCCTTTGTTGATACACCTGAAATCGAGCGCATCAACGAGTATATCTGCGAACAGCCTGGCCCTATCGAACCTATGGAGTTGCCAGAACCAGCTAATGATGAAGGAAGCGCAGGTGGAAGCGGCAGCATCAGTGCCCGCGAACTGGATCCGTTCTTCGAAGAGGCAGCCCATGCGATTGTTCTTTCACAGCAGGGTTCTACCAGCATGATCCAGCGCCGGTTCAGTATCGGCTATAACCGTGCAGGACGATTAATGGACCAGATGGAAGCTGCAGGCATCGTAGGTGCAGCACAGGGCAGCAAGCCTCGTGAGGTACTGATACAGGATGAAAACCAGCTTAATAATCTGTTAATGGCACTTCGAAACTCTTAATTTTA
>NZ_JAPDUQ010000003.1:0-541994 GCF_026015465.1 Segatella copri
ATGAAATTGATTGGGAGTGTGATTTGCATACTTTTTTTCGTGAAGAATGTGTAGATGTA
This sequence comes from Segatella copri, assembly GCF_026015465.1. Taxonomy (GTDB): domain Bacteria; phylum Bacteroidota; class Bacteroidia; order Bacteroidales; family Bacteroidaceae; genus Prevotella; species Prevotella copri_E. The sequence continues at coordinate 60 of NZ_JAPDUQ010000003.1, forward strand.
TATACATCCTTAATGAGTTCGAAAAAATGGATTTTCAAAAATGAAGATTCTGCTATTATTTTGGAAGATGATTGTGTCCCAAGTAAAGGCTTCTTTCAATATTGTGATTATTTTTTAGATATATACAAAGATAATCCTAAAATTTTTGCTATATCTGGTGATAATTATACTACGTATAAACCAAAAAATGATGAAGATCATATAATCTCCAGAAAAGGCAATGTCTATGGTTGGGCTACATGGAAGGATAGATTTGAGTCTGTTGATTTTAATATCGAGCCTAAAGATTTGACATATAAGGCTTTTAAAAAACACTTTAAGGGGTTATATTCTCATTGCTTATCACAATTCTTGTTTTATAAAACTTTGCAAAGTTTTGTGCATAAGACTCATTGCTGGGATTTTGCGTGGGGAATGTCATGTATTGAAACGAATCGTTATTTTGTCATGCCGATTAAACATTTGGTAAAAAATGCAGGTATTGTAGGGGAACATAGTTCTGGCAATACTAAAGATGTAGTTTTTACGATGCCTACAGATTTAGATGCAGATTATGTTTTCACTAATAAGAAAATAATAACAACCCCAAATAATGAGTTTGATAGATTGTTTTTTAATGCTCGATGGCCGATTTGTAAATGTTATGAGCGATATTTTATATATTTAATAAAGAAGTTTTTACGTAGAAATGTATAAAACATCTTTAAAGTCTAATAAATTATGCAATGATTGAAGTTCTTTTGTTAGGTGGAACTGGAGCGATGGGGACATTCTTAGTTGATATTTTAGCAAAAAGTAAAATTAATTGTGTTGTTACTAGCCGTTCAAAAAAAAATAGTTATAATTATGTTACGTATATTTGTGGCAATGCAAAAGATGACACATTTTTATTTCCTCTTCTAGAATCTAGGCATTGGTCTTCGATAATTGATTTTATGTCTTATTCTACTGATGAATTTGCTAATCGCTTTCAGAAGTTGTTGAAATGTACTGATCAATATGTCTATTTATCTTCGTCACGAGTTTATGCCAATAGTGAAACTCCATTAAAAGAAAGTTCACCACGTTTACTTGATTCATGTTCTGATAAGGAATATCTTTCAACAGATGAGTATGCCCTATCTAAAGCAAGACAGGAGAATCTTTTGCTTAGTTGTTGCCTCAAAAACTGGACCATAATACGACCTTATATAACATTTAGTGATGCGAGGCTTCAACTGTCATGTCTTGAGAAAGAATATTGGTTAAAGAGAGTTCTTGATAATAAACCAATAGTTTTCAGCAAAGATTTAGCTAATAAAACTACTACATTTACATATGGAAATGATGTTGCTAAAGGTATTGCAGCAATAATAGGCAAAAAAGAGGCTTTGGGAGAAATCTTTCATATAACAAACAATAAAAGTTATAAATGGGCTGATTTTTTACAAGTCTATACTTCCATACTTGAGCAATACTGTGGGCATAAAGCAAGTATCATCTATGTCGATAAATGGAGTGATTACTATTCCGGGAAATGGCAGATTATATATGATAGGCTTTATAATAGAACTTTTGATAATTCAAAAATTAATAAGTTTATAGATACATCAAATTTTGTTGATCCAAAAATCGCTTTATCTGATTGTTTGCTTAAGTTCCTTGAACAGCCTACTTTCAAAAGTTTATATTGGGAAACAGAGGCAAAACTAGACTCTCTTTCGGGAGATTGGACATCCCTTTCTGTATTTCCTGGGTTAAAGCAGAAAATCAAATATTTTCTTGCTCGTTTGGGAATATATCATTGTTGATATCATTTTGTAGAAAATTGTAGTTTAATTTGATATTTTATGTATACTGATAATTTAAATCAACAGATACTTATTGCATTATTAAAAGAGCATGGTATAAAAAAGATAGTAGCTTCACCAGGAGGTACTAATCCTGCTCTTGTGATAAGTATGCAGAGTGATTCGTTTTTTGAAATGTATTCTTGTGTGGACGAGCGTTCTGCTGCATATATGGCATGCGGTTTAGCAGAAGAAGCAAATGAACCTGTTATGATATGTTGTACAGGCGCGACAGCTTCTAGAAATTATATGTCAGCCTTAACTGAGGCGTTCTATCGCAAGCTTCCTATATTAGTTTTAACTTGTAGTAAACCAAATTTCAATCTTGGACATTTGTATCCACAAGTTACAAATAGAAATGTATATCCTGCAGATATCTTAACAGAAGGTGTTCATCTTCAGGTTATTAAGGATGATAATGATAAGTGGGATTGTGAATTTAAGGTTAATAAAGCTATTCTTGCTTTGACACATCATGGAGGTGGACCATCTCATATAAATATTGAGTGCATTACTCAAGATTGTACGACGCCTACATTACCACTTGTTCATCCTGTTTTTCGCATAAATTATTCTGGTGATTTTCCAAAAATAGCAGAAGGTAGAATTGGTATTTTTATTGGCTCACATAAAAAAATGAATGTAACATTGCAAGGGGCAATTGAACATTTTTGTGAACAATATAATGGAGTTGTATTATGTGATCATACCAGTGGCTATCATGGAAAGTATTCTGTTAAATATTCACTTATAGGCACACAGATACATAAGTCATATAAGGAAAGTGATTTTGATCTTATAATTCATTTGGGCGAAATGTCTGGGGACTATTTGACGTTTGAAAAGATTTATGCTAATAGTGTTTGGAGAGTTAGCGAAGATGGTGAGATTAGAATTCGATTTAGAAAACTGGACTATGTATTTGAAATGCATGAGATAGATTTTTTCAATCACTATATTACCGCCAAGGATATTAATAATGTAAGTTGTTATAATAGAATTAGCAATGTATATAAAGATTTATATTCACGTATTCCAGAACTCCCACTTAGTCATATTTATATAGCACACTTTTTAGCTCCAAAAATGCCTAAAAAATGCACAATACATTTTGCTATATTAAACTCATTGAGATCATGGAATTTCTTTGATTTAGATTCAACTATAAACTGTAATTGTAATGTTGGAGGATTCGGTATTGATGGATGTACTTCTTCATTAATTGGTGCGTCGCTTGTACATCCAGAAAAGTTATATTTCTTATTTATAGGTGATTTGGCATTTTTTTATGATCTGAATGCTTTAGGAAATAGGCATATACGTAATAATGTTCGTATTATGCTTGTTAATGATGGAAAGGGTGCTGAATTTATGCATTTTATGTCTCCCAAATATGCTGTAGATAAATCTTTATTCATGTCTGCTGGAGGTCATTTTGCAAATCAATCAAAAGAATTAGTAAAACATTATGCCCAAGATTTAGGATTTGAATATATGCAAGCAACAAATAAGGATGAGTTTTTGCAGTCTTATAAAAAGTTTATCGACCCAGCGATTTCTTCTAAGCCAATCCTTTTTGAAATAATAATTTCAACAGAAGGGCAGAGTCAGGCATGGGAGAAATTATGTAATCTTGCAGAATTATCAAAGATTGAAGAGGCTGAAGTTAATGTTAAAAAAGGTATCAAATCATTCATTAATGTTTTTAAAAAATGAAAATTGGAATTTTATCGTTTTATAGAGAGATAAATTTTGGGGCAACCTTGCAAGCGCTTTCAACTTATAAGTATCTTGAAAAAGCTGGCCATTTTCCAATATTTATCAATTATTATTCAGACAATACTGCGTTAAATTAATATTTAATCGTCTGCAAATCAATAACTTATATTAAGAAATGCTTATGAAAACTTAACTATAAAAAGTTGGTCAAGTCGCTGATTTTCAGTAACTTTGCAAATCACGACAAACGCAAAATTATATGAATACAGGACTTGACCAATATATGGATATCTTTAAAGATGCAGTTGAAGATTCGGCTGCAAAGTTAACAAAAAGTTTCGAGAAAATACTCATCGAGGTGATAATTTTGTTCATGGTAATACCAAGAAAGATAAATTTCACCCAAATGGGGAGGTATGGCTCGCATGTTGAGCAAACCTATCGCAACGCATTCGGCTTAAAAAAGTCGAAAAGCATTGACTGGCTCAAACTTAATGTCTCACTTGCCAAGCGCTTCTTTGGTAAACAGGGAAGATGGGCTATTGCCATTGATCCCAGTTACATCAGCAAAGCTGGCAAGAAGACTCCACATATCGGTCGTTTTTGGTCGGGATGTGCACAGTCTGTTAAACATGGTCTCGAAATCATGGGTATTGGCCTCATTGATATTGATGCCAAAGACTGCATGATGTTAAAAGCCCACCAGTCGCTAAGTAATAAAGAACTGAGTCTTAGAAACAAGACTATGGTAGATTTCTATATCGGCGTCATTAAGCGTTATCGCAAGGAACTTCTCAAACTCTCAACCCTCATAGTTGCAGATGCTTACTTCTCTACAAGTACATTTGTTAATGGGATAAAGAAAGAAGGGTTCTCTTTGATAAGCCGCTTTCGTGACAATGCTTGTCTCTTTTATGTCTATGCTGGTCCACGTACTGGAAAACGTGGTCGCCCAAAGACCAAGGATGGCAAGATTGATATGAAGAATCTTGACCTCACTCGAATGGAGAAGATGGAGATGGAAGATATAGAAGGAACAGCTTATACTTTGATAGCCTATTCCAAGGCACTCAGGTGTAAAGTTAGACTTGTCATCTGGCAGATGCCGAATGGCAAGAAGAAACTATTCTTCTCTACAGACACCTCACTTTCGGGTGAAGAGGTACTTCTTTATTATAGAACCAGGTTCCGGATTGAATTTTGCTTTCGTGACGCCAAAGGCTATACTGGTCTTATGGACTGCCAGGCTCGCGATAAGTGGAAACTCGATTTTGCTTTCAATGCTTCGTTCACATCACTAAATGTTGCCAAGGTAACTATGAAGGAGATGGGAATGGAATATTCTATGTCTTCATTCAAGTCACTGATGACCAACATTTATCTGGTGAAACGAATTTTTAAAGCAAGCGGGTACACCCCGAACCGAACTTTAATTAGCAAGATTTTCAAAAATCTCTCGTGCTTACAGCGTATAGCTGCTTAGCACATTATTGAATTATTAACGAACTATTGTTCAGAGAAAAAGGATAAAAAATATACTCCTTTGTTTGGTTTGAATCCTCAGACTGCTTGTTTTGCTAGTTTTGTTGATAAGGTTATAAAGAATCAAACTGTAATTTGCCATAATGCAAATGAAATAAATAAACAGGTAAGTGTTTGGGGAATAGAGGCTATTATAGTTGGATCAGATGCGGTGTTGCAGCATCATTTGTTACAAGACCGCATAAAATTTAATCCAAGACGATTGCTTAATATTGTCCCTAAATTGCCAGATACAACTTTTCCTAATCCATTCTGGGGAGTAGGTATAAAAGATAGTATAAAGATGGCTCTTATGTCTGTTTCTTCTCAAAATTCAGAATATACCCATTTTTCGGAGAAGGTAAGATCTAAAATGAATGAAGCATTGAACCGTTTTACTTATTATTCTGTCAGAGATGAATGGACTAAAGATATGTTGAATTATATCACTGATGGTCGCATAAGTAATCAGATTCGTGTTACTCCAGATCCTGTGTTTAATTTTAACAATAATGCAGGGGAGTTAATTCCGACAAAACAGTATGTTGAAGAGAAATTTTCATTGCCAACTAGATATGTTTTAATCAGTTTGTATGATCAATCTCTTTCTTTTGACCAACTTAAGGCTTTAAAAGACGGATTTGCATCAAGAGGAATACATTGTGTTGCTTTGCCGACCCAATTTGGTATTAACTTTGTTCATCCTTTTGAGTTTGAAATTTTGACCCCTCTAAATCCTTTAGATTGGTATGCTTTAATAAAATACTCTAATGGTTATATAGGTAATAATATGCACCCGATAGTTGTTGCATTACATAATGCCGTTCCTTGTTTTAGTATAGATATATGGGGGACAACTAACTTTTGGGGAAAGAAAAAAGATGATGGTTCAAGCAAGGTGTATCATATTATGAATGTTTTTGGTGTATCTAAGAATATTGCAAAGGTTGAAAATAATAAATGTCAGATTATGCCAGAAACTATAATTGATGGAATTCTTAATTTTCCAATAAAGGCAGTTAAAGAAAAAAGTCAGCAGTTGTCTTTGAATTATTATGAAATGATGAACTCTATATTAAAATCGTTATGTGTTCAATGAAATATAAATATAAGGAACTTCTTGGTATCATTTCTTATGGTTTGACCGAAAGATAAGATATTAAGTGAAGTAATGTCAGGATTGACTCTGCTAATGTGGAAGCTAGTGTGTGAGATATTTATTGATAGGTGATTCTACGATGAGGATGGTGAGAAGTACTTTCGCAAGTTTACTTCTTGCCCGGTTGATATGATTGGAACTTTGAAAGATAAAATCCATAAAAATGATAAAGTTTTGAAAAAAATAACCCGACCATAATTTTAGTGGATACTAGTGATTCCAATTATATATTTTATCAATCATAAAGCCTCTTGGGGGGGTAGTAAACGTTTAAATAAATAGATATATACAAATGTTAGGTTTAATTAGAAAAATAAGAATGAAACGGCAGTTAAAATTACATGCTGCTTATATTGATATAGATAAATCGGTTGTCATACAGACAACCTTTCATATGCGCCACGATGTTATGGGTCGCCAGACTCGCCTTACTATCGCTAATATTCGAAATGGACGAAATTTCATTGCTCATAAAAATTGGGATGTTGTAAACTCGAAACCTATCACTATCTGCAATGATGCTTGGATAGGTATGAATTGTATCATTCTGAAAGGTGTAACCATTGGTGAAGGTGCTATTGTGGGAGCGGGAAGTGTAGTTACAAAAGATGTGCCTGCATAGATCGTTGTGGCAGACAATCTTGCTAAAGTAACAAAACCATTAACAAAATGAAATTATTAGTAGTAGGTTCCAAGGGCTTTATAGGAAGCCATTGTGTAGATCTCTTCTCTCTAAGGAGAATGAAGTTTGGAAATGTGATGTGGTAATTGAATATGACAATCCGCATTATTTTCCTATTGACGCTCATTAGTTCCCATTTTTTTATTGGACACTAATGAATTGCTGATAAGAAAATAAACTGGGCTAACGTTGATGATAGACTTAACGAAATGAAAATTTCTTCGGAGGCCTTTTAAAATAAAATTGCAATGAAAGTACTATATGACCATCAGGCATTTACGTTTCAACGATTTGGGGGCGTATCAAAATGCTTTTGTGAATTGATTAGTAATATGCCAGCAGATATTTCTACGGAAATAGCTGTGAAGGAAAGTGAAAACGTACATCTTATAGAATCACATCTTTGTCCATTAATTAAAATGCCAAAGTTGAATCTTTCCAAATGGAAGAAGATGTTTCCTTTTAAGGGTTCTGGTACTATTTATCGAATCCTTATGAGACTAGGCTTAATTTTAACCTCAGAGACTGTCAATAAGCATTATGCAATTCAAAAACTTAAAGAACTGGATTTTGATGTATTTCATCCAACATTTTTCGATTCTTATTTTTTGAATTATATTGGAAATAAACCTTGGGTGATAACTGTGCATGACATGATGCCGGAATTGTTTCCAGATTATTTTAATCAGAATGACGAGCAAATTCAGTTTAAGAGGAAGTCTCTGAGTAAAGCATCTGCTATCGTTGCTGTATCCGAGCAGACTAAAAAAGATATAGTTCGCTTGCTTAATATACCTGCAGAAAAAATTACGGTGATTTACCATGGTGGTCCAGAAAGAGAGTCGGTAAATAATCCGTCAATAGTAGAGTCTCCTTATATATTATATGTTGGTACAAGAAATGCTTATAAAAATTTTCCTCAAACTTTGAAGGATTTTGCTGCTTTTCATAATAAACATACTGAAGTAAAAATGGTTTGCACAGGAGGAGGGTTTACTGCAGATGAGCGCAAGATGATAGAAGAATTGAAAGTAAAGGATGCTGTTCTTCATATCCCTGCCAGTGGAATTGAAATGAAAATCCTTTATGCTCATGCATTAGCGTTTGTTTATCCATCTCTTTATGAAGGTTTTGGCATGCCTATATTGGAGGCATTTGCTTATGGTTGTCCTGTATTATTGAATAATAAAAGCTGCTTTCCTGAAATTGCTTCTGATGCAGGCATATATTTTGAATCTGAACCAGGTAAATCAAACTTGCCAGAAGTGTTAGACAAGATTTATTTATTATCAATTGAAGAAAGAAATATAATTATAGAGCGAGGATTTGTTAGATTAAGAGATTTTTCTTGGGAAAAGTCTGCAGAAAAACTGGCTAGCGTTTATCGTAATATAAACAAAACCTGTTGGCGGAATTAGTTTAGCGCATATTTAACCCTGCCAATCGGTCTATTGTTTACATAATTTATATATTGCAAGACTGTGAATGCGCTAATTTTCCCGATGATTCGGGTAAACAGTCCTGGTGTTTGCTTTGCGTAATTTCTGAAGAGCATGAAGTGATCACAAAGTTGAGAGAAATTGGTCTCGATTCTCTTTCTCGCCTTTGCATAAGGCTTGAATGTTGGTCTCCAATTCTTCATATTCAGACGATATGGAACTTCCAACTTAATGCCTACAGAAGAAAACAGGTCTTGCTGTAGTTCTGCACTGAGGTAAGCACGATCACCTAGGATGCAACAGTCATGAAATTGAAACTTAACATCTTTAAGAAAATGAATGTCATGAACATTAGCTGGACTCAAATCATACGAGTGGATAACTCCACTTAACCCACAGACTGCGTGGAGTTTAAATCCATAATAGTATATCTTCTGAGTGGCACAATAGCCAAATGCTGGAGAGTTTGTCACGTCTGTTCCTTTCATCTTGCAACGCAATCCTCTGGACAAACGGCATACCTCTATCGGTTTGGAATCAATGCAGAAATATTCTTCTGCGCCATCCATCTTTGATGCAATGCGCTTACGAATCGTCTCGCATAATTCCGCTGTGAATTTTCGGCGGTCATTAAATTGACGTCGAGAAATCAGGTTTGGCATTTCAGTCTTATACTCCTTCAGTCTGTCGAACAAGTTGTTTTCACTGTCGATACTTAGATGCTCAGCAGTTAAGCTCAAAGCAACAACTTCGAGGTCTGAAAAACGTGGGACGACTCCTGGGCGAGGAATATTTCCTAGCTCATTAACTAAATTTATGGAGAAATTCTTGCATATCTCAAGAATTTTTACGAAATTTGCATACAAGTTGTGCATAGCGTGAAAGATTATAACTTTATGTTTTGACACCACAAAGTTACTAAAAATCAGCGAGATGCACAACTTTTTCTCCATAAAAGATACTAATTTTTAGGCGAATTTTAATTCCGCCAATGAGTAAACAAAGATTAATCGTATTTATGATTATGTTTTTCTTTTGATAAATGTGTTTGGTGCAGGTTCTGTTGTTGCAAAGGATATTCCCGCAAATTGTATTGCTGCAGGAAATCCATGCAAGGTGATTAAAAGGATGGAATAACTAACGTTTCACAAGTGAAAAATTAGATAATACAATGATACAACCAAAAATTACAGTAGTGACGGTATGCTACAATATCGCCAATTTTATAGAGAAACTCTTAGTAGATGGTTTGTATCTTACCTCAAAAGGTTATGAGTTTATAGGAGATTTAGTCTCACAAACGATAAAAAATTAGGTTATTAAAAACTAAGTACATATGACTTCTGAAGAATTTATGGGTTTTGTTTACTACCCACATGTAGGACTATATTTTATAGTGTTGTTTGTTGTTATTTGTTTGTATTGCTTTGCTCTAAAAAAAAGAATACATTCTATAATAGATCCGAGCTTGGTTGCTACTCTTAATTTGGCATTTGCTGCTGCAGTGCCAATATTTTTATACTATGCTGGCTTTTGTCCTGATAAACATATTATTTATTTTGCAACTAGCCAAATGATTCTAGTTGGTGTTTTTCTTTTAGTGACAAGAAATATAAATTATAACCAACTCTTAATGAATACTGTTAATCATGAATATGATAAAAATCGTTTTTTCTTTAATATTTGTTTGGTTATTTATCTATTTACGACCCTATATTCATGGTTGATAAATGGCATTCCGATTTTTAATGAAAATAGATTTGAAATAAATACTGATAATAGTAGTGGAATCTTGGGACTCCTTGGACGCTTTTCTAATGCCTGTCGATTGTTTTGTACACTCTACATCTTTTATTTGTATTTTCATGGCAGAAAAAAATATTCTTCAATTTTAATGCTCTTACTTATTGCTATAAGCATGATGTCTGGTTCAAAAGGATTTATTTTCAGTTTTGTTCAAGCTTATTTCTTTTATTCTGTTTTTTATGCAGGAAAAATGCCTAAAGTAAAGAAAAAGTATATCTTGCCAATAGCAGCAATGCCTCTTTGTGTAATACTATTGGCTGGTTATGCAAATGGCGGATTAAGTTCCGTGTTGTATTTTGGTTATAGACTCTTGGCTAATGGAGATACTTATTGGAATGCCTATCCATACTCGGTTATTGATAATATAAAAGTAGGTATGCCATTCTTAAATATAACATCAATATTTTGGGGACCTTTTCGCCACATCTTTGGATTTGATGTAGACAAGTCTCTTTTCGAAACGGTTGGTGCCTTATTGTTTGAATATAATTATCGTGTTTATCCTGATGGTGGTGCGCCAAACAGTCAGTTGTCTGTCGTTTCTTATGCATTCTATAGGTGGGGCGGATTATTGATGACAGCAATAATGGCTCTTATAGGAAGTAGATTATATTGTATGGGGTATAAACGAGCTCCACAAAATATATATGTATGTTGTAAAAGGGCTTTGTTGGTAATGATGGGACTTGCGGTATTTGGTGACATTTACTTGTTCTTCAACGGTTTGTTTAATTATTTACTATTTGTAGGTTTATATAAAAGCTCAAATGTTTTATATCCTTTAATTTATTCAGAAAAAAATAATGGTAAAAGTTTCAATTGTAACAGTGGTCTTTAATGACCAAGAGAATATCCTCAAAACAATAAAGTCAGTAACAAATCAAAGCTTCAAAGATAGAGAATATTTGGTAATTGATGGAGGTAGTACTGATAATACAAAGGAAATTATCAATCAAAATATTTCATCCATAGATAAATATATTTCGGAAAAGGATAAAGGAATCTATGATGCAATGAATAAAGCTATTGATATGGCTGAGGGTGAATGGATAATTTTTATGAATTCTGGAGATGTCTTTGTTGATGATCATGTTTTAGAAAAAGTATTTAGTTACCCTATAGGGGAAAAAATAAGTTTTATTTATTCCGATTATTATGTAGGCAAATCGTTAGTTCCTGCATCTTTCGATGAAGGTATGTTGTTGCATCAAGCTATCATATACAAGAAGGAAATGCATAATACTTATGGATATTATCAGGTAACCAAGCCGTATATTATATCTGATTTTATGTTTTTCATGCGCTTTAAGCCAGAAGAAGTAATGAAGATAAATGTACCTATTGCCCAAAATGACCAAGCAGGAGTTTCAAGTGGAAGTTGGTGTTTATATCAACGTTTATGTTGCGATTATATTTATCATAAGATTTCATTGAAAATTCTGGTTATAAAAATTCTATATTGGAGTTTGAAATTTTTGTTCAAAAAATAATATGAAGATATTATGTGTGCTAGTCTTGTATCATTGCAAATTGCAAGAGTCAAGAACGTATAAGACGTTAGGAGCAAATAATGAGCATTTGTTGGTTTTTGATAATTCAGAAAATCCTCAGGATATAACTAATATTGCTCCAGAAGCAATTTACATTCATAATGAATCTAATATCGGATTAAGTGCTTGTTATAATCAGGCAGCAAAGTATGCAAAAAAACATGAATATGAATGGTTGTTGTTTTTGGATCAAGATACAGATTTTGATGAGGTTTCTATTTCTGATTACCTAAAGGCTATTGAAAGAAATCCATCATGTAAAATGTTTGCTCCAATGGTGAAGTGCGGAGTATATACCATGTCTCCGATGAAATATAAACATCATTTTGCCCTTTTTAGCCAAAAACATTATGAGGGTATCACGAGCCTTCATCAATTAAGTGTCATTAATAGTGGCATGTGTGTGTCCCTTGCTGCGTTAGAAAAGTGTGGGGGGTATAACGAACGGGTATTCTTGGATTATAGTGATCATGAATTCTTGAGACGATTCAAAAAATATTATAATAAAGTTTTCGTTTTGTCCCAAACTGTTTATCAAGATTACTCAGCTAAGTCTGATCCTATTGATGTAGCATTGAAGAGGCTTAAGCTATTCTGTGAGAGTATACATGGTTGTGAAAAGAATACTCTAAAAGAAAAAATCGAGTTTTCTATACCTATATTGAAAAGAACTTTATTCTTGGTGTTGAAAAATCGTTCACTTTTACCTTTTGCTATTGCTTATAAATATTATTTTAGAAAATGAGTAGAGTTGTATTAATAGATATTGATGGTACTTTATTTAATTCAAATTCAACATTTGATTTTTTAGATTCGCTGCCTCATGGTAAATGGTATGGATTCTATAGAAAAGTTGGAGCCTCAATATTTGGACGTATCGTTAATAAATTGGCTATAATACTTTTTTCTAAGGATATTATTAGAATGATAGGTATTAACTGTCTAAAGGGATATTCACAAAAAAAGTTGTTGACTTTGGGCGAGGAATTTTATGATAATTTCTTGTTGCAACGTAAAAATAGTGAAGTGTTTAATATGTTGGATGAAGAGAAGAAAAATGACAGCAAAATAATCCTTGCTTCTGCTACCTTGGATTTCTTATCTGAAATAATAAAGAAAAGAGTTATGGCTGATTATGCAATTGCTACAGAGTTAAAATATAAAAATGGATGCTGTGTAGGGAAAATTTTAAAAGACCGTCTAGGTCGTAAGATGGACGCTTTAGTTGAAACTGGTATTTCTTTTCCTGTAGATATGACTATAACAGATAATGTTACAGATGCCAGATTATTGTTAGATAGTCTTTCACGGGTAATTGTCATATATCCAAGAGAGGCAAACAAATGGGCTAGAATTATTAAAAAATATAATTTTAAGGACGCAAAGCTACTACACTATGAATAATAAGTTTATATTTTTATGCCCAGGAGCTTACACCATCAGAAAAAGAATGGTCTCTAAAAATAAAAGATTAGGACTATTTTGTTATCATATAGTACCTGTTGCATTTCTTTACATGCTATCTCATGTTTACTCTATATGTTCATTGGTAGAGTTTGTTATGCTTGTTGTTGCATTTTATGCTCAATATGAAATAGGATATATTTATAATGATACTGAGACTATTAAGAAAGAAAAAAATCCATCTAAGAGACTTGATAGTATAGAAATGTACTTTTATAATAAGAATAAGTGTCAAATCTATATAGTACATTTCTTAACTTTTATATGTGTTTTGAGTGGACTTTCTTGGATGTCTGATGAAAGAGAGTTCTTATTGTTTTCTGCCATTTCAATGATAGTGGAACTTGTTATTTTCTACGTATATAATAATGTGAGGGGTCGAATATCTCTGCTTGTTTTTTTCTTCTTGGAACTTTTCAAATATATTCCTTTTCTGAATTTATTTGATACAGAAAGTGCAATGCAGATATTAATCGTTACTGCAATAATATATGCAATCCCTAATACAATAGAAAGACTATCTTTTAAAAGATATGGAATTTTATTTATGCAACGACTATTACCATCAGAAAAGTCTTATTTGAAGTTCCGTATAGCATTTTATCTTGTAGTCTGTTTATGTATGGCCATGTTTAAACAGTTCTTAATTTATATCCCATTATTTCTTTTTTTGTTAGTATTTAGGGGCATGGCTTTTCTTAAAGCAAAGAGGGAAAAGTAAATTAATAAGAATTTAAAAAAATTGATGATATGAATATTTTAGTAACAGGCGCTAATGGTCAGCTAGGCCATGAGATGCAAAAATGCGCCAAGAACAGTAAGCACAAATTTGTCTTCACCGATGTGGCAGAAGGCTATGAGAAGTTGGATATCACCAATATCGACGCTATCCGTGCAAAGGTAAAGGAGGATGATATCCGTGTTATCGTTAACTGTGCAGCCTATACCAATGTGGATAAAGCTGAGAGTGACTATGAATTAGCTAATCTGCTCAATAATACTGCTGCAGGAAATTTGGCCCAAGCTATGAAGGAGGTGGGTGGCACCTTGGTTCATGTGAGCACTGACTATGTGTTTCAAGGTGATAGGAACATTCCTTGCCGTGAAGATTGGGAGACGAACCCTCTGGGAGTATATGGTAAGACCAAGTTGGCTGGAGAACAGAGCATCATAGCCACTGGGTGCAATTATATCATTATTCGTACGGCGTGGCTTTATTCTCAGTGGGGGAAGAATTTTGTAAAGACCATGCAGAATCTTACTGCCACTCATGATACGCTGAAGGTTGTCTTTGACCAAGTGGGTACACCTACCTATGCAGGTGACTTGGCTGCCGTCATCACACATATTATAGAGACGGGTCAATTAGACAAGACTGGCATCTATCACTTCTCTAACGAGGGTATTTGTTCATGGTTCGATTTTGCCAAAATTATCTGTGAACTTAGTGGTAATACATGCGATATTCTGCCTTGCTATAGTGAGGAATTCCCAAGCCCTGTGAAAAGACCTCACTTCTCGGTTTTGGATAAAACAAAATTGAAGCAAGTTTTTGATTGGAAAGTTCCTTATTGGACTGACTCTTTGAAGAAATGTATTGCTGAACTTGAAAACGCAAAATAGGAAAGTGTATGAATGGAAAGCGTTCTTTATCAGTTTTTAAAGGCGTTTCTATTTATGCAATTGTTTTAGCGTATATCTGCAGTAGAAAATCTCTTTGATTTACCTCCAATTATTGGAAATAATATTCTGTTGCTATTCGTTTATGCTCTTTTTGGAGTAGGATTCCCATTAGTTTTTATGTGGGGATTTAGAGAAGGTAAAACAATAATTCAAAAATATTTTTAAATGAACATAATAAAGACAAATATAGAGGGCGTGCTTATTATTGAACCACGCCTCTTCCGTGATGCTCGTGGTTACTTTTTTGAGAGTTTTAGCGAGCGAGAGTTTAAAGAGAAGGTTGAACCTTTAGTTGGTTATCATGTAGAGTTCTGCCAGGACAACGAGAGCATGAGCTCGTATGGTGTGATGAGAGGCTTGCATTTCCAGAGACCTCCGTTTACTCAGAGTAAGTTGGTGAGATGCGTGAAGGGTAGAGTGCTGGATGTTGCCGTGGATATTCGTAAAGGTTCTCCTACATACGGTAAGCATGTGGCGGTGGAACTGACGGAGGATAATCATCGTCAGTTCTTTATTCCTAAGGGCTTTGCTCATGGTTTTGCTGTATTATCAGAAACTGCGGTATTCCAGTATAAGTGTGATAACTTCTATCACCCTGAGGCTGATGGGGGTATCTCTATCTTGGATGAATCTCTCGGGATTGATTGGTGCATTCCTACAGAACATGCTAATCTTTCGGAAAAGGATACGAAACATCCTTTATTAAAAGATTTTGATTCACCATTTACTTTATAATTTTTCCTATGATAATAACTGCATCAATCGTGACATATAAGACTGATCACGATGAATTAAAGAAGTGCATAGACTCTATGCGCAAGAATGGTATTGCCCCAATTTATATCAGTGACAATTCGCCTAGTGATGAACTTAGAGATTTCTGCTCTCAGTTGGATGGGGTGGAGTATATCTTCAACAATGCCAATATGGGATATGGTCCTGGGCATAATGTGGCTATAAAGAAAGCGCAGGAGATTCATGCCGACTATCATCTGGTTATTAATTCTGATGTATATTTTGAAGAAGGTGTCATCTCGAAGATTACAGAGTATATGGAAGCAAACAAGGATGTGGCTCAGCTTCAACCGATGCTTCGCTATCCTGATGGTCGCCTACAGTTGACCACTCGTTTGTTGCCAACTCCTTTCGACCTTATCTTCCGCAGATTTATGCCAAAGAAGATGGGAGAGAAAATGAACTATCGCTATACCTTGGAGTTTTGGAATCACAAAAATCCTGCAAACATACCATATCATCAGGGAAGTTTCATGTTCTTCCGCTTGTCTGCATTTGATAAGGTGGGATTGTTTGATGAGCGATACTTCATGTATCCTGAGGACATTGATATTACCCGTAGAATGCATAAGTATTATCGTACAATGTATTGGCCAATGGTGTCGGTGGTGCATGCTCATAGAGCTGCATCTTATAAGAGTAAGAAAATGCTGAAGATTCACATGGAGAATATGGTGAAGTACTTCAATAAATGGGGCTGGTTCTTTGACAAGGAACGTTCTGAATGGAACAAGAAACTGTTGAAAGAACTGGGATATAAGAAATAAAATAGAATTTCTGAAATGAACTATATTATCACTGGCGGTACTGGCTTTATCGGTACCCATCTTACAAATTTAATAAAGGAGCGTTATCCTAACGCCCAAGTATATAACCTCGACATCGTTAAGCCTGGTACTCCTAATCCGGTAGTGAAGGACTACAAGCCAGCTTTACGTGATGGCCAGAAGTTGCAGTCAACTTTTATTGAATATGATATCCGCAAGCCTATCGAGAACTTGCCATTTACTCCTACTGAGGACGATGTGATCTTCAACTTTGCTGCAGTTCATCGTACTCCTGGTCATGAAGATCATGAGTATTTCGAGACGAATATCCTTGGTGCTGAGAATGTGGTGGCGTTTGCTGAGAAGTGGAATATCAAGAAGATAGTGTTTACTTCAAGTATTGCACCATACGGAGCTGCTGAGGAGTTGAAGAAGGAGACTACTTTGCCAACTCCTAATACTGCATACGGTATCTCTAAGTTGGTTGCTGAGAAGATTCATGAGAAGTGGCAGAATGGTGATGCTGCTCATCGCCAGCTCACTATCGTTCGCCCCGGTGTGGTATTCGGAAAGGGAGAGAATGGTAACTTCACCAGATTGTATTGGGCAATCCGTGGTCATAAGTTTGCTTACCCAGGCAGAAAGGATACCATTAAGGCTTGTATCTATGTAAAGGAATTGGTTCGCTTCATGCTTTATCGTCTGGAGCATCATGAGCATGGTGTTGAGTTGTATAACTGTTGCTTCGAGCCTGCTTATACTATTCAGCATATTGTTGAGGCTATGAAGAAGGTAACAGGATTAACTCAGTTTGTACCTGATATTCCTAACTGGGTTATCATGCCTATGGCAAGAGCTGCCATGCTTCTTGGCTCACCAATGGGTATCTGTCCTGCGAGAGTAAAGAAACTCCAGATTTCTACTAATATCTGTGGTGAGAAGTTGAAGAACTGCGGTTATCAGTTTAAGTGGAGCTTCGAGGAAGCTCTTGCTGACTGGTACGAGGATAATGACAGGAAGGGTTTAAAATAATAATCAATAAACATGAAAGGAATCGTATTAGCAGGTGGTAGCGGTACACGGTTGTATCCTATCACAAAAGGAATCAGCAAACAGCTGATTCCTATCTTTGATAAACCGATGATATATTATCCTATCTCGGTATTGATGTTGGCAGGTATCCGTGAGATACTGATTATTTCAACACCATTCGACTTGCCTGGTTTCAAGCGACTCTTAGGCGATGGTAGTCAACTGGGTGTGAAATTTGAGTATGCTGAGCAGCCTTCACCAGATGGTTTGGCACAGGCTTTCATAATCGGTGAGAAGTTCATCGGTAATGATTCTGCTTGCCTTGTTTTGGGAGATAACATCTTCTATGGTGCTGGTTTGAACCAGATGTTGCATCAGGCAGTAGTAGATGCAGAGCAGAATAACAAGGCTACTGTATTTGGTTATCGAGTAAGCGATCCTGAACGATATGGCGTGGCAGAGTTTGATGAGCAAGGCAATTGCCTGAGTATCGAAGAGAAGCCTCAGCATCCAAAGAGCAATTATGCTGTGGTGGGCTTGTACTTCTATCCTAATAAGGTGGTGGAAGTAGCTAAGCATATCAAACCATCTGCTCGTGGTGAGTTGGAAATCACAACGGTGAACCAGGAGTTCCTGAAGGATAAGCAGCTGAAGGTACAGACCATGGCAAGAGGATTCGCCTGGCTTGATACCGGAACCCATGATTCCCTTTCTGAGGCTTCAACCTTTATCGAAGTTTTGGAGAAGCGCCAGGGCTTGAAGGTTGCTTGCTTGGAAGGTATTGCATACCGCCAGGGTTGGATAGATAGTGATACGTTGCGTGAGAATGCTCAGCCAATGTTGAAGAATGACTATGGCAAATATCTCCTTTCCATTCTCGATGAGAATGAAACTTCTTTGATAAAGAATCTTGAATATTAAACTTTTTCAAATCCCTCCGTCTCCCTTTCCAAAGGGAGCTCCACTTTCTCCCCAAGCCCCTCTTCCTCAGGAAGCGGGGATGTAACCGCACACTTTTGGCGTGCTCGGAACCGCTACGCTCTAAAGTTAGCGGACCGTCAGAGGTCTCGCCAGTTTTTGCGGGATGGGACCGCAAGGTTGAGGGATTCCTAAAAAATAAATTAGTAAGTATGCATAATATATTAATCACAGGCGGTGCTGGTTTCATCGGCTCACACGTAGTAAGACTTTTCGTGAACAAATATCCTGAGTATCACATCATCAACCTCGACAAGTTGACATACGCAGGCAACCTGGCTAACCTCAAGGACATCGAGGACAAGCCTAACTATACTTTCGTTAAGGGTGATATCTGTGATTTCGACCTGATGTTGAAGCTGATGCAGGACTACAAGGTGGATGGCATCATCCATCTCGCTGCCGAGAGCCACGTAGATAGAAGTATCAAGGATCCATTCACTTTCGCTCATACCAACGTGATGGGTACCCTGTCTCTGCTCCAGGCGGCAAAGATTTACTGGGAGAGTCTTCCTGAGGGATATGAGGGCAAGCGCTTCTACCACATCTCTACCGATGAGGTGTATGGTGCCTTGCAGATGACTCATCCTGAGGGCATTCCTGCTCCTTTCACTACCAAGGCATCCAGCGATAAGAACCACGAGGCTTACGGCGAGGAGTTCTTCGTAGAGACTACCAAGTACAATCCTCACTCTCCATACTCTGCATCCAAGGCAAGCTCAGACCACTTCGTCCGTGCTTTCCACGATACATACGGTATGCCAACCATCGTGACCAACTGCTCTAACAACTACGGTCCATACCAGTTCCCAGAGAAGTTGATTCCGCTGTTCATCAACAACATCCGTCATCGCAAGCCATTGCCAGTATATGGTAAGGGTGAGAATGTGCGCGACTGGTTGTATGTAGTGGATCATGCCCGTGCCATCGATATGATTTTCCACAAGGGCAAGATTGCCGAGACTTACAACATCGGCGGTTTTAACGAGTGGAAGAACATCGATATCATCAAGGTGGTAATCAAGACTGTTGATAGATTGCTCGGTCGCCCTGAGGGTGCTGACTTGGATTTGATTACTTATGTAACAGACAGAAAGGGTCACGATATGCGTTACGCCATCGATTCTCGCAAGCTCCAGAAGGAATTGGGTTGGGAGCCATCTCTCCAGTTTGAGGAGGGTATCGAGGAGACCGTAAAATGGTATCTCGATAACCAGGAATGGATGGATCATGTTACTTCTGGGGAGTATCAGAAGTATTATGAGAATATGTATTGTTGATGCCCCACCTGTCTTCAATAGTCTTTACTACCCCTTCGGTTCCCCTTGTAGGGGACAGAAACCCTAGAGGGAGGGTCCTTACCCTATACCCAAGCCCTAAATCCCTACCATAGGGATTAGGGATGTAACCGCCCTCCGGTGCTCAGAACCGCTTCGCTCTAAGGTTGGCGGACCAAAGCGGTCTTCGCCAGGTTGTGCGGGATGGGACCGCCTGGTTATTGAAGCTATAAATTATGCTAAAAAGAGAGGTATTTATATTGGAAAATGAAAAAATAATATTATATTTGCACCGATTATGGATAAAAATGAGATTTCACTAAGGATAATTGGCAAGAATGGGGATGAGCCTCTTTCTCCTGCCAATTTTGACATCGGGCAGATACGATTCTTGCTCGATGAGGTGGAAAATTTGCTTTATCCTGACAAGAAAAAGCGCAAGGATCGCCCTGTGATTTCATACGAAATGAAGGAGGGTTCTGTGATTAATATTTTTAGAACTTCATTGCAGAATGTATTGATGTTCTCTTCTATGCTTGGGGCGGTTGAGCAGAATAGTGGTTCTATTGATAAACTGGAGGTAAATAGTGCCCAAGCGTTGGAAAATTTGCAAGCGTTTGCTTTGCGTCATAATTATGACATTGAGATTGGTACATCTGATAAGCCAAGACGTGTGTTCAAGATTTCTCCTCTTACTCACTATGTTCGCCGTGAAAATGTCATGGTGGATGTGGAATGCTATTATTATGGAATCTTGACGGATGCTGGTGGCAAGGATAAGGCTAATATTCACCTTGATACCAAAAATGCAGGTACTTTGACAATTCGTACGGATAAAGAGTATTTGGCAGATTACAAGGGGAATCCTTTGTATAAGAAATTTGGTGTAAGAGTACGTGCCAAGAAGAATATTCTAACAGGAGATATTGATAAGTCAACGCTTACTTTGATTGAGTTGTTGGATTATCAACCTCGCTATGACGAGGACTATCTAAAGAGTCTTATCACCAAGGCGACTCCAAAGTGGAAGGGTGTTAATGCTGACGAATGGTTGGCTAATATAAGGGGAGATATTGCTTGATGGAACAGAATTGTGTACTTTTGGATACCAGTTTCTTCATTCGCCTTTTGAATGAAGCTGACCCTTTGCATGATAATGCTTTGGATTATTTCAGGTACTTCTTGGAGCATGACTTTGTTGTCAAGGTCAGTACCATTGCTATTGCTGAGTATTGTGTGAGGGGTGACGTAGATGAGTTACCTCTTAAGAATATGTTGGTGATACCATTCAACTATGACCATGCTATCAGGGCTGGCAAGATGATTGGTGAGGTTTATGCTGAAAAGCAAAGGCGTGGAGCTAAAATCACTCCTCGTACAGTAGTACCTAATGATACTAAAATGTTTGCACAAGCAGATGTTGAGCCTGATGTAAATTTTTATGGTACTGCTGATGTCGAGTGTAAGAAGGTATATGATATGATTAAGGCTGCTGAAGGTTCATTATCCTTCCGCTTTATTGATATTACAATTCCTTATCATCAATTCTTTGGGGAACTGAAGTTTGAGGATTGATGGATTCTTCGGATAGTCTTGTAGGGTAAGTGTCGGTGAAAGCCGTATCGTGCGCCTAGATAAAGTTTTGTACCTTTGTACCGTTATTTTAAATTTTCAAATTATGGTACAAGGCAAGAAACATTTAAACTGCAAGCCAAAGTTCGCCGAGGTTGTAATCGGTGACAATGAGGCGAAGAAGATGTGTGAGTCTTGATTCAATGATTACTCTTTACTTGGAATGGTTATGGACATTTTATGAACTTTCAGATTTTTGGCAATTAGAAAAAAGATTACGTGACACTGATAAGTTCCCGCTTTATAAAATGAGTAACTAAAGATTCTGAGGTAAAGTTGAAGGTGAAAACATATATGAATAGTACATCTCCATATTTTGCTTTTTTACGATATTGTCTGGGGAAAAAGAGGAATATGAGTAGAGTGATTGCTGGTATGAACTGGCAGGCGCTATATTCTTTTGCCTCTAAGCAGGCTTTGCTTGGGCTTTGTTTTGATGGTATCGAAAGGCTGGGAGAAGAGTATCCAGAAGAGCTGAGGCTGAATCCGATAGGGAGGGAACTGCTGATGACTTGGATGGGGAAGGCGCAACAGATTCGCAGACAGAATATGAAAGTGAATGTGGTTGCAAGCAAGCTCTATTCCATGCTTAGAGAAGATGGACTGAGGTGCTGCATTCTAAAAGGTCAAGGGAATGCCTTGATGTATTCAAATGCGTATTCCCGAAATCCGGGAGATATTGATGTATGGGTGAATGCAAGCCGTGAACAGATAACGGAATATGCCAAGACGCATTTTGAAATTGGCAATGATATAAGATTCCAACATTTGGAGACTTCTATGGATGGAGTGCCTGTAGAATTGCATTTTTTTCCTTGTACCATGAACAATCCGATTTATCATGTTAGATTGCAGAAATGGTTTAAGCGGAATGCGGATTTGCAATGCTCAAATGTTGTTAGCCTACCAGATGGTATTGGAGAAATTGCTATACCAACGACGGCATTCAATGTGATTTATCAGCTGACGCATCTTTATCATCATTTCTTTGATGAGGGGATTGGAATGAGGCAAATCATTGACTATTTCCTTGTAGTCAATGATTTCTCAAAAAATGTATTTTTGGATACTGATTTTTCGAATCACCCCGTCCCTCTTTCCAAAGAGGGCTCCACCTCTCACCCCGACCCTCTCACCCTCAGGGGAGAGGGAGGAAACCGCCCTACTCGGTGCTCGGAACCGCTACGCTCTAAGGATGGCGGACCATCAAAGGTCTCGCCAGATTGTGCGGGATGGGACCGCCGGGGTGTTAGTGGGGATATAGCTTCTGATGCTTCTGTCAGTTCTGCTTTCACTACAGATTCTTCTGCCTCTACTGCTTTGGATGTGGTGCAGAGAGAACTGAAGTATTTGGGATTGTGGAAGTTTGCAGGTGCTGTGATGTTTGTGCTGCATGAAGTGCTTGGATTGGCTGAGGATAAGATGATAGCTCCGATGGATGAAAAGCGTGGAAAGTTGCTGCTTTCTGAGATTTTGAATGGTGGCAACTTCGGAAAGCATTTCACCAAGTATGGGCATTTCACACAACAAGGAATGGCAAAGAAATATTTCCTGAAGATATGGAGGAATATGCACTTCGTGAGATATTATCCTGCTGAGGCTCTATGTGAGCCTATCTTTAGGACATGGCATTTCTTCTGGAGGATGAAGAATAAGGAATAATAGATTATCTCGGGCTTCTCCCCTCAATGAAGAAGAGATAACCGCTTATTTTAAGTCCCACAGATTTCACGGATTATCAAAGATTTCTTTTGATTTTCTTGGTGGTTTCGAGGAAAAAGCGTATTTTTGCGGCAGATTGCAATTAAAGAATTTTAAAGGAGAACTATTATGGATACATTGGATAAAGAATTTTGGGAAAAGCGTGAAGCTGCAATGAAAAGATTTATGGCAGCAAAAGAACGTAAAAAGGCTCGTGTAGCTGAAATTACTAAGAGTCTTTGTGAGGAATATAAGGAACGAACGGGGGTATATCCTAAATATATAAATGTTTGGTAATGAAACCGCTTTCTTTGGATATAATTAATGCTTCCGCTCCTTATGAGGTTTATTGGCATGAAAAGTCTCGAACTTATCGCTTTAAAAGTGATTTTGGTGTGCTACTTGCTATTGGCTTTGATGATGATGACATAATTGAAAATGCAGAATCATATGTCTTTTCTATCATCAATGTAAACAAAATACCTTCTCCATGAGACTTGAAAATGCGTGATACCGTGATGCTTATCATTAAGAACTTCTTTAATATGAACGAAGCAGCTCTCTTGTATATTTGTGAGAGTGGTGATGGTAAGCAGTATATGCGAAGCCGCCTGTTTGAATATTGGTTTTCCTCTTATCAAATGAAAGATAAGTTTATTTTAATGCCTGTCAGTATCGAAGATATGGAGGGAATTGAAAATTTTGCAGCTTTAATTATTCGAAAAGATAATCCGAATATTATAGATATTGTTGCAGATTTTTCTAACACAGTAGCAATGTTTAGGGTAAAACCTAATAGTCATGACTAATTTTTATAAGTATTGTAGCAATCCACAACATAGCCATTGAGCGATGCTTCCATGTTACTATGTTGAAAAAACAGATGAGGTGAAGGAGTTTGCTTAGCAATCCTTCACCCTTAAAACGATACAAAATATATTTTTTTTCAAAAAACTGATAGGTGTAACTGCTTGTAATATAGTGGGGACGCTGTATTGGTGATATACAAAAATCGGTTGTTGTCCAGTGCTTTGGTGATCCTCATCAGGCAATATATGACGAAAGTGAGACCGAAGGACTATGGAAGATCGGAAGGACTATGCCAATTATGTCAAGTTTGAGGTTTGGTGATAGTATAGCCAATGTATTAAAGTCTGTATGTGATAAAGAAAATTGCTGAATAGCTTAGGATATAGTTTTGATAAGGAAGGGAAAAACATTCGCTATACAAAATCACGCCTGTTGTCATATATAAAGATGGTCAATGAATCTTTTTATTTCAACTTAAAAAAGCGGATAGGAAATTGGGTACTTAACATAATCAATACTGATGAGGATATAGATACGAAGGTTGTTGAAGAAATAAAGGATTATATAGAAAAAGATTTACGTGCGTTATTTAACTTCTCACTAGATAATCTAGAACTTAGAAAATTTCTTCAAAATAGTAATAATCATGTTACCAAGGAAAGTAACATATCTAATAACATATTTCACTCCGATGATGTTGAAATAGAAGTGGGTACAGTACATTCTGTAAAAGGAGAAACTCATGTGGCAACTTTATATATGGAAACTTCTTTTCATGAAAAATGTGAGAGTGAATATTTTGGAGCCCAACTTGAAGGACTTCCATATAAAGGAAATAAGAAATATGAAAAGCAAGCTTTACGAATTGGTTATGTTGCAATGAGTCGTCCACAATATCTTTTGTGTATGGCTATATCAAAGGAACATTTTGAACTATTAGATGAAAAACTTCTAAAAAACAATTGGAAAATAGAATTTGCAGATTAATATTGAAGTTATGGTATCCAACAATACCCAACTTGGTTATTTTCTATGATGACGGCATCAAGGGTATGTACACATGTTGTGATGTTTCCAAGAAGCTTATCTTGGATTTTGTGGAGGAGGTAGAATACAATTACGGCAATCGTCCTGCTTTGATGCGATTGCTGAGAAACTGATTATTTTGATTTATAACATATAGATATGGTTATACTGAAGATTTTACCATTTAGAGATAAACTTGACTTGGTTACGATGATAGCGTATGATACCAAGAAAGTGATTCAAGAACATGCAAGATTGATAAATGTGAGCTTGCCATCATCCTTATGCCTGATTGCGTAAGGACTATACTAAGAGATACTACGGAAAGTCAGATAGGTGATATTCCCGGCATGATGGAATACCGCAAAGTATTGGAAAGTTTGACGGAATGTAACATCAAGTTGCAAGAAGTGATGGACAAAGAGGCTGGCAAGATTCCTATGTCACAAGCTTCCAAGCTGATTCTGAACCAACTGGAGAAGCAATATATAGAGAAGCGTGAGGAACTTCGCAAAATTCAAGCGAAATATTCATGGGCTTCGGACAAGAAAAATCCAGTACAGCAGAGCATCGCCGATGCTTTGATGTATATCGGATTTATGAAATTGGTATGAATGCCAGTTATGGTATTCTATATTTCTTTTGAATGAAGAAAATCAAACTTTATGATTACCAGCAGAAGATGCTGGAGGACATTATCAACGTGCTGACGACTGCTGCTACTGGCAGATTCTACGATGAGAATGGTAAGAAGGAGAAGGTGGGCAGTTCGGTGATGGTGCAGATGCCGACAGGTACGGGAAAGACCTACGTGATGGCGGCTGTGGTGAAATGGTTCCTTGATAAACATGACACGGGCGAAGTGTGGATTGTAGCGCACCGCCGTGAACTGGTGGAGCAAATGCAGCAGACGCTGGACAGATTCTGTCTGGACTATGGGGAGAAGGAAATGGAGCTGAAAGCGAAAGTAAGGATAAGGGTGCTGTCCATTCAATGGTTGAACATACATATCGACGAACTGGAAGGGGCTGGGTGTACGCCAGGACTCATCGTAGTGGATGAGGCGCATCACGCCATAGCAACCTCCTATCAAGACCTGTTTGGCAGGTACAGAAAGGCCCTGAAAATCGGTATGACGGCAACTCCATGCCGTATGAACAAGAACTCCTTTAGCAAGTTGTTTGAGAGGTTGATCGTTTCTCCTTGCACCAACGACTTCATTATGCGTGGTTATCTTGCACCATACGATTATGTGGTGATTGGTAAGTTTTCACAAGACCAGTTGACGGTGAACCAGTTGAAGGGACGAGGAAGCGATGGCGATTATGCCATCAAGGAGATGGACGAGAAACTGAACATTCCGCAGACTATTCAAAGGCTTTATGACAGCGTAAAGAAATATGCTGACGGCAAGAAGGGAATCGTATATGCCATAGACATTGTTCATGCCCAGGCGATAGCCGCCTGTTACAATGCCCTCGGAATAAAAAGTGTGGCACTGGACAGTAAGACTCCTGCCAAGAAACGCAAGGAGATGGTGGAGGCTTTCAGACGCAGTGAGATAGACTGCATGGTAAACGTGAACCTCTTCGACGAGGGCTTTGACTGTCCGGACGTAGAGTTTATCCAGATGGCACGCCCTACACTGTCGCTTGCCAAGTACCTGCAGATGGTGGGGCGCGGGTTGCGCATCAACCATAAGAACAATGATAAGGTGTGCATGATTATCGACAACGTAGGTAACTACCGCAAGTTTGGCTTGCCCGACAAGCCTCGCAACTGGGAGAGCATGTTTGCTGGGTTGAGGGTTGGTAAGGGTATCATTCCAACCTATGTGAAGAAGCTGCAGAGCATTATTGCCGTGAATGATGAGCTGATAGTGGTCAAGAAGGCGAATACGGCAAGGAAGAAGATGACCGTCCAACAACTTGATGAATATCTGAAGAATGTAGAGCCTTTCCAGCAGGATGGCAGATGGGGGCTGAAGGTGAAGGATGACATCATCGTGAAACCTATCTACTCTCATATCTCCAACTTCCGAGGTGATTATGCCGAATGCAGAATAGGTATGCAGAAATGTTTGTATGGACTGTTGGACAGGAGGGGCAATATTATCTTACCTCCAGAATATAAATACATATATAAATGGAATGACCATGAGGCGGAAGTAGAAGGTAGCAATGGATACTGCAGAACCATAGAGTTGTAACGACAAAGAAAATATATAAAATGGAACGCAAAGAACAGACCGGGCATATCTGCAGATGGATGTGAAAGAGTATCATCTCCATGGAGAGAATGAGGAGATGAAATGAAAAATGACGTTTGTCGTCTATAAACGATAAAATGTGGATCTTTGCACCGGATTCAGTAAAAAGAAAGGGAATTATTTCTGACTTTTACCTTTCTTTTCTGTTAGTATCCGTTGGCTCATGGCGTATGGGTTTACTCCTTCTTCAGATGTTTATAAAGCCAAAGGAAGGCGGGGATAAGGAAGAGAGCTGCCATGACCCATGCTACAGGGTCGCCGAAGCAGACTCCCGTCCACGCCAGGGCTGGCACCAGCCAGAGACTCACACCGCATCTCGCTATCATTTCCATTACGCCACTCAGTATCGAGAGATTGCTGTAACCCAGGCCCTGGATGCTGTAGCGCAGAATGGTGAGCAAGCCTAAGCAAGGATAGAAATAGTTGGCTATACGCATAAACTGGGCAGCATAAATTAGTAGAGTGCATCTCCAATCTTTTGTTTGATTTGTGCCATTTTGTTGCGGCGCTCGATGGAGAAGGTATCTCCGTGTGCTTCCACGTAATCGAAGAGCATGAAAGCCTTGTTCAGAAGTTCATCTCTTGCGGGCTGCCCCACGGTATCCGCCTCGTGATAGTAGAGTTCGGCAAGCATGTCCATCTTGGAGAGTCGCTTCTCCTCGTCGTCGATTCCTGCCATAGCCTTCATCACGTCCTCAATAGTGGCGATGCTGTAGAAGGCATAAGGACCTACGTATTGATTGTAGAGTTCCCTGATCTTCTCACGTCTCACCTCCACCTCTTTCTTTTCGAGCATTCTTTCGAGTGCCGCCATAAACTCGCGAATCAGTCGCTGTATGTAGTCTCGCTGTAGCATAATCTTGTTTTTGCCTATTTTACTTGCTGAAATTGTTTTTTTCTATTCATTGTTGTTGATTGCCTCTACATACTCCCACAGTTTCTTGTAGAAAGGATGTCGGGTCATTGTGTCCTTGTTGCCCAGGATGATGAGCTTCATTCGGGCTCTCGTCATCGCCACGTTCATGCGGCGGAGGTCTTTCAGAAAACCTATTTGGCCTTCATCGTTGGAACGCACCAGGGAGATGAGAATCACGTCTCTTTCCTGTCCCTGGAAACCATCTACCGTATTCACGCTGATCAGACGGCGGTAAGGCTTGAAGAACTCATACTTCTTGATGAGCTTCTTCAGATACTGCACCTGGGCACGATAAGGCGAAATGATGCCTACATCGATGCTCTCACTCAATACCCGCTGCTTGCCTATCTTGGTGAAGTATTCCGCCAGGGTCAGCAGGGTGAGCTCGGCTTCTGCCTTGTTGATGCGCCCGAAACTCTCGCCCACAAACTGCTCCTTGTAAAGTGAAGAGTGATGAGTGAAGAGTGAAGAATTCTCTTGTTCTTCACTTTCTTCCGAAGCATCATCAGAAGAGCTATTGAATTCTTCACTCTTCACTCTTCGTTCTTCACTTTCTTCCCCTGTATCAATCCACGTTATCGGATGGTCGTAATCCAATACGCTCCGGTATTTGATCTGTGGCGCACTCTCCACCTTGCCCCCGTAGAACCAGTCGCTGGAGAATCGCATGATTTCATCGTTCATGCGGTACTGAATCTTCAGTAGGGTCACTACCTCAGGCTTGTTTTCGGCAATACGCTCCATCAGGGTCTTGCCCAGTCCGGCTCTCAATGCCGCAATACTCTTCACGGTAGGCGGCAGCTGACAATGGTCGCCTGCCAGAATCACCCGACTGGCTCTTCTCATCGGAATCCAGCAGGCTGCTTCCAAAGCCTGGGCAGCCTCGTCGATAAAGAGGGTACCAAACTTCATGCCTTCCAGCAACCGGTGGGCAGAACCCACCAGGGTGCAGGCGATGACACGCGCCTCGCCAAAGAGTTCGCTGTTGATACGGATTTCTATTTCGGCGGCACGACTCTTCAGCCTCTCCATCTTCTGATGATAGTTTTCGCTGCCTTTCTTCCTGTTTTTTCTTAATTCTCTGATTGCCTTGCGGATAGCCCAGAGTTGCGGATAGTCGGGATGACTCTCGAAACGGCGCTCGTAGGTGAAGCCCAGCATCTTGTCGTTCACACGGGTAGGGTTTCCGATACGGAGCACGTTGATGCCTCTATCCACCAGTTTTTCGGAAATCCAGTCCACCGCCATATTGCTCTGTGCACACACCAACACCTGACTCTCTCGCATCAGGGTTTCGTTGATGGCTTCCACCAGGGTTGTAGTCTTTCCGGTTCCCGGAGGTCCGTGAACGATGGCTACATCCTTTGCCCAAAGTACCTCGTTTACTGCCCTTTCCTGGGTAGGATTGAGCCAAGGGAACTTCATCGGTTCGAAGGAGAATCTGTCTGCCTTCTGATGCGAATAGAATAAGTCGCGGAGATAAGCCAGGCGGTTGTTCTTCGCCTTCATCACTCTATCCAGAGCCTCGAACATCAGCTTGTAGCTGGTTTCATCAAAGGATAGCTGCACGCCGATAGGCTCCGTAGATTGCTGCAAGTCGAGCAATGGGGCAGAGTCGGGCATGGTAATCACCATTCTGTCGCCATCTACATAGCTCACGGTTCCCGTAAAAGAAAAATATTTTATACTTTGAACTTTGAGATTTGAACTTTGAACTTTATGATTAGCGTCTGAGGGATTTTCTGACAGCTGAAGGGCTGTGCTGCCCTGGTTCTCATTTTTCCCCATCTTCTTGACCATAAAGAACATGACGGGGCGACCGAACTCAAAATTGTGCTCGATATCCTGGTCAGAGGTGCGGAAGACCTCAATGGCTGTCTGGTTCAGCGAATTATAAAAGCTCTTTCCCACCTGTAGCGGGAACCAGGCATCACCTCGTTTCACCTTCCGCTGCATGCCCATCTGTTCGGTAAGCTTGCGGAAGGCTTCTTTCTCGGTATAATACTCCAGCTGGAGCAGGGTGCGTTGCTGCAATAATGCCTGAATTGGTGAAATCTGTTCCATATAGGGTGCAAAAGTAGCGTATTTCTGCCGAATATGGAAAGAAAAAGAGATAAATATGTTTAAAGTTCCTGCTTTATTTATCCCAAAGCTGATAGTCGATTACCTTATTGTCGTTGAGCTGAATGCTGTCGCTTGCCGAAGATGCAGGTTCTTGGGCATTCTTCTCCAGATGATAATAACTCCCGGCCAGGGCTGCCAGTAGGGCGATGATGAGGGCACAGAGCAGGAGCAAGGCGTGGCGGTAACGGGGCGTACAGGACAGGCGCTGGCGCAGTTGGACGATATTCTGCGGACGGCTTTGCGGGTCGCGGCAACTACAGATTTCTGCCATCTTGCTGAGTGCCTTATCGCCCGTAGTCTTGGCCATTTCGCCCAGAACCATGCCCAGAGAATAAATGTCGGCACGCGGTTCTGCCTTGGCGCCCGGCAACATCTGTTCGGGAGCAATATAGCCCGAAGTTCCGGCTGGCGATTTCAATACGCAGAAAGAATCGCTATCCGAGAGACCGAAATCAATGAGCTTCACGTTCTGTCCGTTATGTGTAATCATGATGTTGGAAGGCTTCAGATCGCGATGAATCATCTGTTTGTTGTGCATATATTCCAGCGCATCCATCAGCTGTCCTGCTATCTTGCGGGCGAGTTCTGCCGAGAGGGCATTCTTCTTGATGAGCTGCTCCAGATTATCGCCGTCAATATATTCCATCACCACTACCGTGCCCAGATTGTCAACCTTTTCCAGGTCGATGGTACGGCAGATATTGGGATGTTCCAGCTGCTGGCCTATTTCAAACTCCTTGGCAAGTGCCTGGCGGTAAATAGGGGTGTAGAGAAAATCGTTCTTGAGACATTTCAACATGAAACGCTTGCCGTATTTGGTGGCTGTAAAGATGCGTGTATGGCCCGAAATAGACACGTAGCATTGGTGGAGATTGCTGAATGCATCCTCCACAGGCAAGGGGTTTGAATTGCTCATCTCCTTGCTGATATCCTCGGTAAATCCCGATGTCGTTTTCTTCTTCTTTTCTTCAGTTTCTTCCATGCTCACGGATTCCTCTTTTTCTTGATTACTGTTATCTTATTTTTCGTTGATGCTGATGACGGTAAGTCCGCCGTTTCTGCCGGCTACGAACGAGGCTGTACGCTCGCCGCCACGCTCGATGTAGGGCAGGAAGAGGGGCTGCTCCTTGATGAAACAGCCTGTTACGAAGCGGTCGCCAGGCTGCAGCTTGCTGTTCTCTGATTTCTCTATTTCATAGGTGCTTTCGCCCAGATAGCGGAGCTGCAGCAGACGGTTGGGACTCCAACCGACAGAAACAAGAGTACCTTCTTGTAAATCGCTACTTACCAGCTGGTTTGCCTTGAAGAAGGAACTGTTGTACTTGGTGCTTGTCTTGAGCCAATGGGTAAATTCCATGTAGTTCCGATGACCGATATATTGGGAAAGCACATCGAGGGTTACCATGCGTGGCTTGTGATTGTCGCTCACGTATCCATAGAGTCGTTTGAGGGTGGATGGCGAAATAGTTCCACATGTATTCTTCTCCAGATAGAGTGAAAACTCTTCGAAGTCGGTTGTCGTGGCAAGAATCTTGCCGTATTTCTGTTCTACGAGCGATTTGAGCTCTTCTATTTCGGGTGTTGTCATAATTTATCTTTTAATTATTATTCAACATTTTTATTCTTCTACTATATGGGTGAATTTCCCCCATATTTTATGGTTCTGATACCTCTTTTTCATGCCTGCAGGCACGTGGAGCACGCAGGTGGCGAAGAAGCCTTCTACCTTGTTGGCGAAGGCGTTTTCTTCGCAGTAAGGAATCATGGAAGCTGAAACATAAAGGTCGGTAAGCGGACTTTCGTCGAAGGCGTAGTTGCTGATTTGTTCTGTGTTGGCTCCCAGATATACTTTCATGAGTTTCCGGCAGCCTTGGAAAACGCCTGTAGGAATCAGCTTGATGCCTGCCCCGAGATGTATTTCCTTTATCTGACTGTCCATGAAGGCGCCTTGTCCTAATGTTTCAACGTTGTCTGACAGATAAAACGCCTCGATGCTGCATTCCTTGAAGGCGTAGGCGCCAATGGAGGTAAAGGCGGAAGGAAGGGTGTATTTGCCCTTCTTGCCCATCGGAAACCAGACGATTTTGTTGCCTTCTGCATTCAGCAGCACGCCGTCCTGACTCTTGTAGTAAGCGTTGGCGGGCGAAACCGTAAGGGCTTCGAGCGCCGTGCATCCGCTGGAAGGGAGAATGCTGCCTGCTGAGGCAGGAATTTCTATCTCGCGGAGCGAAGTACAATCGGCAAATGCATCTTTCTCTATGGTGGTTGCATCGGCAGGAAGAACTACGTGGGTGAGTTTTTCGCAACCGGCAAATGTGCCTTGTACAATCTGGTTTTCTGCAGCTTCGTGATGATAAGGACCTACCATTCCGCCTGCTGCGAGGTGAACGTCGGTAAGGTCTATATCCGATAGCTTGCCGGGGGTGACTGCGTTATCGTTGTTGCGCCCCATCATCATTCTCATACAGCTGAGGTCTTCGCCGTTCAGGGTTCCGGCTATGGTCAGCTGGGTGTATTCGTAAAGATGGTTGCCCATCAGCTGTGTCAGTTCGCCTGTTTCGTTTAGCGTAATGGCGTCGCTCGTATCATATTTGATGGCGGTTCCTATGGTTTCTCCTACCATATTCCGGGCGAAAGGCTGGAATTCGTAGTGGGCATTCCGCTCCAGATTTCCGATGCGCAACTTGATTTTTCCCTTCTTTCCGTCAAAGTTTTCTACGATGCATTTCTGCTTGTTCTCCGGCTCGCCGGTCAGATAAACGTAGCATCCGGTTTCGGTCATCGGCTCGCCACCATCATCGGTTATTTCGTAGCTTACGAATGCGCTCATCGGTCCGTGACTCAAGAGTGTAGCCGACGATAGTTTCGGACTTATATTGGGCTGGGTGGTGAAACTCATCATGTTGCTGGTTGTGGTTGTTCGCCCGTTGTTGCCCTGCAGCATATAATAATAGGTAGTGCCCGCTTTGAGCCCCGTCAGAACCAGCGAGACGTCAGCTCCCTGGGCATGAACCTCGCTGGTATTGAGGTTCATGCTCTCCGAAGTGCCGTATCTGAACAGGAGTTTCGGCATTTCTGTTTCTCCCTCTATGGTAGCTGATCCGTTGAGGGTAGCCTCTGTTCGGGTGATGTGGGTCGCCTCTGTGGTTATCAGGTGCGGCTCCAGATAAGCAGGCTTATCGCTATTGCTGCAACCTGCCATCATCATGTTTCCTATCAGGAGGGCAAGAAATCTGATGCTGCGTAATATGCTTTTTATGTTCATTTCTTACTTCTTTTGTTTTCCTATTTTAATACCTATGCCGATGCTGCCCTGCCATTGTTTCCCGGCGATGGTGATGGCTGAGGCTGCAATGCTCACTCTGTTGAACGAGGCGAGCACACCCAGCTGGGCTGCGAAGCCTTTGTGGGTAAGGTCTTCGTTGAGCAGGTATCCGCCTCCGCTGCTCTCGGTCTGCTGCCAGGCTGTAGCGGCTTTGCCGTAGCCTACGCCTTCGAAGAGGCAGAAACCATGCGTGATGTGGTGGATGGCTCCAGCGGTAAAGGTGTAGTTCTGGTGGCGTGTACTGCCTGTATAATAAGGTTTGATGCTGCTGCCCGGCGTGTAGCCTTCTTTGTTGCAGGTTCCCTCTGTGCTGCCTATGCTCTTGAGGTTGCTGCTGGCATGGATGAAGAAGCCGTGGCGGCGCATCAGGGCGAAGAAGAGACCATAGGACGGTCCGTCTTCATGAAGGGATAGCGTGGCGAGCGTGTAGAGGGCGAGTGGCATCTTCTTACGTACTTGTGGGATGGCAATCGTATCTATTACCGTCTTTACCTCTACGATGGTGTCGTGCTTCTCCTGGATGATAGGAGTAGGCTTGGGCAGTTTCAGTTTCAGCTCGTAGGTCATTCTGCTTTCCAGCGGTTTGTTGAACCGGTAATCGCGGAGCACGCCCCATTCCGGATGCTTGATGGTGAGCAGTTTGGAGCCTTTAGGAAGATAGAGCCAGATTTCGCCCACTTTATCTTTTCGCGATACGATTCCGAGCGGGGTGGAGAAGGCAAAGTCGGAGGGTGCTTCTACCTTCACCAGGGCGCAAGGTTCATCGTTGAGGTCGCGCACGGGGGTGATAAAGGCACTCACGTCGTTGGGCAACAGGCGGAAACCTGCTACCGAAAATTCCTGTGCCTGAACGGATGCTGACCACAGGCTTAATATGAATAAGAGTATCATCATATTATTCTAAATTAAAGTCTTGTATACTGATTACATCGTCTCCGCTATGTACGGTTCCTGCCGGTTGCCAGGTGCGCACGTGGATGAGCGGCATGGACGGGTTGCGGAAATCCCAGAGCAGAAAGAGATAGCCGTCGTCTGCGTAGCGGTCGCTCTTGTATTGCTGCCGGAGGGTGACGCCGTAAATGCCGTCCATCGTAGGATGGCGCATGATGCGGAATCCCGAGAATTTCAAGTCTATCTTCTGGTTGGCTGTAAATACCTTCGCCAGTCTTGAAATATAGTCTTTCTTCGAGTGAATGGCGTAGGTTACTTTTGCTTCAGCCTGACACTTGTTGTCGTTGGCTACTGGTTTTATCACGTTTCCTACGATGATGAGTGCCTTGTCGCTAAACACCTGTTTCAGGAAATCTAGATCCTTGGTGGTATAGGCTGTGCGGAAATGTTCGCAGTAGTTGAGGATGGTATGGCGGCGTCTGGCATCGGTCTCTGTGAGTTTACCCTGCATGATTTTCGAGGCTTCCTTGTAGAATGGATTCGACTGTGCCATCGTCTTGAGATTTACCTGCGAAAGATGGCTGGTCTTTCCTGCTTTTGGTGCATTCGCTTGCCTGCTTGTCGGTTCTTCCGGTTGGTAATCAGCCGCACTCTTCGTGCCTTCTTCCGATTCTCCGTTCATCAGCATCTGCGCCTGCTGCCTGTTGGCTTCCGGAACCGCATTTTTATTGTCTTCTGTGAATACTACCATACCCTGTCGGTCGATAAATCCCTCTCTCTTAGAGTTTTGCTCGCGAAACCGGAGCTGCCCGTTGCGGAAACGGGTGTCTAGCAGACAGCCACGCAAAGGGATGGTAAACAGCTCGTTACCGTCTGCATCTTCTACCACGTATCGCTTGCCTTTCGTGCCGTTGTCCTGTTCTACAAGTTCCAGTCCTTCGTTCTCTCCGTATCGGATTTCCTGACAGTTGCCTTTATAAACGGCAGAGGGCAGCAGCCACAAGGCTGCCACCCATCCTCCGAGAAGGAGTGCTAGAAGGGATAATATCAATACCGTCTTCTTCATTTATAATTCTCTGTATTCTTATCATTCATAGCCCTTCGGAAGAAAGGCTTTCTTATTTATTTCCCCCAGTTCTGAATCTCGCCGCCTATCTCTATCTTCACCTGGTCTGGGTTGTCTGAAATGATGAAGTTGACAAGATGTTCGGTTCCGGGTTTAAACTGGAATCTGCTCTCGTAGAGATAACTTACACCTTTCATTACCACCTCGATGAGTGGTCTTCGGTTTTCGATGCGTTGAGGCACGATGATGGCCGAGTAGATGTAGTCGCTCTCCTGATGGGCGATGATGCTCTGCTGGGTTCCTTTCACATAACGGGTTGCCACGCCTGCCTGAAGGTCGATGGTGGCTGTAGGTACCGTGCTGTGGATGGTTACCTGGGCATGGGTAGGCATGTCTCCCTCAAAGTCTTCGCCCTTGATCAGACGTATCTTGAGCTTGCTCATGATGTGCTTGAAGTTGAGGCTGATAGGAGAGTTGGATGCCTGGATGTTCTTGCTGGTGGCAAAGAGCAGGTCGCTTGCCTCGTAACCGCCGGGTGCAGTTGCCGTCTTCGGGGTACTCTGGTCGAGGGCTACGCTGAAAGGCTGGTCTGTCGTGCTGCTTATGCCCTGGATGTATGGGTAGTAAGCGTAGGCATTGTAGGTGCCTTCGTCCCAATAGAGGGTGCGGGCGGCTTCCCATTTGCTGCCATCGTAGGTGAGCGCTTCGTTGTTCACGAGATTGCCGCCTATTTCGAGTGGAGCCTTGCTTTCTGCCACGTAGAGACCTATCTTGTCGTTTGACTCGAAACTGGTTGCCGTGGCACGGCTCTGGCCGGGATAGTTTACGGCAAAAGTCATCGGCGTAGATTGGGCATCCTTGTAGCGGGAGGTTGTTTCCACCTCCTCGCTACATGAAACCATTCCTAATATAGCCAACGCAAAACTGGCGTATCTTATTATATGTTTCTTCATTTTTTTTCTTGTTTTAATGGTCCATATTCTGATTTACCTTGCCCTCGCCCTTAGCGACGCTTTCTAACCTTTGCCATTTTCAGCGGACTGCCTTTATGGAAGACTGGAGCATGCTGGTAGGTTCCGGATGTGCGCTGGTCGCCATTGCCGCCGAAAGCACGGCTCTCTACGATTCCCGCATCCCGTTTGTCGTTCTTAACGAAATCTTCGAAACTGTAGGTTTCTCCGGCATAAGCCTTGATGCGCTTCACGATACTCTCACGGCTGATGGTACTGTAGTAAGGAATATCGTTGTTCATGCAGGAGTTCGGCTCCGAACGGAATACGCCTCGGTTGTGCATGTAGCCTCCCTCGTAGATGTCTACGATGTCGCTATATCGGTCGTCGAAAATCAGATGACTCCAACCTACGCTATGCATCTTGCCGGTAAGTTCCAGGTTATCAAACCAACCAAGCGATTTGGCTGCGTTGAATTCAAGAACGTGTCCGCAGCAGGTGCAGTCGCAGAAATCGATGAAGGCGTTGTGATAAATGTACTCATCGCCCAACTTTCCGAATCCGTGTCCGCCTGCCTCATGCTGGATGACGCCGCGGGTATCGAGCGGATAACCGTAGGTACTCTGCGGACAGAAAGCAATAGCCGAACCATCTTCCCACATCTGGCAGATGCCGCCGTAATCGGTAGAATTAGGAACCATGATGATCAGGGTCTGATTCAGATTGCCCTTGTTGACGGTTGGAGCGCCCAGAGCATAATCGAATACTTCATCATAATCTGCCTTCAATCCTACGCCACCGGTAAAGGTGGTATTGAATCGGTTGTAGCGGATGGTGTTCACGGTTCCTACACCCGATTCCGTAGAAAGCGGAATGGCGGTATAAACGTTGAAGTAATCACGGTAAGTCTTGTAAGGCTCGATACCGAAGAAATACTCCACTTCCTGCTTGATATCATTCAGATATTTGCCGCTGGCAATATCCTTTGCGTTAAAGCCGTCGCCGAGCAGAACGATGTTGATTCCACCATTATTGCCCTTGGTAGCCTTCTGCAGGGTAATCCATTCGTCCTCGCCATATTCATAACCATACTGCGAAACGCTACATTCGTGGGTGTAGTCTTTGTCCTTCAGTCGGAACACCACCTTTCCATCACGACTATCAGCATTCTTAGCCATTCCCTTGATGGTCAAAGTAACTTCAGTTTTCTTGTTGCCGCTGGCAGGAGAAACCTCACACCAGTCTGGCTTGCTGGCTACTTCCCATTCGCCCTCGGCGTTAATCACCAGTTTCTGCTTATGCTCCGTGCTTAAAGCGCAGGCTACAGATGGGCGGCAAACGAGCTCGTGGTGAGCTGCGATACGCTTGAAGTCTTTCCAGCCTGGTGCTGCCTGATATTGAGAAATGGCAGACTCAGGTACTTCGAGAGTGAAGTTATCTTTGGCTACGCCGTTGAAAGCACCACTCAAAACACGTGCAGGAACCTCTCCCCTGCAAACGATGCTGTAAATGCCAAAATCGTTGGCAAAAGCACCACCATTCTCTCCCCATGTTGGTTCATAACCAATACTAGATAGGCTTTCTGGGAAAATGAGTTGTTCTATACTACGGCAATTAGCAAAAGCTCCAGCACCAATCGATTCTAGCCCATCAGGAAATTCCAAAGTACCCATCAGACGCCAGTTCCCGGCAAAAGCGTTTCTGCCGATAGATACAAGACCTTTTGGTAATTTCAACTCTCCGGAAAAATCACATCCTGCAAAAGCATTTTCTCCAACAGAAGTTAGATTTTTTGGTAAGGTCAGTTCTCCTTTTAGTGGAACATTATTGAATGCGCCTTGATTGATGCTTGTAATTCCGTCATAAAGCTGGAGGGTTCCGTTGAAACCTGTACCGCCAAATGCATTTTGATTGATGGCCTTTACACCTTGTGGAATGATAAGATTTCCCGTAAGGTTGTTGTCGTTACAAAAAGCTCCATCACCTATGTATTCTAGTTTTTCAGGCAAAACTAAATTGCCGTAATAACCTGGATTCGATGCAAATACATTATGACCAATATATTTTAAGCTGTTTGGTAGCTTCAACTCGCAATTGAAGTGGCAACCGTCAAAGGCACCTCCAATATCTACAGCGCCTCCACCTCCAATGTATTCCAATGTTGTTGGAAGAGAGAGCGAGCCTGTTAAGGAATTACACCAAAGAAATGCACTAGGACCGATACGAGTTACTCCCTCTGGTATGATGATAGAACCAGTTAGATTAACACAATCTCTGAAGGCTCTTTCACCAATTCCTGTAAGACTGTCTGGAAGAACGACACGGACTAATGTGTTCTTTTCATCGAATGCACGTTGATGAATTACATATTTTCTCTCGACATCATCATGAGCTCTTTCGCCTGAGAACCATGGTTGTAAACCAAAAGATCCGTACACGATAGCTTCTTTCATATTCAGAGATTGAAGACTGCTCATTTCGTCACGCATAAATTCAAAGTCTGTTGGTCCTATCTCGCCAGTAATCTTAAGATTCTTGAGTTTTGTATAGTCCTTATTAGCCGCAGCAATCGCCTCTTTCAGATGCCCTTTCGTTGAGTTGATAACCACGTACTCCTTCGCCGTAGCATCATGACTTACCTGATCATTCTCCCAAGGAGTAATGCTTTCGCTTACCAAAGTAAGTTTGTAAGCGCCGCTTCCGGTCTGCTTATCTACTTTGATACCGAAGTTCATCATCTTGCCAGATACATAGGTAAATGCCTCGTTCTTAGTGAACTTGTAAGGCACGCCGCTGATGGTGATGCTGAAGAGGGTTGTGCCGGCAGCCACGGTTTGAGGAACCACGATGGTGCGCCACTCGTCGTTAGTACGAGATGGGATGGTCATGGTGTTCTCTACAGCACCTGCAGTCTTGATATCGCCAGTAGAAAGGTTGATGCTTGCCTTGCGGGCTACGTTGGCTGTCAGAACAATCTTCTCCAGATTCGCCCATTCGCCCTCGGCAAAACCGGAACCCTGAATTAGGGTAACACGGGCGTTAGACATGCGATGCGCCATAGGCAAACGGATTACGCTGGTGGTAGGAGCCACATCCGACACCTTGCCCCAGAGAAAATCGCTCGCTTCGTAGCCACCCATTTCGCCATTCTCGGTAGCCTTGCTCTGGTCTTTCTGTACTTCAAACTGATAATCCTCTATGCTCTCAGGGTTGGCAAACGGATAGTAACCATACACATCAATATGCGTATGCTTGTCTTTCCAGAAAAGGTCATAAGCGGAGTTCCACTTATAGTTAGGCTCATCGAAAGTGTGGCGCACATTATCGCCACGGTTGCCGTTTACCTTCAAGGTTCCAGGCTTGTTTCCCTCGTAATCTACGATATAAACGCCCATCACGTCGCCGTTGCAGAAACCGTTGTCGTTGACGCGGGTTACGGCAAGCTGGTCGATATCGCCCGAGAGTTGGATGCGGTTGCTGTCGTGCTGCTCGGTCTTGTCGCCGAAGAAGTCATCGCTACAGCCCGTCAGGAGCATGGCTCCTGCCGCAAGCAGATATAATAAGGTATGTTTTACTCTTTTCATAAATAATTCGTTTTGGGGAGATGACTTTTCTCTAAAAGAAAGATCATCTCGTATTATTTCTAGGATAGAAAATCGTCTGTACTTTTTTATTCGGCTGTACCACCATAGTCGATACCGTCGTCTTCCCACTTGCTGATGTTTACATTCACGCCGTTGCTGGTCTTGCTGAGCGTAACGGTAAACTTATGCATCCTGCCAGCCTCGAAAGCTGAAAACTTGGATGACTTAGGAAGATTGAAATCTCTGCCGTCAACATTTACGGTAATGAGATTTCCCTCGCCTACGGCTTGCGGAATGATGAGCGCCTTGTAGCTGTTGCCTTCTTCCTTGAGCGGAATGAGGTCTGTATCATCGCCCTTGACTGTTACGGCACCTGTAGAAAGATTGGCTGTAGCCTGTGTCTTTAAGCGGTTGATTTTTACGCTAATCTTGGCTGCAGCAAGCGAAGCCTCTGTAAATCCGTTTCCTGCCACGAGGTTGATAATCATCTGGCTCAACACGTGTTTGGCGTCTATTTTTACGGCGCTTTCTGTAGGAGCCGCATCTGTAGTCTTGCCTATCAGAAGTTCGCTAGCCTTGTAGTTCTCGGTTGTACTCTGGTCTGCATTTACAGTCCAAGGCATCGCCTCTATGTTGCTGATAGAACTTGTATATGGATAATAAATGTAGAAATCGGCGGGGGTGCTGTTGTCTTTCCAGTAGGTTGGAGTTGCAGCCTTCCAGGTTCCATCATAGGTGAATTTCGTGTTGTCTATATAGTTACCTGTCGTTTGGAGTGTTGCGGCAGAGCCGTCGGCTTGATGGTTGACAACAAACAGTCCTATCTGGTCTCCCGCTTCGAAAGCCAGATCTGTAGCACGGCTTATCGAAGTGCTGATGTTGATAGGTACTTTTGCTGCAGGGGTAGGCTTTTGTGTCGGGTCCAGTTCGGAACTGCCACCTGAACATGCGGTTAACGCGAGTAGCATGCTCCCTACGATTGCTAGA
The DNA here is from genome assembly GCF_026015465.1 of Segatella copri. Classification (GTDB taxonomy): domain Bacteria; phylum Bacteroidota; class Bacteroidia; order Bacteroidales; family Bacteroidaceae; genus Prevotella; species Prevotella copri_E. The sequence continues at coordinate 41,042 of NZ_JAPDUQ010000003.1, forward strand.
TGCTTCTTCTGTTTCATGATTTCTTTGTTTTATATGATTACTTTTCCTAGGTGTATTTGGAACTGTCAGTTTCATTTACTCTGCAAAGGTATGAAAAAATGTGGTATTATACAAGTTCATAATGGTCCATATATGGAAAAAGTTGCTAAACAACATATTTTCAGAGGGTAAACGGAGGGTAAACTCAAAGCAAGAAGGCAGTTTCCTGCATGTAGGAAACTGCCTTTCTCTTCAAAGTGGGGATTGCCCCGTCTGTTATCTGATGATTTTCATTACATCTTCGATGGTGCGGTTGAATGGTCCGTTGTGCTCCAGTTTGATGGTACACATGGCTGCAGCAAACTTTCCGGCTTCTACCGGATTGGCTCCCTGCAGACGCTTGTAGAGATAGCCTGCCGAATAGGTATCGCCGCATCCCGTAGCATCCACTACTTCATGAGGAGGGTAGGCTGGAATATCATAGAAAGTATCATCTACATAAACCAAAGAGCCCTCGCTTCCCAGCGTGATGATTACTTCGGCTACGCCCCAGGCATGAATCAGCTTGGCGGCTTCCTTCGGGTCCTTCAGTCCGGTAATGGTCTCCATCTCGGTCTCGTTCACCTTCAGATAATAGGTGTTCTTGAGCACCTGGAGCTTGTCCTTCCAGTCGGTAGCGTAAACTTTCTCGTCTCTCACCTCGCGCAGATAGCCCTGCACATCGATGGAAACTTTTCCCTTCTTGGCAAGAAAGGCAACCACTTCTGGCGAGAAATCATCGCTCAACAGACTGCCCAGGTGAAAAACCTTTGCCTCTACATGCTCCAGCTGCTGGATGGTGAAAGGATCTGCCTTGGCAAGCACACGCTGCTTACGGTCGTTAGGATTATCGCCATAAATATTTTCGAAGAAAACCGTATTGCGTGATGGGTTCAAGGTGACATCTATTCCTGCCTTGAGCATCTTTTCAACAGGTTCCTTCTCGGTAGGATCCATCGCCGTAATAAGCGAGAAACTTACATCCTTTGGCAATTGGTTGATGGCGTAGGCAAAATAAAAAGAGGTGCCGCCAGCCATGTAAACCGTACTGTTCGGGGTCACGATTTTATCCTTTGTTACGTGCCCAATACAACAAATATCTTTCATTCTTATTACATTTTACGGATGCAAAGGTACTGCAAATCGAGAATAATACAAAAAAAAATGGGAATTATTTTGTTTTGTTCGCATTTTAATGTACCTTTGCATCGAGAAAAAGCAACTTTTAAAGTTTTATCTAGAATAGATATAAAGAAACATTATGTGGTTTGATAATTTAATCAACGTGCATTCGGCGGTGCAAGGCATCGTCATTCTGTCTTTGATTTGTACTTTGGGTCTTGCCCTCGGCAAGATTCATGTCAAAGGAATCTCCCTTGGCATAGCCTTCGTATTCTTTGTGGGTATTATAGCAGGGCATCTAGGGCTCTCTATTGACCAGAACATGCTGGAGTTTGCAGAAAGCTTCGGCCTTACCATGTTTGTGTATGTGCTGGGTCTTTATGTGGGTCCTAACTTCTTCGGTTCGATGCGTCACGAAGGCATTTCGCTCAATCTCTGGAGTCTGGCTGTCATCCTGGTGGGAACCTTGTTCTCGCTCGGCTTGTGCTGGATTTTGCCAATCAGTCTGCCTGATATGATGGGTATCCTGTGTGGAGCCACAACCAATACGCCTGCCCTTGGTGCTGCCCAGCAGGCGTTGCAGCAGTTGGGCTTGCCTAGCGAAGGTGCAGCTCTGGGCTGTGCCGTTACTTATCCGTTGGGTGTTGTGGGCGTTATCCTGGCGATGATGCTCTTGCGCAAACTCTTTGTGAAACCGGAAGATTTGGAGATTCGCAATAATGATGATGACGACCATACGGCTATCGGACAATATGTAATCGTGAATCCTGCCCTGAACGGCAATACCATAGCAGAGATTACGATGATGACGCATCGCAAGTTCATCATCTCCCGTGTGTGGAGAGGCGAACAGGTGATAGTTCCTCAGGCTGATACGGTTCTTCATACGAATGATAATGTGCTCGTGGTTACCAATAAGGATGAGGTCTCGGCGATGCAGATTCTCTTCGGAAAGAAGGTGGATAAGGAGTGGAATAATGATAAGGTAGACTGGAATGCGATTGATGCGAAGGTAGAAAGCCGCATTATCGTTGTTACCCGTCCTGGACTGAACGGTAAGCGCCTGGGCAGTCTGCAGATGCGAAATTCCTATGGCGTGAATGTGAGTCGAGTGCTTCGTGGTGATATCCGTCTGCTTGCTACAGATGACCTCCGTCTGCAGTACGGCGACCGGCTGACTGTAGTTGGCGACCCTACGAGTATCGACCATGTAGAGCAGTTTCTGGGTAATGCCGTAAAGACCCTGAACGAGCCGAACCTCGGCGCTATCTTCCTCGGAATCATTCTCGGTCTTGCCGTAGGAACCATTCCTCTGGATATTCCTGGAATGACGGCTCCTGTACGTCTGGGTATTGCCGGTGGTCCTATCGTGATGGGTATTCTGATTGGTGCGCTAGGGCCTCGTGTGCATTTCATCTCTTACATGACGCGAAGTGCGGGTCTGATGCTGCGAGAACTGGGTCTTGCCCTCTATCTCGGTTGCCTGGGATTGGCGGCTGGTGGACAGTTCTTCGAGACGGTAGTCCGTCCGGAAGGTTTGATGTGGGTAGGCATCGGTTTCCTTATCACGGTTGTGCCTGTGGTTATCGTAGGTCTCATCATCCTGAAGACCAAGAAGTATGACTTCGGCAGTATCTGCGGAATCCTCTGTGGAAGTATGGCGAATCCGATGGCGCTTACTTACGCCAACGAGACGCTGGATGGCGATACGCCAAGTATCAGTTATGCTACGGTTTATCCGCTCGGCATGTTTATCAGAGTGGTGATAGCTCAGGTTATCGTGATGTTCTTTGTCTGAAAGGACACTGGGTAAACTTTTAGGCACGGCTTTTTAGTTTTTTAGGCACGGATTACACGGATTACACGGATTTTTTTATGATACTATAAATACGCTTTATTCACATTAGCGCCATAAATCCGTGTAATCCGTGCCTAAATCAGTTTAATCCGTGCCTAAATCAAATTTAGAAATCAGCCTTTCTTGTTATAGTCATCTTCTTTCCCGTCATCGGGTGCTCAAATGTGATTTCCTCTGCATGAAGATGCAGTCTTGTAGCCGGCTCGTTGCCGTAGAGCGGATCGCCGATGATAGGGGCATTCAGACCTTCCTGATGAGCACAATGCACTCTCAGCTGGTGCGTCCTGCCCGTTTTAGGATAGAGCGCCAGGCGAAGATGGGTATCGTCTATACGCTCTAGAACCTCGTATTCTGTAATGGCTTCCTTGCCCTGTTCGCGGTTTACCATCTGTCGTGGACGGTCTAGAAAATCTGCTATCAGGGGGAGCGAGATGTAACCTTTTCTGCTTTCTGCTTCTTTCAGAATCCGGTTGCACGATTCCTTGTTTTTTCCGCAAACGATGGCTACGTATTTCTTCTGAACCCGATGATTCAGAAACTCCTTTTGCAGGCGATGATAGGCAAACTCGGTCTTGGCAATAATCATCAGTCCGCTTGTTGCCATGTCCAGACGATGGACGATGAGCGGACCGGTAGCTTCGGGATATTTCCTGCGCATCAGAGCGTAGACGGAAGGCTGGGCTGCATCTTTCCCCGGAACCGAGAGTAAATCTTCGGGCTTATAGATGACTGCCAGTTCACGGTCTTCGTAGAGCGTTTCCACCTTATTATATATAGTAGTTTCGGTCTGTTGGGTTTCAAAGACTGTTTTAGGCAGCATCCAATGTAGTATCGGTTTGCATTTTCCGTTGCAGGCAGGATAAAACTGAAGATGATGTCTGATTTCTTCTTTCGGACTCTCTCCCCACCAGAACATCGCCATCTGCAGAGGCTTGTAGCCATGCTGGTAAGCGTATTGCAGGAGTTTCGGCTCGCAGCATTCTCCACTTCCGGCAGGTGGAATCTTAACCGCCTCGTCCTTGAAAATCTCCAGCAGATCCTTGGTTTCTCCTTCCGCATTCAGCATCTGGAATTTCGAAAACAGCCATTGCTGAAGTTCTTCAGATAACTGTTTGCGGAGCTTTTTCGCCCTGTTCAAGTCCTTTTCGTAGTTTTCATATAGCGTTTCGTACGCCGTCTTTTCGTTTATCGACTTTTTTAGCCTCTTCAGTTCTGCCTTCATAAACTGGCTTTCTTTTATCATCGCCTCTTCCTCTTCCTGGCTCAGAGATTTTCCTGCAGAAAGGGCTTCCTGTCGCCTTGCATCCCGCTTTTCCTTCGCTTCTTTTATCTTTGTCTGGTAGTTTGCGATAACTTCCTGGCGCTTTTGCTGTAAATCATCAATCAGGCTTTTTGCCTTTTTCAGGGTTTTGTTGGCTTCAATCTGTCTGATTTGCTGGTTCAATTCCGAAATCTCAGCCTCATGTTTCTTGAAATATCCGTCGGGTTGAAGATAATCGAAAACGGCTGGCACAAAACCTTCCCAGTCGCTTCTGCCGCCAATCTGTCCGCTATAAGCTCTCAGATAGCCAATCTTACTGTTGTCGGCTTCTACGATAAGTACGCCGAACATCTTTCCACGGTCTATTTCCTCCCGCCAGTCGTTTCGCTGTGAGAGTTCATCCTGCAGCTCCCTGCATGCTTCGATGCAGAGCGGATGAGGTTCGTAGCTGAATGGATTGTTCATCCTTTCAGGTATATTTTGGGGGTTGATATTTTTAAATAATTGCATTTCCATACTGCAAAGGTACACTTTTTATTGCTTTTCTCTTTTTTTTTATAGAAAAAATGAGTTTTTCTGTTATTTTTTTGTTTATTCTAATTTCCGCAACACTATAATTTAATATTTTTTATAAGCACCTGAGCAACAAAAAGTTGCTCAGGATTTTGCCATGTCAGAAATTTCACTTATCTTAGTGTTGCAAAATAAAAACAAACAAAATTCTGAATGACATGGCAAAAGTACAAATAAAATCTGAGAAACTCACTCCTTTTGGAGGAATTTTTTCTATTATGGAGCAATTTGATTCTCTTTTAGCTCAAACAATAGATTCTACCTTGGGATTGAGATGCACATTGTTTGGTTATCAATATAGCGAGATTCTACGTTCTCTGATGTGCGTATATCTTTGTGGTGGCTCATGTATTGAGGATGTTACAACTCACCTGATGAAACATTTATCTCTTCATCCAACTCTTCGCACTTGCAGCGCAGACACCATATTACGTGCTATCGAAGAACTGACCTTTAAGAGCATCACCTATAAGTCTGCTTCTGGCAAATCCTATGATTTCAATACTGCAGACAAGATGAACTGCTTACTGGTCAATGCCCTGCTTGCTACTGGTCAATTGAAATCCGGTCAAGAGTATGATTTTGACTTTGACCATCAGTTCATTGAAACAGAGAAGTATGATGCAAAACCAACCTACAAGAAGTTCTTGGGCTATAGTCCAGGTGTAGCTGTCATTAACGACATGATTGTTGGTATTGAAAATAGAGACGGCAACACAAACGTGCGCTTCAACCAAAAAGAAACTTTGGAAAGAATCTTCAAGCGATTGGAGGCTTCGGAAATATATATTTCTCGTGCCCGCATGGATTGCGGCTCATGTTCGGAGGAAATCGTAGATATGGTAGAGGCTCATTGCAGGTATTTTTATATTCGTGCCAACAGATGCTCTTCTTTCTACGATTCCATGTTTGCCTTAACTGGATGGAAAACTGTTGAAATCAACGGTATTGAGTTTGAGTTGAATTCTATCCTTGTTGAGAAATGGAAAGGAAAACCGTATCGTCTTGTCATACAGAGACAAAGGCGAATAGATGGAGACCTTGACATTTGGGAAGGCGAATATACCTACAGATGTATACTGACTAACGATTACAAGTCGAGTGCAAGAGACATCGTGGAATTCTACAATCTTCGTGGTGGCAAGGAACGCATCTTCGATGACATGAACAATGACTTTGGCTGGAATCGATTGCCAAAATCGTTCATGGCACAGAATACTGTATTCCTGCTTATGACAGCTCTCATCAGAAACTTCTACAAAGCTATTATGCAGAGATTGAAAACCCATGAATTTGGATTGCGTGCCACCAGCAGAATCAAGACCTTTGTTTTCAAGTTCATCTCTGTTCCTGCGAAATGGATTAAGACATCACGTAGGCATGTATTGAACATTTACTCAGACAACAATGCTTATGCCAACCTGTTCAAGACAGACTTTGGTTAAAGACCATGCTTTTCTGGTTAAACCAGCGTATTACCTCAAGTCGCTTTATGGGGTAAGGGGATTTTGTGTCTGCGACATTTCTGTTATGCAAGAAATATGTACAATAAAATGAATTTTGTCGTTTTACAAGCAAAATCCCACTAAACCCTATAGGTTGCGGATTTGAGGTTTATTTGAATTTTTTGTCGTACTTTCGCAACGGGAACTTAAATTCATTTAAAATAGTCTATCATGGCAAATGAATATAGAAAGATAATGTTGATGCAGATAAAGAATGGAGTGTGCCTTCTGTGCATATTCGCTCTTATGCTGTTGCTTGCTGCTTGCTTCTCCCTTCACACCACGCAGGCAGAGGTAAGATCCTTTAGCGTTATCCTGTTACTGGTCATCGGTTTGCTGCTAATGAGCGTGTTGGCTCTCATCGCTTTTCTCCGATACAAAATGTTGCGCAACAAGCAACAGCATCAGGAGGAGATGAACCTGATGATGGCGCTGAAGATGGAGAATGTGCGCAATCGTTTCCCGCCTCACTTCGTGTTTAATGTGCTCAATATCTTTGTCTCTAATCTTCCGAAGGAAGTTGATGTCAAGCCGCTTCATCTCCTGATACAAATACTCCGTTCCTACTTGCTTACATGCGATAAGATGGCGGTAAGTCTGGAGGAAGAATTGCAGATGGTGATGGGTTATTCTTCCCTTCGCCATGAAACCAATCCGTTCCTCCCGAAACCTCGGTTCCATATAGCCAAGGATGTAGATATGAAGCTGATGCTGCCGTCTATGATTATCCAGATTCCTGTAGAGAATGCCCTGAAGCATGCGTTTGTGGGCATGGAAGAAACTGGTGAGACGCCTTTGCTGGATGTTAATATCTGGGTAGAGGACGCGATGCTCCGGATAGAGGTAACTGACAACGGATGTGGAGAAGCGGGGGCTATTGACAGAAAAAAGAAGAATGGTTTTGCCAGTACGGGAACCGGATTGAGAATCCTGAACAGCACCATCGAAATGCTTAATGCAAGCAACGAACGCAAGATGTTCTTTAAGATGCAGAGCAACAGAGGAATTCCTGGGGAGGAGAATGCTCCGAAGAAGGGTATGCACGTAAGCATTGGAGTTCCATGTAATTACGATTACGATGTCTTTAAGTAGAAAACTTTTCATAAGAATTTAAAACATACTAATATGCAAGCAATGCAAGATAAAATCAAGGTTGTGATTGTGGATGATGAGCCACAGAGCATCCACAAGTTGCAAGATGATTTGGCAACTCTGGTAGATTTTGAGGTGATTGCCACATCCTCTTCGGCGGTTTCGGCTAAGAACCTTGTGATGAGCATGCAGCCCGATGTGCTGTTCCTCGATGTTGAAATGCCTGGGCAGACGGGCTTGGAAGTATTGCAGTCTTTGAGAGAAGAAATGCCGATGGAACTTATCGTAGTGTTTTACAGCGCCTTCGATAAGTATATGATTGAGGCACTCAGAGCCTCTGCCTTCGATTTCCTGTTGAAACCTTATCAGCAGGAGGAATTAGAACTGGTAGTAGACCGTATCCGGCAGAAGATGGTGGATGGAGATGAAAAAGATTCTTCTGCAGCTCTTGAGTCCTCTTCCTGGCCTTCGGTATCTGCGATGGCTTCTCTGAAAGCTCAGGAATTGTCGGGAGTGAATGGACTGTTGAAAACATCAGCCAAGCGTCTTGCCATTCAGACTATTTCGGGCTTATTAATGTTGAAGCCCGATGATGTGTTTTGCTGTACTTTCGATGAAGATACTCATCTTTGGCAGTTGAAATTGTCAAACGGTCAGATTTATAAGTTGAAGAAGCAGACCACGGCAAAAACCATCCTTTCCATGTCGCCTTCTCTGGCTCAGGTGCGTCAGGATTGCATCATCAATCTCGATTATCTTCTCTGCATCGAGAACTATACGCTCCGCTGCATCTTTTCTCCTCCCTTCGACCAGGAAGAAATCACGGTTTCCCGCCGCTGTTATAAGGCGGTAAAGGATCAGTTGGAGATATTGTAGGAATCGGAAAAAAGAAGAGGGTGTGCAAGATATAATTTTGCACGCCCTCTTCTTCTATGTTTTTATTCTTCAGTAATTCCCCCAATCCAATAGCCCTTTGCCTTCCTCGTCCAGTTCGATGCCGAGGCCTATCACCTTTCGCTTGTCTGCTTGGAAAGGCTCCAGGTATTTGTTATCCAGTATCTGCTGAATGGCAGCCTTTTTACCACCATTATTTTTCAGTTTCAGTTCTATCACGTAGATGTAGCGTGAAGTTTGGGCGATGATGTCGATCCTTCCTGTTGCAAGCATATGCTCTACCTCCACTTTCAGGCCGATGGCATTCAGAATGGTACTGATGATGAGACGGTAGCGCTCTTCCATATCCATCGAGGCAAGTTTCTTGTTGCTGTAAGGCACATCGGCAACCAATGCTTTCAGTGTTTTCATGGCATCTGCGATTTGTCCGGTACCCAATTGGCGGAACAGACTGCCTTGCAGACTGATAATATCGCTTTCTGATTTCATGGTCAGGCTTGGCAGCACAACCTCGTAAAGAGCCTGTTTCACTTCTTGGTTTGGAAAACCTAAGAAATAGCCAAATTCATCGCTCGACTTGATGGTAAGGTAACCCGTCTGATAGAGAAAGAGTTCGGCACCACCATTTATGACATCAGAACTCTCAAGAGTCTTGCGTAAAATCGGACAATTTTCGAAATTCCGTAAGCGCAGTTCCATGTTGTCCACAAACTTAGGTAGCATGGATGTTGCTCCTGATGAAACCCAGAAACAGCTCAAGTCTTGTGCCTCGAGTGCATTAAGGAGACTGAAAGGATTGTAGATGTCCACCATGTTTCTGCGACTGAAATGGTATCCATCGTAGTAATCCTTCAGGTTATCATGAGTTTGCTGCAAGGTCCACTCGTTCACTTCAGCCATTCTTTCCAGTTCCGGCTTGAAGTTCTCCCCGATTTCTTCTTCTGTAATACCGCAGATAGCTGCATATTCAGGAAGGAAACTGATATTGGTCAGGTTGTTGAGAACAGAGAAAAGAGAAATCTGCGTAAACTTGGTGATACCCGTAATGAAGACGAAACGTTGGTACGCATCATCAGCTTTCAAGATGGAAAACACGCTTCTATATACTTCTGTGCAACCCTCATGCTCGGGAGTTTTCCACGAGTGCTGGAGAGGAGAGTCGTACTCATCGATAAGAATGGCAACCTTGAGCCCTGTTTGCTCATAGGCGGTTTTAATGATTAGGTCGAAGCGGTTTCCTAGTGAATCTGTAGGTTTGATATGGATGCCATATAATTGCTCATAAACATCAAAAGTTCGATCCAGGTATGCCTTAACTTCATTTGCAGTCGCTCCCCCTCGGCTCATGTCGAATCGAATAACCGGGTACTGTTTCCATTCCTTCTCCAACTCCATGATTTTCAGTCCTTCGAAGAGCTCTTTTCTTCCTTCAAAGTAAGCCTGGAGTGTATCAACAAGCACAGATTTTCCGAATCGACGAGGACGGATAAAAAAATTATACTTTAAACCTTGGTTCGCCAATTTCCAAACCATGTCAGTTTTGTCAACATAGAGGTATCCTTCTTCTCTGATGACATTGAAAGATTGTATGCCTACCGGCAGCTTTCTGCATTCATTGTTTGCCATAATCTTTTCTCCTATTCCTATCTTTAGCCGCAAAGATACGCTTAATTTTTGAATCATGCAAGTTTTTGGCAATTAAAAAGATGTAAATAGATACCTGATAAAAGAATATATTGTACATGCTCTAGAAAAATGCATTTTTTCTTGTTTTTTTCACGGAAAAAACTTACTTTTGCACCATAATAGAGGAGAATTATAAACAAAAAGGTGGAATGATTTGCTTATCACCACAACATTTAAACCCCATTAGTTATGACGGAAGATATTAATATATTGACATTCGATAACTTTATTCAAAAGATTAAGACTATCAAGACATATCGCAGTAACGCCAATAAGGAATACAAGGTAGTTAAGGTAAACAAGACCGCATTGGTACTTAGAGATCAGCGCACTAAGGCTGATTTTGAAGTACCAGCAGCCCAAGTATTCGCTGCCATGAAAGAACTTGGTATTGAAAACTGCACGGTTCTTAAAATGCGCCAGTATGTAGGAACACATGCTGCACCAGCCTCTGCCGCCCTCATCTTCTGGGCTTTCGGACGAGGACAGGTTCAGGCAGCAATAAAAAAGTTTACCGATTTGACGGTTAGGATAATAAGAGAACAGCAAAAACGGAAATAGTAAATCTGGCAATCTGTACGGTTGAAAGCGAATATGGCTGTATTGGCTTACGAACATGACTGTATCGGGTTACGAATATGGCTGCGTTGGGTTACGAATATGACTGCGCTGGGTTACGAATATGACTGCATCGGGTTACAGATATGGCTGCGTAGGCTAACGGAGCCGTATCCGTAGGCTTGCCGAGACGTCTGCATCAACTAACTGAGACGTCTGAACTCGCTGACTGAACTACTTGAGTTAGCAGATTGAGCTACTTGAGTTAGCAAACTGAGCCACTTGAGATTTTTTCTTCATGTGCTTGCGTGCAACCATAGAAAAAATCAATTACGAAAACTCATTTGATTTCGATGCGGAGGGAATCCTTGTTGAATCGGATGCCGTCACGATTGATGAATCTGGATAAGGAACCATCGGCAGCCAGTTCTTTAGGAGTGCCGATAGAGAAACGGCTTTCTTCCATCAGCCAGAGACGGTCGGAGAGCTGGAGCGCCAACTCTACATCATGGGTTGACAGTAATATGGATTTATGCTGTTCGTGCGCCAGACGGCGGAGCATCTGTAGGGTTTCTATCTTGCTGGGGAAATCGAGGAAGGCGGTTGGCTCGTCCAGGATGATGATGCGGGTTTGCTGCGCTAGGGCTTTGGCTATCATTACCTTCTGACGCTCACCATCGCTCAGTTCGCTGATGTTTCTCTGGGCAAGATGCTGAATGCCCGTTTCCTGAAGTGCAGAGGCAACAATCTGCTTGTCGGCAGCAGATAATGTGCCCCAGAAACCGGTATAGGGAGAACGGCCTATGCCTACAATCTCTTCAGCAGAGAGTTGGGCATGGTCTGTCTTCGATGTGAGAACGATGCTGATTTCTCTGGCGAGTTCCTGGGCTGAGAAATCAGAAAGAGATTTGTCTTGAATCAGAATTTCGCCATCAAGCGCTGGCTGAAATCCGGCTAAAGTTCTGAGTAAGGTAGATTTGCCCACTCCGTTGGCTCCGATGAGACAGGTCAGTTCACCGGCTTGGAGCGAGGCATGAACAGGTGAGGCTATCGCCCGGAGCTGATGCTTCGAACGATAGCCTATAATCAGATTCTTTAATGTAATGCTTGATACCATCTAAAGAATATTTTCACCTTGAATATTTACTTCCTGATAGAAAAAAGGAAGAATTACTTGGCAGCCAAAACCTCAACCTCTACGAGGGCGCCCTTTGGCAACTTCTCTACAGCTACGGCAGAACGAGCTGGATATGGCTGGCTGAAGAACTCGGCATAAACCTCGTTCATGGCTGCGAAATCGTCCATGCTGTTCAGATAAACTGTAGTCTTAACCACATGAGAAAGGTCGGTACCTGCTGCCTTCAGGATGTTCTGGGCATTGGTGAGGCTCTGGCGAGTCTGCTCCTTGATGCCGCCTTCTACGAAATTGCCTGTTGCAGGGTCGATAGGAATCTGACCAGATGCAAAAACAAAACCATTTACTTCGATAGCCTGGCTATATGGACCGATAGCTGCAGGCGCATTGTCTGTGTGAATTGCGTTCATAATCTTCAATTTATAATTTACAATTTATAATTTAACACTTAACACTTAATACTAAACATTGAACACTAACCATTCAACATTAAATATTATACTATCCAGAGATGGAATCCCTTTGATTCCAAAGCCTCCTTGATTTCTTTTACGTGTTCCTCGTCGCGAGTCTCCATAGTGAGGCGGAGCACGCAGGCATTCACCTTGTTGCGGTTGGCAGAACGGTCGTGGTGAACACCGGTGATGTTGCCGCCCAATCCGGCGATGACAGAGCAGACCTCTACCAATTCGCCCGGTTTGTCATCCAGCTCCATCTCGATGGTACAGAGACGGCCACTCTTGGCAAGACCACGGGTGATGACGCGGTTCAGGATGGTTACGTCGATATTACCGCCGCTTACCACGCAGATGGTTTTCTTGCCCTTCACCGGAACCTTGTTGTACATTACTGCTGCCACACTGGCCGCACCGGCACCTTCGGCTACCATCTTCTCACTCTCTATGAGTTTCAGGATGGCTGCACAGATCTCATCCTCGCTCACGGTTACGATTTCGTCAACATAGTTGGAGCAGGTTTCAAAAGTAATCTTTCCCGGTTCCTTTACGGCAATACCATCAGCTACGGTCGCTACAGAAGGCAACTTCTCCTGTTTATGATCGTGCAGACTCTGGACCATACTTGCTGCTCCTTCAGCCTGAACGCCATATAGCTTTACATGCGGATTCAACGATTTGATGGCGAAAGCCACACCCGAAATCAGACCGCCGCCGCCAACAGGCACTACTACAGCCTCTACATCAGGCAGCTGGTCGATAATTTCCAATCCGATGGTGCCCTGCCCAGCGATGACATTCTCATCATCGAAAGGATGTACGAAGGTGTAGCCATGCTCATCTCTCAGTTCCAGCGCCTTCTGGTAGGCATCATCGTAAACGCCAGGTACCAGACAGACTTCAGCACCCAGTCGCTTGGTAGCTTCGACCTTAGAGATAGGAGCGCCTTCTGGCAGACAGATGAGGCTCTTGACGCCCATGGCTGTAGCTCCCAGCGCTACACCCTGTGCATGGTTGCCCGCAGAACAGGCTATCACACCCTTTGCCTTTTCTTCATCGGTGAGTTGTGAAATCTTATAGTAAGCACCACGAATCTTGAACGAACCGGTCTTCTGCAGGCACTCTGGTTTCAAATAAACATCACTCTCTGGGTTGATTCTTGGCGTGTGAACCAACTCAGTCTTTCTTATTACCTTGCTCAGCACGAAGCGAGCCTTATAGAAATTGTCAAGTTGTAACATAACTGCTGATATGTGTATAGTTTATTTCGTGCAAAGTTACTATTATTTGAAGAAAATACAAAATAATTCGGTTAAATTTTTGTTTATTCGATAATATTGCTTAACTTTGCGGCATAAAAACATAGTAACAAATAAACTAATTACTTTTATCTGGAAATGAAGAAAAACGTTTTAGCAGTAGCGCTGGCATTGTTGGCTAGCATTGGTGCCTATGCCGAAAAGAATACCATCACTTCTCCTGATGGTAAGTTGAATGTTGTGGTGGAAGATCGCGATGGCAAACTCTATTATTCCATCGATTATGCAGGCAAGCGAATGATGGAGGAATCACAGCTCGGTCTCCTTGCCAATGTAGGCGATTTCAGTCAGGGCTTGACCTATCAGGGCAAGAATGAGATAAAGGTGGAGAAGAGCTATGACCTCCGCACCGCCAAGGTTTCGCATGTAGATTATCATGCCAACCAGCTCAACGTGACATACATCAACGGTAAGAAGCAGCCGATGACGGTTACCTTCAATGTAAGCAACAACGATGTGGCATTCCGTTATACTTTTGATCAACTGAAGGCTCAGCATCTCATCGTGAATGAGGAGAAGACTGCCTTCAATCTTCCTAAGGTAACCACCACTTACCTCTGTCCACAGTCGGATCCGCTCATCGGTTTTGCCCGAACCAAACCAAGTTATGAAGAAGATTATAAGGTGGATCAGCCTCTTACTGCCAAATCGGGTTATGGTCATGGCTATACCTTCCCATGCCTCTTCAAGGTAGGCGGCGATGGCTGGGTATTGGTCAGCGAGACGGGTACTCACGGCAACTATCCGGGTTGTCACATCAGCGATTACGATGCAGCCAAGGGTTATCAGATCGCCTTCCCAATGGAGAAGGAGGCAGATGGCATCGGTTCTACATCGGGCACCTTCATTCTTCCGGGTTCCACTCCTTGGCGTACCATTACCGTGGGTTCTGATTTGAAGCCTCTGGTAGAGACCACCATTCCATACGATGTAGTAGAGCCAAGATTCGAGGCTTCCCAGAAATACGGAACAGGCAAGTATACCTGGAGTTGGCTCATCTGGCAGGATGAATCTTGCAACTATAACGACCAGAAGCAGTTCATCGACCTGGCTGCTACCATGGGATATGAATATGTGCTGGTTGATGCGCTCTGGGATACCCAGATTGGTAGAGACAAGATAGCAGAGTTGAGCAAGTATGCGCAGAGCAAGAATGTGAGTCTGATGCTCTGGTATAATTCCAATGGTGTGGCCAACGATGCACCTCAGGGACCTCGTGGCATTATGGATAACATCGTGGCAAGAAAGAAGGAGATGGCCTGGATGAAGAGCATCGGCATCAAGGGTATCAAGGTAGATTTCTTCGGTGGCGACAAGCAGCATACCATGCAGCAGTATGAAGACATCCTCAGCGATGCCAACGATTATGGCATTCAGGTTATCTTCCATGGTTGCACCCTGCCAAGAGGTTGGGAACGTATGTATCCAAACTATGTATCCAGTGAGGCTGTACTGGCTTCAGAGAATGTATTCTTCTCTGATTATCATGCCAAGCAGGAGGCTTTTGAACTGACCATGCATCCATTCTGCCGCAACGCCGTGGGTGCGATGGATTGGGGTGGTACCATCATGAACAAGTATCTCTCCAAGGATAACAAGAGTCGTCATCGCCGTTATACTACTGATGTTTTCGAGATGGCTTCGGCTATCATGAACCAGGCAGCTATCCAATGTATCGCCATCTATCCGAACAATCTCTCTGAGCTTCCTCAGCACGAGATTGATTTCCTCAAGAGCGTTCCTACTACCTGGGATGAGACCAAGTTCATCGCCGGTTATCCTGGAAAATATGCCGTTGTTGCCCGTCGCCATGGTGATAAATGGTATGTTGCCGGTTTGAACGGCACCGACCAGGTGATGAAGCTCACCCTGAATCTGCCAATGCTTGCCGGCAAGAGCGTTACCTATTATCATGAAACAGCCAGCAAGGACAAGAAGGCTCTCTGGCCAGTATCGCAGATGAAGACCGTAAAGGTGGATAAGAAGGGAAACCTGAAGGTAGTCATGCAGCCTAAGGGTGGACTGATTGTTGAAAAGTAAAAAGGTAAAAAAGTAAAAAGGTAAAAAGAAACTAGGGAGATTATACCCCGCTAGGCTTTTTTACCTTTTTACTTTTTTACCTTTTTACCTTTTAAAAATCCTTTTTACAGAAATGTTCCAAGGCAGCAGCTATGCCATCTTCTTCATTGGAAAGCGTGATGTAGTCGGCTTCGGCTCTAACCTCTGGTGCTGCATTCTGCATGGCTACACCCATGCCTGCCAGTTTCAGCATGCTCAAGTCGTTGTAGCCATCTCCGAAAGCAATCATGTCGGCTGGGGTGAGATTGATTTTCGACAGAAGGCGGAGCAGGGACTTTGCCTTGTCGATGCCTTTAGGAACCAGCTCCAGGAAGAATGGGGCTGAGCGGAAGATGTCCATCCTGTCGCCCAGAATCTCGGAAAGCTCGTTTTCTGCCTTGAGCATATCTGCCGGGTCGCCTGTCATGAGGAGCTTGGTAGGGTGAGGCTCCAGGGCTTCGAACAGGTTTTCTACCTTTCGGATGTTCATCTTGTTGATACGCGATTCTTCCTTCACATACTGGTCGTCGGGCATCTCGGTGATAATCTCGTTGCCGGCATATCCCAGCAGGGCATGGTTCTTCTCCTTCGCGTACCTATATAATATAGGTATCACCTCATCAGGCAGGAACTGGGCGAAGAGTTTTTCGCCAGTCTTGGCATTCACGATGTTGCCGCCATTATAAGATAGGATGTATCCGCCTCGCTTATCCAGTTTCAGGCATTCTGCCACCGGTTCGATGCCGTAGGTCGGTCTGCCTGAAGCAAGGATGATAACAACACCCTCGGCTTCTGCCTGGAGCAGCGCTTCGCGGGTTTTCGGGGTAACCACCTTGTCGTGGTTGGTCAGGGTGCCATCCAGGTCAAGGGCGATGGCACGGTATGGAAGATGATTCATATTTGATATATTATTGTATTTCTAATTTGACTGCAAAGGTAAGATAAAAAAACGATTGTAACAAAAAAAAGCGTTAAATATGATATAAATATAGGTGTTTGACTGATAATTACCTGTTTTTTATTGTTTATTATACACTATAGTCGGAAAGTTTTCTTATCTTTGCAACTGAAATAACAAACAATAATATTAAATTAATAAAACCTATTTGAAAATGAAGAGATTAGTTTCAGCAGTATTGCTTTCGGCAGCCGTAGTTGTGCCAACCATGGCGAAGAATGCAAAGACATTGGGCAATGGTTATCCATTTACTCAGGTTCCTTTCACCAGTGTGAAGATTTCACAGAATACTTTCTGGGGTGCCCGCTTGAAGGCTGCCCGAGAAGTAACCGTGCCATTGGCTTTCAGCAAGTGTGAGAGCGAGCACCGTTACAAGAATTTCGATATGGCTGCCTATACCCTGCAGCATCCTAACCACCCGGGCTTGAACACCAAGGAGTGGGATGTGAGCAAGTTCATGGGCTTTTCTTTCGATGATACCGATGTTTATAAGACCATCGAAGGTGCCAGCTACATCCTCCAGACTTATCCGAACAAAAAGTTGAAGGCTTACATCGACAGCGTGCTCGATGTGGTAGCTGCGGCACAGGAGCCAGATGGCTATCTCTATACCGCCCGTACCATCAACCCGAAGCATCCACACCAGTGGTCGGGAAATAAGCGTTGGGTCAAGGACGAGGAGGCGAGCCACGAGCTTTACAACCTCGGTCACATGGTAGATGCAGCCTGCGCTCACTATCAGGCTACCGGAAGCACCAAGTTCCTGAATATCGCCAAGCGTTATGCTGATTGCGTGGTAAAGGAGGTGGGACCTAAACCAGGACAGGCTACCATCGTTCCTGGTCATCAGATTGCAGAGATGGCTTTGGCTCGTCTCTATACCCTGACCGGTGAGAAGAAGTATCTGGATGAGGCTAAGTATCTGCTCGACTATCGTGGCAAGACTCATATCCGCAATCCATATTCTCAAAGCCAGGCTCCTATCCTGGAGCAGAAAGAGGCGGTAGGTCATGCTGTTCGTGCCGGCTATATGTATGCTGGTATTGCCGATGTGGCTGCCCTGACCAAGGATTCTGCCTATATGAAGGTCATCGACCGTATTTTTGAAAACATCGTTGGCAAGAAGTATTACCTTACAGGTGGAGTAGGTGCCCGCCATGCCGGTGAGGCATTCGGTGATAACTATGAGTTGCCAAACATGACTGCCTATAATGAAACCTGTGCAGCCATCTCTATGGTTTACCTTTTCGAGCGCATGTTCCTGCTTCACGGCGAGAGCAAGTATATCGACTGCATGGAGCGTAGTCTGTATAATGGTGTCATCTCGGGTATGAGTATGGATGGTGGCAGATTCTTCTATCCAAACCCATTGTCAAGCGATGGCAAGTATAAGTTTAATGCCGATGGCAACACCACCCGCCAGCCTTGGTTCGGATGTGCCTGCTGCCCAAGTAACTTGTGCCGCTTCATCCCTTCTGTTCCTGGCTATCTCTATGGCGTGAAGGGTAACAATATCTATGTGAATCTCTTTGCCGGCAATACATCTACCATCAAGGTGAATGGCAAGGATGTGGTTCTGGAGGAAACTACCGAGTATCCTTGGAACGGCGATATCAAGATTGCTGTGAAGAAGAGCGGTGTGAAGAATGCCAACCTCCTGGTCCGTATTCCTGGATGGGTTCGCAACCAGGTAGTACCTAGCGACCTTTACAAGTATAGCGATGCAGAGAAGCCTGCTTACACAGTAACCGTAAACGGCAAGGCTGTAGAGGCTGATCTCGATGCCAACAAGGGTTATCTCCCTGTCAAGAACATCAAGAAGGGCGATGTAATCCGCATCCATTTTGATATGCCTATCCGTACAGTTGTAGCTAACGGTAAGGTGGCTGATGATAAGGGCAAGGTTGCCGTAGAGCGTGGACCATTGGTATATTGCGCTGAGGCTGTGGATAATCAGAACGAGCCAGTGCTCCGTGCCGTTATGGCCAAGAAGCCTGCCTTCTCTGTGGTGGATAACTACAGCATTCAGAACACCGAGACCAAGGGCGCTCCAGCCTTCTCTGTCAAGGCCATCAAGGCTGATGCCCAGATTCTGGAAGAGGGTGCCAATGGCGTATCTGTCAAGAACGATGTGTTGACTCTGATTCCTTACTATGCCTGGAATCATCGTGGAGCCAATCAGATGAACGTCTGGTTCTATCAGAATTTAAGTGTGTTGGATAAATAATTTATGATTAGAAATTGATATTCATCTTGCGTCTGAACGATTATCCGATGGCGAAAGTGAAGTATCGGTTCGCAAATGCTAAGTAAATTCTGCTCGAAATGGTATTTTTACCCCATTTCGAGCAAAATAGCGTGCGTTTATTTTGCTCGAAACGATATTTTTTGTATATTTGCAGCAAAATAAACGAAAGGATTATGGCACAGAAAATTATCGGAAGAAAGCAGGAGATTAAGGAACTCCTGGATCTTTACAAGGAAAATAAACCTGTTTTTGCAGTAATATATGGTAGAAGAAGGGTCGGAAAAACCTTTCTCGTAAGAGAATTGTTTCAGGATAAAATGAGCTTTTACCATACGGGTTTATCTCCTTACGAGTTGAGTGGTCAAAAAATAATGGAGCAACAGTTGACTAGCTTTTACTCCAGTCTTGTTCGCTATGGCAGCAAGGGTAAGAAGGTGCCATCCTCTTGGCTCGAAGCTTTTGATGCACTCATCAATCTCTTGGAAGAGCAAGATGCAGACAAACGTCAGGTGATATTCATAGATGAATTGCCATGGCTTGACACTCCCCGCTCGGGATTTGTTACAGCATTAGAGCATTTTTGGAATGGATGGGCTGCAGGAAAGCAGAATATCATGCTTATCGTCTGCGGCTCTGCCACGTCATGGATTTCAGACAAGCTATTAAACAACAAAGGCGGTTTGTTTGATCGCACAACTGATGAAATCAAGTTGCGCCCGTTTACGTTGGGCGAATGCGAAGAATACTATCAGGCTAACAACATCGTGATGTCTAAGTTCGACCAGATACAATGTTATATGGCTACAGGTGGCATTCCTTATTATATTTCCATGCTGCAGAAAGGCAAAAGTCTGGCTCAGAATATGGACAGGCTTTTCTTCGAACCTGCAGCCAAACTCGGTTTAGAGTTCGACCGCCTCTATTCTTCTCTCTTTACTAATGCGGAGGATTGCATGACTATCGTGCGCCTTCTGGCTCAAAAAAGACAGGGATATACGCGAAAAGAAATCGTTTCGCTTACAAAAATACCTAATGGCGGGGGGCTTTCTGCTACATTAAAATCACTCGAAGTGAGTGATTTCATAACATCGTATGTTAAGTATGATTATCCCAAGCGTGAGGTATATTTCCGTCTGACAGATTTCTACAGCAAATTCTATTTGTCATTTATTGATGGCAGAAAGACGACCAATCCACATTTCTGGCAAGACAACCTGCTGACACCTGAGCTGACAGCATGGCGAGGTTTTACCTTTGAATCTCTTTGCTATTATCATCTGCCACAAATCAAGCAGGCACTCGGTATTAGTGGAGTGCAGACAGAGGCGAGTCCCTGGAAAAGCAGAAAAGAGAAAGATGGTGCGCAGATAGATATGATTATTGACAGAGCCGACCGTATCATCAATGTTTGTGAAATGAAATTCTGTGAGGATGATTTCTCCATTAATGCTGCTTATGACAAGAATCTGCGCCATAAACTGAGTACGTTTGCTGAAGAAACGAAATGCAGGAGTTCCTTGCATCTTACATTGGTTACTACTTATGGGCTTAAGTTCAACGAATATGCCGGTCGGGTACAAAGTGTCGTTACAATGGATGATTTGTTTAAATAACTGATATCGTTCTTTAACGCAAGTACTTACGATAGTCGATGTAAGTACTTGCGATGATTGATGCGAGAACCGGAAATAGCCAACTGGCAAAATATAAACAGCCAACTGGCAAACTGCAAACAGCCGACTAGCGCAAGAGTCGCTAGTCGGCTGTTTTACTTGAACAGTTATCGAAACCTCCTTTATTTTATTTTCGTATAGGCTTCCTGCCAAATACTCTTCACTCTTCACCAAAAGCCCCGAAACCCCTGTGTTTATCGGCATTCCGAGGGGTGAAGAGTATTCGGGCACTCTTCACCTACTCTTCACCACTCTTCACCCTTCAGTTCTGGCTGATTTGCAATCCTCCTATCAGTCTTTCGCCTCTGTTTCCGTTCCTGACGGTGAAGAGTGGTGAAGAGTGGGTGAAGAGATAAAAACAACTCTTCACCCCTCGGAATGCCGATAAATACAGGGGTTTC
This sequence comes from Segatella copri, assembly GCF_026015465.1. GTDB lineage: Bacteria > Bacteroidota > Bacteroidia > Bacteroidales > Bacteroidaceae > Prevotella > Prevotella copri_E. The sequence goes on from NZ_JAPDUQ010000003.1 coordinate 61,856, forward strand.
GGGGCTTTTGGTGAAGAGTGAAGAGTATTTTGATGATAGCTTCGTTTATTTCTTAAACTGTCTATCTAAAGGTGATGCTTACTGAATCAGCAAGAACAATCTGGGAGTTTGGTGGTCTCTTTGGTTAAGAATCTGTTGATTTCATTCTCAAATTGATCACGATGAGGACTTCCTATCTTGCCTATATGCTTATCTAATATATCTTCTTCTGTATAAAATCTCATATTATTTCTTTTAAAAAACAAGATTAATACTACGGTAAAATTACAAAAAGAATCCGAAGCGCTAAGGCTGTAAAAACTTATCCCTTTCTTCCGAAATCGGCTGGAATCTCGCCCCATTTCTTCGTTTCCCATTTTATAATAGGTATGTTGATGGGGTGGGTGCGGAGCCAGTTCTCGGCTCGGGCGATGACCTGGTAGAGCTGTTCGGTCTGGGGAGTGCGCTCCAGTTTGGTCTTGCATTGTTTCTTGCTTACCCAGAGCTGGGCATTCACGCTGTCGCTATAAATTATCTTGTCGGTAATGCCCTTCTGCTGCATCAGGGCGAGGGCGTGGACGATGGCGAGAAACTCGCCGATGTTGTTGGTGCCGTGGATAGGACCATAATGGAAAACCTGGGCACCGGTCTGAAGGTCGATGCATTGGTATTCCATCGGACCGGGATTGCCGGAACAGGCGGCATCCACAGCCCAAGCGTTGGCTACTACCTCGTTGGGTAGAGGCAAGACTGTATCGTTTCTCCATGAAGGAGGATTTACGGGCATTTTATTCATATTTTTTTCTTTTTGGGGTTGGAAAACAAAAAGGATTGGCTAAAACTGAAATGAGCATGCGCCTTGGAGTCGAGCTCCAGGGCCATGCTCATTATGTCAAATAGTCAATATTTTTTTATTTTTAAATTGTAGGTTATTATATCTTATGTATATATTACATTCTTTCTGGAACCTCGATGCCGAGCAGAGACATACCATTCTTCAGGATCTTTGCCACGTTGGCTGCAAGAACCAGACGGGTAATCTTCTCTGCCTCGCTCTCAGCATTCAGGATGCTGTAGTCGTGATAGAACTGGTTGAACTCCTTGGTCAACTCGTAGCAGTAGTTAGCAATACCACCAGGGTTGTAGTTGTTGCCGGCATCGGCTACGGCTGCTGCGAAGTCGTTCATCTTCTGGATGAGGTCAATCTCCTTCTCGTTGATAGGAGCATCTGCGCCCAACTCAGCAGGAATCTTGATGCCCTCGGCTGCTGCCTTGCGCATGATGCTGCGGATACGAGCGTAGGTATACTGGATGAAAGGACCTGTATTGCCGTTGAAGTCGATACTCTCTTCTGGGTTGAAGAGCATGTTCTTGCGGGCATCTACCTTGAGGATGAAGTACTTCAACGCTCCGAGACCCACGATGCGTGAAATCTCCTGGCGCTCTTCCTCGCTCATGTCCTTGAACTTGCCAAGCTCATCGCTTGTCTGGCGAGCATCCTTAATCATCTCTGCCATCAGGTCATCAGCATCTACTACGGTTCCCTCGCGGCTCTTCATCTTACCGTTAGGCAACTCTACCATACCGTAAGAGAAGTGAACCAAGTCCTTACCCCACTTGAAACCGAGACGGTCGAGCAGGATAGAGAGCACCTGGAAGTGGTAGTTCTGCTCGTTACCTACTACGTAAATCATCTTGTCGATAGGGAAGTCCTTGAAGCGGAGATCGGCAGTACCGATGTCCTGAGTCATATAAACAGAAGTTCCGTCAGAACGGAGCAGGAGTTTCTGGTCGAGACCCTCGTTGGTGAGGTCAGCCCAAACAGAGTTATCATCCTTGCGGAAGAAGAGACCCTTCTCCAATCCTTCCTCTACCTTCTTCTTACCCTCGAGATAAGTGTTTGACTCATAATATATCTTGTCGAAACCTACACCCATCATCTTGTAGGTCTCATCGAAGCCAGCGTAAACCCAGTTGTTCATCTTCTGCCAGAGTGCACGAACCTCAGGGTCGTTGTTCTCCCATTTTACGAGCATCTCGTGAGCCTCCTTGATCAGCGGAGCCTCTACTTTAGCTTTCTCTGTGGCAGCTTCTTCGTCCATGCCCTCCTTCATGTACTGAGCCTTGAGCTCTGCGATTTCCTCACGATAGTGCTTGTCGAAGGCTACATAGTAGTCGCCGATGAGGTGGTCGCCCTTCTTGCCGGAAGTTTCAGGAGTTTCGCCATTGCCCCACTTGAGCCAGGCGAGCATAGACTTACAGATGTGGATACCACGGTCGTTAACGATATTTGTCTTGATTACCTTGTTGCCGTTAGCCTCCATAATCTGGGCTAATGACCAGCCGAGGAGGTTGTTGCGCACGTGACCGAGGTGGAGAGGCTTGTTGGTGTTAGGAGAAGAGTACTCGATCATGACGAGCGGACTGTTCTCAGTAACTGGCTTCTCACCAAACTTAGGGTCAGCGTTGATGGTGTTCAAGAGTCCTACCCAAGCGGCAGGAGCGATAGAAAGGTTGAGGAAACCCTTAACCACGTTGAAGTCTGCGATAACGTTAGCGCAGTTTTTCTTCAGGTATTCGCCGATTTCCTGTGCTGTATCCTCAGGCTTTTTTTTCGACATTTTGAGGAATGGGAATACGACGAGGGTAAGGTTACCTTCGAAATTACTCTTGGTCTTCTGCAGGGCTACCATCTTCTCAGGTACGTCCTGACCATAAAGCTCCTTCACCGCAGCGATGACCGAGCTGATGATTTCGTTTTCTATCTTCATTATTTAATATATCTTTTTTACCGGTAAAATTATCTTTTTAAACTGATTGAAGAGGGATTTGCAAGTTCCCTTTCCGTTTATGCGGCTGCAAATTTACAAATAATAATTGAATTGTGAAAGAAAAATTGCACATTCTTTTGTTTTTTGTCGCATTCTTTAGTTTTTTATTGCTTTTGCAACAGAAATGAAGTATTGCGGGGCTGTTGAAGACTGTCTTTAAAGGGAAGAACTGGAAGTATAAATGGGAATAGGAGCAAAGACCCCGCAAAAAGGGTCTTTGCTCCTATTCTTATTGTTGGTAGCTGAATATAACTTCCGTGATTTATCCCTCAAGGATAATAGCTGCCACGTCTTCGGGCGAATTCCATAGGATTCCGTCTTGCAACTCGTCGTCGGTAAATCCGTTGAGTGCTTCCTGTGCTTCCCTTGGAGTAATGGCTGGAGTGCCGTCCTCGTTCTTAGCATCGAGCAAAGCCTGCAAGATGGCTGCTCTGTATTCTTCGATTGTCATCATAATTTTTATGTCGTTTCGTTGTTTATTTTATGATGGCAAAGGTAATGCATTTTTTTTGAAACACCAAACTTTTTTGTCATTTTCTTTTGGCGGATATTGAAAAAGTTTTATATATTTATATGCCTTTCTATGATGGTATGGGTACCTATTTCTTGGAAAATGGTGCTCCGGTGTTGAAAAAACAATAAAAAATACGGTCGCTCTGCTTGTTTCTAACTTAATTTTCATATATTTGCAGTTGCTTAGCTGAGGCTACCGGCAACATGGAGGTATATAAGATGCTCCAGGATGTGCCTATATATAATAAGGTATAGAATAACCTATATATAATAAGGTGTAATTTCAATCTAATGTATAAATAACTAACAAACATGAAACAGAGACTGTTCGTAACATTGAGTTTGGCAGGATTAGCAATGTCAACCTTTGGTGCAACCAAACCGAAGACTGCCATTAAGGCGTTGAATAAGACGACCATCCAACAGCCAACTTACACAGAATGGCACGACCTTCAGGTGAATGCCATCAATCGTTTTCCGTTGCACACCAATTTCTTCACCTATCCGGCAGATGACTGGGTTTCAGAGAAAGACGGTAAGATCGTGAGCAAGGATATCCTGCACATGAACAAGACGGAGAGCAAGTATTTCCTTTCGCTCGACGGAACCTGGAAGTTCAACTGGGTGGCTAATGCAGACCAGCGTCCTACCGACTTCTACAAGGAAGATCTTGATGATTCCAAATGGAAGACCATGAATGTTCCAGGCAACTGGGAGATGAACGGATTCGGTAATCCGGAATATGTGAACGTAGGCTTTGGCTGGCGCGGACATTTTGACCAGCAGCCACCAGCAGTTCCTACCAAGGACAACCATGTAGGTTCTTACCGCCGTATCATCGACATCCCTGCCAACTGGGATGGCAAGCAGGTTGTAGCTCATTTCGGTAGCGTTACTTCCAACATCTATCTCTATGTAAACGGCAAGTTTGCCGGTTATGCAGAGGATAGCAAGGTAGCTGCCGAGTTTGACATCACTCCTTATCTGAAGAAAGGCAAGAATCTGATTGCCTTCCAGACCTTCCGCTGGTGCGATGGTTCCTGGGATGAGGATCAGGACTTCTGGCGCTTGAGTGGTGTGGCTCGTGAAAGCTATCTATTTGCCCGCGATGCCCAGTTGCATTTGGAGGATATCCGTGTTACTCCTGACCTAGTAAACAACTACAAGGATGGTGTGCTCAATATCTCTACCAAGGTAAAGGGTAACGGCAAGCTAGTCTTCACCCTCTTCGATAAGGACGGCAAGCAGGTAGCAACCACTACCGGCGTGGCAAAGAACGGTACTGCCAATTTCTCTCTGCAGGTAGCTAATCCTCAGAAGTGGAGTGCTGAGACACCTTATTTATATACCCTGCAGGTTTCCCTGATGGGTGCTCAGAAGAAGGACGCTATGAAGGCGGCTAGCATGACTCCTGTCAAGGTTGGTTTCCGCAAGGTGGAAATCAAGAACAAGCAGTTCCTTGTCAACGGTCAGCCTGTGCTCATCAAGGGTGCCAACCGTCATGAGATTGACCCTGATGGAGGTTATGTATTAAGCATGGAGCGCATGATTCAGGACATCAAGATTATGAAGCGCCTGAATATCAACGCTGTCCGTACCTGCCACTATCCTGATGATCCACGCTGGTACGAACTCTGCGATGAGTATGGTATCTATGTGGTAGCAGAGGCTAACCAGGAGAGTCACGGTTTCCAGTATGGTGATGATGCAGCTGCCAAGAAACCGATGTTTGCCAAGCAGATTATGGAGCGCAACCAGCACAATGTTTCCATGTACTTCAATCATCCTAGTGTCGTAACCTGGAGTTTGGGTAATGAGACTGTGATGGGCGATAACTTCCTGCAGGCTTACAAGTGGGTCAAGAGCCAGGACCAGAGCCGTCCGGTTCAGTATGAGCAGGCTCGCAGAGGCGAGGGTACCGATATTTTCTGCCCTATGTACTATCCTGTAAGTGCTTGTGAAAAGTATGCGAAGGACCCTAACAGTCCGATGCCGCTCATCCAGTGCGAGTACAACCATACCATGGGTAACTCAGGCGGTAACCTGAAGGATTACTGGGCTCTGATTCGCAAGTATCCTATCCTCCAGGGTGGTTTCGACTGGGATTTCGTTGACCAGGGCTTGCACCGCAAGGTATTGAAGCCGATGACCATCAAGAATCCTGAGAAGATGAGCAATGAAGAGCTCCGCAAGATAGAATATTGCTACGGTGGCGATTATAACAATTACGACCCTAGCGACAACAACTTCAACTGCAATGGTATCATCGGTCCTGACCGTCAGCTCAATCCTCATGCCTACGAGGTAGCCTACCAGTATCAGAACATCTGGGCTAAGATGGTGAATGCAGAAAAGGGCGAAGTAAGTGTATACAATGAGAACTTCTTCCGCAATTTGAGCAACTATGCTTTGGCATGGAGCCTCATTGAGGATGGCGTGGAGACTCAGAACGGTACCATCGCTGATATCGAAGTGGCTGCCCAGCAGACCAAGAACTTCACCATCCCTTACGACCTTTCTAAGGTAAAGGGCAAGGAGGTGTTCCTCAACATCGATTTCCGTCTGAAGAAGGCTGAACCTCTGATGGAGGCTGGCCAGATTGTGGCTTATGCCCAGCTGGCAGTGAAGGAGAAGAAGTGCTGCGGTCATTGTGCAGAAAACATGGCTAAGGCTCAGAACGGCAAGAAGGTGAAGGCTAAGCTCATCGACAAGAAGGGCGAGCAGGATATCACCGTTACTACTCCTGATCTGACCGTGAAGGTGAACCGTACCACCGGTCTCATCTCTGAATATACCTATCGTGGCAAGTCGCTCCTCGGCGAGGGCGGTACCCTGAAGCCAAACTTCTGGCGTGCTCCTACCGATAATGATTTCGGTGCCGGCCTGCAGAAGAAGTTCCAGGTTTGGAAGAACCCTGTCATGAACCTGAAGGGTGTAGCTGTTGAAAAGGACAAGAAGGCAAACACCATCAGCATCTGTGCAACCTATGAGATGCCAGAGGTGAAGGGTGAGCTGGAAATCGATTATCTCATCATGCCTAACACCGGTGCGATGAAGGTAAGCCAGGAGTTTGATGCTTCTGATGATGCCAAGGTCAGCGATCTGTTCCGTTTCGGTATGCTGATGCAGTTGCCATACGATATGGACAAGAGCCAGTATTACGGCCGTGGTCCTATCGAGAACTATTCTGACCGTGAGGACTGCATGCGCATCGGAATCTACAGCGATGATGCCGACAACCAGTACTTCCCATACATCCGTCCACAGGAGAGTGGAACCAAGGGCGATATGCGCTGGTGGAATCAGACCGATGCTTCCGGTTTTGGATTCAAGGTGAAGAGCAGCAAGCCATTCTATGCTTCCGCCATCCACTTCGATACAGAAGAACTGGATGATGGTGATGACAAGGATCAGCGCCACAGTTTCAACCTGAAGAAGTCAAAATTCACCAATCTTTTCCTCGATGCAGAGCATTCAGGTGTGGCTGGTGAGAACTCTTGGGGTGCATGGCCTTTGGAGAAGTATCGCCTCCATTATGGCGATAAGAACTTCACTTTCGTGCTCATTCCATTAGATAAATAGTAGAAAAGCAGGGATTTGTACAAAAATCCAATATATTTAAACAGAAAATCCACCTCATTCGGGGTGGATTTTTTTATCTTTGCACCACCTATCACGGAAAAGTGTAGGTACAGCCTAAAAATAAAACAATAACGAACAATATGAGAAAAGCAAAATTTTTCGCAGCAGCATTGCTGGCGATGTCTTCACTCGGAGCTTTCGCACAGCATCAGTTTACTGTTCAGGCTAACAAGCCTGGAGCAGAAATCCAGCCTACCATGTATGGTATCTTCTTCGAGGATATCAACTTCGGTGCCGATGGTGGTCTTTATGCAGAGATGGTAGAGAACCGTTCTTTCGAGTTTCCACAGCGCCTGATGGGATGGAATACATTCGGAAATGTAACCCTCAGCGATGTAAAACCTGCCTTCGACCGCAATCCTCATTATGTAACACTTGAGAGCGCAGGCGCACGTGAGAAACAGACTGGTCTTGAGAACCGTGGCTTCTTCGGCATGGGCTTGAAGAAGGATATGAAGTACGATTTCACCGTATATGGCCGTCTTCATCTCATCGATGGCAAGCAGGGCAAGATTCGCGTAGAACTCGTCAATTCCAAGAATGATGTCATTGCCAAGCAGGTCATCAACATCACCAATAATAAATGGCAGAAGCTTACTGCTACCCTTACTTCTCCTCAGACCGATGCCAAGGGTTTGATGCGTGTTTATCTGGAGAAAGGTTCAGAGAGCGTAGATCTCGACCATATCTCTCTCTTCCCTGAGGACAACTGGAATGGTCTCCGTGCCGATCTCGTACAGGATCTTGCCGACCTGAAGCCAGGTATCTTCCGTTTCCCTGGCGGATGTATCGTTGAGGGAACCGACCTCGATACCCGTTATGAGTGGAAGAACTCTGTGGGTGCTCCTGAGAACCGTCCTCTGAACGAGAACCGCTGGAGAGATACCTTCCCACATCGCCTTTTCCCTAACTACTATCAGTCATTGGGCTTGGGCTTCTATGAGTATTTCCTCCTTTCAGAGAAGATTGGTGCTGAGCCATTGCCTATTCTCTCTGTAGGTCTGGCTTGCCAGTATCAGAACGATGATAAGGATCCTAATGCGCATGTAGCAGTCAAGGATCTCCAGAGCTATATCGACGATGCACTCGACCTCATCGAGTTTGCCAATGGACCTGTCACCTCTAAGTGGGGTAAGCTCCGTGCCGATATGGGTCATCCTGCACCATTCAATCTGAAGCAGATTGGTATCGGTAACGAGCAGTGGGGACCTATGTACCCTGAGCGCTTGCAGAAGTTCATGGAGCAGATTCATGCCAAGTATCCAAAGATCAAGATCTGCGGTTCATCTGGTCCATCTGCTGATGGCAAGGACTTCGACTACGGTTGGGAGCAGATGCGCAAGTTGGGCGTAGACATGGTGGATGAGCACTACTACAAGAGCCCGGAATGGTTCCGCAGCAATGCCAGCCGTTACGACAAGTACGACCGCAAGGGTCCTAAGGTCTTTGCCGGTGAGTATGCTGCTCATGCCGAGAATGATCCAAACTCTTGGGAGGCAGCCCTTTCTGAGGCAGCTTTCATGACCGGTTTGGAGCGTAATGCTGATGTGGTTTATCAGGCTACCTATGCACCTCTCTTCGCTCATGTAGAGGGATGGCAGTGGCGTCCGGACCTCATCTGGTTCGATAACCTCAGCTCTGTCCGTTCTGCCAACTACTATGTTCAGCAGCTCTACGGCGAGAACAAGGGTACCAACGTGTTGAAACTTACCGAGAACGGCAAGGCTGTAGCAGGCGAGAATGGTCTCTATGCCACCGCTTGCTTCGACAAGGCTACCAAGAGCTACATCGTAAAGATTGCCAACACTTCTAACGAGGCAAAGGAAATCAATGTAACCTTTAATGGTATCAAGAAGTTGAACCCAGGTAAGGTAACCGTTCTCCATGCCGACGATATTCAGGCAGAAAACAAGATAGACAATAAAAATGTGGTTGTTCCTGTAGTATCAGATGCACAGGTTCAGGGCAATGTATTGAACGTGAAGATGAAGCCAAACAGCTTTGTTGTATACCGTTTCTAATTGCCTACCTCCAATCTTCAATAAACCCTTAAGGTACAAATAGATAAGTGGATAATGTGAATCCCTTGCGACTCTAGTGGTTGCAAGGGATTTTTTCTCTTCTAATGCCCTTGAAATTACATGGCGACGCAGAAGTTTCTGTGTCAGGACGTAGGAAAGATTACGTCGCCATGTAGGAAAAAGGCACTTTATGTATAAGAAAAGTTTGAATTTTGCATAAAAAATACGCTCAAACGCTAGCAATTTGCTCATTTTTTCGTAACTTTGCACCCGCAAACTTATAATTAATAATAAAAGAAAGAATGGCTAATTTGAGATTTGAGGTTGTAGCCGAGGCCTTTAAGAAAAGACCTGTAGAGGTAGAGGCTCCCAAGGTGCGCCCTTCGGAGTACTTCGCCAAGTATGTATTCAACCGCCAGAAGATGTATAAGTATCTGCCATCTGATGTGTACGAGAAACTCATCGATGTGATAGATAACGGTACTCGTCTGGACCGTTCCATCGCTGATGCCGTGGCTGCCGGCATGAAGCTCTGGGCTGAGGAAAACGGGGTAACACATTATACTCACTGGTTCCAGCCATTGACAGAAGGTACTGCCGAGAAGCATGATGCCTTCGTGGAGCATGACGGAAAGGGTGGTATGATTGAGGAATTCTCTGGCAAATTGCTTGTCCAGCAGGAACCTGATGCCAGCTCATTCCCTAACGGCGGTATCCGCAACACCTTCGAGGCTCGTGGCTATTCTGCATGGGATCCAACATCGCCTGTGTTCATCATCGACGATACCCTCTGTATCCCTACCATCTTTATATCTTATACCGGTGAGGCTTTGGACTACAAGGCTCCATTGCTCCGCTCGCTCCATACTCTGAGTGAGGCGGCTACCGAGGTTTGCCACTATTTTTACCCTCAGGTGAAGAAGGTGCAGACCAATCTCGGATGGGAGCAGGAGTACTTCCTGGTAGATGAGAGTCTCTATTCTGCTCGCCCTGACCTGATGCTTACAGGCCGTACCCTGATGGGACACGACTCTGCGAAGAACCAGCAGATGGACGACCACTATTTCGGAACAATCCCTGAGCGCGTGCAGGCTTTCATGAAGGATCTTGAAATCCAGGCGCTCGAACTCGGCATCCCTTGCAAGACCCGTCATAACGAGGTGGCACCAAACCAGTTTGAGCTGGCACCTATCTATGAGGAGTGCAATCTTGCCGTAGACCATAATATGCTCCTGATGAGTCTGATGAAGCGTGTGGCTCACAAGCACGGTTTCCGTGTGCTCCTTCACGAGAAGCCATTCGCTGGTGTGAATGGTTCGGGCAAACACAACAACTGGAGTCTCTGCACCGATACCGGCGTACTGCTCCATGCTGCAGGCAAGACACCAGAGGATAACCTCCGCTTCGTAGTCTTCATCGTAGAGACCCTGATGGGTGTCTATAAGCACAACGGACTGCTGAAGGCTTCTATCATGAGTGCTACCAATGCCCATCGTCTGGGAGCCAACGAGGCACCACCAGCCATCATCTCTTCATTCCTCGGCAAGCAGTTGACCGACCTGCTCGACCATATCGAGAAGGCAGACAAGGAAGAACTCTTCGCCCTGGCTGGCAAGAAGGGTATGGAACTGGATATCCCTGAGATTCCGGAGCTGATGATCGATAACACCGACCGCAACCGTACCTCTCCATTCGCCTTCACCGGAAACCGTTTCGAGTTCCGTGCCGTAGGTTCAGAGGCCAACTGTGCGTCATCTCTCATCGTACTGAATGCTGCCGTAGCTGAGGCTCTCGAAAATTTCAAGGCTCGCGTGGATGCCTTGATTGCCAAGGGCGAGGACCAGACATCGGCTATTATAGATATTGTACGCGAGGATATCAAGACCTGCAAGCCTATCCGCTTCGATGGCAATGGCTATTCTGATGAGTGGAAGGAAGAGGCTCAGAAGCGTGGCTTGGACTGCGAGGCATCCTGCCCAGTGGTCTTCGACCGTTATCTGGACAAGGAAAGCATCGAGATGTTTGCCAAGACCAACGTGATGAGCGAGAGCGAGTTGAAGGCGCGCAACGAGGTGAAGTGGGAGACCTATACCAAGAAGATTCAGATTGAGGCTCGTGTGATGGGCGACCTGAGCATGAACCACATCATCCCTGTGGCTACCCACTATCAGAGCCGTCTGGCAAAGAATGTAGAGGGCATGATTCACATCTTCGGTGGCGAGGAAGGCAAGAAGCTGACAGCCCGCAACGTGAAGATTATCCGTGAGATAGCCGAGCGCACCGAGGCAATAGAGCGTGGTGTGGAGGCATTGGTAGATGCCCGCAAGGTAGCCAACAAGATAGAGAACGAGCGCGAGAAGGCAGTAGCATATCACGACACGGTAGCTCCAAAGATGGAGGAGATCCGTTATCAGATAGACAAGCTTGAGCTTCTCGTAGCCGATGAACTTTGGACATTGCCAAAGTATCGTGAGCTGCTGTTTATCAGATAATATATCCTGGATAAGGAATTGATATAATAAAAAAAGAGTGCATTGTTTGTTACAGTGCACTCTTTTTTGCTAATCCTGAGCAGAAAAGCGCAAACTAAGTTAAATATTCATAAAAGTTTGGGGTTAAAACTCGTAACCTACACATAATCAAATAAAAATGTGTAATTTTGCAGTCCGATTATTTCGGGGATACACTTAGAGTCCCCAAGATATGGTGTGTTAATAGCATGCCCTGTGGCCGGGGTATGTGGTTAGTGAATCACCTGTCTGAATAGTGAGTAAAAAAGATTAAAAACGTTTTTTAGTAGTAAATTTAAATTTTAAAATGGACACATTAAGTTACAAGACTATTTCCGTAAACAAGGAAACAGCTAAGAAAGAGTGGGTCGTAATCGACGCTACCGACCAGGTTGTAGGTCGCCTCTGCTCTAAGGTTGCTAAATTGCTCCGCGGAAAGTACAAGCCAACTTTCACTCCACACGTAGATTGTGGTGACAACGTAATCATTATCAATGCCGCTAAGGTAGTTTTCACTGGTAAGAAGGAAACTGATAAGGTTTACACTCGTTACACTGGTTATCCAGGTGGTCAGCGCTTCAACACTCCAGCAGAGTTGCGCAAGCGTCCTGATGGAATGGACAAGATCCTCCGTCACGCTATCAAGGGTATGTTGCCAAAGGGCCCTCTCGGTCGTTCTTTGATGGACAACCTCTTCATTTACGATGGCACAGAGCACAAGCACGAGGCACAGCAGCCAAAGGCTATTGATATTAACCAGTATAAATAATTAAGGTAGAATGGAAGTAATTAATGCAATTGGTCGCCGTAAGAGCGCTGTAGCTCGTGTATACCTCACAGAGGGTACCGGTAAGATCACAATCAACAAGAAAGATATTGAGACATATTTCCCATCAGCAATCCTTCGCTATGTAGTAAAGCAGCCATTGCAGTTGCTCGAAGCTGAGGGTAAGTATGATATTAAGGCAAACCTCGACGGTGGTGGTTTCACTGGTCAGAGCCAGGCTCTCCGCCTCGCTATCGCTCGCGCACTCGTTAAGATCGACGCTAACGATAAGAAGGCTTTGAAGGATGCAGGCTTCATGACACGTGACTCACGTGCTGTAGAGCGTAAGAAGCCAGGTCAGCCAAAGGCTCGTCGTCGCTTCCAGTTCAGCAAGCGTTAATCTTATACATATTTTATTATATATATACAGATTATATATAGCTGAGCTAAAAAGTTTAGTATCTAAATCGGTGAGATTCCATTAATCGGGGACTACTCATCGACTGATCTAACATTAGATTCAAAAAGAAAGTAAACACAATTAAAAAAGAAAAAACAATGTCAAGAACAAATTTTGACCAGTTACTTCAGGCAGGTTGCCACTTCGGACACCTCCGTCGCAAGTGGAATCCAGCAATGGCTCCTTACATCTTCATGGAGCGTAACGGTATTCATATTATCGACCTCAACAAGACTGTCGCTAAGATCGACGAGGCTGCTGAGGCTCTCAAGACAATTGCCAAGACAGGTAGAAAGATCCTGTTTGTCGCTACTAAAAAACAAGCTAAGGACGTAGTTGCTGAGAAGGCAGCTTCTATCAATATGCCATACGTAAACGAGCGTTGGGCTGGTGGTATGCTCACCAACTTCCCTACAATCCGTAAGGCAGTTAAGAAAATGACAAACATCGATCGTCTGTTGAACGATGGTACATTCTCTAACCTCTCTAAGCGCGAGTTGCTTCAGGTAAGCCGCCAGCGTGCTAAGTTGGAGAAGAACCTCGGTTCTATCGCAGATATGGCCCGTCTCCCAGTAGCCCTCTTCGTTGTTGACGTAATGAAGGAGCACATCGCTGTTAAGGAGGCTAACCGTCTTGGTATTCCAGTGTTCGGTATCGTAGATACCAACTCTGATCCTAAGAATGTTGATTACGTTATCCCAGCTAACGACGATGCTAAGGATTCTGTAGATGCTATCCTTACTGCAGTTTGCGGTGCTATCGCTGAGGCTCTCGAGGAGCGCAAGGCTGAGAAGGCTGACGACAAGGCTGCTGCTGAGCAGAAGGATCAGCCTAAGAAGAAGGCTGCCCGCAAGGACGAGGCTGAGTAATTAGGCAAAGAAATATATACTGAAGCCATTGATTCTGTTTATGATTCGATGGCTTTAGTAGCTTTTAAGCAAAGATTATTATTAACTTTTTAATATAAAAATATTATTATGGCTGTTTCAATTGAAGATATCAAGAAACTTCGCGCTATGACTGGTGCTGGTCTTGCTGACGTTAAGAAGGCACTCACAGAGGCTGAAGGTGATTTCGATAAGGCAAAGGAGTTGCTCCGTGAGCGTGGTCTCGCTATCGCTGCTAAGCGTTCTGACCGTGAGACTTCTAACGGTTGCGTTCTCGTTAAGAAGGTTAACGATTTCGCTGCTATCATCGCTCTCAAGTGCGAGACTGACTTCGTAGCTAACGGTGCTGACTTCATCAAGTTGACATCTGACATCCTCGACGCTGCTATCGCTGCCAAGGCTCACACTCTCGACGAGGTGAAGGCTTTGAAGGTTGGCGAGTCTGATGCTCAGGCTGCTGTTACACAGCGCTCTGGTATCACTGGCGAGAAGATGGAGCTCGACGGCTATTGTGTTCTCGAGGGTGACAACATCGAGGTTTACGACCACATGAACAAGCACACTTTGTGTACTATGGTTCAGCTCAACGAGAACAACGAGGAGGCTGGTCACAAGGTAGCTATGCAGGTTGCTGCTATGCGCCCTGTAGCTCTCGACGAGTCTTCAGTTTCTGAGGAGACTAAGAAGACTGAGCTCGAGGTTGCTGTTGCCAAGACTAAGGAAGAGCTCGTAGAGAAGGCTGTTAACGCAGCTTTGAAGAAGGCTGGCATCAACCCAGCTCACGTTGACTCTGAGGATCACATCGAGAGCAACACCAAGAAGGGTTGGTTGACACCTGAGCAGGCTGAAGAGGCTCGCAACATCAAGAAGACTGTTGGTGAGGAGAAGGCTGCTACTTTGAACCCTACTATGATCCAGAACATTGCTAATGGTCGTCTGGCTAAGTTCTTCAAGGAGAACTGCCTCGTTGACCAGGAGTTCCAGTTCGGTGACGGTGACAAGCAGACTGTTGCTCAGTACCTCGCTTCTCAGAGCAAGGATCTCAAGATCGTTGCTTACCAGCGCTTTACTCTTGCTGCTGAGTAATCATTACTCAAAAGCAAGCGTTAATTTGACTTATAGTTAAATTAGAATACCGGGAGTTATGAAGTTAAGCCTCGCTTTGCTTCTAACTCCCATTTCTTTTTTATATAAAAATTTGATGTTATGAAGATATTTGCCATCGGTATGAACTATACCGAACACAATAAATCGCTGCATGGTACGTTATCTAAACCAGAGCGTCCTGTCATCTTTACCAAGGCAGATTCTGCTTTGCTCAATAACGGCAAGCCTTTCTTCATCCCTGATCATCTGGGAAGAATTGAGTATGAAACCGAAGTAGTGGTCAGAATATCCAAGTTGGGAAAGACCATTCCGCAGCGTTTCGCCCACCGCTATTACGATGCAGTAACCGTAGGTATCGACTTTACGGCACGCGAGATGCAGAAGAAACTGCGCGAGGCTGGCCAGCCTTGGGAACTCGCCAAGGGATTCGACGGTTCTGCGGTTATCGGCGAATGGGTCGACATCCAGAAGTTCCGTGATATCCAGGCACTGCACTTCCGTCTCGACCTCAATGACAAGACCGTACAGGAAGGCTGTACGAGCGATATGCTCTACAAGGTAGATGAAATCATCTCCTATATCAGCCAGTACTTCACGCTCAAGACGGGCGACCTGCTCTATACCGGATGTCCTACAGGCTGCGGTCCTGTCAACATAGACGACCATCTCGTAGGCTATCTCGAAGACAGGAAGGTGCTCGATTTTCACTGTAAATAAACAATATTGCAAGTAATATATCGATATGAACACAACGAAGGTTTGGAAATACATGCTGCTGGCATGCCTGCTCATGCTGGTGGTTCCTGCTCAGGCACAGCGATTCTTCAATCTGACCTCTTCTGAAGTCAGAGTAGATTCCGTGTTGCCCCGTTTCGTGTATTCCATTCCTTTGACCGGTGCATATCGTGACTCCGTATATACCGTCAGCCTGAAATATGGCGAGTATATTGATATGACTGCCTCCGATATCGCCAATTACAACCGCCTTTCGGGTGCAGTTCCTCCTGAGCAGGTATTACCCCAGCAGCGGGTTACCGAATGCCGTAAGCAGGGCGTACTCCAGATAGATTTCAGTCCTGTCGTATTCCGCAATAACCGCTATCAGCTGCTGGTCAGCTTCATGCTCCAGGTAGATGCCCGTCCTCTGAAGCGCTCCGAGCGTTCCAGTCGAGGTTCTCTGTTGGCTAAGGGCAAAGTATCAGCCTTCACTTCTTCTGATGCTTTGCGCTCAGCCTCTTCCCTCTATGCCTCCCATTCCGTCCTGGCCTCAGGCAGATGGGCGAAGATCAGAGTCAGCGAAACCGGTTTCCATCAGCTTACCGAACAGGTAGTGCGCCAGGCAGGTTTCTCCGATATCAGCAAGGTGAAGATTTACGGCTATGGCGGCAATCTGCAGAACGAAGCCCTTCTGGCGAGCGAACTGCAGGCTACCGACGATCTTCAGGAAGTTCCTCAGTGCATCGTTGGCGGCAAGCATTATTTCTATGCCCAGGGACCGGTTTCCTGGAAGTCAAAAACCGCCCTCCAGCGCGTCCGTAATCCTTATTCCGATTACGGCTACTATTTTATTACCCAGACCGATGGAGAGCCTCTGGTGCAGGATTCAGCCACCTTTGTCTCTTCCCATTATCCGCAGTCTTACGATTACCATTCTCTCTATGAGTCAGATGGTTACAGCTACTATCATGGCGGCAGAAACCTCTTCGATGCAGAAGAGCTGAAGGTGGGCGATGAAAAGAAAGTGGTAATCACGAATACCACCGGTTCTGCGGCAGGCAAACTCTCTGTAGCCCTGACTACCGCCACAAACAGCGTGGTTCAGATACTGAAGAATGGCAAGGTTTTGGGCGAAATCACCCTTTCTCTCAAGGATGACAATCCGTTGGAGGATATATCTTACCTCAAGGCTACAGAGCGGGTTGTCACTTATCCCATTTCCGATTTCCAGGATAAGGATACCATCTCCATCAAGGTCTTGTCAGGTGCTTCCATCCGCCTCGATTATATCTCCGTAACGTGGGCAGAGCCTAGAAGCTGTGCCTTTACCGCTGCCAACCTTGCCGCCGGTGGAAAGATTCCGGCTGCCCAGTATGTCTACGGCATCACCAACCAGAATCATCATGCCGATGGAGCAGCCGATATGGTCATCGTCATACCCGCCTCACAGAAACTGCTGAAACAGGCACAGCGGCTGAAAAAATTTCATGAACAGCACGACGGACTGCGCGTTACCATCGTGCCTGCCGATGAACTCTATAACGAATTTTCTAGCGGTACCCCCGATGCCAACGCCTACCGCCGCTACCTGCGCATGCTTTCTGATAAGGCGCAGAGCGAGGCAGATATGCCGAAATATCTCCTGCTCTTCGGCGATTGCGTATGGGATAACCGCATGCTTACCTCCGGTTGCAGAACCCTGAATCCAGACGATTATCTGCTGTGCTTTGAGAGTGAAAACTCCTTCAGTGCCGTTTCCTGCTTCGTCAGCGACAGCTGGTTCGGCATGCTCGGCGAGGGAGCCGGACTGTATCCTAACCGCGAGCTGCAGGATGTAGCCGTAGGCCGCTTCCCGGTAACTTATGCAGAAGAAGCCCAGGTGCTGGTAGACAAGACCATCAGCTATGCTCAGAATGCCAATACAGGCGCCTGGCAGAACACCCTGATGTTTATGGGTGATGACGGAAACGGAAACCTCCATATGCAGGATGCCGATGATGTGGCAAATGATGTGCTCACCACCTATCCCGCCTATCTCGTCAAGAAAGTGATGTGGGATGCCTATACCCGCGAAACTTCCTCTTCGGGTAATACCTATCCCGAGGCAACGAGAATCATCAAGCAGCAGCAGGCTGCGGGAGCCCTCATCATGGATTATGCCGGACATGGCGATCCTACCCAGATGTCGCACGAATCAGTTCTGAAACTCACCGATTTTGCCGATTTCCGCAATACCAACCTGCCGCTCTGGGTAACCGCCTCCTGCGATATCATGCCGTTCGACGGACTCGAAGCCAACATCGGCGAATATGCGCTGCTCAACGATAAAGGCGGCGCAGTAGCCTTCTATGGCACCACCCGTACCGTTTACGCCCAGTATAACAGACATATCAACCGTGCCTTCATCCACAGAGTGCTCAGTCTGGTAGATGGCAAGCCTGTCACGATAGGCGAGGCGCACCGACTGGCGCAGAACGACCTGGTGAGCGGCAACGGACCAACTTCCGGCTCCGATGTCACGGTGAACCATCTCCATTATTCCCTTCTGGGCGACCCGGCGCTTGCACTCAATCTGCCTAAGTATCAGATAGTAGTAGATTCCATCAACGGCATCCCTGTTGCCGGAGCCGCAACCCTGCCGATGCTGAAGGCAGGCTCTATCGCCCGCATGGCAGGTCATATCGAGGGAGCAGACGACTTCCGGGGTGTGATTACCGCTACCGTAAGAGATTCCAAGGAAACGGTTACCTGTCGCCTGAACGATACCGGCAAGGATGGCGCAGAGAAGGCTTTCGAATACAAAGACAGAACCAAGACCCTGTATCAGGGCACCGATAGCGTAAGAGGCGGCAAGTTTGCCTTCTCCTTTGCCGTTCCGCTGGATATCAATTATTCCAACCAGAGCGGTTTGGTCAACCTCTATGCGGTGAATACCGCCAAGACCCTCTCTGCCCACGGCTCCAGCGAGCAGTTTACGGTAGGCGAGAGCGAGGAGCAGAAGAACGATTCCATCGGTCCTTCCATCTATTGCTATCTCAATTCGCCTTCCTTCGTAGATGGCGGCAATGTCAACACCACTCCGTTCTTTGTGGCAAAGATAACCGATAAGGACGGAATCAATGCTGCCGGAAGCGGTATCGGCCACGACCTGAAGCTGGTGATAGATGGCGATATGTCGAAGACCTACGTGCTGAACAGCAATTTCACCTACGATTTCGGTACCTATACCAGCGGTTCTACCTATTACAGCATACCGCAACTGGAACCGGGCAAGCACGAACTCACCTTCCGAGCCTGGGATATCCAGAACAACAGTTCTATGGTGAAGCTCCGTTTCAATGTGATGAAGGCACTGAGTCCGGCGCTCTTCGATGTGGGCGTAACCGCCAATCCGGCTAAGACCTCCACCACCTTCATCATCAGTCACGACCGCACAGAGAGCGATATGGACGTGGTGGTAGAAGTGTTCGATTCATCGGGCAGACAGCACTGGCGCCATTCCGAAAGCGGTGTACCTACCTCGGGCAGCTATACCGTAAGCTGGGACCTCACCTCCGATAGCGGCACCCCTCTGGGCACCGGCGTATATCTCTATCGCGTCAAGGTGGCGAGCGATGGCAGCAGCTACACCTCTAAAGTCAAGAAACTTATCATCATCAAATAAAAAATATATTTACAATGGCAATGAAAAGAATCTATAAGATATTCATCTTGGGATGTCTCGCTCTGATGGCATCAGAAGTGAAGGCGCAGGATAAGAAAGATCTCTTCAATCCTGTGAACTATGCAGTCATTTCGCAAACCATAGCTCCTGATGCCCGTGGTGGCGGTTTGGGAGATGTCGGTGCGGCTACCGATCCTGATGTCAACTCCCAGTACTGGAATCCGGCAAAATATCCTTTCACCATTTCGCGTGCTGGTGTGTCGCTCAGCTTCACTCCTTGGCTGCGCTCGCTGGTCAATGATATGAATCTTGCCTATCTCTCTGGCTATTACCGCATTGGCGATTATAGCGCCGTATCAGCATCGCTCCGTTATTTCAATATGGGCGAAGTGTTTACCAGTCAGGAGGGTGCCGAGAGTGGTACGGGTATGACCATCAATCCTTACGAGATGTCGGTCGATGTGGCTTATTCTCTGATGCTCAGCGAGAAGTTCTCTCTTGCTGCCGCCATCCGCTGGATCTATTCCGATATGCGCTTCGATTATACCGAAGATAATTCGCCAGCCTCCGCTTTCGCAGCCGATATCGCCGCCTATTACCAGAACTATGTGGTTATCGGCCAGCGCGAATGCCAGTTGGGTTTGGGCTTGAATATTTCTAACATCGGTAGTAAGATTACCTTCAGCGGCAAGGAGTATGGCGAGTTCCTGCCAGCCAACATGCGTCTGGGTGCCTCGCTGATGATTCCTATCGACGAGTACAACCGCGTTACCCTGGCAGCCGATGCCAACAAGTATCTGGTGCCTACCGTTCCTAAGCAGGAAGAGGGTGAGGACAATTCAGAATACGAAGACCGTGTGCATCGTGAGTATGATGATATTTCGGGCATCAGCGGTATCTTCAAGAGTTTCAGCGATGCCCCTGGCGGTTTCAAGGAAGAGCTGGAAGAAATCAACTACGGTCTGGGTGCCGAGTATGTATACAATGATAAGTTTGCGCTCCGTGCCGGTTATCATCACGAGAGTCAGAGCAAGGGTAACCGCAAGTACTTCACCGTAGGTGCCGGTTTCAAGATGAATGTCTTCTCGCTCGATGCTGCCTATGTGGTGGCTACCGCCAAGAGCAACCCGCTCGACCAGACCCTCCGCTTCACCCTGTCGTTTGATATGGATGGACTGAAGGACCTGTTTAAAAGGTAGTGCTTAACATTAATTATAAAGTTATGAATATACGTGTAGGATTTGGATATGATGTCCACAAGTTGGTGGCTGACCGCGACTTGTGGCTGGGAGGAATCAAGATAAATTATGAACTGGGATTGCTGGGCCACAGCGATGCCGATGTGCTGATACATGCCATTTGCGATGCCCTGCTGGGCGCTGCCAACATGCGTGATATCGGATACCATTTCCCCGATACGGCAGCAGAAACACTGAATGTGGATTCTAAAATTCTGCTCCGCAAAACGATGCAACTGATAGCTACCAAGGGCTATACACTGGGCAATATCGATGCCACAGTCTGTGCCGAACGCCCTAAACTCAATCCGCATGTGCCAGCCATGAAAGCCTGTCTGGCAGAGGTAATGGGGGTAGACGAAGACCAGATATCCATCAAGGCAACAACCACCGAGAAACTCGGATTCACAGGCAGAATGGAGGGCATCTCCGCCTATGCCACCGTTCTTATCCAGAAAGGATAGAACAAAGATAAGGCACGGATTACACGGATTACACGGATTTATAGTGCTAATAATAAGTAAAGCGATTATCATCTCTCTTAAAACTTAAAAATCCGTGTAATCTGTGCCTAAAAACTGCAAAATGTAGGAAAAGTATCAGAAAGTTGTTAATTTCCGTTCCTTTTGTTCATTTTTGCTTGATATATATCAAAAAAATGCAAAAACGTCACACTTTCTTGGCTAAACATTTGGTGGATAGCCGAAATAGTAGTAATTTTGCAGCGTCAAAAGGTTAATAGATTGTTTAGGTTAGTAGTAATAGATTTAGGTTTTTAGTTATTAGGTTTTAAGGTAGATTGTTTAACCGATAATTGAGAAGGTCGTGAGACTATTTTGATTAGATTTTTTAAGTTAAACATATTGCATGCCACAGCTCGTTGAGAGTTGTGGTATGTTTTTTTTATGCCCCATTCTCCCCCCTTCCGTTTCCTCTTTTCCGATTTCTTCGAAAAAAACATGCCCTTTTATTTTGTTTTGTCTCCGATTTGTACTATCTTTGCAGTATCAATCAATATACGCAGCTTTTTGCGGTATCAAAAATATACGCAGATGAGAGTACTCATAGTAAATACAAGTGAAAAGACAGGCGGAGCGGCAGTAGCAGCCAACCGCCTGATGGATGCCCTTAACAACAATGGCATTAAGGCAAAGATGTTGGTACGCGACAAGGAGACAGAAGACATCACCGTGGTCAGTCTGCCCCGTTCGCTCAGGTTGCAGTGGAACTTCCTGTGGGAGCGCTGGTGCGTGTTCTGGCATCTCCATTTCTCCCGCCAGCGTCTCTGGGAGGTAGACATGGCAACATCGGGTACCGATATCACCAGGCTCCGCGAGTTTCAGGAGGCAGATGTCATCCATCTCTCCTGGATTAACCAGGGCATGCTCTCACTCAAGAACATCCGCAAGATAATCCGCAGCGGCAAACCGGTGGTATGGACCATGCACGATCTCTGGCCAGCTACCGGCATCTGCCATTATGCGCGCGGCTGCAACCGCTATGCCTCCGCCTGCGGCAACTGTCCGCTTCTCCCCAATAAAGGCAGCAAGAACGACCTCTCAGCAAAGATATTCCGCCGCAAGAAGGAACTCTACCATCGCGGTGCCATCTCCTTCGTCACCTGTAGCCGTTGGCTCGAACGGCAGGCTAAGGGCAGCGGTCTCTTCATAGGGCAGCGCATCACCAACATCCCGAATCCGATAGACACCCACGTGTTCTGTCCGCAGGATCAGGCAGAGGCGCGTCTGCGTGCCGGTCTGCCAGCCGACAAGCATATCATCCTCTTCGTATCCCAGCGCGTAACCGACGAGCGCAAGGGCATGCGCTATTTCATAGAAGCCATCGACCGGCTGGTAGCGCGCTATCCCGAGATGAAGGAGAATACCGCCATCGCC
Organism: Segatella copri; assembly: GCF_026015465.1. Lineage (GTDB taxonomy): Bacteria > Bacteroidota > Bacteroidia > Bacteroidales > Bacteroidaceae > Prevotella > Prevotella copri_E. The sequence goes on from NZ_JAPDUQ010000003.1 coordinate 84,086, forward strand.
ATCCTGGGCGGCCATTCCGAGGAAGTAAACCTCACCCTGCCGTCCTATTCGCTCGGCTATGTCAGCGATGAGAAGCAGATTGTGGCAATCTACAATTCAGCAGATGCCTTCGTGCTGCCATCGCTCGAAGATAACCTCCCTAACACCATCATGGAGTCGATGGCGTGCGGCGTGCCGGGCATCGGTTTCAGGGTAGGAGGTATACCGGAGATGATAGACCATCAGCAGAACGGCTACGTGGCCAACTATCGCGATACCGAAGACCTGGCGAGTGGCATCCATTGGGTACTCGAAGAGGCCGACAGGGCGGCTCTGAAGCAGGCATGTCTGCAAAAGGTAGCACAGAGCTATTCGCAGCATGCAGTAGCATTGAAATATATTGAAGTTTATAACGAGGCGATGGCCTACAAAAACTATAAGTTATGATTAAGTTCACCGTCGTAACCTGTACGTACAATGCCGAGAAGGTGTTGCAGCGTACCCTCGACAGCGTGCAGCGCCAGACCTACTGCAACATCGAACATATCATCATGGATGGCGGTTCCCGCGACCGTACTCTCCAGCTGGTGAAGACATATCAGCATCGCAATGCAGTAGGCGAGAGCTCGCACGAAATCGTGGTCATATCAGAGCCCGACAAGGGACTTTATGATGCCATGAACAAGAGCATCGACCGTGCTACGGGCGATTACCTGGTGTTCATGAATGCCGGCGACACCTTTCCTACAGCCGATACGCTGGAGTATGTAGAAGGCTGTGTAGGCGAAGGCGAAGTACTGCCCGGCGTACTTTACGGCGATACTGATATCGTGAACGGGATGGGTTGTTTTCTGCGTCATCGCCGCCTGGCCCCACCCAAGAAGCTCACGTGGCGTTCGTTCATCTGGGGCATGCTGGTATGCCACCAGTCATTCTATGCCCGCACAGACATAGCCCGTGAGATTCATTACGATCTGCACTACCGTTATTCGGCAGATGTAGACTGGTGCATCCGCATCATGCGGGAGTCATCTCGCCGCAAGTTGCCGTTGCGCAACGTCCATGCCGTCCTCACCCATTTTCTGGATGGTGGCATGACCACGCAGAACCACAAAGCCTCCCTGAAGGAGCGTTTTCAGGTGATGCGCACCCATTACGGCCTTCTTCCCACCCTTGCAGTTCATGCCTGGTTCGTGATAAGAGGGGCTGTAAAGAGATAGAATTTTTTAAAATTGTTTAATAATATTTGTTTGCAAAGTATTGACTATTAACTAGTTAGTATACCATGTACGGCGAAATACCGTATATGGGTAGCCGACTGCTTAAAGGGTTTTAAAAAAGCCCCCGATGCGTGATGCACCGGGGGCTTTGCTATGTCGAATCAAAATTTAAAAAACATCTTTTTTTTTTACCTTTTTACCTTTTTACTTTTTTACCTTTAAAGAGTACAGCTGGTAACTCCGAGCGTAGTAGCGATGGCTGTGAGGAAGGAGATTGCAATCTGCAAAATCGTTTTCCAGGTATTTGCTTTCATCATCTTTATTTTTATTTTTAATGTTAAGTGTTAAATGTTAATGTTAACTTGGTGAGGGGATACGCTAGCTTTCTACTTGCCGCCCTCAGGCGAGGGCTTTATTCAAGCCCATCGCCGCCCTGCTCAGTACCGCCGCCGGTAGTACCTGAGCCGCCCTGGCTGGTGTCAGAGCCGCCGCCCTGTTCAGTGCCGCCACCGGTAGTACCACCGCCTGTGGTGCCCTCTCCGTCGGTGCCGATATAGCCGCCGTACTCCTGAATCTTGCACTTCTTGCGCAGCTCAGTATTGCTCCAGCTCTTCGTGTTTCTCACAATCAGGTGCACGCCTTCCACGCTGGCAGCTGTCACCTTCTCCTTGGTATCCTCCGCCTTGGAGCTCATACCGATGGAGAACAATCCGAGGTCAGAGAGACGCACGCTCTTGCCGTCGAGAATCAGCTCCTGCAGATGGTCGAGTGCATCCATCAGCACACCGTGGATGGTACCACGAGAGTAAGGCGAGCCGTGGTCGGAGATATGCGATACGAATCCCTCGAAGTCCACTTCGCGGTCGGTTACCGAAGTAGCATACCACTTCTTCTTACCTGCGTTTTCACCAGTCTGAGGTGTGCGCTGTACTTTACGATATTTCAATGTTCCTTTTACTTCCATGATCTTAAATTTTTAAAGGGTTAATAAAATATTGATTGTTAACTTTTTGGGGGGGCGCTTTGTCGAGTGCAGCCTTTCTTCGAACGACAGTGCAAAGATACTGCAATTTCCCGATACCACCAAATTTCAGCGTGTGATAAGGCGCGATTTTCAGCACGCTTTCAATCCGAAACCTGTTAAATGTTATAACTCACACTAAATTGGACTTTGGTTGAATATCAATAAGTTAGGCGTTTGCCTTTATAATATAGGTAACAATATGGAAACGAGCGGACTTCTGCTCGTTTCTGTATTTTGCAATATGCAAAGAACGCCTTAATTCGGGGACAAAGATACGATATTTTTCTAAATCTCGCATAGCTTACAAGGAGAAAACCTTGGAAATTAGAACTTTTTACGTTAAAATCCATATTTGACAAGCAGATTTTGAAGAAAATATTTGGAGTTTCCAATAAAAAAGAGTATTTTTGCAGCAACAAATCCCACCACGCCTCTCAACGATGCGTACCACGGTGGGACTTCGCTTTTTATAAAGGGTATATGGATTACGACAAACAACCGATAAACGTAGATGAACAGGTTGCCTTGCTCCAGAACAGAGGGCTGGTGATAGAAGATATTGCAACTGCCAAATTGCAGCTTCGCAATATCAGTTATTTTCGTATTGCCAGTTACCTACGATATATGGAGGAAGACAGACAGTTTCATCATTATAAACTGGGTAGTACATTTGAACAAGCCATCGACCTTTATCTCTTTGACAAAGAACTTCGTCAACTTATATTCAAGGCAATTCAAGATATAGAGATTTCTCTTCGGACCAAAATGATTCAGATATTTTCCATGGAGCATGGCGCATTTTGGTTTATGGATGCATCATTGTTCAAGAATGCAGACTTTTATGAAGGCTGCCTTGACAATATCAAGAAAGAGGTATCTCGTTCAAATGAAGATTTCATCAAGGAGCATTCCGAGAAATATACTTTCCCTTCTCTCCCTCCTGTGTGGAAAACATTAGAGGTCGTTTCGTTTGGTACGCTTTCCAAATTATTTTGTCTGTTCAAGGACAATCGTCTCAAAAAGCAAGTGGCAAGAGAGTTTGGACTACCTCAATACACTTACTTGGAAAGTTGGATAAGGTGTATAACCGTGCTTCGCAATTGTTGTGCTCACCATGCCCGTATATGGAATAGGCGTTTTGCCTTGAAGCCACAATTGCCAAATCGGCTTCCACTTTTTTGGATTGCTCCAACCCAAAAGCCTATCAAACTTTACCATCAGTTATGCACCTTATTATATATGGAGCAAACTATAACTCCTTGTATGGATTTAAAAAGCTCTCTGCTCAGATTGTTCGCAGATTATCCCAATATTGATTTACATGCCATGGGCTTTCCACAAGGATGGGAAAACGAACCTTTATGGAGATAGCAACAAGTGTTCGGATATAAGTCTATCCAAGCACTTGCTTGTTGAATTCGCGCTTTGGCTGCTTTAGAGCTTAATGTTAAGCCTCATAACTCGCTCTAATTTGGACTTTGATTGAAAATCAAGAAGTTGGGCGTTTGCCTATATTATATAGGTAACAATATGGAAACGAGCGGACTTCTGCTCGTTTCTGTATTTTGCAATATGCAAAGAACGCCTTAATTCGGGGACAAAGATACGATATTTTTCTAAATATCCAATGATTTACAAGAGGAATTTTATGGAAATTAGAACTTTTGCGTAAAATCTGATGCTTAGCAACACAATATGTATCCAAAAACAAACAGCAGTATTCGGATATAGCTTATCCGAATACCTGCTGCCATAACGTTTTGTTGCTGACGATGATTCTGACATCGGCTTTCATGTACTTTTGCAACACAGGGGACTTTTGTCCCTGTGTACTCACAGTGGCTATAGCCATAAAATAGTTACCATCTTCCCTATGTATGAGCCTGGCTTTATGGCTTATGATGTTGCAGTTATAAGATGCATTATCGTTGCCCTCGAAAGATACATGAGCCGTCCTTGGCTCATCGAAAAGGTACAAATACTTATATGGCACAAACACTTGCACTGTTCTTTGATTGAGAACCTCACCATTAGCCTCTATGGATATAGGATAAGGTATCTTGTAGAAAGCAACTGCGAGGGCGAGGACTATGATCGTAATGACAACCGTTCCCAAGCTGACGAGGCGAGGAGGAACCTTGCCTATCACGTTCCTCACCTTCTCGCTTCTCAACTCGATGTTATCTGATTCTTTTTCTTTCTGTTCCATATCAAAAGCATTTTAGTTTCCCAATTCCAACTGATTCTTCACAAGGTTATAGTATGCCCCTCGCTTGGCGGTCAAAGACTCATGGTTACCTTCCTCAACCACTTTGCCATGGTCGATGACCACGATTTGGTCGGCATTCTTCACCGTACTTAGGCGATGAGCCACTATCACAACCGTCTTTCCTTTGTAGAATTTATCCAAGTTCTCCACAATGTTTCTCTCATTGTTGGCATCGAGCGAGTTGGTCGCCTCGTCAAGGAAGATGTAGTCGGGATTCTTATACACCGCCCTTGCTATCAAGATACGCTGTTTCTGTCCCTGGCTCAGTCCCACTCCATCACGTCCAATCTTGGTATTGAACTTCAGCGGCAAGGCCATCACATAATCCTTGATACAAGCTATCTCTGCTGCTTTTAGCAACCGTTCCTTGTCTATGTCACCATCATCAACAGCAATGTTTCGTGCGATACTCTCCGAGAAGATGACACCTTCCTGCATCACAACGCCACATTGTCTGCGCCACCATTTCTTGTTGAGCTTGTTGATGTCAGTATTGCCTATGTTGATTTGTCCCTCCAAGACGGGATAATAACCAAGCATCAAACGGATGAGGGTGGTCTTTCCACTGCCAGATGCACCAACGATGGCTGTTACCTTACCTTGCGGAATGTGAATGCTCACATCATCTATGGTCTTGCGCAAAGCATGTGGGTCGTATTTGAACATGATGTTCTTGATGTCAATGCCCTCATTCTTATCTTCAATAGAAGTTAGCAAGCCTTCCTTTCCATTCTCATCATCCATCTGGTGAATCTCGTTGATTCGCTCCAAGCTAATCTTCACATCTTGCAGAGAATAGAAGAAATTCATCAGTTGCTCCACTGGCGAGTTGAGCTGTCCGATGATGTATTGCACGGCAAGCATCATACCGAGTGTCATTTGCCCATGAATCACGGCGGTTGCAGCGACTACCGTAATGATGATGTTCTTCACCTCGTTAATAAAGATGCTTCCTGCCTCCTGTGTCTGTTGGAGTTTGAGTGATTTCATCTGCACTCCAAACAAGTCTGCTTGCGTGTCCTCCCATTCCCACCGTCTACGCTGCTCACAATCCTGCAACTTGCTCTCCTGTATGGTTGTTATAAACTCATAAGTCTTGTTGTTGTTGATGGCTTGTTGCTCAAACAATTCGTAATCAAGCAACTTCCTTCGCTTCAAGAACAAAGTCATCCATGCACCATAGAGGATGCTTCCCAACAAGAAGATAGCAAACACCAACTTATTGTAGAAGAACAACACCACCGAGAACACCACGAAAGTAAGCATGGCAAAGGTGATGTTGAGCGTCTGCTGTGTAAGGAAGTTGTTCACACGACTATGGTCATTCATTCTCTGCATCAAATCCCCCATGAGTTTCGTATCAAAGAAAGACATCGGTAGCTTCAAGAGCTTGATAAAAAAGTCGCTTACTAAAGAGATGTTGATACGTAAGGAAATGTGGAGTAACAACCACCTACGGATAAAGTCGATTGCCGTTCTACTGATGGTTAGCATCAATTGTCCCAACAGGATAAGCCAAACAAAGCCGATGTCTTGATTTTTAATACCAACGTCCACGATTGACTGTGTAAGGAATGGAAGGACAAATTGCGAAAGACTTCCGACTATCAAGCCCAAGATGACTTGTCCGAAATACTTGCGGTATTTCTTCACATACCCAAAAAGAAAGTGAAAAGATCTCTTCCCGCTGATTTTCTTTTTGTCTTCCATCTGATGGGTAAAAAAAGTGGGAGTAGTTTCCAAAAACATAGCTATGCCTTTGTCCTGTCCATTAGAGTTTGTACTAATCCAATGTTTTTTGAACTCTTCAAGACTATAAGTCACCAATCCTTTTCCTGGGTCGGCAATGTAGAACTTATTCTCATTTTTTACTCTATATAAGACTACAAAATGATTTTGATTCCAATGAAGGATACTTGGTAGAGAAACCTCTGTTAAAGTTTTAACTGTACACTTAACATTTACTACATGAAAGCCCAAACTTGTAGCAGTTTCGCTGATTCCAAGCATAGAAACTCCTTCCGTTGTAGCAAAACATATTTTTGACAAGGAATCAAGGGAATATTCTTTGCCATAATAGTTACATATCATTTGTAAACATGCTATGCCACATTGCATACTATCATGTTGTCGTTCTACCTTAAAATTATTCATCAAATTTTATATTCTTACTATGTCTATGAAAAAACTAAAATATTACTGTAAACAAGTGAGCGAAATACCCTATCTACATCTTTCTCATATAGTTTTTTGCTTATGCCTTCACCTTGTTGCTTTACCTCTAAGCAGTTTTTAATTTCTTTAAAGGTTGCATTTTTTACATTTTGCAAATACCATATAATTTGCATTTTGACACCTGCTAATAAGAGCTTTTGGGGCTGTCCCAATGTTGCATCTGGTGTTATGACAACAGCGAGGTCTTTTATATTCGTCACTTTTCTTAAAATATTATCATCTAGATGGAGTACATTACGAATTATATCTTCATGTGAAATACTTATGATTTTACACTTTGGATTAATCATTACCTTTTTCTCCAAAAGAGAAATATTGCTCCATAATAAGTCTCTGCATTTACTTTGTTCCTGAAATATTTCAAGTATATCCTTTGATAATTTTATATTAATCTCATCATAAGCGGTTGATATTTCATGCACTTTAGATTCATTGTTATTTTCCTTTGCTAATTGTTGCATAGACTTACTCTTCTCTAAGAAAATTCCAAGCTCTGGAAAATTTATCAATGGTGAGATATTGTGTTCATAACAGTATTTTGTAATATGATTACTTACTGTCGGATTTATGTAATGCAAGTATTGCGAAACAAACACATATGATTTGAACTGTCGTTTAATTCCTGCAAGCATATGCATGTAACCTGTCTTTGGAGAACATGAAAAATCCATAGGAAGCCAATCGAATTTTGTACTAAGTTTGTCGCCAACAGTGCAGAGACCTATTTCTTTCCTATGTTTTTGGGAAAGAATGTACAAGAACAACTGCTCATAGATAGAATTGACAAATCCGTCATTGATTTTTCGCAATGTATCAACATTGGCATGTATAAATTTCTTTATAAGCTCAACATACTCTTGGATGAAAGAAATGTCTTGTCCTCCTAAAACTCCTGCGTTTATAACTCTAAGAATAGAACTAGACTCTGCAATGTCTTTTATCCATAAAGGAAATTCACAACCATAGCTCAACATTTTTTCAAATGTTCTTTTGTTATAATATTGGTCGTCGTACTCTATATTTTGTCCTATGACATCAGACTTCTCTATTTGTGTTGAGAGTCTATCGAACATAAACCAATCGCAATCAACATGCAAAAAGGGAGTTTTTTGTTGAGAATATGTATATATCTTAGGCAAAGCCCAAAGGTTACAACCTTTGTACTCTTGCATAAAATCTGGAATCACAACAATCTCATCATAAGGAATTTTCAATTCGCTTACAATCTCTTTTACACTACCGTTGCAATATAAGGTGACGCTTCCGTAATGTTTTTTGAGAAGAAGGCAGCTGACAGCCATGCTTTTCCAATTCATGTCAGCAGTAAGAAAACCTGCAGTATCATAAATCGGATTTTTGTTATCAGCATAACTATAATATGTTTGGACTATTTTCATTTTTTTTCAATATTTATAATTCCGTCAAAAACGCATTGTCTTATAAAAGTGTTTAAATCAGAATCTTTTTCTAATGCTTTACCATATGCTTGAAGCAGAAGTAAGTTTGCATTTTCTTCTCTAAGAAGTTCTTTAAGAAATTGCACTTTCTTATAAGACCAAACAAACTCATCTACTTTGTTCAATATAGGGTTGTAAACCCATAGAATGCACTTGGATGGTATATGATGCTTAGACTTAAATACAAGCAAATCAAGCAGGGATTCTTTGCATTCAATAAATTTTAAAGTATGAGACAATTCCATTTCTATTTTATGCTCATCAGATATTAACGAATTTTGAAGCATTTTTACCATTTGTATTTGGTGCTGCTGTATCTTGATAAGCTCTTTTCTGTTTTTTAGAAAACTATTTTTGTAGTTTTCCTTTAAAGTTTCGTATGCATTTAATTCCTCAGATTCCAACTTTGTCAAGTTTGTTAAACTTTTAAGTTTTTCCAATCTTAAAGATTTCTTTGATACCAAGTCACTACTTAATATTGGGCAATCTATTCCTATCTCGGCACAAGCTGTAAGAATTTGCTCGTATTCCTTAGGGAAATCATTTAACATATTATAAACAATAAACCTATTGCAACGAATATTATCTTTGTATTCCATAACATGCATATATTTCAAAGGTGTGCCAGAAACAGTTTGTGTCGGAACAGTAGCATCTTGCATGTCAAAATCTGTAATTACTTTTTTATAGTATGTACGCACCTCTTTATGCTCAAAAGTGGTCATTCCATAATATAACCACTGTTCAAAAACTACATTGTATAAAAATTTGCGAGAAGCTTTGTCTAAATTACCTTTATTCTTTGAAACAAAATTTATTATATTATTAATATATCGCTGCAAGAACAATAGGTCATTTCCACCAATAATCCCTGCATTAAATGAGGAAATATATTTGTCCCCAATACAATGTTGCATTATGTACTGTGGCAGTTGGATATTATCCTTTTTTATTTCATTGAATACTTCTCTATAAAAGTTAGAGTCTCTTTCTTTATGTTGAGCCACCAATGGAGCTTTCAATAAAGCTTCAGGTATTGGAGTCCACATAAAAATATCGGAATCTATATGTATAAATGGCTCTTTTTGTCTTTGATAAGTTAAAATCTTGGGCCAACAATAAAACCATTCATTGTAATCACCGTTGTAATCACAAATATAATATTTGTCATATGGCAACTTAAACAAATCCTTCAAGATGTGAACAATTGTTTCATTACCATAAAACAACAAGCGTAATGTAGGGTTATTACGCTTGAGAAGTAAACAACTATATGCAATTGATAACCAAAATACAAATGAAGATAAGTAGCACCCTCTATAATTTAAATTTTGGGGTGTTATACGTTTGTTGAAAAATGATTGAATAATATTCATCTTTTTATTTCTTTATTTTTGCTAGATAATCCAAATATATCCTATCTTCAATATTGTATATGAAAGAAGGACATCGTGGTTCTTTTTCCAATAAGCCAAGTGGACATAGACCTCCGCAAAGAGGGTAAAACTTACAGTTGTTGCAAGGATGTACTCGTTTTTCAAGTAACATTTGAGGAACATCATGCAAACAGCTACGTTTATTCGGAACTATTATTTTTTGTTCTACATTTCCCAAAACAAAACCTTTGGACTTATAATACTCGGAATAAGAGGTTTCTGAACAATCCAGAATATTTCCATCAGCATCATACATTTCTGCATCATTGTCTGTTCCTATACATTGGTAAGGAGCAACTCTTTTCGGAAGAATTGTAACCTTGAAATTATGATTTATCATATATTCTATATGCTTTGAAGACAACTTTCCTAACAATTTATGTCCTAGCATACTACCTGCTCCATTGTTAGACCATGAGACAACAGGGGTTGTATAGAAATAATCTTATCCTGCATATTATGCTTATATAGCATTTCCAACAAAGGCATAACCCCTTCAATATTTCTTTCATCTACATTGCATCTAATACTAATCACACATGTATTTTTATCATAGAAAGGGGATTGAGTGATTGCCTTTAAATTGTTGAAGATGATATCGAAAGAACCAATTCCGCATGTCGTTACTCTTCTTTTGTCATGAAATTCCTTGCTACCATCAAGAGTAATTTCTATACGATACACATTGAATTCTTCCTTCAGCATTTTGTATATAGAAGGAGACAATGCGTAACCATTAGTTGTTATGTGTCCTGAATATTTTAGGTTACGACTAATTGCAATACCTTTCAATTGTTCATTTAACTTTTTCATCTTGGAAAAAGCCATCAATGGCTCACCACCAAACCATCCTATCTCTAACGACTTTGTATCTTTTAGGGATATTTTTTGCTTGATGCGACAAACTATTTGCTCTATCAAGCTATCCGTTAAAAACTTGCGAGAATGAGCTTGTCCGCAATAGTCGCAAGCAAGTTGACAAGCGGCTGTTGGCTGGATTGACACATACAATCGATCAGTGGATTTTTTTGATAATCGCACTTTATTTTCCTTGTTGATTTCATCCAATTCATCTTCTGTGCTTGGAACTAGAACTTTCTCTGATATTAAAATTTCCAATACTTTTGGCTGAAGAGTGGTAAATTTTCCATTCTCAACTATAGAAAAAACTTTTTTAGAGACTAAAATATTTTTGCCTGTTCGTCCAGAAAACAGTAAACAAATTTCCTGACCACTAGAAGTGCGTTTAGAAACTGCAAAAGTGTATTTTGATAATATGTAATTCATTTCTATTCGTTTGTAAAAAACGAGAGTTGACTTTTTATGTCACAAGGCACAAAAGGCCAACTCTCAAAAACATACTAATGTACCATTTTAGGCACAATTGCCAAATGAACAGTTGTTGTAACTGCCACAGACAAACTTGCCGCCATAAATGTCATCAGCACGTTCATCCTCAAGGACAATGCACTCGTCCTCTAATCCACGAAGCCCCATTTTTTCTGAGAGCTTCAACAAATCGTTGTTTGTTTCCATAATGTATAAAAATTAAATCATACTCCTACTCTTTTAAAGATTTTCGGATACCTCTTTTAATTTTTAGAAACGACTCAATTCTTCATTGCCAGCACCCTTACCTTTATATAGGTTTCTTGTTGTATTGAAGTTATATTGCAATGTCAAGAGCAAGGCACGGCTATCAGTCGTCATGTTTTGCCAAAGTGTAACATCCTTGTTGTAGAATGTTACATTACGGTAGCTCTTGTTGAAGATGTCATTGGCTTCAAGCGACACGGAAAAATGGTCTTTCCCAAAAGCCTTGTAAAGTTTGGCATTCAGGTATGAGGAAGAACTGAACTTCATGTTGTCCTTGTTGCCACGACTGTTCCATTCCATATCGATATTCATCCAAATGTCGCCAGGCAGATGGATGGCATTCTGGAACTGCACGATTCCCAAAGGATTGCTGAAGGATTTGCGTTCACCCATATATTCGCCAGTGAACCACTGTTTGATGATGCCTGCATTCACTTTAGGTTCCCAAATGCCAACCTTAAATTGTGCGCCAACAAATGCTTGTAGTTCATCTATCTTTGGAGTATTCTCCATGGTCAGCAACTTTACCTCTCCATCCTCGCCATAAGATTTCGTAGTCTGGATAAAGGCATCCTTCCTATGTTCGTATGAAACCTTTGCAAAGAATTGCTTCCATGCACCCATCAACTCCACAGAATGAATCTTCATAGGAGATAGGTAAGGATTTCCACTTTCCAAGGTCAAGCGATTGACATAGCTGACTGTTCCGTCAAGGTCATCGTATGATGGACGTTGAGTCTTGCTTGTGTAGCTCAATGATAATTGCGTTTTTCCAATCTCTGTAGAAATAGCCAAAGAAGGGAACACGTTGTTGTAAGTCTTGCTTTGGTCTTCTTTGAGTTGTCCATTTTCTGTGTATTTGAAGTTGACATGCTCGTAACGAAGTCCTGCCTCTACAGCAACCTTTCCGTATTGCTGACCTATGGAGAGGAAACCTGCCATGTTCTTCTCATTGCTCTTGGTGTTGCTATTTCCAATAGTCGCCATGTTGGTGTTGAAATCATTCAAAGTCTGTGAGGCGGTGTATTCATTTCCAACCTCTATTTGTCCTTTCCACAAGGGATAGCTCAACACCAGTTTCTCGGCAAACATTCGTGAGTGTCCGATACCATTGGATGTAACCGAATTGTTCTCATTGTTTATGTTTTTCTCCGACAGATTGGAAGTCTTGCGCTTTTTCCTCCACATGTAATCCATGTTGAAGTCAACGCCAAGTTTTCCCACTTCTCCATTGTAATAGATGTTGGCATGATGCTTTGGAACGGCATGTGTCCTGTTGAGTCCTATTGTGGAAACCTCGTCTTTCAGTGTTCCATCGTCATACGAAATGGACTTATAATCAGGATATTCCTTTTGCAATCCAGCTCCATTCACATAATAAGCACCGATGGAATGATGTTCGTTGAGCATCCATGACAATCCAAACTTGCCGAAGAACTCATTGTTTCGCATACGACCGATGCTTTCTATGTTTTGAAGCCAATTGGTAGAAGCTTTCGTTTCCATATTTGTGACTCCATAACTATAGAATTGGCCGGTATAATAATTAAGATTGGTGAATACCTCCAAACCACCTTTGCGATATTTCAAGTTTGCTTGTTCCATGCTTGAAAAATAGTGTCGGAAACCATTTTGGACACGAAGGGTTCCACCAAAGCCTTCGCCTCGCGATGGCTTGGTACGAATGCGGATGACTGACTTTACGGAAGCATCATACTTTGCACCAGGATTGGTGATAATTTCCACATTCTTGATGTCTTGTGAGTTGAGTTGTGCTAGTTCATTCTTGTCTTGTACGACATGCCCATTGATATAGATGAGTGGCACACCCTTGCCAAACACTTCGAAGTTGCCATCTCTTCCTGTGACCATTGGCACTTGGCGCAATACGTCATTTGCCGTGCCTGCATGAGACAGTTGAGAATTAACTACAGTAGTAACCAAGGCATTGCCCTTGATGGCAATAACAGGGCGTGATGATTTCACCACAACTTCACCGAGCATCTTGCTGTCCTCTTCCATCTTGATGACACCCACATTTTCACCCTCGCAATCCTTGCAGATGGTTTTGTAGCCCACGGATGTTACCTTGATGATTCCGCCATTGCAGACGGAGTCTATTGAGAAGCTACCATCCTCTCCACTCACCGCTCCCTTGACGAACGCGGAGTCTTGCCGATTTAGGAGCACCACATTGGCGAAAGCCAAAGGCTCACCCTTGGTGTCCACTACTTTTCCCATGATATTCTGTGCCATCGTCGAGGTCATTACAGATAGGCACAAGGCCGTTGTTAAAATCCCCTTATTATTCATTGTATAATTATTTTTTTTATTGCTTAATCTATTATATTCTTATCAATCCTCAGTATATAAGGAATCATGACGTTGCAAAGGTACTATATAAAAATCACAGCGTATTTGCGGAAATATTAAAATTGTGTTACATAAAGAAAAAGTCCTTTATTTGGCTTTTCAAGGCATATTCTTACCTTCAATTTCAAGTAATTTGCAATTGGTAAGACTATCCTTGTATGTTGCCATTTCTATCATTTTATAATGGTGGCGAACAGAATCCTCGTAAGCAGCAACACGATTCCTCACATTATTTATAACATTTTCGTCTCGACATATAGAGAAGTACTTTTCAATGTAGTGAATGTTTGGGTCATCAGTAGAAAGCACCATCTTCAATGCCCTATATTTCAAGTCTGCCTCCTCCCAATCTTGGTAATCTCGCCATTGGGTGAGATTGCCCCAATGGAAATGACAAGGGATAGAGCCAAGCCACCAATGAAAAGAAGAACATTCTTTGAGGTTGGCTCGAAGTGATGGGTTACAACCTTCTTTTGAGGTGATTTGTTCATCAATTCAAGTTTATCTTGCAATGCCTTTGAGGTGACAGTATGCTCTTGTTTCATCTGCTTGACAGCATCAACCAAGAACTTGCTTCGCTGCTCATTTTTGCCAAGTTCAACCTTAATAAGGTCAGCAAAAACGATAATGGCATCTCTTAATTTGGATATTTTACCTCTGACTTCCTCTTCTTTGATAAACATCGCATTGATTGACTTATCCAACTTGGTTATGTCATTACTTGCAGGAACGGTTTCCGCTCCTGCGTTCTTTGTGGAGGCAGAAAGTTCATCGACTTTCTGCTCCAATCTCTCAACTGTGCCGTAGATGGCTTCCAATAGTTCTTCTTTCATGTTCGATTCTAATTTTAAGTTTGTAACTTGCATCAAAGGCTGAAGCCCTTTCTGCGTTTTCTCTTTTTCTTCTTGGCGGATTCATCCTCTGGGAATGGCTCATAAGTTTGGGCATTAGACGGAGCGAACAAGCCGATGGAAGAAATACCACTCCAAGGGTCTTGGGTATGTTCTGCCGTTGGTTGAGTCTGTTCTACTTGGTGACAACTTGGTTGTCCTCCCTGCATAGATTCGGCTCTTGGCGATGGCTACCGTCTCTGCGTTGTGTCCGCTGACCACCTCGCCGTTCAAGGCGGACTCACGGATGTACTCCGCCAACTTGCGGTTGGCTTTTCTCGCCCTCAGTCTCAAAGCCTCGTAGCTTGGCTTTGAGAACTTCACCGTGACAGACTTCGACAATTTGCGAACCCTGCCTGTGGGCGGTCTTCCGCCCTTCTTGCTCTGTTCCTGTATGTTTGTCATTCGATATACTGTTTACAGTTGGTACACTCACTTTCTGCGACCGTCGGGAGCAAAATTCCTCCGCCCTCATGGTGGAGCGAGGCGTTTTGGGGTTCCCAAAACATAACCTCGCTCCCTCTCAGAACACGTTAGTTGGAACTACAGCCTTTCAGCTATCCACGTCCAAGGTCGCAGACCTTAATTCTCACAATTTGCGCCAAGCCTCGAAGTCTTCTTCATAAAGGCTTAGGTGGTGGCGCACGATGTTCTCGATGATGCCCGATACGCTCATGCGCCTTCCTCCGAGGATGCGGACGACACGGTCAAGACGATCCTACATCTTTTGTTTTTGCCATAACTTACATTGTTTAAATTGTTGGTATAGTGGTCACGGTTTGCACCATTGACCGATTGTCGGGTGCAAAGTAAGTGTACTGAGTGCAGCCATGCAACTGATTGGGTGTAACGTGGCAATTTAGTTGTGGCTTGCTTATTTGCATACCGAGATAGTTGTGAGAACTTCAACGTATTTCTCAACTCATCATTGTTCATGTATTCGTTGCAGTCGTGCAAGTTTTTCTTGTTGTTTTTGGCGTTGAAGTCGGCAAACCCCGGCAACATACTGCCACAGAAATTGAAAACGCTTGTTTTTAAAATGTACTTCTGCTCATAGTTGTTGTCCTTATAATATAATAATGTAGTTGAAACTGTAAAAAGAAAAGTTGAAAGCCTTGTTCATAATGCGAGAATAAAGTCCTTCTCGATTGCAGCGATGAACTTGTCCATGTCCTCAAACAGCTTCTTTTGGGTCACTCTCGCATACCGCTGCGTCATCTTCACATCCTTGTGACCGAGCATCTTGCAGATGGTCTCCATCGGCACACCAGCCTCCAGCGTAATGAGGCTGGCGAACGAGTGTCGTCCCGAATGGTAGGAATAGGTCTTGCTCGTTTCCGCCAACTTGCAGATGGTGATGAGATCGATACGAACACGATTCGTGCTCAGCAATGGGAAAAGGGTATCTCTTGCCCTCCAATCGGCTGGCACGAGGATTCCAAAGCGATGGAGAGCAAGACAACTTGCAGGAGAACTGCGCCATAGTCCTGTTCACCGTGATGCGTCCCATGATGGGAGCTTTTCCATTCTTGTCCATTCCGCTCTTTTTTAGGTAGAGCAACACCTTGAATTTTTCGATTTTCATAACGCTTACATTTTGAGTGTGCAAATATAATCATTTTGTAAGCGTTCCTTGATACGCAAAACATTGAGAATCAGCGCAATAAAATCCGTTGATGCACAAAGTTGCCTTTCCGCATTGTTACCTGCTTTGCATAGGTAACTGTGGCTCACGATTTAGTAACTGAACTACTTCAATATTCCTCACTCGCTTGCTTTATGCCGATTTGGCAACTTTGTGCAAATCTGCTCATTCCCAACTGTTTACGTTCCAACCTCTCTTATTCTCCTTTGGCTGCTTTAGAGTTTTATGTTAAACAATCTAACTCGCCGTTTTGCGCCCCGCAACTCATACTTTTTCAGAAGAGAAAACATAGAGTTGAGCGCTTAAATACTATATCTACAACAAATAACAAGATACAAAATGGCATAAGAAATCTTCCTCAGTTCCTCAGTTCCTCAGTTTTTCTCTGCCCCTTCACTTTTATCTTTATTTAGAAGTTTATTATATATATAATATTATTATATATATAATAAAATATAATTACTTACAATTTGTAAGTATCAAGTATACCCCCTAGAACAAAACTGAGGAACTGAGGAACTGAGGGACTGAGCTGATTTACTGATGATGATTTTATCATGCTGGTTGTTGGGGGAGGGTGATAGCGACTTGTATCGTTTGAATCTATGTCGTTAATCCTACCCATGCCCCCTAAAACAGGGGGCATGGGTAGTTTTTTGTCAGTGATTGTTAATAAGTTATTACAATGGCTTGTACTCCACGAAAGCCTCCATGGCCTCATAGCATGCCAGACCCAACTGGTCGTAGAGCGATGCTGTAGCACGGTTACGGTCCTCGGCTCTCTGCCAGAACAGACGCTCATCATTACCCAAGAAAGGACCATTCTGCACCCGCTTTCTTCTCTTCGTCGATAGCTGCCAGTATCCACCAATTATCCCAAGCAGGTCTAACCATCGGAAATGAAAGGAAATAAAATGGGACGAAAGAAGAAAGAAATCCGTTTGAAGGAGCCTGTGCGCATCCGAGAGAAGAAGATAGCAGGTGGCAACATCAGCCTCTATCTTGACATTTACCAGAAGGGATTGAGAAAGAAAGAGACTTTGAAACTCTATCTTGTACCAGAAATCAACGCTGCTACCAAGTTGCAAAACGCCAATACAAGAAATTTGGCAGAGCAAATCAAGGCGCAGCGCATTCTTGACATCCAGAGAGAGGGTCTTGTGGATTGGGACAAGGTGAAGAAGTCACGCATGACACTTACCAAGTGGATGACTTTGTGAAGTACACAACATTTTCGAGGAAGTGGACATGGTCAAGCGGAATTTCATTATAGGTACAAGCGGTACGAGCCTTACCACGGCGGATGGTTCCTCCCATAGAGATAACATCATCGTCTGGGTGTGGAGAGAACACGATAACCTTCTTAGCAATCCTACGCCGTGGTTATACAGCCGGTGGTGGTCCTGGTCTTCATGTCAGTGGTATGGATATCAAATAGAATTTCTTCATACATTTTGTTAGGTATAATTATCAGGCATAACAGCCTATAGGATTCGTAAGTGTTTTGGGGCATGGAGTTTATCTCCGTGCCCTTTTTATTTATGGACTTCTGATGATGATTTTGTGTATAACTTATACTATACTTGTGCTTAAACTTATTTTCTATTACTAATTGTGTTAAAATCGTGTTAATATTAAGTTTATTTTGCGAGCATATTAATATTTTTTATATATTTGCATCTCAAAAAATAGGAGGAAGATAGTATTAACCGGCCTTAGATACTGAAAACGCATCTTTTGGTCATATTATTAACTTAAATTTTCAACAAAAGGAAAAAGATGTAGAATCGGTCCCACGTCTCACGATAAGAGACGATCACCAGCACTCCAGCTGCTTACGCCCTCATAAATTGTTAGCGCAAACAATCATACTCTGCTATAATGAGGCAAGAAAATTTAAACAACTACAATAAGAATACAATATGAAGAAAAACTTAAGTACGCGAATCAAGCGCAATCTGTCGAGGATAAAGTCTCTGTGTATTTTCATAACAGATGTCTATTTAAGTCTGGACAGTGAGTTTATTGTAAATTATATAGAATCTAAAAACATAGTAATTATGAGTGATAATAGAACAATTGAATTGCACGATAATGCAACGTATATTGAAAATTATGGTGATGGACCTAAGAAGAAGGAAGAAAAGGCAAAGGCAGAAGAGAAATTCCGTCCGCTGCCAGAATCTCTTGCTAATCCTCAGGGGTTAATGGTGCTCTCCAGTTTGGCGATACATGGCTTTCTTGATGAGCATTTCCAGCCTAAGGGACTCTCTGTAGCTAAAACTGCAGTTCTTGCGTCCCAGATTTCTACCAAACTCGGCATACAGAATGTATGGGTGGTGTTCGGTACCTTTTGGAATATTGACAAGGAGAATCTTCGCTCTGCCTTTAATAAAGGGATGGAGCAGCAACAGATGTCTGGATTTATCGGAGAAACTGCAAAATCGATAAATATCTGTTAGTTAGTCTGTTATATAACGTGAATGACGTTTCATAAATTAATTCGTACCTGGTACGCGTACCAGGTACGTACCAGGTAGGTTTCAGCATCTTGTTGTACTTTTGCCCCCGGAATTCAGAACCGATATGGTCTGGGTTTCGGGGGCTTTTGTGTATAGGCACATCAACCGTTGTGGGAGCGCCCAACTTTAAAAAAAGGAATATTGAAAATGAAAGCAATGAAACCTTTTTATTTTACTCATCCGCAGTACGGAAAACTGAGGGTGGTGGTGATTGGAGGCAAAATCTATTACTGCCTGATGGACGTGAAGAACATCTTCAAGAAGTCGGTACAGAAACTCTATGAGACGATTGCTGACTCGGAGGGGGAACTGAAAAATCTGAACATCATGATGATGAAGGATATGAAAATCAAGTATAACCTCTTCTTCGAGAACCAGGAAATGGGGAAGGAAGAAGCGGAGGCTGAGAACGTGAATGCGGATATCAACTTCTGCGATGAACAGCTGGTGAAAGACCTTGTTGACAGGCGTGTTGCTGCCGAGAAGATTGCGGCAAAATGGGTAATAGGCTTCGTCAATAGCAGACTGAATGATGCTGAGAATGCTTCGCTCTTCGAGGCGAACGGGGTCGACGAAATTTCTGATAACTCGCTGATTCTGCCTATCAATGTAAGCTATGGCTCAGGGTATATCATGATTAACAGCGAAGTGTTCGATTAATAAAAATATGGAGGTAAAATGGAGACAGTACATGTAGTGGCAATTAATCCTTATCGTAAGGGAAATAAGGGGAAAGTTTTTTCTTACAATATCGATACTTATGATAAGGTCATCGGGTCGAAGGAAATCAAGAAGATGATTCAGCAGATTCGGGGTGAATTGCCGATTGACGGAGTGGATTTGAACGATGCGCAGGCGGTGAAGAAGGCGCAGGAGAGGCTCAAGAGCGAGCTGCCTTTCTTCTGTCCGCACTACGGCATGTTCAAGAATAATGTGCGCAGACAGGAGAATGCGATGCCGGAAAGCTTTCTCTTCCAGACGATTATTGATGTGGATGATAAGGAGTATGTGGAAAAGGCGATTGAGAAGGCGCGCGAGCTGAACTGCTCTTCGGGGATATGGAACGGCTCGTTGCTGCATCTCTGTTATAGCGCTCGCAAGAAGCTGCATATCGGGATTAGAATGCCGGTTGGGAAGACCATCGAGGAGACGCAGAAGGCGTATTGTGAGGCGCTCGGTGTGCCTTATGATGAAAGCTGCATCACACCAGAAAGAATGATTTTCCTGACGGATAAGGACTCGGAAATCTACCGGTCTAAAATGTGGTGCGCAGTGATGCCGGAGAGCGAGATACAGGCTCGCAGAAAGGCTTTTCTGGACCGTGGACTGACGGTTGACGGAAGAGGCGTAGCAGTTAATAGTTTACAGTTTACAGTTAATAGCAATCTTAAATTTCAAAGTAATGAAAACAATAGACTTTCGGGCAATCATGGCGATTATGCTGCTCCTGCTGGCACTGCTGTTCAGCCTGCCCAATCTGGTAATAGCAATTATGTTGATGCTCCTCATCTCGGGAATCCTGGAGGCAATCATGGCTCTGGTGAACTGGGAGAGGCCAGCGAGAAGAATCTGATAGCCTTTGATCTGTTCGTGCAGTCGGCTGGGCTTGAAGGAATGGCGATTGATACCGTCGGGTCTCGGCACTCTTCGCTCCTCGCCATTATGAGCGCAGGCGCTTCGAGGGTGATGAGTGAGGAGGAACTGATGAAGGTGGTGAGGACGAAAATGCCGAGCTACTATCAGGAGGATGACTGCCATCAGCTGATACATGATTTCTATGCGAAATATGCTGACAGCTCCAAGCCGATGTCGAGGGATGTGATAAGGGTGAATGCGCTGGCGGAGCAGAAGGCGAATGAAGTGAAGAGTGAAGAACGAAGAGTGAAAAATTCAAATGCAGATGGTAATTATACAGTTCAAAGTTCAAATCTCCAAGTTCAAAGTAGCGACGAGGATTATCCGGAACCGCCAGCGATGCCGGAGAAACTGCCGAAACTGGTGGAACTGCTGATATCTCGGACTCCGGAGATTTATAAGCCGGCTGTGGCGCACGCTATCTTTCCACCGCTCGCTACGCACCTCTGGCAGACGAGCTTCCGGTATATTGATAATGTAGTGCATGAAGCTACGCTTTCTACGTGTTTGCTTGCCGGTACGGGCGCAGGTAAATCGTCTGTGGATAAGCCGATTAGGTATATCATGGAGGATATCCGAAAGCGGGATGCGGAGAATCTGAAACGTGAGAAGGAATGGAAGGAGGAAGTGACGCGCAAGGGTGCCAACAAGGATAAGCGCAAACGACCGGATAATCTCGTTATACAGGAGATTGATGCTGATATGACCAGTCCGGCATTCGTGATGCGAACCGCAGAGGCGCAGGGGCGTTTCCTCTATACTTCGCTTAACGAGCTGGACCAGTTTGATGCACTCCGGGGTAGCGGTAACCAGCAGTTCCGCATCATGTGCCTCGCCTTTGATCCATTCAACCTCTTTGGCCAACAGCGCGTGGGCGTTCAAAGTGTGACAGAAAGGGTAACGATAAGGTTCAACTGGAATGCATCTACCACCATTCAGAAAGGGCAGCGCTACTTCTCAAAAGTTTTGACAGATGGTCCGATAAGCCGTATCAATTTCTGTACCATTCCGGAGCGTGAAATCGGTGATGAAATGCCTGTTTACGGCGATTACGATGATGCTTACCGTGAGGCGCTGAAGCCTTATATTGAGAATCTGAACAACGCCAGGGGACTGATTGACTGCCCTGAGGCGTTCCAGCTTGCCTTCCGGCTGAAGGATGAGAATGCTGAGTTCTCGCGCCTGTCGCAGGATAGGGTTTACGAGAACCTTTCCTTCCGTGCCAACGTCATCGCCTACCTGAAGGCGTGTGTGCTGTATGTGGCGAACGGTTGTAAATGGGAGCCGGAGATAGATGAGTTCATCCGCTGGAGCGAGCGTTACGACCTCTACTGTAAGATGCGTTTCTTCGGTGATGCCATCAAGAGGGCTAATGATACAGGCGAGAAGTCGAGCAAACGAGGACCTTCCAACATGCTGATGCAGTTGCCGGATGAGTTTACTTACCAGCAGGTGATAGACTTGCGTGTAGCAAACGGGATGAGTCAGAAAGGTACTTCCAAGATGTTGGGAAACTGGAAGGATCGCCATTACATCAGGGCTAAGGAGAACGACTCAGTTCCTCAATTCCTCAGTTCCTCAGTTTTTATTAAACTTAAATTCCGAAAGGAGAATTCATAGCGTATGGAAATAGTAGTAAAAAGAATAGCAAAGAAGAAGACTTATACGATAGGTCATCTTTATATCCTGAGCGATAAGGATGTGAAACGTACTTGGCGTTCGGGGGTAAAAATAGGCGACAAGCGTGTCTTTGAACATAGCTTCGATAAGGCGAAGTTGGACAAGGAGCATTACTTCTGTGATACCCTGGAGTCTACGTGGAGAAACCTCCTGGGTATCGAACTGAAACCGGAAGAGGAGGATGGACGGTACAGTAGGGTGTCGGGCAAGAAAGCCCGCAAGATACCGGGGCATACGGCGATACCGGAAGGCTCGTATCCTGTTGTTATCTCGAAATCGCCAAGGTTTAAGAAGTGGCTTCCGCTGGTGCAGGGTGTTCCTGATTTTGAGGGCATCCGCATTCATGCCGGTAATTATCCTGATGATACGCAGGGCTGCATTCTGGTAGGTGAAAATAAATTACAGGGTGCCGTCTTTAATTCCCGCATCTGGCTGTACAGGCTTATCAATGCCATTACCGCAGCGAGGGAACGGGAGGAGAGCGTTTGGATTACCGTTTTGTAATGTTGAGTGTTGAATGTTGATTTTTGAATGTTGAGTGTTGAATTGTTAGTGATTATTTTAAAAACAAATTATTATCAATACTGCGTTAAATTAATATTTAATCGTCTGCAAATCAATAACTTATATTAAGAAATGCTTATGAAAACTTAACTATAAAAAGTTGGTCAAGTCGCTGATTTTCAGTAACTTTGCAAATCACGACAAACGCAAAATTATATGAATACAGGACTTGACCAATATATGGATATCTTTAAAGATGCAGTTGAAGATTCGGCTGCAAAGTTAACAAAAAGTTTCGAGAAAATACTCATCGAGGTGATAATTTTGTTCATGGTAATACCAAGAAAGATAAATTTCACCCAAATGGGGAGGTATGGCTCGCATGTTGAGCAAACCTATCGCAACGCATTCGGCTTAAAAAAGTCGAAAAGCATTGACTGGCTCAAACTTAATGTCTCACTTGCCAAGCGCTTCTTTGGTAAACAGGGAAGATGGGCTATTGCCATTGATCCCAGTTACATCAGCAAAGCTGGCAAGAAGACTCCACATATCGGTCGTTTTTGGTCGGGATGTGCACAGTCTGTTAAACATGGTCTCGAAATCATGGGTATTGGCCTCATTGATATTGATGCCAAAGACTGCATGATGTTAAAAGCCCACCAGTCGCTAAGTAATAAAGAACTGAGTCTTAGAAACAAGACTATGGTAGATTTCTATATCGGCGTCATTAAGCGTTATCGCAAGGAACTTCTCAAACTCTCAACCCTCATAGTTGCAGATGCTTACTTCTCTACAAGTACATTTGTTAATGGGATAAAGAAAGAAGGGTTCTCTTTGATAAGCCGCTTTCGTGACAATGCTTGTCTCTTTTATGTCTATGCTGGTCCACGTACTGGAAAACGTGGTCGCCCAAAGACCAAGGATGGCAAGATTGATATGAAGAATCTTGACCTCACTCGAATGGAGAAGATGGAGATGGAAGATATAGAAGGAACAGCTTATACTTTGATAGCCTATTCCAAGGCACTCAGGTGTAAAGTTAGACTTGTCATCTGGCAGATGCCGAATGGCAAGAAGAAACTATTCTTCTCTACAGACACCTCACTTTCGGGTGAAGAGGTACTTCTTTATTATAGAACCAGGTTCCGGATTGAATTTTGCTTTCGTGACGCCAAAGGCTATACTGGTCTTATGGACTGCCAGGCTCGCGATAAGTGGAAACTCGATTTTGCTTTCAATGCTTCGTTCACATCACTAAATGTTGCCAAGGTAACTATGAAGGAGATGGGAATGGAATATTCTATGTCTTCATTCAAGTCACTGATGACCAACATTTATCTGGTGAAACGAATTTTTAAAGCAAGCGGGTACACCCCGAACCGAACTTTAATTAGCAAGATTTTCAAAAATCTCTCGTGCTTACAGCGTATAGCTGCTTAGCACATTATTGAATTATTAACGAACTATTGATTATGGTAAAGTCAGTTAATACAAATAAAGTAGAAATGGATAAGAAGGCAGCAATTGCTGTCGTGTTTGAAAACTCTGAATTCGGTAAGGTTCGTACCTTGACCGATGAGAATGGGGAGCCATTGTTCTGTGCAAAGGATCTCTGTAATGTACTGGGATATAAGAGAGCGAATGATGCTGTAGATCAGTTAGTTAAACCACTTGATACGGCGAAACGCCGTACATGGGTAGCAACCGGTCTGAAGAAAGATGGAACCTCGGCGATGCGTCGTACTCTGATGCTCTATGTCAACGAGAGCGGTTTCTATGCTTTAGTTCTCGGCTCTAAGCTTCCTACTGCCGTGAAATTCAAGAACTGGGTTACTTCAGATGTGCTGCCGCAGATTCGCAAGACGGGCGGTTATATTCCGGTGCAGCAGGGAGAGAGCGATGAGGAGACAATCCGACATGCTGAAGAAATTCTCCGTGCTACGCTCAAGGAGAAGGAGAATCTGCTGAAGAAACAGCGCCTGCAGATTGAACAGCAGAAGAAGCTTATCGGCGAACAGGATACGGAAATTCGCCGCTTGAATGATGTGGTGGATGAGCAGGTGGTTCGCAACGCCAAGAGTGGTGAGAACATCATACAGTTGGAGAATCAGGTGGGTAATCTTCTGCCGAAAGCGCTCTATAGCGATAACGTGCTCGATTCCGTTTCCTGCTTCACCACTACGCAGATAGCGAAGGAACTCGGTATCACTGCCCAGGAGCTGAACCGCTCGCTCTGCGCTCTGCATATCCAGTATTACCAGAGCGGTCAGTATCTCCTCTATGCTGATTATGCTCACATGGGTTTGGCCAAGAGCCGTACCCGCTACAGCGCCT
Organism: Segatella copri; assembly: GCF_026015465.1. Taxonomy (GTDB): domain Bacteria; phylum Bacteroidota; class Bacteroidia; order Bacteroidales; family Bacteroidaceae; genus Prevotella; species Prevotella copri_E. Next base: position 108,885 of record NZ_JAPDUQ010000003.1, read on the forward strand.
TCCTAGACCCGAAGAGTGATGGCAGACAGGAGAAGATGGGCAGAGCTTACACCCATACCTATCTCGTATGGACCGAGCGAGGACGAAAGTTCATCCACGACCTTGCTCAGCGATACTGGGAACTGTGTGAAAAGGTAAAAGGGTAAAAAGGTAAAAGGGTAAAAAGGTAAAAAGAGCCTAGCGGAATGTTAAAAGCCCCTGATGTGTGCTGCATCGGGGGCTTTTTTTGTTTTTGCGAGTCCGCTAGGCGTTCTGTATTTTATGTCTTTAAGTATAAAAGAACTTAAATAACCTCTCAGAAAGGCATATAAAGGCAAATCTGTTCTTCAGTTATGGATAATTTTTATATCTTTGCATTAAAAATTAAGTTGCTAAACGTAGAGAACAAACAATTAAAATTAGAATGATATGAAAAAATATTTTTTATTGATATTATGCCTGATGCCTTTGTGCCTATTGGCGCAAACCTATAAAATGTATCAAACTCGTAACTACCATAACCAGTTACGATTAAATACCGCTACAGGAGAAGTGTTACAAGTGCAAGATGATGGTCAATCATGGAAAATTTGTGATGCGAGGGAAGAAAGCGGTAAAGTTGATAACCGCTTCTGTCTTTATGAAACACAGAATATGTGGACTTTTCTTATGCTTGATACTTTTACCGGAAAAAATTGGCAGGTTCAATTTAGTACAGAAGGTACTGATTATATGTTTGCTACACCAATTAATTACTGGTCAAAAGCATTTCCTTCTTCTTCTGATAAATGGGTAGGAAGATTCCAAATGTTTGCTACTCAGAATATGTGGACATTTATTATGCTCGATAGTTATACTGGAAGGATTTGGCAAGTGCAATACGACACTAAATCATTAGACAACCTCCTTTGCGTTTCAATTAATTAAGAAGTTCTTGAATCTGGAGATAGAAGCATTTTTTCAATACAACCGATGACAAGTATGTTCCAATATTATTTGATAAGCAACAAATCCGGTGCAATGTGGCAATTTCAGTGGACTACTGAAGGTCCTGACTATAGATGGATTAAAAGGGTTAATTGATAAATTGTATTTGTTATGAAAATCAAAAACATAAATGACATTACATTGTTTAGGTACTTGTTTTGTCTTGATAAAAGAGAATTGCCACAAAGCATTCTTAATTGGTGTAATAATATCGGTAGTGCAATTGATTCTGATAGAGAGAATGCGATAAGAGAATTATCTGCAGTAAAAGGTAACTGCCGTAATTTGGTCGTTTTCTCTAAGACATTTGTTGATACGATGGACAAATCCTATTTGAAATTTACACAATTTCATATTGATATTCTCCAAGAGCTGGATAATGAGAATGGTATTGTTCGTAGTCCATACTTTATAGAAGGATGTTATGTCGTATATAGGATAAAGAATGGATGTCTTACTTTATGGATATTCCAAGACAGCATTGACAAGTATTTGTCAATACCTACATTTTACATTTGTGTATCACCAAAGGATAAAATTAAGGGAAATGGACATCAGTTAGACTGCATGGTTCTACCTCTTATTAATGGTTGTATGGAAGCAAATATCAGAGATTACATAGATATGGTCTTAGATTATTTGTGCTTAAGACAATGGGCAGAAGTACAATTAGGTAAAGTTTCAACCACCGTAAGAAAAGAAGTTAAGAAAAACAAGAAAACCCAGAATGTCATAGAACCAGGGCTTGATTACTATCGCTTTGATAGCAAGTGGTACACTGAAATATGTAATGATGAATCTTTCAAGGTTAGTGGTCATTTCAGACTGCAACCTTATGGTGATGGCACAAGGAGACTGATATGGATAAACGAATTTACAAAGAATGGTTATCATAGAAAAGCCACTATAGACAAGGTTAAGGATGGAGAAGTTTCTCTTACTTAAGTAAAGGCTGACAATGAAAAGAAATACTATACCTAGACCAATTTGCAGTAATTGCACTATACGGGAGGAAAAAGATTTTTTTTATCAACATTTCAGCTCATTTTGCCTGAAAAATGTCTAAAACTCTTGGGCGAATGGAAATAATGTCGTAACTTTGCGCTATAGAATTTTAAAACAGATGGTTATGAAGTACTTAGATCCTAAGGCATACCTCACGTTCAAGAAGATATTCGGCAATCATCCTAAAAGACTGATCAGCCTTCTTAACGCCCTCCTGCCGCTCAGTGACGAGGAGCAGATACACGAAATAAAGTATCTGCCAACAGAACTTGTACCCCAGCTCGAAGGGGGCAAAAACACCATAGTGGATGTACTCTGCACAGATGCTAGAGGCAGGAAGTTCTGCGTGGAGATGCAGATGGAATGGTCTGACGCATTCCAGCAGCGAGTACTGTTCAATGCATCCAAGCTCTATGTGAGTCAGGCTAAAAAGGGAGGCAAATACAGCGAACTGCAACCCGTATATTCCCTGAATCTTGTGAATGATATCTTTGTGCATGATACTCCAGATTTCATCCATAATTACCGCATCGTGCATGACAAGGACAGTAATAAGGTCATTGAAGGCTTGCATTTTACCTTCATTGAACTCCCGAAGTTCACTCCTCATTCCATTGCCGACAAGCGCATGATGGTCTTGTGGCTCCGTTTCCTTACGGAAATCAATTCCAATACGAAGGAGATTCCTTCCGACTTGCTAAATGACCCAGAGATTGGAAAAGCCGTAGAGGAGCTGGAGATTTCCGGCTTTACAGATGCCGAGCTCCGTGCCTACGACAAATTCTGGGATTTCGTAAGTGTAGAAAGGACCCTTTTGGATGACAGATACCAGAAAGGCAGAGAAGAAGGCATGAACCAGCGCAGCCTTGAGATTGCCAGGAATATGCTGGCTAAAGGGATGGATGCATCGACAGTCTTGGAAATAACAGGATTGTCGATGGAAGAGATACAAAAGCTGATAGCTAGAGGAGAGCCTTCAGGTCGGCGATGATGGCCTGGGTGTAGGCTCTTATCTGAGATTCTGACAGATCGCTGATATGCTCGGGAGCGAGGGCGGCGATGTGCTGTCGGGTCTCCATCTCTATCATCGTGGCGATAGGGAGGAGCTTGTGGGCTGTCTTGCCGATGGCTTCTATTGATAACTCGCCTTCTGTTGCCTGCTGGAGGTTCTGGAGATGGGATGACAACTCCTGCTTGACGGTGCTGAGTATCTCGGCTTCTGCCTCCGGATCGCCTTCTGCAAAGGTCAGGAGGGCTGCAAAGCGGGATTTCTTATTGGTTTTCTCTGTAATATCCTCTGCTGATGCAGTATCCCTTGTTTCCTCTGCTATTTCCTCTGTTTCTGATGCTGCATCCTCTAATCCGAGGATTTCTCTCAGCTTCTCTGTGCTGAATGGCTTGAAGAGGCAATCGTCGAAACCTGCTTCTTTCAACTCTCTGATGATGCTGGCATCGTGGGCGGTCATCGCTACTACCTTCATGTGGCTGTGGTTGATGTGCTGAATCATCCTGATGCCGTTCATCTCGGGCATTTCGATATCCATCATCATCAGCGCAGGATGCTCGTTGTGGAGCACGGTGAGCGCCTCGGCTACATGCAGACAGGCAAAGACTTGCCAACTGTCGCCTACCAGCTTCTTCAGCATCTCCTGAAGCAGACGGAGCTGCAACGGGTCGTCATCGAGCAGCAGTATCTTGTGATTTTCGAAATGGGGCTTGGCTGGGGCGAGGGGCTTCTGCTCTTCTGCCTCTTCTGCTGCAGGAGCGGTACCTAAGGCAAGCGGAATGGTGACGGTGAAGGTGCTGCCCTTGTCCTTGACGGATTCCAGACGCAGGGTGCCCTGAAGCAGATTGACCAGTTCCTGGGTGATGTTCAGCCCGAGACCGGTGCCCTCGATGCCCTGGGCACTCTTCAGACGGGTGAACGCCTGGAACACCTTCTGGCGCTCTTCGGTGGTCATGCCCTTGCCGGTATCCCTTACCGAGAAGGTGAGGAGGTGCTGGGGACTGATGGCTGCCTGGATGGTGACGCTGCCCTTATCGGTATACTTGATGGCATTGCTAACCAGGTTGTTGAGTATCTGACGGATACGGAAGGCATCGGCACGGTAGTAGGTCTGCGGACTGCTGATGCCATCGAGCTCCAGATGCAGTTCCAATCCCTTCTCCTGGCTCAGGATCTGCATCTCTCCGGCACACTGGCGGAACATGTCGGCAGGCGAGAAATCTACAGGGTTCAGCTTCATCAGTCCGTTTTCCAACTGGTGATAATCGAGCAGGGCGGCAACGAGCTGGGAGAGATGGGTGGCAGAACCCTTGATGCTGTTGAGACAGGAGATGCCTTGCGGGGTGTCGACATAATCCTTCATCAGGTCGATGAAGCCCGAGATGCTGGCAGCTGGAGCCTTGATATCGTGGGTGATGGTGAGGAGCAGGCGTTCGCGCTGGTTCATGATGCGCCTGATTTCCTCGTTAGCCTCTTCGAGATTCTCGCGGTAGATGCGTTCCTTCTGCGTATCGCGGTAGATGTAATAGACGAGGATGACGGCGGCTGTGATGGCTACGATGGCAAGCAGACCTATCTGCCAGAGCAGATTCTGGCGCGCCTGCATCGCCTGGTTGATAGCCTGCTGCATCGCCTGACGTTCGCGCTGGTGGATATCGTTGAGCTGCTGGGAGGAGCGCAGGGCGAGGCGGGCATTGGTTATCTGCAGGTCTCTCACCTCGCGGTTGATGGCATCGTGGTTATCGCGCGTAGACTGCTTCTCCTTGCGGTCAATCTGTTCCAGGATATCGGCTACGTTTCCGGCTAAGTTGACCGGGGTAGAGAGGGTATCGGTGACAGCCTGGTTGCTGTCGCGTCTGATGCTGAGCGTTTCGGCATGTTCCTTCTTGAAGGCATCGGCAAGGCGGCGGAAGAAGCCCTTGCGGGTTTTCATCACCTCTACGGTAGTGTTCTTTGCTACGTGGGTCTTGGGTGCCTTGGAATGCACGACAACGGAATCTTCGCCACTGTTGAGGCTGTTCATCTTCTCGTGCAGATAGTTGTGGGATGACTTGCCCTGCATGGCGCGGGTAAGCTGCTGCAGATTGGTCTGTTCCTCCTTGAGCAGGTTGGACATGGTGCTGTCGGCTGCCTGTCGCTTTTCGATATAGTCGCGGGTTGCCTGGTTGATAGCGAGCACGGTTGTGGTGTTGCGATATACCAGCCCTATCGCCAGAATCAGTACGATGGCGACGATGATGTAACCCAGGGCTACCTTGAAAGGAACGTTTGTTTGCTGCATCTTCTTATCTTTTAATGTTTTGAGTCTTTTTGCTATTTGCGTGCAAAGTTAATCAAAAATGCGATATAAACCAACGAAAACAGGAGATAAATGCCAAAATCTGGTCATCTATCTCCTGTTTCATTGAAAGCGACGCGTAATTACTATTTTCTGAAGGTGGATTTACTTTGCTACGGTTGAATCCACTGTTGCTGCTGGAGTCTCAACAGGTGTTGCTGTTGTGTCGGCTGGAGCTACTGTGTCTACTGGTTCTGAACCTGCAACGCTTACCATTCTGTTACCTGCAAATACATTGCTAACTGATACCATTGCTACTGCTGCGATAACTGCAAATACTAACTTTTTCATAATTCTTTTGTTTTTTAATTGTGAATATTATTTGTTTATTAATTCTCTTGCTGAAACTCATTTGCGAGTTCGCTAAATAATATCACAATAGGCGTGCCAAAAATCGATGAATTTTGTTAAGTATCTGATAATCAGGGTTTATGGTGTTTTGCGCCAGAAACGGGATGTGGGGAAAGTGGGGAAAAGGTGTAGAAAAATTCCCCAATATAGTGTGGAATATATTGGGGAATCGGGGTGTGGCATGTTTTACTCCATGCCGTATTTCTTCATTTTGTTGTAGAGTGTCTTGCGGTCGATGGCAAGCAGTTGGGCTGCCTTGCTCTTGTTGCCGTGGGTGGCTCTCAGGGCAGCGGCGATGCTTTCCTGTTCCGACTGTTCGCTGTGCAGCTGCATATTGATTGGTCGGGCTGTGGAGGTTTGTGCCATCGTCTTCTCCAGTTCCAGAGCACCGATATACTTGCCACGGGTGAGCAGGGTGGCGCGCTTCATCACATTGTTCAGTTCGCGCAGGTTGCCCGGCCAGTCGTATGAGGCAATGATTTCGGAGGCTTTGGCATCCATTCCGAGCACATTCTTGCCCAGTTCCTGGTTGGCGTGCTTGATAAAGAGGTTGGCAAAGAGGAAGATATCGGCACCTCTGTCCTTGAGGGCAGGCATGTAGATGGTAAACTCGTTGATGCGGTGATAGAGGTCCTCTCTGAACTTGCCTTCGGCTACCGCCTGCGCCAGATTCTCGTTGGTGGCACAGATGAGTCGGATATCCACATCAATCTCCTGCGTGCTGCCCAGCGGACGGATTTTCCTCTCCTGCAAGGCTCTGAGGAGCTGCACCTGTACTTCGTAGTTGAGGTTTCCCATCTCATCGAGGAAAACCGTTCCGCCGTTAGCTATCTCGAAGGCACCCTTCTTATCCTGTTCGGCTCCGGTAAAGGCACCCTTCTTATATCCGAAGAATTCAGATGCTGCCACCTCCTTAGGAATGGCGCCGCAGTCGATGGCATAGAAAGGTTTGTCCTTGCGCAGACTCTGTTCGTGGATGCTGCGCGCCACATATTCCTTTCCGGTGCCGCTGGCTCCGAGAATGAGCACTGACATCGGGGTAGGGGCAACGAGCGAAACGAACTCGTAGAGCTGTTTGGAAGCCTCGCTTTCACCTTTTATATATCTAGGCACCTCTGTAGCGCCCTGCTGCTCTTCTTGGGGCGCATCCTGCATGGCGGCAGATTCCGCACGCTGAGGGGCTGAAACCGCAGAAGCAGCCGACTGGATAGCCTCACGGATTTTCTCTAAGAGGATTTCGGGATGGAAGGGTTTAGCCACGTAATCGGTAGCACCCGATTTCATGGCACATACAGCATTCTGAACCTCTGCATAGCTAGTCATTACGATAAAAGGCAGGTGGGCATCGGACTTTCTGATATGCTGGAGCAATACCAGTCCGTCATGGTCGGGCAGGCGCAGGTCGGAAAGAACCAGATGGAATGCATCGCCGGCTCCCATCGCTTTGATGGCAGCGCCTACGGATGTTACCCTTTCTACATCGAATCCTTTCTTTTTGAGCCAAGTCTGTATCATTGTTCCGAATGCCAAATCGTCTTCTACAATCAATATCCTCTTCATAATGTTCTGTTTTATCCTCTTCTATAATATCGTTATATATAACTTTGTGCAAAGGTACGGAAAAGTTGTATGGAAAGCTATTTAATTCACATTATTTAGCAATAAAACCGACTAAAAATCTACAAACCCTGTTCTATTATCTTATTTTTAGTGAAAAGAACAATTGTTTTCGGATAAAAGCATGCTAGTTGCTTTATTTTTTGTATCTTTGCATAAAAAAAGCTGCACTCGGCAATTTGAAAGCAAGCTTTCATTGCACTCGTTTGCATTTTCTTTGCAACCATGTTAAAATAAGATTTAGAGTCATGAATCCGATAGTACAAACCATCATATTGTCAGCTTCGGCGGTGCGCATGTTGCCGCATATCGCTCTGTATCTGCTCTATAAGAAGGAGATAGATGCCGACTTGCTGAAGGTGCAGGACAGGAAGCCTACGGTGCTCAACCTGATCAAGGCATGCACCCGCGAAAGGAGTTTCCGTAATCTGTTTTATTACCGCATGGGCGAATACCGTTCGGTTTTCATCAGCTGGCTGTTGCCTCCCGAGCGTACGATGACCATCTGGTGCCCGCATATCGGGAAGGGTGCGCATCTGGAGCACAGCTATGCCACCTATCTCAACGCAGAAAGCATAGGTGATGACTTCTACTGTCTGCAGATGGTGACGCTGGGCAACGGCAAGGGCGGCAGGCCTACCATAGGAAATGACGTGAAGATTTATACCGGCGCCACGGTATTCGGCGGCATCCATATCGGCAACCACGTGACGATAGGCGCCGGTGCTGTGGTATTCCAGGATATTCCCGACGGGGCTACCGTGGTAGGGAATCCGGGGAGAATCATTCAGAAATAATCAATTTAAAGATAGAGAATATGAACTATGCATTGATCATAGCCGGAGGTTCTGGCAATAGAATGGGACAGGACATCCCAAAGCAGTTTATGCATGTAGACAACTGTCCTATCATCATCCATACGATGATGGCTTTTCAGAAGCATCCTGATATTCAGGGTATTGCTGTGGTATGTCTGGCAGGTTGGGAAACGGTACTGCAGTCGTATGCCAACCAGTTCTGCATTACCAAACTGAAATGGATATTCCCTGGCGGAAGCAATGGTCAGGAGTCGATCCACAATGGTATCTATGGCTTGAAAGAGGTGGGATGTGGTGATGACGACCTGGTGCTGGTGCATGATGCCGTGCGCCCACTCTTGTCGCAAGACATCATCTCATCCAATATCGCCATCTGCCAGAAGTATGGCTATGCCATTACGGGTATCAAATGTAGAGAGGCTATCCTGGAGAGCGAAGATGGTTTCACGACCAACACCAGTATTCCGCGCGACAAGCTGATCCGTACCCAGACACCCCAGACCTTCCGTTTGGGCAATCTGATAGCAGCCCACGAAGAGGCTAAGGAGAAGGGCATCGCCAATTCGGTGGCATCCTGTACCCTGATGGCAGAACTGGGAGGCAGACAGATGCATATCGTGCCTGGTTCAGAGAAGAACATCAAGATAACCACCGTTGAGGATTTGGAGATACTGAAGGCACTGATGAAGGTTCAGCCTGAGGCTTGGTTAAAATAAACGTGTTATGATAGGAAATTCACCATATAAGGAAGATATTGCGCGCCTTTTCCGGGAAGGTTTGGAATTGGGGCGTCTGCATGGCAAAACCATTCTTGTGGCTGGTGCTACAGGATTGGTAGGAGGCTGTGTGGTTGATGTGCTGATGCAGAATCCTGCCCGGTGCTACAAGGTGATAGCAGCCGGAAGAAACAAGGAACGTGCCCGACAGAAGTTTGCTGTCTATTGGGAGGATGAATCTTTCTTCTTTGCAGAGATAGACGTTACCCAGCCTGTCATCAAGAGCATGGACAGGATGATAGGGGAACCGGTCTATAATGAGTTGGCTGAGGGCGCTGATTACATCATCGATGCAGCCAGCAATGCGAGTCCTAACTTCTTTAGGCAGAACCCTGTAGAGGTGATGAAGGCAAACATCAACGGTGTATCCAACCTGCTGGAATATGGATTGAGTCACCGCATGCAGCGCATGGTTTATATCTCTTCGGGTGAAATCTATGGCGAGGGCGATGGCTCTGAATTTACCGAGAAGAGCAGCGGCTATGTGGATTGTGCATCGGTGCGTGCCTGCTATCCATCTTCCAAACGTGCTGCCGAAACGCTCTGCATGGCATACGGAGCAGAGTATGATGCCGATGTGGTGATAGCCAGACTGAGTCATACCTACGGTCCGGGCTTTACGGAGAGTGACAATAGGGTGTATGCCCAGTTTATCCGCAATGTTCTGAAGGGTGAGGATATCGTCCTGAAGAGTAAGGGTGAGGCTTTCCGCTCCTGGCTTTATGTGGTAGATGCCGCCCATGCCATCTTGCGCCTCCTGCTGGATGGCGAGAGGGCAAATGCCTATAATGTGGCTCATTCAGAATCGAATATCTCCATCCGCCAACTGGCAGAGCTGATAGCCCGGAAAGCGGATAGAAAGGTGGTGTTTGATATTCCTGAGGCGGATGCGCAGCAGGGCAATACCACGCCTATCACCAAGGCAACCTTCAGTACGGATAAACTCAAGGCTTTAGGCTGGAAACCGCTCTTTGATGTAGAAGAAGGTTTCGGACATACCTTGCAGGAAGTGAGGGAAGGCTAAAGCTTTCTTTTAATCTCATTCCATGTTTCCCGCTTTTCCATGTTCAGATAGTAGCGAAGGTGTTTCTCTACTCTCTGTTCTACGGGTGGAAACTTCATATAGTCGCCAAAGAAGTGGCGCAGATAGGTATCAGCCTGCTCCGGCAGCAAGACGGTGGTATCCTCGAACGGGAATTCCTTGCCCTTGCCGAGCCATTCCTTCGGGAAAATCTCCTTATAGTGGTAGGAACCTGTATTCACCAGTACGTTCTTCGCCTTATCGAAGTCATACCGGTGACTCATCTCGTCCATCTGCTGGATGAGGCGGTGGCGCATCTTGCTGCGGCAGAAGAAGGCGAGCGTCTTGATGGCAAAGCGGCCCCAGGTTTCCTTGTGCAGGAGCAGGGAGATGTACTCAAAGAAAGTATTGTGGGTGGTTACGGCATTCAGACGGTTGATGGTCTTAGAGTATTTGCGATACAGCGCCTTTGCCGTTTCCAGGTCATCGTCGGTGGCATCAAGAGGGAAGATATCTACGTAAAGACCGATGATGCAAGGACGCTCCTTCTCCTCGATAAGGGTGGTTTCGCGATTCACGAGTTTGGAGAAATACAGAGGGTATGACTCGTTGTTGTAGGGAGTTACTACCTCGTATTTGCCAAAGTCTTCGTGTTTGGCGATTTCGAGCAGACGGTCGTAGTCGGGGCGTGGCATCAGCACGTCGATGTCATCGTCCCAGGGAATCATTCCGTGGTGACGGGCGGCTCCGATGGCGGTGCCGGCACAACAGTAATATCTGAGGTGATACTTGTTGCAGATGTCGATGAATGCCTTCAATATATCGAGTATTGTGGCGTTCCATTCCTTCTTGATGTTCTTAATATCCATACTTTTTTCTGTTTTACGGCTGCAAAAGTAAGCAAAAAGTTTTGAACTTCAAACTATTTATGCTACTTTTGCATTCTAAAAAGTAAAAACAAGTAATATTCCATATTTATCAGATAGAAACGATGGCAGAATCATTAAAGGAAAAAACCGCCAAGGGATTGTTCTGGGGAGCGATGAACAGTGGCTCTACCCAGGTACTCAATATCCTCTTTGGCATCTTCTTGGCGCGTTTGTTGTCGCCAGCCGATTATGGTATCATCGGCATCCTCACCATATTCACCCTGATAGCGGGCAATCTGCAGAGTAGCGGGTTTACCCAGGCACTGGTGAATATCAGAAAACCCACCGATAACGATTATAACTCGGTGTTCTGGTTTAATGTCCTGGTGAGTCTTACCATGTATGTGGTGCTCTTTTTCTGTGCGCCGCTGATAGCAGATTTCTTCCATCAGCCTTGTCTCACCTCCCTGTCGCGCTTCGTGTTCTTGAGTTTCTTCATCTCTTCGTTTGGCATAGCCCAGAACGGATATATGATGAAGAACATGATGAACAAGGAGATTACCATCGTTAATTTCATGGCCCTGATCAGTTCGAATGTCGTGGGACTGGTACTGGCATTCAACGGCATGGCTTACTGGAGTCTTGCCTGGCAGCAGGTTATCTTTATCCTTGTGCTGAATATAGGAAGATATTATTATACGGGATGGCGCCCGAACTTTCATATCGATTTCGGACCGGTGAGGAAGATGTTTGGATTCAGCGTGAAACTCCTGGTTACCAACATCATCAATACGGTGAGCAACAATGTATTGACCTTTGTCTTCGGCAGGTTCTATCCGATTAATGATGTGGGTAACTATAGTCAGGCATACAACTGGGACACCAAGGCTAATTCGTTTGTTGCCAATACGGTGGGACAGATAGCTCAGCCTGTCTTGGCTTCTATCCAGAACGATAAGAACCGCGAGTTGCTGGTGTTTAGAAAAATGCTCCGTTTCACGGCATTCCTTTCTTTTCCATTGATGTTTGGTTTGACCCTGGTATCACGCGAATTCATTCTGATTACGATTCATGAGAAATGGATAGCCAGTGTGCCGCTGTTGCAGATTCTCTGTGTGAGCGGTGCCTTTATGCCGATTTATACGCTCTATCAGAACCTTGCCATCAGCAAGGGGCGTTCTGATGTGTATATGTGGTGCAACATCGGTCAGGTAGTGGGTTTGCTCGCCTTGGTGTTGTTCTGTCATCAATATGGCATCCAGACCATGGTGATAGCCTATACCGTGTTTATCATCGCCTGGCTTCTGGTCTGGCAGTGGATGATGAAGCGTGTTGCCGGATTGCGGTTCCTGGATGTGGCAAAGGATATACTGCCATTCATGCTCTGTGCAGCAGCCACGATGGTAGTTACCTATTTCATGACCCGCAGCCTGCAGAACATCTATCTCCTGCTGCTGGTTCGTCTGCTGGTTTCAGCCATCATCTACTTCTGTATCATGAAACTGCTGAAGGTGCAGATATTAGAAGAGTGTATAGCTTTCTGTAAGCGAGGTAGATAAGATTCACCCTCTTGACAGGTACCCCCTTTTTGATGAACTTGATGATGAGGCGTATGAGGTAGCTCTTAGGCTTGTAGTAGAGCGCCTGATCCACCTTTTCGAAGGCTACATGAGCGTTTGCTGCCCAGCGGTAGGCATTGACGATGCCTATCTCTGTGGCTCTGAGATACTGATGTTCCGTATCGTTCTGCTCGAAGAAATCGATGAGTCGGCGGGTTGACTTGAAGTATGACAGGAGGTTCTTTTCTGAGATGTTGTGATTGTAGGAATTCTCATTGTCGGTACGGTAATAATATACCGCATCATCGATGTTCACCTTTTTGCCGTAGAACATGAACTGGGCATTCCAGAAAAGATCTTCCGCATAGTTGATGCCCTCTTCAAAGAATATCCTGTGCTCCATGATGAGCGAACGCTTATAGATTCTGCCCCACAGCCGGTTGGTGATAATGTTCTGACAAACAAGCAGTTTGAGCAGTTTCTCATCAGAAACATCAAAAGGTTTCTGGAGTCTGCCTGCTTTTCCTTCGCACCATTCCCGGTAGCCGCCATCAACCAGGTCGGCATGGGTGCTTTCGGCTTTTGTGGTCAGTTTTTCTACTGCATCTTCCGGCAGCATGTCATCGCTATCGGCAAATAAAAGATAGTCGCCTGTAGCCGCCATCAGTGCCGTCTGTCTTGCGGCGCCCACGCCCCGGTTTCTGTCGTGGTGGATGATGCGTACCTGTTGTGCTCTTTCAGGATATTCTTTCAGGAGCGATTGTAGGATACCGATGCTTTTATCGGGGGTACAGTCATCTACAAAGATGTATTCGATAGACGCATACGACTGCTCGAACAGTGACCGGGCGCACTGTTCGATATATTTTTCTACTCCATAGATAGGGGTTAAGATACTTATTTTCAGCATGATGGTTTTAATCTAAGATACTTTTTTATCTTGTCGAGTTCTCTTTTTTTATCTTGTGAGATACTCGAATATCAGCGTGCTGTTATAGAAGAACAGGAAGATGGTGATGATGGCGAGTCCTCCACGAAGATAAGGCAGATATTTCTCCTTACAGTTTCTGATGATATATCCGATACAGATCGGAATGATGAACGCCCAATGGGCAGCCATGATATAAACCTCGTTCAGTCCGAATCCCATGACCAGATGAATGAAGGCATCGCATGCCACCCATGAGGCTGTGAGCCAGAGAAAGGCCGATCTTCTTCCCATCCAAAAGCCCATACACAGCAGAATCACGATGATACCCTCTATGATATAAGGAACGGGTGTCTGGTATTTCACGAATATCGGGCGGTGGCTGTGGATATCTTCCAGAAGATGTTCTCTGTGCAGGATAAGCGATTCGCCAAAAACGTTTTCTACCAGTGATTCTGAACGGGAGATAGACATATCTGCCCATGAGAGCATGCCTCGTTTCTGGATATTTTTGCCAGCGATGGCCTTATCGTGTTTTTGCTTCTGTTCCATCTTAGCCCTAAAAGTACTGTCTTTCGCAGCTTTCTGAGCCACGAGCCGTTCTCCTTCCAGACGGTTCGGAATGATGAAAGCCTTGTTCTGATAAATGCCTGCAGCACCTATCAGGAGGGTAGGCAAGATGATGCCCAATGCCAGATATTTCGGGCGGAAGAGTTTTTTGCCATTGGTAAAGAGGGCGGCAAGGAAGGTCTTGGCGCCATTGCTCAGCGTGATGCCTGCCGTGAAGAAAAAGAGCAGGGCTGTTTGCCACCAAGGCATGCTGCGGTGTTCCTGCTGCTGTTTGCCTGCCAGATAAAGTGTCATTGACAGGAAGAAAAGCGACATGCCGAAATGGTCATCCACAAAGGTGGCGAGCAGCACGTAGGCAAAGGAAAAAAGCATCGCTGTGAGCACATTGCTGTCTATAGCCTTCAGCTGCATTACCTCTCTGAAGATTCTTCTGAAGAAGAGGGTGGAGTAGGTGGAGAAGAATGTCATCATCACCGCCACGATGGTAGTTGCCCAGTTGCGGGAGGTGAGTTCTATCAGCCAGCCGTTCAGTAGCGAGAAAGGATAGAGGAAGAAAGGGAGCATGGGATGGCGATACTCCGTGTAATACACCTTCCACTTCGAGAGGGTAAGGTAGGTGTAGGGGTCGAAACCTGAAATCTGAAAGTTCTTGGTGAAGAGCGTCCAGAATCCTGCTTTCGGTTTGCCGAAATCATCAAAATGATAGGTTATCATCAGCACATTGAAGGCGATGATAACGATGAGTGTAATCAAGGCAAAGAGCCTTTCTTCTTTTTTAATTCTAAATATATTGTTCATTCTCTGATTATTTTTTGCTGGGCTGATGCATGCCGCATCTCCTTCTTAGCGCTGCAAAAGTAATTGTTTTTTCTGAATATTCAAAAAGAAAGGCTCTATTTTGTATCTTTTTTCTGATAAAAACGGAGTTTTATTTTGTATTCTCTTTTATTTGGTGTATCTTTGTCGCAATGATGATGAAAAAGTCATCAGGACGGACAGTTGGATAATAAAGATAAATAATGACAATGAAACATGCTTTTTTGATAATGGCTCATGGCAGTTTACCGCTTCTCAGGGTATTGCTGTCGATGCTCGATGATGAGCGCAATGATATATTTCTGCATATCGACCGGAAATCGGATATGCTGGATGGTGCTGAACCGCTGGCTCTTTCCAAGGCACGCCTCTTTGTGTTGGAACAGAGGGTGGATGTGCGTTGGGGAAATCTGAGCCAGATTAAGGCGGAGTATGTGCTTTTCGAGGAGGCTTTGAAGCATGGACCTTATGCCTACTACCATCTGCTGAGTGGTCAGGATTTACCTATCAAATCGCAGGATTACATCCATCAGTTCTTTGAGGAGCATCAGGGTAAAGAGTTTGTGGGCATCAATCATGGTGAGGAATTTGAATGGGATTGCCGCCGGAAGATGATGCGTTATTGGCTATTTACCAGTCTTACCCGCTCGAAGTATGGGGCTTTGAATGCCATTACCAGGCGACTGAATAAATATCTTTCGATGCTGCTCATGCCGTTCCTGCATCGCCAGAAGATGGATTTTGCCAAGGGAGCCAACTGGGTGAGCATCACGCAGGCATGCGTGGAATATGTGGTGAGCAAGAAACCGTTTGTGCTGAAGAGATTCAATTATACCTTCTGCCCTGATGAGTTCTTCCTGCAGACCCTGGTATGGAATCATCCCGACTTTCGGGCTGCCCTGTATTCTGAAAAGGATGAATACGAAGGATGTATGCGACTTATCGACTGGAAACGCGGTAATCCATACGTCTGGACTATAGCAGACAAAGAGGAGCTGGAACAAAGCAACCGCCTCTTTGCCCGTAAGTTTGATATGGAGCATGAGGATATCATCCGCTGGATCAAGGCTTCTTATGGGGCTTTATCCTAACATATAGCCTACCAGCAGGTATCCGTTGCTGATCCACAGATAGAGGGTGATGGCGAGCATCAATCCTCTGAAGGCCCATTTCAGGTTCTTTCCTTTTACCTTGAGCGCCAGGAAGGCGATGGCGATAGGAAGGGCATACATATAGTGGGCAGTCATGATATATACCTCGTTGATACCGAAGCCCAAACCGATATGGAGGGCAGCATCCATCAGGAAGAATGTCAGGGTGAGCCAGAGAAACTTTGATTTTCTTCCGGCAAGGATGCCAAGTAAGAAAAGCACAACGATGCATGCCTCTACCACATAATTGACCGCAGACTGGTATTTCACGATAACCGGACGGTTGCGCAATACATCGCCCAGAAGGTTCTGCTGGTGCAGCATGATGCTTTCACCAAAGAAATTCTCGACCAGAGTTTGCGAGCGGGAGGTCGTCTTGTCGGTCCAGTTCATGAATTCGCCCTTGGCGATAGGTTTGCCCGTGTTCTTGTTCCATATCTGTTTATGGTCACGAACATATTTGGCATGCGCTTTATCCTTGATGATTTTCTTGACGGCAGCTTCTACCTTTGCCGAGTCTTTCACGCCAGTGCTGTCGCGGTATTGCTGGTAAATCTTGGCTGTGGCTTCCTTGTTTTTCTTCATCTTAGCCTCGTGTCTTGCCATCTCCTTAGGCCATACGAAGGTGCGGTATTCCCATCTGGCGAAAGCCCACATGAGTGCGGCAGGAAGGATGACTCCTATCAGGAAGTATTTGATACTGAAGAACTTTCTGCCATTGGTGAAAAGGGCGGCAAGATAGGTCTTCAGACCATTGTTGAGCGATACGCCCGCTGTAAATACAAAGAGCAGGATAGTCTGCCAGATGGTAAGTTGTCTGCCTTTCTTCATGCATACGCCTGTGATATACAGGGTACAGAGGAGTATGATCATCGACATGATGAAATGGTCGGGTACCATCGCTGAAACCATCACATAGGCAAAAGAAAAATAGAAGGCAGAGAGCAGATTGGCATCAAAGCGCTCTGTACCAATCACTTCTCTGAATATACGATAAAGGAAAATGAAAGAATAGAAGGCGCAGAACACCAGGATAGCTCCCACGACAAACTGAACGCAGTTGATGCCGGTAAGCATTATCAATCCTTGATTTATCTGATTCGGGATATACATGAAGAACGCCAGTAGCGGGTGGCGGTATACGTTATATTCTGTGTCCCAGTGAGATACGATGCTATAGGTAAGCGGGTCGAAACCTGCCACATGGAAGGTCTTGACAAAGAGTTTGTGATAATTATCGGTAATCTGCGAGAACTGACTGTAATATTTGATGACAGTCAGGGCATTGAGGGCACACGCTATGATGAGTGCGATGAGTGCTGAAACTCTTTCCTCTTTCTTGATTTTAAAAATATCGAATATCTTTTTCATATCTTTCTTTTATCGTGTTTTGGGAATCCCCTTATTTCTTCAGGAAGAACCTTACCAGGAGGAAGTTTACCGGGATGCAGATGCAGAGGGTGGGTATCATAGCCAGTTGTTTGGCTAGACCCAAGCCTACGAAGAGGTTGAGGCAAAGGGTCTGCATCGAGTAGTTGACGATGTGGGAGAGGGTGAATCCTGCTCCGCGCTTGGCATTCGCCTTTACCTTGAAGGTATAGCGGGTGCTGGCGATGAAATTGAAGATGAAACTCACTATGTAGGCGATGGTGTTGGCTGTGGTAGCCAGGCTGTGGTCGCCCATGCTGGGGATGAAATGGTCCAGTGCCGGCATCATAGCCAGGTAGATGACATATTGCAGTACCGTAGCCAGTCCGCCTACGATTCCGAATCTGATGACTTCGCCCAGCTTCTCTCGCTTGGCATCATCCATATTATTTATCTTGTTCTTGATATTCATGTTGCAAAAGTACTTCAAAATCTCCAAATTACCAAATATATCCTGGTATTATTTATCTCAGCATCTTTCCTTTTCCGAAGAGATAAGCCAGTCGGGTCTTCTCCATCATCTTGGCGATGCCGATGCTTCCGGCTATGGCGATGAAGATGGTAACGAGGGCAAAACAGATTTCGCTCCTGTCCCAGTTAAAGAGGGGATGATAGAACTTGGCTGCCATCGTAAAGATGGGGTGGAAGAGGTAGATGGGCAGCGTGTTGCGACCCATATATAATAAGGTGTCTTCTGTCTTTCGGACGCTGACATTATCCTGTAGGCGTTTGATGAGGCTGTGTATCCACATCAGGGATGAAATGCAGCACCAGCAGGAGAAGACGATGGCGAGAGTGCCCCAGTCATACCATTCTTCCAAGCCCAGCAAGTTGATCCAGAGCAGCAGGGCAACCGGTGAAGGACGGAAAATTCTGTCAAAGCCGATATGGCATTGTCTGAGTACCGCTCCGATGAAATAATAGGTGGCGGCACTGGGCGAAAGAGCGGGTGTCTTGGACAGGAGCAGGAGTAGGGTGGCGAAGATAAAGAGGCTTGTGGTGGTGCTCATCGTCGTTTTTCCCTGTCTGATGGCTCCCCAGGTTGCTCCCTTGAAACTGACGTAATAGAGAATGCCGCAGATAATCATGGTCTGGATGAACCAATAGGGACCGATGGAAGTAACGAATATCTTCTCACAAATCTGAGAGAGTGACAGTTCCGTGATGCCATCTCTCACTGGCATGAAATAGGAGAGGACAGAGAAACCGGTCACCATGATGACGTAAGGCAAAGCGAGACACATCAGGTATCTTCCCATCTCCTTTGAGCTTTTCTCAATATTCACGAGATAGCCAGTGATGATGAGGAAGGTAGGCATCATGAACGAGAGAATGCCTGCCTTGAGCTGGGGGTATGCGTTGCCGAAGCTCACGATATGAATCAATATCATGAGAATAATGAGTATGGCTCTTATCCAGTCGATGTCTGTATTTCTTTGTTTCATAACAAGTTAAAGTGTTGTAAGTCAGTAAGTTGGTATACTTAATACGGCATTTCGACGTACATGGGTACTTGGCAAGATGGTTCGCGACTCCGTTAGGCTTTCCTGTCTTCCGTTATGCGTTTCTAAATTCTGAAGGGCTTGTAATGTCCTTTGTTGGCGAAGGCGAGCATCTCCTTATCGCCTCGGCTGTCGCCAAATGCTTCTATCTCGTATTGCGCGCGGTCGAAAGATAATGAGAGGGTACCGTAGGCATTGGCGGAGGTGGTCAGTGCCTCGCAGATGCGGTGCACCTTTTCCTCGCCATAGCAGTTGTTGCTCTTGAACTTGCCGGTAAGTCTGCCGTCAATCACTTCTATCTGGGTACCTAAAACCCTGACTCCATCTAGGCCGCGAACTTTAAAGAACGGGCGGACCCAATTGTCGATGCTGGCACTCACGATGAAAACCTGAGCACCTGCAACCAGGGCTTCGTGTACCAGCGTGACACCTTTGGGGCGCAACAGATGCTGGTATTCTTCGGCAAAATCGCGGCAGAGCGCATCAAACTTCTCGATACGCATGCCGGCAAAAAGATGGGCAAAGATGAGTTGCTTCGCCTTCCAGTTGGGAAAGAGATGCAGCTTCATCAGTACCAGGAGCGGACTGTACATCAGGAAAACCATCAGAAACCGACCGGTACCCTTGGCATATCTGATGAATTCCAGTAGGGTATCGCTTGTTGTCAGCGTTCCGTCGAAATCGAAACAATATATTTTCTTCTTCATTTTCTTATACGATATAAATAAGGATCAGGAAGGAGAGCAACCAGGCGAGCACGATAAACTGTGTAATGCGGTCGCGCAGGATAATCTTCGTAGGGTCACCACTCTTCTGGTCTACCACGGCTATCTGGATGTATCTCAGCAAACCGACCAGCACAAAGACACTCGTAAGATAGAGATAATCAGTATGGAAATTATCAATCACCTCCGGACTCACCGTATACATGATGTAACATACCAGGGTTACGGAAGCCGTAATCGTGATAGCCTGGTTAATGAAGGTGAGGTTGTAGCGAATGGTATTCTTGCGGGGAGCCTCGCCCGTCTTCTCCATGCGCAGCACATCATCGCGGCGCTTGGCAAAACTCATGAAGAGGGTGATGAGGAAGGTCATCAGCACAATCCACTTACTGAGTACGATGCCCGTTGCTACACCACCTGCCAGCAGACGGAGTACGAAACCGAAAGCCACGATACACACATCGATGATGGCATATTGCTTGAATTTGGCGCAGTAGCCGAGATTCAGAAGCCAATAGAAGATGATGATTCCCATCGTCTCCCATGAGCCGAGCAGGCTGCATACACCCATAGAGAGGGCAAACATCAGGAACATCAGTCCGTATGCCTGCTTGATGCTGACCGCCCCCGATGCTATCGGACGATGGCACTTGACCGGGTGGCGGCGGTCGGCCTCCACATCAAAGATGTCGTTGAAACAATAGATGCTCGATGCGGCAAAACTGTAGGCGAAGAAAGTAATCAGACCCGCCAGCAGAGCATCTGTATGCAACAGGGCGCCGCCAAAGAACAGCGGTAAGAAGATAAAGCCATTCTTGATCCATTGTTTCGGGCGAACCAGTCGCAGCAGCGCAGCAAAACCTTTACTGTCTTCCAATTTATTCTCGTTCATAAAACTCCTATTTTTCTTAATAAATAAACTCCTTTTTACTTGATAAACTTAGCTAACTCTTTAGAAATCCATCCGGCTATCTTACTCAGAATCCATGCTGCAGGCAGGGTGATGCCTATGCAGATGAAGAAAGTAGGCCAATAGCCCAAGTGATGCGGCTCAATGTATTTCAGTACGAAGTGGATATGGAGCAGATAACACTCCAGGCTCAGCGCTCCCACAAACATGAACCCCTTGTTAAACCAGCCCGGTGTGCGGCGGAAGATGCGGTTCAGCAGCAGGATGCTGGTGATGGTGAGCGGGATATAGAGCATGCGTTCCAGAAAGAGCGGAAACATGCCATGCTTCTCCTGTTCCAGGAAGATGCTTGCCAGCAGCGTCATCAGGAACATGAGCCATATCATCCATATCGAAGCGCCGTCGAGCGTCTGTTTCTGTCTTACCATCTCACCCATGTTGATGCCGATGAAGAAGATAGGCACGCGGCTCCAGAAAATCTCCAGATGTCCTACAGCCTGATGTATCGGGGTGACATATTGTACCAGGATGCACCACATGATCATCACCACCGGCAGCCAGCGGTAGATAGGATGGCGCTTGATGAGTTCCATGTAGGCAGGGGCAAAGAGATAGAGCATCATCGTAGCCGGGATGTACCAGAAGTTGAGCTCATCATGCAGCCAGAACCCCCAGTTGATGGTTATCTCGCCAAAGAGATAGATCCAGTTCCAGGTGCTTCCGCCCTGGAAAGAAGGGATATAGAAGAGGCAGGCTATGATGAGCCAGGTAGGGTAGATGCGCAGATAACGACGGATGAAGAAATGCTTGACAGAAGGATTCTTCATCCACGAGAACCAGAGACCTATTCCGCTGAGAAAGAGGAACATGTCTACACCGACATTGCCCATTCTGCGAAGCCCGAAAAAGGCATCTTCTCTAGGCAATGCCACATGAAAGAGGATGATGAACAGCATGGCTGCTCCCATCAACTCGCCGCGAAACCGGCTGATATTCGCCAGTTCTATATCTTTAATCTTCCAATTCATGCTGGTATTTCTTTTTTGTTTATTATGGGGGACAGGCGATGGAATCGCCTGGAACGGGGGCGCGCTTGCTGCTTTCTTTCTTGCTGCTTGCTTCTTCTTCGTTCTTTCTTCCTTCTCCCTTTGTTCTTGCTTTTTCCTTTGTTCTTCCTTCTTCCTATTGAAGAGGGTTAGGGCTTCGGGTTTGGAATCTTCTTCATCAGTTGGGTGAAGAGCCATGCCAGGCAGATGCTCGATATGATGTAGAGGAGCAGACCGGCATAGATGTCGCCCTGACGGCTGATAGGGATGAATATCTTGCGGGTGATAGGGTGGCATACGAAGAGGGCGGCGGAGATGCTGCCCATCCACTCTAATGCCTTGTAAATGCCTGATAACCAGTTGATGTTCTGGAGCATGTCGGCTACCAATACGCTCAGCAGACAGAAGAAGAACGGCACGAAGGTCCAGCCAACCATGCTGCCGCTCAAACTGTAAATCAGCGAGATGCAGAAGATGCAGCCAAAGAAATTGGTGATAGGCGAATGGAAGGTCATCAGAATCTTCTCGCCATAGCGGGCATAGAGTATGCCCAAACCGAATGGCAGCATGCCGCCCATAAAGTTGTAGCGGTAGCGGTTCATCACTTCACTCTCTGGATTGTCAAAACCTAGGATGAGCTGGATGCCGATGCAGATGGCCATCAATCCTACGGTCCATCCCCAATGGCGGCGATAGAGCAACAGACGATAGACGATGTAAAGTTGTAGCATCAGACCGAAGAACCAGTACGGACCCGGCCAGATGATGTTATCCGGATTTGGCAATACATTGTTGAACATGCCCATCATCGCAACGATGTCGAGTGCTGCATAGTGGTGAGAGCCAGGCGTGATAAGGTCGAGCATCGTGAATGCCACGAAACCTACTATCATCATCTTGAAGAGTTTCAGATAGTGATAGCGGATAAAGTGGAGCGGTTCGCGCCAGTTGATGCTTCCTGTAAGCTTCTTGCCCGAGATGCTGTACATTCTGGTCTGCTGTTCGGTAGAGAGATGAGGTTTAGCCTCGTATTTCATCACCAGTCCGTAAGCACTCAGGAAGAGGAATACGGGCACACCATAATGACCGAAGAACGAGAGCAGGTGTACAGGCAGGTTGAGGTCCATGCTGGCCATTACCTGGTTCAGCCAGTCAACATTATGTTGAAAGTACTGATATTCGTTCTCCTTGACAATAGGTCCCAGCCAATGGCAGTAGTTATGCATGAAGATGCCGATGATGGCGAGTCCTCTCAGGGCATTGCATGCTTTTCTTGTTAATATCGATTGTCTCATTTCTTATCTCCTTTCTTCTTTTTTACCTTTTTACTTTCTTCCTTTTTTACCTTTTCCAGATGCGCATCACGAAGTTTGTCGTAATCGGCAGAGTTTTTGAGGATACGTGGTCGCATCTCGTCATATTTCGGACTCAGGATGTTATATTCCTCCTGGTAGGTAGGTGTCTCAATGCCAGCCAGATACAGCAGGAGATGAGGCAGGGCATCGGTCATGAAGCGCTTGTCCTTAGCCTTGCGTATCTGACGGTAGATATCGCGGTGGTTCCTGATATATTTTGGCGAACAGTATATCCAGAACGGAATTTCAAACTCATAGTGAGCCAGCGGCCAGTCGATTTCTGCAGAGTGGTTACGGCAGATGAAGCCACGGTTCTCTTCGTAGCATTCCTCGCCATGGTCGGGCACGTAGATGACGATGGCATCCTGCTTCTGGAACCGCTTCACAATCTGGGCTACGATAGAGTCGTTGTAGAGGGTGGCGTTATCGTAATGACTCAGCATCTTGCGCTGGGCATTGGTCAGTTCAGGGCGCTTGTCTTCATAACTACTTGCCCAGAAGCGGGCTTGCTTTGTGCGGTAGCGCTGCTTATAGTTTACATGCTGGCCCATCAGGTGGAAGATGGTGAGGTTGTGCTCCTTCTGGAAGTTCTTCAGACTGTCATCATAATCCTTCAGCAGTCCGTCGTCCAGATCGTGGAGCTGGGTGTTGCGATGGTCAAACTGGAGTTTGCTCAGTTCCGGGTTGTTCAGGAAGAAACCGCCGCTGAAGTCGTAAACCGCCTCCTTTGCCTGTGGCAGGAATTCGTTGGTGATGAAGGTTACGTTATAGCCTGCCTTGCGGAACACTTCAGGGAAGAGCGGATAGTCGCACCATTCGCCTTTCTCGCCTACCACATGGGTAGAGAGCATGTTCTTGAAAACGAAACTGGTCAGGTTCCAGCAGGTTACCACATCGGTAAACTTGGTGAGCTTGCGCGATTTCTCCAAGGCTACCTGCTGTGGAGTGGTATCCATAAAATAGCCGTACTGCTGGGAATGATGGCGGCCGAAGCTTTCGCCGATAATCAGTACGATGTTTGGCGAACGGTAGCTGCAGCTGTCAACCTTTACCTCGTGGGCAGCATGAATGAGTTGGGTAATCTGATGCGCAGCCAGCTGGTTGGCATAGATACTGAATTGGAGTCGGTAGATTGGCAGATAGAGTACAGCATGATCCTTCTCTGTCAGGATATGCTCTACTTCGCCTATAGTTCTACCATTCATGAGTTTATGGTAAGCCATCTTGTTGTGCCAGGAGGTGCAGCATCCTGCGATGAGGATGATGAGGCATAGGATTCCGAAGCTGGCAGGCATGGCTGCAGTCATGCGGGGGATAGCCATTAGCCGTTTTTTGACTGAAGCCAACTCCAGAACGGTAATGATGAAAACGTATAGCTTGATGAGTTGCTTGCGGAAGATGGCGATGAGAATCTGGATGAGAGCCAGAAGCAGGATCCAGCCCACACTACTGAAGAGAACCTCGGCAGAGATGAGGGCTGAGAGGAAACTGCTAGCCTCCGAACTGTTGGTCTCGCCCACCAGCATCAGCATAGAAGGGTTGAGCGTAGAGCCGAAATTCACGTAGCAATAGGTGTCGGCGGCAGCTGTACTATATAATATAAGGTATAGTACGGCACGCAGACCCCAGCGCACCTTCTTGGGGAAGATGGCGACAACGGCACACACCACATAGAGGTCGACAAAGAGTTCCAGGAACAGGTTGTCGTATAAAGTCCCCTTGGCAGGTGTAGTCACGATAGAACTGATCATGCCCAGCAGGTACATGAACACAAAGAAGTTGGCATTTCTGCGAATCGGCGCAGAAGCCACGTTCAGACACTTCTTAATGATTTCTTTCCAACTCATTTTTTGCTGTTTGTTGTTTAAATATGATTTAAAGCGGTTTCGGAGAGAGGAATGCCTAGAACTGCCTGTAGTTTCTGACAGCCAGTTGTTCGATGCATTCCGGCACCATTCCCCTGATGCTTTCCTCCTCTTTGATACGCTTTCTGATTTCCGTGCTGCTGATGTTGAGCAGTGGAGTTTCTACGATGGTAACGCCTTCAGGCACATTGCCAATGCTGGCTCCCTGACGCGGATAAACCACGATGGGATAGTGGGCTAGGATGTCGTCGTGGTGGTACCACTTGTCGAAAGCAGCCCAGTTGTCGCCACCAATCAGCAGGGTGAACTCGTTTTCCGGGTAATCCTTGCTAATGGCTTGCAGCGTGTGCCAGGTATAAGATGGCTTAGGCAGGCGGAACTCATAGTCGCATGCCTTCAGTAATGGCTCGTGCTCCAGCGCTTTCTCTACCATTTCCAGGCGCAGTTGGTCGTCGAGCAAGTCGGTAGCGGTCTTCTTGAATGGGTTCATGGGCGAAACCATGAACCACACCTCATCCAGGCAGGCCTTCTCGCAAAGACTTTTCGCCAATGCGATATGGCCCGTATGGATGGGATTGAAGCTACCGCCAAAGATTCCTACCTTCTTCATTTCTTACTCTGCGTCTAGGAAGGCCTTGACGAGCTGATAAACCTCCTGCTGAGCCTTCTCCAAGTCATCGTTTACAACCACGTGGTCAAACTGAGGGGCAAAGGTCAGCTCATAGCTTGCCTTGGCAAGGCGCTGCTCGATAACCTCAGGCGCATCAGTATTTCTGCCTACCAGACGACGGCGTAATTCCTCTACCGAAGGTGGCTGGACAAAGATGCTCAAGGCACGCTCGCCATAAAACTTCTTGATGTTTACACCACCCTTCACATCAACATCGAAAATCACCGACTCGCCCTTGGCAAGCTGGTTTTCTACCTGTGACTTCAGGGTGCCGTAGAATCTGTCCTGGTAAACCTCCTCATACTCCAGGAACTCGTCAGCCTTAATCTTAGCCTTGAATTCCTCTGGAGAGAGGAAGAAATACTCTACACCATTCTGTTCTGTACCGCGAGGAGCACGAGAGGTGCAGCTGATAGAGAAAGCCAACTTCAATTCAGGGTGCTCTTTCATCAGCCAGTTTACTATTGTGCTCTTACCGCTGCCCGATGGGGCGCTGAAAATTAACAATCCGTTCTTCATTTTACTTTGAACTTTGAATATTGAACTTTATGATTAGTAAAGCAAATGAATTCTTCACTTTTCACTCTTTGTTCCTCACTTAATTAAAGAGCATTCAGCACCTGCTCCTTGATCTGCTCCAGTTCGTCCTTCATCTTCACCACGATGTTCTGCATCTCAGCCTGATTGCTCTTAGAGCCGGTGGTGTTGATTTCGCGTCCCATTTCCTGTGCGATGAAACCGAGTTTCTTTCCTACACCATGACCTTCCTCATTCATAGTCTCGCGGAAATACTTCAGGTGGTTGGCAAGGCGCTGCTTCTCCTCGCTGATGTCGAGCTTCTCGATGTAGTAGATGAGTTCCTGCTCCAGACGGTTCTTGTCGTAATCCACATTCGGAATCTGCTGCAGACCGCTAACGATGTTCTGTCTGATCTTCTCCACGCGAGCCTTCTCGTATGGCTCGATGCTGGCAAGGAGAGTCTGGATGTTATCCACCTTCTCAGTAAATTTCTTCTGGAGAGCGGCTCCTTCCTGCTTGCGGAAGGCAACGAGATGGTTCACAGCCTCGCAAATTGCATTTTTTGCTACTTCCCATTCCTCATCGCTCAATTCTTCCACATCCGTCTTCGTTGTTACATCAGGAAGACGCAACAGAGTGCTGTACCAGTCGGTTGGCTCAGGAATGCCTGTTTCAGCCGAAATCTTCTTGATTTGCTGGTAATAATTCTGTACAAGCGCCGCATTGATAGGAGTGGCATCTGTGGTAGCATCCTTATCAATCCAGATGGCGAAGTCAACCTTGCCTCTTTCCAGATTCTTAGAGATATACTGGCGGATTTCCATCTCCTTCTCTCTATAGAGCGGAGCAATACGAGTAGAGAGGTCAAGCGTCTTGCTATTTAATGACTTTATCTCTACATTAATCTTCTTTGTTTTAAAGGCCGCGGTAGCTTTTCCGAAGCCTGTCATTGACTGTATCATATAATCTTTCGCGTTAAATTTCTGCAAAAGTACAAAAAAAAGCGAGAAAATGAGTATATTTGCACCTTATTTAAGAATATATTTTTAAATTATGTCGTGTATATTGAATATTGAGACGAGTACGGACGTGTGCTCAGTGGCAATTAGTGATAGTGGACAGGTGATTTTCAACCAGGAAGATCACACAGGTCCTAACCATGCTGTTAAGTTGGGTGTGTTTGTGGATGAGGCTCTTGATTTCCTCGATTCTCATGGTCTTCCGCTGGAGGCTGTGGCGGTAAGTTGTGGTCCGGGTTCCTATACCGGATTGCGTATCGGTGTGAGTATGGCGAAGGGCATCTGTTATGGTCGCGGTGTGAAACTCATCGCTGTTCCAACACTCGAACTGATGGCTGTGCCTGTATTGCTTGGCGAACATCCTGAGGAGGAAGACGCCCTCATCGTACCTATGCTCGACGCTCGCCGCATGGAGGTATATGCCGAAGTGCTCGACCGCGCCCTGAAGGTGGTTCGCCCTATTCAGGCTGATATTGTGGATGCTGATACCTACAAGGAATATCTGGACCAGCATCATGTATACTTCTTCGGAAATGGCGCTGCCAAGTGTATGGAGACCATCAACCATCCGAATGCTCACCTTGTAGAGGGCATTGAGCCTTTGGCAAAGAATATGGCTCCGCTGGCAGAGAAGCGTTTTGTAGAGGGCAAGTTCGAAGATGTGGCATATTTCGTGCCTTTCTATCTCAAGGATTTCGTGGCTAAGATGCCAAAGAAACTGCTCTAGAATTATTGATTATATAAAATATTGTAAGAATGAATATAGAAGGATTAGACTATAATACCCAGAGAGCTAAGCTCATCCTGCCTGAGTATGGCCGTGAGATTCAGCAGATGGTAGATCATTGTCTGACGCTTACCGACCGTGAAGAGCGCCAGCGTTGTGCAGAGACCATTATTGCAGTCATGGACCGTATGTTCCCTGAGAACAGAGGGGTAGAGGACCATGAGCAGAAACTCTGGGATCAGCTTGCCATCATGAGCAATTTCCAGCTCGACATCGATTTCCCTTATGATGTACCGGATGCTGTGAAGATAGCAACCAAGCCGGAGCCATTGCCATATCCTATGCAGCGCATCCCGGTGCGCCATTATGGAGCTATGCTCTTCGAGATTTTCGAAAAGCTGAAGACAATGGAACCAAGTGAGGAGCGCGACAAACTCGTGGAACTTACTGCCAACCAGATGCATCGCGACCTGGTAACCTGGAGCCATGGTTCCAGTGATGTAGCCAAGGTAGCTTCCGATCTGGCACGTTTTACCGATGGCAACATCCAGCTCGATCTCGATACTTTCGTTTTCGAGAAGATTGAGGCACAGCCTAAGAATGTAAATAATAATAAGAAGAAAAAGTAATCCACATTATTATATATAGTAGACAAGCTTATGGAGTCTTTCATCATAGAGGGCGGTCATCCGCTCAAAGGTACTATCACACCTCAGGGCGCCAAGAACGAGGCTCTGCAGGTTATCTGTACCTCAATCCTTACCGACGAGCCTGTGCGCATCAGCAACGTGCCGGACATTCTGGATGTGAACAATCTGATTAAGTTGCTCCAGGAGATAGGTGTCAAGGTAACCAAGCACAGTCGTCACGACTATACATTCCAAAGTGATGAGTTGAAACTCGATTATCTCGACAGTCTGGAGTTTGTGAAGAAATGTTCTTCTCTTCGTGGTAGTGTGCTCATGATAGGTCCGCTGCTCGGTAGATGTGGCAAGGCTACCATAGCTCAGCCTGGTGGCGATAAGATAGGTCGTCGCCGTCTGGATACCCACTTCCTGGGCTTCAAGTATCTGGACGCCAACTTCGTTCACGATGATGAGCGTAATGTTTATCAGATACAGGCAAAGAAGCTGAAGGGCTGCTATATGTTGCTCGATGAGGCTTCGGTTACCGGTACCGCCAATATCATCATGGCATCTGTATTGGCAAAGGGCACTACCACCATTTATAATGCAGCTTGCGAACCATATATCCAGCAGCTCTGCCATCTGCTCAATGCGATGGGTGCTCAGATCAGCGGCATCGCCAGCAATCTGCTCACCATCGTGGGTGTTGATAAACTGCATGGTGCCGAGCATCGCATCTTGCCTGATATGATTGAGGTAGGTTCGTTCATCGGCATGGCGGCAATGTGTGGCGAAGGTGTGCGCATCAAGAATGTGTCTGTCAGGGATTTGGGCGTTATTCCTGATGCATTCCGCCGCCTGGGAGTGAAGATAAAGATAGAGGATGATGACCTTGTGATTCCAGAACAGAAACATTATGTCATCGATTCATTTATTGACGGCACCATCATGACGCTTGCCGATGCCCCTTGGCCAGGACTCACTCCTGACCTTCTTTCCGTGCTCCTCGTAGTGGCTACCCAAGCTCGCGGCAGCGTTCTCTTCCATCAGAAGATGTTCGAGAGCCGCCTCTTCTTCGTGGATAAACTGATTGATATGGGTGCGCAGATTATTCTCTGTGACCCTCACCGTGCAGTGGTGGTTGGTCATGACCATAAGATCAAACTGCGTGCTGGCAGAATGACCAGTCCTGATATCCGTGCCGGTATTGCCCTGCTGATTGCTGCCATGAGTGCCAATGGTACCAGCCGCATTGCCAATATCGCCCAGATAGACCGTGGTTATGAGGATATCGAGCATCGCCTTAATGCGCTGGGTGCCAAGATAACCCGTGTCAGTGATTAATCAATGTTAAATGTTAAATGTTAAATGTTGAATGTTGAATGATTAGACGCGATGAAGTATATAAAATAGGCAAGTTGGGAAAACCTCATGGCGTGAAGGGCGAGATAACTTTCGCCATTACAGATGATGTTTTCGACCGTGTAGATGCCGAGTACCTGGTGCTCGATATCGATGGCATCCTTGTGCCTTTCTATTTAGAAGAATATCGTTTTAAGAACGATGAGAATGTGCTCGTGAAGTTTGAGGATATCGATACCCAAGAGCAGGCACGCAACTATACCGGTTGCGAGGTTTTCTTCCCACGTCATCTCTCTGACAGTGATGAAGAGAATATGAGCTGGGCAGAAATCATCGGTTTCCACCTGGTAGATGCCGTAAGCGGCAAGGTGGTAGGAACCATTGATCATGTAGACGATTCCACCCTCAATCTTCTTTTCGAGGTAACAACCGATGCAGGTGATGAAATCCTCATCCCTGCCAGCAACGACCTCATCGAAGAGGTGAGTGCTGAAAAGAAAGAAATCAGAATGGCGATTCCGGAAGGATTGCTCGACTTATAAAGTGAAGAGTGAAGAACGAAGAGTGAAGAATTCATTTGCTTTACTAATCATAAAGTTCTAAGTTCAAAGTTAATAATTTCAAAGTAAATGAAGAAACAACAGATATGTATTCTCGGTTCTACGGGAAGTATCGGTACACAGGCGCTTGATGTCATCGAGCAGCATAGTGACCTTTACGAGGTATATTGCCTCACCGCCAACAACCGAGTGCAGGAACTTGCCGAGCAGGCTCGCAAGTTCCATCCGGCTGCTGTGGTCATAGCCAATGAGGCTCGCTACGAGGAGCTGAAGGATATGCTCAGTGATGAGCCTGATATCAAGGTTTATGCCGGTGCTCAGGCGCTTTGCGATATCGTACAGGCTGAGCCTATCGATATGGTGCTGGCTTCCATGGTAGGCTTCTCGGGCCTGGAACCAACCATCCATGCCATCAAGACGCGTAAGAAGATATGTCTTGCCAACAAGGAAACGCTGGTGGTAGCGGGTGAACTGATTTGCAATCTTGCACAGGAGTATCATGTGCCTATCCTCCCTGTTGACAGCGAGCATAGTGCCATCTTCCAGAGTCTGGTGGGTGAGGGCGACAACGAGGTAGAGAAGATTCTTCTGACCTGTTCGGGTGGTCCTTTCCGTAAATATACCCACGAGCAGTTGGAGAAGGTGACTGCTGCCGATGCCCTCAAGCATCCTACCTGGGATATGGGCGCCAAGATAACCATCGATTCGGCTTCGCTCATGAACAAGGGCTTCGAGGTGACAGAAGCTAAATGGCTCTTCGGGGTTCCGGCTGACAAGATAGAGGTGCTTATCCATCCGCAGAGCGTTGTGCATAGTGCCGTTCAGTTTGTTGATGGAGCTGTCAAGGCTCAGTTGGGTGTACCAGATATGCGTCTGCCTATCCAGTATGCTTTCTCTTTTCCTCAGCGTCTGCATCTGAATGGCGATCGTCTTGACCTCTTCAAGACGCAGGATTTGCAGTTCTTCAAGCCTGACTATCAGAAGTTCAAGTGTCTGCAACTGGCTTTCAATGCCATCAGAAAGGGTGGTAATATGTCGTGTATCGTGAATGCAGCCAACGAGATAGTGAATGCCGGCTTCCGCAAAGGTGAGTGTGGCTTCCTTCAGATGGCTGATATCATCGAAGAGACGATGGCGAAGGCTACTTTTGACAGTAATCCCGACCTCGATGTCTATCTGCAGACCGATGCTGAGGCTCGCCGCATAGCTACAGAGCTGATGCACAAGTAATAATTAATAATGTAGAATTAATAATCAAAATGAGCGCAGAACGTAGGGCTAATCATAAAGTTCAAAGTTCCAAGTTCAAAGTTCAAAGTAAATAAATGGA
This sequence comes from Segatella copri, assembly GCF_026015465.1. Classification (GTDB taxonomy): domain Bacteria; phylum Bacteroidota; class Bacteroidia; order Bacteroidales; family Bacteroidaceae; genus Prevotella; species Prevotella copri_E. The sequence continues at coordinate 140,320 of NZ_JAPDUQ010000003.1, forward strand.
AGTATTTTTGATTAAAGCGTTGCAGTTGATGCTGTCGCTTTCCATCTTAGTGTTGCTCCATGAGGGCGGACACTTCTTCTTCTCCAAACTCTTTGGTGTAAGAGTGGAGAAGTTCTATCTGTTCTTCGACCCTTGGTTCCATCTCTTCGAGTTCAAGCCAAAGAATTCGGATACTACCTATGGTTTGGGATGGTTGCCGCTCGGAGGATATTGTAAGATTTCGGGTATGATAGATGAAAGTTTCGATACCGAACAGATGAAACAGCCGGAACAGCCATACGAGTTTCGCAGCAAACCGGCATGGCAGCGCCTGCTCATCATGATAGGTGGCGTGCTGGTTAACTTCGTGCTGGCTCTCTTTATCTATTCCATGATTCTGTTCCATTGGGGCGATAATTATGTGGCTACCCGCGATATGAGTTATGGTATGAAGTTCAATACCGAGGCAAAGGCATTGGGTTTCCAGGACAAGGATATTCTGGTAAGCACCGATCTGGGTGAGTTCAAGACCTTTGATGGCGATCTGTATCGTAATCTCTCTGAGGCTAAGCAGGTCAATATCATCCGTCAGGGCAAACCGATGACGCTTAATCTGCCTGGTGATCTCAACATGCTCGATATGATTAAGAGCAGTCCTCGCTTCGTAGATGTGTATGTACCGCTGCAGATTGATAGTGTGATGAAGGATTCACCTGCCAGCAAACTCGGTTTGACAAAGGGTGATAAGATTCTTGCTATTAATAATAAAAAGGTAGTCTCTTTCAACGAATTTCAGATTGAATTGGGCAGAGTAGAGGATGTGCTTGCTTCGGCTGAAACGCCGCAGGATAGTGCCAGAGCACTTACAGCTCAGGTTACTTATCTCAAGGCTTCTGGCGATACCGTCAAGTCGAGTGTTCTCCTGAAGTCTACCGAAGAGGGTGTGAAGTTTGGTTTCTACAATCATCCTGTCATGCTCGATTATAAGATTACTCATGTCAACTATGGCTTCTTCGAGAGTTTCCCTGCCGGCATCAAATACGGCTGGAATGTCTTGGCCGGTTATGTGGGCGATATGAAGTATGTCTTCTCTAAGGAAGGCGCCAAGAGCCTAGGTGGCTTCGGTGCGCTGGGCAGTCTCTTCCCATCTGTATGGGATTGGCATGCATTCTGGCTTATGACAGCGTTCCTGAGTATCATTCTTGCCTTCATGAACATTCTTCCTATCCCTGCTCTTGATGGTGGACATGTGTTCTTCCTTCTCTATGAGATTATCACAGGTCGCAAACCGGGCGATAAGTTCATGGAGCGTGCTGAGTATATTGGTTTCGGCATACTGATTCTTCTGCTTGTCGTTGCCAATCTGAACGATGTATTGCGACTCTTCGGCATCTTGTAATGCCGGGGAATCGCGAAAATAAAGGTCTAAAAAAGAGGGTGTGTCATAAATTAATGACACACCCTCCTTTTTTTTGAGTTTATTCTTTTATACGTATTATACGTATCTGATAATCTGTCCTACACTAACCTTCTTGTCTTTGCGGTAGCCGTTGAGTCTGCAGATTTGCTCGACAGTTACGCCACGCTTTTCGGCGATAGAATTAAGCGTTTCGCCTGGCTTCACCTTGTGGTAGAGCTTCTCGTGGCCAGCAGGCAGTTCGTTGTATCTTCCCACTTCGCCGCCGTTAACCTGCTCTCTGGTGTAACCACCGTTGCCAACCTTGCCGCGGGCAGCATTGGCATCAGCTGATTCGCTTTCGTAGGTATCACGGTTAAAGCTGTAGAAGTCGCCTGTAACGTCCTGGTTGCGGAAGTCGAAGAAGAGTGCCGGGTTCAGAGCCACACCACAGAGACGGGTCTCAAAGTGGAGATGCGAACCGGTACTTCTACCCGTGTTACCACCCAAGCCAATCACATCGCCGGCTCTTACCTCTTCGCCCTCAGTAACGAGCTGCTTAGAGAGGTGACCATAGATGGTCTCCAAACCATTATAGTGACGAATCACGATGTACTTACCGTAACCACCACCTTCATATCTTACGATGCGAACTTTGCCTGAAAAGGCTGAGCGGATTGAGTCGCCAATATAAACCTTGATGTCCATACCTTTATGTTGGCGGCCAAAGCTAGCACGGTAACCGAAGTTACTTGTGACAACGCGACTAGGAGTTGGCATGCAGAAATGACGGAGATCGATGCGGAAGTGCTCAGGTAAGGTTGTAGCCCTGTGAGCGTACTTGTTAGAGAAATCCTCATACAGCTCGGCTGCAGGGTTTTCTCTATCTTCAATCATTCGATAATGCGACACAGCGAGTGTGTCGAGCGATTTCATTCTGTGGTCTACAGGTGCCTGTCTTGCCAACAGGTCTTGTCCGCAAACGGGAGAAGCTGTTAGCGCCAACAATGCAACGACCGAAATTTTCTTTATACTCTTTTTAAAACTCATACTACTTTTTCTATTTTCTTTTTTAGGTTCGTGTCAACAGCGCAGAATCATACAAGAAATTCTGCAAAAACCACTAAGGCAAATGCCTTCATGTAGCGGTTTTGTTATATAGACGTTGCAAATATAACAAAAAAACTTCAAAAAACCAAAGTTGTTAAAGCCAAACGGGCGATATTTAACGCCCTAGCCTTATTTTTAACTTACATTAGGAAAATAAGATGCAAGGAGTTGACTTTTAGTACGTTTCATGCTTTTGTAGCATTCTCAACAGAGCCACGGCAGGAGAATGCCCCATGAAAATATACTTTTTTACTTCCGGACTGGTGAATCGGAGGCATTCCTGATAAGCGCGGTAGAGGTCGTTGAGATTGATGGTAAATTCCTTACCCGATGACTCTCTGATACCGATAATCATCTTTGCCGTGACATGCAGTTTGACGTATCTGATGCCTGTTGCGCTTTCTATTTCTGTAATGTTTTCGAGAATGGCTCTCATTTCTTCCAGGGTTATTTCTGGTCGCGGCTCTCTGATAGCCGGCTTTCTTCTTCTATCCATTGCTTTTTACTTTGAACTTTGAGCATTGAACTTTATGATTACTTCTAACTGTAAACTTTTAACTATTAACTTTAACTGATGGCTGCCCAGTTGATATGGGTTTTCTTCAAATCCCTGAGGCGGTTCCAGAGCAGGGCGTTGTGAGGAGCATTGCATTCGGGATCGTTGTCGATGATTTCCTGTGCTTCTGTGCGCGCCAGTTGTACCAGCTGACCGTCTCTGGCAATATTCGCTATCTTCAGGTCGAAAGCCATGCCGCTCTGCTGCGTTCCCTCCAGGTCGCCGGGACCACGGAGTTTCAAGTCGGCCTCGGCGATACGGAAACCGTCGTTCGTATCGCACATGATATCAATACGTTTGCGGGTTTCTTCAGAAAGCTTATAGTTGGTTACCAGAATGCAGTAGCTCTGGTCGCAGCCTCTTCCTACACGGCCTCGCAGCTGGTGCAACTGGGAGAGACCGAAGCGCTGTGCATCTAGGATAACCATCACAGAAGCATTGGGCACATTTACACCAACTTCTATTACGGTAGTGGCAACGAGAATCTGTGTTTCGCCCTTCACAAACAGTTCCATTTCTACCTCCTTCTCGGCAGATTTCATTTTTCCGTGTATCTTGCTCAGTCTGAACTCCGGGAATGCCTGTTTCAGCGTTTCGTAACCTTCTTCCAGGTTCTTCAGGTCGCTCTTCTCGCTTTCCTTGATCAACGGAAAGACGATATATACCTGTCTGCCGAGATTAATCTGGCGGCGGATGCTCTGATAGAGACTGGTGAGTTGGGTATCAAACTTATGTAGCGTCTGTATCGGTTTTCTGCCCGGTGGCAGTTCATCAATCACGCTCACGTCCAGGTCACCATAAATGGTCATGGCGAGGGTGCGGGGGATAGGAGTGGCGGTCATCACGAGGATATGAGGCGGATTCTCGCTCTTGTTCCACAGCTTGGCTCTCTGCGCCACACCGAAGCGATGTTGCTCATCGATGACGGCTACGCCTAATCTTCTGAAAACCACCGGGTCTTCGAGGATGGCATGGGTGCCCACCAGAATCTGGATGTCGCCCGTAGCCAGATCGGCAAGAATCTTTTCTCTCTTCTTCCCCTTTACGATGCCTGTGAGCAGTTCTACCCGGATATTCATTCCCTGCAGGAAGTCGCAGATAGTTTGCAGATGCTGCTCGGCAAGAATTTCGGTAGGTGCCATCATACATGCCTGATAACCGTTATCCAGCGCAATGAGCATGGTCATGAGTGCCACGAGCGTCTTGCCTGAACCTACATCACCCTGCAGAAGACGGTTCATCTGTCTGCCGCTGCACATATCGGCTCTGATTTCATGCATCACCCGTTTCTGGGCCCCTGTCAGTTCGAAGTGCAGATGATGGGCATAGAACCCGTTGAAGATATCGGCGATGCGGTTGAAGACATATCCCCTGAACTTGCGTCGCTGGTCGGTGGCATACCTTAATATATTAAGCTGCACATAGAAGAGTTCCTCAAATTTAAGGCGTACCTGTGCTTTCTGCATCTCCTGATGGGAATGCGGATAATGAATCATGCGGATGGCTGCATCGCGTGAAACCAGATGCAGACGGTCTACGATATGGTTTGGCAGCGTTTCGGGAAGTGGAGGAAGGATGGTGACCAGCTGCTTGGTCATCTTCTCTATGGAACGTGAGGTGTAGCCGCGTTTTCTCAGGTTCTCGGTAAGCGAGTAGTAGGGCTGCATGCCCATCTCTGAAATCTGGAGATTGGTGGCATCGTCCATATCGGGATGGGTAAACTGGAATCTGCCGTTGAAGACGGTTGGCTTTCCGAAAACGAGATATTCGGTTCCCACACGGTAAGTCTTCATGATGTATTGGGCACCGCGATACCAGATGAGGTCAGCCACACCGTAGCCGTCTGAGAAATGGGCTACCAGCAGCTTGTTGCGCTTGCCGGTATCTATCTCATCGTAGCTGAGTATCTTGCCTTTGAGCTGTACAAAGGGCATGTCGGCATTGAGTTCGCTGATGTGGAAAACCTTGGAGCGGTCTACATATTTATATGGATAGTATTCCAGCAGGTCACTATAAGAGTTGATGCCGAGCTCCTTGCTCAGTATCTCTTTCTTCTTGGGTCCTACCCCTGGCAGGAACATGATGTCTTGGTCTAAAATACTATTCATAATGATGCAAAAGTACAACATTATGGCAAAACAGCCAAAATGTTTAACTCTTTTTTTCCGCAATTGTGGCTTTTTTATTTGTTTATATTGATTTTTCTTCGTACCTTCGCACCGAATAAGATTAAAACTTTCATGAATAGTAAGAAAAGATATATGGTGATAGCTTTGCTGGCGCTTCTGGTTGTGTCGGCAATGGCATATAATGACGAGGCTAAGCCTTGGACCTTCTGGAACTGGAAGTATGGCTCCGTTTCCAGACCGGGTATTCATGCTGATCTGACGGGTATGAAGAATGTAGGTATGGGCGGTATCTGGCTGATGCCGGTACGTGAAGCCGGCGAGCGTCTGGAATTTCAGGACGGGGTGGCACAGCTGTCGCCTGAGTTCTGGAAGATGATGGATTATTCCTTCCAGCTAGCCGACTCTCTCGATTTTAATATGGGCATCCATGTCCTGCCTGGTAATCCGCTTGTCCTCCCTGATGAATCGATGCAGAAGGTTGTCTGGACCGATACCATCGTGAAGGGCGGAAAGAAGATTGAAGGTTTGCAGATGTGGCAGCCCGAGAGTTATAAGGACGGAAAGATGCAGTCTGCCGGAAGCGAAGGTGGATATTATCAGGATATTGCTGCTTTTGCCATCCGCTTTAAAGGGAAAACGGGTCCTGCCTGGCGCAACGCAACCGATTCGGCTGCCCGGAGCGAGGCGGTGCCGATGACTGATGTGCTCCCCTTGAAGATGGAAGGGGGAATGGTGATGGGTGGCATGGTGAATGGTATCTTGCAGAATAAGTTGCCTAAGGGCTCCTGGTGCCTGTTGCGGATGGGACATACCTCAACGGGTCAGACTCATGCAACGGATGGGAAAGGTATGGGACTTGAGGTGGACAGGTTCTCACCGGCAGCCGTAAAGAAACTATTCGATTCCTGGTATGCGCCGTTACTGGACCGTCCGCATGGCGATGTGGTGTCGTATCTGTATATCGACCCGAGAGAGTGGGGCAGCCAGAATTGGGGCTGTCAGTTTGCCGAAGAATTCAAGGCGCGCCGCGGCTATGATCTCATCCCTTATCTTCCTGTCATGGCAGGTGTTCCGCTGGAGTCGGCTTCCCGATACGAACAGGTACAGAATGATATCCGTCTCACCATCGAGGAACTGGTAAAGGAGAAGTTCTTCCAGACCTTCACCCGTCTGGCAGAAGAACAGTATGTTGAGGTTTCTTGTGAGGCTATCCCGCGTACCGATCATCCCGACGATATGTTCCGTGCCGTAAGTAGAGCCCATATCTATAATGAAAATCCGGTTCAGGCTGTGGCTTGTACAGGAAACTATGGCGCACGGAACGGAACGCCCGCCTTGCTCAAACCTTTGATAGACCGCCACCTGGTGCTTGGCATCAACAGGTTCATTTTCCTGCATGATATTGTCCGGCATCCTGAGGCTCGGGGTTTCATGGATTACATCACCATGTGTCAGCATTATCTGCAGCAGGGCAGACCGGTGGTTGATATCGCTGTGTTTCATCCTTCGGGAAACCCCGCACAGAAGAACAGCTATCGTGCCCCTCGTGGTTACAAATACGATTTGATCAACAAGGATGCCTTGCTGAAATGGAATTTCGGATACAGTCCGAAGGGAAAACTGCCTGGAAATCAGGATTATCGCATTCTCTTGATTTCGCAGCCGGAGAGCTCTCTCTCTGCTGAGATAAAAGCGAAACTGGAGGAATTGCGTGAGGAAGGCATCGTCATCATCGACAAGCCTTATCAGGCGAAGAACTTCTCGCAGTATGGCATCGATCCGGATGTCATACTGCCTGAGAATATGGATTATGCCCACCGTCTGGTTCTGGAGGCAACGGGCAGGAAGGATATCTATTTCCTGATTAATCAGGAGAATAAGGAGCGCCAGATTACGGCAACCTTCCGTACCGGTACTTCCAGAATCCGCCAGATAGTGAACTTGAACTTGCCAGCTTATGGCTCAGTCTTCGTCATCCTGTCTAACAGGGATGACATGCAGATTATCAGCCCAGCAAAGCTTCCGCTACCTTGATGTCGAATGGAGTGGTAATCTTGATGTTCTCACGGTTACCCTCTACCATTGCAACCTGACAGCCAAGACTTTCTACCACCGAAGCATCATCGGTAAACTGTTCCTTGTATTCCTGGTTGAAAGCCTGCTTTGCCAGACCGATGTCGAAGGTCTGGGGAGTTTGCACCACGCGGTAATCGCTGCGCAGCACGTTCTTTCCGCCTCCGTGCTGGTCAATATAGCGCAAGGTGTCGGTTACGGCATATACAGGGATGGCTGCATATTCTTCGCGAGCCGTCTCGAAACATTCTTCAATCACTTCCTTAGATACGAATGGGCGCACACCATCGTGAATGCCCACAACGCCATCTTCATCATCAGGAATGAGAGCCAGTCCGTTTTTGGATGACTGGAAACGGGTGTCGCCACCATTGGCTATCTGGTGCTTGATGCTGAAATGATGCTCCTCGCAGAGCTGGTGCCAGTATGCCTGCTGACTCTCCGGCAGAACCAGAATGATGTTCAATGCAGGGTTGTATTCATGAAAACGCTCTATGGTGCGCATCAGGATAGGCTTGCCCGCTACTGGCAAGAACTGTTTGGGAATCTCACTTCCCATGCGGAGGCCCTTGCCTCCGGCTACTATGATTACGTAATCCATTTTTTAAGTGAAGAGTTAAAAGTGAAGAGTGAAGAATTCTAATCCTGCCTTTCTTCACTCATTGTTATTATTTGCTTTTCATGAGATGATCATACATCATGCCATCCTGCAGGGCAGCCACAGTTTCCTTGCTTACGAAGTAACTCAGTATCTTATAAGCGTATGGGAGGGTTGCGGCAGGACCTTCGCCCGTAATCACGTTGCCGTCTTCCTGGAAGAGGGTGGCGGTATATTCGGTGTTCTCGCCGAAATACTGCTCGAAACCAGGATAACAGGTAGCCTTCTTTCCTTCGAGGATGCCTGTGCTTGCCAGAACCATTGGGGCTGCGCAGATGGCACCGATTCGCTTTCCAGCCTTGTGCTGGGCGATGAGCGCCTGGCGTACACCTTCGTGCTCGTTGAGATTCGTACTTCCTGGCATTCCGCCTGGAATCATCAGCATGTCAGCATCTTCAAAGCTGGAAATATCCTCAAACTTCAGGTCAGCCTTGATGGTTACACCATGTGATGTTTCTACCCATTCTGTACCCGTTACACTTACTGTCTTGATGTCTACACCACCTCTGCGGAGGATGTCAACCGGAGCCAATCCTTCGATTTCCTCGAAGCCATTGGCAAGAAATTCATATACCTTTGCCATAATTTATTCGTTTTTTGTTTCGTTATTCGAATTATATTATTACCTTTGCAAAAGTAAGAATAATAATTGAAATAACAAAATAAATGGCACAGCAACATTTAAAATTCGCAATATTTGGTAATGAATACCAGGCTAAGAAGTCGGCTTCGATAGAGAAAATCCTTCTTTATCTTGAAAAGAAGGAGGCTGAAGTTTATGTGGAGAATGCTTATTATGAGTTTCTTACCCGCGACCAGCAACTCGATGTGAAGGCGGCTGGGGTGTTCGAGGATTACAACTTTGATGTGGATTATGTCATCTCTATGGGTGGTGACGGTACCTTCCTGAAGGCGGCGAGCCGGGTGGGAGCCAAGGGTACGCCTATCATCGGTGTGAATATGGGCAGATTGGGCTTCCTTGCCGATGTGCTGCCTAGCGAGATAGAGTCGGCGCTGGACAGTCTTTATGCTGGTGAATGTCTGATAGAGGAGCATGCGGTGATTCAGGTTGAGGCTGAAGGAGGCGTTCTGGCTGGCAATCCGTTCGCACTCAACGATATTGCCGTGCTGAAGCGTGATGATGCTTCGATGATTTCCATCCGTACGCAGGTAGATGGCGAATTCCTCGTCACTTATCAGGCGGATGGTCTGATTGTTACTACGCCAACAGGTTCTACGGCATACAATCTATCTAATGGCGGACCTATCATCATTCCGCAGAGTGGCAGCATCTGTCTTACTCCGGTGGCTCCTCACAGTCTGAACATCCGTCCTATCGTCATCAACGATACGGCAGTCATCACGCTCGATATCGAGAGTCGCAGCCACAACTATCTGGTAGCCATCGATGGACGCAGTGAGCGTATGACGGAGGAAACCCGCCTCATCATCCGAAAGGCTCCTCATAGCATCAAGATTGTGAAGCAGCGCAACCAGCGTTATTTCTCTACCCTGAGAGAGAAACTGATGTGGGGTGCTGACCAGCGCGAAAGATAAGTAGAATAAGAAAGATAATTAAAATAAGAAAAGAGGTATATCCCGAAGATGACTCTTGGGTATACCTCTTTTTCCTAACCTAAAACAACTAACTAATAATTTTGTTCACACAAAACTAAACCTAAAAACATAAACCTTAATAAACCTAAAAACTTAAAACTGAAAAACTTAAACTAAAAACTGAAACTATTCTTTGAACTTATTTGTTGTATTCTTATCTGATAATCACTTTCTTTCCCTGATGGATGTAAATACCATTCTTTGCAGGCTTCTTACCCATTTTCATACCGCTAAGTGTATACCATGCATTGTCTGTTGTGGTATTGCTTATGGTTGGAGTTCCTGTGATGCCTGTTGGTGCCCAGATGGCGGTAACATCCTTGCAGGTGTATTTGCCTTGACTCTGTGTAGTGGTAATCTCATAATACTTGGTGCTGTTGCCGGCATTCAAGTCTACGGTCTGCTTCTTGCCTGTTCCATTTCCCTGATTGAAGATGATGTTTACGATAGCATCCTTGCTTTTGATCTTGAAGTCCATATAGTACCACTTCTTTCCGTTCAGCGTTTTGGTTGCTGTAACAGCAGTACCTGGCCAGGCTTGTGTAAAGGTTTCGCTGGAATTCCATGCGTAGAAATACATGGCTGCCCCCCAGTTGGTTACCTGGTCGGCATTGGCATATATGGTGATGGTATATGGCTCGAATGCCTTGATGGTATAATTGTAAGTACGGATACCTGTTACGGTTCCGTTGCTGAGCAAGCCAACCTTCAAGGTGCAGGTCTCATCTATGTTGATGGTGCTACCTGTAGCCACCTGCTTGCTCTTGGCTGTAGGGTCTGTGCCGTCAGTAGTGTATACCAGTTTGGCATTGCTGTTCTGACTCACAGCCGTAAGCTTAGCCCTGAATCCTGCCTCGTATTCGCCAGTCGGTATATTGCACCATGCGGTTTCTGCAGATTTAGAAAGATAATAACGGTAGTGGTATCCTTCGAGAATCTGTGCATAATCAGCACTTGGAGTATATGTCTTGGTGTTGTTTCCTACAACCACGATGAGTTTCGCCTTGTTGCCAGTAGTCTCATTGGCAAAGCAAGAGGTCTGCGCCATCTTGTTGGTATAATTGCTCATGTTGGTGATGCCTGCAAGTTTGCGGGCTTCGATCATGCTCTTCAACTCTTGCTTGTAGGCTCTCCAGTGTGGTTGGAAGATGCAAGGTGTGCCCGGCATGGCAAGCATGTAGGCGTTGGCAGCCAAGGTGTCTTTGCGTAGAGGGTCAAGAGGCTCAGAGGCAGAACGATATTGCATATCGTGATTTTCCACGAATGTTACTGCATACTGGCGATAGTTGGCATCGTGCATCAGATTGTTAGTGCTATTGAGCTTGCTCCAATCAGAAAAAGAGGCTACCTTTCCGTCGGCTGCACCATTCACTGCATCACGCACATTGTAACGGAACTGGAAGTCGAAGGCTGCACTCTTCTTGTTGGTGCTGTTTATCCAATTGATGATATATGGGTTTCCGTCCCAATATTCACCCACAGAGAATTTTACACCTGTTGCATCATTGTAGTCAGCCACGTGGGTACCGCTGAAACCCTTTACCATGTCGTAGCGGAAACCGGTATATCCTATATCCTCCTTCAGAAATTTCAGATATGCCTTGATAATCTTCTGTACGTTCTCGCTCTTATGGTCAATATCACGGCATCCTCCAAAGTCGGTTCCCTCATCATAGTTATTGCTGAGGCTAACCCCGTCTTTTTTTGCTTGTGTAGCAGTTTTTCCACCATCATCATTCTTGCAGATATCGGTAGACAACATCTGGTAGGTCACTCCCTTGTAGGTTTCTGCAGGGAAGGTATACCAGCCGTCTGTATTGCGATGATTGACCACAACATCAGCAATTGCGCCTATGCCGTTGGCTTTGAACTTGGCAATCAGACTTCTGAGTTCAGCCTCAGTTCCGAATGAGGAGTTCTGGTTGAAATAATAATATGGCATATAGCCCATCACCTGTGTGGTTTCGATACATTTTCCGCTTTGTGGAAGCCATACTAGGTCGATGAAACCTTTCATGTCGTCGGCTTGTTTCTCTAGGACGCTCCATTGGGAGTAGTCGTAAGAATCCCATGAGAATCCTTGCAGCATGACGCCACTATAGTTAGCAGGCCAACCTTGTGCAAACATATTGATGCTTGCCAGTAAAGCGATAAGTGTAAAGTATATCTTCTTCATAATTATCTTTGTATTTTGTGATTATTATTTTATGTTTAATTGCAAGTTGTATTGTTATACGTTGGCAAAGTTACGATTTATTTCATTAGCTTGTTCAAAAATTGATGCAAATCAAGCGAATAAATTGTGCAAACGTTTGCATTCCGGTGCGCTTTTCTTCTATATATAATTAAGGTATATGTAGTTTTAGAAGATAATTATTATTAAAAAACTGGAAAACATTTGGCGGTCTCGTTTTTTATTGCGTAATTTGCGTTGCGTAAAAAGCGCAATGAACGTTTGTATAATGAATGATAACAAGATATGGCAAGATTGAACAATCCTTTTGTGGGCGATAGTTCGTGAGCATTTGGTATCTTCGCCGTTGAGCCAGCAGTTTATCAGCACCCACCATCTTCCAGCTACGAGCAGCGTGAAAACGGCATTAAAGGCATTGGTAGATAAGCAGCTGGTAAGCAAGACTCCAACTGGCTATCTGGTTAGTGACCGCTTCTTTGCGAAATGGCTGGTGAGAGGAGGAATCATAGCCAACTGAGGAAATGAAAATTACGTCCCGATGCTTGGCTATGGTGAGATGGATGATAACAATGCCGCAACTTATACGATGCAAGGAATCAATTATAACGATGCAAGGAAGCCTTTCTTGCGATTGCGTGACATTTGTCATGCGTTTATACGACACTTGTCGTACGGCCGTATGACAAATGTCGTATAATCACATGACATATATCAAAGTATAAATAAACCTAATATTTTACACCAAAAGATACAAGTTATCACATTATTATATATATATGCATCATCTTTCATAGAAGACAAAGAATGCGAATTCAACAAGCAAGTGCAAAAATCCATCCCATTGTCTGTTAAAGAATATGATCATAAAAATCTTGAAAACGTACAGAAGGCTTAATACGATTTGCATAACGTAAAGGCATACAAAAAAGGCGGCTCCCGATATGTTCGAGAACCGCCTGGTAATATATATATCACGCATATTCTTGATGTCCTCGTCATACAGCTCTAGTTCCTCTCGGGAGAGCTTGCGGAGGTCGCCTATTTCTGCCAACTTGCGGAAGACTGGATACTTCTCGCTGAATGGCATCTGTTCAAACATGTTCATATTCTTTCCTCCTTTTTATATTGTTTTATTCTTTGGATTCTCTTTTGGTTTCTATAGAAAATTTCAGCACTCCTAAATTTACCCCAAAAGTCAAACTGCGCATTTTTAATGGCAGCTTATCTGCGAAGACTTCGTTCATGGCAGCTTGTATCTTACCTTCTGTTGCTTTGTCTGGTAAAATACCATGCTCCTTTGCATCTTCATTCACCTTATCTATAGTTCTTGCCAATTTGCGAAGTTGAGTGAAAGTATCAATGATGGCAATGGCGGTGGCTGTCGCCATTGGTGATTTTAATATTGTGGCAAGCATATAAAGTCCTTGCTCTGTAAATCCCTTTACTGTTGCATGAGAAAACTTCAATGTTTCGAGGTGGTCAAAATTTTTGACCACATGCTCTTTCTCGCTGTTAGTCAGTTCGATAACATATCCAGAAGGATACTTATCTGGATTGTTTCTTATGGCTTGGTTAACCACCTTGGTTGTTACGCCATACAATTCAGCAACATCTCTGTCAAGGATAACTTGCGTATCCCTGATGATAATGATTTTACTTTCTGTTTTTACAATATCTTCTTGATGTCCCATAATTTCTTTTTTATAGCTTTTCTTATGCAAAGAGACGACTTTTCCTCGTAACTTCCAAGGTTTTAGGGAAAAAATACTTGAAAAGGATGGGGAGAAAGAAAAATAGGCGACTCCCGGATTGGAGGAGAGTCGCCTATTCTATGAGTTTTTAACCAAATCAGTAAAGTTCGACCAACTTTCAACTTTGAATCCTCTTAGATCTCTGACTGATTTCTTAAACCACTCTATTTTAGAAAGCTCCATAACTGTTTTTACAAGTGCAGTCAAATCATCATTCATCGTCATGTATGTACTGCCTTGCACCCATTCGAAACCATTCTTCTTTAGAAGCTCTTTTATTTCGTAGTAAGCTTTGTTGTAAGGTTCGCCATAGTATTTCTGTAAATCAGAAATTACCATATCAAATGCTAGTGCGTACATACTGTCTCCTTTACTGGTTCAAATAAGTCCTTATATCCAAAGAATATGTTTCCATCTGCGGTTTTTGCGGAGATGACAATTCCTACGAAAGGATTGTTCTCAACTTCAATCACTTCGCCCTGTGTCCAGTCTTTGGCATGTGTCAAGTCTGGAGATATTAATACTTTGTCGCCTGTTCTCATAATCATAAAAATATAAATGTTGTACTTATTCGGTGCAAAGATACGACTTTATCCTGAAACTCGCAAGGATTTAGGGTGGAAAAGTTTTTTTGAGAAGAAAATAGGCGGCTCCCGATATGTTCGAGAACCGCCTAGTAATCTCTTCTTATTCCTTCATTTTCTGAATTTCCTCCAGCGGAAGCTCTGTGGCTGTTGCCACTTGCGCTTCAGAAAGACCCATTGACAAAAGGCGGTAAGCTGTGGCTATCTTTTCTTTCGCCATACCTTTTTCCATCCCTTTCTTTTCATCAAACATTCTGGTGGCATATATATCACGCATATTCTTGATGTCCTCGTCATACAGCTCGAGTTCCTCTCGGGAAAGCTTGCGGAGGTCGCCTATCTCTGCCAACTTGCGGAAGACTGGATACTTCTCGCTGAATGGCATCTGTTCAAACATGTTCATATTCTTCACTATATAAATCCAACAATCAAATATATCCATACACTCTGCCTCCGTGTGCTTGTCGAACAGTGGCTGTTAGATTAATTATAATACAATGTTTGTAATAGAGTATTTCATTCTAAGCACTGTTTGATTAAGTCGTGAGCATCTTTTGCATGATATACTCTGCCTGCTTTAACATCTTCTAGGGCTTCTTTAATACCACTTTTCTTTTCGGTTTGAATAACCCAGCCAAACTTCTTTGCCAGTTTCTTTAATAAGTTGAAGTCAACTTGCGGAACAGTTATAGTTGTTTTTATATTATTTATAGCTACATCCATATTGCTTTCCTTTTAATGTTATTTTAAATGATGCCGCAAAGATACGACTTTTCCTCGTAACTTCCAAGGTTTTAGGGAAAAAATACTTGAAAAGGATGAGGAGAAAGAAAAAAATAGGCGACTCCCGGAATGGAGGAGAGCCGCCTATTGAATATTGTTGTTTCGATGATGAAACGAAGGGTTATTTATTCTTTGATTTCCCAATGGCCTCCAAATGTAGAAGAACCAACACGCTCTATTCTTTTTTGAGCCTTTAGCTTTTCTATGTGTTTTTGTATTGCACTTGCCTTGATACCTATTTTGTCCACGAGTTCTTGTCTTGTTATATACGGATTGTCTTTTATTAATTCAAAAACTTTTTCAATGGTTTTTGGTAATCCAGTTTGACCACCAGTTTGACCACCAGTTTGACCACCAGTTTGACCACCAGTTTCATTAGGAATAGGTAATCGTAGTTCTACCTCTTGTAACTCGTATTTATCTATTAATTCAGGCTTACCCCAACCTGCCTTTTGCCAAGCAGAGATAATTTTTGGAAATCCAGAACCTATATTCTCACCATATCCTATCATACGGAGCATATTCTGTATTCTTGGGTTGCGTGCTTTTGAAACCCCACCTTCATAGATGTTTTCTATCGGAAGTTTCAAATTTCCAGGATTCCGTAAGCATAGGCAGTCATCATGCTTTTCTATCCTTAAGATACCACTATCCAAGAATAGGTCAGAGTGAATAATCGAGTTGGTAAATCCTTCTCTTACAGCTTTCATTTGTGGTGTGTCATCTACACGCTGATAACCTTCCATATGAAAAGGGTGAGGTAAGTCGAATGTCAACTTAGGCATAACAATTCTAAAGAATTGATACAAGTTGTTCTCCCAACGCCCATCGTAAGTTAGTCTGTCTCTATATCTTTCCTCACCTTCTAGATGGCTCATGTCGAGATAGTCCATGCGAAAATTTCCAAATCGCTCCCTTATGGCTAACCCTGTTCCAAACATCATTAGTCCTGCTACCGTCAGTCCTTCTTTTCCTGTTTGTCTATTCTTAGTATATCCACCTAAAAGTCGCAAGAATTCTTTATCGTCCTTATCGTTCCATTCATGGTCGGCATTTAGTATTCTGAATTGATTACGGTAACCATGGAGTGTATTTGTATCAATGTCATCCAGAGTAAACCCATCTAGTAATCCGCCGTCATTGCCATCTTCGTTAGCATCACGAATCATGGCTCTTACTTCCATTTCTGTGCAATGGTAATCACCTTCATGGTTGCGTTTGAAGGAACCTTTGTAAGGATTTTCATTTAAGAAGACAGGCTTCATTCGCCAATCTGCTTGTGGCACGTGGATACATATAATAGATTTCCCGTCTATTGTATTTACCTCTACATCTGAGTCAAGCAAAATGTTTCTATTTACTTTGTTACTATTGATGGTGTTCCATAAATCAGAGATAAGCTTAGGGATATTGTCAACTCCGATGATAGTAAAACGTTTGGCAACATCCGTTTCTTTTCTATTTTCGTCTATACCTAATAATATATAGCCACCAATAGTGTTGGCAAAAGCGGAATATGACTCCCAAACAGATTTTGGGAGCTCCGTCTTTGCTTTTTTGCATTCCAGGGTAAGTCGTTCGCCTTGGGCAAGCATTTGCTTAATTTCTGTTTCTGTCATGCCTTGTCTTTGTTAGTTGGTGGCAAAGATACGACTTTTCCTCGTAACTTCCAAGGATTTAGGGGAAAATGTGGGGATGATGATGATGAAAAAATAAGTGTTTCTTTTCGGAGCACCTGCATAAACCTGTGTTTAGGCATAAATGTTAGTAAGTCTAAACAGGAAGAACTTGGGAAGCCTTTCTTACGATTGACGTTTTGCGGAGCCGCTTATCATTATATTACGGTTGTACAACTAAAAGGGTTATAGTTGTACGACTATAAAGCTACGGTTGTACGACTAAAGGGTGTATAGTTGTACGACTAAAGGGTGTATAGTTGTACGACTAAAGAGGTTATAGTTGTACGACTAAAAGGTGTTGTCACTAGGCTCAGCAGAGGTGCTGACTGCAGTCAGCAGACCTACTGACTAGGCTCGGCAGAGCTGCTGAGCCTAGTGGCAATGTCTGAGAAGGTATATTCCACCAGGGCAGACGCATTAAATATTTTGCACCAAAAGATACAAGTTATCACATTATTATATATATATGCATCATCTTTCATAGAAGACAAAGAACGCAAATTCAACAAGCAAGTGCAAAAATCCATCCCATTGTCTGTTGTTATGGACTTTATTTTTCTGAAATTTTATACCTTTGCGTCATGAAAATCAAGGACTATTAGCGTTGGCACAATTAATTCTGCCATCAGAGATACTTTCAAATTTTGAAGTAGTACGTGTAGAAGAAGAGGCATCCCTTATTCGCATCTATCTTGATGAATCAGTTAAGGCTGATTATAAAGAGAACCCTTTGATTGAATCTAAAGGGTTCTGTCATGTCGTAACTATCCGTAACTTCCAAGGATTTAGGGAAAAAATACTTGAAAAGGATGGTGAGAAAGAAAAATAGGCGACTCCCGGAATTGAGAGCCGCCCATTGAATGTTATTCTTTAATCTTCTAATAATCTCCAAATGTTTAGGGGGATATTATTCTTCCTTGTTTTTTAGCAAGTCCATCATTTTCTTCATATCAGGCAAAGCCTTGCGTAACCTTTCAGGCATGTCATCCAACGTCTTGTAGGTAGCAACTCCCATCGGCTTGCTGTAGTCTCGAACAGCATATTCTGCATAAGAGTAGTTTGCTGATTGGCAAAGAATGATTCCAATAGACGGATTCTCGTGTGGCTTACGCACCTTGTCGTCGAGAATTTGGAGATAGCCAAAAAGTTGCCCAAGATAAGAGGTCTTAAACTCGCCAAGTTTTAGCTCTATGCAAACCATGGCGTTCAATTCTCGATTGAAAAACAGCAGGTCTGGGAATTGTTCAACACCATAGATTTTCAAATGGTATTGGTTGCCGATGAAAGCAAAGTCTCTGCCAAAGGTCATGATGAAATTCTTGATGTTCTGAACGATGCTTTGTTCTACAACTCGTTCGTCGACATCTATTTTTTCGCGTTCCCCAATCTCTTCTACATTGATAAAGTCAAGTAGATATTCATCCTTGAACATTTCTACTGCACGTCGAGCTTCCCTAGGATTGTTGATGGTCCTGGTAAAATTGTTAGGCATGCGTCCTTGGCCATGGTAAGCATCCTCCTTTATAAGTTGGCGGAGCTTCTTTACGGAAAGATGTTCCTCTACAGTGCGGTGAATATAATAAAAGCGTGCCGAGGTTTCTTTTGGTCCACTAATGATGGCAGAGTGGTGTGTGAATGGTACTTTAAAGAAGTCCTCAACAGGAAAATCTGGAATATTAGAAATAGATAAAGTATGGAATATATCTATCTGATTTTCACTATTTTGTAATTCAGCGGTTGCAACCGCTGAATTCTCAAAGCACAATTCGGCGGTTGCAACCGCCGAATTGCTGTCAAGCATATTCCATGCTTCATAAAAACGTCTCATATCCTTCATTTGAGTTTCCGAGAATCCTCGAAGACCTGGTAGTTCCTTGCGAAGTTGTTCGCTGATGGATGCTAATGCGCCCTCGCCCCATACTCCTTTGCGGGTATGTTGTGAAAGATATTTTCCGATGGCAAAATATAAAGCAAGTTGTATGCGGTTCACACCTTTGGCTGCTTCATATTGTCCTTGAAGTATGGCTGTCTTTATAGCGTTGACAGCATTGTTATATTGTATCAAACTATCCATAGAGTAATGTTTTAATTTGGTCTTCTAACAGAAGGCATACGGATTTTGGGACAAAGAAAATGCAAACGAGTGCAAAGAAAGCTTGCTTTCAATTTGCCGAGTGCAGCTTTTCTTCTGCAAAGATACGACTTTATCCTGAAACTCGCAAGGATTTAGGGTGGAAAAGTTTTTTTGAGAAGAAAATAGGTGGCTCCCGATATGTTCGAGAACCGCCTAGTAATCTCTTCTTATTCCTTCATTTTCTGGATTTCCTCCAGTGGAAGTTCGGTGGCTGTTGATACTTGCTCATCAGAAAGGCCCATTGACAGAAGGCGGCGAGCTGTGGCTAGCTTTTCTTTTTCCATACCTATTTCCATCCCTTTCTTTTCATCAAACTTTCTGGTGGCATATATATCACGCATATTCTTGATGTCCTCGTCATACAGCTCGAGTTCCTCTCGGGAGAGCTTGCGGAGGTCGCCTATTTCTGCCAACTTGCGGAAGACTGGATACTTCTCGCTGAATGGCATCTGTTCAAACATGTTCATATTCTTCACTATATAAATCCAACAATCAAATATATCCATACACTCTGCCTCCGTATGCTTGTCGAACAATGGCAACTGGAGGTACACAATACGCATCCTGTCGGACACTCGCTGGCGTGTCTGCAAATCGGTAAGCACCAAGTCGGTACGAAACTCCTTTAGCATTGGACTATTCGACACGAAATCCATGAAACATACAGTATAGACAGGAGCCAAGTGATAGTCCCAAATTCCACGGATGCCTTGCTGCACAATGGCACGTGCCGTGTAATACAATGCCCTGTCGGCAAAGTATTCCTGTTCTTTCTTCTGCATCTCTACGATGACATGCTTGCCCTCGTTTGTGATGCAATAGACATCGAAGACCACACCGCGGTCATCGGGGCGCAAGCCAAGTTTTTCGGTCTTGGCAAACGTCACGTCCTTGATTACCAACTCGTCTTCAAACAGTCCGTTGAGGAATGTGATCAGACATTCTTTCGTGTCTTCGCTTCCAAATATCCTCTTGAAAGCCCAATCGACACGTGGGTCTATAAATCTTGCCATCTGCTTACGCTTTATAAGGTCGTGGACGCAATATTGCTATTCGCCTGCAAATATACGACTTTTCCTCGTAACTTCCAAGGATTTAGGGAAAAAATACTTGAAAAGGATGGTGAGAAAGAAAAATAGGCGACTCCCGGAATTGAGAGCCGCCCATTGAATGTTATTCTTTAATCTTCTAATAATCTCCAAATGTTTAGGGGGATATTATTCTTCCTTGTTTTTTAGCAAGTCCATCATTTTCTTCATATCAGGCAAAGCCTTGCGTAACCTTTCAGGCATGTCATCCAACGTCTTGTAGGTAGCAACTCCCATCGGCTTGCTGTAGTCTCGAACAGCATATTCTGCATAAGAGTAGTTTGCTGATTGGCAAAGAATGATTCCAATAGACGGATTCTCGTGTGGCTTACGCACCTTGTCGTCGAGAATTTGGAGATAGCCAAAAAGTTGCCCAAGATAAGAGGTCTTAAACTCGCCAAGTTTTAGCTCTATGCAAACCATGGCGTTCAATTCTCGATTGAAAAACAGCAGGTCTGGGAATTGTTCAACACCATAGATTTTCAAATGGTATTGGTTGCCGATGAAAGCAAAGTCTCTGCCAAAGGTCATGATGAAATTCTTGATGTTCTGAACGATGCTTTGTTCTACAACTCGTTCGTCGACATCTATTTTTTCGCGTTCCCCAATCTCTTCTACATTGATAAAGTCAAGTAGATATTCATCCTTGAACATTTCTACTGCACGTCGAGCTTCCCTAGGATTGTTGATGGTCCTGGTAAAATTGTTAGGCATGCGTCCTTGGCCATGGTAAGCATCCTCCTTTATAAGTTGGCGGAGCTTCTTTACGGAAAGATGTTCCTCTACAGTGCGGTGAATATAATAAAAGCGTGCCGAGGTTTCTTTTGGTCCACTAATGATGGCAGAGTGGTGTGTGAATGGTACTTTAAAGAAGTCCTCAACAGGAAAATCTGGAATATTAGAAATAGATAAAGTATGGAATATATCTATCTGATTTTCACTATTTTGTAATTCAGCGGTTGCAACCGCTGAATTCTCAAAGCACAATTCGGCGGTTGCAACCGCCGAATTGCTGTCAAGCATATTCCATGCTTCATAAAAACGTCTCATATCCTTCATTTGAGTTTCCGAGAATCCTCGAAGACCTGGTAGTTCCTTGCGAAGTTGTTCGCTGATGGATGCTAATGCGCCCTCGCCCCATACTCCTTTGCGGGTATGTTGTGAAA
This sequence comes from Segatella copri, assembly GCF_026015465.1. Lineage (GTDB taxonomy): Bacteria > Bacteroidota > Bacteroidia > Bacteroidales > Bacteroidaceae > Prevotella > Prevotella copri_E. The sequence goes on from NZ_JAPDUQ010000003.1 coordinate 161,217, forward strand.
GATATTTTCCGATGGCAAAATATAAAGCAAGTTGTATGCGGTTCACACCTTTGGCTGCTTCATATTGTCCTTGAAGTATGGCTGTCTTTATAGCGTTGACAGCATTGTTATATTGTATCAAACTATCCATAGAGTAATGTTTTAATTTGGTCTTCTAACAGAAGGCATACGGATTTTGGGACAAAGAAAATGCAAACGAGCGCAAAGAAAGCTTGTTTTCAATTTGCCGAGTGCAGCTTTTCTTCTGCAAAGAAAATGCAAACGAGCGCAAAGAAAGCTTGTTTTCAATTTGCCGAGTGCAGCTTTTCTTCTGCAAATATACGACTTTTCCTCGTAACTTCCAAGGTTTTAGGGAAAAAATACTTGAAAAGGATGAGGAGAAAGAAAAATAGGCGGCTCCCGGAATTGAGAGCCGCCTATTGGTTATACTATTTTTATTATGATGAAGCAAATGCTTATTCTACTGTGCAGTAGATATTGTCCTTAGTCTTTCTTGTAGGATACAACTTGACTGTGTTGCCTGCAACCGAAAGGTTGTCGCCACCTGCTGTCAGGTTGTTGAGGCTTCCACCGAGGTTGATGTCCCAACCACCATTTACGCGGAACTTCCAACCGTCGGCTGTCACACCAACATTAGTTGCCTCGAAGCAATACTCTTCAGCATTCCAAGTCATTGGAGCGTCGCCAGCCCAATTATTGAAACCACCAATGATACCCATGGTCTCAACCTTAGTGGCTGTGATAGTGCCTTCTCCAAGATTAACATCGAAGTAGTATACACCTTCTCCTGCGTTAACGCTGATGTTTCCACCTTCGCTGGTTGCTGCACCAGAGAATGTGCTGAATGCACCAGAATTTATCTCATTATCCCAACTACCGGCTACACGCTGGAACTTGAACTGATTGCCCCAACCGTTAGGGTCGGCACAATAAAGGTATCCAGTGTATACTCCCTTTGCATCGTCTACGAGTGCAAGCTTCTGCTCAGCGTTTGTCCAGCCGTCAGTTGCGCCGATGAAGTAGATGAATGGATCGTAGTTAACCTCCTCTATGGTATAAGTGTAGTCCATCATGTTGATGGTGAGCTTGTACTTACCAGCCTTGGCAATCTTACCAGCCTTAGCGTCACCGTTGGTCAGCGTACCAGTCATGCTGTCGTCGCCGTCAACCTTAGGACCTACTACGCCGGCAGCCCAGATGTCGCCAGAGTCGATGTTCTTCTTAGGAATAATTTTCCAGTACTGGTCAGCCTTGGTTGTTTCGAAAGATACGGTGAAGACCGGATCTTCATATACATCCTTGTCGCTGTGGTTGAATGCTTTTGCTACTTCCTTAGTCCAACCATTTACGTCATCTGTAGTAAACATGTCGCCAACGAGGTAGTAACCTTCTTCTATAACTGGAGCCTCAGGAATGGCCTTAATCTGGAACTTCTCTGAAGTAGCCATCTTCACGGCTGTTGCTCCATTGCTTACCCATGCATCAAGAGTAGCATCGATGTCGCGCTCTGTAGGACGCTTGCCATACTTATCTACGATATAGCTTGTCAATTCAGCTGTTGCCATATTGCCATCAGCATCAATGTCGAATGACTGACCGTCGAAGTTAATCTTATAATTAGGTGTATAAGCAGCATCGGAAGAAGTAGGAGCAACAATGCTCGCTACTTTTACCTTCTCTGTCTTAACGTCAGCCAAGTTGATGACATCAACTGGAGCTACGCTACCGTTTCCGAATGCCACAGCTTCCTCCTGAGGATTTGTCTGTGGGTTACCCCAATCTGTGTAGTCTTCGGTGCAAGACACCATAGCCATCAGCAGGGTCATTCCCAATAATATTTTCTTAATCATAATTGTCTATACTTTAAATGTTTTACAATTTAACGATGCTGAACGAACCAGTGATGTCGTTGAATGAGATGACGTACTTGCCTTCTGCCAAGCCGATGTTCTTGCCACCTGCATCACACTTTCCGTACATGTTGATAGCGCCATCTTCTGCACCATATCCCCAGCTGGTGTCCCAAGAACCTTCAATCTTAAACTTGAACTGTGCAGTCTCGCCGGCAGGAACATCCATTACATAGTACCAAGCGTGGTTCTCAACGCCCTCAGTGTTGTAAGGAAGCATTGGAGTGTCAGCCCAATCATTGAATGAACCACTAATCTGGATAGTACCATAGTTGGTTACATTACCCTCGTACTTCACCATCTTGGCTGTGTTGTCAGCGGTGTTAAGAGTGATGGTGTAGTAACCGGCTGTTTCGGCTACGATGTGACCACCGTCGCTACCACCGTTACGGTTGACGATTGTACCCTTTGTAGCGCCATCGGCGTTCATACAGTAATCCCAGTTGAAGCTTGAAGGCATAATCTTGAAGCCAGCTCCGTCGCACTCGGCCTTGTCGTTGTAATCGCCGGTAAGGAAGTAGTTGGTGTATTCAATCTCACCAGCACCAGTCTTCTTGTCGTAAGAGAAGTTTGGCTTAAGGAACATAGGAAGTGCGTCTACTCCAATGTTCTTGTCGTTTGCCCACTTAGCGCCGAACATATTACCTACAAGATACCACATTGTTGGAACAGCATCCTTCAGTTCAATATAGTAAGGCTTTACTTTGAGCTTTACTGAGTTTGAAGCGACAGGGTTCAGGTGGTTTGTGCCCTCAAGGATGTAAGCGTTAATACGAACGTACATCTCCTGCTCGGCAGGAACATTACCTTCAGTCCATTTAAGTATCTTTACCAATGCCTTGTCCATTTCTTCTGCAGAGGCAGAAATATTACATTTCTGTGTGGTGTTGCTAAGAACAGCGTAGTCTGGCACCTTTTCTCCACTCTCGTCTGCAGCAGCTTCATCAGTAGAAACTGTGAAGCTGTTGGTTGGAGATACTTGCACTTCGTATGTTGCGTTGATTGGGGCATTGTCTGCTGTGTACTTAGGCTGTGACCATGTAAGCTCAAGACCAGTAGATCTTTCCAAATCAATAGTCGCATTGGCATATTCTGGAGTATTCAACGTGAACTCCTTAGGCTGGATAAGCGTAGGGTTTGAGTCGTTGTCATCCGAACATGAAGCGAATAAGCTGATGATGCCGATAAGCAGAGCACCAATTATATATTTATTCTTCATATTGTGTTTTCTTTTATAATTCTATTATACTTTAGTTTTGAACCTCGTTGTATCCATCAATCTGTGTCAAGTTCTTGTTAGAACGAACCTCTGAAGATGGGAGAGGATATACATTATAGGTCTTGGTGAAGGTTGTACCATTAGTACTACCACCCTTAAGCTCCCATTTGTATGTAGCCTCAGTTCCACCAAACTGATTGAAACGAATCAAGTCGGTACGGCGCAGACCCTCGCAATAAAGCTCGCGAGAACGCTCGTCAAGAACATCGTTAAGAGTGTAAGAAGGACGTACGGCTGCGTGGGCACGATTGCGGAGAGCGTCGATATAACCCTTAGCCTTAGCCGAACCCTCGCCATTGATGTGCATCTCTGCCTCTGCAGCATTGAGGTAAGCCTCTGCTACACGGAAGAGGAAGAAGTCTATATCTACGTTATAGCTGTCGTGAGGAGTATCACCATTAGAATAGTTGTTATTCCATTTTGGTGTTGCAATACCCTTGACGAACTTATCGTTAGCACCAATCTCCAAAGTACGATCGCCGTCACTGTTGCCCTTACCCCAAAGGATAGCACGGTCGTCAACGTTCATAGCACGGATTTCGGAAGCTGACTTGTTTACAACAACTTTTGGATCGGTGAAGAACTTCTCTACGAATTGTGGACGAACACGCATACCTGACCATGTGTTGGCAGTAGTGGCAGCATCCTTACCTGTAACAGTCTGCATCGTAGCATCCCAAAGAGCTGCTACATAGAACATAGAACCACCCCATCCCTGAGTCTTTTCTCCATCTTGCATCAATGGGAGAAGAGCCTCGCAGCTTGCACCATTTGAACCATTGTCGCCCATGAAGAGCAGGTCGTATGGCTTGTAGCCATTAGCCTTTGCCTCATTAGACATCTTGCTGTCATCGAAGAGCTTATAGTCTGAATTGATAACCTTCTCGGCATATTCGAGAGCCTTATCCCAATGTGGATTGTTCTGACCATCGTTATTGAGGTATGTACCAGCATTGAGGTACAGACGGCTTAAGAGCAACCAGCATGTGCCTTTGTCTACACGACCATAGTCTGGATCTGTGTCTGTCTCAGGCTTTGCCTCCAACAGGTCTGGCTCTGCAGCGAGCAATTCGTCCTTTACCCAGTTGAACAAGAACTCACGACCTAACTGAAGAAGCTCAGCGCGAGTATATGTCTTGCCTTCCTCGAACTTAGAATTGTAAGCGTGGGCCTGGCGTGGTGTTTCTGGCGAAATCTTGTCAATGAATGTCGGGTCTCCAAAGAAGTCGAGCATCAAGAAATAGCTATAGGCACGAAGTACACGTACCTCTGCATACTTAGTTTTATCAGCCATTGCTGCATCGAGGCTCAAGAAATGATTCTCGTAAGAGATGTTTGACATCAGACGATAGTAGAGGTTCTTCAGAGTGGCATTACCCGGATCTAACTTATTGTAGGCAACATCTGCGATACCGCCATCCGACCACCAGCAGACAGCTTCGTCGGTAGGTACCTCGTTGAAGTTGAACAGGTTGCGTAGAAGGGTTGACTTACCATTGTCGTCGATAGTGAAATCGGCATTACCGTCATTACCCTCCATGATAAGACCAGCATAGCACTTGCTGTATAAGCCCATAATATTAGGATTGGCATCAACAGTAGGGTCAATGTTTCCCTTGTTCAAGTCATCCATGCAAGAGCTCAAGCTTGCTGAAAGCAGAAGAGCTGCTGCTGGGGCAATTATTTTGAATTTATTGAGTTTCATATCGAAATCTATTTTAAAATGTTAGAAGTTAAGGTTCAGACCGAGCAGGAATGTGCGGCAACGAGGATAGATGTTGTCGTCCTTACCTGATGTTACTTCAGGGTCGATACCTTTATACTTGGTGATAGTAAATACGTTAGAGCATGAGGCGTAGATACGGCCAGAGATGCCCTTGTAGTTGCCACCCTTCAGCAGATTGTTGAAGTTATAGCCCAGTGTGATGTTGTCGCACTTCAAGAAGCTACCATTCTGAACGAAGTAGTCGGTAAGAGGATAGTTGTATGAAGTCCAGCCCAAATTTACAATATCCTTTGTGCTGTTTTTGTAATATCCCTTAGCACTACAAATTTCTTTCGTATTTATTGCACCCTCAGCGTATCCATTGTAGAGATAGTTTCCGAAGCTTGCACGGAAATTACTGCCGAGATCCCAGTTCTTGTATGCAACCTTGAAGCTGAAACCGCCTGTCCAAGGAGCCACGATATTCTTATAGAAGTATCTGTCGTTCTCGTCAATTGTACCATCGCCATTACGATCTACGTAGCAACCCATGATTGGACGTCCGCTCTCATCGTAAACCTGCTGGTAAACCAAGAATGAGTTGGCTGGCTTTCCTACCTTATGATAGGTGATAGCCTGATCCTGACCTACCTTCATACCTGCCTCTATCATATCACGACCACCAGCAAGTTCGGTAATCTCGTTCTTGTTGTAAGCAGCGTTGACGCTCAATTCTACAAACCAGTCCTTGGTCTGGATAGGACGACCTGTGATAGCTACCTCAAAACCCTTGTTTTCCAATGTACCTGCATTCATCAAGAGCGCATTGTCAAAGTTCTGACCTGCAGCGATGGTTGTTGTGCTGAGCAAGTCGGTTGTCTTGCGGATATAACCATCAAGGTTGATGGTGAGTCTCTGGTCGAACATACCATAGTCGAGACCTACGTTCCATGTAGTAGTCGTCTCCCAAGTCAATTCGTCATTGTATGCCAATGGACGGTAGAGTGTTCCTGGGTTGTTGGCAATACCACCGATTGGATAGAGGAAGTGATTACTTGTACTCTTCTTATAGGTAGCGGTGTAGTACTCTCTACCTGTATCCTGCTGACCGGTCTTACCCCAACCAAGTCGGAGTTTCAAGTCGCTGATAGCATCAACATCTTTCAGGAATTTTTCGTCTTTGATACGCCATGCGAAGGCTGCTGATGGGAAGAAACCCCAACGGTGTCCGTCTGCAAAGCGGCTTGAACCATCATAACGGGCAGTGAATGTAAGGAGGTAACGATCCAACAGAGAATAGTTGGCACGTCCATACCAGCTCACGAGGTAAGTCTGTCCCTTCCAGTTGCTTGTATCGTAAGACTTCACGGTTCCTGCAAGAGCTTCGCCTGCATCATTCTTACCTTCGTAGGTAGATGGATACATAGACTTGCTCCACTGGTCTCCCCAATATTTCATGTGGCTATATTCGTAACCAGCCATGATGTCGAAGTGGTTAGCCTTGTTGAAATCCTTGGTGTACTGAGCATAGGCAGTAGCTACAACGTTATACTTCTTCTCCTTATTTTCGCTGTTGCCACCATAGTAGAATCCGTATGTAGATTGTGGATTGTTGGTGTTGTACTCTCCACCAGTGCTATATTCTCCAGCTATGTTGGCGTGAAGATGAAGGTCTTCGAAACCATGTATCTTATAGTCTGCCTCTACATTACCCAAGAGAATATGCGCACTCTTGTAGAAATCGTAGTTTTCAACTTTTTCTACAGGGTTTGTTGGAGCATCGTCGTTGCGGTTATATGGGAATGTAGGGTCATATGAGGTAGTAGGTAATGCCCACTGCCAATAGCCACCCCAGTTCTTGAATTTCTCATCACTACTCTTAACAGGACGAGTAGGATCCATGTTGATAGCTGCACCTACTGCATCCTGTCCACCTGGATTTGTTTTTGAGTAAGAATACTTACCGTTGACATTAATGTTAAGGTGCTTGTCGAACAATGATGGATTGATGTTGAAACCGGCAGTAACACGCTTATAGTCAGAACCCTTCAGAATACCTTCCTGACCGGTATAACCAACGCTGACACGATAAGGCATAGACCAAGAATTCTTACTGATTCCACCTGTCAAGCTGACATTATGCTCATGGCTGACAGCTGCACGATAAATCTCGTCCTGCCAGTCGGTATCGTATGTGCCGGCAGAATAATCTGGAGTTCCATCTGCATTGAACTTCTTCCAGCCTAAGCCTTGGTAGGCAGAAGAATCTTCACCATAATAGTTCTTGATGAAGTCTGTATATTCAGAAGCATTCATCACATCCATCTTCTTGGCAACAGTACTTACTGAAAGTGTACCATTGTAAGAAACCTGTGGCTTCTGACCGCTACGACCCTTCTTGGTTGTAATGATGATGACACCATTAGAACCACGGGAACCATAGATGGCAGTAGCTGAAGCATCCTTCAATACGGTGAAGCTCTCGATATCGTTAGGATTGACAAGAGAAAGAGGGTTGTTTACACCTTTTGTATTATTGTTATCCATAGGCATACCATCGATAACAATCAATGGGTTGTTGCTCGCAGTAAGAGAAGCACCACCACGGATACGAATCTGTGCACCATCACCAGGAGCACCCGTTGATGAGTTGACATTTACACCGGCAATCTTACCTTGAATCATATCCTGTGCAGAAGTAATGATACCATGGTTCTTCTCGTCTGGCTTGATAGCTGTAACGGAACCTGTCAAGTCGTTCTTCTTAGCCACACCATAACCGATGACAACGACTTCGTTCAAAGCCTTTGAGTCATCTTCCAAGGTAATGTTCATGTTACTAGATGCCTTCACTGTCTGTGGTGTCATACCCAGATAGGTGAATGTAATCTTGGCACCTGGCGCTGCATCAACTGAGAAGTTACCATCCATGTCGGTAATACCTACTGCCTTACCGTTCACTGTAATGGTAGCACCCATGATAGGCTCACCGGAAGCATCCTTCACGTGTCCCTTAATCGCATTAGTCTGCGCAAAGGAACTCACCGTCAGAAGCAGACCGCTTGCAAGGGTCAATGCTCTGAGAGGCAATTTAATTTTTACCTGCTTCATCATTTGCTTGATTTTTAAGTTAATGTATAATATTAAATTATTTACTTTTTCATTCTTTTTGGCTTAAGTTGTCATCGTTCCTACTCTAAAATACCGCTCTGGCTCTTTTCGGGGTCTTTCTGGCATCTTGCTTATATTATATAAGGTAGGAATGGGGCGTTTGCCCATAAACTTGTCGTTTCTGTGTGCAAAATTAAGTTCTTTTCTCTTATGTTGTACTATTTTTATGTTAATTCCGTTATTTATTTTGTGCAAACGTTTGCACAGAAATTACTTGATTTATGTCAATGAATTCTGACCAATATTGAGGATATTTCGTAATTTTGCAGCACAACTAATAGCAATGGGCGATAAAGAAACAATAACAATGAAAGATATAGCTCGCGATCTGGGCGTAAGTGTTGCCACAGTGAGCCGGGCATTGAAGGACAGTTCTCGTATCAGTACTGCCCAAAAGGAGCGTATTCAAAAATACGCGCGTGAAAATAACTTCTTCCCTAACTTCCTGGGTGAGGCTTTAAGACATAATAAGGTGAAGCCGATGAAGGTGATTGGAGTTATTGTACCTCAGGTGGTGCACTATTACTTCATGTCGGTGCTTTCGGGTATAGAGGAAGAGGCTAGAGCCAGAGGTTACCGTGTAATGGTGGCGCAGAGTAACGAGCGCTACGATAAGGAGGTGGCCATCTGTGAAGACTTCTATCAGAACAAGGTTTGTGGCATCATCGTTTCACAGGCGAAGGATACCAAGCAGTATGATCATTTCGAAAAACTGCGGCAGAATGGGGTGCCGCTCATCTTCTATGATAGAATATGTACGGGCGTGAACTGCTCGCGAGTGGTGGTAGATGATTATATGGGTGCCTTTACTGCCGTTACCCACATGATTGATACGGGCTGCAAGAAGATTGCCTTCTACGGCTCGCCGATGAATCTGGAAATTTCCAAGAACCGATATAACGGTTATCATGATGCGCTGGTAAAGCATGGTTTGACGGAGAACCCTGACTGGGTGAAGATCTGCGATGACCGTGCCAATGCCGAAGCAATAACACCGGATATTCTGATAGAGGAAGATCGTCCGGATGCTTTCTTTGCCATCAATGATGATACGGCAATCGGCATCCTCTATACCGCCAAGCGGATGGGGTTCAAGGTGCCTGAAGAAATCAGCATCTGCGGATTCACCAATGGTGACCGTGCCAAGGCGTGCGACCCGATGCTTACTACGGTTGAGCAGCGAGGTGTAGCCGTAGGCGAGGAAGCTGCCAATATCCTGATTGGTCAGGTGGAAGGCTCCATCCCTAAAGATGAGGTGGAGAAAAGAGTGGTGAGAACACGACTCGTGGTGAGAGGAACAACGAGATAATAATATAAAAGCATAACAATATGAAACAAAAACCTGATTTAAGTTTCTGGAAGCTCTGGAACTTGAGCTTCGGATTTTTCGGAGTACAGATTGCCTACGCCCTACAGAGCGCCAATATCTCCCGAATCTTTGCAACGTTGGGTGCTGACCCACACAACTTGAGTTATTTCTGGATTCTCCCTCCTCTGATGGGAATCCTGGTACAGCCTATCGTGGGCACGTTGAGCGATAAGACGTGGTGCCGCTTCGGTCGCCGCATCCCTTATCTTTTTGTGGGTGCTACGATTGCCGTCCTGGTAATGTGCCTGCTCCCGAATGCCGGTTCGCTCGGACTGACCGTGAGCGGTGCGATGCTCTTCGGTCTGATAGCGCTGATGTTCCTCGATACGAGCATCAACATGGCGATGCAGCCGTTCAAGATGCTGGTAGGTGATATGGTAAATGAAAAACAGAAGGCAAAGGCTTACTCTATCCAGAGTTTCCTCTGCAATGCCGGTTCTGTAGCCGGATATATCTTCCCGTTCCTCTTTACCTTCCTCGGTATCAAGAATTATGCTGAGAAGGGTGTGGTTCCTGATTCTGTCATCTGGTCGTTCTATATCGGTGCGGCTATTCTGATTCTCTGTGTTATCTACACCACGATGAAGGTGAAGGAGTGGAATCCACAGCAGTATGCGGAGTATAATGAAGCGAAGAGTGAAGAGGGAAGAGTGAAGAATCCTAATGCTGAGGCTTCTGAAGACAAGGCCGGTTGGATTACTTTGCTCCGTAAGGCGCCATCTACCTTCTGGAAGGTGGGACTGGTTCAGTTCTTCTGCTGGGCTGGTTTCCTTTATCTCTGGAATTATTCTACGGGAGCCATCGCTGAAACCGTATGGAATACGACCGATCCTGCTTCTGAAGCATTCCAGGAGGCAGGCAACTGGGTGGGCATTCTCTTTGCCGTACAGGCGGTAGGTAGTGTAGTCTGGGCTGTGATTCTCCCTCAGTTTAAAAATACGAAGGTGGCATACGCTGTCAGTCTGGTTATCGGCGGTGTGGGCTTTGCCCTGATACCATTCCTGCATGATCAGTATCTGCAGTTTATTCCGTTCCTGATGATTGGTGCCGGTTGGGCAGCCATGCTGGCGATGCCTTTCACCTTTGTTACCAATGCTTTGCAGGGATATGGTCACATGGGTGCTTATCTCGGTCTGTTTAACGGAACCATCTGTATCCCTCAGATTGTGGCTGCCATCTGCGGTGGAACAGTCCTGAGTCTGGTGGGTTCTCATCAGAGCGATATGATGATTGTGGCAGGTATCCTGCTGATTGCGGGTGCGCTGTCTGTGAGCATCATCAAGGATAAGAAATAGGTGTAAGTAACAGAGTGAACGATTAATTGATTGCTTCTGCGGAGTGGGGAATGTGCAAACGTTTGCAAGGTTTGTGTGAGAAAAAATGCAAATTTCTGATACGTTTATCATACGTTTTTCTTACCTTTGTAGCAGCAAATATAAATTATAACATTTTCTAGAGCCTTTAAGAGTCTTATGACAGTACAGTTTAATATTGAGTATAAAGCAATGTTCGGCGAACAGATCGTCGTAAACATTCAGACGGAGGAAGGTGAACTGAAACTTCCTCTCGAGACAACAGATGGTGAAAGATGGGCATGCGACTGGTGTGTTGAAGCACCAGAAAAATCGTATACCTATTATTATAGTGTAGAACGTGAAGGTAGAGCAGTCAAGACCGAATGGCTTATGATTAAGCATCAGCTCGAAGTAAATGCCAAGAAGGCTGCGGTTTATACCCTTTACGATCATTGGAAGACTATGCCTGAGGATGCTTTCCTCTACAGCAGTGCCTTTACCGATTGCATCAATCATCAGGCTCCACAGAAGATGAAGCCGGAATCGGGCAGCAAGATTGTGCGTCTGATAGTCCGTGCTCCTCAGCTTCGCGATGGTGAGCGTCTGGGTGTATTGGGTGCAGATAAAGCTTTGGGTGCCTGGGATGTGCAGAAGATTCTTCCGATGACTCAGCATACCTATAATGAATGGGTGGCTGATATTGATGCGACTCATCTTGAGGGCAGTCATCTGGAGTTTAAGTTCGTGGCTTTCAGAAATGCAAAGAACGAGCTTCTCTGGGAAAACAGCATGAACAGAACCGTGGATTTGCCGGAGATGAAGGCAGGTGAGTTGGTATCTTATGAACTCGACCAGGCTTCCTTCGCTCTGTATAACCGCAAACTTGCCGGAACGCAGGTGCCTGTATTCTCATTGCGTACCCGTAAGAGTGCCGGTATCGGTGATTTCGGTGATCTGAAGACCATGATTGATTTTGTGGCTTCTACCGGTCAGAAGGTGCTCCAGCTCCTTCCTATCAATGATACCACCATCACCCATACATGGACCGACAGTTATCCATACAGCTGCATCAGCGTCTTCGCTATTCATCCGCAGTATGTCGACCTTCATGCTCTTCCTGAGTTGAAGGATGCAAAGGCTCGTGCTGAGGCTGAGAAGACACGTGCTGAGTTGAACGCACTGGATAAGATAGATTACGAGAAAGTAAATGATTTCAAGATAAATTACTTGCGCCAAATCTTCAATCAGGAAGGTGAAAAGATGATGAAGACAGCCGAATATAAGGCTTTCTTCCAGGATACTGAACTGTGGCTAGTTCCTTACGCACAGTATTCATACCTGCGTGATAAGAATGGTACGGCTGATTTCAACCAGTGGCCAGATCATCAGGTATGGGATGAGGCTGAGCGCAAGGCACTTACCGACCCTAAGACTGCAGCTTACAAGAACGTGGCGTTCTTCTATTTCGTACAGTTCGTACTGGACCGCCAGATGCAGGAGGCTCACGAGCATGCCAAGGCTAAGGGCGTTATTTTGAAGGGTGATATTCCAATCGGCGTAAACCGCAATGGTTGCGATGTATGGATGGAACCTAAATACTTCAACCTCAATGGTCAGGCGGGTGCTCCACCTGATGACTTCTCTGCCAATGGTCAGAACTGGGGATTCCCTACCTATAACTGGTTTGAGATGCTGAAGGATGGCTGCCAGTGGTGGAACCGCCGTTTCAAGAACATGGCAAGATATTTTGATGCTTACCGCATCGACCACGTATTGGGCTTCTTCCGTATCTGGGAGATTCCGGTACATAGCGTACATGGATTGCTCGGACAGTTTGCACCGGCGCTTGCCATGAGCCGTGAAGAGATAGAAAGCTATGGTTTACACTTCCAGGAAGACCGTTTTACCCGTCCGTTCATTACCGATTGGGTATTGGATCGTGTGTTCCATGAGCGTGCCGGCGAGGTAAAGGAGAAATATCTCGACCGTCTGGATGACGAGCGTTATCAGATGAAGCCTGAGGTAGATACCCAGCGTAAGGTTGAGGCTCTCTTTGCTGATGTAACAGATGAGAAGGAACTCTGGCTGCGTGATGGCTTGTATGCCCTGATCAGCGATGTACTCTTCGTACGTGATCATACCAACCCTGGCGTCTTCCATCCACGTATCTCAGCCCAGCTTGACTTTATCTACGAGTCGCTCTATGATAATGACAAGGCTGCGTTCAACCGCCTTTACAACGACTATTTCTATCGCCGTAACAACCAGTTCTGGTATCAGGAGGCGATGAAAAAGTTGCCTAAACTGGTTCAGGCTACCCGCATGCTGGTTTGTGCCGAAGACCTCGGTATGGTGCCAGACTGTGTGCCTTGGGTAATGGACGAGTTGAAGATATTGAGTCTGGAACTCCAGAGCATGCCAAAGGATCCATCGGTTAAGTTCGGACATCTGAGCCGTAACCCATACCGCTCGGTATGTACCATCTCGAGCCACGATATGCCTACTCTGCGTATGTGGTGGGATGAGAATGTCCAGCGTACCCAGGAGTATTACAATACGATGCTCTACCGTCAGGGACCAGCACCTCATCCACTCCCAGGCTGGTTGGCTAGTGACATCATCAGCCGCCATCTCACCTCTCCATCCATGCTCTGCATATTGAGTATCCAGGACTGGTTGGCTACCGATGAGGCTCTCCGTCTGCCTGATGCTGATGCCGAGCGTATCAATATCCCGGCTAACCCTAAGCATTACTGGCGTTACCGCATGCACCTCAACATAGAGGATCTGGCTGCTGACAAGCGTTTCGTGCAGAATATCACAGAGATGATTTCGCAGTCTGGAAGAGTCTAACTAACATGATTATATATAGTGCAAACGTTTGCACACTCATTTGCAGAAAAATACCCTCCCAAAACGTGGAGGGTATTTTTGTTTTTTGTATCTTTGCAAACGAATAAGTTGCATTCGCAAAGTAAAGCAATCTTCACTAGCGTATAAACTAACAAATAGACGATAATAACAACAATAGCACAGTATGAAGAAACTGAATGTATTAGTGATGGGTCTCTTGCTTCCTATGTTGGCAGCGGCCCAGACCGTAAAGTCACCTGACGGCAATGTCTCGGTAACTTTCTCTTTGACCGAAAAGGGACAGCCTACCTATGAGATGAGCTATAAGGGAAAGACTGTATGTAAGCCATCCCACTTAGGATTGGAGTTGGCTAAGGATAAACATGCCTCTAAGGGTATGGAGGAAACCAGCCTGATGGATGGTTTTACTGAAACCGGCAGCAAGACATCGACTTTCGATGAAACCTGGAAGCCGGTATGGGGCGAGACCGCTACCATCCGCAACCATTACAACGAGATGGAGGTAAACCTGAACCAGGCTGCTTCTAAGCGCAACATTACCATCCGTTTCCGTGTATATGATTATGGTATGGGCTTGCGCTATGAGTTCCCACAGCAGGAGAGTCTGAATTATTTTGTCATCCAGGAGGAGCATACCCAGTTTGCCATGGCAGGCGATCATACCGCTTACTGGATTCCTGGTGATTATGATACACAGGAGTATGATTACAACATTACTCCATTGACAGGCATTCGCCCAATTATTGCGAAAAACCGTGAAGCTTACAAGAGTAATTCGTCTACCACCGTCTTCTCTGATACCGGTGTTCAGACCTCTCTCCAGATGAAGACCAAGGACGGACTCTACATCAACATCCATGAGGCAGCCTGCCTGGATTATCCTACCATGCACCTCAATCTGGACGAGAAAACATTGACTTTCGAGTCTTGGCTTACTCCTGATGCCGTGGGCAGAAAGGGATTTATCCAGACTCCATTCAATACCCCTTGGCGTACCGTGATGGTAAGTGATGATGCACGTGATATGCTTTCATGCAAGTTGACATTGAACCTTAATGAGCCTTGCAAGATTAAGGATACATCCTGGATTCATCCTACCAAGTACTGCGGTGTATGGTGGAACATGATTGTGGGTACCAAGACCTGGAGCTATACCAACGATCTGCCATCTGTGCGTCTCGGCGTTACTGATTACAGCAAGTGCAAGCCTAACGGTACTCATGGTGCAACCAACGAGGAAGTGAAGCGCTACATCGACTTTGCTGCCAAGAACGGTTTGCAGGAAGTATTGGTAGAAGGCTGGAATGAAGGTTGGGAAGACTGGTTCGGTCACCAAAAGCTCGATGTCTTCGACTTCGTGACTCCATATCCTGACTTCGATATCAAGATGCTCAACGAATATGCTCACTCTAAGGGCGTGAAACTGATGATGCACCACGAGACATCTTCTGCAGCTCTCAACTACGAGCGCCACATGGAAGATGCCTTCAACCTGATGAACAAATATGGTTATGATGCCGTGAAGACCGGTTATGTAGGTGATATCATCCCAAGAGGTGAGTATCACTACAGCCAGTTGATGAACAATCACTACCAGCGTGTCATCGAGACCGCTGCCAAGCATCATATCATGGTGAATGCCCACGAGGCAACCCGTCCTACAGGTATCTGCCGCACCTGGCCTAACCTGGTTGGCAACGAGAGTGCACGTGGTACAGAATATGAGGCATTTGGCGGTAACAAGTCTTATCATACCGTAATGTTGCCATTCACCCGTCTGCAGGGTGGTCCGATGGATTATACTCCTGGTATCTTTGAGACCAAGCTTTCTGAGTGGAGCAACAATAAGAGTTATGTTCATACCACTCTCTGTGGTCAGCTTTCGCTCTATCTCGTAATGTACAGTCCGCTGCAGATGGCTGCCGATCTTCCAGAGCATTATGAGAAGTATGACGATGCCTTCCAGTTTATCCGCGACGTAGCTTGCGACTGGGACGACTCCAAGTACCTGGAAGCAGAGCCAGCCAAGTATATCACCGTAGCCCGCAAGGCTAAGGGTACCGACAACTGGTTTGTAGGCGGTAAGACTGATGCAGCCCGCACAGCCGTAGTAAAACTCGACTTTCTGGATAAGGGCAAGAAGTATGCTTGCGCTATTTATCAGGACGGCAAGAATGCCGACTACGAGAAGAACCCTAAATCTTATCAGATCATCCACAAGACTGTGAAGAAGGGTGATGTTTTGAAGATTAATGAAGCACGTGGTGGTGGTTTCGCCATCTCATTGCTCGCTAAATAAGCCTATAATTTCCGTATTTCCGTCCAACTGTCCGGTTGGTCGGAAATACGCCAAAAATGAGCGTAGATAATCTGTCACGGTTTTCTTCGCTCAGTTCGCTTTAATGTCCTGTATAACAATAACTTAACAATATGAATATCCAAAAACTAATAATTGCAGCATTGACAGCAACCGTTTTACCAACTTCATTGAATGCGCAGCAGACATTCAATGAGATGATGTATTCCAAGGAGAAAACCATGTTTATCCTGAATGCTCCAACAGCCCAAAAGTCTTCTGTAACCCTCCGTCTTTATAAGCAAGGTCAGGGAGGAAAGGCTTATAAAACGCTGAAAATGAAGAAGTTGGGTGATGAGCGCTGGGAGGCTACAGTAAAGGGCGACCTCAAGGGAAAGTTCTATACCTTTGATATTGGCAAGGGTGAAACACCAGGTACATTTGCCAAAGCAGTAGGTGTGAACGGAAACCGTGGCGCCATCGTAGATTTGTATGATACCGATCCATCTGGATGGGATAAGGACGTGCGTCCTGCCCTGAAATCGCCAGCCGATCTCGTTGTCTACGAGCTTCACGTGCGTGATTTCTCCATTTCTCCTACATCCGGCTTGAAATATAAGGGCAAGTATCTCGCCCTCACCGAGCCAAAGGCCATCGAATATCTCAAGAATCTGGGCATCAACGCCATCCACTTCCAGCCTGTATTCGATTTCGCTTCTATAGATGAGACCCGACTCGACAAACCACAGTTCAACTGGGGTTATGATCCGAAGAACTATAATGTGCCGGAAGGCAGTTACGCTACCGACCCTTATTCTCCAGTAACCCGCATCAAGGAGTTCAAGGAGATGGTGATGGCGCTGCATAAGGCAGGCATTCGAGTGATTTTCGATGCCGTATATAACCATACTTTCGATATCAATGGCAGCAATTTCCAGCGTACCTATCCTGATTATTATTATCGCAAGACCAAGGATGGTAAGTATTCTGACGGTTCAGGCTGTGGCAACGAGACTGCTTCAGAGAAGCCTCTCATGCGCCAGTTTATGCTGGAGAGCGTGAAATACTGGATAGACGAATATCATATCGATGGTTTCCGTTTCGACCTGATGGGTGTTCATGATATCGAAACCATGCAGGCTATCCGTGAGATGGTAAACCGCATCGATCCTAGCATCTATATTTATGGTGAGGGATGGAGTGCAGGCAGTTGTGCTTATCCTACCGAGAAACTGGCGGTGAAGGCGAATACCCAGCAGCTCAAGGGCATCGGTGCTTTCAGCGATGATATGCGCGATGCGCTCCGTGGTCCTTTCTCTGATGACCATCAGGGTGCGCTCCTGGCTGGTCTTACAGGTCAGGAGGAGAGTCTGAAGTTCGGTATTGTGGGTGGCATTGCTCATCCGCAGGTGGATATGACAAAGGTGAACTATGACAAGGAGCCTTGGACCAACAATCCTACCGAGCAGATCAGTTATGTAAGCTGCCATGACGATATGTGTCTGGTAGACCGTCTGAAGGCAAGCATCGCATCTCTTACCGACAAGAATATCCCTGAAGCAATACGTACTGCCGAGTTGCTCCGCATCGACCAGCTTGCGCAGACCTGCGTCTTCACTTCACAGGGTGTTCCTTTCATCCTTGCCGGCGAAGAGATGCTCCGCGACAAGAAGGGAGTACACAATAGCTATAATTCTCCTGACAGCATCAACCAGTTTACCTGGACCAATCTGCAGAAGTATCCGCAGGCGTTTGCTTATTACAAGAGTCTGATCCAGCTCCGCAAGAATCATCCGGCATTCCGTCTTTCAACAGGCGATAAGGTACGTCAGCATCTGGAGTTCCTGCCTGCTCAGGAAACTTGTCTCGTAGGTTTCCAACTCAAGAATCTGGAGGGCATTGATGCCTGGAAGAACATCATCGTGATTTATAACTTCAATAAGGAGGCAAAGAAGATGCAGATTCCTGAGGGTAATTATACTGTGGCTTGCTGCAACGGTGTGATTAATGAGGAAGGCTTAGGCTTTGTTTCGGGAAAGGATGTTGAGGTTGCCCCTCAGTCAGCCTTGATACTTTATCAGAAATAGTTTATATATATAATAAGGTGTAATATGAAAAAGATAATAGCTTCTTTATTGCTTATGAGTAGTGCAATAAGTATGAATGCGGCGGTCAACGTGAACCGCATTGAACCTACCGACTGGTATGTGGGCATGAAAGATGCTTCACTCCAGCTGATGGTGTATGGCAAGGATATCAAGAATGCCGATGTAACGGTAGACTATCCGGGTGTGAAGGTAGACAGCATCGCCCGCCTTGATTCTCCTAATTATCTCCTGGTTTATCTTAACCTCGATGGAGCAAAGGCTGGTGAGATGACCCTCAACTTCAAGCAGGGCAAACAGTCGAAGAAGGTGAAGTATGTGTTGAAGAACCGTGAGATGGCGGGCGATAAGCGCATCGGTTTCTCTAATGAAGATGTGCTCTATATGCTGATGCCAGACCGTTTCGCCAACGGCAATCTGAAGAACGATGCCTTTAAGGCGATGCGTGATAAGACCTGCAACCGTGCAGAGCCTAGTCTGCGACATGGTGGCGACCTGGAGGGAATCCGCCAGCACTTGGATTATTTTAACCAGTTGGGTGTAACCGCTCTGTGGTTTACTCCGGTTTTGGAGAACGACAGTCCAAGTAACGGCAAGAACAGCAGTTATCATGGTTATGCTACCACCAATTATTATCGTGTAGACCCACGTTTCGGAACCAATGCCGATTATAAGCAGCTGATAGATGAGGCTCACAAGAAAGGTTTGAAGATTGTGATGGATATGATTTTCAACCATTGCGGTTTCGAGCATCCTTGGGTTGCCGATATGCCTTCAAAGGACTGGTTCAACACACCAGAATGGCTGGCTCCTGAAAATCAGACTTCCGAGCATCAGAAGAACATCGGTACGGTGGATGGCGCTGCTAAGGTGAACGATAAGTATCTGCAGACCAGTTATAAGCTGACTCCTGTACTCGATCCATACGCCAGCAAGGTTGATCTCACAGAAACCGTAGACGGCTGGTTTGTACCAACTATGCCTGACCTCAACCAGCGCAACCCACATGTTATCAAGTATCTGATTCAGAACAGCGAGTGGTGGATAGAGAGCGCTGGTATCGATGGCATCCGTATGGATACCTATCCTTATGCCGACCGCGATGCGATGGCACACTGGATGAAGGTGCTGGGCGAGGAGTATCCTCACTTCAATACCGTAGGCGAGACTTGGGTAACCGAGCCAGCCTATACTGCAGCCTGGCAGAAGGACAGCAAACTTTCAGAGAAGAACAGCTATCTGCCAACCGTTATGGATTTCGCTTTCTTCGACCGCATCAACAGTGCAAAGAAAGAGGAGACCGATGACTGGTGGAACGGCATGAACCGTCTCTACAACGTGTTCTGCTACGACTATCTCTATCCTAATCCAAAGAGCGTAATGGCATTTATCGAGAATCATGATACCGACCGCTTCCTGGGTGAAGGCAAGGATACTCTGGCTTTGAAGCAGGCACTGTCATTGCTTCTGACCATCAACCGCACTCCTCAGCTCTATTATGGTACAGAGGTGCTGATGAACGGTACCAAGAGTGTAACCGATGGCAATGTACGCAAGGATTTCCCTGGCGGTTGGGCTGGTGACAAGCACAATGCCTTTACAGCTGAGGGTAGAACACAGGCAGAAAACCAGATGTTCAACTGGCTCAGTAACCTGTTGCACTGGCGCCAGGGCAATGAAGTGATTACCAAGGGCAAGCAGACCCAGTTCTGTCCTCAGAAGGGTGTTTACGTAATTGCCCGCCAGTATAAGGGTAAGAATGTGATGACGGTGATCAACGGCAAGAACGAGGCAAACGAGCTGAATGTTTCCCGTTATGCAGAGATTATCGGTTCTCATGACAAGGCTACGGATGTTACAAACGGTCGCACCGTTCTTATCAACAAGAACGTAAAACTCCGTCCTCGCCAGAGCATGATTCTTGAGTTCTAAAGACTTAGTATCAGTCACTTGATACTTTCATATCTCAGCAGGCTAACGCAGTTATCAGTGTTAGCCTGCTTTTTTTCATAAAAATATTCTTTCGTTTCAATTATTCTTTGTAAATTTGCAGCAGAGTTAACGAAATAGCTTTAGAATGATAGAAGAATTAGGCAAATGGCTGTTAGATATAGCAAAATATATTGTTACAGCTTATGTTTTAGTGAGAATGTTTGGTAATGATGATGGTTCGATTTGGACTTTAATAGGAGCAGTCTTTTTTGCAGCTCTTACGTTTGGGACAGGGTTATATCTTATCAGACGAAGTGAAAATAAAAAATAAGAAAGGTAAATAATATGGATTACGGATTATTAGGAATGTACTTGTTCCTTTCAGTTATAGCTATAGGCTCATTGGTTTATGTGAAGATAGAGGATCACAAAGAACAAAAAAAACAATAGCTATGAATTGGAATCTTTTTAGTATGTATATCGCTCTTGCTTTGTTAGGAGTTGGTATGGTCATCTATGCAAAAATAGAAGACAGGAAGAAAGGAAAATAATGATTAGAAGATACATTCTAACCTTTATAGCAGCATTGATCGTTACCTTGAGCAGTTGGGCGCAAGGTGGGCTGCCTAGTCGCTATAATGTAAGCTATCTCAATATGGCTGCAGGTATGCCGAATAATTTTGCTGATGATATCTTTCAGGACTCTTACGGCTTCGTATGGATCAGTACGCATGGTGGTGGACTGGTACGCTACGATGGTTTCAATTTCATGAACTTCAGTTTGGGGTCTGTAGGTATCAGTCTGCGAAGCAACAGTTGCCGTAATGTCTGCGAAGATTCGTTCAAGCGCCTTTGGATAGCTTTCGAGGAAGGCCCGCAGGTGCTCGACCTCAAAACGATGCAGCCTGTTGTTCCACCTTGTGAGAACAGCCAGGTAAAGGCACAACTCAACAAAGTATTCAAGAACCTTTGCACCCGAATATATTGTGATGCAAAGGGCAATATATGGATGCTGTCTGTCAATCAGCTTACCCGTTTCGGCTTTAACGAAAAGGGCGAGGTGAACAGCGTCTTGTCCACATCCTATCCTTATAATGCTCCCGACCTCGGAATCTGTGATGTCTATCGCAGAGGAACGGTTGTATTATGCAACAATGGAGTGGTGAGCGAGTTCTCAGTGAAGAACAATCAGCTCGTAGCAAAGAATATCTCATCCCTGTTTCCTCCGCTCGAAGGTCGGTATGGGGGGGCGCTTATTTATTATCATGGTAAGATATGGATGGGTACGAATCGCGGATTGTTTAATAGTGCAAAGCAGGAATTCCATTGCTCTGCTACCGACCATTCGCTCCAGCACGAAGTAGTGACGAGCCTTGCCGTTTCTCCAGGTGACAAACTTCTGGTAGGAACGCTCTGTGGCGTAGATATCTTCAATGATAAGACCGGAGAGATAGAACATTGGAACACTGCTACGGCTGTGAATCCGCTGAGCAGCAACTTTATCAACAGTCTTTTCTCTAAGAACGGACAGATATGGGTAGGTTCCGAGACAGGTGGTGTTATCAAGCTGGCTCCACGTCAGCTGAATTTGGAATTCTACCGTCACGACCCCGCCAACCCGGGCAGTATCTCTCCTAATGCTGTCAATGCCATGTATGCGGCAGCCGACGGAACCCTGTGGGTAGGAACAGTAGAGGGAGGTCTCAATGCCTTGACTCCAGGCAGCATGAACTTTGTTCATTATACGGTGGCAAATTCCGGTTTGCCGCATAATACCGTCTCGGTTCTTGCAGCCGATAACCGCAATCAGCTCTGGATTGGTACCTGGGGAAGGGGCTTTGCTGTGATGAATCTCAGTCAGCCGGGCAAGATTATTCCTCTGGTGATAGATGCTAAGCATCAGCATTTACTCAACTTTGCCGGTGCCTTGGCTTACGATCCTATCAATGATGGTATGTGGCTCGGAACCAATGATGGTCTCTTCTTCTATGATATGAAGCGCCGTCAACTCATCGAACCTTTCAGGGGATGCCTGAATGTGCGCGGCTGCATCGGTTCTCTGATAACCCGAAAGGGCAAACTTCTGATGGGTTGTGTGCGGGGAATGGTAGAGGTCGACCTCAAGTCGCGTGCTCATGGCAAGGGCGATTTCGCTGTGACGTATCATCAGTATAAACTCGACAATCCGAAGAGTGGAGTCTTCGATAAGATATTGTCTTTCTGCCAGGCTAAGGATGGAAAGATATGGATGGGCAGTAACGGCTACGGTCTGTATTGCTATACCAGCGATAAAAACGGAAAGACTCAAGTGAAGTCGTATACCACCAATAACGGACTTGCCAACAATATCGTGAAGGGTATTGTAGAGGATAACCAGGGTATGTTGTGGATAGCCACGGATAATGGACTCTCTATTTTCAATCCGAAGACCGAGGCATTCTGCAGTTTCTCCCGTGAAGATGGTCTGATCAGTT
The DNA here is from genome assembly GCF_026015465.1 of Segatella copri. Classification (GTDB taxonomy): domain Bacteria; phylum Bacteroidota; class Bacteroidia; order Bacteroidales; family Bacteroidaceae; genus Prevotella; species Prevotella copri_E. Next base: position 183,627 of record NZ_JAPDUQ010000003.1, read on the forward strand.
CGCAGTTCTATTTCAATGGAGCCATCCGCAATGCCAAGGGCGAGATATTCCTGGGCACCGATGCGGGTATGATGGCTGTAAAGGGCATAAACCGTTCTGTGCATCAGACGGGTAAGTTGTGCTTTACCGAACTTCTGGTAGATAACCAGCCTGTCTTTGCCGGCAGCGATTATCTGGAAGAAGACATTTCTATTGCCAGAAAGTTGCGTATCCATGAGAGTGATAAGTCGTTCACCCTCTTTTTCTCAGCGCTCAATTATGGCTGCGAGACACAGGGCGTGTACCTTTATCGCATGAAGGGATACGAGAATGAGTGGGTTCAACTCAAGGCTGGTCAGCATAGTGTGCGTTATTCCACTCTGCCAGCTGGAGACTATAAGTTTGAGGTGAAATATATCCCATCTATCAATTCCGACAAGGAGCAGGTGATCTCTGTAGAAGTTCAGATTACTCCTTATTTCTGGAAGAGCTGGTGGTTTGTTTCCCTTATTATAATAGGTATCATCGCCTTGCTCCAATATGCTTATGTGCGCCGTCTCAACAAGATGCGCGAAGAGGAAGTAGAGGCTCTGTACCGTCCTATCGAGGCTGCGATGAAGGAAAGTGATGAACCTGAAAAGCTGCAGAGTCGCATCCAGATGATTCTGCAGAACCAGAAGCGTTATCAGGACAGTCAGAAGAAGAGCATTGAGGCTGACAGGAAGATGGTAGAGGAGAATACGCGTCCATTCATGGAAGAAGTGATGGATGTGATGGAGAAGAATTACGATAATTCGGAGTTTGGTGTACAGGAACTGGCAGATGCCTTGGGTATATCCCGCAGTGTACTGAGCAAGAATCTCTCCAAGGAGACAGGTTTGCCAACAGCCCAGTTTATCCGCAACTACCGTCTCGACATCTCGCGCAAGATGATGGCTGATAAAACTTCCAACCGAAATATTACGGAGATAGCCTACCGTGTAGGCTTCAACGATCCGAAGTATTTCACCCGTTGCTTCACCAAGCAGTTTGGCATCTCGCCGACTGCATATAAGGATCAGTTGGATCCTCAGGGTTCAGATATGGCATAGTTCTCCTTGGATTCTTCGGAGAAATAATGTTCCTGGATGTGATAATTTGTTAAGCAAATAAAATAAAACCGAGGGGTTACTTGATATAGGTCAAGTAACCCCTTGTTTTGTATGTGTGGGTACACAACTGGTGGATAAGCACGTAATATCCTTAAAAATCCACTGTTTATACGTTTTGTCCACCTATAAAACCCATTTGTCCACCCTATATAATCCGATTAATTGTACTTTTGCCACTGAAAAAGGATTTAAGAATTTTAAATAACCTATTTGAATAGTAAACAAACAACCTAAAGGCGTTAAGTTATGAAGTTAAGAAAAACTTTACTTTCGTTTGCTTGTGCTATCATGGTGGCATTAAGTTTCACTGCTTGTGGTGATGACTGGGGCCGACAGGATGATCCTGCTGGCGGACAGATTTACCCATCTAAGACAACAGTGGCAACTTATGACTTTGAGTATTCAGAAGAGAAACCTGAGTATTCAGACATGATAAGTCACGATGAGTCATGTGAGGTGACCAATGATGAGACCCTCGCAAGTAATGTATTGCACATCAATGGTAAGGGTGGTGCCAAGATTGCCAATCCTTTCAATGGTGTGAAGTTGCAAAATGGTGCTGCCATCACTTTCGCTGTAAAGATTGATGCAGCCGTAGCTGAGGACGGAACAGTCGCAGATGTTGACTTGACCCGACCTCTTATCTCATTTGGTTCAGATGAGAAGGATGCTGCTGGTAATGATATCAGTGCTCACTTCTATATCACTGCCAATGGTCAGGTGGTTTACAACAAGCCTACCCAGTTGCAGAGTTTGAACCTGAATGAGAATGATCCTGCTTCTGTGAAGACAGGTATTCTCTCTCCTAATGAGTGGCATTTCGTAGCCCTTCAGCTTTCTACTGAAGGTTACCAGCTCTACGTTGATGGTAAGAAGAGCCTTTCTGGTTATCAGACATCATCAAGTGCTACCTCTTTCCAGTACAAGACCTTGGTTGATTCCATCAACTCTTTACCTTATTTATATATAGGTGGAGACAGCAAGTTGACAGCCGAAGAGACCAACACCGTATCTATCGACAATGTTACCTTGATCCGTAACATGATGGAAGAGAAAGACTGGAACAAGACCATTGGAGGTAATGGTGGTGGTGATGAAGCTTTCAAGAATGTAGAGTTTGTGAAAGAGGATGGTACTCCTACTACCGAAATCGGTACTTCTGATTGCTCTGCTGCTTGGTGGACAAGCTTCTCTGACTACTATCGTATTCCTGCAAATGGTTCTATCCACTTGAAGTTTACCAACCATACATCAGGTGCTGGCAACTGGAACAACTGGAACCTCTGTTTGAGTACAGATGATGTACGTAATGGTAGCAATTACTTAGAGTACTTCGTTATCCGTAGCGATGTATATGGCTGGGGTGGTTCTTATGCCTCAGGAAAGTGGGATAATGAAGGTTATCCAACCAACGATGATGAGTGGGCTGAGTTCCGCCAGAATATGGAGGGTGCCAAGGTAGATATGACCATTTCCCGTACTGGTACAGATATCAAGGTAGTAGCAGTGGCAACTTGTACAAATGGCAAGGTTTACACTGAAAGATTCACTGCTCCTTGCAATGATGCCAATGAGGTTCTCCGTGCTTTCCTGATTGTTGATGGTTCTTATCTTGTCATGGATACCAACGAGTGTCAGGCACAGACTGCTGTAGAAGTTACAGCCAGCGAAATCGGAACTTCTGATTGCTCAGCCGCTTGGTGGACACAATTCTCTGATTACTTCCAAATTCCTTCCGGTGCTTCATTGCACCTCGGTTTCACTAACCATACATCAGGTGGTGGTAACTGGAACAACTGGAACCTCTGTGTCAGCACCGATGATGAGCGTGCTGGTGGTAATTATTCAGAGTATTTTGTTATCCGTAGTGATGCATATGGCTGGGGTGGTTCTTATGCCTCAGGAAAGTGGGATAATGAAGGTTATCCAGCCAATGATGATGAGTGGGCTGAGTTCCGCCAGAATATGGAGGGTGCCAAGGTGGATATGACCATTTCCCGTTCTGGTACAGACATTAAGGTGGTAGCTGTAGAGACTTGTACTAACGGCAAGGTTTACATCGAAAGATTCACTGCTCCTTGCAGCGATGCCAATGAGATGCTCCGTGCCTTCCTGATCGTTGATGGTTCTTATCTTGTGATGGATCCTGCTGCTTGCTATATTGGAAAGCCTTTGTATTAAAAGGAGGCTGAACTTCAACAATAACATTAATAGAATAAACAATGAACAATAACATATTGCATAAGTTATTCTTGACCCTGACACTGGTGCTCCTTACTTTAGGAGCATCAGCACAGGTTACCGTATCTGGTAATGTGTCAGATGAATCGGGTGAGCCTATCATCGGTGCTACTGTTATGGAAGCATTGACAACCAATGGTGTTGTTACTGATTTCGACGGTAACTTCAAGATTCAGGTGAAGAACGAGAACGCTACTTTGAAAATCTCTTATATCGGTATGGTTGCTCAGAACATCCGTGTAGGCAATCAGCGTAATATCAAGGTGGTTCTCAAGGACGAAAGTCAGAAAATCAATGAGGTCGTAGTCGTTGGTTACGGTCATCAGAAGAAAGAGAGTGTCGTAGGTGCTATCTCTCAGGTTAGTTCAGACGACCTCTTGAATACCCCTACAGCCAACGTTACACAGGCTATTGCCGGTAAGATTCCAGGTGTCGTAACAACCCAGGTATCTGGTGCTCCTGGTGCCGATGACGCTACCATCAACATCCGTGGTCGTGCTACCTTCGCTGGCGACGGTGCTCCATTGGTCATGGTAGATGGTGTAGAACGTGCTTTCTCTCAGGTAGCTCCTGATGATATCGAGAGCATCTCTGTATTGAAGGATGCTTCTGCTACAGCCGTTTATGGTGTGCGTGGTGCGAATGGTGTCATCCTCGTTACTACTAAGCGTGGTAAGGATATGAAGCCAGAGGTTAGCTTGACAAGCAACTTCATGTGGGGTACCCCAACCCGTAAGCCTCACTATCTGAACTCTTATGACTCTGTAACTCTCCTTGAGGAGGCTTTGAAGAACGATGGTCTTCCATCACAGTATACAGCTTCTGACATCGAGATGTACCGCAAGAGCTGTGCCGGCGAATTGACAGGTGCTGATGCGCTTCTCTATCCTAATGTAGACTGGTATGATGAGGTGCTCAACAACTGGGCTCCTTCTCAGCGCTATAATGTAAGTGTACGTGGTGGTACGAAGCGCATGCGCTACTATGTCTCTGGTGAAATCTACAACCAGGGTTCTCTGATCAAGAACCTCAGCCAGGATACCTACGGTAACTCTTCAAGCCCAGGCTACAACCGTTACGCTTTCCGTGCCAACATGGACTTCTTCCTCTCTAAGGATTTGACATTCAGCGTAAACTTCGGTACACGTTTCGAGAACCGTCATGGTTCTAACACCAACGAGAGTTCTACCAACTATGATATCTTCGCACGTATCAACCATACTCCAGGTTGGATCTTCCCTGTATCTTATGAGGTACAGAATGGTGAGACAACCAAGACTCTCTATGGTGGTACAGCCGTATATCAGGACAACGTAGTAGCTGCCCTTGCCAAGGGTGGATACTATCGCGGAACCAATACCATCAATGAGACCAACTTCATTGCTGATTACAAGATGGACTGGTTGACTCCTGGTCTTTCTGTCCGCGGTATGGTTTCGTTCGACTACGACTCTTATTATAAGAAGACATTTGGTGCAGCTTTTGCAACCTACGAATTGAACGACCGCAACAACTTTACAAGTGCAGATGCTTATACCAAATATAATGTAGACGGCGACCTGGCTTACTCTAAGGGTTCTTCTACAACTTACAAACTCTATATGGAGGGTCAGATTAACTACGCCCGCAAGTTTGGTAAACACGATGTTACCGGTATGGTACTTTACAACCAGAACGACTACCGTTACAACTCAGACCTGGCTAAGCGCTATCAGGGTCTCGTAGGTCGTGTAACTTACGGCTATGATGACAAGTATCTCGCTGAGGTTAACGTTGGTTACAACGGTTCTGAGAACTTCCTCAAGGGCAAGCGCTTCGGTTTCTTCCCTGCATTCTCACTCGGTTGGCGTGTAACTCAGGAAGAGTTTATGAAGCCAACAGAAAACTGGTTGAACAACTTGAAGATCCGTGCATCTTACGGTGAGGTTGGTAACGACGTATATACCGTAGGTGGTGTGGCTCAGCGCTTCCTCTATGAGGAGAAGTGGAACCAGATTTCCAACGATTACTACTTCGGAAACAAGGGACAGACAGGTATCTTCGAGAGCCAGTATCCTAACTATGGTGTAACATGGGAGCGTGCCAAGAAGTTCAACGTAGGTTTGGAGTTCGGCTTGTTCAACGGTATGCTGACTGGTAACTTCGACTACTTCGTTGAGAACCGTAACGATATCCTGACCGAGTACTTGAGCCGTCCACAGTGGGTAGGTGTAACCATGGCAGCCGGAAACCTCGGTAAGACCCAGAACAAGGGTTACGAGTTGGAACTCCATCACTTCAATCACATCGGCAAGGACTTCACCTATAATATCGGTGCAACCTTCTCTCATGCAGCCAACAAGATCAAGAATATGGATGAGCCTGCTTACAAGACCGCTTATCGCAAGCGCGAAGGTCACCCAATCAACCAGTACTTCGGTCTGGTATGCGAGGGCTTCGTAACACAGGCAGACTTGGATAATCCTAACTTCCCTGTATCAACCTACGGAAACGTAAAGGTTGGTGACCTGAAGTACAAGGATATGAATAACGATGGCTTCATCGATGACCGTGATGAGACATTCATCGGCTACAGCGATATTCCAGAGAACACATACGCTCTGACACTCGGCGCCAACTATAAGGGCATCGGTTTCGAAGTAATGTTCCAGGGTGTAGATCATGTATCCCGTTACTACGACAGCGATGCGATGTTCGCCTTCCAAAACAACGGTAAGGTAAAGGATATCCACCTGAACCGCTGGAACCCTGCAAAGAGCGAGGCAGAGAACCTGGCAACAGCAGAATATCCATTGCTCCATTACGGAAGCAACGGTGACCACAACCAGCGCCAGAACTCATTCTTCCTGAAGAACGGTTCATTCGTCCGTCTGAAGAACATCGAGTTGAGCTATACATTCCCTAAGGAGTTGATTAAGCATGTCGGTATGAGCAATGTCCGCTTCTACATCAATGCCAACAACCTCTTTACATGGGATCATCTCGACGACTTGGTTGACCCGGAGAGTAACGGTTCAAACCGTTACCCACTCTTGAAGACCGTCAACGTAGGTTTCAATGTCGTATTCTAATTCAAGAACATTCAAAAAGAATCGAAAATGAAGAAATATAGTATATTTGCTTTGGCGCTCGTTATGGGAGCAATGACGCTCACCTCTTGCGAAGACGCCTTCGGCAATTTCCTCGACAAGCAGCCAAGCAATGAGTTGACAAAAGCTGAGGTGTTGGGTAACTTCACTCTGTTGGAAGAGAACCACAACGATACTTACAACTTCCTGCTTCACGGTGCCAACCGTGTGAACAACTCATGGATGGATGCAGCTACCGACCTGGCAGAGTCAAGTATCGGTACATCAGGTACACGTACCACATTCAATATCGGTAACTATTATGGAGGTGGCGGTGCAGCAGAGCTGACTTCTCCTTGGGAGAGCCGCTATCGTGGTATCCGCAAGTGCAATATCACCATCAACACATTGGAGCAGGACACAGAGAACAAGCTTCGCCCTGCAGATGTTGACGTAGAACTTTACAATTCACGTAAGGCAAACTATATTGCAGAGGCCCGTTTCCTCCGTGCCTATTTCTACTGGGAACTGTTCCTCCGCTATGGTCCGGTGCCATTGGTTACAACCGAGCTCGACCCTAACGGTGACCTGATGACAGGTTATACAGAGCGCCCTGACCTCAAGACCTTCATGGATTATCTCTTCAAGGAGGTGAAGGAATGCGAGAGCAGTTTGAAGACTTACGCAGAGACCAGCGATGCTACCTATGCAGGTGAGGTAAACCAGCCTACAGCACGTGCCCTCTATGTTCGCATGATGCTCTACATGGCAAGTCCACGCTACTCAGCACAGAGCGGTGTTACCTGGCAGCAGGCTGCAGACGCAGCTGCGGGCTTCATCGCTGACTATGGTGAGAACTATAAGTTGGAAGACCGTACCAACGGTGGTGTAGCAGCCTACAACAATGCCTGGTTGCTCAACACTTATACCGACAAGAACCCTGAGGTTATCTTCTTCCGCAATGATGTAGCCATCGGTTGGAGCGGTATTTCTACCGATACTCCTGTAGGTGAAGGTGGACAGGGTGGTCTTTGCCCAAGCCAGAACCTCGTAGATATGTATGATATGGAAGATGGTTCAGCTCCTTTCAAGCAGTATGATGCAACAGGTGCTCCGGTTTATGTAAACGGCAAGCCTGTCATCAACGAAGAGAGCGGTTATACAGAGCAGAAGATGTGGAAGAACCGTGATCCACGCCTCGCAGCTACCATTCTTTACAATGGTTGTGAGTGGGGTCAGGCTACCAGCACCAAGACCAATGTCATTGATGTGGTTTATGGTCATCGCGATAATCCTATCGGCAACCAGAATGCTACTCCAACAGGTTACTATGTACGCAAGTATATTCCTGAGACCATCCTGAGCAGTAACCACAGCGGTACAGCCAAGCGCCTCTGGAAGATCTTTACCTATAGCGAACTGCTTCTGAACTATGCTGAGGCATTGAACGAGGCTGACTATGCAGGCAACAAGACACAGGTTTGCAACCTGCTCGACCAGATTCGTCATCGTGGCGGTATCATCGGTAATGTAGCCGACCGTGCAGACTTGAATTCCCAGACAGCTATGCGCAATTTCATCCACAAGGAGCGTACCATCGAACTTGCTTTCGAGGAGCACCGCTGGTGGGATGTACGTCGCTGGAACGTAGCAGGCGATGCGCTCGGCCGTGATATCTATGGTGTAGATGTGGCAGCAGATGGCACTATTACCCGTAAGGTAGCCCAGAAGCGCAAGTGGCAAGACAAGTTCTACCTCTATCCAATCCCAGAGGCTGAGGTTTGGAAGATTGGTCAGGACTTCCAGAACGATGGTTGGAAAGAATAACTCTTTTAATGATAGAATCGTATGAATAATATTCAGAATATATATAATAAGGTATCTTCATCAAGCAAAGTCTTGATGCTGAGTGCACTTCTCTGTGCTTCAAGCTCAGTCTTGGCACAGGAGCAGGTGCTCAAAGGCCGAATCGTCAACAGCCAGGGTGAACCAATCCCTGGAGCTGTTGTCAACGTGGCAGAGGAAAGCCGCATTGCCCTGACCGACAAGGAAGGTTACTTTACCTTGAAGAAGGTAACTCCTAGCGATGAAATCTGCGTTAGTAGCGTAGGTTACAAGAATGCTCAGGAGAAGGTGACCACTTTTGATGGCACATACGTCATCAAGATGGAAGATGATGCAGACGAGTATGAGCATCTCGCTCCTGTTCCTTTCGGCGAGCAGAAAAAGAAAATCTTGACAGATTCCCGTTCGGTTGTTTCAGGCGAGGAATTGCAGAAGCATCCTGTTACTATTCTTCAGAATGCCTTCACCTCAACACTGAATGGTGTGCAGACCTACGAGTGGTCTTCTGAGCCAGGATGGTCGGAGAGCTTCCTCTTTATCCGTGGTATCCGTACCACCAACCAGAGTGCCCGTTCTCCACTGATCATCGTGGATAACGTAGAGCGTGACCTCTCCTTCCTCGATGCTTATCCTATCGAGAGCATCACCGTATTGAAGGATGCTGCCGCTTCTTCTATCTATGGTATGCGTGGTGCCAATGGTGTGATTATGGTTACTACCAAGCGCGGTAATGCCGGTAAGACTAAGATTGATTTCACTCAGGAAGTCGGTTTCCAGACCCTCGCCAACAAGATGGAGGTTCAGAACTCTTACAACATGGCGATGACCCGTAACCAGGTACGCTATCTGAGCGGTATGGATCCGATGTACACCCAGGAGCAGCTCGACAACTACAAGTATGTATGCGATGGTGGAACGTTTGCTGACGATGATATCCGCAAGTACCAGTACTTCAATACATCTTGGGCAGACCAGTTGTATCGTGAAGCTGCACCGCAGTATCGCACCAACCTGCAGATTAGTGGCGGTAACCAGCGTGCCCGCTACTATGTAAGCTTTTCTTATCTGCGCCAGGAGGGTATGTGGAATACCGAGGGTACTGAAATGAATGATGGTTACAGCACTCAGCACGTACTGAACCGCTGGAATCTCCGTTCTAACATTGATATCGATGTATCCAAGTATCTGAATGTATCTCTCGACTTGGGTGGACGTATTGATAACATCTCTCAGCCTACTGAGGGCGTGTTCAACCTCGTTACCTTTGGTGTTATCGAGGCAAACCCTATGGCTCCTACCCATAACCCTGACGGAAGTATCTATTCTTCATCTACAGCCAACAACCCGGTACGTTACCTGGGTGGTTCCGGTTTGGAGAAGAACCGTCGCCGTAACTTGTATTCTACCTTGAATGCCAAGTACGATTTGAGTCCTGTATTGAAGGGCTTAGGCTTGTTCGGTACAGTCAGCTTCGATGCATACGAGACTTTCGAGTCAACACAGACTGCTCAGATGGATTCATGGAACTACGACTACGATAACCTGGCGGTTACCGATGTCAGCCAGTTCAAGTATACCAAATATACAACCAAGGCAGCTTTGAGCAACCCATCAGCTAATCAGCGTGGTTACTACTACAACCTGAATCTGTTTGGTGGTGTAAGTTATAAGAACAGTTTCGGTAAGCACAATGTAGATGCCCGTGCCTTTGCCCGTTACTACCGTAATGAGGAAGCAGGTTCAGATTACTCTACCCAGCAGAGTGCATCTTCAAACCGATATCTGGCATACAACTTCCAGGGAACATACGACTATGCCAACAAGTATATCGCCTCAGTCAACCTCTCTCGTATGGGATGTGACAACTTCTCACCAGACGACCGTTGGGGAACCTTCTGGGGTGCATCAGCAGGATGGGTACTCTCTGAGGAATCCTGGATGAAGAAACTTGGCTTTGTCAATCTTCTCAAGCTCCGTGCTTCTTATGGTGAGGCTGGTCAGTCATCTACAGGTGCAGGCCGTTACCCATATCAGAGTATCTATGGTACAGCTACCGGTTATGGTTTCGGTTATAACGGAACTCTTGTGAATGGCTATGCTGAGAGCAAGACCGGTAATATCAACAGTAAGTGGGAAATCTCCAAGATGGTAAACCTCGGTGTTGACTGGAACCTCTGGAACAGCAAACTCTATGGTAGCTTCGATGTCTTCAAGGAGTGGCGTTCTAACATCCTGGTATCCCGTTCAACCGTGCCAGAAACCATACTTGGTGTGCCTGTAGCACAGGATTCATATGGTAAGGTTGAAAGCCGCGGTTACGAACTCGTTCTCGGACATCGTGGCAATATCGGCAAGGACTTCAAGTACTTCATCGAGGGGCAGCTTACCTTCAATACCAACAAGATTACCGATATCGATGAAACTGCACCAGATGTAGAGTGGCAGCGCAAGGCAGGTCATAGAATCTATGACAACACTTCGGTAGCCGAACTCTATGAGCAGGCTCAGACAGGTACCAACCGTGTGGGTGGATGGAACATCTATAAGTTCGACCAGTGGGCTTCAGATCCAAACCTGATTGCAACCTCTCAGCAGGATGCTATCGACCATCCGGAAAAGTATCCATACAACAGCTTCTCTAATGGAGCACAGCAGTTGGGTACAGCGGTGTTCAAGGATATCAATGGTGACCGCGTGATTGACTCAAAGGATATGGTACCAGATTCATACACCATCATTCCTGAGATGATTCCAACCTTCAACTTCGGTTTCGAGTATAAGGGTTTCGATGCACGCATGATTGTGAATGCTTATCTCCGTCGCTCTGTATTCCTTTCACCAGCTATCAGCTACAGTGGATGGAGTAACATGGGTACCCATGAGGTAACAAAGGCTTGGGGTTACTATACTGATGACCCTTCTGATCCTCGCAACGTGAATGCTACTTATCCACGTCCTGTTTATAATGGATTCGATGCAGTTGATTCAGACCGTGCTACAGGCTCTTACCAGAACAACATCTGGGTACGTAATGGTAACTTCTGGTCAATCCGTAATATTGAGGTAGGATACTCTTTGCCTGCTAAGTTGATTTCTAAGTTGTGGATGACTAAGTGCCGCGTTTACTTCAGCGCTTATAATATTGCTACCTTTAGCAGTCTACCAGATGATGTAGACCCAGAGAAGCCATTGAGCTACTGCTGGTGGTATCCAAAGACAAAGTCATTTACATTTGGTATTAACATTGGTTTCTAATCAATTTTATCAAAAACGAATATGAAAAAGATATTAGTTAATATATCATTGGCGATGCTGGCTGTAGGAGGTATGACCTCCTGCAGCGACATCCTCGATAAGGAAGTCGACTTGACTTATACCGACGAGAACATCTACAGCAACTACGACCGTACCCGTGGTGTCTTGGCAAATGCCTATACCTATTTGCCTGATGCCTTTGCGGGATATACCGATGGTCAGTTCCGTGCTGCTTCTCGTGACTGTATGACCGATAATGCCCTTTCTTACTGGAATGTGCATTACTATCACAGTGTGTTGAACGATTCATACGATGCCAAGAACCACTGGTTTGCCAATAGTTATTGGAGCAACGATCTGAAGGGAATCCGTGTCTGCAACGACTTTATTTCAAAGGTACGTGAGAGTGTCATCGGAAATGCAGAGAAGAGCGGTGACGACAACAAACTCTGCGATCGTTACAAGGCAGAGGCGCGTTTCATTCGTGCCATCCTTCATTTCGATATGATTGGCTATTTCGGTGCAGTACCTATCGAAGATCATGTGTTGGATAATGCTGAGGCTGCTTCTATCACCCGTACTCCTGCTCCTGAAGCATTGAAGTGGGTAGCTGATGAATGCGATGCCATCATCCAGAGTGGTGCACTCCCATTCCGTTACAGCAATGAGAATGAGAACTGGGGACGTATCAATGGTGCTGCTGTCTATGCCTTGAAGTCAAGAGCATTGCTCTATCGTGCTTCTGCACTCAACAATCCTACAAATGATGTTACCTGGTGGCAGGAAGCTGCTGATGCAGCCCTTGCTTTCATCAATGCCAATAAGAGTTCTGCCAATCCTTATCGTCTGTACACTACAAGCGATAACAACCCTAACAAGAACTATTATGAGTGCTTCACCAGTACCCCTCACCTGAATCCTGAGTATATCCTCAGCCGCAGTGAGTGGAATACACGAGAAATTGAGATGTTCAACACTCCTTGTGGTTTCTCCGGTAATGTGAACTCTACCGGTCGTGTAAACCCTACACAGAATCTGGTTGATTCTTACGAGACCATCAATGGTCTTCCTATCGACCAGGATCCTTCTTACAATGACCAGGATCCTTACAAGAACCGTGACCCACGTCTGGAGCAGACCATCTTCCACCAGGGAAGCATCTGGGGTGACAAGAGCCAGGATGAGGAGCGTGCCGTTGATGTTTCTGTTGGCGGTAAGGACTATCAGGAACTTCATGGTGGTACTACAACCGGTTACTATTCTAAGAAGTTCGTTCACAATATGAGTTTCAAGAACCCTACCACTTATATCACAGCATGCCCTATCTTCCGCTATGCTGAGATTCTGCTCAATGCTGCTGAGGCTTTGAATGAGGCAAAGGGTCCTGATGCTGCCTACGACTATGTAAACCAGGTTCGTGCCCGTGTGGGTATGCCTGCTTACAAGGGTATGACCAAGGAACAGCTTCGTGAGCGTATCCGCAACGAGCGCCGCATCGAGTTGGCTTTCGAGGATCACCGTTTCTTCGACGAGCGCCGCTGGAAGTTGTTTGATGGCAAGAGTGCTGCTACAGAAAAGAGTGAGCCACGCTACAAGCAGGTTTACAACATCTATAGCGTTGTTGTTACTCCTGATGAGAGCCAGGTATATACTTATCGCAATGATAATACCCATCCTACCCGTGCGTTCTCTTCTCCTAAGAATTATTACTTCCCAGTGCCTGACGACACTTACAAGAAGAATCCTAACTTAGGACAGAATGCAGGTTGGGAACTCTCAGATGCTCCAAAGAAGGACGACACCACTGAGGGTGGAGATAACACTGAAGGTGGCGAGACTACTGAGGGTGAAACAACCGGCAAGTAATCTTTGTCAATATACATTATATATTTTAGGTGAGGTCTATGGCGAAAACACCATAGACCTTCCTTGGTTTAAAAAAATCATATCTTAAACTTGAAATCGTATGAAGAAGTTATTACTTTCTATCATGAGTCTGATGGCGATGAACGGAGCTATGGCTCAGACGCCTGTCGGCGATAATGATCTGGCTAATGCATACGCTACCCAAACGATAACAGGGCGCATCGCTGTGCATGACCCTTCTATCGTGATGGATGTTACGGGCTCTACCACCAACCCTAAATATTATATCTACGGTACGCATCTTGGCAGAGCCAAGACTTATGCTACGGGCAACTATCAGATATGGAACACCTTCAAAACTGGTGAGGAGAATGCCGGAACCAGCAACAGTCTTTTTGCTGACGTGAATGGTAAACTGATTAATTTTAAAGATGCTTACGCCACTCACGTCATCAAAAAGGTGAAGAACTATAAGGGCGAGGAAGTGGCTTTCGGCAACTTCGATGCCAATGGATGGCAGTATAAAGGACCTATCAACGTGAATGGCGTCTGGACTAACACTGCCAATACCGTAGCCGGAATGCAGTGGGCTCCTGATGTCATCTACAACAAGACCATGAAGAAATGGTGCATGTACATGAGTCTGAATGGTGACTACTGGTGTTCTACTATCGTATGTTTTACTTCCGATGAGCTGGAAGGTCCTTGGGTATATCAGGGACCGGTTATCTGTGGCGGTTTCTCTGGTAAATTCGGTCATAATGGCTATGCTACAGCTGATGATTGGAAGAATACCGATTTGGCGATTGCTACAGGATGCACTTCGCTTCCTGCCCGCTATGCTACTCCAGGCGATGCTTATGGTGCTTACTGGGGAGAATACTGGCCAAATTGTATTGACCCATGTGTGTTCTATGATGATGATGATAATCTCTGGATGAGTTACGGCTCATGGTCGGGTGGTATCTTCATGATCAGACTCGATAAGACCAACGGTCTTCGCGATTACACTTATACCTTCCCTTATCAGATTAATGGTGTTGATGCGATTCCTGGTTCCTACAATCAGGCTTGTACTTCTGATCCTTATTTCGGCAAGAAGATTGCCGGTGGATATTATGTTTCCGGCGAGGCAAGCTATATCCAGAAGGTGGGCAAGTTCTACTATCTCTTTATGAGTTATGGTGGTTTGACGGCTGCTGGTGGCTATCAGATTCGTGTTTTCCGTTCGGAGAAACCTGACGGACCTTATAAGGACTGTCTTACTTCAACGGGCATTGATGCCATGTATGGCAAGTATATCCTCAACTTCGGTGGCGATGCCAAGCGCGACGAGGGTGTGAAACTCTTCGGCAACTACCAGTGGGAAACCATGCCTAATGCCGAACTGGCTCAGGGACATAACTCAGCCATTGTAGACCATAAGGGACGAGCACTCATCGTTTACCATACCCGCTTCATGAATAGAGATGAGGAGCATGAGGTTCGTGTACATCAGCTCTTCGTTAACCAGGACGGTTGGCTGGTTGCTGCTCCTTACGAGTTTAGCGGCGAAACTTATACTGATAATGATATTGCTACCCAGCAGCTCTATGATGCAACAGAGGTAGAGGGAGATTATCAGATCATAGCTCATCCTTACCGTCAGAATACAGCGGCAATGGCTTATGAGAAACCTGTTACCATCCATCTCAATGCCGATGGTTCTATCTCGGGTGAGTATACCGGTAAATGGGAACTGGTGAGCGGTACAAGCTACATCAATCTTACCTTGAAGGGTGTTGCTACAGCCAATGCAGAGGTGAAGTTCAAGGGTGTGCTTACCGAGCAGACCATCGATTATACCAATATCAAGGCGCTCTGCTTTACAGCCCTCAGTTCTTCTGACGGTTTGGCTACATCAGGTGGTGCCAGCTTGCAGACTCGCGGTTTGAGTATCTGGGGAAGCAAGGCTGATGCCAAGGCGGCTATCAAATATACATTGGATAAGACCAGTGTTCCTTTTGCAGATGGTGCAACTTTGAATTCAAAGCCAAAACTCCCAACAGAGGGGCATCTCGGTGCTACCATTTCATGGAAGTCAAGCAATCCTTCTATTCTGACCGATGAGGGCGTAGTAAAAGGCAAGGGTAAGGTCACCATGACCATGACTGTCAGCAAGGACGGTTATGAATATACTAAGGATTATACCCTGAACATCGATGCTGAGGCTGAGGAAACGACTCCGGTTTACTATCCTGTTTCTGCACAGAAGAATACAACGAATGCCTATGCTACTAACCTGAGCCAGGATTATACTGTGAAGGCTGGCAATAAGGCACAGTTTAAGTTCTATAACTATACTGTGGGTGCAGAGTTTTACAAGAGTTGGGTATTGGGTGTTTCTAACGTAGCTCATGGCGCTGTTGGCTATAAGGAGTATGTTATGTTACGCAATGACAACTTTGAAAATATTGCCTGGAGCAACACAGGA
Source organism: Segatella copri (assembly GCF_026015465.1). Taxonomy (GTDB): domain Bacteria; phylum Bacteroidota; class Bacteroidia; order Bacteroidales; family Bacteroidaceae; genus Prevotella; species Prevotella copri_E. Next base: position 199,505 of record NZ_JAPDUQ010000003.1, read on the forward strand.
TGTGTCAGCGATTACAACTGGGATACATTTGCGAAGGATATGAATGGTTCTTTGGTAGATATGACCGTGGAATATGCAGCTACAGGCGCATTCAAGATGACTGCTGTGATTACCACAACGGATAATAAGGTGTATCATTATTCATATACAAAGACTATTACAGATAAGCCGTCTGAGATTAACGTGTTCTTTACCGGTGAGAACTCTTACATCGACGGCTCAAGCCTTTCTACAGGCATCTCGAACCCTATCATTATTCAGAAGAAGGATGATGGCAAGTGGTTCAATCTCTCCGGTCAGCAGGTAGACAAGAGCTACAAGGGTGTAGTGATTGTGAACGGAAAGAAATTTGTGAACAAGTAATTCTCTTATATATAATAAGGTGTAATTATATGAAGATTTCTAAAATACTATTGGGAGCAGCAATGTTCATTGCTGCTCCTGTTGTAAAAGGTGGTTGCCAGATGATGGCACAGAATGCTCCGCAGGAACCGATTGTGGTAGATACTCCTTTTGTCCACGACCCTGTAATGGCGTATGAGAATGGCAAGTACTATCTCTACTGCACAGGTCATGGCATCACGCAGATGACTTCCACCGACCGCAAGCATTGGACCATCGTTCCTCAGGGCGTGCTCAAGAACAGCGAGATTCCGGTATGGACGCATGATAGTGTGCCTGGTTTTACCACGCATATCTGGGCTCCGGATGTTATCCGCTTCAAGAACAAGTGGTATCTGGCTTATTCCTGTTCCACCTTTGGTAAGAACACATCTGCCATCGGCTTGCTGAGCAATACTTCCTTATCTGATAAGGATGGATGGAAGGATGAGGGCTGCCTCATCGCCTCCAAGGGCGATAGAGACAATTGGAATGCCATCGATCCGAATTTCATTGTTGATGAGAAGGGAAACCCTTGGCTTACCTGGGGCTCTTTCTGGGATGGCATCCAAATGATCAAGTTGGATAAGAAGACGATGCATGTCAAGAAGGGCGCCAAGCCTCAGACCATCGCCCGCCGTCATGCCGTAGGCGATACTTCTGCAGAGCCGAATCCTACCTCCAAGTTTGCCGGTACCAATGCCATCGAGGCTCCTTTCATCATGAAGCATGGTGGTTATTACTATCTCTTCGTGAGCTGGGATTACTGCTGCCGTGGCATCAAGAGCAACTATCGTGTTGCCGTGGGCAGAAGCAAGAAGGTGGCCGGTCCTTATTTGGATAAGGCAGGCAGAGACATGCGCAATGGCGGTGGTACGCTGATTCTGGAAGGCGATAAGAAAGAATATGAGGCGATGGGCCATTGCTCTGCCTACTCTTTCCCTGATGGCGATTACTTCTTCTGTCATGGTTATAGTGTAGCCAAGAATGGTGCCAGCATCCTGGTTCAGAAGAAAATCAACTGGACGGAAGATGGGTGGCTGACGTTGGAATAACGTCGCGACGTATCTGTCGCTACGTCGTGACGCGTCGATTGCTACGTCGTGACGCCTCAGATGTTACGTCGTGACGTAATTTCGGGAACATCGGCAAGTGGAGACGCTTACGCTTTATTTTTAAAACAGAGGGTGTGTCATAAGTCTGGATAATAGTTGGTGCATAACAGTTGACCACCGCATGCACAACAGGTGTTGTGCATGCGCATATCAGCTGTTATGCAAGCGCACAACAGCTGTTGTGCGACCGAAGATACTAACTATCTCAACAACATATCCTATCTTTTCCAACAACAAGAATAGGGTGAATCATAAACTTATGACACACCCTCGCTCATTTGTCCGGTAGCTTGTAAGTTGTTGAAAATAAGTAATTTATAAGACTGTGGATAATTTGTCCGGACAAATTCAATTTGTCCGTGTTGTTTTTTTAGCCCTTTTTTGCTTGAAAACCATGGGATATGGTGCCGAAACCTATGAGATGCTGGAAAGAAACCTATGAGTTATGATGAAAGAAACCATGAGTTGTGAGGGAGAAAACTATGACTTAGTTTTTTAACAAATCAAGTCGGCTCGAAGTACTCGGCTCATCCTAACTATATAAGCATCAAAAAAAACGAAACAGATAACTTGGTAAGCTTCTGTTTCGGATTTTTTCTTTATTCTTCCTTAATCTTCCAATCGCTGATAGTGCGCTGGGTGCTGTCAATTAGATTTCTATGAGTATAGAATTTAAGTGTTAAAACTAAGTTAAAACAGCGTTTATTCCGCTACGAGCGATAAAAAAACGTTTTCGTAGCGAAATAAGCGCTGTTTTCTTTCGCTATTTCCGAAATTAGTTGTATATTTGCAGCGAACCAATTGGGTATGATTATGTGTGAAATAATAGGTAGAAAAAAGGAAATAGCAGAACTGAAGCGTTGCTACGAAAGTGGTAGGGCTGAGTTTGTGGCTGTGTATGGGCGTCGCCGTGTCGGTAAAACATTCTTGATTGATGAGGTGTTTCACGATGATATGGTGTTTCATCATACAGGATTGTCGCCTTACGACCGTCGTCGGAAGGTAACCTTGAAAGACCAGTTGCAGAATTTCTATTTCTCGCTTCTTCGTCATGGTATGGAGGATATTGCACAACCTAAGTCGTGGATGGAGGCTTTCTTTTTGCTGGAACGTTTTTTGGAAACTTGCGATAATGGGTCCCGACAGGTGGTGTTTATTGATGAATTGCCATGGATGGATACGGCACGTTCTGGTTTTCTTACGGCATTAGAGGCATTCTGGAATGGTTGGGGCAATATGCGCCACAATCTGTTGCTCGTAGTCTGTGGTTCTGCCACCTCCTGGATGCTTGATAATCTAATCAATAATAAAGGAGGATTATATGGCCGTTTGACAGGCGAAATCAAACTGTCGCCGTTTTCATTGAAAGAATGCGAGGAGTTTTATCAGAGTCGTGGCATCAGAATGTCCCGTTATAATATTACGCAGGCTTATATGATTATGGGCGGAATTCCTTTCTATATGAATTTCTTTAATCCTTCCTGTAGTCTAGCTCAGAACATAGATGCCTTGTTCTTTGTCCGCAATGCGAAGTTAGGGGATGAGTTTGACAGGCTTTTCAATTCTGTGTTTGATCATGCCGAAGACTGTATGAAGATTATCCGCTTTTTGGGTACCAGGCATGCTGGTTTCACTCGTAAGGAGATAGCAGAACATATCGGTATGAATCCGAATGGTGATTTTACCAAGATGTTGAAAGCCTTGATGGGTAGTGATTTTGTGGTGAAATATACTCCTTTCGGTTTCAGTCAGCGAGAGGAGTATTATAAGCTTATTGATTCCTTTTGCTGGTTCTGGCTTCATTTTAAGGAGAAGAAGGCTGTAAATCAAACTGATTACTGGCAGCAGCATTTGAAGGAAAGCGATGTTGCCTCATGGCGTGGCATTGCTTTCGAGGAGGTTTGTTTGCAGCATATTTCACAGATAAAATATGCTCTTCATATAGGTGCAGTATCTTCGCAGGAATCTTCGCTTATAGTGAAAGGAAGCGAGGAGGCTGATGGCATGCAGATTGACTTGCTGATAGACAGGGCTGATGATGCGGTGAATGTTTGTGAGATGAAATTTTATAAGGCTCCTTATGCCGTGTCCAAGGGCTATACTCAGGTGCTGAATAGCCGTTTGCAGGCTTTGGAAGAAAAGAACCCTACCAAGACATTCCTCCTTACGTATGTGGGAAATTCCGAACTGGTGAGTAATGAATACTCCGATATATTCCGGGCATCAGTAACACTAGATGATTTGTTTATTTGATGAATGGTATTTTAGAGTGTAAAAATGAAGAGAAGAGAATTCGTATTGTTGAGATATTCCGTGTTCTTCACCTTATTATATATATTAGTAGGGTGTACCGAAAACCGGGTACAAATGCACAGATTACAGGTTATAGACAGCTTGATGGAAGCACATCCTCAAGCAGCCTATGATAGTTTGTGCCGTTTTGATTCTTTGGAGATGGAGGATGCTCCTCGTAAGGTTGCGATGAAATGCCGAATGTTGATGGCTAAGGCACAGAACAAACTTTATCTATCTATGCCTACTGATTCCATATTTCAAGAGGTGGTTGATTATTATGATAGTAAAGGAAGTGATAATGAGAAAATGCAAGCTTATTATCTAATGGGATGTGTGTATCGTGACCAAAAGGAGGCACCAAGAGCCATGATGAGCTATAAAAAGGCAGTAGAGTATGCTGATACGTTGAGTAAAAAGTGTGATTATTGTACTCTCTCTAAGGTTTATGGGCAAATGGCAGAGATTTATAGCAGACAATATTTGCATAGCAAAGCAGTCGAAAATTTTCATAAGTATAGTGATTATTCTTTTCTTTCCAATAACAAAAAAGACGGGATACAAGGATTATTATTTGCATCTATTGAATATTATAGTATGGGAGATACTTTAAAAGCTTTGAATTTACAAGCGCATTGTCGTAAACTGTATTTGCAGAGCGGAATGCGTAAAGAAGCTGCTTTGTCTTATCCTAGACTTATTTATACATTATTGAATCGAGCCAATTATAAAAAGGCTGCTCATTATATGTCTCTCTTTGAATCGCAGTCAGGGTTGTTTGACAGCCATCATAATATAAAACAAGGACATGAACATTATTATAAGGCAAAAGGGCTTTATTTTTTGGGAATACACAGGTTGGATTCATCTGAATACTATTTCCGAAAGCTAGGGGCATACGGGATGAAATATGAGTCTTGCAATGGATTGTTGTCTGTTTTTAGTAAATTAGACCAAAAGGATTCTGTCAAGAAATATGCAGTACTTAGTGAGCAGGAAATGGATAAAATCTTGAATAGTACTCAGGCTGATGCTGTGATTCAGGCAAATTCTCTTTATTACTATGAACGTTTGCAAAAGCAAATGAGTGATATGGTAATACAGGAAGAAAAAAATAAAAATGTATTGCTACTTATGGGATTTATTGCTTTATTCTTTAGTATTTATGCATATCCTCAAATCCGCAACCTATAGGGTTTAGTGGGATTTTGCTTGCAAAGCGACAAAATTCATTTTATCGTACATATTTCTTGCACAACAGAAATGTCGCAGACACAAAATCCCCTTACCCCATAAAGCGACTTGAGGTAATACGCTGGTTTAACCAGAAAAGCATGGTCTTTAACCAAAGTCTGTCTTGAACAGGTTGGCATAAGCATTGTTGTCTGAGTAAATGTTCAATACATGCCTACGTGATGTCTTAATCCATTTCGCAGGAACAGAGATGAACTTGAAAACAAAGGTCTTGATTCTGCTGGTGGCACGCAATCCAAATTCATGGGTTTTCAATCTCTGCATAATAGCTTTGTAGAAGTTTCTGATGAGAGCTGTCATAAGCAGGAATACAGTATTCTGTGCCATGAACGATTTTGGCAATCGATTCCAGCCAAAGCCATTGTTCATGTCATCGAAGATGCGTTCCTTGCCACCACGAAGATTGTAGAATTCCACGATGTCTCTTGCACTCGACTTGTAATCGTTAGTCAGTATACATCTGTAGGTATATTCGCCTTCCCAAATGTCAAGGTCTCCATCTATTCGCCTTTGTCTCTGTATGACAAGACGATACGGTTTTCCTTTCCATTTCTCAACAAGGATAGAATTCAACTCAAACTCAATACCGTTGATTTCAACAGTTTTCCATCCAGTTAAGGCAAACATGGAATCGTAGAAAGAAGAGCATCTGTTGGCACGAATATAAAAATACCTGCAATGAGCCTCTACCATATCTACGATTTCCTCCGAACATGAGCCGCAATCCATGCGGGCACGAGAAATATATATTTCCGAAGCCTCCAATCGCTTGAAGATTCTTTCCAAAGTTTCTTTTTGGTTGAAGCGCACGTTTGTGTTGCCGTCTCTATTTTCAATACCAACAATCATGTCGTTAATGACAGCTACACCTGGACTATAGCCCAAGAACTTCTTGTAGGTTGGTTTTGCATCATACTTCTCTGTTTCAATGAACTGATGGTCAAAGTCAAAATCATACTCTTGACCGGATTTCAATTGACCAGTAGCAAGCAGGGCATTGACCAGTAAGCAGTTCATCTTGTCTGCAGTATTGAAATCATAGGATTTGCCAGAAGCAGACTTATAGGTGATGCTCTTAAAGGTCAGTTCTTCGATAGCACGTAATATGGTGTCTGCGCTGCAAGTGCGAAGAGTTGGATGAAGAGATAAATGTTTCATCAGGTGAGTTGTAACATCCTCAATACATGAGCCACCACAAAGATATACGCACATCAGAGAGCGTAGAATCTCGCTATATTGATAACCAAACATAGTGCATCTCAATCCCAAGGTGGAATCTATGGTTTGAGCTAAAAGAGCATCAAATTGCTCCATAATCGAAAAAATTCCCCCAAAAGGAGTGAGTTTCTCAGATTTTATTTGTACTTTTGCCATGTCATTCAGAATTTTGTTTGTTTTTATTTTGCAACACTAAGATAAGTGAAATTTCTGACATGGCAAAATCCTGAGCAACTTTTTGTTGCTCAGGTGCTTATAAAAAATATTAAATTATAGTGTTGCGGAAATTAGACATATAATAAAAATAAGAATAATTTGCGAAAGAAGGAAATAAGGTTGGCAAAATTAAATAAAGAGTACCTACAAGCTGTCGATAATGCTCAAAACACCATTGCTGATTATATGGAACTTAAGAAGAATACGACTTTGTTTGAGCAAAAAATGATAAAAAAAATAAATGTTTTACAAGATGTAATAGATCAATATGAAGCAAAACTCGAGAACGTAAAACAGTCTGATCGTATTATTGCAATAGAGAATAGTGACATATTTTTAAAATTCAAGAATGCTACGACACCTAAGTTGAAAGCAATTCTTCCGAATCAGGATGATTGGAAAACCTTAGAAATATTATTTAAACAATATTTCCCTTTGGTCTATGCAAAAATATCTAGAACAAAGTTAAGTACACAAGAGTTTCATGTGTGTGTATTATCTTGGCTAAAGTTTGATAATCGAGAAATGAGCATACTCTTGCAGACAACAACAAGTTCGATTTGTAATGCAAAGCAAAAGGCAAATTATAAGTTATTTGACCAAAATAGTGCTTCTTCTTTATATAAAAATTTGTCAACGCTCATACAGTAAAAGTACAATTTCGTATTGATGAATTTTTGGTGAATAGTTTTTCTAACTATCTAAAAATGAGGTGGAAATAATGTATTTGATTGCAACTAATGAATATTTGGTGAATATTATTTCCTTCATGTTTTTTGATTTCTTTAGTCCTTTTTGTACCTTTGCAAACGGACAAAAATATCAAAAATATGAAGAAAGTCTTGTTAGTAAGTTTATCGATGTTGGTAATATTGCCAAGTATTCGATTTGTTGCGAATCCGCTATATGCGCAACAGTTAATTATGGGAGGGCAGTATGATCATCCTCGTGATGAGGGACATGTTTCTCGTATACCTCTTCCTCCTATATATATAACTCAGGAGGAACATAAGATAGAATTCGGTGTACGATATGCTGGGAATATGATAGAAGTGATGGATGATGATATGGTATTATTCATTACTACAATTGACGCAAATGGATGCGTCAATATTCCTGCAAAAATAATAGGTACAGTGAAACTTGTCTTATTACTGGAAAAATCAACTTATAGTGCAAACATAAATTTATACTAATATGGTGACAAAATGAAGAAATCTTTAAACAATATATTGGTAGTCGGCGGTGCAGGATTTGTTGGATCAAATCTCTGTGAGAGATTGTTGCATGAAGGATGTCATATTATATGTATAGATAATCTATACACGGGATGTCTCGATAACATCAAAACTCTTTTAGACAACCCAAACTTTGAGTTTAGACAAATTGATGTTGCTGATAGAGAGGCTTTGGGTAGCTTGAAGTCGCTTCACGTAGATGAGATTTATCATTTGGCTTGTCCTGCTTCTCCTGTTCATTATCAAAAGGATGCAGTCTATACAACTCGTGTCTCTGTAGAGGGAACGCTCAATATGTTGGAATTGGCAAGATATTTCCACTGTCCTATACTCTATTCTTCAACAAGTGAGGTGTATGGCGATCCTTTGACTCATCCTCAACGAGAAGATTATCTGGGTAATGTGAACACCATAGGCCCTCGTGCATGTTATGACGAGGGCAAGCGCTGTGCGGAAAGCCTTTGCACGGATTTTCATCGCCAATATGGAGTGGATGTCAGAATCATTCGCATCTTCAATACTTATGGCCCCAAAATGGCAATAGATGATGGGAGAGTTATCTCAAACTTCATTGTTCAGGCTTTGCAAGGAAAGGATATAACGGTGAATGGGAATGGCAACCAAACTCGCTCCTTCATGTATATTGATGACTTATTGGAGGGAATGGTAAGGGTGATGGCTAGTAAATATCATAGCCCAATCAATCTTGGCAATCCAGAGGAAGTTTCTGTCTTGGACTTGGCTCATAAGGTATTGGAATTGACAAAGTCAAGTTCTGAAATTAAATTTCAAACCTTGCCGCAAGATGACCCATGTCGCCGTTGTCCTGACATATCTTTGGCAAGAAAGAACTTGGATGGTTGGAAACCAAAAGTCTCTTTGGAGAAAGGCTTGTTGAAGACAATAGATTATTTCTCTCAAAAAATATGATGTTACATATTACTCTACATTAAAATCGACCAAAAGATGGAACAAAACATAAGTATCATCATGCCGATATACAACCAGGCTTCTTTCGTTAGAGGAGCACTTGCTAGCTTGGAACGACAAACTTTCAAGCATTGGGAGTTGCTCATTATAGACGATGGCTCTACTGATGGGGTAAACGGCAAGATAACAGATTACTTAAATAAAGATTCTCGTATCCGCTATGTTCGTAATGAGCATAATGAGGGCTTGGGCTATAGTCTGAACCTTGGTATGCAGCTTGCTTCATACCCTATTGTTTCCTATCTGCCAGCAGATGATATTTATTATGATTCACATTTGGAAACCATGCTCAAGACAATGGTGGAGAATGATGCACAGGTGGTAGTGTCGGGTATGCTATATAATGAAGACAATGTAGGAGGTGAAGGTAAGTCAACCTATACCATGGGGACAATTTCTGAGAAATGGCTTCAGTTAGTACAGGTGATGCATAGACGTACAGACCTACGTTGGCTCGAAAGAAAGGAACTTGCAACGGACGACCTAGGTAGAATGTTCTGGAACCAATTGTTGCAGACTTACCCAAAGGTTGCTTATACGAATAAGATTACTTGTGAGTGGACTTCACATCTCTTTCAACGCCATCGTGTCATGAACGACAGAGAATTTGGTGGTATTTATATGTACAAGACCTATTACCACGTAAAGGAAGCCATCCATTATCAGTCTTCTTTTGGCAATTATATTGATGAGATTACCCATTATCAGGCATTCCGAAATTTGCCACATCGAGAAGATGGACTTAAAATATTGTTGGTAGGGGAACTCTCATATAATCCTGAGAGAATCGTGTCTCTTGAAAAGCGTGGACACAAACTTTATGGTCTCTGGATAGACAATCCTTTTAACTTCAATAGTAATGGTAACTTCCCATTTGGACATGTGGAAGATATTCCTCTCCAAGGATGGGAAGAGAAAATAAAGGAGATAAAGCCAGACATCATTTGTGGTATGACCAACTTTAAGGGTTTGGAATTGTCATGGAGAGTCTTTAAGAAGGTAAAGGACATCCCTTTTGTCTGGCATTTTAAGGAAGGTCCTTTCTATTGTAGGTCTTATGGCGCATGGGAAAAGTTGATAGAACTTTATGAGCATGCCGATGGTGCCATTTATATCAATGAGACTGCCAGAGACTGGTATCATCTCTACATGGAAAAGCCAAATGCCAACACTTTGGTGCTAGATGCCGACCTGCCACCAGAAGAGTGGTTCAAGGGAGAACGTTCCCCACTGCTCTCTGCTAAGGATGGAGAGATGCATACCGTGATAGCTGGTAGACTGCTAGGAATCAGTGTGAATGACATAGAGCAGATGGCAGAGATTCATATACATTTGCATGTTTACGGTGATATATTCCAAGACCAGTCTCGAATGCTGATAGATGAGGCTATGGCTGTGTCTCCAGACTATATTCACCTTCATCCTAATTGTCCATCAGAGAAATGGGTTAGTGAGTTGTCGCAATATGATGCAGGATGGTTGCATTATTATAAGAGCAATAATCACGGTGACTTGCTGCGTGCCAACTGGATAGATTTTAACTCACCTGCGAGATTGTCAACCTATGCGGCAGCTGGGCTCCCGATGATTATGCATGACAATTCGGGAAATGTTGTTCATCACCAGCAATATCTTGAAAAGATGAACATGGCTTTGCCTATATCCTCCATCAAGCAATTAAAGGAGTATTTTGACAACAAACCTCTGATGGAGAAGAAACGTGAGGATGTTTGGCGCAATAGGATGGAATTCTGTTTCGACAAGCATGTAGAAGAGTTGGAAGAGTTTTTCCATCGGGTTATTAATAGCAAGAAAGCTTGCATAAAATAAAATCTAGCTTATGAAGATTAGTAAATATACGACTCGTTTGTCTGTATCCGATAAATCGTGGTTGCTCTATAATGCTGTGACAGATAGGTTTGTACTGTATAGCAAGGAACTTGATTTTGGTAAGCAAACAGATTTGGATGTCTTGAAAAAGGAATCGGAACAGTTTTATGAGCAGTTGGAAAAAGGAGGCTTCGTTATTCCTAATGATAAGGACGAGACGGAGGAGGTTGTGAAGAAGGGACTGGAGAATTGCAAGAATGATAAGGAATACTACTTAATCATCAATCCTACACTGAATTGTAATTTCCGTTGTTGGTATTGCTATGAGAATCATTCGGGCAGAAAGAAAATGCGGCCCGAAACAGTGGAGAGTGTTAAACGGATGATAGATAGGCTGTGTGATACCGAGCATATAGAATTTCTTCACCTTTCTTTCTTCGGTGGTGAGCCTTTGCTGTATTATATAGATACGGTAAAACCAATCATCGGGCATGTGGAGAACTTGAAAAAAGAGCGTGGGCTAGGATATTCAATACATTTCACAACCAATGGCTACTTGATAACAAACCAATTGATAGAGGACTTGAAGAAGGTGCATGCCAATGTCTCTTTCCAAATCACGCTTGATGGAAGCAAGGAAGAACATGACAAGGTGAGAAGGTCTGCTTCAGGAAGTGGCTCGTATGACAGAATATTGGCAAATATAAAAAAGTTGTTGGAAAATGGATTCCATGTTGGATTGCGTTTGAACTATTCCGGTAAGAACGTCGCTTCTATGGGACAAGTGCAGAAAGACATCGAACCGTTGAGTGGTTATGGTAAGTCATTGTTAACGATAGATTTCCAGCGAGTTTGGCAGGATGAGGCTATTGAGTCAACAGATGAGCTTCTTCTGAAAACGATAGCAGATTTTCAAAGTAAGTTCCAGTTTGTAGGAGATTTCTTCAATCGTGTAAATTCATATAGAAATCCCTGCTATGGTGACTTAGAAAACGAGTGCATAGTAAATTATGATGGTGGTATTTATAAGTGTACGGCTAGGGATTTCACGGAAGAACTTTGTTTGGGAACTTTGCAAAATGACGGCTCGATTCTTTGGAAACATCCAGAATATGCTAGACAGAGATTGTGCAATAAATTTTCTAAGAAGGTTTGCCAAAGTTGCAAGATTTTTCCACTTTGTGGAGCTGGATGTTCGCAAACAGCTTCTGAGGTAAAGGATGCTTGTACATTATGCAAGAGCGAAATGGAAAAAGATAATATAGTATTGACACGTTTCTATGAAAGAATAGTGAAAGCTGCAAGAAAAGAAGAAAGCTGTATGGCTTGAGTTAACTTATTGTATAATAAAAAAAATGTAAGATTATGAGTAACAATTTAGAGACACTGAATAGCTTTGTACAAGAGCTGGAGGTGAAAATGGGGCAGAGTGGGCAGACTGCTGTTTTGTTGGAAGGGCAAGAGGACTTGCTAGGAGGTGAAGAAACCGACAAAAATAAAGTTTCTTGTTTGAGTACCAAAAACCAGAGATGCGTGAATACTGGTAGATGTGATCAAAGCAGCAATAGTACAGATTGCAAAAATACCGGTTTTTGTGATTATACTAATAATTCTGCAAGTTGTATGACCGGAGGTGTTGGTGGTACTGGTGGTACTGGTGGCACCGGGGGGACAAGGCAATTAGGAATAGGTTTTCCTTCTTTAGTTTTTTAATTTTATTATTTATTGGGTGGGATTGAAACTCCCATCCTTTTCTGTTAGTGAATGTAAATGAAACGGGTTCCTTATTATAGACAAATATCGACAATTGATTGTGGTCCAGTATGTTTGCAAATGATATCCGCATATTATGGAAAGAAAATGTCGTTGCAAACCATCAAAGGTTTGTGTGAGTCTACTCGTGTCGGCGTGTCTGTTAGGGAGATGATTGGGTGTTGTGAAAAAATAGGCTTACAGGCAATTGCTGTGAATGTGAAAATGGAGGATTTGAGGCGCATGCCTCTTCCTTCCATTTTGTATTTGAAGCGAGGGCATTTTGTCGTATTAGATAGAATCCATCAGAAAAGGAACAAGGATTATTTTAGAATCATAGACCCTTCTCGAGGAAGGGTAAAGTTACAGGAAAGTTTCTTATGCGATGATTTTCTTTCTGATGATTATGGGGTGGCTATTGTACTGGCACCGACGGAAAAATTCGAGAAAGGTGACTTTGTACAAGGCTCGCTTTGGAAAACAATGAGGAATTTCCAATCTCAACTTTGGGAAATATTAAGTAGCTATAAACTGAGATACGTTTATGTGTTGTTGCTTACGTTGTGTGTATCAGCATTGAATTGGGCAATGCCGCTTCTGTTGAAGACAACAATAGATAGCGGTATCATGAGCAAGAATATTGATAATGTTTTGAAACTCTTATTGTGTCAGTTAATATTCTTTGTCGGTTTTGCTACGGCAAACACTGTGTCTAGCTTTATATCTACCAAGATTACGTTGAAAACATCTGTGGCTTTTTTGCTGGTGTATCTTGAGAAAGTCATCAAGTTGCCCATGCAATATTTTGAGGTATCTCAACGTACGGAGCTGTTGGCAAAGGTGAGTGATTTGTCTCGAATCCAGAGCTTCTTTACTGACAATTTTATCAACATCTTGTTTGCCTTATTGAACATCTTGTTCTTTTCGGGCATCTTGCTGGTAAATAGCAAGGCTGTGTTCTTTATATTCATGGCATTCTCTTTGTTGACCTTTGGCTATAATTACTATTTCTCACAAAAGAAGAAAAGTTATGATTATGCTAACTTTTCTCTTCATGCAGAAAAAGACAATGTGACCTATGAGTTGATGATGGGTATGCAGGAAGTGAAACTAAACAATGCCCAGCAAGCTCGAATGAATGTCTGGAGAAAGCTGGAGGAAAAGAGCAATGCCTTACAACTAAGGATGATGTATATTGATGCTTACGCATCTAATGGAGCAAACTTCTTAGGAAAATTGAGAGACATCATATTGACTGGCTTATGTGCCTTGTTTGTCATCAAGGATGAGTTGAGTATGGGTACAATGATGATGATTAGTTTTTTGCTAGGACAATTGACACCATCTGTCTCACAGTTGTATTCCTTGGTAAATGATGCCATCTTGATAAGATTGTCTGCGGAGCGTTTGAACGAAGTCTTTGATACTCCAAATGAATCAGACGATACGCAGGTGAAGCTGACAAAGGAAATGGTAAGTGAAGGCTTAAGGCTAGACCATGTTTCTTTTAGGTACAAAGGCTTTGGTGATTATGTGCTGAAAGATATGGGCCTTCTTATTCCAAAGGGGAAAATGACAGCTATCGTTGGGGCAAGTGGAAGCGGTAAGACGACATTACTGAAATTGCTTCTAGGCTTTTACTATCCCCAGCAAGGAACCGTTTGGTTGGATAATGACCGTATGGAAACGATAGAACTGGATTCTTGGCGCAAGAAATGTGGTGTGGTCATGCAAGATGGTAAGATTTTCAGTGGAACTGTTGCCGAAAATATCGCCATGGCAGATGAACAGCCTAATCTCGAAAGAATGCAATATGCCGCAAGACTTGCTTGCATTGACGAGAGAATAAATCATTTGCCGATGAAATTTCAGACGAGGATAGGAGAAACTGGCATCAATCTGAGCGGTGGTGAAAAACAGCGTTTGCTTATAGCAAGGGCTGTCTATAAAAATCCTGAGTTTGTGTTCTTTGATGAGGCGACTTCTTCTTTGGATGCAACGACAGAAAGGGTTATCATGCACAATCTTACAGAATTCTATGCAGAACGCACGGTTGTTGTCATCGCCCATCGGTTGAGTACAGTGAAGTCTGCCGATAATATCGTCTTTATAGATAAAGGGCGCATTGTGGAGCAGGGAACTCATGAAGAGTTAATCAAACAGAAAGGATATTATTATACATTGGTAAACAATCAATTGGAACTCAATGAAAAAGCAGTATGATTATCTTGTTGTAGGTGCAGGCTTGTTTGGGGCGACTTTTGCGTATCGGGCAAGGCAAGCAGGAAAGCGAGTGCTTGTAATAGACAAGCGGTCGCATACTGGGGGCAATGTGCATTGTAGGGAAATGGAAGGCATACAGGTTCATCTGTATGGCCCACATATCTTTCATACCAAGAGCCAGAAGGTATGGGATTTTGTAAACCAGTTCGTTTCTTTCAATCGCTTTACGCTGAACACCCTGGCTAACTATAAGGGAGAACTATACAATCTGCCATTCAATATGCATACTTTCCATCAGATGTGGGGTGTGAATACACCTGCTGAGGCTTGGCAATTCTTGGAGCAGCAGAGATATAAGGGAGAGGTGCATCATCTAGAGGAACAAGCTCTGTCTTTGGTAGGCAAAGACATCTATGAGAAACTGATAAAAGGCTATACCGAGAAGCAATGGGGGCGGAACTGCAAAGAATTGCCTAGCTTTATCATCAAGCGACTGCCCGTAAGGCTAACGTATGACAACAACTACTTTAATGACCCTTATCAAGGCATTCCTATAGGTGGATATAATAAGTTGATAAATGCTTTGCTGGAAGGCTGTGAGGTTAAGACCGATTGTGAATTCTTTGAGGGCTTGAGTCAAAGTTGGCGAGAAATTGCTGATAGACTAGTCTATACAGGAAAGATAGATGACTTTTATGGATGCCGTTTTGGCAGATTGGAGTATCGTTCCTTGCGATTTGAAACAGAAACGTTGGATGTTCCTAATTATCAAGGTGTAGCACTGATGAACTTCACGGATAGGGAAACGTCCTATACTCGCATCATAGAGCATAAGCATTTTGAGCAATTTGGGGAGGCTGTATATGGAAATCCAAAGACTGTTATCACTCGTGAGTACCCTTTGGCGTATCAGCCAGGACAGGCAGAGCCTTATTACCCAGTGAATGATGATAGAAATAATCGCCTCTATCATGAGTATCAAGAGCTGGCAGATGTGGAGAAAAATGTGCTATTTGGTGGACGATTGGCAGAATATAAGTATTATAATATGGACGAGGTGATAAAAAGAGTTTTTTCTGTACCTCTAATTTGAATTATTTTATTATCTTTGTCGCACTAATTAATATACCTCAAATCCGCAACCTATAGGGTTTAGTGGGATTTTGCTTGCAAAGCGACAAAATTCATTTTATTGTACATATTTCTTGCACAACAGAAATGTCGCAGACACAAAATTCCCTTACCCCATAAAGCGACTTGAGGTAATACGCCGGTTTAACCAGAAAAGCATGGCCTTTAACCAAAGTCTGTCTTGAACAGGTTGGCATAAGCATAGTTGTCTGAATAAATGTTCAATACATGCCTACGTGACGTCTTAATCCATTTTGCAGGAACAGAGATGAACTTGAACACAAAGGTCTTGATTCTGCTGGTGGCACGCAATCCAAATTCATGGGTTTTCAATCTCTGCATAATAGCTTTGTAGAAGTTTCTGATGAGAGCTGTCATAAGCAGGAATACAGTATTCTGTGCCATGAACGATTTTGGCAATCGATTCCAGCCAAAGCCATTGTTCATGTCATCGAAGATGCGTTCCTTGCCACCACGAAGATTGTAGAATTCCACGATGTCTCTTGCACTCGACTTGTAATCGTTAGTCAGTATACATCTGTAGGTATATTCGCCTTCCCAAATGTCAAGGTCTCCATCTATTCGCCTTTGTCTCTGTATGACAAGACGATACGGTTTTCCTTTCCATTTCTCAACAAGGATGGAATTCAGCTCAAATTCAATACCGTTGATTTCAACAGTTTTCCATCCAGTCAAGGCAAACATGGAATCGTAGAAGGAAGAGCATCTGTTGGCACGAATATAAAAATGCCTGCAATGAGCCTCTACCATATCTACGATTTCCTCCGAGCATGAGCCGCAATCCATGCGGGCACGGGATATATATACTTCTGATGCCTCCAGTCGCTTGAAGATTCTTTCCAAAGTCTCTCTTTGGTTGAAGCGCACGTTTGTGTTGCCGTCTCTATTTTCAATACCGACAATCATGTCGTTAATGACTGCCACACCTGGACTATAGCCCAGGAACTTCTTGTAGGTTGGTTTTGCATCATGCTTCTCTGTTTCAATGAACTGATGGTCAAAGTCAAAATCATACTCTTGACCGGATTTCAATTGACCAGTAGCAAGCAGGGCTTTGATCAATAAGCAGTTCATCTTGTCTGCAGTATTGAAATCATAGGAGTTGCCAGAAGCAGATTTATAGGTGATGTTCTTACAAGTCAGTTCTTCGATAGTACGCAATATGGTGTCTGCGCTGCAAGTGCGAAGAGTTGGATGAAGAGACAAATGTTTCATCAAGTGAGTTGTAACATCCTCAATACATGAGCCGCCACAAAGATATACGCACATCAGAGAGCGTAGAATTTCGCTATATTGATAACCAAACATAGTGCATCTCAATCCCAAGGTGGAATCTATGGTTTGAGCTAAAAGAGCATCAAATTGCTCCATAATAGAAAAAATTCCTCCAAAAGGAGTGAGTTTCTCAGATTTTATTTGTATCTTTGCCATGTCATATTAGAGTTTTGCTTGTCTTCTTTTCGCAACACTAAGGTAAGTGAAAATTCTGACATGGCAAAATCCTGGGCAACTTTTTGTTGCTCAGGCACTTATAAATAATGTTAAACTATAGTGTTGCGGAATTAAGGATATATAAAAACGTAAACTGAACTCATTGGCGGAATTAAAATTCGCCTAAAAATTAGTATCTTTTATGGAGAAAAAGTTGTGCATCTCGCTGATTTTTAGTAACTTTGTGGTGTCAAAACATAAAGTTATAATCTTTCACGCTATGCACAACTTGTATGCAAATTTCGTAAAAATTCTTGAGATATGCAAGAATTTCTCCATAAATTTAGTTAATGAGCTAGGAAATATTCCTCGCCCAGGAGTCGTCCCACGTTTTTCAGACCTCGAAGTTGTTGCTTTGAGCTTAACTGCTGAGCATCTAAGTATCGACAGTGAAAACAACTTGTTCGACAGACTGAAGGAGTATAAGACTGAAATGCCAAACCTGATTTCTCGACGTCAATTTAATGACCGCCGAAAATTCACAGCGGAATTATGCGAGACGATTCGTAAGCGCATTGCATCAAAGATGGATGGCGCAGAAGAATATTTCTGCATTGATTCCAAACCGATAGAGGTATGCCGTTTGTCCAGAGGATTGCGTTGCAAGATGAAAGGAACAGACGTGACAAACTCTCCAGCATTTGGCTATTGTGCCACTCAGAAGATATACTATTATGGATTTAAACTCCACGCAGTCTGTGGGTTAAGTGGAGTTATCCACTCGTATGATTTGAGTCCAGCTAATGTTCATGACATTCATTTTCTTAAAGATGTTAAGTTTCAATTTCATGACTGTTGCATCCTAGGTGATCGTGCTTACCTCAGTGCAGAACTACAGCAAGACCTGTTTTCTTCTGTAGGCATTAAGTTGGAAGTTCCATATCGTCTGAATATGAAGAATTGGAGACCAACATTCAAGCCTTATGCAAAGGCGAGAAAGAGAATCGAGACCAATTTCTCTCAACTTTGTGATCACTTCATGCTCTTCAGAAATTACGCAAAGCAAACACCAGGACTGTTTACCCGAATCATCGGGAAAATTAGCGCATTCACAGTCTTGCAATATATACCTCAGTTCGGGATAAGAAATAGTGCCTAAAAAAGTTGGTAATCTCCGATATTTTTTGTATCTTTGTAGTTGAAATCCAATTAGTTACAAACATAAAAAGATATCATTATGGAGATTACCAAGGACAAAGTTACAGAATTATTTTGTATTATTGATGAATTTTACAAAGTTTTTGATGCTGAAAATGCAGGAAAATTGCTTTTGGGTGAAGATGGAGTAAAGCGCAGACGACGTAAAGCCTCTTTATCTGATAGTGAAATCATGACGATTTTGCTGTATTTCCATTTCGGCTCGTTCCGAAACTTCAAGCATTATTACCTATTCTTTATTAGAGGAACTTTGAAGTCATATTTTCCAAATGCGGTGTCTTATAACCGTTTTGTAGAACTTGAAAGTCGCGTATTCTTCCCTCTCATGTTCTTCCTGAATCTCCGTGCTTTTGGCAGATGTACAGGTATAACCTTTGTTGATTCAACCATGATACCAATATGCCACAATCTCAGGCGTTATGCCAACAAAGTGTTCAAAGGCATTGCCACAGACGGAAAGGGAACAATGGGATGGTGTCATGGGTTCAAGCTACATCTGGCTTGTAATGATAGAGGTGAGATAATTGCTTTTGTTCTCACTGGTGCAAACGTCAGCGACAAAGATCCAGCGGTATTCGATGTGTTGGCTAAACGTCTGTATGGCAAGCTGTTTGCTGACAAAGGCTATATCTCGCAAAAACTCTTCGATTCGCTTTTTGAGGAAGGCATCCAGTTGGTAACAGGACTGAGAGTGAACATGAAGAACAAACTAATGCCGTTCTATGACAAGATGATGCTACGCAAAAGATACATCATTGAAACGATTAATGACCTGTTGAAAAATACGGCTCAGATAGTACATTCACGTCACAGGTCTGTTGCGAATTTCATCATAAATATTATTTCTGCATTAGGGGCATACTGTTTCTTTGACAACAAGCCCAAGGCACTTACTGGATACGTTATCGAAGATACGAAACAGCTTAGTCTTTTCTAACATTGCATATTTTACAGGAGGATTTTGTCTCAGCAACCATCCAAGATATATAGATGGTTGCCAAGCCTCTGTATCCCTTATATAAAAACATTATAAAGCCTTTAGATAGAGTTCGTTATCCCGAACTGAGGTAATATATAAATTATGTAAACAATAGACCGATTGGCAGGGTTAAATATGCGCTAAACTAATTCCGCCAACAGGTTAAACTGACAAACAATTGAGATTATGAAGCAATTAAGAATCTTATTTATTATTGGAACTATTCTGTGCGGATTGCCTATGATGGGGCAGACTAAGGAGAAAACACTAGAATATGGTGGATGGGTAGAGGAATTCGTTACCCATACAGCTATTACAAATGCAAAACTAACTTTGCTTGATGACAAAGGAGAGGTTGTAAAAGAGACTATATCAGACGAAAGAAACGAACAGAAAAATGGTGGCTTTACGTTTATAGTTGCTAACAATCACAGATATACCATCAAAGTAGAGTGTGATGGCTATGTGCCACAAAGTTTCTCTTTTGATGTAAAGGTTAGTAAACGGGTGAATACCCGTTATTTGCCAACTATTTTTTTGCGTAAGAAGAAAAAGTTGGATGATGAGCAGCTACTGAATGAGGTAACAGTAACGGCTACCAAGGTGAAATTCTATCACAAGGGTGATACGCTGGTGTATAATGCTGATGCCTTCCAACTTTCCGAAGGCTCCATGCTCGATGCGCTTATCAGGCAGTTGCCTGGTTCAGAATTGAAGTCGGATGGGCGTATCTATGTCAATGGTCGGTTTGTGGAGAGCCTCTTGCTTAATGGCAAGGATTTCTTCAAGGGTAATAATACGGTACTCTTGCAGAACTTGCCTACATACGCGGTAAACTCCATCAAGGTATATGAAAAGAAAACTGACCTAAATCTGTTTGCCAAACGAAAGGTTGAGGAGGATGAATATGTGATGGATGTCAACCTGAAGAAACAATATAATATTGGCTGGTTGGGCAATGTGGATGCTGGTATGGCAAATGATGACCTGTATTTGGCGCGCTTGTTTGCTTTGCGAACAACTGACCATTCGCAGTTGGCAATATTCAGCAACTTTAATAATATGAATGATGGTGGTGCACCGATGCAAGGCTCTGACTGGACACCGGAGAAGCTGCCGATGTCTAGATTAACAACAAAGAAGGTGGGAGTGAACCTGAATGTGGATGATAGATTAAACCGATTCCGCTTAAGGAGTAATGCCGACCTTACTCATTATGATAATCATGAGGAAACGAATGCGTATCGCACCAACTTCTTGTCATCGGGGGATACATACGAGCGTTCTATGAATGAAGCAAAGTATTGTAATTTCTATCTCAATATGAACAACATGTTGACGTTGACTCCTGGTGGCAGAGAATCTAAATGCTATATGACAATTGACCAAAAAGCCAATTACTCTCGCCGTAAGCAGAATTCCATCTTTTATTCAGCTCTGATGGCTGAAAGTTGGGAAAATCAGGAACAGATGTGGAATCGTCTCTTCCCGATTTCAACAGGCGAGCTGTATAAGAACTTGATAAATAGGGTGGAAAGTAAGAGCCTGAATGACTTGAAGAGTTGGCTCGCATCATTGGACTACAGTTCAGATTTCATCGTAAACGAAGCTGGAGATATGTTGCAGCTAAAGCTTGGTGGTGAAGTGCTTGGTAAAGATGATGAGGAATATAGCATTTATAGCCTTGACTATGCTTCAGGAAATGTTGCTGGAAATAATGATTATCGTCGCCGTTATGTACCTTGGTCTTCTAAAGGGTATCGTTATCATGGCGGCTTGGGGTACTCCTTCAATGTTTCTGATAAGTTGTGGGGAGCTATTCAATATGGTTATGAGCAGAAGTATTCTCATGAAGAGAATAGTCTTTATCGTTTGGATCAACTTGCAGGATGGGGAGCTGATGCCAATCATGAATTAGGTATCTTGCCATCTGTTACTGATTATCTTTCAACGATAGATGCGGCTAATAGTTATCTGTATGATTTTCATACTGATGCGCATAAGCCGTTTGCGATTTTTTCCTGGCAGGTGGTAGAAGATGCAAAGAATGATATTTTGTTCAAGAGCCAGTGGAACTTCAACTTCTCGCATGAGAATATGCGTTATAGAAGGGCATCTCTAGACAAGGAACTCTCTCGTAATTTAAGTTTTCTGAACCCGGAGTTTACCCTATATTGGAGCGGAAATAGAAAAAACAGAAAGTTTTCTAGCAGTCTGGTCTATTCTATAACTCAGGTAGCTCCTCAGATGCTCTATCTGTTTGATTATATAGATGATGCAGACCCTCTGAATGTAAAGCGTTATGGAAATGAGAAACTGAAGAACTCTATGTTGCATCATCTGCAATATGTCTATAATGGAAGTTTGAAGTCTCTGATGTATGATCTTAAATACGATTATGCTTCTACCAGCGATGCAGTGGCTATGGGCTTTATATATGATAAAAACACTGGTAGACGTACTTTCTCGCCAACCAATGTGAATGGTAACTGGAATACAAGCTTGCGCTTAGGATTGAGTGGCAATGTTGATAAGAAGAGACGGTTAATGTTTAATACGGTTACCTCTTGGGGATATGTTAACAGTGTTGATATGATTAGTGATGCTGCAACTGTGGAGATGAAGAAGAGTATAGTAAAGACATCCACCATTTCTGAAGATTTGCGTCTGGACTACAAACTGGGTAAGCATTCTTTGGGAGTGAATGGTTATGTTGCCTGTCTTCATTCCAATGGCGAACAGAAGGATTTCGAAACCCTTGATGCTTACAACTATCATTATGGGCTGAGTGCAGTATTGGCACTTCCTTTCAGGTTCTCGTTTGACACCGACCTTTCAATGTATAGTCGACGCGGATATGGTGAGTCTGTGATGAATGATGACAATTTATTATGGAACTTCCGCCTTTCCCGACCATTTTTCAAGGGAAAATTGGTTGTGAAGGCTGATGCATTCGATGTGTTCCATCAGTTGAAGAAAGTGGATAGAACTATCAATGCGCAGGGCAGGGTAGAGAAATACTATAACACAGTGCCCCGTTATGTGCTCATCCACGCCATTTATCGTTTTCATGTAGCAAAAGGTAAAAAGTAAGTCTTATCAAGTCGGCTCGAAGTACTCGGCTCATCCTAACTATATAATCATCAAAAAAATCCGAAACAGATAACTTGGTAAGTTTCTGTTTCGTTTTTTTTTCTTTATTCTTCCTTAATCTTCCATTCGCTGATGGTTCGCTGGGTACTGTCAAAACTGATACCGATTTTTACCAGTCGCTTGCCTTCAGCATGATATGGCAGCATATAGCCTTTTTCGTCTATCTGAGCCAAAGCCTCCTCGGCACTCTTGTCAACCTTCAGTTCGAAGACATATATCGTATCTGGCATGTGCATCACGGCATCAGCCCTGCCTATGGCGCTCTTTACCTCTGTGCGGATATAGTGCGCTGCTAAGTTACGAAGAAAATCCGAATTAGCCAAGCATAATGGTTTAAAATAAAATGCTTTGTAAAATAAGGCGTTCGGAATACCCTGAAATATGTAAAATAAGGCATTCTGATATCCCGAAACTTGTAAAATAAGGCATTCTATGTAGTTAAAAACTTGTAAAATAAGGCGTTCTTTATTATTTTTTCTTATCTTTGCATCCAGAAAAAGTAAGAGGTATTATGCTGGATAAGAGAAACTTAGAACAGATTCTTTCTGATCAGCAGGAAGAACTGGAGATACGTAGAGGCGAAACTTTGTGTCATCGACCAGAAGAGGCGCAGATAGACTTGGGCAGTACGCAGGCTCAGGTCGTGATAGGTGTGCGCCGTAGCGGCAAATCTACTCTATGCTTCCAGGCATTGGAGAAAGCAGGTGTGAAATACGCTTATGTAGATTTTGACGATGAGCGGTTGGCTAACATCCAGGCAGAAGATTTGAACGATGTTCTGGAAGTACTGTATAAGATATATGGTGATTTCAATTATCTGTTTCTTGACGAGATACAGAATATCGAGGGCTGGCACCTTTTCGTGAATCGTATGCTTCGCAGGCGGATGCATGTCATCGTAACAGGTTCTAATGCCAAACTTCTGAGCAGCGACCTGGCTACTCATCTCTCGGGGCGCTGCAAGGAGATACCTTTGTTTCCATTCTCCTTTTATGAGTATTGTCTGATGAAAGAGGTGGATACGGAAGGAATGACTACCAAGGTACAGGCATTCAGGAGAGCTGCCTTCGATCATTATCTGAAACAGGGAGGATTTCCTGAACTGCTCGTTATCGGCGAACACCAGAATTATGTGAAGAATCTGGTAAGCAATATCCTGCAGAGAGATATTGAACAGCGTTTCAAGATTACCTATCAGGCTACCTTCGAGCAGTTGGCTCATCATCTGCTCAATGTGGCTCCGCTCATCGTGTCTTCTTCGGAACTGTCGGTTACACTGGGGGTAAAATCGGAACATACCATCAGGAATTATATCGGATACATGAAGCAGGCTTATCTGCTGCTGGGGCTTCAGAAGTATTCTGCCAAGAGCAAGATGAGAATAACCCAGGAGAAGGTGTATCCCATAGATGTGGCATTGATGGATCAGAGAGATAATGCACTGGTGGGAGAGAACCTGGGATGGAGATTGGAAACCATTGTTTATCTGCAGCTGGTTAGAACTTATAAGCCGCAGGGGTATGATATCTATTATCTGAGCGACCGCTCGGGCGAGTGCGATTTCGTGGTTTGCAAAAACAATCAGGTGAAACAAGCCATTCAGGTTTCGTATGACATCTCTTCACCCAAGACTCGCAAACGGGAGATTGAAGGATTACTTCTGGCTCATCGCAAGACGCAATGCACCGACCTGCTGCTGCTCACCGACCATGAGTACAACCAAGTTACAGAAAAAGGCCTTGACATCAAGATACGACCGGTATATGACTGGGTTGTGGAAATGGGGAAGAGGAAATAGAGAAAAATCAATCGCAATATAAGAAATGAATAAATTAAAAGCATTATTGGGCTTCGACCCGAAGACTACTACGGTTAAGACTGAGTTGACATCTTCCTGCTCTTCAATTATGCTTTCGGATAAAAGAAGCGATAGATAAAAATAAGGCGGCAATCTGCATCACGCAGGTTGCCGCCTTCCATTTTCTAACTAACTTTCTTATCAACTATTCAAAATGGATTTTATGATGGAGTTGTCTAGGGCTTAATGCCCTAGACGTAGCTTGTTTCTTACTTCAAACGGATGATGTTCAGCGAGCTGGCTGGAATCTCTACCGTGGCACCATTCTTCTCTGTAGTTACGTAGTTTTCTACAGGATAGATGTTGGTAGGATTGTCGATGGTGTTCTCCTCCAGACCGTTCTTGGCTGAAAGGCGGATGAGCTTGCCAGCCTTAATCTCCTTACCCTGAAGATTGATCTTCGCTGTGGTGTGCTCGGTGCTGGTGTTGGCAATCTTCAGGATTACCTCGCCCGTCTGCTCGTCGAGTGTAGCTGTAGAGAAGATGCCTGGAAGGGTGTTCGCCTTCAACTTGGTGGCGAATACCTCCTTGCCATCCAACTTGGCGAAGATGCTGTCGCCTACCACCTTCAGCTCAATATCATACCATTTTCCGGTTTCAATCTTGCCTGGACAGGTAGCAATCTGACTCTTGGCACCATTCACGATAGACTCCACGCCGTGCTGGGTATTGTTCCAGCCACCAAGGTTCAACCAGCAGTAGTTGTTCTTATCCACGTAGTTGAAGATGATGAGGAAACCCTCGTTTCCGGCATCCTTCTTCGCGCGTACCTTATATATATAACCGTTGCTGGTAATCTCGCCTGGGTTCAGACGGATGCAGCTCTCCTCGTTGCTGGTCTGCTTGATGAGGCTGCCCTCAGTCTTCCACTGTCCATGAATGTCGGTAGGCAGTTCCTGCAAGGTCATTGGCAGCGCTTTGCCGTTCTCATCGCTGTAGCCCTTGTCCTCGAAAGAAACCTGGGTGCCCCATGTTCCCATGCCCACACGGCAGATGGCTGGCTTCACCTGGGGCTGCTCATATTTGTATGGATTCTCCTGGTTCACCTTCAATACACGGGTACCGATGTTGTTCGCCATCACGTTCTGAACGTAGTAAGATGGAGTTCCGAATACCTTGTCAGAAGTATATTGAATCATATCCGGCGCCCACATACGGTTGTTGAGGTTGGCGAAGATAGGAGCGTAGGATGCCATGGTCACAATATCAGAATTGTTCTCGATGCCCATCATATAGACAGCCTCACCGAGTGCTGCATCGAGTGAACCCATATTGCCGAAGCCCTGGGTTACGGCATATTCGCCTACATAAATCTCGCTGCCCTTGCGGTCGTAGTTATCATACTTGTTGAAGTTCTCGGCAAACCAGGCTGGGTTTCTGTAGTAGTGCTCATCAAGCAGCTCTACGCTCTCGTTGCTTTCCCACTTAGGGTTGTCATCGCCCCATGCCACCACGTTGCCGATGAGGTGCATCTTTGGATATTTCGCCAATACGGCATCCTTGAACTTCTTGAAGCGCTCGTAGTAATGGTCGCTCTGAGCCGCAGGATCCGGCTGGTTGTTCTCATTACCAATCTCCAGATACTCGATGTTGTATGGCTCCGGATGACCGTTCTTGGCACGCAGCGCACCATACTTGGAGGTAACAGGACCGTTGGCATACTCCAGGGCATTCATGCACTCATCAATCCAAGGCTGGATGCTGTCTACAGGAGTCATACCGCCGTGCCACAAACCTACGTTTACAACATAGAGAGGCTTGGCGTTCAGATCCTCGGCAAGCTGCAGATACTCATCGAATCCCATACCATCGCTGGTACGGTAGCGCCAGTTTACGTTCTTATGGCCCGGACGTTCCTCGATAGGACCGATAGTCTTTTCCCAGTGGAAAGCATTCTCAGGAGATTCCTGTCCCTCTACGTAGCAACCGCCTGGGAAGCGGACGAACTTAGGATGGATGTTATAGAGAAGCTGAGCCAAATCAGGGCGCAAGCCATTCTCGCGATTCTTGAAAGTAGGAGGGAAGAGGCTTACTACATCGAGAACAATGGTACCCTTTCCGTCGGCTACGAGTTCAAACTGAGCCTTGGCGTCGTTTCCGTTGGCTGTCAACTCAGCCGTATATTTGGTCCACTTCTTGCCTACCTTGGCATTGAGGGATGTTTCAGCATACACCTTGTCGCCCTTTGCGTTGGTGAGGCGAGCCTTCAATCCGCCCTTGTAGCTACCCTTTGCCCAGAAAGAGAGCTTGTAGGTTCTGCCCTGTACGGCGTTGATGCCCCAGAAGCCCTCGTTGATGAGAGAGGCTGTGGCTGCTGGCTTGGCAGCGATGGTAAGCTGGAGAGCCTTGCCCTGTGCCTTGTTGAGCAGACCCTTGTTGATGAGTTGTGTCTGGATCTTTGCACCTTCCTGGGCGGAAGTTTTCCAGGTAGGGATGTTCTTGTCATCATCTTCGAAGGAGCGGTTGCTGATGAGTTCGGCATAGAGTCCGCCGTCAGCAGCGTGGTTGATATCCTCGAAGAAGATACCATATAAATTAGGTGAAACCTTGACGCCTGGGTTAGAGGCATCTACCTGAATGGTTACTTGGGCGTTGGCTGCCAATGTTGTGGCGAGCACAGCCGAGAGTAAAAAATGTCTTTTCTTATTCATTGTTTATTCTTTAGGCTTGTTTTTATTTTGTTGCTTGTTATTTGCAGGTAGCATGAAGCCGCAGCTTTTGGAAGTTACTTCCTGCTGCGATTCATACACAGCCGCAAAAGTACACAAAATACACTGAAAAGAGGTGGACAAAACGGAGAATATAGTGTAAAAGGTGGATTTTCTGCTGAAAATCCACCTTTTTATTCTCTGTTGGACGGATTAGCACGCCAGTATCATAATACGCTTTCCCCGAATATTTTATTCTTCGGATTACGCTGGTTTTACTTTTTTATGTCCCACAGATTTCACTCTTTTATGTCCCACAGATTTCACAGATTTACACAGATATTCGACCTTCTTCAAAGGCCGAACAGGTCGAGCTTCCGTTTAAAATCCGTGCGTAATCAGTGGAGCAAGAATGCTCTGTTAACTCAGCGTAATCTGATGAATAAAATATCCAGGTGAAGAGTAAATAAGAGAGTGGGGATTTTTTCTCTCCCGACGTATCGTTTTGTGCCTGGCAATGGCACTATATTGCCCTGGTAGAGGGCAATATAATGCCGTAGTGAGGCAATAAGCGCTGGAAGCGTCTTTGCCACCCGTCAGTACTATCATGATAACCTCTCAGCGACGTCTTGACTCCTTGTCAGGAGTATCCTGACAAAACGAAGGGCTGGACTTTCTCACGAAAGCCCAACCCTTCTTTTTAAAAACAGCTGTTTTTTATGCTATGTTTATATATAAGTAAAAGATATTATAATATTTATCACTTATCTTATGTTTATTGCAGAACATGTACCAGGCGGATTGGCATGGCTCTGTAGATACCTGTATTTTTTCCATTGCTGCCGCTGACGAAACGCAAGTTAGACAATGTCATAATCCTGCCATAGATATCAAAATAGCGATACCAGAATCCATACTCAGGACTGGTGGTGTCGAAACCCTGGTTACCAGAGAGCAATGTCTTTGTCCATAGGGAGACATGGGTAGGGTTCTTAAGGCTCTCACCTTCTACATAACCGGTTGTAGGCAGATAGATAGTGGGCAGCACAGAGTTGACTGTCGTTATTTCTATACTGTTGTAGACCTCACCCGACTCGGTGTAGCGATTGACTACCTTAAGTTTTCCACCGTCTATAATATCTTGGATATCGTCATTTTCGGGAATTTTGAAACCATGGGGAATCAAGTCTTTTAACAAGCTGCCTGCATGATCTTGAGCTCTTTTTTCGTTAGCAATTTGGAAATATCCACCAATAGCGTTCCTGTTGGCTTGCAGTGCTTTTGTTTCTATTGAATAGTTACCATTGTTGGATGCCCCGAGGTTTCGGTCCAGCATGATATACGTTTTGTTTTTGCCTTGCACTTGAATGACACCATAATAGAATCTGCCGCAGACCGTAGGTAACTTGGTTTCACCGTCACCATTGGGATCAACAGGTGGCTGTTGGTGGTCGGCTGATATTTCATGGAAGATACCACTGTGATAGACTGGATATTTAATTTTAATCGGGTGCCCGTCACTGGTGGTGTAAGAGATGGTGAAATCTCCTTTCCAAAAGTTGAAGTTGTTATCTTCGTTATTTACTAAATCTACTTGCCAATAGCTCTTTCCGTTATTGTTGATTTCTTTGATAGTATATCTGTCACGGTACTCGGACCCTTGGGTACAAGTCTCATTTGATTCATTCTTAGGAATCCAATACCTGTAACGATTGCTTCCTACGGTGAAGTGGAGACCATCATTTCTTACGGTTCCATATTGCAGGTCTTCCGGTTTGATACCTTGTGTCTGGTCTATGAAATTATGGAAATAATCTTCTGAAATATGATTATTATTATTCTTATCAAGAAGAATGACCGTGCGGGTGTCCGAACGTTTGAAATCGTTACCCTTTTGCGTGATGGTGATGGTGCGGGTCAAGTCACCAGACCTGACTATCACATGCCCTTCCCGTGTTTCTTCTGAGTAGCGGTTCTCTGTCAATGGGATGGAGAGACGATATTTCTTTCCTGATGTAGAGTTTGGACCATCAGCATCCGGTATGTCTATTGTTTCGGAAATAGTGATTTCGCCAATCCATTCTGCATCCTTAGATTCCACATTCCACAAACCGTCCTTAATGGTGGTGACAAGTGTGGCAGTAGTGGAATCATTCCATGCCGCGCTCACCTGGTCGCTCACACCGAGGTGATAGTCCTTGCAGGCTATCATATCGGTAACCAAAGGATTGTCATCCTTCACTGTCACCCTCATACGATTCTCGGGATATGGGTCTGCAACAGCTTTCTCTTCCGTTTCCCAACCATAGGTGTTAACGTAGGAGATTTCCACCGTATAGGCATGATTGCGCAGAAGATTGATGAAAGGCTTGCCATCCGTGTCCGTGCCGTAGAATGCCACTTTGTAGTAACCTGTTACGTCCTTATATTTACCCTTAATGATAAGGAATGCCTGGTCTGCCTTTGTTTCCGACTCATAGAAAGCTATATCGTCTGTCGTAAAGTCGCTACTGGTGTTGTCATAGCTGACACCTGAAGGCAACGTCGGAGCGGTGACTTCCCATGTTGAAGCGTTCCAGTTATCCTCTGCAGGAGCAATGGTTCCGCTACCAGCAGCCCTGTAAAGTTTATAGCCTTCCACGGTAAAAGTTTCTTTTTCGATAAACTCAGAACTGCTGTTAGTGGTTGGTCCTTGAACACTCACCTTACCGAACTGGCGCAGGAGGGTGACGGAAGGATTCGTTTCCATCAATGCAGACACACTAATCCTACCCCAGCAGAGAGGATACTCCGTACTGATGGTACCGCTGACCACAGCCTTGTCCAAACCGTTCTGACATTGCTCATCGGTTAAAGAAGCTGCATTAGCCACCAGATGAATCATACTGGCATTAGAGACAACAGGCACCTTCACCTTGTAGCCGTTTTCAACGATATCCCCCCAACCAGTAACACTTTCATTAGAAAGGAATTTTCCGTCTTTATCGTATGCCACAACATTCAGGCTTGTCAATCCTGTATCGCCGGCACGTGTCAGTTCTTCTTTTGAAAAGTCGGGGAGGCTGATGGTGAGCGTTATTCCACCACCTTCCAGTCCATCTACGTCAGATGAAGTTGAACTTCCATTTTCGTTCAACTGATCGCTGCAACTGGTCAACGCCAGCAACATCAGCAAAAATGATATTATCTTTTTCATTTCCTTCCTTACTTTACTTGTTTATACACCTGATGGTTTACCAGGATGCCAGCTATCATTGTCATAATATCCTGTATCGTGATACTTCTCATAACTTCTACCTCCGAAAAGGGTATATTTCTCATCATAGGCATCCTCTTTAAACTGAAGGACTATACCCTTCTCATGATATCCGTCAACCGCTTTTAACTTTATCGTTGTCTTCCACCAGCCTCCTGATACTGATTCGCTACTGAAACTTTTGGCTTCGTGACCATCCCAAGTGTTGTCCCAATGTGTATATTGGCTATTATTTCCTGAGGATGTCGGATTGTCTGTTGCGACACCGAACTTAAACGCCCAGCCTAATACTTTATTCTTGGTATAGACAACATAATTGATATCCTTAACTATCGGCTTCTCATCGAAAATACGATAATAGGGGTCTGTTGTCGGGTCGTAAAGTATCCAACCTTCTCGGTCTTCATAGTTGAAAAGGGTGATACCAGGCGCCATGTGATGAGGGCAGCGGTGAAGGTCCGCACCATCGTTGTTGAAGCTGTAGAATATCATCAATGTCTCACCAGGCTTAATCGGTGTAGTTTCTTTACCGTCGCCATAATCCCATCTATATCCTTTAGCATCAAAATCCATGTCCTTATAGTACCATCCTGGATTATTCGTGTCCCCAGTCATACCGCTTGGCTGATTATATCTATTATTAAAATACCACACATTTTCTTTAGGTATTGCTGTTCCTGTCGTTTCACCCTTTTGAGAATAA
This sequence comes from Segatella copri, assembly GCF_026015465.1. GTDB lineage: Bacteria > Bacteroidota > Bacteroidia > Bacteroidales > Bacteroidaceae > Prevotella > Prevotella copri_E. Next base: position 230,412 of record NZ_JAPDUQ010000003.1, read on the forward strand.
ATATATACATTATGTTTACTTGTTTGTATCCCATTGTCCGAACTCCAAGAATCGTTCCAGTTGTTATTGTTATCACCTGTTCCATAGTATTCATCCAAAATACCTTGGAATTGGTTAGTACCAAACTGGCCATTATTTGACGACCTGTCATTAATGGCACGGAAATAGATACGGTAATCGACAACCGGAGGTCTTACTGTTACTTTAATATCTCTGTACTTATAGTTGCTATTATACGAGTCTTTCGAGTGTACTCGGAATGTATGCACTGTAGTTGTTACAGGGTCGGTTGTAGCCTCCACCTGGAATGTTCCCTTGGGAGCGTTTTCATCGGATGGCTTCGATATTTTGATAGTTGATTTACCAATGGTGGAAGTCAGATTGTCAGGAAGCACGATACCTCCCAAGTTTGTAACCCAAGTGAATACCTTTGTGTTGGTTTCTGCACCTGCCACATAATAGATGATTACCTCCAATGGATCAACCTCAAACAGAGGTTCTACATTGTAGTCTACATCCAGATATTTCTTCAGGTTGTTAGCCTTCAGCCATATCTTGGTCGTTCCTTTCGGAGGAAATTGACCTTTCCCTTTTCCATAAGCACTCATGGGAATCTCGGGATTAATCCTAAAGGTGATAATATGATTGACCTCATCTCTTTTAGCTTCAACGACGAGGGGCTTACCATCAACAATCTCATCGCAACCAAACTCCACATTCACCCAATTTGACTTGTAGGAAATAGAGTCTTCCTCTATGGAGGTTATTTGAGCGCTTGTCTTGTTTACCCACAGTGTGGTATGGCTGAAGTCTGCATCAAGATCCGCAGGTTCCCAGTCCTTGACATGGACCTGGCAGTCGAGGGTGATATTGCCTATTGTCTTCAGGTTACCGATAATCTCGTAGTAGGTACCGCGGGGGAATGTGCGGCGTGGCTCTGCCTCTGGATTGTCGGTGTGGCCCAATGGGATGTTGTAGCTGTTGTCATTGGCGCCAATCATGCTGCTCAGTGTGAGGAACGACTGCTGGTCGTTGGTTTTGATATAGCGCTCAGGCAGATAGTATGTACCCTGGAAGAGCCATTTGTCCTTTATGTTTGAGGGAGCCGCTGCGGCAGTACCCACAGCAGTGATTACATCCGCATTGCTCTTGTTCTTGTTGGTGTCGTCGCGTGTCCAATCAGAGAAGAATGATCCTGCGGCGCTGGCTTCAGAAGATTGCTTATACATGTTGGAACTGATAATTCCGCTTACGTCCTCTTTGTCAGAAGCGTAGAACTTTCCTCCCCATACCAAGCTGGTGGATTGAGAGAGATTATTTGCTGTAATATCATTTATCTTCAGGCCGTTGGTCTTCAACGCCTCCTGCATCTCTGCATTGCTGGGGTCAAAGATCAGGTTGAGCTTCACCTTGACACAAGTAAACTTCAAGTTGGCTACAATGTCGGTGGTCTTATCGGATACTTCCGTATCCTCTAAGGGTTCATATATCATAGGGATATTGCCACAGGCAGGCATACCGGGCTTGCTTTCGGGAATGTAATTCAGTACCACCTTTTTAAGTTTATCCTCTGTTTCGATGGTCTGATCCTTCAACACATCCTCCATATTGGCAACAACATAGATGCGGTAAGTGCCGGGGTCGATTCGCAGCGTATATGTGGCTACATCCACGTCCCCATCAAACTTGGCAGGTTCATAGAACGAGGTACCGGGACCGCCCAAGTACTCATTCAGCAACTTGCCCTTACCGTCTTGAGGAAAAGCGAAAAGTCGGAGGCTGTTGATGCGGCACTCTTCTTCTGTGGCATTGTAAGTTAAGTTTTCTGCAGGGGCTGATTCTCCTGCACGAGTGCCGTTGCTGTGCATCAATGGCACAAGGACTTGCAGGTTGCCCGACATACCTGAGCTGACAGTGTTGTCACCCAAGTCGTCGGTGCAAGCGGCTGTCATAGCCGCCAGCAACAGAATAACCATGTAACAAAAAAACTTTCGACTTCTCATCTTTTATATGTTTTATATATTGTTTATTGTTTCCGTTTATATGCTAATTCATGTTTGTCGTCCTGAAGAAACAATCTTATTTACCTTTTTAAAAGAACTAACCTAAACTTAATCAAACCTGATTTTCTATTTTGTGATCATTTCAACTCTTCTATCATTTATGCTGTATCGTGTATCCGCTGAGGGATTGGAGCGATATTTTAATACCTATATATAATAAGGTGTAACTGCCTGCTTAGAAATCTACACGCTGGATGCGCTTGCTCCAGCTGAGCACCGATATGCTGAGGTTGGCATACTGCCACTCGCCGCCTTTGAGGAAGAAGTCGAGATGGTAGTCATACTCACGGTCCAAGAACTCCTGTGGTGAGTAGTTGAGGTAGTCGAAGGCTCCCCTTCCCTGTGCCAGACAGTCGGCCAGGTTGATGCGGACCACCTCCTCGCCAGTCTTCTTATTAAAGATGGAGAGCATGGCATTTTGCTCGTTCTGCGCTACAGGATAGAGCACCAGTCGGGAGAACATCATGGCAGCATGGGCGGTACGTTCCTTTACGTTGCCCGCTTCGTCACGGAAGTCAGTATCCCAAGTAAAGTAAGGTTTATAGGTGAGCCTTTCGTCTTCCCAGAGACTGTTGTCATGGCCTATGGTTCCGTTGGCACATGTTATCTCGAAGCTGAAGTCTTCCACCGAGATGTCGGCAGGCGCATCTATCTGGTGCAGGCTTAAGGTGAGTTCCTTGGTATCACGGACAAGACTGATGGTGTCGTGTACCATCTCCAGGCTCTTTACCTCCACGATGCCCTTGGAGAGTCCCTGCCAAAGCGTGTCGAGTGGCATGGCCTGGTTCTCTACAATGCCCTGCTGACGGTCCAGCGTAGCATGCAGACGGCTGATGTCTTCTCCCTGTTGGGGCATCTCTACCCTGAACTTGGCACCGCGTGCAGCCAACGTCTCGCTGTAAGCCTTCTGCCAGGCGAAGGCAGCAAAGTGGTATTTGCCAGGCTGCAGTTGCAGTTGCATGGCGAAGTCATGACTCTTCAGCGGCTGGGCCAGGCTGCTGTTGGCAGCCTCTTGTCTGGTGACAAACTTGCCGTTTTCATCGTAAACAAAGACAACTAACCCACCCACATGGTCGTTGAACATGTCGGCGCGCTGGATGTTATAATCGTAGACGAAGTGCAAGTAAGCCCCTGTAAAGCAGGGAGGCAGGTCATCATGCATCAGACTGTCGCAGCTACCAAGCAGGCAACAGGATAATAATCCCAACAGCCCTGCCTTCATGCCATGATACCAACCGAAAGTCATTTTCTTTGCCATAATTATGATTGATTATTGTTTAATGTTGTCGTTGTTTTTGTAACGGCTTCACACCGCAGCGGGCGGTTGATCCATGTTATGCCAGGATGCTTATCCCCCTCTGCATGTGTGAAGTCATTACGGAATTTTATTGTGTTAAATACAATCTGTTTTCTTACAAGTCAATACCGTGTACACGCTTTGCCCAAGAGAGAATTCTAACTGAGCAGTTGATGTAGTACTTGTCGCCCTCATCGTCTGGAGAGTCAGGATTAACCTCTGGCACATCAGGAGAACCAGGGTTGCTGATTGAATTTACTTGCAGCTCATACCAGTTGTTACGAACCATACCATAGCGGCCGAGGTATTTCTTCTTAGCCTCTGCACCTGTTCCGTATGTTGGGTCGCCTGAGTTCCATGGGGTCAGTGCGTCGCCGAAGTGCTTGATGCGTGCAATGTAGTAAGAAACGCCCTCATAGTATGTTGAGATTTTCTTGTTGTCGCTCAGACCAAGGGCTGCGTTAACCTTTCCGAGGAACTCGTCGTTAACTTCCACTGAGCCTGAAGTCTTAGTGATATCATTAGCGGTAAGCAGATGCTTGCCGGCCTTCTTCATGTCTGTAAGAGGCAAAGAGAAATCTGTTGCTGTATAGCCTGCGTTGGTGATGGCTGTTGAAATCTGAGTTGTGAGAGTACCCTCTGTGAAGTAACCGCTCTTGCCGTCGAACATATAGAATGTCTCACCTGCGGTCAAACCGCTTGGCACGTATGTAGCCTTCATGATGACACGGGTTGTCTGGTTCTGATACATGTGACCGAGAGAGAAGGTGTTCTCAAGACAATACTTAGGAGCTGTGGCATCACCGGCACCAGAGAAATCATAAGTTTTTGCCTTGTAGTTGAAGTCGTCGGTATACTTCTTGTCGTTGCTGATGGTGCTGTAGTTAGGGTCTATACCCCAGTGAGCGCGGTTGAATGTAGGATGGCCGCTTGTGAAACGTTCCACTTCCCAGATGTCGCCCCAGTAGTCGCCATAGCTATCATAGTTGTCCACATTGTGTACTGGATAAGACTTCTTGTTGGTCACGTCAAGATCCCATGCTGTGATGGTCACCTTGTCGCCTGTAAGACCCTTAACATTCATCTCGCTGAATGCGGTCATTGTAACCTTAGCCACGCCACGCTCTACATAGATGGTGGCAGCCGACTGTGCGGCACTCTCATTGGTTGTCACCTTGTTCTTGTCGATTGTTACCAGGGTACTTGTTGTTGTTCCATTCACTTTCACGGCATTTGCCATGTAGAATCCGTTCACTTCGCTGGCCATGCTGTTGATGACGTTGGCTTTCTGCCAGTCGCTGAAAGTGTTGCCGTTTGCAGGTAGTTTCACTTTCTTGTTGCTGCCTGTCATGTTGTTGTTCAACATGATAACTGCATAATAGTTGCCTGTGTAACTACTTTCGAAATTGTTCAGCTTTGCAGTTATGTTTGCCTCGGTAGTGATTACGTTAGGGTCGTCATTAACGCCTGTCCAGGGCTTCATGTCACCCAACTCCACACTCTCCACAAATTTAGCATCGGCTTCTTTTTCTCCGGTTTTTCCACGGAATACAAGGAGTGTGGCATTGTTTACGGCATACTCATCAGCTGTTCCGTCATCATAAGTCGGTTCTCCGTCTGCACGTGTACCATTGGTTGTAGGCAACTTGATGGTAAACGTAGCATAATGCGGACCATTCTCGTTAGCGCCTGTGCCACCGCTTTCCCCGAGTTCATTCTCACTGCAGCTTGCTGCTAAAGCGAGCATAGCTGCCATTCCAAATAAATACTTTAATCGCATAATCATTTATGTTAAAGTTGTTAATTTATTAATTTAATTATTTCAATTTACTATTATAGCTCCGCCTTCATTTCCCCGTAAATCTTTCTGATGCGCTCAGCTTCCTTCGAGTTTCCTGCCTTGGCAAGATGCTTCTCGGCAGTTACAAGGTCGCCCTTCTGCAAATCTGTGCAGGCGGCATTGAGATTGGCGGTCTCATCATCAGGGAAGAGACGGACGGCAATATCAAATACCTCGTTGAACTCTGGAGAACCAGGCTCATAGGTCTGTGCCACCAGATACATTTCCTGTAATGACAACTGCTGAGGCTTGGTCTTCAAGATTACCTTTGCCTCCTCAATGTCGAAAGGACGAACGGTATAGGTTACCGTATAGTCGCTGTGGCGCAAACGAGGATAAATCTCACTCATGATGTAGCGATAGCTAGCCGGATAAAGCTTCTTGATTTTCTGGTCCTTTGCATCGGGTGCCAATGATGAGTTGGCAACGGCAAGGATTGCAGTCTTATCGGCTAAGTTGCTTGCTTCCACCTTCTTCTTGAATCCCTCCCAGTCTTCTGGGGTGGCGTGATAGGTGAAGAGCTTATTATCGATGGTGTAGAGGTTGCATACATAATTGCGCAGGGCAGCCGCACGATTGTTGGCGAGTCGCACGTTGTTGTCGTAAGGACCGTCTGGCGACGCATAGCCATGAATATCGATATTGGTGATGCTCACATCCTTGTCGTTCTTCACGAGGTCGATGGTGGATGTAATCTTTCCCAACTCAGTTGCATTCTCACGGAAGTCGGCAAGGATATCGCTCTTGTTGAGCTTGAAGCTCAGGTAAGCTTCACCCTTTTCGGCTCTCACCTTGATGGCTTCAGCCTTTGGCTTCACGTAATGGTCGCGACTGATTCTCGGTGTCGGCTGGATGTTAGCCATCAGCGTGGTATCCTGATCCATCAGGTTGCCGCATCCGCAGAGGTCTTCCGTCATGGAGAGGTTGAAAGCCTTCATCCACTTCTTGTAGGGAAGGGTCTGGGAGAAGAGCACCTGTTGCTCGGTATCATTCTTGCGTCTCACAACCAATGCCTGGCTGTTTTTCAGACTGCTGCTTTTGCGCAGGTATCTGATGCTCTGGTTTTTGCCATTGATGATGATGGGATTCAGGGCGATGGTATCTTCTCCGGCGATAAGCGGAGTGAAAACCAGCTGTTGCTCTGATTTGAGCTGCAAACTATCGAGATGGAGGCGGAAAGCAACCTTGAGACTGTCGCTTTTCTTCTGCGTCAAGACACTGTCTATCAGTATCTTGCCACCAGCCAACCGTAGCTGCGAATCATCTATCTTCTGGGCTTGGACAGTCAGTGCGCTCTGTGCAAAAAGGATGCAAAGGGGCGAAATAACCGCATAAAGCTTCATTTTCTTCATATTCTTCATCTTAAAAAAAGAGGGTTTGATTTTGTTTTTCGCTATCTCGGTGATACAGTTTCTAGAATGCGTATATCAGGGAGAGGGCTGCTTTAGTAGGACCTACATAGTTGCGGTGGTCCTTGTCAAGACATTTGTCACATCTTCCGTAGAGCTTGTATGGGCTGTAGATGTATCCTAATCCGATGGATCCTTCGAGATTGAGATGCTCAGACAGCAGCCATTGGTATCCGTAGGTGAGACCACCACCGACATACCAGCCTTCGTAATGTCTTCCTTTCTCTGTCTTTGGCAAGATGCCGAAAGGCAGGTCCACATTTTTTACGTTGTATTCACCTCCAAGGGCATGGATGCCGAAAAAGTGGCCTCCAAATTTCTGGCAGGTGTACCAGCGGTACTCTGGCATTACGTTCCAGTAGCGCAATTTCTTGTCGCCTGAGAACTTCCAGGGATTCAGGGCACCGAAAAGCTGAAAAGTGCTCTTCCTGCCCGTGCCTATTTCTAGACCAGCATTGAGCGAGGTGGTTGCCAAACCAAGCAGGTTGGTCTTCAGCGCTACCTCTTGCGCTCGGGTTACTACTGTTGAGAGAATCAGCAGTAACAACATCGGTGTTCGTTTGAATGATCTCTGCTTCATCATCATAATCTTACTCTGTTATGTTCTTTCTTAAGGATACTATTAGTTGTCCTATTCTTGTTATTGTCATTTAATTATAACTACAGGCTTACCCTTGTAACATGATGGATGCCACCGGGTTTCCTTTTCGGTTGCAAATATATGAAAATTTTCTTTAGGGGGGGGTAAAAAAATGATGAAAATCTCGTAAAATTTAATGCAAACGTTTGCATAGCTATGCAAAATGTGTGGGAGCACAAAATTGCGAATATATTGTAAAGGGTTGATATATAGAAAATTAAAAGCGAAGGTGTAAGTTGCACACCTTCGCTTATGAAATGTTGTTTCTTGATGAAATTCTTTTTTGTGATTTGAGAATCTGAAGACGGGGAAATCCGGCTTTTGGGGGACTATTTCAGAACTTCCATCGCCTTTTTCAGACCTCTATCCACAGCCGAAGGATCGTTCTGGTAGAGCTTCTCCTTTTCCTCTTGGGTCATCTCGTCGGTCAGATAATCGGGGGTGATTCCCACACTTTCCAGCAGGTTGCCCTGTGCATCCTTGGTAAGCGAGAACGGCATGTAGAAGTAGAGGTAGCTCGTTACATTTCCTATCCATCCGCCATTGCTGGCTTCGTTGTCGGAAGTGAGCATCGCCTGCGCTCCGTAACTGTTTCTGCCTATTGTCTTTACGTGGTCACCCTGACTCTTCAGAATGAGGGTTGTCACCTCCGACATACTCGCACTGTAGTTGTCGAGCAGGATGGCGGTAGGAATGTTTCTGCCCAGACTCTTCGACGTTACCGTAATCTTCTGCGGAATCCAAGGAGTATAACTGTATGGATTGTTGTCCTCTTTCTTGCGCACGTAGGCATAGACGGCTGTCTGGGTGATGAGATAGTCGGTAAGCAGACGGGTATCTATCACGCTGCCACCACCGTTGCCACGGAAGTCGAGAATCAGCTTCTTGATCTCGCCCTTAGCCAGCGGCTCCAGGAACAGGCGGCGGTAACCTTCTACGCAGAGATGATTGTAGGTAAATTTCAGGTCGCTCCAGTAAGCGTAGAGTTCACGCTCGTGCCAGAGGTAATCGGCAAGTGCCTGGCAATACCAGTTGGCAAAAGCGGAGGCTGAAAGCATCTGCTGGTAGAGGGCATCGCCCTGCAGCTTCTGTCGGATCTGCTCGCCCATGCCGCTTGCATCAGAAGTAATAGGCAACAGCTTGAGGAGATTCGGCGACTTCTCGTAAGCCTCGCTGGCGAGAGCATAGAGACCGGAATAATCTCCTTGGTTGCTGTAGGCCGCCATCTTCTCGCAGGCTTTGGCTGCATCATCCGAAGCCAGATAGCTATCCATATCGGCAAGCAACTGTGCTGCCTGCTGCTCAGCCTTCTCTCGCTTTCCGGCATCAGCAATCAGTGCTTTCGCCTTGGCTGATATCGTGGAAGCATCCAGATGATAGGTGCTGGCAGCATTGACAGGGAGATAGATCTTCTGATATTCGTGGAAACAGTTTTCGTAGAGCGCAAACTTGTTGAAGCCGAGATAATAGGTGCCCGGCTGCTCCTTCAGGTAACCGCCCATGATGCAGAAACCATCCGAGGTAATCTCGCCGAAGGCTGTACCATCCAGGTTGAGCTGGTCGCGGGTATAGTTCCAGTGAGCATTCAGCGGGAAATACTCGGTCTTGTTGCGGAGCGTGCTGTTGAATCTCACCGTTTCCGTAGAAGAGTGGGAGACGGGCAGGGTAATCTTGACATAGAAATGCTGGTCGATGATCTTGTCGATGATTTCCTGGAAATACTGCTTCGCCTTGGCGTTATCCTCCTGAATCTCCTGCTGGGTGAAAGCGGAGGTATGCTGGAAGGTCTTCAGGGCGTCAAACTTGGGTTTGTATTCCTTGTACACCTGGTCCCAGGTCTGTGAAGATACGGCAGACTGCTCATTGAGGGTGCAGTAGCGCTGGTTCATCACGCTCCAGAAAACCTGGAACAGATCGCCATACGACTTGACATCGGTATCGGAATAATCGTAAATCGATTTCTCGTTGGCATCATTGTCTGACACACAACTGGTAAGCGACATTCCGGTAGTGGTTGTCGCCAGGAGGAAGGCGAAGAGGCATCGCATTCCACCTTTTATATATATAGGGGTTCTCATATTTTAAAATGATTTCTTAGAACTTATAGGCAGCCGAGGCTGTGATGAGGTTGGAGTTGCGCCGGGCAGTCTTGCTGGTGCTGGCTTTTTCCTGGTAGATATGCGAGAAGCCGTACTGGAACTGATAGCCCACGCTGGCATCTATCTTGCCGAAGGAATAACCTATCTTGATGCCTGCTTCTCCGCCAAAGAGACTGCGGCGGAGATGGTTCTCATTCTTCCTGAAATCGTAGGTGGTGTTATAGCGGATGTAGGTGCCTTCGCCCTTGTACCCCTCCATGATGTTCATCGGATACATACCCTTGGTATGCATGGAGGTGAAGTACTCGTAATAGACGCCCACCTGCGGCTTGATCCACAATCCCTTCTCGTGGTAAGGATTATGGAGGAGATAGTAGCCCACATGGAGCGGGATGCTGATGAAGTTGTTGTTGTATCGGGTGTTCCAGGAATCACCGCCGAGGTTCTGATACAGGTAGTCGCGCTGAACGAAGCGGATGCCCGTCCCTACCGCCAGCTGATCTACGATATTGTATTCAGCACCGATGGCAGCCGTGAAACCCGGTCGCACCTTATAATAAGTCTCCGACAAGCCCGATACATCCGTATCGAGCACACTGCAACTGACACCAGCTTCTGCCTCCACCTTCCAGCGGTAGGAGGTCTGCTGTGCCAGAATGCCCTGGCAGCAGAAGCCAAGGGCTATGGCTAAATATACCTTTCTCATTTCTTTTCAAAAATCTTGCAAGCCTTGTTTCCTGCGATATAAGCTACGTATGCTTTTGCATACACTCTTGGTCGTCAAGTTTGGCAAAGCCATTTTGTAATTGCCCTTCAGGGTGGTCATACCCAAGTAGTAGAGGCTAATAGGGTAGAACTCTGGGGAGAAGAACTTTTGCTTGTTGAACTTGTTGCGTAAATCGGCTTGTGAATAGTACAATTCTCCATCCATCAACAGGCTGTCGAGCATTTCTTTGGCATTGTCAAGCGTGATGGTCAATCTTCTTATCCAACTAGTGTCAGTGCGCAGGTTCTCATCTACCATTTCCGTAGGGATGCCGCCTTTCAGTTCTGCAAAGTTCTTGAGGAAGTAAGTCAGAATGGTAGAGTTAAATAATGGTTCTGCATTTGGTAAAAAGTGGTAACCATCATAATTGTTGAGTATCAGAGTCCATAATTCCTCGAAAGAGGCTTGAGGACCATATTTATTGATGACATACTTCAGATATTGGGCTGCTTCCTCATGGGTAAAGCCCAATAGATTGGTAAATTCCGGCTTCAGAGTCAACATCTCTGCGATGTTATAGCCACTGGTTAAGTCATCCATGGTGACAGGCAGTACTCCTGTGCAGAAGCAGGTGCGGATGGTACCTTCGCCAATGCCTGCCTTGATAACCTTGAAGAATGTTCGTAGGAAACTTTCCCCTGTGGTCAGGTCCTGGTACAGCGAGTCCTTATAGACAACTAGTAGCTGGTTGGTAAAGTTGTCGTATTCATCTATTAATATATAAAGAGGTGGAAGATTATGGGAAGAGATAAACTCGCATACTTCAACCAACATGTTGGAGGCATTGCCATCCTCTCTGAACCTGAAATCTCCAAAAAGGTCTCTGTTGCGTTCCACCAATGTACGGAGTGGACTGCAATTCACGGCGTTGAAGTTCTTCTCGATGTCTTCCTTCTTGCTGGCAACGGAAGTTGTGGAAAAGTCATACCTTACAACGAGATATTGGTTGTGCTCGTTTGTTGGGTGTTCGCCAATCCAAGTTCCACCAAACAAATCTTTGAATTTTGTTGCCATGTTACGGTCGTAATAGTGAGCCAACATGGAAACGAGCAGACTCTTTCCGAATCTGCGAGGACGGAGAAAAACTGGTGCTTTGTAACGCTCAAGCAGTGGAATATAGTTGGTCTTGTCCACATAATAATATCCCTTGTGGCGAATCTCAGCAAAGTTCGCCACAGCGTATGGAATGGTAATATCTGCCTGTGAGTATGTCATGGTCTATCTCCTTTTTGTTGCAAATGTACGATTTTTATTTATTACTACCAAATAAAATCGAAAGATTTTGTTTAATATAGTAATACCAGTCCGGCAAAAGCCGAGTAGAGTATCATGCGGATAGGATTGATCTTCATCACCTTCACGCCGATAAAGGTGGCAAAGAAGAGGGCGATGGAGATATAGAATCTCCAAGGATCTTCGGGAGTAGAAAAGTTCTCGCCATTCATCAGAAGCAGGGCTGCGGCTCCTACCAGACCGACAATGGCTGGGCGAAGACCGATGAAGATGCTCTGGACGGCTGTGGTGTTCATATACTTGTACAGCATCTTGCTGATAAGAATCATCAAAACCAAGGATGGGAGAACCAGCGCAAAGGTCGCCATGGCACTTCCGAGTACAGCCATCATGCCACTCATGCCGGCATTATGGACAGCTGTATAGCCACAATAGGTGGCGGTGTTGATACCGATAGGTCCCGGTGTCATCTGAGAGATGGCAACCACATCGGTAAACTCTTGCATCGTCATCCAATGATACTGCGTAACAACCTGTCCCTGAATCAGGGATATCATGGAATAGCCTCCTCCGAATCCGAAGATGCCTATCTGAATGAATACGATGAAAAGCTGAAGAAATATCATATATATATAATAATGTGTAAAGTTAATAGGGCATTCCTACAATAAGGCGTAGCCCCTATAAACTATTAACTATAAACTTTTAACTAATCTTATTCCGTTGGCTGGATAAACTGTCCATAGATGTAGCCACCTACGGCAGCTGCGATAATCACCCAGATTGGGTTGACGCCCAAAAGCCAGATCAGAAGGGCGGATAGAATAGGAATCCAGCAGTTGACAAGCGAAATACCGGCACTCTTGGCAAGCGAGAATGTAGGTACGGCTATCAATGCCACGACGGCAGGACGGATGCCTGCAAACATGGCAGCAACTACCTTGTTGTCTTCAAACTGATGGAAAAACATAGCTATCGCTAAGATAATAAGGAACGATGGCAACGAAGCGCCGAGGGTGCAGACGATGGCTCCCGGTGTCTTTGCCAACTTATATCCGAGCAGGGAACTCATATTGATGGCCAAGGCTCCCGGACAAACCTGGGTCGTAGCGATGGCATCCAAGAATTCCTCCTTCGTCATCCAATGATGCTTGTCGACGACTTCGGATTCTATAATAGGAATCATGGCATAGCCACCACCAAAGGTGACTATGCCAATCTTCATAAATGTCTTAAATAATGAAATATACTTCATTATAGTTTATAATTTATAGTTTATAGTTTACGGCAATCTTGCTTTCAACTATAAACTATTAACTTTTAACTATGATTTTACTCTTTCTTCAATCCACTGACGTGCATTGACAAATGCCTCAATCCAAGGAGTTACCTCGTCGTTGCGGCGATCGGCTGGATACCAGGCGTTCTGCCATGGGAAGATGGCACGCTCCAAGTGTGGCATCATAGCCAAGTGGCGACCATCTGCAGAGCAGATACCTGCTACATTGTAGTCACTGCCGTTAGGATTACCTGGATACTCAGCGTAGTTGTACTTCGCAATGATGTTGTAGTGATCCTCTGGCTCTGGCAAGTAGAAACGGCCCTCGCCGTGAGCTACCCAGATACCGAGCTTATCACCGCTCAGGCTACCGAACATCACACTGTCGTTCTGAGGAATAGTCAGACCGAGGAATGTACTCTCGAACTTCTTAGATGTGTTGTGGCAGAGGTGTGAACGATGCTTGTGCTCAGGATTGATGAGGTTCAACTCAACCATCAGCTGGCAACCGTTGCAGATACCGAGTGAAAGGGTATCCTCACGGGCATAGAACTTATCGAGTGCCTCTTTAGCCTTAGGATTGTAGAGGAATGCACCAGCCCAACCCTTGGCAGAACCGAGAACATCGGAGTTAGAGAAACCACCGCAGAATACGATAAAGTTTACATCCTCCAGAGTCTCACGACCGGAAATCAAGTCGGTCATCATCACATCCTTTACATCGAAGCCGGCGAGATACATAGAGTATGCCATCTCACGCTCACCATTGGTACCCTTCTCACGGATGATGGCTGCCTTGATGCCAGATGGCTTGCGACGGTTGGCGTCGAGGCTGTAGCTAGCGAGAGTTCCCTTGAAGCCGTAACCGAAGTTCATCTCGATAGGCTGCTTCTTATAGTTGGTGTAACGCTTCTTAGCCATACCGTTCATGCTCTGCTTGCGGTCGAGGAGGTAAGAGGTCTTATACCAGTCGTCGCGCAAAGCATCGATATCGAACTCGTGCTCGAAGCCTTCCTTCTTGATGATAATCTTGCGGAGCTCTGGAGCTGGATAACCAATCTTGGCATAACCGATACCGTTCTCATCGAAGAATGCTTTCAACTCGTCCTTGTGAGCATCGCTTACCTGGATGACAACACCTGGGTTCTCTGCGAAGAGAGTCTTGATGATGTCGGCATCTGCGATGTCGTGGAGGTTGATCTTCATACCACCCTCTACGTTGGCGAATGTCATCTCGAGGAGAGTTGTAATCAAACCACCGGCGCTGATATCGTGACCAGCCATTACCCAACCACGGTTGATGAGTTCCTGTACGGCGTTGAAGCAGTCAACGAAGTACTCTGGGTTCTTGACGGTAGGAACATCGCTGCCCACCTTGCCCAGACTCTGAGCGAAAGCAGAACCACCGAGACGCTGCTCGTCGAAACTGAAGTCGATATGGTAGAGGCTAGAGTTCTTGTCGTTAACGAGAACTGGGCTAACCACCTTCTTGACATCTGAAACCTCACCACCAGCACTTACGATAACGGTACCCGGAGCGATGATCTTCTCGCCGTTAGGATACTGCTGGGTCAAAGAGAGTGAGTCCTTACCTGTTGGTACGTTTACGTGGATGGCGCAGCAGAAGTCTGACAAAGCCTTCACACCCTCGTACAGACGGGCATCCTCACCCTTCTGACTGCGGCAAGGCCACATCCAGTTGGCTGAGAGGCTGATGCTGTCCATGCCATCTGCCAATGGAGCCCATACGATATTAGTCAATGACTCTGCTACAGAGAGTACTGAACCTGCCTTAGGATCGGCAAGACCAGCCTGAGGAGCATGACCCATTGCTGTTACGATACCCTTCTCGCCACGGTAGTCGAGTGCTACGACACCACAGTCTGAGAGTGGCAACTGAATCTGACCCTGACCCTGCTGACGGGCAATCTTACCTGTTACGGAACGGTCTACCTTGTTGGTCAACCAGTCCTTACAAGCCACAGCCTCCATCTGGAGAACACGCTGCAAGTACTCGTCGAGGTTATCTGCAGAATAAGTTACATCTTCATATTTACGCTCTACGGTCTCATCTACCATCACAGTCTTAGGAGTATGACCGAACATCTGAGCTACATCGAGGTCGAATGGCTTCACACCATCAGCCTGCTTGAAGCAGAAGTGAGCATCGCCAGTAGTCTCACCAACCACGTACATTGGAGCACGCTCACGGTCGGCAATCTTCTGAACCTCGCTGATATGCTTCTCGTCGATGAGCAAGCCCATGCGCTCCTGGCTCTCGTTGGCGATGATTTCCTTGGCGCTCAAAGTCTTGTCGCCGATAGGCAACTTAGACATGTCGATTTCGCCACCGCACTCTTCTACCAACTCAGAGAGACAGTTCAAGTGACCGGCTGAACCATGGTCGTGGATGCTGACTACTGGGTTCTCGTCGTTCTCAACGAGTGCACGAACCAGGTTGTAGGCACGCTTCTGCATCTCAGGGTTGGCACGCTGAACAGCGTTCAACTCGATACCGTTGCTGTAACGGCCTGTATCTACAGAAGAAACAGAACCACCACCGAGACCGATGCGATAGTTGTCACCACCTACTACGACAACCTTGTTGCCCTTCTGTGGCTCACCCTTCTTATAGTCACGCTTCTTGCCGTAGCCTACACCACCGGCAAGCATGATTACCTTATCGTATGCATACTTCTCACCATTCTCCTCGTGCTCGAATGTAAGCACAGAACCAGTGATGAGAGGCTGACCGAACTTGTTACCGAAGTCTGATGCACCGTTGGAAGCCTTGATCAGAATCTGCTCAGGAGTCTGATAGAGCCACTTACGTACTGGCATGATATCTTCCCAGTCGCGCTCAACATCGCTCTTGCCGTTGTCATCCTTCAGGCGAGGATAAGCAGTCATGTAGCAGGCAGTACCTGCGATAGGCCATGAACCTACACCACCACCCATACGGTCGCGGATTTCACCACCCGTACCGGTAGCAGCACCATTGAAAGGCTCTACGGTAGTAGGGAAGTTGTGAGTCTCAGCCTTCAGAGAGATAACACTCTCGATATCCTTCACCTGGAAGAAATCGCTGGTAGTCTGATCGGCTGGAGCAAACTGCTCGATAACAGGACCCTGAGAGAAAGCCACGTTGTCCTTGTAAGCAGAGAGAATCTTGTTAGGATTCTCGTTGGTGGTCTTCTTAATCATGTTGAAGAGAGAAGACTCCATCTCCTTACCGTCGATGATAAACTGGCCGCCGAAGATCTTGTGGCGGCAGTGCTCTGAGTTAATCTGTGCGAAACCGAAGATTTCGCTGTCGGTGAGAGGGCGTCCGTTCTCTTTCTCCAGCTTGTGGAGATAAGCCATTTCGTCCTCGCTGAGGGCAAGACCCTCTTCCTCGTTATACTTCTCGAGGTCATCGACGTACTTGATAGGTTCTGGCTGGTGGTTCACGGTGAACACATCCTGCCCGATACCGTTGTACATACGCTGGAGCATAGGGTCGTGCTCAGCGTCTTCGCTATCTACAGGGAAGTACTCCTCGATACGCGAAATGCCGTTAAGACTCATGTTCTGAGTAATCTCAACGGCATTCGTACTCCAAGGAGTAATCATTTCACGGCGTGGGCCGACATAGAAGCCCTGCAACTGCTGGGCGTCCTCTAAAGTCGCGTCACCATAAAGCCAACAAAGTTCATTGATTTCGTCCTGAGATGGTTTGTGGTCAATCTCGGTCGCAATCACACTCTTAGATGGAGTTCTAAAAAAAAGAATCATACTTGCTTTCTTTTATATTATTAATGTATTTATTTCTTTTCGAGTGCAAAGATAGTGCAATTTCAAGACACTACAAAATAAAACACTGTTTTTTATGTTTTTTTTGTTGAGATTTGGGCTATTCTTACCTTGAGAGGCTATATTTGACGGTTTAGCTATAAGAAAAGTGCTTTCTGTTGCCTTTTTTGGTTAAAAAGGTGATAAATAAAGATTTAGAGGTTAAAAATGTCTAAATGCATTTGACAAATATTGTTTATTCGAGTCTTATCTGTAACTTTGCAAGTGAAAGAAGTGAATCAGTTTCTATAATGCCCTAAAATGTAGAAGCTTCCGGATAACAGATAAAAGCCGGGAGAACTCTAATATAATAGGAGGTAGAAAGCGACGTTAATATACTATAATCAATTAATAATAACAAGAAAATTTAAATTAGTAAGAATATGAAACAGACAAAGTTAATGGTAATGGCAATGATGGCTGTAGCTCTGATGGCTACAAGCTGTGCAAGTAAGAAGGATCTTCAGAATTGCCAGAATGAGAATAAGGAATTGTCAAGCAACTATCAGGCTACCAAGGAAAAACTGGCAGCTACAGAGGCTAGTCTGGCAGCAGCCCAGGAGCAGCTCGCTACTGCAAAGAGCGATTATGCTAAGTTGCAGAACTCACTTGACAAGAGTTTGAATAATGCAAGCCAGAACAACGTGAGCATTGAGAAACTCGTTGACCAGATCAACGAGAGTAACCAGTATATCCGCCACCTGGTTGAGGTAAAGAGCAAGAGCGATTCGCTCAACATGGTTCTTACCAACAACCTGACCCGCTCTTTGAGCAAGGAAGAGATGAAGGAGGTTGATGTTCTGGTTCTGAAGGGTGTAGTTTACATTTCTCTGGCTGACAATATGCTCTATCAGAGTGGTAGCTATGAGGTGAACAGCCGTGCTCAGGAAACATTGAGCAAGATTGCTAAGATCATCACAGACTACAAGGATTACGACGTGCTCGTAGAGGGTAATACCGATAACGTACCAGTAAGCACTACAAGTGCCAAGATGAAGAATATCCGCAACAACTGGGACCTCTCTGCTCTCCGTGCAGCTTCTGTTGTTCAGTACTTGCAGGATCACTTCGGTGTAAATCCTAAGCGCCTTACTGCTGGTGGTCGCGGTGAGTACAACCCTGTAACAACTAACGATACAGAGGTAGGCAAGCAGCGCAACCGCCGCACTCAGATTATCATCACTCCTAAGCTCGACCAGTTCATGGACTTGATTGACAAGGCTCCAGAGGAGAAGTAAAAAGGCTATTTAAAGGTAAAAAGGTAAAAAAGTAAATAAGTAGAGGCATCAATGAGTTTTCGGGCTCATTGATGCCTTTTTAGGTATAAATATACAGATTTTATGTTTTGAGTACGTAAAAAAGTACTTTTTGTTATCATTTTGCTAGAATTATTCTTAATTTCCTTTCTTTTCTTGATTATTTTTATTAATTTTGCAGGCAAAATATCAAGGGCCCACTTGGCTGCCCTGATCATTGTACATTGTAAATTATTAATTATACATTATATTGTGTTATGGAAAAGATTAAGATGACAACTCCATTGGTAGAGATGGACGGTGATGAGATGACAAGAATTCTCTGGAAGATGATTAAGGATGAACTCATTCTTCCTTTCGTTGATTTGAAGTCTGAGTATTATGATCTCGGTCTGCCTTATCGCGACCAGACCAATGACCAGGTAACCATCGACTCTGCTGAGGCGGCTAAGAAATATGGCGTGGCTGTGAAGTGTGCTACTATCACTCCTAATGCACAGCGTATGGACGAGTATAAACTCCACAAAATGTGGAAGAGCCCTAATGGAACTATCCGTAGCATCATGGACGGTACCGTGTTCCGTGCTCCTATCACTATCCCTAGCATCCACCCTTGTGTAAAGAACTGGGAGAAGCCTATTACCATCGCCCGTCATGCTTACGGCGATGTATACAAGAGCGTGGAACTTCGTGCTGATGAGCCAGGTACAGCCAAACTCGTGTTCGAGGGTAAGAGTGGCAAGAAGCAGGAGATTGAGATTCATTCTTTCGATGGCGCCGGCGTTATCCAGGGCATGCACAATACTGATAAGAGTATCCGCAGCTTTGCTCACAGCTGCTTCAAGTTTGCCATTGATACCAAGCAGGATCTCTGGTTTGCTACCAAGGATACCATCTCTAAGACTTATGATGCCCAGTTCCGTAAAATCTTTGAGGAAGTATATGAGAGCGACTATAAAGAGAAGTTTGCAGAACTCGGTATCGAGTATTTCTATACATTGATTGATGATGCAGTGGCTCGTGTTATCCGCAGCAAGGGCGGTTTCATCTGGGCTTGCAAGAACTATGACGGTGATGTGATGAGTGATATGCTCAGTACAGCTTTCGGTTCTCTGGCAATGATGACTTCCGTATTGGTTTCTCCTGACGGCAAGTATGAGTATGAGGCAGCTCACGGTACCGTGACCCGTCACTACTATCGCTACCTGAAGGGTGAAGATACATCTACTAACCCTATGGCTACCATCTTTGCATGGAGCGGTGCGTTGAGAAAGCGTGGCGAACTGGATGGCATCAAGGAACTTCAGAACTTTGGCGACCAGCTGGAGGCTGCATGTTTCGATACATTGAACGACGGTATCGCTACCAAGGATCTCGTAAACCTGATGGAAGGTGTTGAGGCTAAGGCTGTAAACTCTGCCAGCTTTATCGCTGCCATCCGCGAGCGTCTGGAAAAGCGATTGGCATAAAAACAATAAGACCTGGGGTGATTAACCTCAGGTCTTATTGTTTTAGTTATTTTTAGTTTAAATCTTGATTCTTTTTCTTGCGTTTACGCAAAGCGTCTGAATAAACCTTAAACAAATGAATGTTCAGCAACTGACAGATATGGTAAAGCATACCCGTATCTATAGTGGCTCTTCTGTATACCTTATATATATTAGTACGATGGCAGCCTAGTTTTTCAGCAAGCCATACTGTAGTCTTGCCTTGCTTGTTTAATTCCTCTTTGATGATTTTACCGATTAAGGGAATTGCATTTACTTTATCTTTCATACTCTTTCAGTTGTGTTATATGCTCACTTATAGTTATATCGGGTGCAAAAGTAGTATTTCTGTTTCTAACTAGCAAAGAAACATGTAGCGAATTTGGAACACTAAGTTAAAATGTGTAACAAAATCCCCGTTTTTTTATATTTTTTTTCTCTAAAGAACTAAATGTCACGAAATTGTAACCGAATGTAACGCTTATTACGAAAGAAAATTCGTAATTTTGCAGCGGTATTTTAAATAACATGAAATATGGAAGAGAATATGAAAAGAATACTTGTTGTTGATGATGAGCAAGACTTGTGTGAGATTCTGAAATTCAATCTCGAAACAGAAGGATATGAGGTAGAGACTGCCAATTCGGCAGAAGAGGCTTTGGAGATGGACATTGCTTCGTTCGACCTGCTGCTGTTGGATGTCATGATGGGTGGAATGAGCGGCTTCCAGCTGGCTAAGCAGTTGAAGGGCAATCCGATGACAGCCAATGTTCCAATCATCTTCCTTACTGCCCGTGATACGGAAAACGATACGGTGACAGGATTCAATATCGGTGCCGATGATTATATCTCGAAACCTTTCTCTATCCGAGAGGTGATGGTCAGAGTGCGTGCCGTCTTGCGCCGTACGGCTGAACAGGCTGGCGATGCTGATGAATCGAAGATCATCAACTATCAGGGACTGCAACTGAATCTTGACAAGAAGACGGTGAGCATCGATGGTGAGGCTATCCCTTTCACCAAGACCGAGTTCGAACTCCTGCGTCTTTTCCTCGAAGAGCGCGGCAAGGTGTTCTCACGTCAGGAGCTTATCGACCGGGTATGGCCTAAGGATGTGATGGTACTCGACCGCACGGTGGATGTCAACATCACCCGTATGAGAAAGAAAATTGGTAAGTTTGCCAAGTGTATCGTTACCCGTCTGGGGTTCGGTTATTATTTTGATGCGTAATCAAAATGTTTAAGTTAAATAGTGTAGGTAGAAAGTTGTACTTCAGTGTACTGGCGGTGTTCCTTGTGTTCGCCGTCAGTTTTATCGTGTTCCAGCAGGCACGAGAGAAACAGTATAAAATAGGTACGCTTACTATCAAGCTGGAAAATTATAATGAACTGCTGGCAGAAGATCTGGCGCTCTCTCCTGGTGAAGGAATTATTCTGCAGGATAGCATCCACAATAGGGATGTGACTGTGGCTCATGAGAAGTTGCAGGCTTTTGTCCGAGAACATGAAAGCAAGGATCTTCGTGTTACGCTGGTGCGCCCTAACGGTAAGGTGATTTATGACAATATGAGTTCCGACTATGATCATTTTGCCAACCATGCCAAACGGGAGGAAATAGCAGAAGCCTTGAAAAACAGGGTAGGCTCAAGCGTGGAGCGACAGTCTAAAACCCTGAAGCATGAT
This sequence comes from Segatella copri, assembly GCF_026015465.1. Classification (GTDB taxonomy): domain Bacteria; phylum Bacteroidota; class Bacteroidia; order Bacteroidales; family Bacteroidaceae; genus Prevotella; species Prevotella copri_E. Next base: position 251,295 of record NZ_JAPDUQ010000003.1, read on the forward strand.
TATTTCTATGTGGCTTCTTATTTTCCGGAAAGCAAGCTCATCATCCGTACGGCACTACCTTACAATAATGATTTGGCAAAATCGCTGCAGGCCGACCAGCATTTCATCTGGTTTGCCATCGTAGCTGTCATTCTGCTTACCATCGTGCTTTACCGTTTTACGGACCGTCTGGCTAAGAATGTTTCCAAACTGAGCATCTTTGCTTATAAGGCAGACCACAACGAGAGTCTAGAGGTGGAAGATCTCGCCAAGTTCCCTAACGATGAGTTGGGCGAGATAGCTGAGCGCATCATCAAGATGTATAAGCGCATACAGACCACCCGACGTGAACAGGATGTACTGAAGCGGCAGCTTACCCAGAATATCGCTCACGAGCTGAAGACTCCTGTAGCAAGTATTCAGGGGTATCTGGAAACGATACTCGACAATCCGCATATCAACGAAGAGATGAAGTCGCAGTTTCTGCAGCGCTGTTATGCCCAGAGCGAGCGTCTCACCTCTCTGCTCCGCGACATCTCTACCCTGAACCGGTTGGATGACGGTTCGGATATGATAGATTTCGAGGCGGTAGACATTACGCAGATGGTGAGTGAAATAGCCCATGAGACGGCGCTGGAAAGAGAGTCACACAAGATGACTTTCGAGAATCTTCTTCCCGACCAGCATATTATCGTGAAGGGTAACCGTAGTCTGCTCTATAGTGTGTTCCGCAATCTTACCGACAATGCCATAGCTTATGCCGGCGAAGGGCGTAAGATAACGTTGAGTGCCAAGGAGCAGGGCAATAAGTGGCATTTCATCTTCTGTGATAATGGTCAGGGAGTTCCTGCCGAGCATCTCTCCCGTCTTTTTGAGCGTTTCTATCGGGTAGATAAGGGACGCAGCCGCAAGATGGGTGGCACCGGTTTGGGTCTTGCTATCGTCAAGAATGCCGTTCTCATACATGGCGGAACCATCCGTGTGAGCAATCAGCAGGAAGGCGGCTTGAAGTTTGAATTTACGCTTAAAAAGTAGGAATATGGCTATCTGTTAATCGGAAATAGTGTACAGGCGAATGAAGAACAGCTGACTAGCCGTACGCTCGCCAGTTGGCTGTTCTACTGCAACAGTCAGCGTAAATGCCTGTAAAAATGTTGTAAGTAAAGGATAAGAAAATACTCTTCACTCTTCACCTTTCCTTCGGAATCCCCAGTGTTTATGGGCGTTTCGAGGGGTGAAGAGTTTTTGGACACTCTTCACCCACTCTTCACCACTCTTCACCCTGGCTGGTTCGGCGGAGGGTGTGTCATAAGTTTATGATTCATCCTCTTCTTGTTGTTGGAAGAGTTAGAATATGTTGTTGGAAGAGTTAGGATATGTTGTTGAAACAGTCAGTATCTTCGGTCGCACAACAGCTGTTGTGCGCTTGCATAATAGCTGATATGCGCATGCACAACAGGTGATGTGCATGCGATGGTTAACTGTTATGCGCCAAACTATTATCCAGACTTATGGCACACCCTCCTTAGAGAAGCCTGGCGGTCTTGCATCTCTCCTTAACACCTAGCGGTCTTGCGCTGCAATTTACGCCTGTTGGTCTTTGGAATCGGTGAAGAGTGGTGAAGAGTGGGTGAAGAGTCGCTGCAAACTCTTCACCCCTCGGAATGCCGATAAACACAGGGGTTTCCGAAGGAAAGGTGAAGAGTGAAGAGTAAAAGCGTGTACGCTTGCAGATAAAAATGGGGCGCAAGCTGTTTCCAGAAAAGGAATCGCTTGCGCCCCTGATATTATTGCTTATGAGTAAATGAGCACCCTAAGATTAGAACTTGTAGATAGCACCAAATGAAATGTTGCTCGCATCTACGTTAAGTCCGAATGTTGATGAGTTGTCACCATGGTCAGGAGAATAACCTCTGTAACCGAGGAAACCTACCTTTGTGATGAAGTTTACGTGGTCTGAAAGCTTAACAGCCAAACCTGGCTTGATGCCTGCCTCGTAGGCATCGCCACCGCCCTTGCTGTAACTGCTGTAACCGATTGTACCCTCTACGAAGAGGTTAACCAACTTGGTTTCTACGGCTGTGTAACGTACGTAAGGAGCTACAGTGAATGTTGTAGATTCACCTACAGGAGAAAGCTTGCAAACTTCGCCCTTCTTGATACCAATTTCGAGACCAGCCTCCCACTTGTTGTTGAATTCGTAACCGATTTCAGGCATCAAGGTGTAAGCTGTCTTGCTGTCACCATCACCTATCTTGTTGCTGGAAATACCAGCTGTACCACCGATGTAAACCTGTGCGCTAGCGCAAACTGAAACGAGAGCCATAGCAAGGCTCAACATAATCTTCTTCATAATCAATCTTTTCTTTTAATTATTACTTTATTTTATCACTCTAATCAGGTAGCTTTTCAGCCCCTTTATTTATGATAGCAAAGCACATCCCAGACATGCCCTGCACTCTCTAATTCGGCGGCAAAGGTATAGGAAATAACTTGAAACTCAAAACTATTTCTCAGTTTTTCTTGCAAAACAAGCCGTATTGTTGATGTAAATCAAGAAAATCGGGCATGCTGAATGTATCTAAAGCTATTTCTGCTGCAAAGCTGCGATTTTTTAGTGAAACCGCCAAATAATATAAGGGAATATTTGGGCAAACCAACTTTTTTCTCTATCTTTGCATGAACAAACAGTTTGAATCTTTTTTTATTAATATCATAAATGAATCAATTTACAAAGCTGATAGCAGCCCAGCTCAATCTGAAGGAGCAGGCTGTAGAAAATACTCTGGCGCTGCTCGAAGAGGGCTGCACCATTCCGTTTATCTCGCGATACCGCAAGGAGAAAACCGGTAATATGGACGAGGTAAACATTGAAGCCATCGCACAGGCTAACGAGAAACTCTCTGAGATGGCGAAGAGAAAAGAGACTATCCTCAAAACCATCGAGGAACAGGGAAAGCTCTCGGATGAACTGAAAAAACGCATCGAACAGTGCTGGGATGCCACCGAACTGGAAGATATCTATCTTCCTTATAAGCCTAAGCGCCGCACCCGTGCACAGATAGCACGTGAGGCAGGCTTGGAGCCTCTGGCACAGCTGCTCCTCTTCCAGCGTGAGCGCAATCCGGAACAGGCTGCCAGGAAGTTTGTGGGCGATAAGGTGAAGGATGTGGAGGCTGCACTTCAGGGAGCCAAAGACATCATCGCTGAAACCGTAAGCGAAAATGAGCAGAGTCGCAATCAGATTCGCGGTGAGTTCAGACGCGGTGCCATCATCACTTCTAAGGTGGTAGCCAAGAAGAAGGATGAGGAAGAGGCGCAGCGCTTCTCCGACTATTTCGATTTCTCAGAACCATTGAAGAAATGTTCTTCGCACCGACTGCTGGCTATGCGTAGAGGCGAGGCAGCTGGATTCTTGCGTGTCAGCATCTCGGCTGATGATGAGCAGTGTCAGGATAAACTGAAGCGCCACTATGTACATGGTTTCGGTGAGTGCCAGACGCTGGTGGGTGAAGCGGTGGATGATGCCTTTAAGCGACTGCTGAAGCCTAGCATTGAAACCGAATTTGCTGCGCTCAGCAAGCAGAAGGCGGATGAGGAGGCTATTGTGGTCTTCGCCGAAAACCTGCGCCAGCTTCTGTTGGCGGCTCCTCTCGGACAGAAACGCGTGATGGCGGTTGACCCAGGTTTTGCCAATGGTTGCAAGACTTGCTGTCTCGATGCGCAGGGCAATCTGATTCATCATGAAATCGTTTATCCTCATCCTCCCCGCAACAGGAAGAGCGAGGCAACGGCTGCCATCCAGCGCATGGTTAAGATGTATCAGGTGGAGGCAATGGCTGTAGGTAACGGTACGGCAAGCCGCGAAACCAGCGACTGGCTGCATAGTATCGATTTCGTTCATCCGGTAGATATCTATGTGGTGAGCGAGGATGGCGCTTCTATCTATTCGGCTTCGAAGATTGCAAGAGATGAGTTCCCGGATGAGGATGTTACCGTGCGTGGTGCTGTGAGCATCGGACGAAGATTGATGGATCCGCTTGCTGAGTTGGTGAAGATTGATCCGAAGAGCATCGGTGTGGGACAGTATCAGCATGATGTGGATCAGACTCAGTTGAAGAAGAGTCTGGATACGGTGGTAATGAGTTGCGTGAACTCGGTGGGTGTCAACCTGAATACCGCATCGCAGCATCTGCTGACCTATGTGAGCGGTTTGGGACCTACGCTTGCCAAGAACATCGTGGAATATCGCCGCGAGAATGGAGCCTTCGCTTCCCGTGCCCAGTTGAAGAAGGTGCCACGTCTGGGTCCTTCAGCCTTTGAGCAGTGTGCCGGCTTCCTCCGCATTCCAGGCGCCAGGAATCCTTTGGATAACAGTGCCGTTCATCCGGAGCGCTATGCGCTGGTAGAGCAGATGGCGAAAGATCAGGGCGTAACGGTGAAGCAGCTGGTAGAAGACAAGGCGCTGCAGAAGAAGATTGATATCAGAAAATATGTGAGTGCTGAGGTGGGTATGCCTACTTTGACCGATATCATGGCTGAGCTTGACAAGCCGGGTTTGGATCCTCGTGGTGAGGTGGAGAAGTTTGAGTTTGATGCCAGCATCAAGGAGATAGAGGATTTGCAGGTGGGTATGGTTGTGCCGGGCATTGTTACCAACATTACCAAGTTTGGTGCCTTTGTAGATATAGGTGTCCACAACGATGGTCTGGTTCATGTATCCCAGATGTCAAACCGTTACATTCAGGATCCTTCTGAGGTGGTAAAGCTTCATGAGCATGTGATGGTGAGAGTGGCAGAAGTAGATTTGAAGCGCAAGCGCATCGCCTTGTCGATGAAGGGCGTGAAATAAAAAGGATATTCAGAATGAATCAGAATAATAATGGTGATGCTCTCTCGGCAGGGGGCATTACCAGAGATTGTATAGAGTCGGCATATTGCTTTATTCATCAAAAGCTTAGGGTTTTTGAATTTTCCACCAATCCTACGCAGCGTGATGATATAGAGTATGCCATCGCCCAGTATGTAGAGGGTATGAATCCGCAGCTCTATCTTCTTCTTTCGCAAGGCAGAACGGAATTCCTTCTAGACCATGTGAATTTTGAAAAAGATATGCGCGAGGCGCAGGAAAAACTGGAAGGGATGATGTAGGTATCTCTCTGTTTCGTATTTTCTGTGTTATTCCTATATATATTATGGTTATTTCCAAAATGGAAATAACCATGTATTACTCTTTATCCGATTTTCCCTCTGATTTTTCAAGTTTCTCCTCTATTTCCTCAATCTGTGGCAATGCCGATGCTACATCAGCAAAGAGTTTTTCTGTTTCGTATTGTGCAATTCCCATAGGTTGGGTAATGCCACGAAGCGAAAACTCAGCTTTCTTGTTGCTCTTGGTTCGGCAGAGAAGCAAGCCAATGGTAGGTTTGTCTTCTGGGGATTTCACAATGTCATCAACTGCAGAAATATAGAAGTTCAGTTTGCTAACGAACTCTGGTTTGAACTCCACGGCTTTCAATTCCACTACAACATAGCAATGCAGTTTGAGATGGTACATCAGCAAGTCGATATAATAATCATCCCCATCTACGGAAATATGGTATTGTCTGCCTATGTATGCAAAACCACGTCCCATCTCGAGGAGAAAATCTGTTATCTTGCTTGTCAAGGACTTTTCTATATCCAATTCATTTTGCAATGCCACCGTTCCAATGAACGAGAAATTGTAAGGGTCTTTGAATATGTAACGAGCCAAGTCTGACTGAAGAGGTGGCAAGGTCTGTTCAAAATTATTAATTGCATGCCCTTTAGCATGGATATATCCATTGTCTATTTGGAGAAGCATCACATCTCGACTCCACCCATTCTGTGCTGTTTCTGTTATATAGTAGGCACGTTGTGCTTCGTCTTTTACCTTGGATAACAGGGAAATATGGTGATACCAAGATATTTGTGCTAGTGGTACTTGAACAAACTCCTTGCCTTCACTCTCCAATTCTGCAAGTGTCACTTGCAAAATTGGCAGTTCCTTTAATTTGGCAAGTGGCACTTGCCAAATTGGAAAAGTCGGATACGCTTCAGCAAATCTTTTCATGTTCCTCAGGTTGCGTTCCGAATACCTCTGTCATCAGGGAAACGAGAACAAAGATCTTTTGACAATTGGGCAATTACCTGTTTTCCCCAACCTATTTGTTCCTTCTTCTCTATAATTTGTTTCCCTATATTCCAATATAGCGACAATGTTCCCATATTGATACTGATAGCCGTTTTCAACTTTGCAGTGTCAATCAGCTGTTCAATGTCTTTACGCCATTGAATATAGCCAGTAGGCAACAATGTATTGCCGTCTTTAGTTATATTGTTCATCTTATTATTCCTTTCCAGCATTAGCACTGAAACCAATGCAGTTCAACTGTTTTATAATTTCTACTCATAGCTTCTTCTTTGTTTAATCGAAGTTAATAATTTCACTTACGCTGACATCTAACAACTCTGAAATCTTTTTTAAAGTCATTAAATCTGGCTGTGTGGTGTTGGTACACCATTTAGAAACAGTTGTTTGGTTTACTCCCAACTGTTCTGCAAGCCATTTGTTGGTCTTTTTCTTTTTTACTAAGACCAATTTTAGCAGGTTTAAATCTTCCATAACGTTCAATTTATTGCTTTAGATGCAAATTTAGTGATTTATTTTTATAACGATGTGCCTATAGTGTAATCTTTAACAAGATATAACAAAAAGCGCTTGTGTTATAGCATGTAATCGTGTGAAAGTATGTAAAATGAAGCCTTGTTTTTGCCAACCGATTCAATTTAGTTTGGAATTATGTTGGCAAAATGTTGGCAATTTCTAGAATGAAGAAAATCCTAACCGCTTATTATCAAGCAGTTAGGATTTTCTTCGGTGCGCCTGATAGGACTCGAACCTACACGGCCTAAACCACTAGATCCTAAGTCTAGCGCGTCTACCAATTTCGCCACAAGCGCATTTTTGGGTGCAAAGATACAATAATAATTTGAATAAAAAGAATAAAAATGAAAAAAATGATGGTTTTACTTGCTTTTTACGAGAAATAATGGTAATTTTGCAAACAGATATTGTTTTGTCTTTACTTTGCAAAAATGAAGGCTGAATGGTAAGGACAGATAAAAACTAAATAACAGGAATATGAAAAAAGTATGGGTTATGATGCTGGCTACATTGATGGTTTCTACCACGATGATGGCTGAAAATGTGAAGAAATCAACTACTCTTCCTATTGTGGGAGAGGTTGTAAAGGCTTCTCATCCGATGATTCAGTATGTTGGGCGTGTGAGCTTTGCTAAGAATCCTGATGTAGCCAGTTTCAATTATCCGGGAACTACGATTGAGGCTAGTTTTCAAGGGTCTTCTCTGAAAATGCTGTGTCGCCCGAAAACTGGATATTTCATGGCGCAGATTGATGGTTGTGAACCTTTCAAAGTGGGCTTTAATGCCGAACGCGATTCGGTTGTAACCCTGGCTGCGGCTTTGCCAAAGGGGGTGCATCATGCTAAGGTGATGTATGTGATAGAAGGCTTGTTCCGCAAACCGGAATTCAGGGGATTCGTTCTTGATAAGGGATGTCAGCTCGTTGAGGCTCCGGCTCTTCCGGAACGGAAGATTGAATTTATCGGAAACTCCATCACCTGCGGTTATGGCGTAGAAAGTATCAACATGTCTGATCCTTTTGAAGATGAAACGGAGAACCATTGGCTTACTTATGCCAATATCGTAAGTGACAGTCTGAAGGCCCAGCATACTTCTATCTCCCGCAGTGGTATCGGTGTATATCGTAATTATAATGGTCCGAAGACGGGTGATGCCGATAACATGCCTTGGCAATATGAATATACCTTATTTGACCAGCATGATGAAAAATGGGATTTTGCCAAGTATCAGCCTCAGTTAGTCTGCATCAATCTGGGTACGAACGATCTTTCTACCAAGAATTATGATATTCAACTCTACGAGAAGAATTATCGCATGTTTCTTAAAACGGTACGTAGCAAGTATCCTCATGCAAAGATTGTGATGTTGACAGGTCCGATGCTCGGCGAGAAGGAGAGTAGCAAGCAACGAACTGTGCTTGATAGAATCTGTGCAGATGCCAATAAAACCGATAAGAACATTTACCGTTTCGATTTCAGTTTCCAGAAAGGAGATTTAGGTTATGGCGCCAGCTGGCATCCTAGTATGCTGCAGCATCGGAAGATGGCTGCAGAATTGCTTCCGTTCCTGAGAAAACTGATGAATTGGAATTAAATGAAATTGCATGTTTCCAAAACAAAATTATATGATAACAATGAACACAAAAAATCTATTATTGTTGGCATCTCTTACATTGGCGATGCCTCTGACAGCACAGACTCCACAAGAGGATTTCAAGCGGGATATTACGCTTTCGGGTAGTAACTATGTAGCTTATCGTGGTCCGCAGAAGCAGTTGACTGTGGCTCCTAAAGGTTATAAGCCTTTCTATCTGAGCCATTATGGCCGGCATGGTTCCCGTTATATGATTGGCAAGAAGGCTTATGATGTGCCTTATTTCTCTCTGCTTAAAGCGAAGCAGGAGGGCAAACTGACAGCTAAGGGCGAGGAAACGCTGGCTAAGGTGAAGATGATTCGTGAGGAGGCGAAGGGGCGCGATGGCGAACTGACTCCGCTCGGAGCTCTCCAGCATCAGGGTATCACCAGAAGAATGATGGAGCGCTTCCCTGAGATTTTTGCCGGTAATACGAATATCGAAGCCCGAAGTACTTTGGTAATCCGATGCATCCTCTCTATGGAGAACGGTTTGCAGCAGATGCTGCGTATCAATCCGAAACTTCATATCTTCCATGATGCCAGCGAGCATGATATGTATTATATGAACCAAGACGACAGATACCTGGACAGCTTGAAAAACAGCGTGGGTATCAAGGTGGCACAGCAGGAATTTGCACAGAAGCACGTTAGCTATAGCCGTGTGATGCAGGAACTGTTCAACGATCCTGCCTGGGTGAAGCAGAATATCAACCAGAGTGACCTGAACAGAAAACTCTATGAGATGGCAAGCTCAATCCAAGGCACGGAACTGAGAGGCAAGGTTTCGCTCTATGACCTCTTTACGGAGGAGGAACTGTATCAGAACTGGCAGAATGCCAACATCTGGTGGCAGATGGCTTACGGCAACTCGCCTTATACGGGCAATGTGCAGCCGTTCTCCCAGCGCAATCTCTTGAGAAACATTATCCAGAAGGCGGATAGCTGCATCGCCTTGCCGCATCCGGGAGCTACATTGAGATATGGACACGATACGATGGTTACTCCGCTTACCTGTTTGCTGGATTTGAATGGATATGGCGAAGAGATTAAGGATCCGGAGAAGATTGCTTCTCAATGGTGGGATTATAAGATTACCCCGATGGCTACGAATTTGCAGTTTGTTTTTTATAGAAACAAGGCGAATGATGTATTGGTAAAGGTGCTTTTGAATGAAGATGAGGCTACTTTGCCTATCAAGAGCGATGTGGCACCTTATTACCACTGGAATGACTTTAAGGAATACTGCCTGAAAAAGCTGGCGGGGTATAAAAGGTAAAAATGAAGGCTACTGACTGCTGGGGGGACAGGCGATGGAATCGCCTGGAACGGGGGCAGGAGGGGGACTGGCTTCTTTTTTGCTGAACGCGAAATGCTGAAACGCGAAACGCAAATGGCTAGATAATAAAAAAGGGGCTTAAGCTTTTGGGGCTTAAGCTCCTTTTTTATGATGGGCGCTTTTCTTGCGCTTTCCTTGCTGCTTTCCTTGCGCTTTCTTTTTCGCTTTCTTAGCGCTTTTTATTGCTTCGATAACCAGTCTTTATCCTTCTGGTCTTCTTCGAAATCTTTTTCTGAGAAGAGGTTGGTCTGACCAGTCAGTTCGTCAATCACCTGTTGCTCGCTTTTGCCGGCATCTGGATCAAGGTTTTCACCTTCATTCTCAGAGTCAGAACCATCCGGTTCCTCATCATTATCCTCAGAAGGAGGTTCAGGGAATCGGGTTGGTTCCAGTTCCTCGATACTTTCAATCTTCCATGTCGTGAGGCGCTTACCCTTTGCCTTGAAACTCTTCTGTGCAATGAACTGTTCTGCATCGATTTCTTCGGCAGGACGGATGGCATCCACACCGCCATAAGTAACCTTGATGCGTGGATATACCGTGTCGGTAAGCAAGATGAGCTTGCAGTTTGGGTTCTCGCCCATGAAATTCTGATGGCGCTTGGTGGCATCCATCGTGAATCGCTTGATGTATGGATATCCCTGATTGTCGGCATCGTAGAGGATAGCCGTCCAGATCTTGTGCTCATCCCATTTCTCTAAGCGGATGATGTTGTCCTCGTAGTGGTTGTTGACATCGAAATTGGTGATGTAGAATTCACCGTTGTCGAGTACTACCAAGATAGAATCATCATCATTGAATTCGCCTAGGAATCGTCCGTTCTCATCGTAGTTGATGCGGTTTACGTCTGGATCGAACCAAACCTTTCTGCCTCCTAACGTGCTGTGGCCGTGACTCTTCAGACCGATGCGGCGAATGGTGCGCTTGGTCAGGAGATTTCCTTTGGCAGCACGTCCCTTGATCAGAATGTCTGAGAAATCCTTCTCCAGAAAGATGCTCTGGCGTTTCTTCGTCAGGTCTGGCTCCATCGTACACTTGATGATTTCTGCCTCTCCATTCGGGTTGGCGGTGAAATAAATGACGCGGCTGCCAGGTGTGCCCTGGGTGATGTCATACAGCTTGTCGCGGGTCATGGCGGTTACATTGAATCGCTTGATGAAGTAATCGCCTTGTTTGCCGTCGCGGTAAACACAGTTGTAGATGGTGCGCTTATCGTTCTTCTTGAATACCTGTACATGGAGGATATTCTTACCGACGAATATCTTGTCTGCTACCTTGGTGACTTTAAACTTGCCATCCTTATAGAAGATGATGATGTCATCGAGGTCGGAGCAGTTGCATACGAATTCATCCTTCTTCAACCCTGTACCAACGAAACCTTCCTGACGGTTGATATAGAGTTTCTGGTTAGCCTCTACCACCTTAGTCACCTCAATGGTATCGAAGTTTCTGATTTCTGTTTTGCGAGGATGGTTCTTTCCGTATTTTCCCTTGAGATATTCAAACCAGTTGATAGTAACATCGGTCATGTGAGCCAGGTCGTTCTCAATCTCAGCAAGTTCAGCCTTAATCTTCATCAGCAGTTCGTCTGCCTTATCCTTATTATATTTAAGGATTCGCTGCATCTTGATTTCCAGGAGTTTGAGAATGTCCTCGCGGGTAATTTCCCGATGGAAGGCATATTCTACCATACCCTTACCATCTACTTCGGCAGTAAAGAGTTTGTCCTTGAATGGTTCGAGTTTAGAATCGATGAAGGCAACAACCTCATCCTGACTCTTACTCTGCTCAAACTTTCGCTCCTTGTAGATGCGTTCCTCAATGAAAATCCGTTCGAGAGAAGAGAAGAAGAGTTGTTCCTCCAATTCACCCTTTCTGATCATCAGCTCCTTGCGCAGCAATCCCATTGTGCGGTCTACGCTGTGGCGCAACACATCGCTGATGGTGAGGAATACAGGCTTGTTGTCTTCGATGACACAGCAGTTGGGCGAGATATTAATTTCGCAATCGCTGAATGCGTAGAGTGCATCCATCGTTTTATCTGATGAGGTTCCTGGTGCCAGATGCACAAGAATCTCAACATTTGCCGAAGTAACGTCATCTACCTTGCGTGCTTTTATTTTACCCTTTTCTACCGCTTTTGTGATAGAATCGATGAGGCTTCCTGTAGTCTTGCTGAATGGTATCTCGCTGATAACAAGTGTCTTGTTGTCGAGCTTGTCGATTTTGGCTCTTACCTTCAATGCACCACCTCGCTGTCCATCATTGTATTTACTTACATCGATGGCACCGCCTGTAGGGAAATCGGGATAGAGTTGGAATGGCTCGCCCTTGAGATAGTGGACGGCAGCATCGCAAATCTCATTGAAATTATGTGGCAAAACCTTACTGCTCAATCCCACGGCAATACCCTCGGCACCTTGTGCCAGGAGCAACGGGAATTTGGCAGGGAGCGTGATAGGCTCCTTGTTTCTGCCATCATAAGAGAGTTGCCAGTCGGTAGTTTTAGGATTGAAAACCACGTCGAGAGCAAACTTAGAGAGACGTGCCTCGATATATCGGGGAGCCGCAGCACGGTCGCCCGTAAGAATGTTTCCCCAGTTACCCTGCGTATCGATGAGCAGGTCTTTCTGTCCCATCTGTACCAAAGCATCTCCGATAGACGCATCGCCATGAGGGTGAAACTGCATGGTATGTCCCACGATATTGGCAACCTTGTTGTATCTTCCGTCGTCCATGCGCTTCATAGAGTGGAGGATGCGTCGCTGTACCGGTTTCAAACCATCCTCAATATGAGGAACGGCACGTTCGAGGATAACATACGATGCATAGTCGAGGAACCAGTTCTGATACATTCCGCTGAGGTGATGTACAGCAGAAGCATCGAATCGGTTCACCGGCTTATAATCGGAATGTTTCTCGGTCGAAATCTCCTCGTTGGCATCTTCCGCAGCATCCTGTTCAGATTCTGCAGAAGAATTTTCCAAATTTGGTGATTTTTCCTCTTCAAGACCGTTTTTATCTTTAATTTCGTCGCTCATATATAGCTTTTAATACTTATTTTATTAATTTATGGCAAAAATACAACATTTTTTCGAGAAAAAAGAGTATCTTTGCCGAAAATTTGAAAAAAATAAGATTTAATCATGGCACAGGAAGATGTTTTTAAGAAAATTGTAAGCCATTGTAAGGAATATGGCTTCGTGTTCCCAAGTAGTGAAATTTATGATGGCTTGGCTGCCGTTTATGACTATGGTCAGAATGGTGTTGAGCTCAAAAACAATATCAAGCAGTACTGGTGGCAGAGTATGGTGTTGTTGCACGAGAACATTGTTGGTCTCGATGCAGCTATCTTCATGCACCCTACAGTATGGAAGGCATCTGGACACGTAGATGCTTTCAACGACCCGTTGATTGATAACCGCGATTCAAAGAAGCGTTATCGTGCCGATGTGCTCATCGAGGATCACATGGCTAAGTATGAGGAGAAGATTGCCAAGGAGATTGCCAAGGCTCAGAAGCGCTTCGGCGATAGCTTTGATGAGGCTCAGTTCCGTGCAACTAATCCTCGCGTTCTGGAGAACCAGAAGAAGTTTGATGACCTCCATGCCCGCTATACTGAGGCTATGCAGGGTCCTAACCTGGAGATGCTGAAGCAGATTATCGAGGATGAGGGTATTGTTTGTCCTATCAGCGGTACCAAGAACTGGACTGATGTCCGTCAGTTCAATCTGATGTTCTCTACCCAGATGGGTGCGGCAAGCGATGCTACAAGCAAGGTATATCTCCGTCCTGAGACTGCTCAGGGTATCTTCGTAGATTACCTGAGTGTTCAGAAGACCGGCCGTATGAAGTTGCCATTCGGTATCTGCCAGATTGGTAAGGCTTTCCGTAACGAGGTTGTTGCCCGTCAGTTCGTATTCCGTATGCGTGAGTTCGAGCAGATGGAGATGCAGTTCTTCTGCCAGCCTGGTACTGAGATGAAGTGGTTTGAGTATTGGAAGAAGGTTCGTCTGGCTTGGCACGAGGCTCTCGGTATGGGTAATGAGAACTACCGTTATCACGATCACGAGAAACTGGCTCACTATGCCAATGCTGCTACCGACATCGAGTTTAAGATGCCATTCGGTTTCAAGGAGGTTGAGGGTATCCACAGCCGTACCAATTTCGACCTTTCTCAGCACGAGAAGTACAGCGGCCGTTCTATCAAGTACTTCGATCCAGAGAAGAACGAGAGCTATGTACCTTACGATGTAGAGACATCTATCGGTGTTGACCGTATGTTCCTCAGCGTAATGTGCCACTCTTACTGCGAGGAGAAGCTGGAGAATGGCGAGACACGTGTTGTTTTGCGTTTGCCAGAGGCTTTGGCACCTGTTAAGTGTGCTGTGTTCCCATTGGATAAGAAGTATGGTTTGCCAGAGTTGGCTCACGAGATTGTAGACGAACTGAAGTTCCACTTCAATACTCACTATGGCGATCCTAAGGATTCTATCGGTAAGCGTTATCGCCGTCAGGATGCTATCGGTACTCCATTCTGTATCACCGTAGACCACGAGACTCCAAACGATCATAAGGTAACTCTGCGTTATCGTGATACCATGGAGCAGGAGCGCGTAGCTATCTCAGATCTTCGCAGCATCATCGAGGAGCGCGTAAGCATCACTAGCGTATTGAAGAAGCTTGGCAAGGAAATCAAGAACTTCTAATTAATCAAATACATTTAGATGAATCTTAAGAGTTTGAAATATTTCTTCTTCCTCATGATGGCAGTGATCACGCTGTCATCATGCAGCGAAGATGATGATAATGTCTCGGAATATGCCAACTGGCAGGAGCGTAACGAGCAGGCTTTTGCCGATACATTGGCTTATGCCAGAAAGATGGGTGAAGCTAACGGCTGGTACGTTTATAAGAACTGGACGTTCGAAAACCAGACTCCGAACAAAGATCAGAATGGTAATTTAGCGACCCTTACTTATAAGGATTGCGATAATATCATCGTTCATGTTCTGAAGAAGGGAGAGGGTACAACTTCTCCTATCCTTACCGATTCGGTACAGGTGAGCTATCGTGGCCGTTTCATTCCTACTGATAATTATAAGGAAGGTTACGTCTTCGACCAGAGTTTTACGGGTACTTTTGATGCTGCTACAGCTAATCCTATCCGTAGTGTGGTCGGTGGATTTATCGATGGCTTTACCACCGCATTGCTCAAGATGCATCCGGGCGACCATTGGCAGGTGTTCATTCCATACCAGCTGGCTTATGGAGCAAGCGGTAATTCTTCAATCCAAGGCTATTCAATGCTCCGTTTTGAGATGGTGCTCAAGAGTTATAAGAGAGCTTCTGGCAAGAAGTGGATTACTGAATAAGAATAAAGATTAAGAGAAAAAGTATGTGCATATGTTTGAAATGATATATGCACATATTTTTTTGTATGAGCGATATACGAGAAATTAATTTATGCTTTATAGCAAGAAGACAGATTATTTGATGGAGTCGATTCGCCTGGGTAGGGAGATGGATCGGCGCGAGAAACTCAATCTTATTGTAGGGTTGAGTATACCTTCTATGCTGGCTCAGATTTCTACGGTGATGATGTTCTTCATCGATGCTTCTATGGTGGGTCATCTGGGAGCAGAGGCTTCTGCCAGTATCGGATTGATTGAGTCAACTACCTGGCTTATAGGTAGCTTGCTCAGTGCAGCTGCTACTGGCTTTTCTGTACAGGTAGCTCATTTTATCGGAGCCAATGATTTTGCAAATGCCCGTCAGGTGTTTCGTCATGCGCTGATTTGCGGTGTGGCGTTCAGCATTTTTGTTTCTCTTCTCTGTGTCGGCATTCATGCTTATCTGCCTTATTGGCTGGGTGGAGGTGCTGATATAGCCACCAATTCCTCTCGCTATTTTCTGATATACGGTCTGGTACTTCCATTCGTTTTCCTTTATCATATATCCGAGATGATGCTGAAATCTGCGGGCAATATGCATACGCCTAGTGTGATGGCTGTATTGATCTGCATCTGCGATGTGGTGTTCAATTACCTGTTTATCTATATCCTGAAGTTGGGTGTTGTGGGGGCTGCCTTAGGAACGGCGATGGCTTATGTCTGCATCTCTCTGCCTAATCTTTATCTTGCTGGTTTCAAGAATAAGATACTGAATCTCCGTCAGGACCATGTCCGTTTCCGTTGGGTCAGGTCGTATGTTCATAATGCCTGTAAAATCAGCATTCCGATAGCCATACAGAACATATTGATGAGCGGGGCACAGATAGTGAGTACCATGATTGTGGCACCTCTTGGCAATATAGCCATTGCTTCCCATTCTTTTGCTATTACGGCAGAGAGTCTTTGCTATATGCCGGGCTATGGTATTGGTGATGCGGCTACTACTCTGGTGGGACAGACGCATGGAGCAGGGCGAGTAGGTTTGTGCAAGAATTTTGCTTATATGACAGTAGGACTGGGAATGGCTGTGATGGCTGTGATGGGAGTGGTGATGTATGTCTTTGCTCCTGAGATGATTGGCGTTCTTTCTCCGGTAGAAAGCATCCGTGAGATGGGTACCATCTGTTTGCGCATCGAGGCTTTTGCTGAACCATTCTTTGCAGCTAGCATCGTGACCTATTGTGTTTGTGTAGGAGCGGGCGATACCAGGAAACCGGCGATGATCAATCTCGGTACCATGTGGCTGGTGCGCCTCACTCTGGCTTATGCTCTTTCCAAGAGCTATGGCTTGGAGGGAGTATGGATAGCGATGGCTATCGAACTCACATTCAGGGGAATCCTCTTCCTTATCCGCCTCTTCAGAGGTTCATGGATGAAGAGTTTTCATGTAGGTTAGGATTGTTTTTCTGCCTCCAATGTTAGTTTTAGGTTAAGATTTGCATACATCGCGAAGATATTCTCTAAAATGTTTGCAAATCTTTTTTATTTTTCTTAATTTTGCATCGCAGACAGTAACCATGTCACTGGTTTTGTCGTTATATATAGGTGAACTTGTTAAGTAGCATGATATATATAATAAGGTATAAAGCAAGAATGATATAGAAAACAATAAATACATAAATAATTAAAATCAGATGAAACTAAGAAAGATTTTTGCAGCAGTTGTGCTGTTCCTTTCTGCAGGTACAGCGATGGCACAGCAGATGCCAGCTATTCCGGTAGACAAGAATGTGAAGATAGGTCGTCTTGATAATGGATTGACTTACTACATTCGTCACAACAGTTATCCTGAGAATGTGGCCAGTTTCTACATCGCTCAGAAAGTGGGTTCTATCAATGAGAATGATGACCAGCGCGGTTTGGCTCACCTCTTGGAGCATCTTGCCTTCAATGGTACCGACCATTTCAAGGGCAACTCTCTGCAGGACTATCTGCAGAGCATCGGTGTACAGTATGGCCGTAATCTCAATGCCTATACAGCAGTAGAGAAGACTGTTTATTACTTCACAGATGTTCCTACTACCCGTACAACAGCGGTAGACTCATGTATGCTTATCCTCAAGGACTGGAGTAATGGTATCAGTCTTACTGAAGATGCTATCGAGAGCGAGCGTGATGTGGTGCACAATGAGTACCGTATGCGCATTGTAGGTCAGCAGCGCATGATAGAGCGTTCACTTCCTAAGCTCTATCAGGGCGAAAAGTATGGCTACCGTTTCCCTATCGGTTTGATGAGCGTTATCGATGGCTGTAAGCCAGAAACTCTCCGTGCTTACTACCGCAAATGGTATCGCCCAGACAATCAGGCTATTATCATCGTGGGTGATGTAGATGTAAATCATATCGAAGCTAAGATTAAGGAACTCTTCTCAGGTATCAAGGTACCTAAGAATGCCGCTAAGATAGAGAAGGTAGAAGTATCTGATAATGATTCAGCCATCTATGTTATCGACAAGGATAAGGAGCAGCAGGTTGATCTCTTCCAGATTTATATGAAGCACAATGCTGTGCCAGATTCTCTGAAGGGCAATATGAGCTATCTCCTGAAGGGATACATGGATAACGTGATTTCTTCTATGATTGCTGCCCGTTATGCAGAGAAGGCATTGGAGCCAGATTGTCCATATCTCCAGGCAAATGCCGGTGATGGTTCATACCTGATTTCAAGCACAAAGGATGCTTTCACCCTTACCGGTGTAGCTAAGCCAGGAAAGATTAAGGAGGCTTATGCTGCTGTTCTCCGCGAGGCACAGCGTATGCACGAGTTTGGTTTCACAGCTACAGAGTATCAGCGTGCCAAGGATGAATTCATGAGCCAGGTTGACAAGGCTCTTGCCAACAAGGATAAGATGAAGAACGAGCAGTTTACCACCCAGTATGTGGATAACTTCATTTCTAACGAGCCTATTCCGTCAGTAGAAGAGGAGAGCCAGATCTGGAAGATGGTAGTTCCAAACTTGCCTCTTGAGGTTATCAACAGCTATGCCAAGCAGTTGGTTTGCCAGAGCGATACCAACCTTGTATCATTGGTAATGATGCGCGAGCAGGCTGGTGCCGTTTATCCTACCGAGCAGGAACTCTCTGCCATCGTAAAGCAGGTACGTGCTGAAAAGCTCGAGGCTTATGTGGATAATGTTAAGCAGGAACCTCTCATCGCTCAGGCTCCTAAGGCTGGTAAGATTAAGAAGACTGTCGAGAACAAGAAGTTGGGCTTCAAGGAGTTGACTCTTTCTAATGGCGCTAAGGTGGTATTGAAGAAGACCGATTTCAAGGACAATGAGATTACTTTCGCAGCTTCAGCCAATGTAGGCTATTCTACTTTCGGCAAGGAAGACTTCCTGAATGCTACATTTGCAGCAGATGTGCTCGATGCTAGTGGTCTTGGCGATTTCTCAAGCAATGAGCTTGATAAGGCTTTGGCTGGTAAGCAGGCTGGCGTTTCGTTCAGCTTGAGTCCTTTTAATCATGGTTTGAAGGGTAATTCTACTCCTAAGGACATCGAAACCCTGATGCAGCTCATCTATCTCAAGATGACCGCAGTAAGCAAGGACCAGAAGAGCTTCGACAATATGAAGAGCATGATGGCTACTGTTCTTGCCAACAAGAGCAACAATCCAAGCCTCGTATATCAGGATTCAGTTCAGAGCACTCTCTATTTGGGTAGCAAACTTGCCCGTGTGCCAGAGGCAAGCGATATAAAGGATATCAACTACGACCGTATCCTGGAGATTGGTAAGCAGTTCTACGGCAATGCCAAGGACTTCACCTTCTATTTCGTAGGTAACTATGATGAGAAGACTCTCCTCCCACTCATCGAGCAGTATATCGCCAGTCTGCCAAACAATGGCTTCAAGCTTAAGAACAAGCAGATTCCTTATGCTAATGGTAAGGTAAGCAATGTCTTTACCAAGGCAATGGAGAATCCACAGAACCAGGCAACAGAGATCTGGTATACCAAGGCTCCATTCACCTTGCAGTATATGGTTCTTGCTGATGTTTCTGCCCGTTTGCTGGAGATGAAGTATTTGCGTACTATCCGTGAGGAACTCAGTGCTGCTTATCATGCAGGTGCAAACTATGGTTTGCTTCGCGATTATGATAACAAGGCTGCCATCTCTATTTCAGCCGTGGCTCAGTTGAACCCAGAGAAGTCGGATATCGCTATTCCTTACTTCTTCAAGGGTATGGACGAGACCATCGCCCAGCCAAATGCAGAAGACCTTCAGAAGGTAAAGGAGATTCTCCTGAAGCAGGCTGCTGTTAGCGAAAAAACCAATGGTTATTGGCTTGGTGCGTTGAGCACATACGAGCGTATGGGTGTTGATACTCATAGCGATTACAAGGAGATGGTGAAGAATCTGAAGGCATCTGAGATTTCAGACTTCCTGAAGAATGTCATCTTGAAGAGTGGTAATCATTTCGAGATTATCATGAAGGCAGTGAAGAACGAGAAGTAAATCTCGGACTTGATATAATAAACTTGAATAATAAACGAAAAAATCCCGTTGTACAAGCCAGATGGCTGACAACGGGATTTTTACGTTTTTTTTC
The DNA here is from genome assembly GCF_026015465.1 of Segatella copri. Taxonomy (GTDB): domain Bacteria; phylum Bacteroidota; class Bacteroidia; order Bacteroidales; family Bacteroidaceae; genus Prevotella; species Prevotella copri_E. The sequence goes on from NZ_JAPDUQ010000003.1 coordinate 270,937, forward strand.
TTTTCCCAAAATTTTTGAAACTCATCATTTAAGAGTCGTTTCGAAAAATCTCTCTTTAAAAAGAAAGGATGCGTCCTTATTATATATGTATAAGAGCATCATCTTTCCTCCTTTACGTCATGTTTCTGAAGAGTATTAACCTCTTCTCTTTGCCTTAGAGGCAAGAGCCTCGCGGCGATCCTGAAGAATCTGTTGGCATCTATCGATAGCCTGATTCTGATTTTCTGAATTTACCTTAATTAAATCATTCATAACCTATTGATATTTGTTAACCGCTTGCAAAGATAGGGGTTTCTACCTATTTCTAGGTACAAAATGCATGAAAATGCGTGTTTTATTCGTTATTTTTTGATTTATGTCAAAAAAATGTGCAATCATTTGAACAGTTTCCCCCCTTTAGAATGATAATTGGTATTTCCTGAACGTTTTTTTCATTATCTTTTAAACGAATTGTCATCGCAATCGTCTATAATAACGTAGAAAGAGCAGAAATGCTGAGTTTTTAGGGAGATTCATACCGCGAAATAGGGATTTTTCTTATCGTATTCCCGATTTTTTTGCGAACTTTGCACCCGAAAGGACAATAGGAAGTATTGGGTATATATAAATAAGAGTGATAAAAATAAATATATAGAAAGCAATGAAAAAGGTATTTCTTTTGGCTGCCCTCGTGCTCGCATGCACAGCTGGCAGCAACGCAAGCGCTATGAACGAGGCAGCGCTCAATGCCTCAATGTCTGAGATGATGCCGGTTAAGAAAACGACTAAGAAGACAACAAAGAAGACTTCTAAGAAGACTACGAACAAGAAGACTTCTACAAAGAAAACAACTTCTGCTGCATCTAACACAACAGCAGCGACAACAACTGCTGCAGCAACAACCAGCAATTCCGCCACTTCTACCAGTACAACCAGCAATGCAGGTTCTGCCATAGCTGGTATCTTGGGTGCTGTGATGGGCGGAAGCTCTAACAGCAGCAGCTCTGCAGGTAGCAGCATTATCAATGGCATTCTGAATAATGTAATCGGTTCAGGTACCTTCAGCAAGCAGGATCTCTGTGCCCATACCTGGAAGTACAGCAAGCCAGGATGCGCCTTTACTTCAGAGAATCTCCTGGCACAGGCTGGCGGTGAGATTGCTGCCAACAAGGTAGAGGAGAAGTTGGGTGAGTATTACAGCAAGTTTGGTTTCAGCGGCTCAAATACCTATTTTACCTTCAATGCGGATGGCACTTTCGCAGCCAAGATTGACGGCAAGTCATGGCAGGGTAATTATACTTTTGATGAGAAGACTCATGCCATTCAGATGAAGGGATTAATCTTGAGTATGTCTGGTTATGCTACGAAGACAGCCAACGGCATCAGCCTGCTCTTCGACCAGAAGAAGTTGCTCAACCTCATCAAGACCATCGGTTCCCTCAAGGGCAGTTCTACCCTCAGCGCTCTCGGTACTATCGCCAATAATTACGATGGTATGCGTGTAGGTTTCGAGATGACTAAGTAATTTGAAGGATAGAATCCCCATATCCGAGCCTTCTGTTGGAGTAGGCTCAGTAGATGATAATCGCCCTGTAAGAAGGAAAGCATCTTTTAAGCTATGCTTTTGCTTCTTGCAGGGCGATTTTTATTGTTTATTTCACGCTCAGTTTCATTGTCTTTACATCCTTGCTGTTGGTTCCTATCATAATCTGGAAGTCGCCAGGTTCTATCACGTGCTTCAGATCTACGTTGTAGAACTTGAGCATATCTGGGGTGATATCAAAGCTTACCTCCTTGCTCTCACCTACTGCCAGATGGATGCGCTGGAAACCTTTCAGCTCCTTTACAGGACGCGAGATGCTGGCTACCATGTCACGGATGTAGAGCTGCACAATCTCGTCGGCATCGCGGGAGCCATTATTCTTAACGGTGACGCTAGCTGTAATCTTCTTGCCATCCTTCCATTCGGTAGCCTCCTCATTGCTGATGCCGGCCTCCTGGCTGCTCAGGCGGAAGTTGCTGTACGAAAAGTAGGTATAGCTCAAGCCGTAACCGAAAGGATAGAGCGGACCATTGCTTACATCCAGGCAGTTGCTGGCGAACTTGGCAAACTTCTCATTATCGTCTGGTACAGGGCGACCGGTGTTCTGATGGTTGTAGTAGAGAGGCTCCTGACCGGTAGTCTTAGGCATAGAAGTAGTAAGCTTACCCGATGGCGATTTGTCGCCAAAGATAACATCGCAGAGTGCATCGCCCATCTCTGAGCCTCCAAACCATACATTCATGATGGCTGGTACATGGGCTTTCTCCCAAGTAAGAACCGTAGGACGGCCCGCAAAGTTGAGGAGCACTACTGGCTTGCCCGTCTTCAGAAGTTCGGCAAGCAGTTCGCGCTGTACGTCCGGCATCTCCAGGTTGGTACGGCTACCGCATTCGCCGCTCATCTCGGCACTTTCGCCCATAGCACATATAATAACATCTGCCTCTTTAGCTATCTTCAGCGCTTCGGCCTTCATCTCAGCCTCGTTGCCCCAGTTGATTGGCTTGCCGAATTCGCCGTTTTGCTGCAGTTCCTTATTGCGCCAGATATTGCTTCCCTGGGCATATAATAAGGTGGCTTTTCCGGCAAGTGCATGCTCCATTGCCTCCTTGATGGTGGTATATTTAGATGGCTCCTGAGCCACGCTCCATGTACCGGCTATGTTGTTTCGGGTGTCGGCAAGCGGACCAATCAGGGCTATCTTTCCTTCCTTCTTCAGTGGCAGGATATTGCCTTCGTTCTTCAGGAGCACGAAGGTCTCTGCTGCTACATCGCGGGCTACCTGACGGTTCTCTGCGGTATAAATCTCGCTCTTGCTGCGCTTGGTGTTGCAGTAGCGGTAAGGGTCGCTGAACAGGCCCAGTTTATATTTCGCTTCCAGGATGCGGCGGCAGGCGATGTTCACATCCTCCTCGCTCACCTTTCCTTCTGCTATGCTCTTAGCCAGATGCTTTACGAAGGCATTGGAGCACATGTCCATATCGGTACCCGCCTTCAGCGCCTGTTCTGATGCCTCCTTGATGTCTTTTGCCGTTCCGTGCTGCAGAATCTCGGCGATAGAAGCGTAATCGGTAACCACGAAACCGTTGAATCCCCACTGCTTTCTCAAGACATCGGTCATCATCCATTTGTTGGCTGTAGCAGGTATGTAGTCGATGAGATTGAATGAAGACATCACGCTGCCTACGCCAGCCTTCACCACTGCCTCGTAAGGTGGAAGATACTGGTTCATCATGCGCACGCGGCTCATATCTACCGTGTTATATTCCTTACCGCTCTCAATGCCTCCGTACAGGGCAAAATGCTTCAGACAGGCCATGATGCGGTTGGCTCTCAGAATCTCTTCTGTGCGCATATCCACGCCCTGGTAGCCCTGGGTCATCGCTGCTCCCATCATGCCGCTCAGATAAGGATCCTCGCCATTTCCTTCGCTTATTCGTCCCCAGCGGGCATCGAGTGCAATGTCTACCATAGGAGAGAATGTCCAGTTGATGCCGTCGGCACTTGCTTCCTTGGCCGATACTTCGCCTACCTTCTTCATCGCTTCGGTATCCCATGAGCAGGAGAGGGCGAGAGGGATAGGGAACATCGTTTCGTAACCATGAATCACGTCCATACCTACGAGCAGCGGGATGCCCAGACGGCTATTCTTGACGGCGATTTCTTGCAGAGCCTTGATCTTGTCGAGCCCTTTGATATTGAAAACTCCGCCCATGTTGCCCTGGGCGATATCGCTGCCTACCTGAGTATCGAGTGCGCCGCCGGTGGTGATGTCGCCAGCTACCATCAGGTTCAGCTGACCAATCTTCTCCTGTAGTGTCATCTTCGCCATCAGTTGGTCGATATACTCCTTCATGGGTAGAATCTTGCCTTTCTTGGTTGTGGCAGTTACTTTTTTCTTAGGGGCTGCGGTATGGGCGAAAGCAGGTGCTGCCATAGAACCAGCCAAAAGAAATGTGAGTGATAAAAGTGCTGTTCTCATTGTTTATTATGTTAATTGTTATTTTTGATGCTTATCTTCTGCAAAGATAATAAAAAAGATGATACGATGCGCGATAGAAATGTTAAAATGTGGATGAATTTTTCTTTTTTAGATAAAAATATGTCTGATAATGAGATGGATAAGAAAAATGGAGGATATATAAAAAGTGGATGCGGCATAGGCGAAAAATGCGAAGAAATCTACATTTCTTCTATATCAGATTTTGTCGTTTCCGATTTTTTTATTACTTTTGCACATGAAACCTCATGAAAATAAATCAATCTTAAACGGAATCAAGTTGATGTATCGCGTAAATGAATTATGGGGAAAGGCATTCTTCTTCCTGCTCTTTGTCTTGATGCCTCTTTCTCTTGCAGCAAAAACAACAGATAATATAGAGCAGCTTTTTCAGAGTCTGGACAACGCTATTGCCCATTCGGCTGATTATGTGAAGGTACGTGAAGCCCGAATTTGCGATTGGGAGCAGAAACTGAAGACCGCCAGGCGGCTAAGCAGTAAGTATGATGCCTGCTTTGCGCTCTTTGAGGAATACCGCTCCTACAAGAACGACATGGCGCTGAAATACATCAATCAGTGTATGGAACTTGCTATCAGAATGGGCGATAAAAAGAAGGTGGGAAATGCCAAGGCGCTGCTTGCTTTCCAGGAATCGACCACGGGCGATTATGCCGAATCGTACGACCTGCTGAAGTCTGTCAATATCGCTGATCTTGATGCTGAGGGCAAACGCAACTACCTCTGGGCTTGCCAGCACCTGTATGGCGAGATGGCATATTATTCCAACGTTCCTTCCTTGAAGAAATATTATGCCGGCAAGCGTAATGCCTATCAGGCTGCAATAGACAGCACATTCAGCCATGATGATGACCTTTATCTGCAGATGCAGGAGGTGAGGGCACGCGATGCAGGCAATATGAAGGAGGCTTTGCGATTGAGCGATAAGCGGCTGTCGATGACGAAACCGGGCACCCATCAGTATGCCATTGTACAGTTTTATCGCGGCTTGACCTACAATCAGTTTGGCGATGAAGAGCAGTTTCTCAGCTGCCTCTTGCGTTCTGCTATCTGCGATGTCCAGTTGGCTGTGATGGACCAGGGGTCGCTCTGGGAACTCGCCAATCTGCTCAATGCCGAACCGGGCGAGCAGAAGCGCTCTCACGAGTATATCAAGTTTGCCTGGAAGTCGGCTACCGTTTTCAATACGCCTATCCGCAGCCGCCAGATCATGCCTGTGCTCACGCAGATTGAGGAGGGATATCAGAAAGAGCTTTCTTCGAGCAACCAGCATCTGCGGCTCATGGTAGCGTGTTCAGCCTTGCTTCTCTTTGTGGTTATGCTCTTGCTCTACTATGTCAACAAGCAGCGCAAGCGCATTGCTGCGGCCCATCATAAGCTGAAGGAAACCAACCATGCCTTGCAGTTGGCAAATGAGCGTCTTAACGAGATGAACCATTCTCTCAACGAGATGAACCAGTCACTCAATGAGAGTAACAAGATGAAGGAAGTATATATTGGTCGATTCCTGCGCCTTTGTGCCATCTATGTCGACAAGATAGAGACAATGCGCAAGCGAGTAGTGAAACTGGTGAAGGCAAGAGAACTCAATAAGTTGCTGGAGCAGATGCAGGCTGGCGAGGCCTACATGGGCGAGCTGTATGAGTATTTTGATTCCGCCTTCCTGAAGCTCTTCCCTGACTTTGTTGAGGAGTTCAATGCCCTCTTGAAGCCTAAAGAGCGTATCGTGCTCGAAGATGACAGCCGTCTTTCTACCACCCTCCGTATCTTTGCCCTTATCCGTCTGGGCATCGAGGACAGTTCTAAGATTGCCGAGTTCCTTCACTATTCTGTGAACACTATCTATAATTATCGCGCCAAAATCAAGAATAGTGCCATCTGTGACAGGGAAGAGTTCGAGCAGCGTGTGAAGCAGATTGGCATGAAATAGGCCTTTCTGGGCGTATGGCGAAAACTTGCGAAAATTCAGGAGTAAATGCTGCAGATACCCATGCACCCTGTTTTAGGGTGCATGGGTAGTCATCTGATAATCAAAATATTGATGTTTGTGTATCCCTGTTTCTGCGAACTTTGTGATGGATGATAGGCGATAGAAATCGCATAATAGTTTGACGTTGTGTTTTAAACGTCAAGTGGGTTAATCGTATGATAATCAAGATATTGATATTTTTGAAAATCCCCGTTTCTACGAGTTTGTCGATAGGATGAAAAGCATGGGAATACAATAAAAGTTTGTTACGGCGTTTCACCGTAACAAACTTTTATGCGTTATATTTATTTCTTCCCTCCGTTCAATTTCTCAGAATCGAATCATTCTTTTTAAAAGAGCTCGAAGGCTTTCTTGAGCTTCAGGTTATCGGCTGCATTACCAACAAGAGCCTCAAACTTTCCGGCTTCAGCTTTCCAGGATGAAGATGCCTCATCGTAGAAACTGAGGGCCTCTTTGCTGATGGTGATGCTGATATCCTTGCTCTCACCTGGCTGGAGATAAACCTTCTGGAATCCCTTCAGCTCCTTCTGAGGGCGGTCTACCGATGCCTTGACGTCGTGGATGTAGAGCTGAACCGTCTCGGCTCCGGCACGCTTACCTGTATTCTTTACGTTTACGGTAAAGGTGATTGTGCCGTCTTGCTTCATCTGCATCTTGTCGCTGCGGAGATTAGAGATGGCAAACTGGGTGTAGCTCAAACCGTGACCGAATGCAAAGGTAGGCTTGATGCGCTCCTTATCGGTCCAGCGGTAACCTACATAGATGCCTTCCTTATATTCCTCATCAATGATGTTGCCCTTCGTGCTGGCTCCACCTTCCTGACGCCAGGTTCCCGGATAGGTATTGAGTGCATGAGCACCTACTTCCTTCAGCGAGTTGACCCATGTAAACGGCAACTTGCCGCTAGGGTTGGCATCGCCTGTAAGGATGCTTGCCAGGGCTTCGCCGCTCTCCGAACCGATGAACCAGCCCTGTACGATGCCGGCAACCTTAGCCTTCCAAGGCATAGCTACCGCATTGCCCGAGATGTTGACATAAACGAAGTTTCTGTTTGCCTTAGCCAAAGCCTCGATCAGCTTATCCTGATGGTATGGCAACTCATAATGCTTGCGGTCGTGACCCTCACAGTCCTGGAAATCGCTCTTGTTCAGACCACCAAACATGATGACATAGTCGGCAGTCTTGGCTTTCTCTACGGCTTCGGCTATCAGTTCAGCCTCGCTGCGCTTGTCTTCCAGGTTCTGGCCGGTTGTAACGCCATTGTAGTTGCCCGTTACATCGCCCACATATCCGCGGGCATAATCTACCTCGATGCCGTCCTTGCCCAAGCGTGTCTTCAGGCCATCGAGAGGCGAAATCTCGCGCTGTACCTTGAGCGAAGAAGAGCCTCCGCCTACGGTCATCATCTTGATGGCATTCTCGCCCACTACCAGCACGCGCTTAGCCTTCTGGGTGTTGATAGGGAGCACATTGTTCCTGTTCTGGAGCAATACGATGCCTTCCTCAGCGATCTGTCTGGCTGCTGCATAATGGCTCTCGGAACAGAGGAAACCATGAGGGCGGTTCGGATTCATCGTGGTGCGATAGAAGAGGCGCAATACGCGGCGCACCTTATCGTCCAGCTCCTTCTGGGTGAACTTGCCTTCCTGTATGGCCTTCATGTAAGGCATGGAGAGATAATAGTTGTCGTAGGCATTGGTAGCGCCCATCGTAAGACCGTCTGTCCAGGTGCCGAACTCCATATCCAGCCCGTTCTTTACAGACTGCTCCAGGTCGTGGGCACCGCCCCAGTCGCTTACCACGACACCATCATACTTCCAGTCGCCCTTCAGAATCTTGTTCAGGGTCCACTGGTTGTGGCAGTTGTGCTCATTCTTATATAGGTTGTAGGCTCCCATGATACCCCATGTCTTACCCTTCTCAACAGCCGCCTTGAAGGCAGGGAGATAGATTTCGTGGAGAGCACGGTCGCTGACAATTACGTTGACCTGATGGCGGTATTCCTCATCGTTGTTCAGGCAATAGTGCTTTACGCAGGCTGATACGCCCTTAGACTGCAATCCCTGAATATACGGCACTACCATGATGCTTGCCAGGAACGGATCTTCGCCCATATACTCGAAGTTGCGGCCGTTGAGAGGCGTGCGGTAGATGTTGACGCCAGGACCCAGAATCATGTCCTTGCCGCGATACAGGGCTTCTTCGCCCAATGCTTCGCCATAGATGCGGCTCATCTGCGGATTCCATGATGCGGCAAGACAGGTGAGGGCAGGGAAGGCTACACAGGAGTCGTTGGTCTGGCCAGCCTGTTCCCACTCATCCCACAATACGTCAGGACGCACTCCGTGAGGTCCGTCATCCGTCCAGAAATCAGGAAATCCCAAGCGTGGTACACCGGCTGATGAAAACTTGCTCTGAGCATGGATGATGCGTATCTTCTCTGCCAGCGTCATGCGGGAGATGGCATCATCGATGCGCTGCTCTACCGGCTTGGTCTGGTCGAGATAGACTGGCAATTGTCTGGTAGTCTGCTGTGCCTGAGATGGAGCGATGGCTGCAACCGACAGGACACATGATAAAATGAACTGTTTCATAAGTAATGAATTTATTATGGTTTGTTTATTTCTTGCAGTTGTTTGTTTTGTACACCGCCTCTCACGTTTTTTGTGCGTTTAGGCGTATTTGCTCATTCATCTGCAAAATTACTAAATAAATAATGAAAAAATGGTGGGTGATAAGTGAAAAGTGGATGGGTGTAAAAATGGGACTTTTATAAACCGCTGATAGTTAGGGAAATAAATGTATTGTGGTGCGAATGAAAAGTGGCAGAGTGTGAACACTGAAAAATACTGATGTAACTTTTTAAGGGTGTTCCAGCCTCATTTCCTTTATTTTAAGCCATCCACTTTCATGTAGTTGTTAGAGACTATTAAGTGTCTGAAAATTAACAATATAGATTGTTTTATAAAAGTTTTCTTTCCACTTATCTGTTGAAGGTGCTAGGAATTATCAAAAAATCATATTATATTTGCAATCGAAAACACGGCTTAACGCATTTTAGGAACTGCACTGCCGCACAGTCTTAAACATTATTATAATAGAGTGAACTAACAAACAGATATTTTTCTAAACTAATAATCGAATATGAAAACAAAAAGTCTATTGCTGGCGACTGCATTATTGATGTCGACGTCAGCGCTCGCACAGAAAAACACCTTTAAGGGTGTCGTGTTGGATGACCTGGGTGAACCCGTTATCGGAGCCACCATACAGGTTAAAGGCGTCAAGGGTGCCGGTGCAATTACCGACCTTGATGGTAACTTTGTCATTGATGCAGATGCTAACCAGACCTTGGTTATCACCTACATTGGCTACAAGGATGCAGAGATCCGTCCTTCAGCCAACATGAAGATTACTCTGAAACAAGACGACAAAGCTTTGGACGAAGTGGTTGTTGTAGGTTACGGTGTTCAGAAGAAGAGCGTGGTAACTGCTGCTATCGCTAAAGTGAGCACCGAAGATTTGGCTGGCAAGAGCCCAGTGCGTGTTGATAACGCATTGAAGGGTCTGGCTGCCGGTGTCAACGTAACCTCTTCTTCAGGACAGCCTGGTGAGGGTTCCAAGGTTCGTGTACGTGGTACAGGTACCATCAACAACTCTGACCCTCTCTATATCGTAGACGGCATGCCTATCGAGGGTGGCTTGGATTATCTCAACCCTAGCGACATCGAGAGTATCGAGGTGCTGAAGGATGCCGCTTCTGGTGCCATTTATGGTGCACGTGCAGCCAATGGTGTTATCCTCGTTACTACCAAGAAGGGTAAGATGGGCAAGGCACAGATTAACTATAACTTCTCTTACGGCTGGCAGAGCGCATGGAAGAAGCGCGATGTAACCAGCGCTACCGATTATGCAATCCTTCAGAATGAGCGTGCCGTAAACGGCGGTCAAGCTCCAGTTTTTGCAGACCCTTATGCATTGACAGATTCCAATGGCAAAGCAATTAATGGTTTCGGTACTGATTGGCAAAACCTTGTTTTCAATGACAATGCGCCAGTGCAGAATCATGAGGTGAGCATCAGTGGTGCCTCTGAAAAAATCAACTACTATCTCTCTATGGGCTATTACAAGCAGGAGGGTATCGTTGGCGGTAACTACGGACAGAGCAACTATGAGCGCCTCTCACTCCGCTCTAACAATATATATAATGTGATGGATGCATCGAAGGAGCGCAACTTCCTCAATAAGCTCGATGTAACCGTCAATATGGCCTATACACGTGTCAAGAGCACCGGTATCTCAACCAATTCAGAGTTTGGCTCTGTGCTTGGCAGTGCCCTCTATATGGCTCCAACATTGGCTCCAACTGTTACAGATGGGAATGTAGCAAAGTCTTATTATGACAAACTGGAAGATCCAAACGTTTATGATAGTGAAGGAAAAGTAATAGGTACACGTGATTTTTATGAAATTCCTCGTGATGTCAATGGTAATTACTATACAATTCCAGGTATGGCTGGTACCTATCAGGAAATGAACAACCCATTGGCTATGATGAGTATTCCTGCAGCCAAGAACTGGTCACATAAGTTTGTGCCTAAGTTTTCCATCGACCTCCAGTTGTGGGACAACTTGAAATATCATTTTACTTACAGCGCCGACCTCAGCTTCTGGGGTACAGACAGCTATGTGGCTTCTAAGTACTACTTGTCTGGTAATAACAAGCAAACCCACACCTCAGCTTCCAAGAGCTCTAGCAAGGGTATCAACTGGCAGGTGGAGAATACTTTGACTTACGACAAGACCATAGGTAAGCATAGTTTTGCTGTGGTGTTAGGTCAGAGTGCCATGAAGAACAAGAGCGATTACCTAGGTGGTAGCCGTTGGAACTTGGTGAATGTGAACAAGCCTTCTATCGACTATGCAACAGGTAACTATGTGCAAACTATCGTTACTGATGAAGAAGGAAAGATAATCTCTGTAGGAACTCCTACCATTCAGCACTCTGTATATGGTGGTAATAATGTGGTTCATACCATTTCTTCTCTCTTCGGTCGAATCAGTTACAACTATGATGAGAAGTATATGTTCCAGGCAACTGTACGTCGTGATGGATCAAGCCGTTTCGGAACCAATAATAAGTATGGTACTTTCCCATCTGCATCTGTTGGATGGAACATCATGAATGAAAAATTCATGGAGAGCACTCGCGATTGGTTGAGCAACTTGAAGTTCCGTGCCAGCTGGGGTAAGAATGGTAACGATAATATCGGTGATTTCCGCTACACAGTGCTGACCTCTATGGGTAACAATGTGCTTTTCGGCAAGAACGCCACCAAGTTTAATGGCTCTAAGGCAAACGCCACAGCCAATCCTGACTTGAAGTGGGAGGAAAGTGAGCAGACAGACATCGGCTTCGACTTCGGCTTCTTCGGCAGTGCCTTGACATTCAGTGCCGATTACTATGTGAAGAAGACCAACGGTATGTTGATTACCATGCCTATCCCAAGTTATGTAGGTGAGACAAAGCCTATCGGCAACGTGGGTGATATGAAGAACTCAGGTCTTGAGTTTGAACTCGGCTACAAGTGGCACATTTCTGATGCTCGCTTCAATGCCAAGGCTAATGTAAGCTACTTGCACAATGAGTTGACCAACCTTGGTAATGACACTGGTTATATTGACCTCGATACCTTCCAAGGTCTTTCAGGTGGTGGCACCCGTGGTAGCAATGGTCAGCCTTTCCCATATTTCTATGGTTATAAGACCGCTGGTGTATTCCAGAACATGGATGAGGTGAAGGCTTATGTCAACAAGGATGGTAATATGATTATGCCAGATGCACAACCAGGTGATGTCCGCTTCGTTGATGTGAATGGGGATGGTAAGATTAGTGCAGACGACCGTACCAATATCGGTAACGGCACACCAAAGTGGACCTTCGGTTTCAACCTTGGTGCTGAGTGGAAGGGATTCGACTTCAACCTCTTCCTGCAGGGCGTGACAGGCAACAAGGTGTTTGATGCCACTTATCGTACAGATGTCTACTCAGGTAACTTCCCATCTTGGATGCTGAGCCGTTGGACAGGTGAGGGTACATCCAACAAGTATCCTATCCTGAAGGCTGGTGATGCAACCAACTGGCAGGTATCAGATCTCTATATTTGTGATGGCTCTTATCTCCGTGTGAAGAATATCTCATTGGGTTATACTTTGCCAAAGAACTTGACACAGAAGCTCTCCATCAGCTGTTTACGTTTCTATGTGATGGCGGAGAACTTGATAACGTGGACAAAGTATTGGGGCTTCGACCCAGAAATTTCTTCTGGTGGTACCTCTCTCGGTGTTGACCGTGGTATCTATCCACAAGCACGCACCTACACCATCGGTTTCAATCTTTCATTCTAAATGTAGAACATCTTAAAACATTGACAATTATGAAGACAATGAAATATATAGCACTCGGTGTGATGGCAGCCAGTATGACCTTGGCAACCACATCATGTAGCGACAACTTCCTTGAGGTAGAGAACCCATCGGGTGAGCCTCTGGAGGAATATTATACCACAGATGAGCACATCAATGAGGCTTTGAATGCTGCTTATGACCCTATCCACTGGCCAGATTGGGGATTGGGACAGTATAATGCTCTTAATATCGATGCCGAAATCATGGGCGATGACTTCTGGGTAGGAGGTAGTGACAAAAATGATAACCAACAGTGGCATATGCTGTTTAACTTTGAGGCGAATGCTAGCAACACATTGAGTTCACTTTGGACAGTTGATTACTCTGGCATCAAGCGTTGCAACGACCTCTTGAAGTATATTCCTTGGGCTGCGGGTAATCTCACCGCAGAAAATAAGGCTTCCTATGAGATGCAGGGACGTGCCCTCCGAGTATATTTCTACAACAACTTGTGGCATTACTTCGGAAATATCCCTTTCTATCTTGAGAATTTGAGCATTCCATATACAGCTCCTCAGTTGAAGGCAGACGAGGTGTATAATAATCTCATTACCGAGCTTGAGGCAGTCATTGACTCTAAGGTTTTGCCTATGCGTTGGGATGACAAGAACAGCGGTCGTATGTCTCAGGCGATGTGCTACATGATGTATGCCGAAATGGTAATGTACCAAAACGATAAGACCCGCTATCCAAAGGCATTGCAATATATGCAAGAGATTATCAACGACAAGAGCGAATATGGATTGATGGATAATTTCGCCGACATTTGGAAGGAAAGTGGTGAATGGTGCAAGGAGTCAATTTGGGAAATCAACTACGAGGATGGTAACAACGAGCGTGGTTGGAGTTCTCCATTGGCTATCGGTGGCACAATTCTTCCTACTTTGATTTCACCTAATGCATGGCCAGGTGGTGATGGCTGGGTGAAGCAAGCCAGCGATGGTTGGGGCTTCTTGCCTGTAAGACAGGAAACATACGACTTGTACTCTGACAATGACACTCGTCGTGCAGCTACTTGCTGGGATTGTCGTGGAATGGGTACTGATGGTGATGCTGATGATACGCATTATCATAAGCGCTATCAAGATACAGGTCTTTGGTTGGCTAAGTACCGTCCTTTTACTGAGAACAATGCCGATGCAGGTTTCGATACCAATCTGAACTATAACAACAACTATCGTTTCTATCGTGTAGCCGAGGCTTATCTCAATGCTGCAGAACTGTTGCTTGAGACTGGTGGTGATGCTGGCTTGGCAAAGGATTATGTGAATAAAATCCGTCGTCGAGCAGGAATTGCAGAGCTTGGAGCCGTAACTCTGGATGATGTTATCAATGAGCGCCACTTGGAGTTTGTAGGCGAGGGTAAGCGTTACTTCGACCTCGTTCGCACAGGCAAGGCTGCTACCGTGTTGGTACCAGACAGCTACGGCTATCGCACCAACTCCTGGACAGAATCCAAGAAGTATATTCCTATCGCACAGGCTGAGCTTGACTCAGACCCAGCATTGGTACAAAACAATTACTAATACATTAAAATGGTAACGATTATGAAAAAGATATTATATCATTCAGCATTTGCATTCCTAGCAGCCTTTCTGCTAGGAGCATGCTCCCCAGAAGATTTTAGCGGTGCCAATGGCGAATTGCCTAACATTGCTGATTATGCTGACAACTTCAATATCAGTGTTGATCAAGACATCAATACAGCTAATTTCAGTTTTAACTCAACAGAGGGCATCACCCCAATTTGGGTAATTGATGGTGCTTATTCTTCAGACTATACATTGAGCAAGTACTATCGTAAGAAGGGAACATACGATGTGGAGTGCTTTGTGAAGAATCGCAATGGTATTAGCAAGGAGAGCGTCAAGAAGCAATTCACGGTGGAGAAAACCAAGATGAATGGCTTCGCAGGTTTCGTAGAGGATAGTGAGTTTAATCTCTTCAAGAAAATTTCCTTCCCTGAAAAACCTTCTGCTGGCTATTATGCTCCAGGATGGAGCCAAATTGCTGACCCGGTTTGTAGCTATAGCAAGGGATGCTATACATTGAAGTTCCCTGAGGCAACTACCGATCGTTGGCAAGCTCAGGTTCCTTTCACCAACTTAGGTATCTCTACTTCTGCTGACAAGCACTACGATTTCTCTGTCATCTTGACATCAAACTTGGGTCATGGTGGTGTGAAGGTTAAGCTCTGCCAAACAGACGATGATGATGCTATCTTGATGGATAAAGACATAAAGTTGGAGGCAGGTGAACCAAAATGTCTCTTCGGCTCTGACCTCGACGGTGTGGACATCTCAAACTTGAAGATTGTCTTCGATTTTGGTGGCAACAAAGCTGGCGATGAAATCATGATAGAGAGCCTTGTATTGAAAGATCATGCCAATGATGACGGAACGGAAGTACCAGAGGAAATCAAGGTGCCTTTCGACTACAATACAGCGGGCAACCTTTGGAAGGCTGTGGATGAGGCTCAATCGTTTGTAAATACCAATTGGTTTGGCGATGCAGGTTGGGGAGCTATAGATTGTTCTCCGGTTATCACCCATAAGGGCAGTAAGCATACAATTGTTATCCCAGTTGAAACTCCAGCTGAACAATGGCATGCACAGTGGGCATTAACAGAGGCTCCTATATCTATTAAGATGGGTCAGAAGGTGGATTTCTCTTGCAAGGTTACTACTACAGCTAAGTTGCCTTTAGCAACATTTAAGTTGTGTGACACAGGTAATGATGACAGCTATTTGTTTGCTGATATGTATCAGAACGTTAATGGTGAATATGTGGTTCGTTATGACAATGCGACTATCCAAGGTAGTAAGGCAGGTGATATGGAGAAAGTGAAGCTTGTTATGGACTTCGCTGGCGCGCCTGTTGATGCAGAAATAACTGTCAGCGATATCGTTTTGATTGTGAAATAGGCTTTAGGTTTTATAGGTTTATATAGAATTATACAGGAGCTGCTCCTATGAATAAGTAGGAGTGGCTCCCTTTCTAAATTTTAAATGACATGAAATTCTTGAAAATATTTTCCTTCCTTCTCTCGCTTATGCTGCTTTCTTGCAGCAGCAGCTCTTCTGACGGCGATGGAGAGGTGACGATATCCTGCTCTCCTACGAGCATAGATGTTCCTGCTAAGGGCGGTACTTATAAAATCATGATTGTGGCTTCTGAAGGAGGCTGGGAGGCGAGAGCATCCTTCCCTGGAGAAGGTCCTACGGCAAATGTATACCCTTGGTTTAAAGTGAGTACCAGCGGTAATAACAAAGCTATGGGTATGGTAACTGTAGATGTGGAAGAGAATAAATCGTCTGTAGCTCTTGACGGAAGTGTCGAGATTTCATTAGAGGATAAGAAGGTATCGGTGCCAGTGCATCAGGCTGGAAAACAGGTCACTCCTATTGAAGGGGGCGAAATGGTGATTCCTGAGGGGTACAAACTGGTCTGGAATGATGAGTTTAATGAAGGCTCTGAGTTGAATAGTACCGATTGGCGTCATGAGGTGCAGAAGTCGGGCTGGGTGAACAATGAACTTCAGAACTATGCGAACGGCTCTGCTGATGGTAAACGCGTAACCGAGATTGCTGATAACCGGCTTTATATCAACTGTTTCAAGGGCAGCAACGGCAAGATTTATTCGGGTCGCGTATATGCTCACGAAACCCAGGGCTGGCTTTACGGTATCTTCGAAGCTCGCATCAAATTGCCTAAAGGTAAAGGCACATGGCCTGCTTTCTGGATGATGCCTTGCAACAATGATTTCGGAGCAAATCCTTGGCCTAAATGTGGCGAGATTGATATTATGGAAGAGGTAGGCGTTAATCCTAACTATACTTCTTCTTCGCTCCATACAGAGAAGTTTAATCACGTGATGGGAACCCAGATTACCAAGGAACGTCTGACTGCGGGTGCTGAAGACGGTTTCCACGTTTATCGCCTGGAGTGGACTCCTGATTATATCAAGACCTATGTGGATGGTAAGGAACTGCTCAATTTCAACAATGACGGTAAAAATGATGTGGGTTCATGGCCTTTCAATAAACCATTCTATGTTATCCTCAACCTGGCTTGGGGCGGTGATTGGGGCGGCATGAAGGGTGTTGACGAAAGCGCCCTCCCAGTTCAGATGGAAGTGGATTACGTGAGAGTATTCCAGAAAAAATGAGGCTTGATTTTTTTACTATATAAATAATAAGGTCTTAGGAGAAGTCGTATCTGCACTTACTCCTAAGACTTTTTCTTTTGTTCCAATTTCGCTCTTTTTATTGTCTTTTTCTGCTTTTCTTGCTTACAATTTGCTCATTTCGAATAAAAGTTATAATTTTGCAGCAAAATTTAAAATAGCAGATAGAATGAAACAGAATAATAGTAATTTATTATATCATCTTGTGGCTTTTATCACCGTAGCCATCTGGGGAACTACCTTTGTTTCTACCAAGGTGCTGATGCTGAACGGACTTTCGCCAGCACAGATCTTTACGCTCCGTTTCAGTATTGCATACATCCTGATGCTGATGGTGAATCATAAGAAGATGTTTGCTGACAGCTGGAAGGATGAGTTTAAGCTGGCTATGCTGGGAATAACGGGCGGTTCGCTCTATTTCCTGAGCGAGAACGAGGCGATGAATTATACCACCACAACCAATACTTCGCTCATCGTATGCTCCTGTCCGCTCTTTGCTACCTTGCTGGTTCGTCTGGCTTATCGCCATTCTTCGCGTATCAACATGATACAGCTGTTGGGCTCTCTGCTTGCTTTTGTAGGTATGATTATCGTGGTGCTGAATGGCAGATTCGTGCTGCATCTGTCGCCTGTAGGCGATGCCTTGGCGTTTACGGCATGTATGTGCTGGGCTGTCTATTCGCTCCTGATGAAATCGGTATCGGGCGATTATGGCGCAGCTTTTATTACCCGCAAGGTATTCTTCTATGGTGTGCTTACCATCTTGCCTTATTATCTTATCATCCCTGGTTGGCCGTCATGGGATGTGTTTATGAAGCCTCAGGTGGTGGGTAATCTCCTGTTCCTGGGGTGTTTGGCATCCATGATATGTTTCCTTACCTGGAACTGGTGTATCTCTAAGTTGGGTGCCGTGAAAGCTACCAACTGGGTTTATTTCAACCCTATCACCACTATGATTTTCGCCTCTCTGGTATTGGACGAAAAGATAACTCCTTACTTCCTGGCAGGTGCCTGCTGCATTCTGGCAGGTATGTATATCGCGGATAGAAAGACAAAGGCGGAATAAAAAATGACGAAGCATAGCTGTAGTTAGAACTAGCCAATGCTAAGAGCATCATGATACTCTTTACCATTTTGCTTTTCATTTTTCCATATTGATTTGTCTTTTTGTGTAATACGAATGAATAGTTGTTATTACTTATATAATATTTGTTTAGGTTTTTATTAGGCGTTCCGCCGGATTTACCGTCCGGCGGAGCGTTATGGAGATTTCTTATTCTTCGATGACTGAAATCTGCATAGAAACATCCTCTTTTGGGCGATCGCCACGCAATGTTTCGCAGTTCTGAATCTTCTCTACGATGTCAAGTCCTTCCTCCACTTCACCGAAAACGGTGTATTGGTTATCGAGGAAAGGTGTTCCGCCTATTTCTGTATAAGCCTTCTGCTGCTCCTCGGTAAACTTAGGATAGCCCTGCTCCTTGCAGCACTTCTTGGTTTCATTCACCAGTTCGTCCTGGAGTTTCATCAGCCCCTCACGGTCGCGGTTGCGGCGGAAGTTCATGATTTCTTCATGATGCTCCTTGGCAAGCTGGTTGAAGATGTTCTGTTCCATCTGCATGCCCATCTGCTTTTCCATCTGCTTCAGTTCATTCTGCTTGTAGGTCTTTCCCCATACAATATAGAACTGGCTACCGCTGCTCTCGCGTTCTGGGTTTACCTCATCTCCCAAACGGGCTGCGCTCAAGGCACCACGCTTGTGGAAAAGTTGTGGATAAACGAACTCGGCAGGGATGGTATAGTCAGGACCACCTGTGCCCAGCATCTTGCCTTTAGGAGCGCCTTTGCTGTCTGGATCGCCGCCTTGAATCATAAAATCCTTGATGACACGATGGAAGAGAGTGCCATCGAAATATCCCTCCTTTGCCAACTTCAAGAAGTTGTCACGATGCTGGGGTGTCTCGTCGTAGAGGCGCACCTTGATGTCGCCCTCTGATGTCTTTATCAATACTTTTGCCATAATAATTTATAATCAGTATATGTCGTAATCAGTATGTTCTTTTTACCTTTTTACTTTTCGTAATACTCATTCCACTCCTTCATAGCCTCCTGCCAGTCGGTCTGTTCACCGCTGGCTACGGCTTCCTTCTGTCTTTCTGCCTCGTCGCGAGCCTTATCTCGGGCACGTTTTGCCTTCATTGCTTCGATGGTGGCATCGTCGAGAATCTGAATGGCGCCACGCTTGATGGCTGCCTGCAACTCCTCTTCTCCGAAAGCCTTGCCAGGCTCATTGAAGTCAGAGATATTGAATTCATAATCCACGCGAAGGTCGTGGCGTATCATTTTCTGTTGTAAACGGTTGCCTGCGTTTTTGAGTCGCAGCAACTTGCCGATTTCCTTGATTTCTCCTGCTGAGTATTTGTTTCTTCCCATTAATATGATTTGATATTATTATTTTTGTGTGCAAAATTAAGCATAATCCTCGACAAAACCAAGAAAAGTTTCAAGGAATTCACAAAAGAATCCCTTTCTCCCTTTACTTTCTTGTCCTTTTTGGGCTTTTACCTTTTTACCCTTTTACCTTTAAATCACTTCCATGCCTTCTTCTGGTTCAGTTCTATCAGGCGGTCGAATTCAAAGTCGGCTTTGATTTTATCCAATATCCTCTTTACGATGATATTCATCACGCTTCCTTTGCTGTAGTTGGCAGAGCACATGAAGTTTACCCGTCCCTCCTTGACAAGCTGGCAGGCTGTTTTCTGTTTATCCTCGTTATCATATACCGCAATCGAGTGGCCGCCATGTTCCTTTACCATCTTCATGCAAGGCACATCGGTTTCTCCATCTCCGAAGTATATCATTCGGGGGAAAGGGATAGGGCGCTTCTCGTCGGGGATATACTGGTTCACTCTTCTGTTGTCGCTCACCTGTTTGATACCCTTGTTGATTTTGAAGAGAAATTGCGTTTTGGTAGTATAGTCTACGGCTACGGCTGGCCAATAGGCGATTCCCTCCTTGTTGTAGAGAAAGGAGCAGGCGTAGATGTTCTCAAATTCGTGGGCGATAGGTGTGCCCTCTATCATCTCCTTCAGTCCCGAGGAGTTGATGTAGTGCTTTACGTCCAGTCCGATACTGTTGCCATATTCATTCACGAGCGAAAACCATTGTTTTACGCCGCGGAACAGTTCTACATCCTTGCCGAATTTCTGAAAAGATTCCCGGGTGAGCGAGATATTGTTCTTCTTGGCTTCGTCGAGCATCAGATACATATAGGTCAAAATGCCGTTGGCATCCTTACCCTCTGCAAACTTTCTGTTTTTCTCCCAGAACTCGTCTTTTGTCTTGCCTGTAGCCTGTATGAATCCAAACTCCTGCATATTGCCCGGCGACAGTGTGCCGTCGAAATCATAAACCAGCGCTACCTGTGGTCTCTTCTTTGCCATATCTCGTTCTCCTTTCTTTTATATTTACCCTAAACTGTCTATCTCTTTTGGGGATGTTTTTTCTCCCTTAATTTGCAAATATATATAATTTTCAGCGAATTAGCAAACTATTGGGATATAAAAAAACATAATGAAACAAAAAAGGCGTACAAAACTCATTTCTGAGCATTGTACACCTTTATTATAATATTAGTCTGTATTACTTAACCTCCTCGAAGTCAGCGTCTTGTACATCCTGAGCGCCATCATTGCCGCCCTGTGCCTGCTGACCGCCCTGAGCACCTGCCTGCTGGCCGCCCTGATACATCTGCTGAGAAGCAGCCTGCATGACGGTGTTCAAGTTGTTGATAGCTGAATCGATAGCTGCAGCATCACCAGCCTTGTGAGCATCCTTCAACTGCTGCAATGCCTGCTCGATACCTGGCTTCTTGTCTGCAGGAATCTTATCACCGTTATCCTTCAGGAAGTTCTCGGTGGTGAAGATCATGCTGTCAGCCTGGTTCATCTTGTCAATCTTCTCGCGCTCAGCCTTATCAGCAGCAGCGTTCTGCTCTGCCTCAGCCTTCATGCGGTTGATCTCGTCCTCGCTCAAGCCAGATGAAGCCTCGATGCGGATGCTCTGCTCCTTACCGGTAGCCTTATCCTTAGCTGATACGTTCAAGATACCGTTGGCATCGATATCGAAGGTAACCTCAATCTGAGGAACACCACGGCGAGCTGGAGCGATACCTGTCAGGTTGAACTGGCCGATGCTCTTGTTCTGAGCTGCCATTGGGCGCTCACCCTGCAATACGTGGATGGTAACCTCTGTCTGGTTATCAGCTGCTGTAGAGAATACCTCGCTCTTCTTGCAAGGGATAGTTGTATTGGCATCGATGAGTTTAGTCATCACACCACCCATAGTCTCGATACCGAGAGTCAATGGAGTAACGTCGAGCAATACGATGTCACCAACACCCTCTTCCTTGTTCAGGATGGCACCCTGAATAGCTGCACCTACTGCAACAACCTCATCTGGGTTAACACCCTTAGAAGGCTCCTTGCCGAAGTAGTTCTTAACGAGTGTCTGAACGGCTGGAATACGGCTTGAACCACCAACCAGGATAACCTCGTCGATATCTGATGTAGAGAGCTTAGCGTCACGAACGGCATTCTGGCAAGGTACCAAGCAAGCCTGAATCAGGTTGTGAGCCAACTGCTCGAACTGTGCACGGGTCAAAGTCTTAACCAAGTGCTTTGGCATACCGTCAACGGCTGTGATGTATGGCAAGTTGATTTCGGTAGATGTAGAGCTTGACAACTCAATCTTAGCCTTCTCAGCTGCCTCCTTCAAACGCTGCATAGCCATAGGGTCCTTGCGGAGATCTACGCCTTCTTCAGCCTTGAAGCCATCAGCCAACCAGTTGATGATTACCTGGTCGAAGTCATCACCACCCAGGTGAGTATCACCATTGGTAGAAAGTACCTCGAATACGCCGCCACCGAACTCCAGGATAGAGATATCGAATGTACCACCACCCAAGTCAAATACGGCAATCTTCATATCCTTGTTAGCCTTGTCAACACCGTAAGCCAAAGCTGCGGCTGTAGGCTCATTTACGATACGCTGAACGTTCAAACCTGCAATCTGACCAGCCTCCTTTGTAGCCTGACGCTGTGAGTCAGAGAAGTAAGCAGGAACTGTGATTACAGCATCTGTAACCTCCTGTCCGAGATAATCCTCTGCAGTCTTCTTCATCTTCTGGAGAACCATTGCAGAAATCTCCTGTGGAGTATACTTGCGACCCTCGATTTCAACACGTGGATAACCACCCTCGTTTACTACTGTGTAAGGCATTGCCTCAGCCTCTTTCTGGCTCTGAGCGTATGTCTCACCCATGAAACGCTTGATAGAATATACTGTGTTCTTAGGGTTTGTGATGGCCTGACGCTTAGCAGGATCACCTACCTTGCGGTCACCATCCTTAACGAAACCTACTACTGATGGAGTAGTACGCTTACCTTCACTGTTAGCGATTACAACTGGTTCGCTACCTTCGAAAACGGCAACACAACTGTTTGTGGTACCCAAGTCAATTCCAATTACTTTTCCCATAATTATATCTTTTTTTATTTTTATCGTTATTAATATGTTATTTATCTCATGAACTGCTGGCTAATGGAAGTCTGCCGAAGATATGCATCTGTCGGGAACCTCTCTATTCAGCGTTCACGCTTTCCGTCATAACAAAGCATGTGCCAAGGGATTGTAAAATTTAAAGTGGCTGACAAGGTGTCAGATAATGCTGACAAAATAAAAGGAATCAGGATATGGGAGGCGATAAAATGTCGCATTCTCCCTATCTTGATTCCTGTAATATGATTGAGAAATCTTTCTTTTCAGATAAAGCTCCTATATATAATAAGGTGTGAAACCTTATCTGGCTTTATTTCTGTTCCTTAGCAGCAAGTGCTTCGCGAACCTTAGCTTCCAGTTCATCGAGAAGTTCAGGGTTATCCTTGAGCAATGCCTTGCAGGCATCGGCACCCTGTCCGAGTTTAGAACCGCCATAGCTATACCAGCTGCCGCTCTTTTCGATGATATCGTTGGCTACAGCCAGACCGAATACCTCGCCGGCACGGCTGATGCCTTCGCCAAACATGATGTCGAACTCTGCCTTGCGGAAAGGAGGAGCCACCTTGTTCTTTACTACCTTTACGCGAACCAGATTACCTACTACCTCATCGCCGTCCTTGATGGCTGTTGCCTTGCGGATATCCAAACGCACTGATGCATAGAACTTCAGAGCATTACCACCGGTGGTTGTCTCTGGGTTACCGAACATTACACCAATCTTCTCGCGCAACTGGTTGATGAAGATGCAGGTAGTGTTGGTCTTGCTGATGGTAGAAGTGAGCTTGCGGAGAGCCTGACTCATCAATCGAGCCTGAAGACCTACCACATTGTCACCCATATCGCCTTCGATTTCCTTCTTAGGAGTCAAGGCGGCTACAGAGTCAACAACTACGATGTCTACAGCAGCAGAACTGATCAGCTGGTCTGCAATCTGCAACGCCTGCTCACCATTATCTGGTTGTGAAATCCACAAGTTATCAACATCAACGCCCAATTTAGCCGCATAGAAACGGTCGAAAGCGTGCTCTGCATCAATGAAAGCAGCGATACCGCCAGCCTTCTGAGCCTCTGCGATGGCATGGATAGCCAATGTTGTCTTACCGGAAGATTCCGGACCGTAAATTTCGATGATACGTCCCTTAGGATAACCGCCTACGCCCAGTGCATTGTCGAGAGCGATACTGCCTGTAGGGATAACTTCGATGTTCTCAACGTGCTCATCGCCGAGTTTCATGATAGAGCCCTTACCGAAGTCCTTTTCTATCTTAGCCATGGCTGCCTGAAGAGCTTTCAGCTTGCCTTCATTGGGATTCAATTTTCCCTCTTGCATTTCTTTTGCCATATCTTATTTAGTTTAAAGTTTAGTCAATTTCCAAATCGCCATCAAACACCTCGTGCCATGGCAATCCCTGCTTGTTCAACTGCTCCATGAATGGATCTGGGTCGAACTCCTCTACGTTCCATACGCCTGGTTTCTTCCAGATGCCCTTGAGGAACATCATGGCACCAATCATGGCTGGCACACCGGTGGTGTAGCTTACGCCCTGCATACCGGTTTCGTTGTAAGCCTCCTGGTGCTTGCAGTTGTTATAAACGTAATAGGTGCGCTCCTTGCCATCCTTCTTACCGCGGATGCGGCAACCGATAGATGTTTCGCCATCATAGTTCTCGCCGAGATCCTGTGGGTTAGGCAATACGGCCTTGAGGAACTGCAGAGGAACAATCTTCACCTTGGCTGTCTTGCCAGAACCGTCTGCCAATGGAGCCTCGTATTCGATTTCGTCGATGCGGCTCATGCCGAGGTTCTGGATGCAGTCGAGGTAGGTGAGATACTGCTGGCCGAAGGTCATCCAGAAACGTGCCTCCTTGATGGTAGGGTAGTTCTTCACCAGACTCTCCAACTCCTCGTGGTGCATCAGATAGCTCTCGCGAGGACCGATGTTAGGGTAGGTGAGAGGCTTGTGGATAGAGAGAGGGTCGGTTTCAATCCATTCGCCATCCTTATACCAGAGTCCCTTCTGGGTAATCTCGCGGATATTGATTTCTGGGTTGAAATTGGTTGCGAAAGCCTTGTGATGGTTACCGGCGTTGCAATCCACGATGTCGAGCACCTCAATCTCATCGAAGTGATGCTTGGCTGCATAAGCGGTGAAGATGCCTGATACACCTGGGTCGAAACCGCAGCCGAGGATAGCGCAGAGACCAGCCTGTTCGAACTTATCCTTGTATGCCCACTGCCATGAGTACTCGAAGTGAGCCTCGTCCTTAGGCTCATAGTTAGCGGTATCCATGTAGTTGCAACCGCAAGCCAGACAGGCATCCATGATAGTGAGATCCTGGTAAGGCAAAGCTAGGTTGATGACAAGCTCAGGCTTGTAGCTATTGAAGAGAGCCTTCAACTGCTCAACGTCGTCGGCATCCACCTCAGCTGTCTGAATATCCATCTTGTAGCCCTTGGCATGGATATCCTTAACCAGCTTATCGCATTTTTCCTTGCGACGGCTAGCAATCATAAACTCGGTGAAAACGTCCTGGTTCTGGACGATCTTGAAGGCAGCCACGGTAGCCACGCCACCTGCGCCAATCATAAGTACTCTACTCATTTTTTATTTTAATGTTAAGTGTTTAATGTTTACTTTATCTCATTTGCCGAAATTCCCAGGGCATTCATGAGCGAATAACCGAGAATCTCCTGTCTGAAGTTGCCGCCTGGCATGGGCTGCATGGCAAAGAGTGTGATGCGCTTGTCATCGTCATCTACCTTGCGGAGTATCTCGCGGAGTCGGTCGTAAGCATCTCCATCCTCAGAATTTGGGATTACCATCACTCGCTTCACCTCTTTGGCGTTGCATACGGTGCGTGCCACATCTACGAGGAAGTCATCCTTGCCTACCATCTTCTCCTCTGTAGGATAAGAAGAGATGATGAATTCTCCGAGCTTATCATCCTTGAAAGCCTGAGCGTTCAGATCTTTCTCATAGTTGGCAGGGCGGAAGTTCTTCATCGCCATCGACTGCTTGTCGTGGATAAGCACAACCTGTGTCTCGTGCTCGCCCTCTCTCAGACCTCCGTCAAGGGCAATGCAGACTGCCCATTGTGCCATATCGGCTGGTTGGATGCGACGGTTAATCATTCGTTCGAAGTTGACTATCAGGTCGAAAGCCACTCGGTCGATATAGTCGGCGTCAGCGATAATTACGTTCTCGCTCCATTTTATATTGTTTGTATCTAATGTATTCATTGGTGCAAAAATTAAGCAAACGAGCATGATGAAAGCTTGCTTTCAAATTGTCGAATGCAGATTATTTCTGCAAATTTACGAATAAATTTCGTAATTAAGGCATTTTGGAAATATAAAATAATAAAAAAGATAGTATTTTCATCATTTCTTCATTTGATGGAATACTATCTTCAGTATATTCTTCGGCAATCTGAGCTTTTTTTCTTCTATTCTCCTACTTCTTCTCATGCAATCATTTTCGCCAGATAATGTCCGGCGAGAACGGCGATAAGTCCCAGCGCCAGACTTCCGAAGAGATAGAGCATCATATAGAGGTAATTCTCTTCTTTCATCAGTCCTACCCCCTCGTTCATAAAGGTAGAGAAGGTAGTGAATCCTCCGCAGAATCCCATGGTGAGCAGCAGTTTGGCAGATGGCGACATCCATCCCCCTTCCCGCCAGTTCAATCCCGAGAGAAACCCGATGATGAGGCATCCCGCCACATTCACCGCCATCGTTCCGAAAGGAAAGGCAATCACCGTGCAGGATTGCACCAACTTTGAAATCCAATATCTCATGCCGCCTCCGAAGAAACTGCCAATGCTTACTATCAATACTTCTTTCATCTCATTATCTCCTTATATATAATAACTTGTATGATATTTCCTCGTATATACTATCTGCCTTGCCGCTATTCTCCTTGAGTATGTTTTGCAATCCTTTACATATCATTTCTCAAAATATGTGCCAATGGCTATGATAGGGATGTTTTCCATCCATTCTTGGTCTACATATCCTTTCATGGAGATACGTAACCCTTTCAACCCTGGGTTGTCTTTGATGAATTGTGCCAGGGAACGCGCACGTACGTTTTCCTCTGCCTTCACTTCTACTGGTATAACCCTTTGGCTATCTTGAATGATGAAATCAATCTCCGAAGGAGTCTTGGTATTGCTCCAGTAATAGGGCTTTAATCCCAAGGCCAACAGTTGCTGTAGCACATACTGTTCTGTAAATGCACCTTTGAACTCAGTGAATACATTGTCGCCTATCAGCATTTGGTCTGCTGAGGCATCTGTCATGCATGCCAGGAGACCACAATCTAATAAGAACAGTTTAAAGGCATCCCTATCTTCATAAAATTTAAGCGGCATTTTAGGTTCCTTGATGCGGCTCACCTTATATACAATGCCGGCATCTACCAACCATTGTATGGCCAGTTCAAAATCCTTGGCTCTGCTACCTTTGCGCACAGCTCCATAGATGAACTTCTTGTTTTCACGTGCCAGTTGAGAAGGGAGAGAATCCAGCACCTCCCGGATTCTTGTAGATTCCGCAGCTGAAGTATGTTTGGAAATATCCCTGCGATAGGCTTCCAGAATATCACGCTGCAGGGTGCGAACCTGCTGCAAGTCTGTATTTTCGATGAATTTGCTTACCACTCCTGGCATGCCGCCCACAAAGTAATATTGCCGGAGCAGTTCCGTCATCTTGGGTTTCATGATGTCGATAAGTCCCCAGTCTTTTGAATGGAGTAATTCTATCCAATTTTCATTGCCGGTTGCATCAAGATATTCCTCGTAATCCATGGGGTACATGGTAAGCATATCTACTTTCCCTACAGGAAACGACTCTCCTTTACCCAGGGTAACCCCAAGGAGGGAACCTGCTACCATAATATGGTATTCGGGAGCTTTTTCGCAAAAGTACTTCAAACTATGGAGTCCTCTCGGAACCTCCTGTATTTCATCCATGATGATGAGAGTAGCAGCAGGTGTAATCCTTACGCCAGTAATGGCTTGGATGGTTATGAGGATTCTGTCTATGTTGTAATCAAGCTCAAAGAGCTGTTTCATTCTTGGTTCATCGTCACAGTTGATATATGCTACGTTTTTGTATTCCTTTTTTCCAAAGTGCTGCATGATCCAAGTCTTACCCACTTGTCTGGCACCTAGTAACATCAAGGGCTTTCTGTCCTTGTTTTCTTTCCATTTCAGGAGTTGCTTGTATATCTTTCTTTTCATAACTAACTGGAATTTAAATATTTCTGTTGCAAAGATACACTTTTTCGATGATAAAAACAAGAAAAATATACACTTTTTCGATGATAACGAATGTTAAATCGTACAATTTTTCGATGATAAGTGTCTTATACGTGAAAAAGTTGTCACCTTTAGGATGGTTAAACTAAATTTGTTACTATCTATTTTTTGTATCACTAAATGGGTTACGCATTTTTAATTTTATCACTATATGGGTTGTCAGCGAATACCCATTATACCTAACTAGGTTACTCTTTTTAAGGAGCTATCCCTAGAAAGGTTACGGTGATGATATTCTTTCAAATGCAAAGATACACATTTTCAACTAATTAGAAGAATTTTCCCAAGGATTTTTCCACATTTTCTGCTGTGGCCCCACTTGAGTATGTGCAACTGATGGTGTTTGATTACCGATACTCATATGCGGTCTTTCGTCGTTATAAAACGCAATAATCCTGGTCAGTTCCTTCTTACATACTTTACGAGTAGGAATTGTCATTCTATAAAGCCATTCTGTTTTTAAAATGCCGTTTGCACGTTCTGCTATAGCATTCTCCAAAGGATCTCCTGTTTGAGTCATACTTATTTGTGAGCCATGACTTTTTAGGATAGATACATAATTCTGACTGCAATACTGGCTTCCTCTGTCTGAGTGATGAATGAGTCCTTTTGCAGTTTCTTCATCAATGCTTTTATATGCCATTTTAAGCGCTTCTAATGGATATACTGTTTCTAATGTTGGACCAACAGCCCATCCTACAATTTTATGGGAATACAGGTCTGTTATAAGCGAGAGATAGCACACACCTTCATTGGTTTCAACATAGGTGATGTCACTTGCCCAAATCTGGTTCGGATGAGTAGGAACTACTCCCTTAATCAGGTTTGGGTATTTGCGATAATTATGGTCGGAATCTGTTGTCTTATAGCGCCTACGGCGCTTTATACGCACCATGAGTCCATGCTTACGCAGCATCTCAATAAATGTGTCACGACCAGGGAAGCAGCCAGTATCCTCAAACATCTGTTTCAATATGGCATGCAACTTTGCAGCTCCTAAGCCAGGATTCGACTTACGATACTCACGTGCCTTTTCAATGATGATAGACTCAATGGCCTCTTCAGCAAAGCCGTCAGAGACATTGCGCTTATTATATGCTTGCCGGGTGAAACCAAACAGCCCGCATAGAGTGCCTAAACCTTGGCTCTGGCACTCTGTGCGGAGCAAGCTTACTGTTTGGTACCAGATTTTTTTCTCACAGGAATATTGAAGGTTTCTTCTGCGAGATCAATCATGGTGGAGAATGCCTTAGAGCGAAGCTTCTCTAACTCCAAAGCCTTGCGGAGACGCTTAATCTCTGCATCTTTCTCTTTCAACTGTTCATTTGTTGTCTTTGCCATATCGTCACGGTTTTGGTCTTCTGGCGGCAAAGATAACAAATCTTTTTCATTTAAGAACTTATCCATCCAAGAAAATAGCACTGTACGACTGCTTATATAGTATTTCTTGATGATTTCTTCTGCTGGGAGTCCACTCTCCATATACTCTCGAACTATCATGATACGATCATCATCTGTAAAAGAGTAGCTATTCAACTCTACCTCACGGGTCTCAAACCAACCTGTGTCCTCATTATACACACGTTCAATTCTTGTCTTACGTTTCATTGTCACTTCTGTTTGTTCCTAAGTGACAACCTTTTTCAGGGAAGTACAAAGGTAGTAAAAAGACAGATTTATACTAGATTTTTTAGAAAAAAGTGAATGGGAACTTACGCATATTAAGGGGTGGTATTGGGCTGATGATGAGGATGATAGCCATATCACTGTAGATAAAAGTCCTGAAAGTGATGATAAATTTAGATTTTCTCTCAATGCTAATGGTGGTTGCATTTGGTATGATTATGATGCAGGGACTTGGAAATCTTATTCAGGAATTACTAAATATGAATTGAATGCCAACATTTTGATTATTAAGGATTCCTATTCTTCAGGGGATGAAACAGATTGGCAAACTTGCAAGCGCTTTAAGATTGTTTCTATCAAAGGTAATACGATGATTTGTACTGTATGCTTAATGGATGAGGGTGATACAGAACTTACATTTACGAAAAGATAAATATTAAAATAAACTAAGGATAGAGAAAAGCAGTATGTTGCGTGTTTTTCATACTGCTTTTCAGCTTACTTTTTGATTCTGTTGTTCTGGCGCAAAGAGTTGATCTGTGTCAACTTCTGCTCCCGCGAGTAAGGATGCAATAACATGTATTGTTCCCCCTTTAACGCGGCCAAGCTGCTCTGACGGTGAAAATCGTTTATATAAGATCTTTCCAGTACTGAATTGTTCTGCATAATCATTTAATTTTGCTAGACCTTCAGATGTAAATCCTTCATTGATTATGTCGCTGATGGACATCCAAAAATCATGATTCGTCATAAATTATATTGTTTGATAAATTCTATTGGTGGCAAAGTTATAGCTTTTCTTCGATAACACCAAATTATTTGGGCTTTATTTCGCATTTACCAGCAAATTGTTTCAATACATCTTTCATTTCCCGTTGTCCTTGAAATTACATGGCGATGTAGGAATCTCTGCGTCGGGACGTAGGAAAGATTACGTCGCCATGTAGTAAAGTCTACGTCGGGACGTAATTTTTGGGGTATCTATAAGGTATTGTATCAGATTCTTTTTAGATTTAGTGTCGAGTTTATACGCACACGGGAAAAGTTTTTTTATAAAAAAGTCTCAAAGTATCATCTTTTGGACTAAGTAATGGTATAAATAACTGATATATAATAATATACAAGAATGATACTTTTCGGATTACTTTACAAAAAGTATCATCGAAGTATCATGAATATGATAGAAGTATCATGAAATTGCCATAGAAGTATCATCAAACCATCACAAAATCGTCATAAAGCATCATGCATAATATCGAAGCCGCCGACTTGCGAGAAGTGCCCAAAATTGTCCGACACTTTGGGCACTCGATGCCTACTATATGGGCAATGAGTGCCCGTTACTTGTTCTCTCGATGCCCGACACTTGGTCCCTGAGTGCCCACTTGATGGTCTCTTACAGACCACTTTATGTGCTTTTATTCCTAATCCTGGTTGTCAATCTTTTCTCTTATTCCTAGTTTGTATTGACATTCTTTACATTCTGAAAAAGTAGACGCTATTAATTTTATAAAACTGGAATAGTAGATATTTCATTTTAGCCTTTTAATTTCAATAGTTCGTTAATAATTCAATAATGTGCTAAGCAGCTATACGCTGTAAGCACGAGAGATTTTTGAAAATCTTGCTAATTAAAGTTCGGTTCGGGGTGTACCCGCTTGCTTTAAAAATTCGTTTCACCAGATAAATGTTGGTCATCAGTGACTTGAATGAAGACATAGAATATTCCATTCCCATCTCCTTCATAGTTACCTTGGCAACATTTAGTGATGTGAACGAAGCATTGAAAGCAAAATCGAGTTTCCACTTATCGCGAGCCTGGCAGTCCATAAGACCAGTATAGCCTTTGGCGTCACGAAAGCAAAATTCAATCCGGAACCTGGTTCTATAATAAAGAAGTACCTCTTCACCCGAAAGTGAGGTGTCTGTAGAGAAGAATAGTTTCTTCTTGCCATTCGGCATCTGCCAGATGACAAGTCTAACTTTACACCTGAGTGCCTTGGAATAGGCTATCAAAGTATAAGCTGTTCCTTCTATATCTTCCATCTCCATCTTCTCCATTCGAGTGAGGTCAAGATTCTTCATATCAATCTTGCCATCCTTGGTCTTTGGGCGACCACGTTTTCCAGTACGTGGACCAGCATAGACATAAAAGAGACAAGCATTGTCACGAAAGCGGCTTATCAAAGAGAACCCTTCTTTCTTTATCCCATTAACAAATGTACTTGTAGAGAAGTAAGCATCTGCAACTATGAGGGTTGAGAGTTTGAGAAGTTCCTTGCGATAACGCTTAATGACGCCGATATAGAAATCTACCATAGTCTTGTTTCTAAGACTCAGTTCTTTATTACTTAGCGACTGGTGGGCTTTTAACATCATGCAGTCTTTGGCATCAATATCAATGAGGCCAATACCCATGATTTCGAGACCATGTTTAACAGACTGTGCACATCCCGACCAAAAACGACCGATATGTGGAGTCTTCTTGCCAGCTTTGCTGATGTAACTGGGATCAATGGCAATAGCCCATCTTCCCTGTTTACCAAAGAAGCGCTTGGCAAGTGAGACATTAAGTTTGAGCCAGTCAATGCTTTTCGACTTTTTTAAGCCGAATGCGTTGCGATAGGTTTGCTCAACATGCGAGCCATACCTCCCCATTTGGGTGAAATTTATCTTTCTTGGTATTACCATGAACAAAATTATCACCTCGATGAGTATTTTCTCGAAACTTTTTGTTAACTTTGCAGCCGAATCTTCAACTGCATCTTTAAAGATATCCATATATTGGTCAAGTCCTGTATTCATATAATTTTGCGTTTGTCGTGATTTGCAAAGTTACTGAAAATCAGCGACTTGACCAACTTTTTATAGTTAAGTTTTCATAAGCATTTCTTAATATAAGTTATTGATTTGCAGACGATTAAATATTAATTTAACGCAGTATTGTTAATTTACCTCAAAGCCGAAATTTATGATACTTCTTGCAATTTTATGATACTTCGATGATACTTTTCTGTAAAATATTTCGAAAGTCTCATTTTTGTATATCGCAATGTATCAGATGTTTAGAATGTTATTTTCTCTAAATAATGATACTTTGAGACTTTTCTCACAAAAAAATTTTATGTGCAGGAAATAAATGGGGAGAAAATGCAGAAGCTGAGTGCTATTGTGACCACGATTTCTGATAAGCAGTATCATAATGATTAACTGCCTGGAGAAGGTTGTAGATAGGGTTGATTTAGCAGAATGAGTTGGTTCTACAGGATGACGGAGTCGGCTCGATGGGATAAAGGAGTCAACTCTATAGGTTGATGCAAGCGTCTTCGTGAGTTGAAAGACATTACTCCTCGGGTTCCAGGAGATACCTTCTCAGAAGTTGCCACTAGGCTCAGCAGGTCTACCGAGCTTAGTCGGCAGGTCTGCTGACTGCAGTCAGCAGTTTTGCTGAGCCTAGTGGCAACACTTAATTCTTACCGATATTTCTCTCATATCATCCGGAAGAAAAGAGATTGCCTTCTCTTTCATATCTTGCGGAATACCGAATCGGGCTTCGGCGATGCTGCCGACGATGGCTCCGATGGTATCGCTATCGCCGCCATGAGATATGGCTAGGCGGATGGCATTCTCGAAGGATGAGGCTTGCGAGAGGAGATAGAAAGATAATGGCACAGCATCCATGCAGGTTTCATCGAATTTGCCTTTCGGATAATCTCGGGTATCGAAATCCTCGTAATAGCTGCGGGCGATATCCTTGAAGGCTTTCATTGCCTTATCATCAGATTCTTTAGAATTCTTATCTTTACACTCCTTAGATTCTTCTGAGAATCTGCTCTTGCGGAAATGCCAGATGGCATGAGCCACGGCTTTGGCTCCCTTGATTCCTTCGGGATGGTTATGGGTAGGAAGAGCCGTCTTCTCTGCCTCTTCCAAAACCTGCGACAGGTCATCGAATAGCCAAGCCACCGGTGATACTCGCATTGCCGAACCATTGCCCAAACTATTGTATGGCTGCGGATCAAGAGAACGAATCCACCCCGCGAATCTTCCGCCATACGCTCCTTTTGGAGAAGGATAGCGGCGGCACCAATCCAGCAGACTTTCCTGATAGCTTCGTCCGTTCAATATCGCATCAGCTATCGCCACCGTACAAATGGTATCATCAGTGAAGTCGCATCCCTCGCCGAACATTTCGAAATCATAATCAAACGTATTGTTGAACTCATATTTTGAGCCAGCAATATCTCCTATTATTGCTCCTAACATAAGCTGATATTTTTCCAATTCTTTACTCTATCACTTTCCAGAAACTCTCCGGCAAGCTGATGTTCTTCATCTTCTTTGTCTTCTCGAACAATGGGGCGATGTCTTCGGCTTCGAAACCGGCGATGCCGCAACCTATTGGGGTTACCAGGAAATGTAGCTCGGGATGCTGATGGGCAAAGATAATGAATTCCTCCACGTATGGACGGATGGTTTCCACGCCGCCCTGCATCGTAGGGATGGCATAACTCTGGCCCTGCAAACCTACACCCTTGCCCATGACGGCACCGAAATGCAGGCGGGCAATGCGGGCAGCACCACCACCATGCATGCCAGCCAGATTGCTGCCAAACACAAAAATCTCGTTTTCCTTCAAAGAATCAATCCAGCGAGGAGTGATTCTTCCCTTCTTCTTATCTTCCATATTACTATTATTTAATGTGTTACTTTCTTCAGCCGCTTCCTCGTTGCATATTCTTGAAGCCATCATGCTCGGCATCGACATCTTAGGAGCACTTGAAACAGATGTGTCTTCCTCTGCGAACGACAGATAGCTTCCGTATTCCGATGCGTCGAAGTATCTCTTGAAATAAGGAATCACCACATCGTGCATCATCTTCTGGCAACGCTGGGTGACGGCTGAATGGGATATGCCCAACTGGGCGGCTACGTCCTTGCCCCTGAATCCCTCTATATAGAGCATCTTCAGAATGATGCTGTTCTTGCTGTCTCTGCCATAATAGAAATTGCCGATGTCTTCTATCGTCTGGTAAAGATCGTGCTCAAACTGGTTGTCGGTTACGTCAAACTGCATCTTGCGGCTTTCCTGCCGTGCCTCGAAACTTTCGAAGCGATGCTCCTTTACCACCTCCTTCAGTTTATCCAGCAGCAGGAACCGGAAGCCATTCACCATCCAGGTTTTGAGCGACATGCTCGGTTTCCTGTCTTCCAGCGGCTTGAAGTCGTGTTCGTAGAGATAGAGATAGTATTCGTGAGCCAGCGAATAAAAGTCCATGCCCGGCTTGTGTTGCAGGTCGTATCGCTTATCGTAGATGCAATAAGCCACCCGGCAGTATCCGTAGTAATACTCCCTCACGATTCTGGCATCGGCATCCTTGAAGCCCTGCAGAATCTCATCGTCCGATAAGCTTTCTAATGCCTTCTTCTGGAAATCAGTTTCTGAAAAATTCTTTTCTTTCTTCATATCGATTCGATATTCTAAATCTGTTTGCAAATATATACTTTTTCTTTGAGAAAGCGGAGAAATAGCTCCCTTTTTTCTCTTCTCTATAATATTAAAAGAGAAAAAAGGAGGAAAAATTAAGCAGGTATCGAAAAAAAATGCATCCCGCTTTTTACTTTTCCCTTTTCTTAAGGTCATATAATCGTAACGTTCATGAAAATAAACGAATATGAGTGTAAAGGACAAAGGCATAGTGGATACGCTGAAGGAATGTCCGGAGAACGGATTCAGAATGCTGATGATGAAGTATCAGGAACCGGTTTACTGGCACATACGCCGATTGGTGGTTTCGCATGATGATGCACAGGATGCTTCGCAGGAAACTTTTGTGAGAATCTATCGCTCGTTCAATCAATATCGGGGCGACTGCTCACTGAGAAGTTGGATTTACCGCATCGCTACCAACGAGGCCCTGCGGCTCATCAGCAAACGGAAACAGAAAGAAGTTTCTCTGGAATCAGATTCAACGGGCGTCAGTCTCATCCCAGCAGATAATTATATCGACTTCGATGATAAGGTGGCAGTAAAACTGCAGAAAGCGATTCTCTCGCTTCCGCCTAAGCAGCAGCTGGCATTCAATATGAGATATTACGATGAACTCGGGTTCGACGAAATAGCGAAGGTCGCTGATTCCACGCCAGCCAGTATCAAGGCAAGCTATCATGTTGCCAAGGAGAAAATTATCAAGTACATGAATTCGAACGATTAAGTGAGAGTTCTGTGGGTTTTTAAATGGTTATTCAAAATGGAAAAGAATATGGATACAAATTTTGATTTCAACAAAACCGGGAAGTTTGACTTCGGTAAGGTGGGTAAGCGAATGCCTTATTCTACGCCAGAAGGATTCTTCAAGGAGATGGAAGCCAATATCCTGGAGCAGGTGAAGAACGACAAACCGAAACCTGTCAGGATACAGCCGAAGAAACGACCTCTGATGAAGGTGATATGGGCGACTGCAATGGCAGTGGCAGCATCGGTGGCAGTACTCCTGGTACTCAACATCGATTTCTCAGCCTCTTCTTCTCAACCTTCA
The DNA here is from genome assembly GCF_026015465.1 of Segatella copri. Lineage (GTDB taxonomy): Bacteria > Bacteroidota > Bacteroidia > Bacteroidales > Bacteroidaceae > Prevotella > Prevotella copri_E. Next base: position 306,664 of record NZ_JAPDUQ010000003.1, read on the forward strand.
CAGGTGAATAACGGAATACAGGAGGTAGATCAGGCTTTCGCTCAGCTGTCTTCTGCCGATCAGGCTTATCTTCTCTCTGTATATCAGGAGGATGTGTTCCTCAACAATTAAACGGATTCAATAATAATTTAAAATGATAGAGTTATGAAACGAATTTTGGGTATTTTAATGATGGTCATCGCCATGATGACGGTTACTACAAGTGTATGTGCACAGGCGCCTAACCAGAAGCAGCGCCTCAGTCGTGAACAGTTGGCTGAAAAGCAGGCTCAGTACATCTCTCGTAATTTGGGGCTTGATGAAAAGACCAACGCTAAGTTTATCGAGACCTATACTGATTGTCAGAAAGAGGTATGGGCTTTAGGTCCTCGCCCTCATCACAAGAAGGGCGAAATGAAAACGGATGCTCAGACCGAACAGGAAATCAAGCAGCGTTTCGAGATGAGCGAGAAGATTCTCAACATCCGTCAGAAATACTACAAGAAGTATTCACAGTTCCTGAGCCAGCAGCAGATTCAGCGTGTTTACGAACTGGAGCGACAGATGATGAAGCGCTTTGCCCAGAAAGGTCCGCGCAAGGGAATGGGTAAGGATGGAAGACCAGGTCCGAGAAGAATGCATGGACCTGCACAGCAGAAGTAAAAAACGGCAGAAATGTTTAGCGTAATAATATATTAGTCCTCTTATCAAGGAAAAAAGATTACTTTCTATATTCAAATATATGCGAACGACGATTGGTGCAAGAACGCGCGCCAATCGTCTTTTCTTTCTCATGTAATTATTTCTATCATCTTTTCATAAGAGATTTTTCCTGCTTGTTCTCCCAAGCCAGAATCAGACCGATGACGCCGGCATAGCTCTTTCTGCCGCCTTCTACATGGTTGCCTCTCAGATAGAGTTCGAAGAAGAAATCCTGGGCGGCATCCAGTGCCTTGCATCTTTTGCCCTGCCAGTATTGGCGGTCGCTTTTCAGCAGCCTGATTATCTCTGGCCGGATATGTTTCAGGTATTTCTCACCCTCCTTTTCGCCGAGAATGTCGAATACATTATATAATACATGGGGCAGAATATGGTAATATCCGCTGAATTTCACCGCCTTATCCTGTGATGCCGTACAGACGAGATAACTGTAGAAATTTGCCTCTCCTTCGTTGGCAATGCCCAGAAAATGAGCAAATTCATGGGCATAGGTAGCCGGATAATCATGCGCCCGGATATCGCCGTTCAGCGTAAATTCACAGAAGAATGGTCCCATGCTGCCGGTTACACCCGACATCGAACTGATGGGCGTAAACACCATCGTCTTGGCATGCGGATGCTGGTTGAAAGGCGGATTTATGCCCTCCCGATAGCCTATCTTGTTATATTCCTTCAGAACCGCATCCCGCACCCGATTCTTCAGTTTATCATCCACAATACAATTGAATTTTTCACTCTTCCCTCTCCGTTCTTCACTCAAAAGGTTGAGGCTGTCGGCATACTGGTAGGCAAATTTCCGGAACTTCTCTTCCGAAACCTCAGCAGGCTGCATGCCTACTCTATAATAGATAACGGGTTGCGAATAGTTCAGTCCCCAAGCAGCATAAAACCATACATATACCCACAGCAGATATTCAATTACCCTTCCGAAAACCGCCTTTTTCTTCGGATAGCCGCCGCTCTTGGCAGCAAGAAAGATAAACCGACGGGCGAGTTTCTTCCGTAATCCAATCTCGTAGATAGGATAGAGGACGACCCAGGCGATGCTGAGAGCAATGAAAATATCGCCCACGGCAAAGGGAAAGATGCCTGAGATGGGCGAAAGAAGGCTGCCGATAACGGGATAAACACGGTAGGTGTAGATAACTCCCCAGAGAGGAATCATCTTGGTAAGGGTGACGAGGATGAGCAACAGCAGCAGTACCCAGTGACGCCACTTCATTCTGTCGAGTCGTAAAGTATGTAATATCTTCATCTTGTTTCTTGTTTTTTATCTTGCATGGCTCTTGAACAGAGCTGTCTTTTTTGCACTTTTTGCCCCTGATGTGCAGAGATGGTGCAAAAATACAAAAGTTTTCTGAAATATTGACACAAGAAATCTGTTTTTTTAGTAATTTTGCCATATTAAAAGTTGAACTTAATAAATAGAGGAGGAGTTATCATGAAACAGACACTGGAATCATTCGAGGCTATGAACCTTGAATATGAGAACCTCTATAATGAGGACGATGAACGTAGAGAATATAATTCTGTCTGGTACAGCTAGTTACAATGTATTATAAAAAGGCTGTAGCAGGTGAATTAAATTTGTATTACATATAAAAAAATCGTTAGGATAATAAAAGACTATGCCATAGTTACTAAAGAAATGATGTAACATAGGCATAGTCTTTTTTTATGTCCTTTCCTTGCTGGCTGTTCTTTCCTGCATTTCTATTTTTCGAAGTGCTGGTAATCCTTACTGTGTTTCCAGTCACCTCCCCATCTGAATCCCTTCGCCTTGAAGAGCCGGTAGCAGAGGTCGCCTTTTTTTATCATATAAGCATGGTTCTTGCTGCGGTCCAGATAGGGACGGGCGGTGGCAGGCTCCACCACTTCCTTGCCGTTCTTCAGTCGTTTGTGGTAAGGATTGTAGAGGGTGTTGATGTCTACGGCCAGTCCCCTTCCGTGCTTCGATACCGTATGGGTATGTGAGATGAAGCGGAAGTTGAAGCTGGAGGAGTTGTTGGCTCTCATCGCCCTTTCGTCGTCGGCATCCCAGTAGTCAATGAGTCTCATCCGCTCTATCGGATATTTTGCCTCGTATAGCTTTTTCAGAATATCGAGCACATCTGTGGCTATCGCCTTGTTCACCACCATTTCTCCTACGATGTTTCTGCCGTCCTTGTCTACGTGCAGGCATCTTATGTACCTCAGTTCGCTTCTTGCCACGGTACAGTTCTTCTTGTATGTCTTGCCCTGCATCAGGCGGAAGATATCATCAGGAATAGTGGAGATGGAGAAGAAATGCTTCTCGCCCAATTTTCTGATGGTTTGAGAACTGACGTTTTCTCCAGGCTGCTGTGCCTTGGATGGGAGGCAGAAAAGTCCGGAAATAAACAGGCATATTACAAATATCTTTTTTGCTTTCATCACGTTTCTCCTTATTTTGCTACGGGTATATAATGCGAATCCTTGATTTCACCAATCACGATGATGCTGTGCAGACTTCCGATGCAGTCGATGTTTCCCAGCGTGTTGAGCATGAAGTCCTGATAGGCTTTCATATCCCGGGCGTATACCTTGATCTGGAAGTCATAATCGCCGGTGGTGTTGTAGCATTCCGTTATCTGGTCGATGGTTTGCACGGTATCCATGAATTGCTGAATCAGGTCATGGGTATGCTGCTTGAGCCGGATATTGCAGAGCACGATTACGTTGTGCCCCAACTTGTGATGGTCTACGATGGCTCCATATCGCTGGATGTATCCCTCGCGTTCTAGCCGCTTCTGTCGCTCGAAGGTGGGAGAAGGGGAGAGGTGTACTCTTGCGGCAAGTTCCTTTACGGTGAGTCGGGAGTTCTGCTGCAGTAACTTCAGTATTCTGATGTCTGTTTCATCAAGTTTTTCTTCTGTTGTCATTATTTCTTTATTCCTGTTTTTACTGATTCTTACAGAATAATATTCTGCTGATTTGCTTAATTCGCTGCAAAGATAGTATATTTTTCTGAATTACGGAGAATATTTGGCAAATAAAATTCTTCTTCTTACCTTTGCACCCGCAATTCCGGATGCAAAGCGTCATTCATCGGTAATGACAGGATAAAGAGTCATTCACATCAAATAATAATAAGGAGATAAAAATATGAGCAACGTAAGAAATATACATTTTGAGGCAGTGGGCAGCTATTTGCGCCCTGCAGAGTTGAAGGAAGCAAGAGCTAAGTTTGCTGATGGCAAGATTTCTGCCATCGACCTTCGCGCCGTAGAAGACCGGCTGATTACTGAGGTCATCAGTCAGCAGAAGGCGCATCGCCTGCCTTATATCACCGATGGCGAGTTCCGCCGCAGCTATTGGCATCTCGACTTTATGTGGGGATTCAATGGCGTGGAGCATATCGAACTGGAGCATGGCTACCTGTTTCATGGCGAGGAGACAACCAAGGGTTCTATCCAACTGACCGGCAAGATTACCGGCGAGGATCATCCTTTTATCAAGGATTTCCTCTTTGTAAAGCAGTTTGAGGAGTTGGATGCCAATGGCGAATATATCTTCGAGGCAAAGCAGACGGTTCCTGCTCCGGCTCAGTTTCTTGCCGAACTGTTCCGTGGCAAGAATGCCGAGAATACCCGCAAGTTCTATCCTAACACTACCCAGCTGATTGAGGATATTGCTCAGGCTTACCGCACCTTCTTCCAGGAGATTTATGCAGCCGGTTGCCGTACCGTCCAGCTGGATGACTGCACCTGGGGAATGATTGTGGATAGCGATTACTGGAAGGCTAAGGTGGGCACAGGTTTCACCCTTGAGCAGGAAGCCCTGCAATATCTGAAGGTGAACAACCTTGCCATCGAGGGCAAACCGGAGGGGTTGACCATCAACACCCACGTATGCCGTGGCAATTATCATTCCTGCTATGCCACCAAGGGTGCCTACGATGCCGTAGCTCCTTATCTCTTCGCTCATGAAGATGTAGATACCTTCTATCTGGAGTATGACGATGAGCGTTCGGGTGGTTTCGAGCCGTTGAAGTATGTGGCTGATGGCAAGAAGGTGGTTCTGGGTTTGGTAACCTCTAAATCTCCTGTGCTGGAGGATAAGGCTACGGTTATCGACCGCATCCACGAAGCAGCCAGATATATCCCCCTCGATCGGCTAAGTCTCAGTCCTCAATGCGGTTTCGCCTCTTGCGAGATTGGTAATAAACTGACCGATGCTGAGCAGTGGGCAAAGATAGATCTGGTGAGAGAGATTTCCGAGGAAGTTTGGGGATAATGATATATTCAAGGAGAAGATGTGTTGTCTGTCATGGCTGCACATCTTCTCTTTTTTTATTTACTTTTTATCAAAAATGTTTGGTGTTTTCATGAATTACTAGTAACTTTGCACCCCGAAAATTAAAAACATCATTCATTAAGATTATCAGAAAATGGAATATATGTCTCAGGAAGGTTACGATGAGCTCGTGGCCGAACTTCAACACATGGTTAACGTAGAGTTGCCAGCCGTTCGCGATGCGATAGCTGAGGCCCGCGATAAGGGCGACCTCAGTGAGAATTTCGAGTATCATGCAGCCAAGCGTGAGCAGGGCAAGCTTTTGAGCCGCATCAGCTTCAAGCAGAAGGTCTTGGAGAATGCCCGTGTCATCGACAAGTCTCGCCTGAAGAGCGATACCGTTGGCTTGTTGAGCAAGATTAAGATTACCAATCTCGCCAACAAGTGCAGCATGAATTATACCATAGTAAATCCTCACGAGGCTGATTTGCATAGTGGCAAGATTTCCATCAAGTCGCCTATCGCCAAGGCCCTTCTGGGTAAGAAGGCAGGTGAAGAGGTAATGGTAAAGGTACCAGCCGGCTTGCTCAAATTCCGCCTGGATAGCGTGGAGCTATAATGTATTCTTTAAAAGGAAAACTCCCGATAATTTGAAACTGATCAAACTATCGGGAGTTTCTCTTTTTATTCTAATATTTCTCCAGAATCTTATTCAGTAAGAAGGTGGCATTCTGGTTTCTTGCCACACCCTTCTGTATCTTATAAGTATAGGTAACATCCGTGCCCAAATCTATCTCGAAACAATAATTGTGGAATTTTCCTGATGCATCATTCTCCATCTTGGAGAGCTCCAGATCGTGGGTAGCGATGATGCCGCTCACCGGCTGCTTGGCAATGGCTTCGAGGAACTTTCTCGAACCATTCAGCTTATCCAATGAATTCGTTCCCTTCAGAATCTCATCCAGAATAATCAGCGTTCGGAGTGGCTCCTTATTGTCTTCTCCACTTTTCTTGCGGCACTTTCCCTCAGCACTTTCCCTGCAGAACTTCAGTAGCTCCTCCAGTCTTATCAGCTCAGCATTAAAGTAAGAGATGCCATGCGTCAAATCGTCCGTGGTTCTCATACTTGAGAACAATCTGAAACGTGAAATCTTCAACAGATCCGCAAATACCGGCATACCCGCCATTGCCAGGATATAGTTCACGCCCAGCGAACGCAGGAAGGTACTCTTTCCCGCCATGTTGGCTCCGGTGATGATATAATAGTTGTCGTCCTTGATGGTGAAATCGTTCTTCACCGCCTTGGCACCTAGGAAAGGATGATAGAGATTCTTCCCCTCGAACACGATTTCCTGCTTTCCCGAAACAAATTCCGTCTCTTCCGCCTCCGGATGATTATATCTGAAATCCGCCATCGAAACCATCGCATCCATCTCGCTGATGATGTGCATCCATTCCTCCATCTTCACCATATAGGTATTCTTCCATTTCAGAAAACTGCGAACCAGGAAGAAATCGCTCAGCATGAAGGCATCGGTGAAGAAAAGACCTAGGAAGTTGCCTCTTCTGTCATACCCCTTCAATATCTTTTCCAGTTGGGCAAAGGAAGGCAGGGCATCTGCCAGGGAATTCTGCATCTCCTTGCCTGATTCGCTATGGAAATTGCGCCTGTTGATAAGCTGGAGTATCTGGGCATAGGCGATGAGCTGATGGCGAAGCTTGCCGCCATTGCTGTCTATCTTGTCAAGTGTCTGCTTGCAGACGAAGAACACCACCATGTATTGAACCAACAACCACCACAGGGCGAAATTCACCGAAACCATATCGCATATCGATAAAATCACGGAACCGATTACTCCGATAATCAGCAGCCATCCGATAACGAGCGAAACCGGAGACCCAAACCATGCCGGCACCTCCATCTTCGAAACCTTCTGCATCGCATCCACCACCGCAGCAGAATCAATCTTCTTCGTCTTGCCATTCACCATTTTGCCATCCGCAGTTTGGCTTCTGTTCTTTTCGCCAAGTGCCAGGAATTCCATTCGCCAGTTTTCGCCTTCTCCCGCCAATTCCTTCTGCAAATCCCTTCTTCTTTTGATATCCTCCATGCCCAAAGGTGTTTCCCGGGTAAGATTCCTGGCGAGCGCCTCTGAACCGCCCGATGTGATGGTTCGGCAGATGCGGTTGAAAAGCGAACTCTTGCCGAAAACATCGAGGTCGAAGGAATAAGGATGCTGCGGATTCTGATAGGAATCGCCCGTTTCGAAAGGCGAGAAATCGCCCTCCAAAGCCTTGATTTCATCCTGATAAACCTTGAGCAATGCCGAAAGATGCTCTATCTTCTCCTTGTTCTTGTCGTCAAGTCGTCTGATTCCCAGATAGGCAATCAGGCACAACGCCGCCCCCATCAGATAGTTCTGCGTATCCCCATCCAATGCGAAATAGCAGATCAGGAAGGCGAGAATGCCGCCAAAAGCCAGCAGTTCGCCCGTTATAAATCCCGTATTCTTACGCTTCAGGGCAGCCACCTCAGAAGCGTATCGGCTTACATATTGTTGATAATTCTCCTTGATATTCATACTTTTTCTTTATTATGAATTTTTTGATGTGCAAAAATAGGTATAAAATCTAGATTTCCAAAATAAATTCTCTCATTTTAAGTCTTTTATACTTATATTCGTGATAGGAATCTGGTTTTTATGAACCCTTGGCAGTAAAAAGTGCTATGAAAATTTGGAGGTTACATAAAAACATCGTATTTTTGCATTAAAATAGTTTGAATAATGAGCAAGTATAATTTTAATATAGACAATTATCATGCTATAGGGCATGCTGATATCGAAATAGAGGGTATCACAGTTATCGTGGGTAGCAATGGCTGTGGAAAAAGCACTATGTCCCGTTGGTTGTATTATATCGTTAATACATTGTCAGTGTTAGACAGCTTCTTTTTCTCTGATTTCAGAGATGTGATTATCAAATCATTAGAGAAATATTCTAATGCGCTGGATGATATCTCAAATTATCTGGATGATGATAAAAAACGATTTTTTGACCATACCTTATCATTAATGACAATGGTAACATTGAGTAATGGTGGTGTGGAGAAGCTCGATTTTTATTATAAAAGAGCGATTGGTTCACTTGATGACATGCTGGTTAACTTTCTTCAGAAAGAGCAGAATCCTCAGCAGATGCGTCGAGTGCTTAATCTTTTTGGGATTACTGAACAAAATCATGTTCATGAGGATATAGAACGAAATTCCATTCAGTTGTTTTCTGAATATCTTCAGAAATATGAAAACAACAAAAAAAATCGTCCCATCAGTTACTTGAAAGAGAAAATCGCTTCTGTATATCGGGAAAAGGATGGCTTCCCTGCCAGCATAAGCTTTAAGGAAGATGAAGTGGAATTGCTTGTTGATAGACTTGGAAAGATATATAGTTTAAATAATGCCATATATATAGGAACACCAGCAGCTATTTCTCTTCGTCAATCAGATAGGGTTCTGATGACTTCCTTGGCACATAAAGTGGTTCACGTAAATGAAAAAGGAAGTGAGATTACCGGCAAACAGGAATTACTTCATTCTATTAATAAAATGATAGATGGTTCTATTGTAGAAAAGGAAAATTTCGATGCTGTTGATTTAGTTTATCACAGCAACAATGGTAAGGATATTAGAATTGAAGATATAGCATCGGGATTCAAACCGCTGGTTTATATGCTTCGTCTGATAGAAAACGGGTGGCTGACAGAAAACACTTTGTTGGAGATTGATGAGCCTGAAACAAATCTTCATCCACAATGGGTGGTTGAGTTGGTGCATCTTCTTGTTCGCATCAACAAAACATTTGGAACCAAGATACTCATCACGAGTCACAATCCCGATATGGTATCGGCTATCAGGTATATCTCTGAAAAAGAGGGCTTGTTGAATACTACTCGCTTTTATCTGGCAGAGCAAAGTGAAGGTACAGATTCGTTCTACTATAAGAATTTGGGTTGTGACATCGAACCTGTATTTGAATCATTCAATAAATCTTTTGATACTCTTCTGAAATACGTAGAGAACTATGGCGAAATTTAAGATTGGCAATTATCAGGGAATCAAGATTGATTGTTGGACAGCAAAAGATTTAGTCGGCTTGCATCATTTGATGAAGCAGGAGGGATGCCCAAATTCAGAAAATCTTTTCTCTGACACAGATAAGGCAATAGAACTTGATGATGTTCAGAGACGAATTTCTCAAAAACATCATGCTGATAAGAAATCTTCTGCAGATATGCTATTGCATGTGAATGATAAGAGATTACTTTTGGCCGATGCAAAATTCCGACTAAGCAATACCAGGAATTTGGATTCAAAGTAGATAGCAAAAAAGGTTAGTGAATCAAAGGCAATGGTTACTTCTAACTATTCTTTTGATAACAGTTTCTATGTTTTGCTGACAAAGAAAGCTACAACTCCTTCCAATTTAAATAGGCTTAGAAGAAATGTAGGAAATAATCCAAATTATCAATTTATGGATGCCGTTGAATTTCATAAACTGTTCGAGGATTAGTGTTTGAACTCCGTTCCTGATGTCTTGAAAACTCAGAAACGGAGTTTTTTATAACTTTTTTCTGTCTTTTTTTCTAGTATTATGAATTTTTCTCCATCCATTTATTATAGGAAATATTCTCCTCTTTACACTTATCCTTTGCTTCCGCCTGATTCTTCGGATATCCGATGATGAGGGTGTTGAGCGGAATCATCGTCTTGGGCAGATGCAGCAGTTGCTGTATTCCCTCGTATCGTTCTTTCAGAGGATAGAGGGCTGTCCATACACCGCCGAGTCCCAGGCCGTGAGCCATCAGCAGAATGTTCTTCGTGGCTGCCGAACAGTCTTGAATCCAGAACTTCTGCTCTGTGCCTTCCAGCGTCTTGTCCAGGCATCCGCAAACCACGATGGCGAGCGGTGTCATGTCTGTATAGCTTCTCACCGATGTACGGCTCATGATATTTTCAAAAATCTGATTCTTTTCCATCATTGTTTTTCTGTGTGAGTCTTATTTTTTAGGCGAATCATAGCATTCCATAAGCCAGTCGAGCACATATTCTTGCTTGATTCCATCATGAAACTGGACGGGGTCGTTGTCCAGGGTGAGCAAATATTTTGGAAAATTGTCGGAGATGGACTTCAGGGGTGCCAATTCTCTCTGCATCGTGGTCTCATCCCTTACGCTGAGCGATACCTGATAGTATGCCTTGTGTTCACCAATGATTACCACGAAGTCTATTTCTGCATCACCGGCTTTGCCTACATAGATTTCTCCGCCTCGTCGTGCTAGTTCCAGATACACGATGTTCTCCAGTACGTGCCCCAAGTCGCCACCTTTGGTGCCATTGATGACTTGGCGCAGACCTACGTCGGCAAGATAAAGCTTCTGTCCAGTCTTCAATAGCTGCTTACCCTTGGCATCATATCTCTGTACAGGGTAGAAGATATAGCTGTCGGTGAGGGCAGAGACGTAGTTTTCTATCGTATGAGATGTAGTCTTTCTTCCCAGCGAGGTCATGGTATCGCTGATGCGCTTGATTACGGATATGTTGCCTATATTGTCAGCAAGGAATCTTACCACACTTTGCAACATCATCACATCGGTTATCTTCTTGCGGCTCACCACGTCTTTCAGTACGATGGTGTTGTAGAGACCTGACAGGTATTCACGCACCATCTCTCGGTCTTGGCTGATTTGGGGAATGTATGGGAAGGAACCCAGTTCGATGTATTGGCGATAGGCGAGCTCTCGGGAAGTATGGGCAGGCTGCGTCTGCATGAATTCTCGGAAGGAGAAAGGGAAGAGCTTGATTTCGATGTATCTTCCGGTGAGCAGGGTGGCTATTTCGCCAGAGAGCAGGTAGGCATTGCTGCCAGTAACGTAAATGTCTACGTTGTCTAGCAGGAACAGGCTGTCTATCACTTTCTGGAAATTTTCTACCATCTGTATCTCGTCAAAGAAGAGATAGTTCATCTTGTCTGGGCACAGGTTCTGCTTTACGTGCGCGTACAAAATTTTATAGTCGAGGAACGGTTCGTTGTCGAGATCCTCGAAGTTGAGGTCCTGTACTTGTTCTTCGGATACTCCGTCCGAGAGAAGTTTCTCCCTAAACATCCTCAGCAGCGATGACTTGCCACAGCGTCGTATGCCTGTTACTACCTTGATGGCCTTCTTGTCTCTCCATTTCTCCAGGAGATTCATGTATTCTTTGCGCTCTATCATATTCTCTTTATGTTCTATTTATTCACTTTGCTATTCATTTTGCATTCTATCTTGATTGCTAAAAATGAAATGCGCTGCAAATATACGAAACTTTTTCAAGAAATTTGCAGTGTATTGCAAATTTCTTGTGTTTCTGAGTAAAATTTGCAGTGCATTGCAAATTTTCTTTCTGTAAAACTGATAACACATTCTGTAATCTGTATATCCGAGAATCTGTATTTATTTAGTTTTATTGCCCGATACATCCTATAGCTTTTATTGCCCGATACATCCTATAGTATGCGTATATATAAGCCGATGTAGTGGTTATCATACTGATGAAATTCATGCTGGTGATGGCTGCCTGCTGGGTGTTACCTGCCAGATAAAACACTGCAACAGGGAGTATATTTGAGCATATCAGCCATACCATGAAAACCAGGATAAGGGCTATGCCCAGTTTGCGCATGTTGCCCCTGTGCTTGCTGCACAGATGACAGCCGGCTACCAGGGAGGCGATGACGGAAATCAGGCCCATCGTGCTTTCTGTCCAGGTGAGTATGGAAGCCATTTGGGTAATCTGTCCGTTCTGCATCATCGTTACGAGATGAAGATTGAAGCATTGACCCAGGATGAATGAGAGCACATAGTAAAGTACCATCAACTCGCTGCAGCGTCGTAGCAATTTTACGCCTGCCGGTAGCGTGTAGCGGAATATTCCCCATAAAGCTAGAGGGGCGAGCTGCAAGACCAGTTGCTTGATGGTAAACAGGATGGGACTTATTGGAATCAGGATGGGACTTGTTCTGAAGAATAAGCCCGCTTGTCTGCAAACAGAAAATGCCAGCGAAAACAATGCGAAAATGCAATATGCATACATGGCATATTGTGCAATGCGATTTATATCTATAGAATAACTTTTTCTTTCCATAATTCTACGTTTGATGATTTTATAAACAGCTTATCTTGCATAAAGCCATTGCAAAGATACGAAGTTTTTGGGAAATTCTAGCAAAATAGGTGGAAAATGTTTGGCTATTATGATATATACTTGTTAAAAGAATGGCGGAGAGACCGATAAAAACTCTTAAAAATCATAACGTATCTTCTTGAATACCAGTATTTGTTGTTATCTTTGCACGGTATATACTAATAACGCTACGTGGATAAATACTAATAGTGTTACATGGGTATATACTAATAGGAATATAAGTTTAATCATGAATCATATGAAGAAGATTTTCTTAGGATTGGCAGCAGCACTGATGTTGACTGCCTGCAATGAGAGCAGACAGCCGGAGGCAACAACCAGCGTTGACTCTGCAAGTGTGGTAACCGATTTGATGATGAGTCGCAGAAGCATCCGTGCTTACAAGGATTCCGTCATCAGCCGCGATACCCTGAACGAGATTCTGAAATGCGGCATCCATGCGCCAAACGGGCAGAACCTGCAGTCGTACGAAATCAGAGTGATAGATTCTCCTGCTCTCATCGATTCAATCACCCAAGCCGTGGTAAAGGATAATCCTAAGATAGCAGAGCGCAAGGGCTTCAAGAACATCTTTGTGAATGCTCCATGCGTGGTTTGCATCGCCTACGATACTACTTATGATATGGCGCAGATTGATTGCGGTTTGCTTGGCGAGAACATCATTCTTGCAGCATGGTCAAGGGGCATCGGTTCCTGCTGCCTGGGCAGTTCAGCCCGCTGGATACTGGATTCACCATCAGCCAAGCCTTACCTCGACCGCATGGCATTCTCCAAGAATTACAAGCTGCTCTACTGCATCGCCCTGGGTTATCCTGACGAATCGCCAGAGGCAAAGCCAAGACGCCAGGAAATGATTAAGTTCATGGATTAAGATAAATGAAGGTTGATGTCCTGTTTCAGGACATCAACGTTTCCCTCCATAACCCAACAAAAAAAGCATGGCGCAAATCACTGCGCCATGCTCCAATAAAAGAAAGCCTTATAGTCAAAATAGAAATTAGCGATTCTAATTCTTATTCCGGTACTAATCTTTTTCTAGTACTTTGCATTCTGAGGATCAAAGTTGGTCCAACCGCTCATCCAGTTGGTGCTGCCATCGAAGGCTCCGATGTAGGTTACGGTGTCGAAACCTGTCCAGCCGGCGAAACTTGCGGCACCAAGCAATGGGCTTCCTGCGATAGGAGTATAGCCATCTGCACCAACCAATGAAGTCCATGAATCAAAATACTTGTTGCTCTGCTCTGAGAAGAAGAAGGTATTGCTGTATGACTTCTGATTCTTGTCGAGATCCTTCTTGTTGGCTGCATCATAGAGGTAATCCTCATACTTCTTGTTGGCATCAGTACCAACGGCATCCATACCTGCGAAATATACATTCTGAAGCTTGAATTTGCCTTCCTTGGCATTCTTCACGGTTTCACCCTTCTCACCATCAACAATCAAACCGATAGGCCAGCCTAAGGCCACTGAGTTGATGCAGTTTAGGTTAGAAGAACGGCGAATCTGCATGGCTGACTGGAACTTGCCGAGAGCTGAACCGTTGTTTGGATTGTATGCTCCGGCAGTAATATAATCTGTGGTGTTCTGGAACTTAGAATCCAATACCTTAGGACCTACGAAGGTGATGTTAGAGAAGGTTGCCTTGGTACGAGGGGCCACGGTAGCACCATCGGCGCAGTTGTCGCTCTCGAAACCGTTGCTCTGAGAGGTATCGGCTATCTTGCTGTCGCGCAGAGAAAGACCATACTGCACCTTTCCTGAGAAACCGTTATCTGTATCGAAATCATCATCCCAGCCCTTGTAGGCTACGAGATACTTGCAGTTTACTGTACCGCCAAACCACTCGAAGGAATCATCATTGGAATAAGATACCTGAACGTGGTCAATCTCTGTGCCTGAACCTACAGAACCGAGAGTCAAACCATTAATCTCCTTATCCTTCTGGAATGGATAACCGGCAAACTCGATGCGTACATAACTCAAGGCTCCTGAGTTGTCAGCATCATCTGCGCCACCATGCTTGGTACGAGGACCACCCTCTATCTGCTGCTCAGTCTGGTTGTTCTTAGCCTTGCCGCAGAGAATGATGCCACCCCAGTCGCCAGGCTTTCTGCTGCCGGCAGCCTCTTCAGATGTAAAGACGATAGGCTCTGTGGCTGTACCCTTGGCGATGAGCTTGCCGCCACGCTCTGCGATGAGTGCCGCCTTGGTTTGCTTGTCGCCCTTGATAATCGTTCCCGGTTCGATGGTAAGCTCAGCACCATCTGCAATATATACCCATCCCTTGAGGAGATAAGTGCCTTTCTTCAAAGTCTGCTTGCCTGTGAAAACGAATTCCTGGTCGCCGTTGCCAATCTGTGTTCCGTTGGCGTTTTCCTTGTCATCTGTTCCGAAGAGGATGTGGTCGCAAGCCTTCAAGCCGCCATTGGTTGTCCACTTGTAAACTACTTCTGATCCAGGATTTGGAGAAGGAGTTGGATCGTCATTGTCACTGCTGCAGCTGCTCAACATGGCAGATGCTGCGAGGATGCCCATGCATCCTAAAAAATACATCTTGTTCATCATTGTTTCCTGTTTTATTAAACAAACATCTATTATTATCTTTCTTGAAATTCTACGGATAGTCTCTAAAATTTATAGATTGCCTGCAAACCGATGTTTCTACCCGGCTTGTAGCATCTTGCTATTTCTTCTACTTCCTTCTTGCTTCCGTCGCTATACGTTACATCAGCAAACTGCTTGTAATATATCTTTTCAGCAAGAAGATCTCTTACGTTGAGCTTCAGTTCCAGATGCTCGCCGAATTTCTTAGCCAGCGAGAAATCGATGGTGTTGCGAGGCATCTCGTAGCTGTGAGGCACTCGGGAATTGGAGTCATCGCCTGTGCTCCCCTCGCTTCTGCCCACACCGATGATTCGCTTGCCTATGCGGTTGTAGAGCAGGGCGATATCCATCTTTAATGGCGCATTCTTATAGAAGATGCCGGTGTTGATAAGGTATGGCGACTGACCCTGCATCGGTCTGTCTTCTTCCTTCGCTCCCTTCTCAAACTGAACCTTGCTCTTGATGAGGGCACCGTTAAACGACCAACTGAAATCCTTCAATCCTATGAATCCGAGATTCTTTCTGATATCCAGCTCCACACCATAGTTGTTGGCACTCTTTGCATTCTTGTAAGAGTAAATCAAGTCAGTGCCACCAGCCACCGTATAGGTCCACTCGATAGGAGAATCGAAGTGCTTGTAGAAGACTGCCAGCGAAATGAGCTCTCCACGGGATGGATACCACTCATATCGCAGGTCGAGGTTATCGACATAACAGTTCTTCAACTCAGTGTTTCCCTGCACATTGCTGGCAAGGTCGAAGTCGTAATACACCGACGACGATACTTCACGGAATTCTGGGCGGTTAATACTGCGGCCATACGAAAGTCGCACCTGGTGCTGGTCGCTAATCTTATATGTTGTATTGAGAGATGGAAAAACATCATCGGTCTTGTAATGACGGCTCGATTCACTCTTCTCGTAGTCACGGGAATTGGAGATGAGTTCCATTTCATTATGCTCGAAGCGGACACCGGCGTGGATGCCGAGTTTGCCAAAGGGGAGAGACAACGCCAGGTATCCGGCGCCTAAGGTGTTGTGTCCGCGGTAGTTATTGCGCATCTGCTTTTCCTCCAGAAGATACAGCTTGTCGTAACCCATGTTTGCCTCGCTGGAGAGCAGGGTTGGGATGTCGCTGTGGCGGAAGTCGGATGGCATGTTGTTATCTGAAACATTCCAGTTGTAGATAAAGTTGCGGGTCTGGTATTCTCGGCTGCGATACTCCCCATAGGCACCCACCTGTAAGTTTGGCTCAAAGTTGCCAAACTTGAAGTGGTGCTTGTCATTTACACCAAGAGAGAGAATGTGTTCGTCGAGTTGAGTCCACTCGCGGGATATGTCGTTGCCGGTGCTCAGGGCATAAACGCCCGATTCAAGAGCATCGTCGATGAGGTATCTACGACGGTCAGGCAAATGACGGTTGGCATACGCATACCCGATGCTCCAGTCAAGGGCATCGCTAGTGAAGGTGTGCTTGCCGGTAAGCTGACCGTTATATGTAGTTCTACTGCGGTAGTAATACTCTGCGCTTCGCTCCAGGTTCGACTGGGCACTCACGCCATCACGCCAGGTATATCGGCTGGTAGCCAACTGGTTGAAGATGTTCTTGAGCTGATACTTGTGATTGCCGTCCTTGGAAAGGAAGGTGAAGTTGAGCATTGCTCCGAGTCTCACGTTATTATTATACTGGTCGTCAACAGAGTGACGAAGATAGTTCGGCTTGTCGTTTGCCGCATCATAGATGCCATAGAGGTTGTTCTCCATGTTCTCGTAGGTGCGGTATTCGTTGGTATAGTTCATGGCGGCGAGCATGCCGAGTGTTCTTCCGCCGAGCATCCAGCGGCGGTTGAGGCTTGCTGCCAGTTTCAGGTCACCCAAAGGCTTCCTGTTCTTGACAAGCCAATCGTTGTTAAGCCCGTTTCCCAGGAGCGAAGTAGCATAATCGCCCACCGGCTTTCCGTTGGCATCGAGCTGCGGATTCAAGGCAGCTTGGATGCCCCCATTCAGGTTTCTCAAGCCATTGTCGAACCCAAGGAAATCGGTTCCGGAACCTTTTGAGTAAGAAAAGTCCTTGAAGGCAGAAGATGTATTCCAGTTTCCGCCCACGGCGATATTGAAACTGTTTTCTGCCGGAATCTCCTTGGTGTTGACGATGATGAAACCGCCTGAGTAATCTGCGGGATATTCAGCCGTTGGTGACTTCACGATGGTGAGGTTGTCGATTTGCGAACTTGGGATGATGTCGAAGGAGAATGCCCTGGAATCAGCCTCCGAGCTTGGCACAGCTCCACCGTTCACCCATACATTATTATAACGCTGCGACAAGCCACGAACTATCACGAATTTATCATCGATGAGGCTCACGCCTGGCACTCGGCGTATCACTTCACCCGCATTCGTATCCTGAGTACGAGATATTTCCTGTGCCGAAACATTGCTCACGATGACGGGACTGTTTTTGGCCACCTGTATCATTGCCGCATCCGTATTACGCCTTTCCACAGCGGTAATGGTCACCTCGTTCAGCTGCTGTTCATCAGGTTGCAAAGCGATGGTCAGCAATGCTTTCTCCGAAGCATCATTCTTCGAGGAAGTATCCTTCTTCGAGGAAGTATCCTTCGAAGAAACGATAGCCTTTCCATCTATCCACTTTCCGCCCTTCAATTGAACCCCGTCAATTTTTTGAGTTTTGTATCCTACATATTTTATATATAAGGTATAAGTACCATCTTTGAGATTTTGGAGCGAGAAGTTTCCGTCGATGTCAGTCACTGCTTTGATACCATCCTTCTCTTGGGTAGCATTCTTGCTCCCATTTCCAGGCACGGCAGTGATGACCGCTCCGATGAGTGTCTCTTTCGACTTTTGGTCGATGACAACACCCTTGATGTCTTGTGCCCACATCGGTGTGATACCGGCAGCGAGCAATCCTAATCCAATAATTCCCCTTTTTGTGTTCATAACTGAATACCTTTTTGTTTTCTCAATCAAAATACCTTTCTGATTTCGTTTGCAAAGGTACGATGGTTATATTACAGGTCGATTTCTTTCCGATTGAAAGATGTTTGCGATACTGATACAATGGTGTTACGAGCCATATTTCCTTCCAGACAAGGAAACTTTTGATGATTCTTTCCTTCTAAAAAGGAAATAATTGCCGATTTCTTTCCTTTTTAGAAGGAAAGTTTGTATCTTTGCGCCAAAAATAAGAAAGAAGATATGGAATTACGTAATACTTTTCAATCCATCATAGCCTTGCATCAACGAGAATTTCCGTTGGATTTGCAAGCAAGAGAGATGCAACTTTCTTTGGATGGAGGTCGTATCGTCACGGTCACAGGCATCCGCCGTTGTGGCAAGTCCTCGCTTTTAGGCTTGACTATCAATCGTTTGCTGGAAAGTGGTGTGCCTAAGGAGCGCATTCTCTATGTCGGTTTTGATGATGAGCGTTTTCTCTCCATGGCACCAGAGAATTTCGATGAACTTTTACAGGCTTATCGGGAGATGTATCCTATGATACCTCTCCAGGATGTCTATATGTTTTTTGACGAGATACAACTGGTGCAAGGTTGGGAACTCTTTGTGCTCAGAGTGTATAAGAACTATTGCAAGTATATCTTCATCACGGGTAGCACTGCCAAGATGCTCTCCGAGGAGATGGCTTCCGCTTTGCGTGGATGGCCAGATGAATATCGTGAGTATCCGTTGAGTTTTGAGGAATATCTGAGTTTTAAGGGTGTTGAGGCAGATAAGTATAGCGAAGAAGGCAAGGCAATGATGGCTTCTGCCTTTAGAGATTATTGTGAGGAAGGTGGATTCCCGGAGGTAGTGCGTGCCAAGAGTAGGTCGGAGAAAGTGAAGATACTCCAGTCTTATTTCAGCACGATGCTCTTCCGTGATATGATGGAGCATTACCATATCGGAGCATCTTCCACTGTGGTGAGATACTTTTTGAAACGAGTGATGAACAATCTCACCAAACCAACCAGTGTCAACAACATCTATAATGACTTAAAGTCGCAGGGATTGAAAGTTTCCAAGGATTCCTTGTATTTGTGGCTCGACTATGCTTGCAATATCTTCTTGTTTCGCAAGGTGCAGAAATATACCAAGTCGCTAGTCAAGCAGAGTTCTGCGCCATCCAAGTATTATATGGCAGATATTGCCATGCGCAATGCAGTGTTGCTCCCTGAAAGTGAGGATGCCGGCAAGGCTCTTGAAAACATTGTTTACCTCAACTTGGAGCGCAGTTTGGGTGAGGAAGACAGAATCACCTATTTCTGTGATCAGAAGGAGTGTGATTTCGTAGTACAACGAGGTGAGCGAGTTTCGGAGTTGATACAGGTATGTTGGGCTTTAAACGAAGAGAACTTGGAACGAGAGGTAGGTGGACTTCTGGCTGCTTCTGTTTTTACAGGATGCAGGCAATGCAGAATTTTAACTTTCAATCAGCAGCAAACGATAGAACGTGATGGCATCAGGATAGAGGTGCTGCCAGTATGGGTGTAATGATTCGAATCAAGAAAAAATATTCTTAGTCTCCGATCAGTCTGCGATAACCATACAGAGTTTGAGTACGTTTTCCTCGAAGTGCTCCTTGTCTATAGTATTGTTCTTGAGGATGGAACGGTAGTTATATACGGTTTGTGGCGAATAAGACAGAATGCCGGCAATCTTTGAACTTTCAGTGATGCCTAATCGTAACAGGGCACACACACGAAGTATAGGGGGCATTTCTCCATTCTCTTTCAGTTGGATGTGAGCCGATTCTGTGAGTTGCTGGTTCAGTTCGTTTACAAAAGTTGGGTACAGAGCTAGGAAAGACTTGTCGAATTCTGTCAAAAACTCCTTGTTTTCCCTTTCTGTACTTGATGAGGAAGAGAGGAGACTCAGCAGTTCCTTGCTTTGGTTGGCCTTGATCTTTCTTACTGCCAATGTTCGTAGCTTTTGGTTCCTCTCTATATTCTTATAGCTCAGGTCAATATATACCTTTACCAATCTCTCGCGTTTCTGATTGGTATTCTTCAATTCGTCGTTGATGAGATGCAATTGTTCATTTAGAATTTCCATTTTTGCCGACGTGGCTGTGATTTCATCTTTCTTTTGTTTCAGAAGCCTGTTCTTCTTGCGGATGAACAGACTGCTAATACCTACTCCAAGTAGGTGCAGGATAATGACCAACAGGGCGATGTTGAGCAATCTGTTAGTTGTTTTGATGTCATCTGTATAGGCATTGGTAATCATCTGCAATTTGGATGAAATCTCAATGCGGCGCAACCGGTTGTTGTATGCATAAGCATCTTCCAGGGATAGGTTGATGTATTCCTGGGCTTTGTTCAGACTTCTGGTCTTATGTTTGTAGATGAAGAGTGCGATGTTTTGCAGGGCTACGTTTTCTTTTGTGGCAGAAGTGATGTCTGAGATGGCTGCAACCAGCAGGTAATGTTCCGTCAGTTTCTGGTTGTTGGCTTTCTGGTATACTTCGGATAGGGCAAAGGCGGTCATGGCATGGAGACGGCTGTCCGGCTTTTCCATACTCAGTGCTTTTTTGTAGTATTGGATGGTCTTGTTATTGTTGGAATGATTGCTGTAATAGTAAAACTCTCCCAGCAGGTAGTAATAGAATGCATCTTTCTTTGTCGACAGTTCTAATGTTTTCTTCAGGTATTCCACTTTCTGCTGGTCGTAAATCTTGCTGAATTCATTGTTTTCACAATAGGTTGACCAGTTGTTGTATAGTCCGTAAAGTGTATAATAGTATTGAAACTGATAGTCAAGCGGATCTTCTTCCTTGGGTTCTATCTTCTGCATGATGTTTTTTGCTTCAGCATAGAATCCACGTGTGATAAGCAGGCTGGTTTGGCTAAGTTGGAATCTTTTAAGATATAAGATGTTGTTGCTCTTTTGGGCAAGAACAAGGCCTTTTTTTACGTAAGTCATCGCCGAATCATACTCGTAGGCTTTGTATCCATTGGCGAGTTGCTCGTAAAGCTTGAGCTTGTCCTCGTTGCTGGTTACATATTTGGCACCCTGCTTGATGTCGTTCAGACTTTTCTCTTTTACTTCTACATAATGCGCACGTTTTTCCAGGGCAGCATCCAGCTGTTTGTAGAGTTGGCTGTTGTCTGCTTTTGCGCATAGTGGTAGTAGTATCAGTAGTACGATAGTTATAAAATGTCTCATGTTTCTTATGTTTTAAAGATTCTGCTGCAAAAGTAATAAAAAACTTTCAGAATCTCGCATCTACTAACGTGTTTTTTTGAAAATCTTTAATTTGCTGATATTCAGCCTGATAAATCGGATAGTAGATAATGGTAATCTACCAAAAACCTACTAATCGCAACAACCTATTGAATTTTGACGTATTTTTGCGGCATCAAACAATTTTAATCGTTATAAACCTATAGATTATGGATAAAAACAACCTTTCAAAGAAAGTAGGTCTGCTGTTAGCAGGATGCTTTATTACTTTTAATGCTCTTGGTCAGACAACCATTAAGGGTCAGGTGCTAGATGCTACAGGTGAACCTGTCATAGGTGCCAGCATTTTGGTGAAAGATACCAAGAATGGTGCAGTGTCCGACTTGGATGGTAACTACAAGCTTGACAATGTTAAGGATGGTGCCGTCCTGGTATTCTCTTATCTGGGCTACCGTACCCAGGAAATTCCTGTAAAAGGAAATCATGTTATCAATGTTTCGCTGAAAGAAAACGACGAGGTGCTCGATGAGGTGGTTGTCGTTGGTTATGCTGTGGGCAGCAAGCGCACGGTGTCGGGGGCTGTTGATCGCATCAAGAAAGAAGATATGAACAAGGGTGTGGTAACCAGTCCTGCCGAGGCCTTGAAGGGTAAGGTTGCGGGTGTTATCATTTCTCAGGCTGGCGGCGACCCTACCAGTTCGCCAAGCATTCGTGTTCGTGGTACTTCTTCTCTTTCAGGTGGTAACGACCCGTTGGTTATCATTGATGGCGTCTTTGCTGATATGACGATGTTCAATTCCCTGGCTCCTGGCGATATTGAGAGTCTCACCATCCTGAAGGATGCTTCTGAGACTGCCCAGTATGGTTCACGTGGTGCTTCCGGTGTCATCGTTGTTACCACAGCCAAGGGCAAGTTGGGCTATTCCAGCCTGAGCTACAATGGCCAGTTTGGTGTCAATACAGTCTATAAGAATCTGGATCTGATGTCGGCTTCAGAATATCGTGAGACTGCCAAGTCTTTGGGTCTGACCTATACCGATATGGGTGGCGATACCAATTTCCTTGAGGAGATTGAGCGCAATGTGGGTCTCACCCAGAATCATAATATTTCTTTCTCTTCTGGTACAGACACTTCCAGTCTTCGTGCTTCTCTGGGATTCGTTCTCCGTCAGGGTGCCTTGAAGAATTCTGATATGAAGAATTTTACAGCAAAGCTGGATGGAACCCAGTATCTCTTCGACAAACATCTGAAGCTGGAACTGGGCATATTCGGTTCTCAGCGCAATAGCAATATCCAGTATGATATGCACAGGATGTTCTATTCTGCTACAGCCTATAACCCTACTTATCCTAATGTAAGAAACGACAAGGGTGAATGGGATGAGGACTTGCTTGCCAGTGAAGTCTGGAATCCGCTGGGATTGCTCGATATTGATGACTTCTACAAGGATGCCTCTGTCAATGTTCATGGCAAGGCAACGGTCAACATCATCGACGGACTCACTGTAAGTGCCTTTGGATCATACAATTATTGGAACCGTGACAATAAGTTCTATATTCCTAACAATATCCAGATGGGTAAGCTGAACGGTAACGGATGGGCTTATATTGCCAATACCAACCGCAAGGACTATATGGGCAACGTCATGGTGAATTTCTCCAAGGATTTCGGCAAGCATCACATTGATGCCTTGGCTCTGATGGAGGGACAGAAGTACACCTACGACTGGAACTCACAGGAGGCACATGGATTTGATACCAATTACTTCAAGTTTAATAACATGAAGGCTGCTGCCAATGTGAGCTGGGGTAATCTGCAGTCTAACTACACCGAATATACCCTGAGTTCTTATATGGCTCGTGTCAACTATATGCTGGCTGACAAATACATCGCTACCGTCAATGTTCGTACTGATGGTTCTTCTAAGTTGGGTAATGGTCAGAAGTGGGGCTGGTTCCCTTCTGCTTCCTTGGCATGGGTAATCAGCAATGAGCCTTGGATGAAGAAAATCAAGCAGATAGACAATTTCAAGATTCGTGCAGGATATGGTGTAACCGGTAATCAGGATGCCATCGATCCTTATACTTCTCTCGCCCTGATGGAGCCTAATGGTGTAACTACCGTCAACGGCGCAACAAGTACTACTTTTGCGGTTACCTCCAACAGCAACCCTGATCTGAAGTGGGAGGTAAAGAAGACATTTGATGCCGGTTTCGACCTGTCGATGTTCAAGCAGCGTCTCAACGTAACCTTCGACTGGTACACTTCTGAGACTTCAGATATGCTTTATACCTATACGGTGCCGGTGCCTCCTTTCACTTACGACCGTCTGTTGGCTAATATGGGTACCATGACTAATATGGGATTTGAACTGGCTGTTCGAGGTGACATCATCAAGACAAAGGACTTTACCTTCAATTCCGGTGTGAATTTCTCTTATCAGAAGAACAAGCTGAAGAAGTTGAGCGGTACCTACAAGGGACAGCCTATGACAACGAGCGAGCATATCTCTGTTGCCACCGTAGGTGCGGCTGGTCTGGTGCATAACAATGGCGTAACCTATCTCATTGAGGGACAGCCTGTAGGTGTATTCTATCTGCCTCACTGCACAGGTATCGATGAGAAGGGACAGTATATCATCGAAGACCTTGATGATAATGGTACCATTGATACGGGTGACAGTGGCGACCGCAAGGTTTGCGGACAGGCAATCCCTAAGTACTTCCTCGGTTGGGATATGGGCTTCAAGTACAAGAACTGGGATCTGACTATGCAGTTTAACGGTGCTTTCGGTCATAAGATTTACAATGCTACCTCCATGACCTTGAACAATATGAGTAATTTCCCAACCTATAATATCCTGAGCGGTGCACAGCATCTCAACAATGGTAAGGGAATCCATGATGTTCAGATTTCTGACTACTGGTTGGAAAAGGGTGACTATATGAACTTCGAATACGCTTCTCTGGGCTACACCTTCACCAAGGATATGCTCAAGTGGAAATTCATCAACAACATTCACCTGTCGTTGTCGGTCAACAATATCTGTACTCTCACGGGTTACAAGGGCTTGACTCCAATGATCAACTCTGCAACCATCAGTGGCGACAATCTGGGTGTTGACGACAAGAACATCTATCCTCTGAGCCGTACTTATACTCTGTCGCTCTCAGTGAATTTCTAAATGTTTTCACATAGAATAGATAACAAGTTCTAATTAAGAATTACATTATTAATATATAAAGGATTACAGTTATGAAACAATATATTATAGGCTCGATGCTTCTTTCATCGATATTACTGGCTAGTTGCTCACTGGATGAGACTCCACGAAGCAAGTTTTCTGAGAAGGAGGCTTTCAGTACCTCTAAGCTGGTATATGTAAACACAGTGGCTAACGTATATTCTTCCATCGGCAATGGATTGTATGGAAGTGATGGTGGTTCTGTGCATACCTTCCAGGAGTTCTCTTCTGATGCCAGTATGATTCCTGGTCGCCAGGGTGACTGGGTAGATGGTGGAGCCTGGCAGAACATTTTCCTTCACAACTTCGAGTCGTCTGTAAGCAAGTATAACGATGTGTGGAACAACCTGTATCGTGTCATCGGTCTTGCCAATTCTTCTATCGACCGACTCAACAAGTACCTGGGTGAACATCCGGAGTATGCTGGATATGTATATGAGTTGAGAGCCCTTCGTGCTGTCTATTATTACTATGTGATGGATCTCTTCGGACAGGTGCCATTGGTTGTTTCTTCTGAGGTGAGTGCTAACGAGGTGAATCAGTCCAACCGCTCTGATGTCTTCAAGTTTGTTACTTCTGAATTGGCTGAATGCATTCCTCATCTTTCAGACAGTAAGAGTCAGAACGAGGGTGAATATTATGGCCGTATCACCAAGGCTGTGGCATATATGTGTATGGCTAAGTGTACCATCAATGCACCGGTCTATACCATCGATGATACCAATCCAACCAGCTACAGTGCCTTTGTAGGAACAGACAAGAGCGGCAAGGCTACTGCCAGCGAGGAGCAGGGAAAGACTGTTTCTGAAATGGGCAAAAATATAAACATCACTTTGGATGGTGAAACTCGCAATGCGTGGGAAACAGCAGTCTATTGTGCCGACCAGATTGCCAGTTTGGGTTACCGCCTGCAGCCTAGCTATGCAGATAACTTCATCGTAGCCAACCAGAATTCCGTGGAGAATATCTGGACCCGCCCAAATGATTGCGTCAACTATAAGATAGATGATTACAACATCGTGCGCACCCTGCATTACAACCATGGTGGTGCCATCGGTTACCAGGGCTGGAATGGAGCCTGCTCTTCCAAGCAGCAGATGCTGGTATATGGCTATGGAACGGCTAATCCGGACCCTCGTCTGAAACTCAACTTCTATACCGACAAGGATTATATGGAAGAAACGGGCAAGGCTGTAGAGGATGGTGCCACAGGCAAGGATCTTGAGTATATGCCATTGGCTGTAAAGGTAGATTTCACTGCTACCGATGACCCTCATGCCATGAAGTGTTCCGGTGCCAGAATGAAGAAGTATGAGTTTGACAAGTCCACTACCCAGCAGTTTAGCTTCAACAACGACCTGGTAATCTGGCGTTATGCTGATGCCTTGCTCCTGAAGGCTGAGGCTGAGTATCGTATGGATAATAAGGCTGAAGCTCTCACAATTGTCAATGAGGTTCGTGGCCGTGTTGCTGCTACACCTCGTACAGAACTTACGCTCAATGACATTCTGGATGAACGTATGCTGGAACTGGCTTGGGAGGGAGTACGCCGCCAAGATCAGATCAGATTCTGTACCTTTACAGAGCCTACTGCAGACCGCTTCACGGGTGTGACCCACAATGCTTCTGCAGGTGATTACAATGATGATACGCAGGGCTATACCATGGTTTATCCTATCCCTTATGCCGTGCTCAACTTGAACAAGAAACTCCACCAGAATCCTGGTTATACCAAGTAATGGTTAGCTCCAATGAGGAAACATTTCTCATTGGAGCGTACCAAGGAAAATCTTAATTTTATATGAATTCGGTATTGAATATTATAAACAAAAAACAAAATAATATGAAAAAACTCTTTTTGCTCGCAAGCCTTCTGATGGCTTTTGGCATCTCAGCAGATGCAGGAGACATCACTTCTCCTAACGGACAAATCAAGGTGAACTTCACCTTGGATGGCACTGTGCCTACCTATAGTGTGACCTATCAGGGCAAGACCATCATCAAGCCTAGCCGTCTGGGTTACAAACTCGCCAAGGGCGGTAAGGATGGCAAGGACCTGCTTGCCGATTTTAGTGTTATCGATGAGAAAACTTCCACTTTCGACGAGACCTGGACTCCTGTTTGGGGAGAGAACAAGTCGATCCGCAACCATTATAATGATATGCTGGTAGAGTTGAAGCAGAATTCTACAGACAGTTATATGAACGTTCGCTTCCGTGTTTATGACGATGGAGTAGGATTGCGCTATGAGTTCCCTCAGAAAGGCAGTCTCAACTACTTTACCATCAAGGAAGAGCGTACAGAATTTGCCATGACGGGCGATCATACCGCCTGGTGGATTCCGGGTGATTACGATACCCAGGAATATGAATACACCAAGACTCGTCTGTCTGGCATTCGTCCAGCCTTGCATGCTGCTGTCAGTGGCAATCTCTCACAGACCGTCTTTTCGGATACCGGTGTACAGACTTCACTCCAGTTGAAGACAGATGACGGTATCTACATCAACCTGCATGAGGCTGCCCTGGTAGATTATCCAGCCATGCATCTGAACCTGGATGACAAGACCATGACCTTTACCTCTTGGCTTACCCCTGATGCACAGGGTATGAAGGGATATGTGCAGACTCCGTTCAAGAGCCCTTGGCGTACGATGGTCATTACAAATGATGCTCGCAAGGTATTGTCTTCCAACCTGATTCTCAATCTCAATGAGCCTTGCAAGATTAAGGATACCTCCTGGATTCATCCTGTAAAGTATGTAGGTGTATGGTGGGAGATGATTTCCGGTAAGGGTGAGTGGGCTTATACCCATGATTATCCTACCGTGAAGTTGGATGGAACCGACTATGTACATGCCAAGCCATCGGGCAAGCATTCTGCCAACAATGCCAATGTACGCCGTTACATCGACTTTGCTGCAGCCCATGGTTTCGATGCAGTCCTGGTAGAAGGATGGAACATCGGTTGGGAAGACTGGAGTGGCTATATGAAGGAAAAGGTATTCGATTTCCTGACTCCATATCCTGATTTCGACATCAAGGCGCTCAATGAGTATGCGCATTCCAAGGGAGTGAAGCTCATCATGCATCATGAGACCTCTTCTTCTGTGATGAACTATGAGAAGTATATGGACAGAGCTTACCAATTGATGAAGGATTATGGCTACGATGCTGTAAAGAGCGGTTATGTGGGCAACATCATCCCTCGTGGCGAGCATCACTACAGTCAGTTGGAAATCAACCACTATCAGCATGCCGTAACCCGTGCTGCCGATTATCACATCATGGTAAATGCCCATGAGGCTGTGCGTCCTACCGGTCTCTGCCGCACTTATCCTAACCTGATTGGCAACGAGAGTGCTCGCGGTACTGAATATCAGGCTTTCGGAGGTACCAAACCGGGACATACCGCCATCTTGCCTTTCACCCGTCTGCAGGGTGGTCCGATGGATTATACACCGGGTATCTTTGAAATGGATTGCGCCAATGGTTCTCATTGCAACTCTACCATCTGCGGTCAGTTGGCACTTTATGTAACGATGTACAGTCCATTGCAGATGGCTGCCGATTTCCCTGAGAATTACGAGAAGCACATGGATGCCTTCCAGTTTATCAAGGATGTGGCTGTAGATTGGGACAAGTCTATCTATCTGGAGGCTGAACCAATGGAGTATATCACCGCTGCCCGCAAGGCAAAGGGTTCTGATAACTGGTTTGTCGGTGGCGTTACGGGCATGAAGGCTCATCAGTCTACCGTAAAGCTCGATTTCCTCGAGAAGGGCAAGAAGTATATGGCTACCATCTATCAGGATGCAAAGAATTCCAACTACAAGACCAATCCTCAGGCTTATGTCATCACCAAGAAGACTGTAACCAGCAAGTCTGTCTTGAAGTTGAATTCCGTTGCAGGTGGTGGATTCGCAATTAGCCTTCTTGCACAATAAAAAGCAGGATTTGAAGTTATTATTGGAGAGAGAATTTTCTTGAATTAATAATGATGCTCATGAAAAGAATGAATAAAATGTTGTTGGTTGCTGCCTTGGCGGCAACCACACTTTCTGCTCAGGCAGAACAGAAGAAGGGACCGGCTTGGTTGAGTGATGCACTTTTCTATCAGATTTATCCATCTTCCTATATGGATACTGATGGCAATGGTATTGGTGACCTGCCGGGTATCACTTCCAAGTTGGATTACATCAAGTCGCTGGGTGTGAACGCCCTCTGGCTCAATCCGATCTTTGAGTCGGGATGGTTTGATGGTGGCTATGATGTCATCGATTTCTACAAGGTAGATCCTCGATTCGGTACCAATACCGATTTGGTTACATTGGTCAATGAGGCCCATAAGCGTGGCATGAAGGTTTGTCTCGACCTGGTGGCAGGACATTCCAGCACCAAGTGTGCCTGGTTTAAGGAGTCTTCCGAGAAAGATCCTAACCAGCGTTACAGCGACTATTATATCTGGATGAACGATATTCCTGAGAGCGAGAAGAAAGAAATAGAAGCCCGTCATCAGGAGGCAAGTCCGGAGTCTAGTACCCGAGGCAGATATGTGGAGGCGAATGCTCCTCGTGCCAAGTATTATGAGAAGAATTTCTTCGAGTGCCAGCCTGCCTTGAACTATGGCTTTGCTCATCCAGACCCAAATCATCCTTGGGAGCAGAGCGTAGATGCACCTGGCCCACAGGCTGTTCGCAGGGAAATACGTAACATCATGGCTTTCTGGTTTGATAAGGGTGTGGATGGATTCCGTGTTGATATGGCGTCATCGCTCATCAAGAACGACCCCGACAAGAAGGAGGTTTCCAAACTCTGGAAGGAGATGCGTGCATGGAAGGACAAGTACTATCCTGAGACCGTCCTGATTTCAGAGTGGGCTAATCCGCAGCAAGCCATTCCTGCCGGCTTCAACATCGATTTCTACATCCATTTCGGTCTTAAGGGCTATGCCTCTCTGTTCTTCGACCGCAAGACTCCATGGGGCAAATGGGAGCAGAGCTATCAGAACTGCTATTTCGACAAGCAGGGCAAGGGTTCGCTTAAGGAATTTAGCGAGAACTATACCAAGGCATATAATGCCACCAAGAATCTCGGCTACATCGCTGTACCATCTGCCAACCACGATTACCAGCGCCCTAATATCGGTACCCGCAATACGCCAGACCAGTTGAAGGTGGCGATGACCTTCTTCCTCACCATGCCTGGTATTCCGTTTATCTATTATGGTGATGAGATTGGTATGAAGTATCAGATGAATCTCCCTAACAAGGAGGGTAGCAATGAGCGCTCTGGTACTCGCACTCCGATGCAGTGGACCAAGGGCAAGAATGCCGGCTTCTCAACGAGTGCGCCTGATAAACTCTACTTCCCTGTAGATACGGAAAACGGAAAGTTGACCGTTGAAGCTCAGCAGGGAGATCAGAATTCTCTGTTGTCATATACCCGTAAGCTGACCGCTTTGCGTCATTCAGCCAAGGCTCTTGACAATGAGGGAGATTGGAAGCTTTTGAACCAGAAGAATCAGGAATATCCGATGGTATATGAGCGCACTTTGGGTGATGAGAAGTATGTTGTTGTCGTGAATCCTGGTGCCAAGGCAGCCTCTCTCAACATCAGCTCTGTAGGTGGCAAGGCAGTTTCTGTTCTTTCTACAGGCAAGGTTGTATATAAATCAGGCAAGAAGACCGATGCTATCAAGGCTTCAGGCATTAGTGCCGCCGTATTCAAGGTGGCTAAGTAACCTGTGAACATGATTATTGCTAGCTTTATTAAATATCAGAATCCGCATGGCTCTCTGGGCTGTGCGGATTTTTTATACCGATTTTTCTTTTTAATAACTAAAGATATTTAAATATTTAACCCGATATTTGGCGATAAATAAAGAAATAACTATATTTGCAGCATGATTACGGAATATGGTATAGAGGCAAAGTCTAATTCTGAGATTATATCTGAATTAGGAGGACGATTCAAGCAATATCGTCTGTTCAGCAATCTCACTCAGAAAGAGGTGGCTGTAAAGGCTGGTGTGAGCATTTTCACCATTAGCCAGTTTGAAAAAGGCGAAGCTAAGAACATAGGTTTTGGCACTATTCTTTCTCTGTTGAGGAGCATTGGATTCCTGCAGGAAGCAGAGAAACTCTTGCCGCCGCTGCCAATGTTGCCTAGCCAAGTGAAGAAAATGAATGAAAAGAAGGAAAGGGTAAGACATGAAAGATAATGTTGTGCAGGTGATCCTGATTCGCATTTCTATCGTAACCATGAACTTACGGTTCTTGGCAAGCGAAAGAATATAACGAAGCAGGATTTGATGCTTTTTGCACAAAGACAGGATATCAGAAATGCTTCTAGTATCATAGAAGAAGTGGAAGACGTAGTGATGAATTTCAAGTCTTATGCCGAAAAAGTGGAAATCGATGAGCACTGGATACGCAAAATTGAACGGGTTTTGGAAGAAATCCGTAAGTAAGCGATTTCATCAGGCAATATTTTTAGCCCCCTTACTCCTTTATTTCTTTCATGTTTGCAGGATTATAGGGAGTCAACTGCTGCATCTCCTGCTCTGTTGCTTCAGGCAAAGAAGGTATCTTGTTTCTGATGCAGAAATCGGTAATGGCGGCAGCTGATTCTTTGGGAGTAGAAGAATCCGGTTTGATGGATTGCTTCTTTTCTACATACTCCTTTTCCGTGATATATAGCTCGGTAATCACATGGATGAGTTGCTGCTGCTTGTCTTTCTTATGAGAGAAAAGATAGCTGTTGTCAGATTTCTGGAAGAGCAGGTCCTTGAAGGAATAGTAATCTTCAGGACTTATCTGATAGGCTTCCACCACATGGTCGTAGATATCTGTCTGGGTATAACCGAAAAGCTGGTGCGTCAGATTCTTGTAGGTAGGAAGCTGGTTGATTTCTATCTGACAGATGTTCCGGGTGCTGTCCGTTTGAATACTGCCTATTGTCTGCTGATTAAGCTGAATGAGTTGGGTACCCAGAGAATCTTTCAGCTGATATTTCTTTCGATATTGCTCAATAAGTGTCTTCTCTTCCGGCCAAGGTCGGAAGGTTCCTTTGTCGCTGACCATGAATGCTCGCTTTTTGTCTTCGGAAACGAGTCGGCTGTTGTGAAGATTTCTTTTGGAATAGGCATTGAGATCCGTCTTTCCATTCTTCAGGTTGATGTAATACTCCACGATGCCGTCGTTGAAGTATTTCATTACAGAGTCGTTGGTCTGGTAACTGCGATAATATCCCTTGAGTCTGATGAAGTGAGGACGATTCCCTGTTACGTTCACATCCTCCAGTTTCTGTATTTTTGTGATATGTCCAGGCATCTTCTCTTCCTTGTTCTGTGCCATGAGACTGGTAGGAAGGAAGAGGAGAAGCACAAACAGATATTTCATATAATGATGATGTTTCATATTGATGATGCTTTAAAAAGAATACTTAATGATGTGTTTATATGAGCTGTTGCTTCTACAGGGAGGCTGCGCAGTTCTTCCTCAACCACATCCCGAAGAAGCGGTCGTAGATGATATAGCTGCCATTGTATTTGTAGATTTATATCCGTAGATAACAAATGAGTTATTCAGCTGTTCCATAACGTTTTATAGCTATTTCATGTTTTATGTTACATGTTTTATGTAATGCAAAGGTAGTAATAATCTTTTGGGTAAGAGATATATTAGTAAGAACTTTATTACTAATTAACTTTTTACTAGTTATACTGATGTCCGCGAATTCAACAAGCATGTGTAAATATATGAAATGCCTCAACCATACAGGGCGAAATCTGTTATTATTTAGGTTAAAACTGTAAGTAAGTAAACGATTTCATATAATTATAATAAGGAATCGTGTGGTTATTGCTTTTCTTTTTGTATCTTTGCAGCCGTTTGGCAATTGTGGGTACCAAATCATACATAAAGGAAAAATATCTAATAATAAATAAGAAGTAATGACTACACTTACAATTTCTATTATTGTCGTTTTCGTGCTCGGCTATGCTCTCATTGCTACCGAAAGCTTGACAAAGGTTAACAAGGCTGCGATAGCCTTGTTGATGTTGGTAGGTTGTTGGACCCTCTACATGGTGGATCCAATGCAGTATCTCCAGTTGATGCACCCTGACTATACAGGCGGTGCTGCTGGAATGGTGGAGAAGGTGACCGGAATCATTCAGGAACATCTGGGCGATACCGCCACAACACTCTTCTTCCTGATGGGTGCGATGACTATCGTGGAAATCGTTGACCAGAACGGCGGATTCAACTGGGTTCGCAAGGTGATGAAGACCAAGTCGAAGCGTGCGCTCCTCTGGCGTATCGCTGTCCTTACCTTCTTCCTCTCTGCAATCCTCGACAATCTGACCACCAGTATCGTGATGATCATGATTCTCCGAAAGCTCGTCACCGACCACAAGGATCGCATGGTTTATGCATCCCTCGTCATCATCGCAGCCAATTCGGGTGGTGCTTTCTCACCAATCGGCGACGTTACCACCATCATGCTCTGGAACAAGGGATTGATTACTGCTGCCGGCGTTATCGCCGAAATCTTCATCCCGTCTGTGGTTTCCATGGTGATTCCTGCCCTCATCCTTCAGACCATGTTGAAGGGCGAACTCGTGATGCCTGAGGTTTCTGCCCAGCAGAATGCATCGGTCAGCGATTTCACCGAAGGTCAGCGCAAGGCTGTGTTCTGGTTGGGAGTAGGCGGTTTGATCTTCGTGCCTATCTTCAAGAGTATCACCCACTTGCCTCCATTCGTAGGAATCCTCCTGGTATTGGGCGTTCTCTGGACTGCTACCGAAATTTTCTATCGCGGTTTGCATCGTGGAGCTGATGCCGAGGGCACTCAGAAGCGAGTAACCAAGTTGCTTTCTCGTGTTGATATGAGTACCATCCTCTTCTTCCTCGGTATTCTGATGGCTGTTTCCTGCCTGGCTGAGATTGGCGTATTGACTGCTTTGGGTCAGGGCTTGAACGTCGTATTCGATGGCAACCACTACCTCGTAACTGGTATCATCGGTGTGCTTTCAAGTATTGTTGACAATGTGCCTCTGGTAGCCGGCTGTATGGGAATGTATCCTGTGGCTGCTGCTGGTGATATGGCTGTGGATGGTGTCTTCTGGCAGTTGCTGGCCTACTGTGCCGGTGTCGGTGGTTCAATGCTGATTATCGGTAGTGCCGCTGGTGTGGTAGTAATGGGCTTGGAGAAGATAACCTTCGGCTGGTATATGAAGCATATCTCCTGGATAGCTTTCGTAGGTTATCTCGCAGGTATCATCAGCTACTGGTTCATCCGCACCTTCCTTTATGCTATCTAAAGGATAATACTTTTTCTCTTACGTGAAAAAGTTTTTTTTGAGAAAAAAGTCTCAAAGTCTCATTTTCTATTGAAAATATCGACTTAAAGACTTGATAGATAATAAGATAAAAGAAATGAGACTTCTCGGTTTTCGTGCTGAGAAGTCTCATTAAAGTCTCATAGAAGTATCATTATTTCACTTTTTCTTTACAAGATACTTCATTCCATCTGCAAATCTCTTATGTTTTAACTCACTCATATTCGCCAGTTTCCTGCCGAATCCCATCAAACTGTTCACCTTGAGCGATGAACCTATCTGCTTTTTCAGATAGTCGAAAATCTCGGCGGCAGTCAGATATTCACCCTCTTTCTCATTCTCAACCAAATCAAAATAGAGCTGGAAATACTGGTCTATCGGCTCAGCCACTTCAAACTGGCTGTTGTTCTTCATGATCAACTTTACCTGTTCCGCATCAAAATAACTCTTTTCGCCATTGTGCAAGGCAGTCAGCGCCTGGGCGAAAAGTTGCTGATAGTTCGGACGCACGCTCACATCGATAGGCCCCGTCAGTTCCACACCGATGAATCTTCGGTTGCCGGATGGATCGGTGAGAATATCCGTGATGTTGCTCGTGGCGATGAACGAGGCGAGACGAGGAAATTCCATGACATGACTGCCATACGGAGGCTTGTATTTCAGCGTAGGCAACTGGATGAGATTCTTCAGAAATCCCTGCTGCACCTGTGGAGAAATCTGGTTGAACTCATCGAGATTGATGACCATAAACTGCGCCATCGCCTGATAAACCTGACGTTTTTCTGACAGAATCAGATTATCGCTATATCCCCATTGCAGCTCCGGTGGCAACAGCCGGCGACAGAAAGTACTCTTGTTGTAACCCTGCTTGGAAATGAGAAGCGGAGCCACTGAGTTGCCATACTGGCGATGGGTAAAGCCGCGCCACTGGTCAACCATGCCCAGAAACCAGGTGTAGAACCAGTCTGCCCAGTAAGGATTGTTGGTAGGAACCGTACGAGCCAAGGCACGTATATGGTCCTTCCCGTCCCATTTGTCGTAGCATTGGAAGAGATATTCATCTATCGGATTATAATTCTTGATGTAATCAGACTCCAGAAAATTCCTGACATCCTTGATGCTCACTCGGATATCGGCAAGCTGCACCTCCAGCGTCATGCGCTTCTGCACCCTCGGATCTACGGGCTGGAAACCATACCAACCTTTCTCTTTCGGCATGTATTCCACGAATTTCATCACCGTGTTGTATCTGAAGTTATATTTACTTTTCAGCAGCTGCATCATGCTCATGATATTCTCGCGAACGCTGTTCTTGTCAACTTTCTTTTCTTCTTCCGAAGTATCGGAACCAGGAATCATCTGCTGATTATCTTCCGTGTTGAAAGCCTGGTTCTGAGGGTGCATGTTGCTGTCAATTTTCATCGCTACCGCCTTACTGTTGAAATAAGGTTTCGCATCGAGCGTCATCATAAAACTGTTGTGCATCGAAGGCTCAAAAGACAGGCTTGAGCCCGCTTCTATGGAAGGTTTCGGTCCGTCTGTGAGCACCGAAGCCTTGGCAATCCCCTGATATACAGGCAGAATCTGCTGGTAAGCGATGCGGTACAGTCGTTCGGCATCCGCCTCCTCAGCAGGCAGCAAGTCATCTTCATTGCTGAATTTCACCAATACGATAACCGACTTGCCATCAGCACCTTCCAGCGCAGCAAAGGTAGAAGGCAGCATGGCAACCGAGCGCTTCACGCCCTCCACGCCGTCCGCATCCGTGATGTTTCCGAATTTCAGCATCAGGATACCGTTGCACGCCTTCATCTTCAGGTTGTTGTTTTCGTCTTTGGCGAATTCAGCAGCGGGGTAGATGTGCATCCATGTTGGCATGTCCTTGTAATATTCGTAGCCGCTTTCCATATAGGTCACGTATTCGCGGAAATGGGTAACAGTAAGTCTGCTGTCATCTTTTGCGATACGTTGCAGCAACTTCTCCATCGTCTTGGTGCTGACGAGGAGCTGCTTCTTGTTGTTTGTATGTACGATTGTTATCTTCATTGAATATATCGATTAGGATGTTTGTTTGTTAACTATTAACCATAAACAGTTAACTATAAACTACTCATTGGCGGAATTAAAATTCGCCTAAAAATTAGTATCTTTTATGGAGAAAAAGTTGTGCATCTCGCTGATTTTTAGTAACTTTGTGGTGTCAAAACATAAAGTTATAATCTTTCACGCTATGCACAACTTGTATGCAAATTTCGTAAAAATTCTTGAGATATGCAAGAATTTCTCCATAAATTTAGTTAATGAGCTAGGAAATATTCCTCGCCCAGGAGTCGTCCCACGTTTTTCAGACCTCGAAGTTGTTGCTTTGAGCTTAACTGCTGAGCATCTAAGTATCGACAGTGAAAACAACTTGTTCGACAGACTGAAGGAGTATAAGACTGAAATGCCAAACCTGATTTCTCGACGTCAATTTAATGACCGCCGAAAATTCACAGCGGAATTATGCGAGACGATTCGTAAGCGCATTGCATCAAAGATGGATGGCGCAGAAGAATATTTCTGCATTGATTCCAAACCGATAGAGGTATGCCGTTTGTCCAGAGGATTGCGTTGCAAGATGAAAGGAACAGACGTGACAAACTCTCCAGCATTTGGCTATTGTGCCACTCAGAAGATATACTATTATGGATTTAAACTCCACGCAGTCTGTGGGTTAAGTGGAGTTATCCACTCGTATGATTTGAGTCCAGCTAATGTTCATGACATTCATTTTCTTAAAGATGTTAAGTTTCAATTTCATGACTGTTGCATCCTAGGTGATCGTGCTTACCTCAGTGCAGAACTACAGCAAGACCTGTTTTCTTCTGTAGGCATTAAGTTGGAAGTTCCATATCGTCTGAATATGAAGAATTGGAGACCAACATTCAAGCCTTATGCAAAGGCGAGAAAGAGAATCGAGACCAATTTCTCTCAACTTTGTGATCACTTCATGCTCTTCAGAAATTACGCAAAGCAAACACCAGGACTGTTTACCCGAATCATCGGGAAAATTAGCGCATTCACAGTCTTGCAATATATAAATTATGTAAACAATAGACCGATTGGCAGGGTTAAATATGCGCTAAACTAATTCCGCCAACAGGTTATAAACTATAAAATCTTATCAGCGTTGCCCAAAGTTTGGTTGGTAAATTGGGCACTCGTTTCCCGTTGTACGGGCAATGACTGCCCGTCACGTGTTCACCGGTAGCCCGTCACGTGTTCTCTGTGGGACCGCTTAAATGGCATGGCTGGAACATCTGGAGGGCAGAGAAAAAGATTAGCTTTTAGTGAAATCAATCTCTTCTGAGAAATAGTCGAATTCAACATCTTTATATCCGTATCTGGCGAAGAGCTGTTTGATATATGCCTGTTGTTCCGGCAGGAGTTTCAGTTGTCCCAGTTTGTAACGGTAGTATTGTCCTTTGCTGCCGAGGTAGTCTCTCATTTCGGCGCGCAGAGCAGGAGCGTCTTTCACTTTCATTTCGGCAAAGAGTTTGTCGAATCCCCATGCCATTTTCACGACACGCAGCGGAGCGAAGTACTTGCAATTCCCGTTTTTCAGGGCATTTGGGAAAATGGCATCCCCTCTATCAGTCTTCTCGTTTTTGTAGAGTGCAGATAGATAGTGGATACATTTGTTTTTCATCGGACATGGTTCGGTGAAACAGTAGGTGATGTTGCTAGGTACGTTTCCGTACTCAAAAGCCTTTTTCAGTAATTCCTTTTCATCCATGTTTCTTAAGTATTAAGAATAAAACATTCTGTTTTACTAAACGCAAAAACATCCTGTTTATTGCCTTAAAAAGGCTATTATTATCACTTCATAAAGCATTTTTTTTTCGATGCAAGCAAGAAATCATGATACTTTTCGCTAATTTATGATACTTCGATGATACTTCTCTCTTCATTTTTAGAGAAGTCTCATTTATGTTAATGCGCTGTGTATTAATGGTATAACCCTGAATTTCTGCGGTAGAATGATACTTTGATACTTTTTCCGAGGAAAAACTTTTATGCGTGAGCATATCAATCTTTCTTTTGTTTTACAATTTTCTGCTGAAAGAGTAGTTACCATAATAGCTTTCTATATTAAATAAGGTAAAAAAATAAGCGATGATTTGGTTGTATCGTAAGTCTTTTGTATCTTTGAGGGCAAAACAATTAACAGGAAAAGTCCATGCAATATCCTTTGATATCAGAATATGTGAGAGCAATACAAGATGCTAGCAATAATCTTGATAAGCTGGCTCATTTGCTACCAGTGTTAGATGATCATGATGAACCATATCGTAGCAGTGGTGCGTTTGCCGTCGTGTTCAAGATGAAAGATGAACAGACGGGGAAATGCTATGCCTTAAAGTGCTTTACTGAAGAACAAGAAGGTAGAGCTGAGGCTTATCGCCAGATTGCAGATGAGTTGGAGTTCGTAGATTCCTCTTATATTACTTCTGTAAAGTACTTAGACAAAGAAATCTTCGTAGATAGCAGTTGTGAGGAAGACGAGTTTCCTGTTCTTCTGATGGATTGGATTGATGGTGAAACAATGGAGAATTACATTGCAGAGAACTATCAAGACAATTATGCCATGGCTATGCTTTGCTATCGCTTCTGTAAAATGGCAGCGTGGCTTCGTTCTCAACCATTTGCTCATGGTGACATCAAGCCAGACAACATCATGGTTCGTCCTGATGGAAATCTGACATTGGTAGATTATGATGGTATGTTTGTTCCTGCCATGAAGGGACAGAAGTCTCCAACAATTGGTACAAAAGACTTTTCGCATCCTTTGCGAACTGTTGATGATTTTGACGAAACCATCGATGACTTTGCTTTGGCTAGTATTGCTTTGTCATTGAAAGCTATCTCTTTGAAGCCATCTTTGCTTGATGAATATGGTGCAGCAGATAGATTGCTCTTTTCTGTAAATGATTATAATAAGTTATGTAAAATAAATCTATGGAAGAAACTGTCTAAAATCAAAAATATGGAAATTAAAAAATTACAAACTTGTTTACGGTTGGCTGAAAATCGCCAAAATTATGATAATTTGTTAATTAGTTGTGTGAAAGAACCTACAAAAGATACTACCTTGGAGAAAGTTGATTTCCTAAAAGCAAGGGCGATATCTGCTGTATGTTCAAGTAGACAATTGCAAGAGCACTTAACTTCTAATACTCATTATGATTTGATTGATTTGACATCTCAGAAATCAGAAAACTCATACCCGATAAAAGAAATTTTAGCATTATTGGCAGTGTTGTCTTTTTTTGCTTTGTATTTCATAGACGAGGAGTTGTTTTTAAACGTGTTCCTCTTTTTTATGGCAAGTTCATCGGTTATATTTATGATTATAGGTTTTGTTATTTATGCTGGAATAATTTTATTGGGTGGTTATTTGCTTTTTGTAATAATAAAAAAGATATTGAAAAAATAAGAATGCAACTATGATACTGATTGAATCTAAGCGAAAGAAGCAGGAGAATATCTTGAAGAAATATCCCGATGCAATCATTGCAGATGTGACAAGCCATGCGGAAGATGATTTGATAAAGTTGAGTCCTTTTTATCCGCATGG
Source organism: Segatella copri (assembly GCF_026015465.1). Classification (GTDB taxonomy): domain Bacteria; phylum Bacteroidota; class Bacteroidia; order Bacteroidales; family Bacteroidaceae; genus Prevotella; species Prevotella copri_E. The sequence continues at coordinate 345,869 of NZ_JAPDUQ010000003.1, forward strand.
TGGAATACCTGTGCCATTCAGCGAGGGTGTTACTGCTACATGTGTTGAGGCTGTGTGGCAAGGGTTAAAGGTATTTGAATCGGCTGATGTAGATATGAAAATGTTTACGAATGAGTCGATGAAGAATATCAAGAGAACTGTTCGCAAGTTCGGTAAGCCTCTTGGACATCGCAAAGGAGTAAACGGAACAGAACTGCTCGGATATATTGAGGCTCGAAAGCAGATTTATATTCCTACTTACAAGTGGGTTCTTGAACATAAGGTTCAAAGTATTATCGAAAGATTGCGAGAGGCTAGCCAGACTAAGACCATCGTACTTTTGGATTATAATACAAATTGTGATGTGGATGACCCGAAGAAGCCTCTTTCGCATGCCTTTCTAATCAAGGCATACGTAGAAGGTCTATATCCTTTTGGTGATAAAAAGTGGAAACCGCAGACAATAGAACCAAAGCAACTAACGTTATTCTAACATACATATATTATTGGAGGATAAAAACAATGAATAGAAGAAGTAACTGGGAGGATTTTAAGAATATTCTCGAACAAAATCATATCACCAAGCTCTATCACTTCACAGACCGTGATAACTTGGAGAATATTATCAAGAATGGAGGACTCTATTCTTGGAAGGATTGTGAGGAACGTGGCATCAATATTCCTAAACCAGGAGGTGGAGGACCAGGTTCTCCATCCTGGTCGTTGGATAAGCGTGATAATCTGGAACATTATGTTCGTGTCAGCTTTACCATGAACCATCCAATGATGTATGTGGCAATGAATGAGGATAGAATTTCTAACCCTGTCATTCTGGAGATAGACCCTGAGGTGATTTATGATGAGAATACTAAATATGCAGACAGGAATGCTGTGCGAAATGGTGCTCATGTGGGTGGAAGTCTGGAGGATTTCAAGAAGATTCACTTCCAAACTGTCAAGGCTCGTAATCACTTCGATTTCGATGTGGATGAGCAGCCATTCTATCAGGCGGAGATATTGGTAAAGAACACCATTCCTCTGAAGTATATCAAGAACATTGGCAACTTTGGTATTCCAATTCCAAGCCAACCACAGATGTTGCAGAGCAAGAATGCATATACGGCTCGTGTTGACCGTGAGCATCCTACGGCATTCATCTTCTTGGTGGACCAGAGTGTTTCTATGCGTAGAATTACCACCTTTAATGGTGAGGATATGACTTTATCTGAGGCCGTAGCCCGTATCGTAAATGCCCAAATCAACGAGTTGGTGGAGCGATGTGTGAAGAATAATGAGACTCGCCATTACTTTGATATTGCCATGATAGGTTATGGCACTGAGGCTTATAGCGCTTGGAATGGTAGCTTGGAGGGAAAAGACTTCGTTACTCCAGAAGAGATTCGTGATAATCCTTACCAAAAGAAAATGGTGAAGGAAGAGGTGCGTACTCGTAAAGGTATAACCGTCAAAGAAGTAGAGAAGAAACAATGGATGGTAGCTCGCCATGATGGTAGTTGGACACACATGGATAAAGCTTTCAAACGTGCAGAAGGTTTGCTCGAAAGCTGGATGAAAGACCATCACGACAAGGATTGTTATCCTCCTACAATTATCAATATCACAGATGGTGAGTATAATGGCACCTCACATGATGAAATGCAACAACTTGCTAATCAGTTGAAGTCGATGTTTACCAATGATGGTAATGTATTATTCTTCAATATTCACGTTATACCTGGACATGCAGAATCAGTAGTGTTCCCTGCAACTGTAGATGAACTGAACGGAAATGGATATGGTGAGAAACTTTATAATATGTCGAGTCTCTTGCCACTAAATTATAATGAGCAGATTCGTGCCATCTTTGGTGATAAGCAAACGGACATCCGTTATCATGCCATGGGTGTGAATACCGGTATGGAGCGATTGGTCAAGATGATGAAGATTGGTACGTTGTCGAGTATGCTTGTTAATCAAAACCTATAATATATATGAATAGAGGCGTAAGCATAGCAAAATGGAATGACCATGTAGCAAACGAAGATTCCTTCTTCTCATCTGATACTTGCATAGCGGTATCGGATGGGGCAGGAGGCTGTGGCTTGTTTGCTGATGAATGGTCGCAATATCTCATAGAGCAGTTACCAAAGAATAAACCTATCACGTCTTTTACAGAACTTGACGAATGGGTGGATAGCATCTGGGAATCATTTTATAATGAGCATGAGGAAAAGGCAAAGCAAGGGGATGGCATTCTTCTGAATAAGTTCTATAACGAAGGTTCGTGCGCTACTATTGCTGCAGCATGGAAGATTCAGGAAAAGGTCGCAAAATGGATGGCTTATGGTGATAGTGTTGTTTTCCATTATAGTTTTCAAACTGGTATTTTGGAACATAGTTTTACGAAATTGGCAGATTTCTGTAATCCTCCAAGATTGGTTAGTTGTAAAGACCCGTTGGAAGAAGAAGGCTTTAAACATGGTGAATTTGTGTTAGATGATTCGTCTGTAGTCTTTGCTGCCAGCGATGCTTTATCTCATTATATTTTAATGATGTATGAGTTAGCTCATTGTAAGGAATTTTGCGAAGAACTTGCAGAGGAATATCTAAAGCAGTCTGGTAATTCTCAATTACTAAAAACGGCAGAAACATTGAGATTTAATTTTAAGAACGACGTTATCGAAAAAATACTTCAAGCATCAGATAATCAATTAACTTTTGAGGAATATCTAAAAGGATTATATCACCAAGGAGTGATTGATATGGATGATTTTACGATTTGTTGGTTGTGTAAACAATAAAATATGGAAAATGAAATTATAAATGAACGATTCCTTGGCACAATCTTCGGGCAAGCTGTAGGAGATGCCTTGGGACTGAGCACGGAGTTTATGTCCAAGCAAGAGATGGATCGTTTTTATCCTAATGGGATAGAGGACTATTCACAAATCGTGCAGGATGATCATCGTCGTCGTTGGCAAAGAGGCGATTGGACTGATGATACCGACATGATGCTATGCATCTTAGATTCTTTTGTGGCTTGTCAAAAGGTAGATATTCTTGATATTGCCAGAAGGTTTAAGGAATGGATGATGAATGGAGGCATGGGAATTGGCCGGCATACTTATAATGTAATGGCTCTTGGTGATTATACTTCGAATCCACAGAAGGCTGCAGAGATTATCTGGAAGATGGGAAAGAAAAAAGCTGCAGCTAATGGAGCCGTCATGAGAACTTCGGTGGTAGGACTTTTGAAGGACAATGTAGCTAATAATGCAGAGAATATCTGTAAGCTAACTCATTATGATCCTCGCTGTGTGGGCTCTTGCGTTATCGTTTCTTCTATCATACATGCTCTTGTCTTTGAAGACAGAATATTGGATTATGAAGATGTGATTGGCATTGCCAAACAATATGATGAACGAATCGTTCCATTTATTGACTTGGCATATCATGAAGGTCTGGATTCTTTGTGCCTGGATGATGAAAAGAGTATGGGATATACGCTCAGAACTTTAGGGGCAGCCCTATGGGCTTATTGGCATGCAACCTCGTATAAGGAGGGTATCCTGAAGATTGTTTTATCAGGAGGAGATGCGGATACAAATGCAGCTGTAGCTGGTGCTATCCTGGGTGCTAAATTTGGAATAAACCAAATTCCTGAAGAATGGAAAAGTGGTCTTCTCCATGCTTCTATGCTTCATGATAAGGTGCAGAATTTATATGCAATGCTCCGATGAGAATTTCATCTCTGCTGTTCATAAAATATAATAGCGCTGTATCGGTGTTCGGTACAGCGCCATCAAAAAGTTCGTTTGTTGATTTAGTTTCTATAGTTGTACTCATATCAATAACTCTAGAATAAATCAGCCAATACTATGGAGATGATTCCTGATGCAACAGCACTTAAAATCCATAGTAAGACTTGTAAAGCACGTCTTACTGTAAAATGTACACGAGCCCAGTGAACATCGGGAGCTGTTGTATCTATGAGAAGTTCCAATTCACTATATTTATTGTAGGCCTGCTGATAGATATCTAACGCTTCGCTAGTATTGATACTTTCTAAAATCTTAGCTTTACGTACAGCTCTTACTGCATCAGAGCGTAGAGATTTATATTTTGGATAAAAAGTGCCGTTTTGCAGCACAGTCAAATCCACATGTCTTGTTTGTTTTTCAAATAATAAAACCGAATCGTGAATAGATAAGTTCAAACACTTATAGCAGTCAAGTATAATTCTAAGTACATGACGTTCTGCTTTATGAATTTCGGCAATTCTTTGCTCTGAAGTTAATCTTTAAAGTAGCATCGGGCAATATGGTCATGCAATGCACGTATTTCATTAAATAATGGTAACGGGAACTGTTCAGTCCTCGCTTCTACTTCTGCAATAAGCGGTTTGATAATCGTATTGTAGTCGTCATATAGTGTTATAATTTGCTTGCTATTATCCATTTTAAATTCGTGCTAAACGTTTGTCTATATCATTTTTTGAAACTAAACGTTTGAAAAACAAATAGACAGATCCTCTATTAACCATATTTTTGAGAGAGAATGCTGGAGTTAGTTTTTTGCCAATACGAGCCTCGACAAGTGCATCTAGCTCTTCCGCACTCATCTGCAATATCTCATCGTAAGTTTTTCCTAACTTCCGACTTAATGTTTCTCGTGTCTGTTCATTCAGTATATGCATAAAACTCATTCTTACATTAATTAATACAAAGGTAATCATTTTTCAGTTATCTTCCAAGTATTTTTTACGAATTTAACACAAAAATTTATCAATGCGTAATAATAACGCAGAATCCTGCTGGTATTACAGCCAGCAGGATTCTACGCTTTTCTTATATGTCGATTGCAAAATGAACTCAATTGAACTTAATAGAACTTTCTTGTGAATTCTTATTCAGCATTTGCCTGCTGCTCTGTCTCTGTAGACTCCTGCTGCTGAGTTGTCTCCTCTTGAGTATTCTCCTGTGGAGTCTCCTGAACAGTAGCTGGCTGCTCTGCTTGGGTGTTCTCTTCTGTTACTACAGGAGTATCTGTAGTAGTTTCGGCTGGTGTCTCCTGCTGGATAGAATCCTCAGTGGTAGCCTGTGGCTGGATAGGAGTACCTGTTGTCAATGTATCTGAAGGTGCTTCTGGAGCTACGGTATCAACTGGTGCTACCTCTGCGTTACTTACCATTCTGCTTGATGCAAAAACGTTGCTTACTGAAACCATTACCATAGCTGCGATAGCTGCAAACTACCCAAATATAACAAGTTTAAGTATTAATGTATTTATTTTAGGTACAAAGATACGATTTTTTAGGCTCAATCATCCTAAAAGTATAAGATTTAAGAAAGTTTTAGGATGAATCGTCCTAAAACTTTTTATCTATCCCCATATTTAGGTATTTCTGCGAAACCATCATTTTTAGGTATTGCAGATGATGGAAAAAGGATGTATCTTTGCACCCGAAAATAAATGTAACTAAAAGTAAGATAGACAAATGAAAACAACAATCGTAATTTATGGCTCTTCCACTGGCTCATGCCAGTCGATTGCCGAAACCATCGCCTCTAAGTTGGGCGTGGAAGCTGTAGATGTAGCTAACATCGATGACGCTACTATCGCAAGTCATGAGAATCTTCTTCTCGGTACTTCTACATGGGGTGCCGGCGAGATGCAGGATGACTGGTATGATGGCGTGAAGACATTGAAGAGTGCCGGCTTGGCTGGCAAGACCGTAGCCTTGTTTGGTTGTGGCGACAGCGAGTCTTACCCTGATACATTCTGTGGCGGCATGAAGGAACTCTACGATGCTGCCGTAGAGGCTGGTGCTACCGTATTGCCTGGTGTTTCTACAGACGGATACACCTATGATGACAGTGAGGCAATTGATGGCGAAAAGTTCCTGGGACTCGCACTCGACGAGGTGAACGAGGACGACAAGACAGAGGAGCGTATCGATGCCTGGCTCGAGGACATCAAGCCAGCGTTATAATTTTTTCTAAAATATATCTTTCAAGAATTAGAGAATGATGGAATTCTCTGATTCTTGGTTTAAAAACAGATAAATTCGGATAGTATGCAGCAGGAAATCGCAACACCAGTAGATTTGAAGGTTCTGATGAATCATATATATGAATATAAGAAGGGCGTGCGCTGCCTGGTGCTCTACACCTTCAACAAGAAATATGAGTCTTTTGCCATAACTAGATTAGAGCGTCAGAACATTGATTATATCATCCAGCCGGTTGGCAACGACCGTCTGAATCTCTTCTTTGGTAAGAAAGAATGTCTGGATGCTATCCGCATGATAATCACCAAACCGTTGTGCCAGCTTACGCCTGAGGAGGATTTCATCTTGGGTGCCATGCTGGGATATGACATCTGTGCCCAATGCGAACGCTATTGTGAGCGGAAGAAGAAGGTTTGCTAAGCTTTTCTTTCATCTTCGTAATGTTTTATGTTTATAAGTAGAAAGAGCGTGATTGCCGTAATGGTGATTACGCTCTTTCTGCATATTTCGGAATAATTCCTCTTTTTGATGCCTGTTCTGACGGAATAATTCCTCTTTTTGAGGGCTGAAATGAAAGAAAAGGTCTGAAAACGCTACTTATTTATTAGTACTGACTATATCAATGCGTTTAACCTGATACCTATTTTTAAGTATAAAAAATGTGAAAATCACAATTTCTCGGTATTGTACAATTTCTAAATAAGTCTTACCTTTGCAGCCCGAAAAAAGGAATAGATATGAAAAAAGGATTAGGAAAAATTAGAAAGATTAAAAAGAAACACATCTTCCTGGCCTTATTGGCTGTGATTGTTCTGGGAGGTTTGGCGAAGGCTTACTCTGCCTGGGTGGGTACTACCCGCATCGCTTTCCTCAACTATCAGGCTATTGCGCTGGGACAGATTTCGCATGCCAACGACAATGCGATGATTAAACTGAGTGAGATCACAACCGATGATTTCGATCATCTGGATGATTACGATATGATTATCGTGAATGGTATGGGACTCCGAATTGACGAGAACCAGCGCAAGCAGTTGGAAGAGGCTTCCTACAAGGTGCCAACCCTGACTCATGCTGCTACCAACCCAGCCAACAATATCGTATCGGTAGATAACTTCGATGCAGATTATCTGATGCAGTACATCGAGAATGGCAACAAGAAGAATTATCACAGTATGCTCGCTTACATCCGTAAGTTTATCGACGGAAAGAAGTTCATGGCTCCAGAACCGGAACGTGTGGATGAGCGACCAAACTATCTCCTGACTCATTTTGACCCGAAAGATGAGAAGGGTGATGAACTGGGTTTCAACAGCATCCGTGAGTACAATGCCTTCCTGGCGAAGAACGGATTATATAAGAAAGGTGCTCCTACCATCTTGCTCACCGGTTTTATGGGTGCGGCTCCTGATATGGAGAAGGCTTTCGAGAAGAAGGGATTCATGGTGTATCGCATCAACCAGCTGCAGAGCTTTATCGCCGGTCATCATGCCGACAGTATTCAGGCGAATGCCGTAGTAAATATGGCGCATGGCAGACTGGGCGATTACTTCGTAGAGTTCCTGAAGCAGAAGAATATTCCATTGTTCTCACCTCTTAATATCAACCGCTTGACCACCGATTGGGAGAACGACAAGCAGGGAATGAACGGCGGTTTCATGTCGCAGAGCATCGTGACTCCGGAGATTGATGGTGCCATCCGTCCATACGTAGTTTTCGGACAGCGCATCAACAAGGAGGGCTTGCAGGAGGTTTACGGCATCCCTGACAGAATGGAGAGCTTCGTGGAGAGCGTGCAGGGCTATGTGAATCTGAAGAACAAGAAGAACAGCAACAAGCGCATCGCCATCTTCTACTTCAAGGGTCCCGGTCAGAATGCACTCACCGCTTCGGGAATGGAAGTGGTTCCATCGCTCTACAATCTCCTGGTTCGCTTGAAGAATGAGGGATACAATGTAGGCAAGTTGCCAGCCAATCCTCAGGAACTGGCAAAGATGATCCAGGCTCAGGGTGCCGTCTTCGGAACCTATGCCGAGGGTGCCTATACCCAATTCCTGAAGTCTGGACATCCAGCCCTGGTTACCGCCCAGCAGTTTGCCGGATGGACACAGAAGGCTTTGTCTAAGAAGATGATTAAGGAGATGAACCAGCTCTATGGTTCCTTCCCTGGCAAATATATGGCTACCGATGATGGTAAGCTGGCGGTGGCAAGACTGCAGTTTGGCAATGTGGCTCTGCTTCCACAGGTGATGGCAGGTGTGGGAGGCGATTCTTTCAAGATAGTGCATGGCACCGACCAGGCACCTCCTTACACCTATGTTGCCTCTTACCTCTGGGCTCGTTATGGTTTCAGTGCCGATGCGCTCATCCATTTCGGAACCCACGGCTCGCTGGAATATACCCCGAGAAAGCAGGTGGCACTCGACAGCAACGACTGGAGTGACCGATTGGTTGGCGTGGTTCCACATCTTTATATATATACCATCGGCAATGTGGGCGAGGCGATGATTGCCAAGCGCCGTACCTACGCTCAGACCCAGAGCTATCTCACTCCTCCTTTCAAGGAGAGCGAGTTGCGACAGACTTATAAGAAACTGAGTGATGCCATTCAGGCATACGAGAAGAAGCCGTCTAATGAGCAGTCGCTGAAAGTAAAGGCGCTGACCGTGAAGATGGGAATCGCCCGTGAATTGGGACTCGATGCCAAGCTCATGACTAAGCCTTATTCTGCAGATGAAATTGCGAGAGTAGAGAACTTTGCGGAAGAGTTGGCAAACGAGAAGATTACCGGCAAGCTCTATACTCTGGGTGTGCCATACGATAATGATGATGTCCGCACCAGTGTCTATGCGATGGCTACAGATCCTATTGCCTACGGAATGCTGGCAGTAGATAAGTTGAAAGGTCGTGCCCAGGAGGGTGTGGAGAAGCACAAGCAGCTTTTCGACCGTCTCTATCTGAGCAAGGCTCGCAACACCGTGACCCAGCTTCTGGGTTCAGCCTCGGTTTCTGATGAATACATCTGCCGTTATGTAGGAATCACTCCTGCCGAACTCCAGATGGCCCGTAAGGTAGAGGCGATGCAGGCAGCTCCGGATCCTATCCAGATGATGATGCAGATGGCAGACCAGATGGGTGGAGCGAAGGAGGCGAAGCCAAAGAAGGTGGATCATCGTACAGTAAGCGAGCTCCGTGCCGCCAAGGTTTCTCATAAGAAGAAGATTCCGCAGATGAGTCGTGAGGCTTTCGAGAAGATGGAGCAGACCGGTCGCTTCCCTGACAAGATGATGGAAGCCATCAAGAAGGGACAGAAATGGTATCAGGAGGATTTGAAGAAGGCGAAGATGGCGAAAGCCGGCAAGGGCAAAGCATCTCAGAAATCTTCTAAAGATAAGGGTATGATGATGTCGAAAGCACCTAAATATACCCGTCAGCAGATTCATCTGGCTCAGGCGATTACTACCGTAGAGCATGCCTTGCAGAATGTGGGCAAGTATTCGGAGGCGCTCCGTCAGAGTCCGCTCAACGAGATGTCTTCTCTGATGAATGCCCTGAATGGCGGCTTTACCGCTCCATCTCCTGGTGGTGATCTGATTGTGAATCCGAACACCCTGCCTACCGGTAGAAATCTCTTCTCCATCAATGTGGAAAATACACCTTCGGAGGATGCCTGGGAGAAGGCAAAGGAACTTTGCGACAATACCATCAAGATGTATTGCGAGCGACATAAGGGTGAATATCCTCGTAAGGTGAGCTACACTCTCTGGAGCAGTGAGTTTATCGAAACAGAGGGTGCTACCATCGCTCAGATTCTCTATATGCTCGGTGTAGAACCGGTAAGAGATGCCTTCGGTCGTGTTACCGATCTGCGTCTCATCCCATCCAAGCAGTTGGGCCGTCCTCGCATCGATGTCGTGGTTCAGACTTCCGGTCAGCTCCGCGACCTGGCAGCATCCCGTCTCTTCCTCATCAACAAGGCGATAGAGATGGCGGCAAATGCCAAGGGTGATAAGTATGACAACCTTGTGAAAGCCGGTGTTACCGAATCGGAACGAGTGCTCGTAGAGAAGGGCATGTCGCCAAAGGAGGCACGCGAGGTAAGTATGTATCGAGTGTTTGGAGGCGTAAACGGCAACTATGGCACTGGTATCCAGGAGATGGTAACCGCAGGTGACCGCTGGGATAAGGAAAGTCAGATTGCTGAGGTCTATCTGAACAATATGGGTGCCTTCTATGGTGATGAGAAGAACTGGGAGACCGTTCGCAAGGCTGCTTTCGAGGCAGCGCTGACCCGTACCGATGTAGTGGTTCAGCCACGACAGAGCAACACTTGGGGTGCTTTGAGTCTGGACCACGTATATGAATTCATGGGAGGTATGAACCTCGCAGTGCGCAACGTAACCGGTAAGGATCCGGATGCTTATCTCGCCGACTATCGCAACCATAGCAATATGAGAATGCAGGAGGTGAAGGAGGCAATTGGCATCGAGGGCAGAACCACCATCTTCAATCCAGCCTATATCAAGGAGAAGATGAAGGGTGGAGCCAGCAGTGCCAGCACATTCGCCGAAATCGTAACCAATACCTACGGCTGGAATGTGATGAAGCCAAAGGCAATCGACAAGGAGATGTGGGACGAGATCTATAATGTATATGTCAAGGACAAGTACAATCTCGGCACCAAGGAGTTCTTCGACAAGCAGAATCCGGCAGCGCTGATGGAGATGACCGCCGTGATGATGGAGAGTGCCCGCAAGGGAATGTGGAAGGCTACTCCTCAGCAGCTCAAGGACATCGCCAAGCTTCATACCGAGACCGTGAACAAGTATAAGCCTTCATGCTCCGGTTTTGTCTGCGACAATGCCAAGCTGCGTAACTATATCGCCAGCAAGACCGATGCTGCTTCTGCCAAGGAATATCAGCAGAATGTAGAGCAGATCCGCGATGCTGAGGCTGCGAAGAACAGCAGCGACAAGGGTATGGTGATGGAGAAGGAGACGCTGAATGAGGATGCTCAGAAAACCACCACTGTGGTGAGCGGCATCGTAGTAGGTGTCATCGTCATTGTAGCTTTCGTGATGTTGGCTATCCTCATTCGCCGCAGACGGAGTCAAAGTGAAGAGTGAAGAACGAAGAGTGAAGAATTAAATAGTATTTATAAATAAAAATAGGTGAAGAATTATGAGTGATGAAGAATAACAATATAGCCAAAAGGACTATATGATTTTTCGCTCTTCACTCTTCGTTCTTCACTTTCAAAAATGGAGACATTAGTTTTAGTAATGATGATATTGGTTTGCTTCAGTTTTGTGCTGAAGCAGACCTTCCACGGAGTGAAGGAGATTATGATCATCTCGGTGCTTGTAGCCTTCTTCGTGGGAATGACCTGGCCATTCGCCATTGAGCAGTCGAAGATGCAGATTGCGGCTTGGATAGCCGACCAGAAGCTGATGCTCGATATGGCGGTGCTGCTGAGTATCGACGTGGCACTCACGATGCTTTTCTGTGTGCACCACGTAGATCTGAAGACTTCGGAACATGTGAGCCGCCGCAAATGGGTGTTCTTCATCTTCCTGAAGTATTTCCCGGGTTTGCTGGTTTTCCCAGTGCTGTTCAGTGTTCTGGTGATGACCATCTTCCTGCTTCCCGGCGTATCGTTCCAGGTAGTGGCATGGGTGCTTGCCGTAGTGCTGCTGGTCTTGATACCGGTATTCATCTACGGTTTGAGATGGCTCTTGCCGGAGCGACCAATCCGCTTGGAACTGCTTTTCCTGGTAGAGGTGCTGCTCGGATTGATGGGCATCATCGGTACGGTGAATGGCAGGACAGCGGTGGCAGGATTCAACAGTTTCGATGCCCTCTCGCTTCTCGGCGTCATCGCCATCGTCATCGTAGGAATGGCGATAGGATGGGCAATTTACAATTATCAAATTAAAAAATATAGAGTATAATGAATTACATATCAGACGTATTGTTTTGGATTTCCACAGGCATGCTGGTTCCTGTGATTATTTTGTTGATTTTCTTCTTCCTCATAGCCTTGTTGCTCCTCGGAGGTTTCTTCGGACAGTATCTTGTAAAACGCAAGTCGGGTGCGGAGATTCGTGAACAGATGAACACCCTGACACTCGATAACATCGATACCCTGGGCGATCGCTTGCCAAAGAACAAGCAGGCAGTCATCGTTTCCTATATGAAGAAACTCGTGGACAACCGTCAGAGCAAGGCGCAGATGAACCGCATCCTCGACCAGTATGCCCAGTTTGTTGAGAAGGATCTTTCTCTTCCTTCTACACTCCTGAAGATGGGTCCGATGCTCGGTTTGATGGGTACCTTGATTCCGATGGGTCCTGCCCTGGTTGGTCTTTCTACCGGTGATATTGCTTCGATGGCTTACAATATGCAGGTGGCTTTCGCTACTACCGTAGTGGGATTGTTCTCTGCAGCCATCGGTTTCGTAACCAAGCAGACCAAGAACCGCTGGTACACTGAGGATATGAGCAACCTCGAGTTTATGGCAGACCTTGTAAGTGAAGAGTGAATAACGAAGAGTGAAGAATTCAATAGTAATAATTTATGAGACAAAGACGTAGAAGTCGTCTCTCGCATGATGGCGAGGATGATGATCCGATGAGCGTAGTGAGCAACCTCTTCGATGTGGCGATGGTGTTTGCCCTTGCCCTGATGGTGGCACTCGTTTCGCGCTATAATATGACGGAAATGTTCAGCAAGGATAACTTCACGATGGTGAAGAACCCTGGCAAGGAGAATATGGAAATCATTACCAAGGATGGACAGAAGATCAATCGCTATACTCCTTCTGAAGACCAAAGTAAGAAGTCGGGCAACAAGGGAAAGAAGGTAGGCATTGCTTACCAGTTGGAGAATGGCGAAATCATCTATGTTCCGGAAGATAAATAATCGGGGATTGCAAATCCCCTCAAACAGAAAATATTATTGTAACTAAAAGAAAAATAAAGAAAAATGAAAAAGTTTAAGACAATGATGGCCATGATGTTGGCTTTGGTTTCTATGTGTGTAGCATTCAGCTCTTGCAGCAGTGATGATGATGACAATAATGGTGTTGGCTCTTCAGCAACAGCAGAACAGGTTGTTGGTACTTACGTTGGTGAAACAATGTCTATTGCTTTGGCAGGTCAGGGTGATATGGACCCATTGGAGAATGCAACTTTTAAGTTGGAAAAAGTTGATGATAGTCATGTAAATATCATCCTTCCTGCATTTGGATCTGCACCTATGGCTTTACCTTCAATTACAGTGAAGAATCTTGCTGTAACAGAGTCAAATGGTACTTATTCTATTCCTGAAACCAGTTTTGATCAAACATTGGAAAATGGCAAAGGTCTTTCTAAAACTGCTATAAAAGCAACTATAAAAGATGGTAAAATGCAGATTACTTTTGTTTTGAAGTATGGTAATATGCCTTTTGTTATGAACTGTTCTTCGAATGCAACAAAGAAGTAATTGTCGATGAAACAAAAGATATTCGCACTATTCCTGATCCTTTGCGGATTGTGCCTGAATCTGAAAGCCGAAACCCAGGGCGATGTCGTGGGTAGGGTGCTCGATGATTCGGGCGCACCTCTGGCGGGTGCTACCGTCCAGATTTTGCATGCAAAGAGTGGGGTAACAACTGATGAAGACGGATATTTCCGCATTCCTTACAGCAAGGATGGAGCGGTGAGAGTGAAGGTGAGCTTTGTGGGCTATCAGACTCAGACTTTCGTACTGAAAGCGGATGAGAGAAAAGGTGAGCAGCATGTGCTTCGCCTTCAGCCGGATGCTACTGCCCTCAATCAGGTGGTAGTTACCGCAACCCGAACTCCGAAGGCTTTGAAGGATGCTCCTGTGGTAACCCGTCTGATTACCGCCAATGATATCAAGATAGCTGATGCTACCAATATCCAGGACCTCCTCACCGAGCAGATGCCGGGTCTGGAATTCGGCTATGCCATGAATCAGGAGACTTCTCTCAACATGAATGGTTTCGGTGGAAACGCCGTGCTCTTCCTCGTAGATGGCGAGCGATTGGCTGGTGAAACCATGGATAATGTAGATTATAGTCGTCTGAACTTGGATAATGTAGGACGTATCGAGATAGTAAAGGGTGCTGCTTCGGCGCTCTATGGCGCCAATGCCGTAGCCGGAGTTGTCAACATCATCTCCCGTGAAAACAGCGAACCTTGGACTGCCAATGTCAATACCCGCTACAACGACTTCAACAAGGAGTGGCGCCACGGTGGAAGCTTCAGCTTCAATGCCGGAAAATGGAATTCGCAGACCAGCACCCAGCGCACTACATCGGATGAGGTTCAGCTCACCAGTCCTTTCGATACAGAATCCAACATCCTTCATATCTATGGTGGAGAGACCTTCAATGTGAAGGAGCGTCTTACCTACAAGCTTTCTGATAAGATAAAACTGATAGGTCGTGGCGGTTATTTCAATCGTATCAGCAAGCGCAGCAACTATGATGATCATTACATGGATTATTCTGCCGGACTGAAGACCGTAATGAATCTTTCGGAGAATGATAATCTGGAGATTTCTTACGGCTTCGACCAGTATGACAAGGCTCGATATGTGAATGATGAGCGTACTCACGACCACGATTATACCAACCGTCAGAACACCGTCCGTGCCCTCTATTCCCATATCTTCGGCAAGAATACATTGACGGTAGGTGCAGATTTCCTGAACGATTATCTTACCACCTATCAGTTTGAGGATAATGAATCAAAGAATCAGAATTCATGTGATGCCTTCGCCCAGTTCGATTACAATCCTTTGCAGTGGTTGAACATCGTGGCAAGTCTTCGTCATGATTACTTCTCTGCATCCAGCCAGCATGCCACTACCGGTCGTCTGGCTCTGATGACCAAGTGGAAGGGTTTCTCCATCCGTGCCAACTATGCTGGCGGATTCCGTGCCCCAACGCTCAAGGAGATGTATATGAACTTTGATATGGCGGGTATGCAGATGATTTATGGTAACCCGGATCTGAAGCCGGAGAAGAGCAACAACTACAACCTGGCGCTGGAGCATGCCGGAAGGGTGAAGAATGCTAGCTTCTTTACCGGTCAGTATAGTCTTACTCTCATGGGTTATTATAATAAGTATGATAAGCGTATCACTACCGAGGATTATGCCGATTATATCCCAGGAACCGGTCAGCCGGATGTGGCTTCGCGTTATTGCAACGAGGATGGAGTAGAGGTGAGCGGCATCGACTTCAGTGCCCAGTACCGTTCGGATATGGGTCTAGGTGTGAAACTCGACTACAGCTATCTCCATGTGGGTGGCAGAAGTGTAGATTCCCAGTTCTCCCAGCCTCGTCCGCATTCAGCAACCTGGCGTTTCGACTACGACCGTCAGCTCTGTTCGTTCTATCGCATCAATGCCGCTCTGTCAGGCAGATACCTGTCTGCTCCTGATACGAACATCAAGAAGCATGACAGCAGTTATCAGTTATGGAAGTTCACGCTTCAGCAGCGATTCCTGGATGCCGTCAATCTGAATTTCACGGTAGATAATCTTTTCGGTTATACGCCAAAGAACTATTATTGGAGTTCTGCGATGACCACCGGCCGCACCTTCTCAGTAGGCCTTTCCATTGACATCGACCGTTTCGTAAAGGTATTCTAATAAAATAGCAGGGTGGACCAGTCTTCCATCCTGCTTCTTTTCTGATAGCACCGCCCTAACTATATAAAAATAGGTAGTTAGGGCGGTGTTATCGTTTATAGGTTCGCCCTAACTATGTTAAAAAAGATAGTTAGGGCGGTACTATCCTTGCAGATTTCATTTTTTTTGTTTATCTTTGCACCGGTAAGATTTAGTATAAAAGAAATAAAATCAGAAAGTTATGGATGCAAACGGAATAATAGGACGTGAATATGAGCAGAAACTCATTCAGGAACGTTGTAAAAGCAACAAGGCAGAACTGATAGCTATCTATGGTCGTAGGCGTGTAGGAAAGACTTTTCTGGTTCGAAAAATGTTCAACGACCAGTTTGCCTTTTCGTTTATAGGTATGTATGAAGTGAGCCGTGCGGTACAGCTGGAGCAGTTTCGGATGGCGTTGGCACAGTATGCTAAGCAGACCGTGCCCAAGCTGAAAACCTGGTTTGAGGCTTTTGCTGCTTTGCGTGAATATCTGTCGGGCTTATCTCAGCAGGAACCGATTGTTCTGTTCTTCGATGAGTTGCCTTGGATGGATACGCCCAAAAGCAATTTTATCGCAGCTTTCAGTTATTTCTGGAATTCATGGGCGTCTATGGTCCCTCAACTGAAGCTTATCGTCTGTGGTTCTTCCACCACGTGGATGTTGTCTAAGTTTATAGGCGATAAGGGCGGATTGTATGGTCGCGTTACCCGCCAGATCTATCTGGCTCCATTCTCTCTGGGCGAGACAGAGCAGTTCTTAAACGAATTGAAAGGCCTTGCTCTTACCCGCCAGCAGGTATTGGATGTGTATATGATATTGGGTGGTATTCCTTATTATCTTGATATGCTGGAGCGTGGTGTGCCGTTAGACGTGTGCATCGACAGATTGTTTTTCTCGCAGGATTCGCCATTACGTGGAGAATTCGATTTCCTCTTCCGTTCCCTCTTTAATGACTCCAAGCATTATCGCAAGATAGTAGAGGTGCTTTCTGAAAAAATGAAGGGGATGACCCGTAAGGAATTGATGGATGAGTTGAAAATGAAAGGCGGTGGACTGTTATCTGAAATCCTGGAGAATCTGAAGAAATGCGATTTTATCAGGAAATATGCTACCATAGGAAAGAGTGAAAGGGATGCCCTATATCAGTTGACTGACTTATACTCATTGTTCTATACCCGTTTTGTGGCAAATAACAGTGGGCAGGATAAGAACTTCTGGAGTAATATGTGCAATTCGGGAAGTAGAACAGCCTGGAGCGGTTATGCTTTCGAACAGGTATGCCTACATCATATCCCACAGATCAAGAAGGCATTGGGTATTTCTGGTGTTTTGGCGAATGTTTATTCCTGGTCCTGCCGTCCTTTTGTAGATCCTACCGGTGCAGAATGGCGGGGAGGTCAGATAGATATGCTGATAGACCGTGCTGATGGAGCTATCAATATCTGTGAGATGAAATATGCCAAGGATGAGTTTGTGATAGATGCCAGCTATGAGCAGCGGCTGCGTGACAGGATGGCTTCCTTCTCTGTGGCGACGAAGACGAAGAAGGCATTGCTGCATACTTTCATCACGACTTATGGGGTGAAGCAGAATATGCATAGTGGATTGGTGAATAGTGAGGTAAGGATGAATGATCTCTTTGGATAAATGGTATTTTAATGTCCGTTTTCAAAACTGATACTGCCCCCATGAGATAGGGGGCAGGTCGGTGAAAAACGTTGAAAAATCGCCTAGAACCATCTCTTCTTCATTTTCTTCAAGAAATCCTTGGTGATAGGGAAGCCGGAGGCTTCACCTATTACGGAGTCGGTATGGCAGAAGGGACATTCGGCTGTAGGCGGCTCATCAGGAAGGTAATCCGTGATTTCGGATGGCGAGAAGATTTCGCCGCAGAAGAAACAGCCGCACTTTTCAGACTTTTCTATCTGTTCCTTGTTGCTGAAGCTGCAATCGTGAGCTTGGCGGAAGATCCTGTCTTTCTCCTCCTCTTCTTTCTGCTTTTTCTCAGCCTTCTCCAGATACCCCTTGAATCGTCTCTGAAGATAGAGCGGCACATGATAGTGAGGGGCGAAGACATACAGCGACGGAACGTGGTCGTGGTATTCGATCAGTTTTCCCTCACCGTCATACACTCTTTCAGAAAGACATTCGCGGTCGTAGTGCAACAGTCCCATCGGAATCTCCGAGATATAATAGCAGAAGGTATCCAGCGGATAGTCGTCTTCCTCCTTCATCTTCTTGCGGTAAAGGACATCCTGGTGCATCAGACTCTCAGCCTCCTCCAGAGTTGTGGTGAAGGCTTGTGGACAATAGGTGTTCACCTTATATTTCGGATAATGTGAACGCTTTTTCTCCTCCAGCTCTTCTGTTTCTAATACTTCGAGCAAGAAGATGGCAGGAACATCCCGAAGCTGTGGATGTTCAGCCAATTGCTTGAATTCTTCGTATGTCATGGGATGGTTATTTTAAGAATTGGTGTGTCTTCTTGTATTTTGTACCATCGCAGTTGGTGATGTCGATTTCCAAGACCAATCCTTCCAGCTGAAAGTCGAGCGGGATGTTGATGGCACGTCTTTGGATATCCATTTCGTAGAAAATGCTTCCGTCCTTTTTGCAGAGCACGATGTCCAGATAGTCTGGCATATCAGGTATAGTTCCAGGCTCTGACATTTGTGGTTGAAACTCCCCAAACTCTTCCTTCACATACTCGAATAGTCCCCGAGTATATTTTTCGATATCCACCCCTACATATCGAGTATAGGTGTATTTGATAATACATATAGACATTTTATTTGCCATTTTATTCTTTCTTTTTGGTTATACCTTTATAATATAGTAATATGAAGGGAAAATTTCAAGCTTGATTATTTAAATGATGTCAACCATTAGAATTTGGTAAGTTGTTCCACCTTGCCGAATTTGATGGTTGTTCCATCTATGATGACCTTTACTTTGTTTTGAGCCTTGTTACCCCTGTCGTAAATATTGATACCAGGAATTGCCGAGAGGTTTGATACTGATGATACCATGTTTTTTACTAGGTCCTTCTAGCGCACTACTTTGGAACAGCCAAGTGGCATAACCTTCTTCAACTAATTCAGAACTGCTCAGATACTCGAGAAGAAACTGCCCCCATGAGATAGGGGAGGAAGATAGATGAAAACGTTGAAAAATCGCCTAATCCCAAAAATCACTATGTTTTTTGGGATTGTAATCCTCAAAATAGGTATAAATTTAGGGATTAGGGCGATTTTCCTTATTTTGCCTAGAACCATCTCTTCTTCATTTTCTTCAAGAAATCCTTGGTGATAGGGAAGCTGAAGGCATCACCTATTACGGAGTCGGTATGGCAGAAGGGACATTCGGCAGTAGGGGGATTATCAGGCAGGTAGTCTGTGATTTCGGATGGCGTGAAGATTTCGCAGCAGAAGAGATTGTCCTATACAATACACAAAAGCCCAAATGCGACAATATCTTCATACTTTCTACCTCAAAAATTGAAAAGTAAAGTTCCATGTCTATGACTTTTGAAGAATGATAAATGTGATATTATAAGTGTTTTTGGTCCGAAACTATCATTCGGTCTAAAAACACTTTTCTTATTAATATTAAGTATTAGTGTTCCAATTTTAACTAGATACTAATGTCTTTATTTATTAATACCCTTCACCCAATCATCAGAATTCCCTATATATAGGTGATTGAAAAAATGTGGGTGAAGGGTAATTAGAATCGATTATCTTGCGTTCTTATTCGTTGGCTTAGAAGTTGAATCTCAGACCCGCATAGATGTTTAATCCATTTCGTTTGTAGCCTGTAGGATCAAAGAAGAAACGCTCTGCATTGCTCTTCGTGTTGTCATCATCCTTAATCTTGTTAAGATTGAAATTAAGGATGTATTCTGCACCAAGGGTCAACTGTAAAGGATAGACAATATTGACATTAAATTTTGCACCTATAGGAACTCGTACGGCATGATTCCATACATCCTTTCCATAGTTTGAAGAGTGATAATCCTTTGTCCCATCATTGTATGTTGCATTTGGTGACTCATACTTGTTGGCAAAGTAGAGACCTTCCCATTGTGCCATAAAATAAGGTACGAATTCCAAGCAATGAGCAAACTCGAATCCCAATCCATATCCTAATCCTGCGTTCATGTAGATTGGACTCTTTACGACATCGCCAGTGTTTGTGGCATAAAGGCGTTTATTATGATTCTCATAAATACCAGTACCAGCTTTCAGCATTATGTATTGTGAAATTCCACTACGGCTTAAGCCTATACGTTTGTCATAAGTAAGGCCAATGCCATAAGAGTGATCCATATATTCACCTGTTATGTAAATGCTCGTGTTTGAGCTAGGCTGATATACAGCTACGTCACCTTTCTTATATGAGGCTTGACCACCGGCAAAGGTGTAAAGATTTGCAGTGCTATCTGCCACATTGCAAGCTCTTGTGGTACTAACCTTTGAAGAATACATTTTACCATTTTTCTCTTTTGTGCGATAGATAGCCACCTTATCACAGTTTTTTAGTCCGTAGATTGTTCCAATGTTTGTAGCGAATGGATTTCTTCCTGTCACTTGTCCACGGATAGCGAAAGCTGGAACTTTAATGGCCATTTTTCTTTTGGTTTTGTTCTTCAGAATTTCTTGCTTGGTGTCTATATCTTTAATTAGCTTTGCTTTGTCAGATGAGACGAAGGATATAGGAACTTTTATTTGGTTATATTTGTCCATGTCATTCCAACTATTGAATACTTGATCAAGGACATCTTTGTTTATCATGACCTTATACACATTCCAACGTTTTTTTCCTTTCTTGGTATTAACGATAAATATGTAGTTGTTCTCTAAGATTGGCAGATAGTCCTCTTTGAGAATGTCGTCTTTTGATATAACTCCGATGGAGGCACGCTCGTCATCAGACTTCAGAACATTTTGCAGTGCTAAGTCTTTTAGACGGTCTTCTGACAATGATGAACCATTGTAGCTAAACAAATAATCAAGTATTTTCTTACCATAATTCTCGCTATTCAAAGTCTCCTCTATTTGCTTAGCCGTATATGTGCTATACGACTGTGGTATTGAGACTTCAACCTTTCTAAATTTGTTACCATATTCCAGCAACTCGTAATTTCCTGCAATACATACGATGTTGCTCTTAGAATCATAAAAAGTTTTCTCTTTTGCAGATAGTGGTGCCGCTAAAAGACAAGAGACAGTGGTAGCGAATATAAAACTTTTGATATTCATGTTATTTTTATTTTTTGATATTCGAGAATGTTATTTTGTATGGACGGCACGGATGTAGAATAAGTCCCTAAACCCACCGACTTTAAATTCCTTGGTATCATAGAGGGAGAAATTATAAACTTCTCTTCCTGTCTGTTCTGATGTATGATACCAAGCTGTAGGCAGAACAATTTGTTTTCCCGAAGGACCAGTCACAATATAATAGTTGTCATGCTTTTCCCATTTACATTTATCCATGAGTTCTTGCCATTGTGCCTTTGTTGGAATGCTCCATCCTTCACCCAAGATATGTGTTGCCACATCAAACTCAGCATTACCTGCAATATTCATAGGTGCTTCTTTTGTTCCGAGGTAGTCCCACATGCCCAGTCCTCCCCATGGATATCCGTCTCCATTAGCAAAAAGATACTGGTGATTCTCATATTGGGTGTTATTGTATCTTGTTATGGCGTTGTTGTGGGCGCTTGTCTTGTCAGAGCAATATTTGCTATATTTATTGTATGCGGAATAGAGTTCTTTGATATCCATGCTCTTTAGATATTCATCATATGTCATAATTGCAGGATAAGTACTATTCTCTTTGTTTGTGAATGAAGGCTTTTCCATAGGCTGCAGGTTCATCTCTTGTTCTAATTCCTGTAGCATTTCGTCAAGTGAAGTCTGTTTGTTCACGGGACTAACGGATCCGATATTAGATGCTGCCCATTTTACAGATAATCCTAAATCTACGTAGCCATAGTATCCTTCTAAACCTTTTCCTTCTGTCCTTTGTTTGCTAGAGTAGGTCTCGGGATCCATTTTCTTGTATTCTGGATGCTTGTCATCTGATTCTGTAAAACTTGTTGGAAAGTTTAGTGCATTTAATTCGTCAATAATTTTTTGTCTGTCAGTTGAAAAATTGTCTCCGACAAACACCTCCATGTCTTTATCTTCACTACAGGAAGACAAAGTTAAGATGCCTCCTAACATAAGGAGAGCGAATGTAAATCTCTTGTTCATAAAATGTTTTTTTTATTATTGAATTGTCTTTAATTACGATATAACCTATAAAGAGTCTTACCACCAATAGTAATGATACACAACCTTAGGGCGGCTTGCGACGTATGCTTTGGCTACCGATTCGGCTGCGCGGATGCCAGCCAACTTGACATCTTTCTCGTTTTGCTCTTTTTGGGCTTCTAACTTAAATTCTCTGTCGCTTATGGCTTTGATTCTAGCTCCCATCTCATTTTGCAAGCTCTTGGCTTCAGTTTGTACTTTGGTGGATGGAGCGTCAAGTTTTTCTAGAATTTCATTGGCTGCTGTGGCTCCTTCTTCTGTAGGATTGGCACTCCATGCCGCACGTGCTTGTCTGACAATTTCTAAGTTCTTGTTGTCAAGTGAAGTACTACCATACTGTGCGATGAGCGCTTGGGCGGTTTGGAAGTCCTTATTGTTCATCGGTATAGCAAAGAGCATGTTGATTGCATCGTCATACTTACCTGCTGCTGCCGTAGCTTTGGCTGTTTGGATGATGCTGCCCGACATCTTTTCGTAGTATTTCAATATCTGTTCTTTGCCTTTTAATATGGCTCTCTGCAAGTCTTCCTGGTTAGGATTCACCTTTCTGACTGCATTGGCTATGGCTTGATCTTCTGAGTCACCAATGCCCTTGGCTTCATAACTATAACTGGAGTAAAGCGTTCCGTCTAGCCCGTCCCCCACGTAGATGCCGATATTCACTTGCACAGCATTTTTCTGTGGAAAGGTTTGTGTTTGGCTGCTATTCAGTTTTTGTACATGCGCTGTAATGATAAAGCGATTGTCGAAACCTGCACCTGACATACCATTGGCGGTCGCTATTTGTTGCAACTTGGTAGTGAGCATTGAAGTGGCTTTTTTGCCAAGACCTTCAGTCTCAGAAATGTAAGGGTTCAAGCAAATCAACCCGATGTCCTTGGACGACTGAGCCATTGCCATAGCTGGAAAAGTAATGGCTACGGCAAGGTTGATCAGTATATGTTTGATTTTCATGTGATGAAACTTTTATTAAAACTTGTTTTGTATCGATTCGCCGATTGGCATTATTTTCCTCCTAACACTACGTATGCTTTGCCGATACCGACAGGTGTGGTAGATACGGAAAGTCCAAACTGGGATAGAAACTGGGTGATAGGCTTGATGAAACCATCCATGTTGATGGCTTTTGGCTTACCGCCAAACTTACCCTTACCGAAGAGAGGAAAACGTACCTGCTCATAAGAGAGACGATTGCGGGTCTTGCCATTTTGGGTAAAGGAGCCGTTCACGGTATGCTCGTTCATCCAATAGTCAATTACTTCATTCAGCTCGCCTGTATCTCCATTCAAGTTTACTTCCGACTCGAATGTGAGAGGACAGTCATTAGCAATCTTGAAGATAACAGAACCTTCACGACCATTTGCTACCAAATCTTCAAAGTGTCGCTGTATGCTACCTGTGAAATTGTCGATGAATCCCAAGACTGATTCTTCTAAAAGTGCAGATATCGGAGCTCCCGAGGCTGAGCTTCTTCCTGTCTCACCACCAATTTGCTTGCTGGTAGCCGCGTCTATGGATGTGACACGAAACTCTACCATATTGCGTGGACCGTATGTTGTACGTGTAAAGGCGATGTTAACCAAAATGTCGGCCTGTGCGACACGAGTCAGTTGGTCGAGCTCGTCCTCCACGATTTCACCGTCAGCCTTAGATACCAATGCCAAGTCCATGGCACTCTCATTTTTTAATTGATCGAGGGCACTCTGTAGGTTTTTCAGAGGATAACCACGTTCTTGCATGATGCCACCCATCTTGGTGATAACATTGAGAACATCGTTGTTGAGCAAGGCCTTCTCGTAATCTGGCGATTTCGGGTCGCCATCTTTGACAAACCCTTGGTTGATGCACCAAGCTTTTTCTGGAACCACCATGATGATAGGCTTCATTGCCTTAGGTTGGTTGATATTTTCCGCAGTCGACTGTGCAAAGGCACCTAATGTGCATAGCAATGCCATGAAAGAGATAAATAACTTTTTCATTCTGTTTGTTAATTTAATGATATTTACTAATAACTATAGAACTATGTTGGGAAAACGATTAAAAATAGCTGTTGAGTTTTTTAACAATACCTTCGTCTTCTAGACGCTTACGCAAGTTGTCATACATGACAACAACATAGATTCCCACTTTCCTTCCCTTATCTGTTTTAATGTTGTTCTCGCCTGTAGGGTAGCCTGTGTTGGCATTTTTTACATACTGCAAGAATTCACCTTTCTTGAAGAAGGTGTCAAAGAACTGTTTGTGTTGCTCGTATGCTTCTTTGCTAGGAACAAGTGCAGGTATCTTTCCGGCAATTTCATTTCCTTCCACTCCAGTGAAGATGCAAGCGGCTACAGCGTCTTGCATAGCCCTATCAATCGCCTTGTCGGGAGAACCGGCTATCCCCCATGCTTTCAAAAACTTGGAACCCTGTTGGGCAACTCTAACAATTTGTACTTCGTAACTATGTGTCATGTCGAAAGGATAACTTTTGGCATGGATAGATAGCATACACATAGCCATCATTGCAATTAATAATGTAATTCTCTTCATATTTTTGATTTCCTATTTTATTATTCTTGTTACGAAAACTACTGAAGCTTTAGTTTTCTTGCCCCCATCCATCCAAGTTTATTAATAGACTCGGAGGATAGACTGGAAGATTTGTAATCTTCAGTAACTTTACCTTGTAGTACTAAGTCTTTGGTGTAAATGGTAACATCGTAACCATTTGCTTCCCATTCACCACTCCAGACACAATCATCTTGTGCGACTTCCTTGATGTTGACTTTACCATTACTGTTAAAGGTAATGCGCAATGACTCAGTAAATGTGCTCTTATCCAAGTCTCTTTCGTCATCATATACGATGTCGTCTTCTACTTGGCGAGTTACCTTATATACCATTTTCCCTCTTAGTGCAACTGTGTCGCTAAAGATTTTTGTAGAGTCTACTTGTGGCTCTACTTTTTCGGAAACGATGGTGTCTTTTATAGCCGTACTGTCTACGGCTTTTGCATCTTTAGTCTGTTTGTTGCCACAGGCGGTAAATGATGCGACTAGGCAAACGCCTAATGCTGTGATAATAGAATGTCTCATGAGGCTTGTTATTTGATTTCCTTTACAATTTTTGCGGATGCAGCACAGTCCTTAGCTCTAACCAGAGTGATGTCACCTTCATAACTGTCTGGCAAAAGGTCAAAGTTGAGATGATCACATTCAGCAAAGCCGTTCTTCATGTGATAACTAACATTTGTGAGAAACTTCTTGCCGTTTTGTATCAAAACTAAGGCATCTCCTTGGTGTTGACCATCAAATGCATCTGCGCAATCTTTCTTGACGCCAGACTTCTGTAATGCCTCCTTTACAGACATTCCTACTGCCAAATTGTTTGATTTAGCAATACTGTCTGCTCTTGCAATACTATCAGCACGAACTATGCTGTCAACCCTCGCGATACTGTCAGCTTTAGCTTGTGCTATGGCAGCTGAATCAATTCCATTCTCCTCCTTGTTATTCTTGTTGTTTGAGCAACTTGTGATGCTTGTTGTGAAACATACAAACATCATGATTAAAAAATGTTTCTTTTTCATTGTCTTGTAATTTGAAATTTACACTTTATAGAAGCTACTTTCCCGTTTTGGGTATAGATCCTTATTGTAATCTAAAAACGACAGGTGTTGTACATTTGGTTCGTACAGGTATTCCTTTTAGTTTTGCTGGTGTCCATTTCGGCATAGCCTTAACAACACGCAGGGCTTCCCTGTCAAGTGACGGGTCAACACTTCTAATAACCTTAACGTCAGACATGGAGCCGTCTTTCTCTATGATACTCTCTACGATTACACGTCCTTGTACGCCATTTTCCTGTGCTACATCAGGATATTTTACATTGCTGTTCAGATAAGACTTCATTGCACTTTCACCACCAGGAAAAGATGGCTTTTCATCAACACTATCAATATTTTTGATAGTGTTGTCATTTGTAGTAGGGACAATCTCTGGCTCTTCGTTTGGATTCCAATTTACAAGTTCATCGTATTTAAGTGAGTCGCTCTGCAATTGGAAAAATAGATCTTCTAAAATGACCCCATCGGGATTAGTTTGCCATGTTATCTTCTCCTCCTTCATCTTGACGTTGTCAATCTTGATATAGATACTTCCGTTTGCAGTGATGTTGTATGAGAATGAGAGACCAAGTTTAGATATAGGTATCACGATATTTCCACCGCCTTTTCCTTCAGTATTAGCAGGTTTGAATACTATGTCCCACTCATTATTGTTCGACTTATTGTTGAAGAAATAATGGTTTTTGATTTTTTTGTTAAAGTCGTTCACCAAATTTGGGCTTGGCTTAGTGACAGTTGTTGTATTGGCTTTTTGTGTAGTGCCTCGTCTTGCTTGTCCGAAGGTTGGGCTTCCTGTTAGCATAACGAATATTGCTAAAATGATACTTTTTCCGATTTTAGAGGAAAAAGTGGTGCTTAATGTTTGTAAAAATGAATGCTTCATAATAAATGTAATGCTTTTATGAGTCCACTTAATAATGTTATTAATATATGACATTTGTAACCTTTCCATTTCTAACCTTTACGATTCTAGGGAATACCTGCCCAAGAAGATTGACCAGTCGGAGTGCATAGGAAGGGATATATTGTTTGTAAGTACCAACTAAGTCTCTGTAAGGACCATTGTACTTGTACATTTGATATCTGCTACCATCAGTCTCAAAAGTCTTGTATGCGGTAAGGATACCTTCTGGCATACCTATATAAACCTTTCCTTTTTTGATGTTGTCGTATGCTCTCTGTCCATATTTCGCTACAAGACTTTTTTCTTGTGCTATCATTGATTTTAAATTTGGTAAATTGGTCAGAAAAGTTTTCATGTTTTGATCTCCTTCTTCTGCGCCAATTTTTATATACTTAACAAAGTCAGCGTAAGAAAGATATTTGCTAATACCAAAATCATTCTCACCTGTCATTTTCGAGTAATAGGCACCAACCAATGAGTTTATTGCATCAAGGTTTTTTAGATCTGCTGCCTTGCGCAAATATTTGACACCTTCAGGTATGTTTTTTGTTATACCCTTTTGTTTGTTACCCTCTAAGAGCATTGCACCATAATAATAGGCTGCTTGTGGGTAATTGTTTTTTACCGCTTTGAGATACCATTTCATAGCTTCTGAATCATTCTTAGCTACACCTTCGCCTTTATCATAGGAAAGTGCCAGATTGTATTGAGCCTGCGCATATTCTTGGTTGGCTGCTTTTGTATACCATTTCACGGCTTCTTCAAAGTTCTTTTCTACCCCGTTGCCATATTTATAGCAGATTCCCAAGTTGCATTGTGCCATTGGTAGTCCTTGTTCTGCCGCTTTTGTATACCACTCTACGGCTTTTTTAGGGTTCAATTCGTTAATTTCATAATAGTATCCTAAGCTGTTTTGTGCTTCTGCATATCCTTGCTCTGCTGCTCTTGTATACCATTTTACGGCTTCTCTACGGTCCCTGTATTGTACTCCATAGCCATAGTAATAGCAGATGCCTAAGTTGTATTGTGCTTTAGCATTTTCTTGTTCTGCAGCTTTTGTGAACCATTTTACAGCTTCAGTTAAATTTTCCGTAACCCCTTTCCCATCATAATATGCTTCGCCCAGAGCATTCTGTGCTTCTGCTTCACCAGACTTGGCTTTTAGCGTGAGGGTGACAATGTTGGCAGTTTGTGCAAATACTCCCGATGCTGTCGCAAAGAAGAGTATCATGATTAGATAAATCTTTTTCATATTCTTCTTGTTTTTAATTGTTATTATTCCCAATATTGTTTACAAGTGTAAATGTATCATATCTAATAGCTGGTTTGCAAAAATTGCGTTCCAATAGTTTGCAATAGGTGAACCCTTAGTCAAAACAGGCATCTCTTGAAAATATGGATGCGTTACAACCATTGTATATTGATGAGTCATTGCAAATTTTTTGAGATAGGCGAATGTCCCATGTTTTGTACGACAACATCCAACAATGATTTTGATAGTTGGAATGCTTGCTACAATATTATACCAATCTTCAAATCTGCGACCTACTCCATCACCAATGGTAATATCTGCAATTTCTGCCGTTCCATTACGTTGTAGAATAGCCAGTTGCTCTTTCTTGAGAATGATGGAACGGCTATCATAAAGCCATCCTTCACGATGTGAAATTAAAAGTTCTATCAATCTGGTAGCACTTAGTGTCTTGCCATGATTGCCTAATGCGCTGATGGCTATCAGTAGCTTTTCTGGCTTTGTATTTTCTAATTTTTCCATAAGCTAATCATTTACTTTTTTGTTATTTCGTTCTTGGCATAAAAAAGGTGCGAACCAATTTCATTCTGTTCTGAAGGTTCTGGACTACCTGTACACAAAGAATGAAAATCAGCTCACACCAATGGGTATATGTTAATACCCATCCCGCCGAAGCGGAATGGATACAATAATACACGGTTGGGTGAACAACTTTTGTCTTCGTTCTTGTGTACAATGAATTGTCCAGATTCTCAGTACGAACCAAGCATGGTTGTTTCCTTAACATGTCTGCTGCTTGTTTAGAACAGCACTGCAAATATACCATTTTTTTTCTAAAGTTGTTCATTGTGAGCTGATTTTTTTGCAAAAATAGGTGTTTTTTCTGCTTTTTCAGCGTTCCATTCCGTTCCAAGTTCAAAATATAGGGCGTTTTTAGTCGAAATATTGGCTTTTTTGTGTGTGGGTTGGATTTGTTTCAGTATCTTTGCAGCATGGAACAGATATTACGTGAAATGATAGAAAAAATGGTGGGGCGCAAGATGGTTGTGCCCCGCGACTTCGCTTGGTTGAGCGAAAAGGTGGAGGAACGTACCCAGCAAAGGGTGAGTGCCTCTACGCTGCGACGGTTTTGGGGATACGTGAGCGAAGGGGTTTCTGCCAGTAAGTTTACCAAGAATGTGCTGGCTAATTTTCTCGGTTATGCAGACTTTGAGGAGTTCGGATTGTCGCAAGGGACGGGAGAACGGCAGAGCCAGATGGTTATCGGCAAGGAAATCTCATGCGATGATCTTTATGAGGGACAGATGCTCAAACTTTCCTGGCTGCCCGACAGAACCTGCATCATCAGGTATCAGGGAAACGGAAGATTCAGGGTCCTGGCATCAGAAAATACCAGATTGGCGAAAGATGATACTTTTGAGTGCCATCATTTTATCAATCATGAGCCTGCTTATCTTCATGCCTGGAAGCATGGAGTTGATGAACCGGTTACTTACGTCATAGGTAAGAAGAACGGTATCATCGTAGAGCATTATTTGGAAGATTGAAATCTCGACAAGGTGGGCTTCACATATCTTTCAGAGGTATAAGAGGACAGCTCATAGATGATATCTGTCTTCTTGCTGCCGGCGATGTCTTTAGAGAATGTCTGCGGATAAGTGGTCGTGATGAAATCATTGCTCTTATCTATAAACCGATAGAATGCCTCGCTCTTTTTCTCAACAGACCGGATGGTGTCTATGCCGGATTCCTTCCACATCTTGTCGATAGTCTTCTTTCCCTTGGATATGAGTTCGGCGCTTTGTAAATGGGATGCAGAAGATGGCTCGGTAGCTGTTGGCTGCAGGGATTTCCGGCCATTGGAAAGTGGGGCTGGATTCTTGGCTTGCTGGCGGATGACAGTATCCTTCTTGGCTTCGTGATGTGCCGGGGTGATGCTAATGCTCTTTTCCTGCTGATGCAGTAAAGGATAACTGATGAAACCTAATAAGATGATACAGACCAAAGCTGCGATTCCGATACGCTTGATACCGGATAGATGCCTGTTTCTGTGAGCCATGAAATCGGCTTTGAGTTCGTCAACATTGGCATATCGCTGGGCTATGGGAGCCTTACATCGTTTGATGATGGCAGTATACGGTTTGCTTGGCAGTATCTTTTCCAGGATACAACCGATGCTGAAGATGTCGTTGCGGATGTCTGCCTGTTGGGATACAATCTGTTCTGGTGAGATGTAGCCCTGTGTGCCGGCAGGCTGTTTGAGGATAGCAAAGTCATCGGTATCTGAAAGTCCGAAATCGATGAGTTTTACATGATTGCCGTTATGGGTAATCATGATATTTGAAGGTTTTAAGTCTCTGTGTACTACCTGCTTGGCGTGAATGTAATGCACGGCATCAAGCAACTGGAGGAAGATGCCTTCTCCCTCAGTCTTCCTACCGCTCCAGTGTTCCAGCGTGATACCATCTATCCATTCCATCACGATACAGGTACCCATTTCCGGTATTTCTTCCATACTGTAGGCTGACACGATGTTGGGATGCTGCAGGGATATGAGGATATCGAACTCTTTGTGCAGCAGGTTCTTGTAGTTTTCGTCTTGGCGATATGGCTTCTTCAGGCCTTTGAGCACCCACCATCTGCCATAGCGCTTTGCCTTGCAAAGAATGTTGAATCCTTTGCAAGGTATGGGAGTAAAGTCTGAAAATTGCTCAGACCTTCTGCTTTCTTCTATGATGATTCCAGAATATGAATCCATGTTACTCAGACTGGGTTGATAATTCGGTTGCAAAATTAACTAAATAGAGATACCCATCCCACAGAAGCGGGATGGATATGAGTATACATATTGGGGCAAACAACTGGAACTGTCATTCTTGTGTACTGCGAACTGTCCAGATTCTCAGTCCGAACTAAGCGTAGTTGCTACCTCTTTATGTCTGCCGCCATTACTAACGGCATTGCAAATATAGGCATTTTAAAAGAAATTTTCAAGCGGAAACGAAACTTTTAGTATTCTTTAAACTTTTACGATTGGTTCAAACTCATTCCTCCCCGAGCTTATATCTTATTTTATATAGGAACTGGTTGTCGCAAATCCACTCTCTTTTTAATACCTGGCTGGTTAGCTATCAAATCACTTCAAAGCGGTCTTTGCCATGGCTGTGCGGGATGGGACCGCCTGGGGATAGCTTGCTATGGGGACGCCTTACTATAGCTTGCTGATTGGAACCGCTGAGTATCTCTGAATCACAATGCAAAGATACGAAATCGGTGAGGAGGCAACTCACAGTTGCTCATACTTGCTCACAGTTGCTCATACTTTTTCATAGATTCTCTTTGCTCTGGTGTTTGTAAGCCCTTTTACATGCCTTGCTTGGTATCACTTCTAAATGCCTGGCTTGTTTGATTTTTAAGGGCTTTATGATTGGATTGCGGTTCGTAAGTCAGGGGATTACTGGGCGTAAGTCCCTGACTTTTGCGTCGTAAGTGACTGACTTTTGCACCGTAAGTCTTTGACTTTTGATTCGGAAGTAACCTGCTTCTGGATGACAGGGTGACACTTATGACAGTGATTTCTGAAGATTTACTCTCGCGCGGGCAGGCAGGAAAAATCAAGCCGAAAGTTCCTGCCTGCCCGCGTGCGAGGCGAAAAGTTGAAAAACTAGTGTCATCGTGTCACCGTGTCACCGTGAACAGAGCAGAAGATGTTTGGTATCGCTCTTTGGCTTCAGACACAAATTCCCCTGTCTCCGCCTCCGTTGGCTTTCGGAAGTAGAGATCCACAAATTACTGTTTTTGTCGTGGCGCCTCCAAAGTGGTAATCTTTTGCAAAAATAGAAAAAATAAAATAAATGAGAGTTCCCACTATGGGAACTCGTAATAATATTTATTGATTTTTAGAATTTTTTAAATAATAAAGGCTAGAATTTATACTCGATTCTCGCAAGTTGCAGAAGGAATTGGGGTGGTATCGCATTTGCAAATATATATGAAGTTTCGAAAAATGAAAATCCCCAACCTGCTATGGGAAAGCTGGTTGGGGAAATTATGATAGATTTTGCTTTCATCAGAAAATATCCGATTGTGAATTACAAAGGATACTCCTCGAAAGCGTAGAGTACAGTGCTTAAATAACGCTCACCAGTATCTGGCAAGAGGGCTACAATCTTCTTGCCCTTGTTCTCAGGACGCTTCGCAATCTCGGTGGCTGCAAAGGCGGCAGCACCTGATGAGATTCCTACCAAGAGGCCCTCGGTCTGAGCCAGGTCACGACCCGCCTTGATAGCATCATCGTTCTGAATATCCAATACCTCATCGATATATTCTGAAGAGTAAGTCTCTGGAATGAAACCGGCACCGATGCCCTGAATCTTGTGAGGACCGCTCTGTCCGCCGTTCAATACAGGCGATGTGGCAGGTTCTACGGCAATCACCTTCACGTTAGGATTCTGCTCCTTCAAGTACTTGGCGATACCCGAAATGGTTCCACCTGTTCCTACACCGGCTACGAAGATGTCAATCTCGCCATCGGTATCTGCCCAGATTTCTGGTCCAGTTGTGGCATAGTGCTTGGCAGGATTGGCTGGGTTGGTAAACTGTCCCAGAATCACAGAGCCTGGGATGGAATCGCGGAGTTCCTCGGCAGCCTTGATGGCACCAGGCATTCCGTCCTTACCGCTGGTCAATCTCACTTCAGCGCCGTAAGCCTTCACCAGGTTTCTGCGCTCCACGCTCATGGTTTCAGGCATGGTGAGGATGAGGTGGTAGCCCTTAACGGCTGATACCAGAGCCAAACCTACACCCGTGTTACCGCTGGTTGGTTCAATGATGGTGGCACCTGGTTTCAGGATGCCCTTCTGCTCAGCGTCTTCGATCATCGCAAGTGCGATACGATCCTTTACGCTTCCTCCAGGATTGAAGAATTCTACCTTAGCAATTACAGGAGTCTTCAAACCCTTGGATGCTGAATACTTACCCAATTCTACCAATGGGGTCTTACCGATTAAATCAGTAATCTGTTTATATATCTTTGCCATAACTGTACTCTAATTTAAATCATTAATATATTTTACTTTACGTAGGTAAATGCCTCATCGAGTGCCTCAATCAGGTCGTCGATGTTCTCGATACCGATGCTCAATCGAACAGTAGAAGGATAGATGTGCTGCTCCTCCAATTCCTCTGGGCTCAACTGAGAGTGGGTGGTTGTTGCTGGGTGGATAACCAGTGACTTCACGTCGGCTACGTTAGCCAGCAAAGAGAAGATGCGCAGGTGGTCGATGAACTCCCATGCCTCTTTCTCGCCGCCCTTGATATCGAAGGTGAAGATAGAACCACCGCCGTTAGGGAAAAGCTTCTTGTAAAGCTCGTGGTCTGGGTGAGAAGGAACGGCTGGGTGATTAACCTTAGCCACCTTAGGATTGTTCTCCAGATACTCTACTACCTTCAATGCATTCTGTACGTGACGCTCTACACGGAGGCTCAATGTCTCCAAGCCCTGAAGAAGAATCCAGGCATTGAATGGAGAGATGGTTGCACCGGTATCACGAAGGATGACCGCACGGATTCGGGTTACGAAGGCTGCTGCTCCGGCTACATCTGCAAATACCGCACCATGATATGATGGGTCTGGCTTAGCGAGAGTAGGGAACTTGTCGGCATTTGCCTTCCAGTCGAACTTACCGCCATCTACGATGACACCACCGAGAGATGAACCGTGACCGCCGATGAACTTGGTAGCAGAGTGAACCACGATATCTGCTCCGTGCTCGATAGGGCGGATGAGGTATGGAGTGCCGAAGGTGTTATCGATAATCAATGGGATGTTGTGGCGATGAGCAATCTCTGCCAATTTATCGATATCGGTTACATCAGAGTTAGGATTTCCGAAGGTCTCTGCATAGAGAGCCTTGGTATTGTCCTGGATAGCAGCCTCTACCTGCTCGAAGTTGCGAGGATCCACGATGGTGTAGCTGACACCCTGTGTGGATAATGTATGAGTGATGAGGTTATAAGTACCACCATAGATGTTGTCGGCAGCTACGATGTGGTCGCCATTCTGAAGAATGTTCTGCAGAGCGTAGGTAACGGCGGCAGCACCAGAAGCGACAGCCAAACCTGCTACACCACCCTCGAGGGCAGCCACACGGTCTTCGAATACACCCTGAGTAGAGTTGGTCAAGCGACCATAGATATTACCTGCGTCACGGAGTCCGAATCTATCGGCAGCGTGCTGAGAGTTGCGGAACACATAACTTGTGGTCTGGTAGATTGGCACCGCACGGGCGTCGGTAGCTGGATCTGGATTTTCCTGACCTACATGCAACTGAAGTGTCTCAAAGCGAAGTTTCTTTTCTGTACTCATAATCTATGTCCTTTCTTTAATTTTACGTTAATATTCAATCTTATTCATTTATATAAATTTGTCGCCCAGTTATCCAGTCATGATTGGCATCAGACTGTTTGTTCTGATTGACGCTGCAAAGGTACGGCGATTTTTTGGATTCTGAAATAGCATATGAGTAGTATTCCTGCTACCACGTTTGTGGTATTCGGGCATTTTTTTCGATTTTTTGAGAGAAATTACAGTCTAAATCCTAAGCCGATGGTCATCGGGTAACACTCGGGAGCCTTGGTCTTATTGAGCAGCGGGGTTATTCCGGCACGGGCGTAGAGCATTACTCCTGAGTAGCCGGCACGGGCCTCGAGGTTCAAGCCGATAGGGTTGAGGTTGATATCGCCCGTTTCGGTATGCTTGTGCTTTCCGATGAAGTAGCGGGAATGCTCGTGCCAGCGGTATTCTACTGATGGACCTAAAGCCAGGAAAGCATCATGGCATCCTATGCGCTTCTGCCACTCCAGCATGATAGGCAGGCGGAGCACATTGTAGCTGATATAGCTTTTCTTCAGCGTCTCGCCTTCTATCGGAGTCATTGCCGATACCCCGTTTTCGGTACTTAATACATAATTGTCCTTGAAATGGTGGTGTACCTGTCCGATGGAGAGAGAGGAGGTGAGCGCCATTTCGTTGGAAAGGCGGAAGCAGAGACTGGTGAGGGTGATGCCCCATTCCCACGACTTGGAGTCGCGACTGTGCATCTCGTTGTTGCCTCCCATGCTTCCCCTGCTGCCTGGCAACTGGCTGCAGCCGAAGAAGAAGGTTGGATAATGACTCTCCAGACTGCGCTTGCGCTTGCTCAAGGTCTGAGGGATGAAAGGCGAGGTGACAAATACCTTTTCTACTTCCTGACCATCTACGAATTGGGTTTCGGAAATCTTGGTCATCTCGTTGCCGTTCATCTTATATATCTTCACAGAAGTCTGTTCACCATCCTGCTTGATGACGATGTTCTGGTCGTTCACTCTGATTGTGGTGTCGTTAGCCTCTACCGAGGCTGGTGCACTGTTGCTGTTGGTTTCAGCAAGGGCGAAGGCTGGCATCATGGCAGCCATCATCATTACGTTTTTGATATTCATAATACAATATTTTATGTTGTTTCTTATTCTTATTGAGAGGATTCCTGTAGGAAAATGTTGTTTCTATCTTCTGGAATAGCAGAGTTTCATGATGTCTTCGGGCGACAGGTCGCCTTCTATATAAATCACGGTTCCCTTGCTTTCACTCGGATTGCTGAAGAGGATAAAGCGGTTGTTGCCATTACTCAAGGGTGCCATCATGTAATAGCCGCTCACCATCTTGCCATTCTCCACCACCTCTCTGATCTTTTTCGCAGCTTTGCGGTCGGACTTCAGATAGTGGGCTATTTCCGTGGCATGGTTCTTATATACCAGGCTCTTGTATATCTTGAGCTTGTAACCTTTGAGTTGCGCATTCTGCATCGTAACCATCTTGCATCCCTTGGCGTGCCCGAATCGTTGGAATATACTTTTTACGTATAGTCCCTCCTGGGCATTAGCCGAAATCGAGGCTACCACGATAAGAAGCAGTCCGATGAAGAAGCGTTTTATCAAGTTGCATCGTTTCATATTCTATACCTTATTATATATATATTATACTTTATAGTTTGATTGATTGTTTCATCTAAAAGATGAATTTATTGTTTCATCATATCCAGGGCACTGAATGGATCTTCGGAATCTGCCGAAACATCTTCCAGAGCATCCAGGGCTTCGTTATGAACGAACTCCTGGTCGGTATAAACCTTTCCATCGATAACCGCATAACATTCAGGCTGAGGCTGGGCTATCTTCTGGATGCCCACAATCAGGAATGCGATGATAGCGGCGGCTGCCACAGAAGTGCCGAAATATTTGAGCCATCTGCTGCGAGAAGCTTCCTCTTTCTTTTCTTCTTTCTTTGGGATATTCTTTTCTTCATCTTCTAGAATATCCTCCTTTTCTATCTCCTTCTCTTCTTCTTTTAGAATTTGAGAAAGATTCATCTGTTCGAATCCTATATAGCTGAAGAGGGCGCGATAGGATTCCCATTCTTCCGGAATATCATTGGCATGCTCTTCGAAATATTTTCTGAGCGTTGCCTCTTCCTCATTGGATGTGGCACCATCCATATACTTGTCGAGCAAGTCCTGTATTCTTTTTATTTCATCATTCATAACTTTTCCTCCTTCTTTATTTTGTTCTGTTTCACGATATTCATATAGGTCTCTCTGATTTTGAGTCGGGCTCTGGAGAGATTCTTTCGGAGATTATCGGCAGTGCATCCCGTTATCTGCATGATTTCATCGGCAGTATAGCCTTCTATCTCCTTCATGCGGAATATCTGCTGCTGCAAGGGCGGGAGCTGTGCCACTATCTGTCTGATGAGGTTTACCTCGTCCCGTTGCTCTGCCCGCCGGTCTTCTATGGGAACTTCCATCACCTTGTCGGTGGTGAAGTTCCGTTCCTCATGTCGGCACTGGTCATAAAACTTGTTGCGCATGATAGTGATGGCTAGCGCCTTGAGGTTGTCTTCTGCCTGGATGTTCTGGCGCATGTCCCACAGCCTGAGCATGACTTCCTGCACGAGGTCTTCGGCATTGTCGTCACTCTCAGTCAACCTTAGCGCATACGCTTTCAAGTTGCTGCGCATCGGTAGGATGATATGGTTGAATTCTTCTGTTCTCATAACCTTTACATTCTATAGACGTATGAAATTGAAAAATCGGACATCTAAGAAGAGATTTTTTTCAAAAAATGCTTTCTTTTTTCAAAGAAAAATGTTATTTTTGCAGTCATAAACATAAAATTTAGCAATCGAAAACATTAAAAAACTGAATGGCTTATGGCATCTGTAGTTTCTATTATTCCCATCGTGTTGCTGTTCATCCTGATGCTCGGCTTCAAGATGGCAGGTCATAAAAGCGCCTTGCTGACGCTCGTAATTACCGTGTTGCTTGCTCTCTTCGCTGCTTCGCCGCTGGGCATGATTGCCCCGGAACATGCGGAGGACAGCGTGATCGCCCTGACGGGATGGGCGGTGGTGGAAGGCATCCTGAAGGCGGTATTCCCGATTCTCATCATCATCCTGATGGCTATCTACAGCTATAATATCCTCGTGGAAAGCAAGCAGATAGAGGTGATCAAGAGGCAGTTTACATCGATTACCGATGATAAGGGACTGCTCGTGTTGCTCCTCGTATGGGGATTCGGCGGACTGCTCGAAGGTATGGCGGGCTTCGGAACGGCGGTGGCGATACCTGCTGCCATCCTCATCGGACTCGGCTTCAAACCGATGTTCTCGGCTCTGGTTTCCTTGATTGGTAATACCGTGGCTACAGGATTTGGTGCCGTGGGCGTGCCGGTTACTACGCTCTGTAACGAGGTGGCGGAAAGCGGATCGGCTTCGGCGGCACAGATTTGCGAGACTTCGGCCTTCGCCATTATCCAGCTGGCACCTCTCTTTATCATCCTGCCTTTCATCATCCTGACGCTTACCGATAAGCACAATCTTATCAAGAATCTCATCATCGCCCTCTGGGTGGGAGTGATTTCCGTGGTAGTGCAGTTTGTCTGCGGCTATTATCTCGGTTCGGAGACTCCAGCCATCATCGGTTCGCTGGCTGCCATTATCGCCATCATCGCATACGCCAAGGTATTTGCCAGAAAGAGCAAGGTGCAGGATAAGGAAACCTTTACGCTTGCCGAGAGTATGAAGGCATGGAGCGTTTACCTTTTTATATTGATATTTATCCTGGTTTCCGGAGCACTCTGTCCTCCGGTCAATGCTTTCCTCAAAAGTCATCTGGTGAGTGCGGTTCATCTGCCAGTGCTCGACAGCACTTTTAAGTTTGGCTGGATATCCAATGCGGGCCTGATGCTCTTCCTGGGTGCTACGATTGGTGGATTGATTCAGGGATTGAGCCTTAAGAGATTGATGGTGATTCTTGCCCGTACCACGGTGAATCTGCGTAAGACGGTGGTGACCATCTGTTCGCTGATAGCCCTGGCAAGTGTGATGAACTATTCGGGAATGATTACTGCCATCGCCTCCGGACTGGTGGCAGTAACGGGAGATTTCTATCCTCTGGTTGCGCCGATGATTGGTGCCATCGGAACCTTCGTAACGGGTTCTGATACCTCTTCGAATATCCTCTTTGCCAAGCTTCAGGCTCATGTTGCCAACCAGTTGGGTATGACGGGGCAGAGCACATTCTTCGGTATGGAGGGCGGTCAGGAAAACTGGCTGGTTGCTGCCAATACCACGGGAGCCACGGGTGGCAAGATGATCAGTCCGCAGAGTATCGCCATTGCTACTGCAGCCTGCGATATGGAGGGAAAGGATGGAGAGATTCTCCGTTCGGCCATCCCATACGCCCTGCTTTATATCGTATTGGGCGGACTGATGGTTTATTTCGGTTGCTGATCTTCTTTTCTTATATAAAAAAGAGGGTGTGTCATAAGTCTGTGACGCACCCTTTTTTTGTGTGTGTTTCTATATATTCTAGTTGAATCGTAGTCTTTCTTCACAAAGGGAATCTTATTATATTGTATAGAAACTTTACTTTTCTTGTTTTATCGATAACAAAACAGCCCCAAAGCCCACAAAAGGGCATAGTTATCCCTGACGATAAAACAACCAAAATTGAGTTTTATCGTTTTATACCCAAATATTTCTTCAAATTGAATCCCATTCCGAACAATCCTAGATCCATGTAAACCTTGTCCATTCCAAAATGCCTGAATCGCTTATAATGCATATCTGCCTTCATCTGCCCAAATACAGCTTCCGGCTCTATCGGTCGCTGGCTTCTGTGTTTCAAGCCCTCTTCAGACGTTAGTAGCAGGAAGGCTTCCTTTTTATATGCATTCAGTTTATGGTTGACATATATGGTTCTGTTGCCTTTGGATTTCTTGCAGAGACTTCCAAGCGGACATCCATCACATCGTTGTGCTCTATATAATGTAATGACAGACACATAGCCGGAGTCACTTTTCGTTTGCCGTTGTCCACAAGGTTCCATGTGTTGTCCCATGGGGCAGACATAATAGTCATCATCCCTGTTGTAGTAGAAGTTCGCTTGGTTGAAGGCATCCTCCTTGAAAGGCTTATGCTGTTCCTTGTGAAACCAGTTGTACTTTACATAACCCATCATTTCTTCCATCTCTAGGTACTCGTAGTTCTCCTCCGAGCCATACCCTGAGTCTGCGGTGACGCTCTTGGATTGCTTTCCATATCTTTTCTTGTACTTATCCAAAAAAGGCTTGAAGGTCAGGGTGTCTGTTGGATTGGGATAAAGGGCGAAATTCGTCCAATATTGATTCTCTGTCGCAATTTGAAGGTTATAGGCAGGCTTTGTCTGCCCATTGTTCATGGCATCTTCCTTGAGGCGCATGAAGGTCGCATCGGGATCAGTCTTGGAGTAACTGTTTCTCTCGCCCAGTATATCCAGTGATTTTTCATACTCGCACAGTTTGTCCGAGGCTTTGAACAAGTGATCTATCTGAGTATTTAGCTTTTGCTTCTCTCTTCCTGTAAGCTTTGCCTTAGGAAGGTTCTTAGCTTGCCTCTCACACAAACGTGCACTTCTCTCTACATCCTTGGCGGAAGTGGCTGGCTCGCTGTCTTCTTCCTTAATGTCACTCCCGCCATTCAGGCGAATTTGTTCTTTTATCTGAGCCAATGCAGCAGAGGTCTTTTCCAAGAGCTTAGCCCTGTTCTTTTCCACAGTCTTCTTCCATACAAACGTGTACTTGTTTGCTTTCGACTCTATCTTAGTGCCATCAACATATTGTTCCTCCAGACTAATCACGCCCTTTTCAACCAATATGGAGACGACTGCATCAAAATAAAAGTCGATGCATTTAATCATATGATTGGATCTAAAGCGGTTGATTGTTGCGAAAGATAATTGCTTACCTCCACAAATCCACATATAGCGAACATCGTATTTAAGTGCGTCCGCTATGCCACGACAGGAATAAACGCCATTGATATAGGCAAAAACAACTAAACTTAGAAGCATCTTCGGACTGTAAGGAGGAGCACCAATCCCATCATAGGTATCCATGAGAGGGTTGATGTCCATACTGCGAACAATACGATCCACCATACGAACTTTGCTGTCTTTTGGCACATAATCATCGAAAGAGTTAGGAAAAAAGCTCAATTCGTGCCGAGTTTCAGATTTTATTTGTATCTTTGCCATACTTAAAGAAGTTTTCTGCAAAGATACAAATCTTTTGCGGAAAGGCAAAGCCCGAGCTTGTGAAAGTTTGGGCTTTGTTGTAAATAAAAATGTTTTTTAAAGATTTCGTATCTGTGAAAAGGCAAAAAATAAAAAGGGGTGCGTCACAGACTTATGACACACCCTCTTTCAGTTTTATAAATCGACATTAATAAAGCTTTTGCCCTTTCTATTATATTTGCACTTGGAAAAATAAAGAGGTAAAAATCTTTATATCTGCAAACTTTTGTTAACTTTGCAGAAAATTAGATAAGTACAATAAAAAAAGAAGAATACTCCATATCCAGCGTTAACCCTGTGCCCTTTCTAGCATAGTAAAGGCTTAGCCCTGTTTGGGGAACTGGATATTTTCTGAACAGAAGCTTGAGAGTAAATTAGCCTGCTTGTGTAGAACAAGACAGGACTCGTAGTATAGTTGTAGCCGCTCAGAACGGAGCACCCTTCTTATTAAAAACTTTATTCAATATGCAAATATACGGAATAGATTTGGCAAAAGAGAAATTTGACGTAAGTTTTTTCGACTTGACATCAAAAAAAGTATCAAACCAACCTTCACATAAGGTTGTAAAGAACAATTTTAAGAGTATCGGAAGGTTTTTAGAAACCCTTCCAAGCGATGCTGTATTGGTTGCTGAGCATACCGGAGTTTATGGTGATACTCTCTTGAAGTGCTGCATGGATAGCAATGTGAAGATTGCCTTTGTGGGTGGATATGTCATCCATAGATACAGAGCTACACCTGACCGTGCCAAGACGGATGTCCTGGATTGTGCACTGCTCAGAGATTTTGGAGAGAGATATCCTGATAAGCTGAAATACAAGACGTTTCCAGAAGAGGCTCTATATGAGCTTCGTCAATTGGCACGCCACCGAGAAATGCTCGTAGAACAGCGTAAGCAGCTAATAACAGCCGACAAGAGCGAGGATTGTCGTCCTATCAGAAGTCTTGCCGTCAAGCGAAGCATGGACCGCATCAAAGAGATGTTGGACACGGAAATTGCAGAGACGGAAAAAGAAATGTTGAAAGTCATAAATGGACATGAGAGCATTCGCCACAACTATGAGCTTGTTAAAAGTGTCGATGGAGTTGGGCTGATTACCGCAGTAGAACTATTGGTAAAAACAGAGAATTTCACAAAAATAACTACAGCGCGCCAATATGCTGCTTATGCAGGAACTGCGCCATACGAAAAATCATCGGGGAAAATGGACAAGGGAGCACATATATCCAAGATTGGTAATAGACGGTCAAAGACCTTGTTGTACATCTGCGCAGAAAGCGCCAGATTGCACAACAAGGAGATTAAACTGTACTACGAGAGACGTACTTTAATAGATAAAAAGCCGCGTCATTATGTGCTAAATGCCATAGCAAACAAGTTGCTAAGGATCATATTCACCCTCGTGGAAAAAGGTGAATACTATGACGCAAACTTCATTAGGCAAGACCCAAGGGTCGTTAAATATAATTAACGTT
Organism: Segatella copri; assembly: GCF_026015465.1. Lineage (GTDB taxonomy): Bacteria > Bacteroidota > Bacteroidia > Bacteroidales > Bacteroidaceae > Prevotella > Prevotella copri_E. Next base: position 387,753 of record NZ_JAPDUQ010000003.1, read on the forward strand.
AAAAAATACGCTCAAAGCTTGCTCAATTAGAGTAAAACAGGGCGTGTAGCGAATATGATAAGCTTTTTATCTTTTAAGCATGCCTTTTCTCGTAGGCCAGACTGTGATCGTGCTGGTCGATATCTCTCTTTGACTTGCTCTTTACCACGAGCCATACACCAGAGAAGATGAGGATGGCAGCAATCGCCTGCATACCCTTGAATACGGCGAGACCCACGATAACACTCACGGTGACTGATACCAACGGCTGCACATAATTATATACACTTACCACGGTAGGGCGCAACGTCTTCTGACCAATCATCATGCAGATGTACCCCAGATACGTACCGAAGAGAACCACGTAGCCCGTTTCCCACCAGGTGCTCATCGGAACATGGGCAAAGTCGATGCTCATCACGTGGCTGATGGTGAAAGGCCATATAATGATGGTGGCCCAGAGGAACATCCACTTGTTGATGGTGAAGAGCGAATACTTAGACAGCAGGTTCTTGAAGAGCGACAGGTAGAGGGCGAAGGAAAGCTGCGCCGACATACAGAGCAGGTCGCCCCAGATGTTTCCCACCTTGGCATTGCCAGCCGTAGCACTCGTCATGATGATGATGACGGCACCTGCGCATCCCATCAATACACCGAGTGCCTTCTTCCAGGTGATAGGCTCCTTCAATATCAGGAAGGAGAGAACCATGGCGAAGATAGGCATCGAGGTGGTCATAATGCTGGAATTGCTAGGCGAGGTCATATTCAGACCGATGGTGTAAGAACACTGGTTGAACACGAGGGCGAAGAGCCCGGCAGCAGCAAACTTGAAGATGTCTTTTACTGGAACATGCTCTTTCTTGGTGAAGAGCGAGGTGAGCCAGAAGAGGAGGGCACCACCCAATACACGGAAGCTCACCAGGTCGATGCCGTCGATGCCGTGAAGCATGGCATCCTTGCCTACGGGAGCCATCAGTCCCCAGAATGCGCCGGAACAGAAAAGGCACAGGTGGGCGATAAGAGGTCGTTTGTTATCCATTTTTTCCTTATTTCTATTTAAATCTTCCTATTTTTGAATAAAATCGAGTGCAAAGGTACAAAAATTCGAGGAATTTTGCTATATTTGCGGTATATTTTTTGAAACTTAAAGGAGTTAAGAAGTTAAGACCATAGTCTTTTTCCGTTCTTGACTATTAAAGATAGGAGATTATTCTTATGCAGAAATATGCTGATTATATCAAACAGATAGAGATTGAATCTCTCTGGAGCGGTACCAAACATATTCTTTGGAACCTCGACCGCCGTGTCAATATCCTGAGTGGTGTAAACGGCGTGGGCAAGAGTACTATATTAAATAAGGTGATAAAGGGTCTGGCGGCTGGCGGCGAATTCCCTAGTCACATGATCAAAGGTGTGCATCTGAAGGTGGAGCCGGAGGAGGCAAAGTGGATTAGATATGATGTAATCCGCTCGGTAGATAGACCATTGATGAATGCCGAGATGATCAACAAGATAGACCTTACCCTGGTTACCGAACTCGACTGGCAGCTCTTCCAGCTGCAGCGCAAGTATCTGGATTACCAGGTGAACATCGGCAACCGCATCATCGCTGTGCTTCAGAGCGGCGAACCGGATGCAGCCTTCAAGGCTCAGAAGCTGAGTGAACCGAAGAAGATGTTCCAGGATATGGTAGATAATCTTTTCAAGGATACCGGCAAGACCATCATCCGTACTGCCAACGAAATCCGCTTCAACCAGATAGGTGAGCAGCTCTCGCCTTATCAGCTCTCGGCTGGTGAGAAGCAGATTCTCGCCATCCTCCTTACCGTGCTGGTGGAGGACAACCAATCTTATGTCCTCTTTATGGATGAGCCGGAAATCAGCCTTCATTTTGAATGGCAGAAGCAGCTCATCGGTCTGGTGCTGCAGCTTAATCCGAATATCCAGATCATCATGACCACCCACAGTCCTGCTGTGGTCATGGATGGATGGACCGATAGGGTGACGGATGTGAGCGACATCACGATATAAGTGAAAAACGAATATTATGGCTAAACGTTTAACTGATAATATCAATTCCCAGTTCTTCGAGGCAGCCAACAGGATGACCTCGAAGAAGGCTCGGCGCAAGATTGTGGCTTACGTCGAGAGCTATGATGATGTCTTCTTCTGGCGTTCTGTACTGGGAAAGTTTGAGAATGAAAAACGCTATTTTGATATCATGCTGCCTACCCGTAACCAGCATTTAGACCGAGGCAAGAAGGCTGCTATCTCCAGTATGCTGAAGGGAGTAGGTAGGGATATGATAGCCTGTGTAGATGCCGATTACGATTATCTGCGTCAGGGCTCAACCGAGTCTTCCCAGCAGATGTTGGAGAATCCTTACATCTTCCATACCTATGCCTATGCCATTGAAAACTTCCAATGTTATGCCAGAGGATTGCACGAAACCTGTGTGATGGTGACGCTCAACGACCGTCGCATCTTCGATTTCGAGCGTTTCCTTGAGTCCTATTCCCGTACTATCTGGCCCCTCTTCTTATGGCACATGCTGTTCTATGTGCGTCATCGCAAGATGTCGATGCATTTTGATATGGCGGAGTTTGATAAGGTCATCATGCTGCCTTCTGTCCGAATCCAGGATCCTAAATGGGCGATAGATTATTTGGGAAAGAAGGTGCGGGCAAAGCTGTTCCAGCTGGAGCGCCGCTTCAAGAAGTTTAAGGATGAGTTGGATGAAATGGCTCTTTACCTCAACAATCTGGGTGTAAACGAGAGCAATACCTATTTATATATACAGGGTCATCATCTCTTCGACCTGGTAGTTAGTCCTATCGTCCAGAGCGTCTGCGATGCTTTGCGCAACGATAGGGAGAATGAAATCCGCGACCGTGCCCTCCATTCCGAGCAGGCCCGCACCGAAATGGCATGTTATGAGAATAGTCTGGGCAAGGTGAAGATGATGATGAAGAAGAACACCTTCTACCAGTTCTCTCCCGAATTCCAGAAGATTCAGGCGGATGTGGAAAAGTATTTGGAAAATTGATATGAGGAAGATTGCTAATATCGGTAGATGTTAACTGAATCAGGGCGAACGCATTTTGATGCGTCCGCCCTGGCTATATTGTCAACGACACATATTGCTTCTTCAACCGACTTCTGATGCTTGTTTCAAAGACTTCTAGCCTTTATTCGAAGAGGCTAAATATGGCTTGGATGATCCAGCCTATAATCATAAAGACAATTTGGAGGAGACTAATAATGATAAAGCCTCCAAGAATGATTATAATGAAACCTATTAAAAACCAAAACATGTCTTGTCTTATTTGTAAGGTTAACGATATTTGTTCGCCTTATACATTCGCTGTATCTCACATTGCTTTTTGATGTAGTCGGAAAATAATTCCATCTCAGCAGATACTTCCTGGATTTTCTTCATGATGTTGTGTTCGAAGTTGTCTTGGAAGTTGTCGTAGTTGTCATCATTCCATACACTGTTTACAGTTTGGAGCTGCTGTCCCAGTCGGGAGAAAATCTCTAATGTTTGTGCGCTCACGTTGGCGATGTTCTTACCGAATTGGTCAACCATGTCAATGTTGAGCATAGAACTGTCATTTGCCATAATTTCTTGTATTTTAATTGATTAATATTGCATTGAATAGATACTGTGCGTCAGGTAAGAGGAATGGTGTGAAGAGCATCGGTTGTTCGCCATCTGGATAATAGTAGGCACGTAAGTGCTCATTGTCATCGCTCAACGACTGTACGTCGATGTCTTCCCCGAAACGGAGTGGTGCAAGATGCTTGTTTTCACTCTTTAGGATAACTCTATGTTTGAACAATCCTATTGCCTCTTTTCCGAACTCATCGAAGAGAATGTTGCCTGGCTTGTCTACTTGCATCAACACGTGAACATGATGCTTCGGTCCTTCGTCTAAGATGTACTTCAGTGCCTCTTGGTATTTCTTGACCTTGCTTCCATCAGTTATGTTGTTTGCTCCCAAATCAGGTAATGGGTCGAAAGAAAGCATTTCCAAGCCGCCTACAGCCGGTTTAATCTCCGTGGCTTTCTTTTCTTCCACCAGCAAGCTGTTTCTCTTCATTTCACTGAAACGATCTTGTCCAAGAATGGTGAGAATCAAATTGGGTGCTGTGTCGCGGTAGATGTCGTCTGCTATCATTTTCAGATACTTGCCTCCTTCCGACTGCTGGATTATCTTGCAATATGCTCGCTTTTCGAGTTTTGCCAGCAATGGCTTGCATTGTGACATGGGATTGTTGGTGCAATCTAATACGATGAAATTGCAAGGTGCGTTGGACTGCTCATAATATGCCATGAGGGATACGAGCGCATTGATGGCTGTAGCGGTGGCTTGCTCCTGGCGATTTGCACCCCAAACAATGATGTTCTCGCTGAAGTCTTGTGTCAGTGTGATAGCTGTGCTTTGCTGGTTGAGCCCGATGCTGCGACCTATGGTTGCAACTGGTGCGCCATAACTCTGTGTCTTGGCAGACTGCAAATCTTCTGTTTGCAGGTGATAGATAGAAGAACCACTGAAATATGCCTCTCCATTGCTTTGCTTGGTAGTTGATTTCTCGCGAGCTTTCTCTATGGCATCGGCGAGTTCTTCGTCTGTGGCATAGAAGGTTTGTACCTTGCTCTGCAACTCACGCTTGTGGTAATAGCAGGCTTGACCTGTTGGTTGCTTATTGGTTAGCTTATCACTGTCTGGGACAAGTTTGTTTGAGTCGGATGCTGCACTCATCAGCAAGAAACATTCTGTGAGGTTCTTCAATATTTGTCCAGATATATCTGTCTCGTCGAGTTGTTGGGTCGCAAGAAGCATGTGGATACCTTGGCTACGTCCTTGTGTGGCGATGACATTGAGAATCTCGGAGATTTCTCTTTGGATAGCCATTCCATAGGAATTGGATGTTGGCTTGGCAAACATCACTTGGCATTCGTCTGCCACAAATAGAATCTGTGGAAGTCTGGATGTCGGATTTTTCTTGTTGTAACCATCGATGTTGTTGACTGCATTGTCTCGCCATAGTTTTACACGTCTTTTGTTCTCTTCCTGCAACTCTCGTAGAACTTCTAAAGTCATCTGAGGGTCAGAATTGTCAACCAGTAACGCCTTTACATGCTTTATACCACGATAGCGGTTGAATTCTACTCCCTTGAAGTCCATCAAGTAGAGCATCAAGTCTTCTGGTGCATATTTCAGAATGGCGGCACTGATGATGTTGTTCAGTAAGACAGACTTACCAGAACCTGACTGTCCAAGAATGAATCCATGGATATAGTCACCAGAGTTGAATCGCAAGGTAACAGGATGTTTGTCTTCTGTGTCGAGTCCTACGGTTATGCTGATTTCTGATGTTACATCCGTATATTCGCTATGAGATATAGAGGCATAGTCTGCCTTTAGCACCTGTCGTGTACCCTTTTCGTTGATACGTTTGTTGAAATCAACACGAAATGCATCTGCCAGTGCAGGATGCTCGGCGATAGGAGTGTGGCTTACCATCAGGTTGTTTCGAATTCCACGGAGAGTCTGTAAACTGATATTTGTTACAGTTTCACTGGTGAGAATGTCTACTGCATCCTCTTTTAATTTCGGAGCATCAGAGTTGTGCATCACAATAAAGTAGATGCCACCCTTTGCTCCATTTTCAAACAGAGGTTGTAGTTCTGCAGTCACATTTTCATAGCGTGCAGGATAGTCGTTCAATACGACAACTTCGTATGGCATGACGATTTCTTGGTGCTTTTCGTTATACCTTGCGATGTCACCATATTTGCCCATCACCATCTGCATACGTTCTCTTAGACGCTTGATGCAATCTCGTGCGGCAGCTTCGTCCATAATGACATTACCATTATAGACTGTTTCATCGTAGCCAACTGTAACAAAGTCTGCCATGCCACTCATCATCTGGTCGAAGATGTTGAATCTGATTTTTCCAGGAGCGAAGCATAGCAGCATATTCTGCATCAGTGCGGTCAGTTGTCTTTTAGCAACAGACTGTAGTTCACCGTTATAGTTGATGACAAAGTTTTGCTTTCTATATCCGTCGTTCTGCCACTTTACATAAGTTGGAGTAACAAATGGTTCTCCATTGATATAATCAATGGCAGCGATATTGTCTGGAATGATAGGGGCGGTATATCGTTTATTGGCATCTAATGCTATTCGGTTGATGGTTCTTCTTACCTCTTCGTCCGACATACTATCAGCAAAGTTGTATTGCAGAAGTTCTGGGGCAGAATCACGCATAGCATTAAATAAGGAAACTGTGCGTACTCTAACGGCTTTGGCACGCTCGTTGTATTCCGCCTCATTTTCAGTATCAATGCTTGAGAGGTCAAGAGCATAAGCTCCCATCAAAGCTTGTATGTAATTTAATGTCTCCATTGGGTCTTTCGTTATCTGTTCTTTACTGGTCGTATGACCATCTGCATAGCCTTGGCTATGCTATACAGGTTTCCTGTATATTGGCTAAACTCCAAATACATGGCACGGTCGGCATATTGTGCATCCGAAGTGTCGCTCCAATAGCGTCCAGCCATTCCATAAGAATCATATTGCTGAGCAACACACGAACCACCAGCTGGTAGGAATATGTTGTTGCCGTTGGCTGCCACTATTTGGAAACCTGGCATACCATTGATTACTGTCCATGTCCATTGGCAATTCTGCATCAGTTCGGTCATTTCCTGTTGGGTAGGAAGTCTCCAATCTTCCCCCCACATATTGATAGCTTCTTTCTTGCTTGTCCATGCAGCATAAACACCTGGTTGCTCACTGCTGCGAGCACCTATGTTGTGGGAAGCCCAGAGTACAGACAATCCGAGGTCTACAGGTTCTGCGGTTCCTCGTCTTATTCTTTCTTCTGCAAGTTCTTTGGCTTTACGTTCGGCTTCCTGTTGAAGTCTTGTGCGTTCGGTCTCTTCCTTAGCCTTTCGCTCTGCTTCTTGTTTTCGGATAAGCCACAATGGTGTTATGTTGACCTCTTTGTCAAAGACGCTTTTTTCGGTAGCGCAAGGCTTCAAGGCGAAGGACAATGATTGTCCCCCGCTTTGAGCATTGATGATTATGTTTTCTAAATCTGATAAATAGCTATTCATATCCTTGTATGTTTATAGCGTTGGTGGTACTCCTGGAGGTGTTGGTGGGGTAGGAGGTACGGCCGATGTTGGTGGAGGTGGTGTTTGGGGAGCATTCAAGATGGATGCTACCTCTGGAACTTGAATTGCAGGTGTCCAGTTGATACCTTCCTTCCACACCAAAGTCTGTGCGGTAAGTCCTCCTGTTCTCACCATTTCTTTCAGCATATTGTAGTCGAATGGTCCTTGTGTCTGACCACCGATGGCTACATAGATGCTCACCTGTGGTATCTGTGGTGGGACTTGTGGGGCAGGTGAAGGAGTAGGGGTGCCTGAGTTGATGCCACCACCCATGTTGATGCCAGAAGGTTGACCGATTTGTGTGGCAGGTTTAGGTCCGCCAATGCCATTGATTCCCGAAGGATTAAAGCCTCCTACAGGTTGTCCCATGTTAGGCATGCCACCCATTGCCATTCTGCCGCTTTTCTGCATCTCATCGATTTGAGCATTGTAAGCCTTTTCGCCTAGATCGCGCTGGATGCGCATCTTCTCACCTCGGTCTTTGATGTCCTGGGCACGCATCTGTCTATCCATGTCGAGGTTTGCACCACGGTTGTACAAGTCTTGCTTTTGGGTTTCTCGCATGGCGTCGATGTTGAGTTGTGACTGAGCTTTCATCTGGTCCATGTTAATCTTATGCTGGGTCTGAGACATTTCTGCAGCTTGTCCTTGTGTTAATGCTCGGAGTTGCTTGTAGCTTTCGTCATCTGCATCATACTCGATGGCATTGAGGTCTACAGCACGCACGTTGATAGCGAAATCTATAGCCAGTCTCTGTTTGAGATACTGATTCAGAATCTCTCCTATCTCCAGTATCTTCTTTTCCATCTGTACGACAGGGATGCTGTGGTCTGTTGGAATGTTGCTTACCACAGACTTTACATATTTTATTACAGCATCCTTTATCTTCTTCTGAAATGCTTCCATGTCAAAGCCTACAAGTCGATGCATCCGAATGAATCCTTTGTAGTCTTCTATATTGAAATTGATAGAACCACGTACAGCCACAGGTACATTGAGATCTGGATAACGTGGGTCGTTAACGCCAAAGTATGGAACGGCAAAGCGTACTACGTTACTGCCAGCAAGGTTGATGAAAAACACCTCGCTGAGGTCTTCGCTGGCTGTCGTGTTAGCCGGTCCTTCTATCGTAGTTTGGGTGGAACCGATAAGGGCGGCCACCTCGCCATCTTTTACGATGATGGAAGTGCCGCTCTTTACGGCACCTCCTTGATATTTCCAGATGAGGAACTTCGCCTCATCGCAGCGGACAATAGTCTGACTATCGTTACTGCCTAGTATTTTACTAAAGAATCCCATTGTTTACCACAGATTATACCATTTATTTTTATATTGTTGTAAGTCTGACCATTTAAACTTGATAGGTGCAGTTTTTCCTTGTGTGACTGTGTTCATTTTGGAATAGACACTTTTTGATAAGCTCACAAAATCAGCAGAGGTAAGGATGTAACACTCAATGTTGTCATCATCTAGCAAATGAACAAAGACATAAGGTTGAGTAATACTACCGATTAATTTGTTGAAATTGTCGGAGTTTAACCCTGTTAAGACAGTATACTTGTTTTGACCTGTTTTAACTTGTATCTCAGTTCTTTTATTATCTGTCGGATTATATCCCAGGATGTCTATGCCAGGATAATTCTTCAAGGTCATACTTGCCGTCCAACCTTTCAAGTGCATTTGTGCGCAAACATAATATTCGCCACACAAACCTATATCAATATTTGCTAATTTCCTCATTGTTTAACAAATTTATCATTACTCAGGCATATCGCCATCCTCAGAACTCACGTCACCCTCGGAACTTGCATCACCGTCGGTGACGTCGAGCGGTACATCATATTTCTCAGCATTAATAGCATCACCTTGGTTAAGGTAATAATCATACAGAGGTTTAGTGATATACGTATTCGGTGCTGCTAGTTTTACAGCATCGCCAAGTTCTTTAGCCTCTTTTATTTTGCCTTCATTAATAAGACGCTGCATATATATTTGTATTTCACCTTTATGTTCGATAACTGTTTTCTCAAATTTTTGTCCAATAAGGTTGATTACTTTGGGCGTATTTTGTTCTTTTATTGCGTCAGAAACATCGCCCCAATTTAGAGGGGCATCATGGTTATTAATAAATGTAATAAAACCTTGCAATAATGCTAAAACAATGACAATAATAAAGATTGTTTTTTTATGTTGAATAACAAAAGCCTTAATATTATATGCATAGTAACCTTTTTCTGTTTGGGCAAGCAAAGATGTAAAATCAGTATCCCCAGCGAACAAGGTCTTTGCTTTTGTAACACATTCTTGATATTTTGCATTGTATGCTTCTTGATAGTTAGACTTACTGCGGCGTCTAGCATCAAGACTTGCAATGAACTCTAACATATCTTCCTTTCCAGTTGGCAGAGGAAAATTCTTGATGAATTCATTGACTTTGTTGATGTTTGTCTTATCGCCATCATAACTAACTTTTTGAATTCTCTGTTCCAACATGATGGCAAACTCTTTGGCGGTGTTATTAGCCTTTACATTGGTAAAGACATAGCCACACTCCTTGCACTTTATTGCACCAGCCTCAATCGGAGCTCCGCAATTAGGGCATTTCACGATGTTCCCACGTTTTTCGGTAGCTGGAATTGCAGGACTAGCCCCCTTCTGCATTTTAGCAAGGCGTCCATCTACCACAATCATGACCTCATCTGGATCCTCTCCACAAGCGAGTGCTCGCTTGCGAAGCACGGCACGTTCTTGGTCAGTAATAACACCATCAGCAAGTACGCTGTCAATAAGTTCTTCTAATTCTTTTGAATACATAGCTGCAACAATATGTCCTATGGCTCCAATTCAGACGGTTATAATTAGGTTATGTGCCAATATGCACGAAAAAGCGTGAAGCCTACTGTTGCTCGCTCCACCTTTGAGGCCTTAGGACTTGCCCTTCACGTCAGAACAAGCAACGAGACCCCACGCCGATATGTGTAGGTACACTCCCATATAGACAGCTCTTTGGGAGCTGTCTAATGGAAGGTACATATATACATACCCATAGGCATCATCGTTGCATGGCTCTTTGACGTGAGATTTGGAGTGTCCTAAGTTCCAAAGGTCAAAAACCAAGCGCAATAACGCTTTTCTTATGTTTGCCCCCAACAAAGTGTCTCTCTTTTAAGCGACTTCTGTATAGGGCTGTTTGCTGTCATATCATACCGTAAGTACGAAACGGTACTGCAAAAATAATAAAAGTTACCGAAATAACCAAAAAAAAACGGAGAAATTTTGAAAATGAAGGTAAAATACAAACTTCTATGCATGTAGATGTACTTTTTATCTCGCATGCATTATTATATAAGGTGAATTTGTTTTATAATTTGTGTTTGGGCTAAATGTGAGTCACTCGAAAACCGGTTCCAACTCAATGAAACCGGCTTTCGAGTTCTCGTTTTTATAGTGCCTTCAGCGAGAAGGCATAGTCGTAGTCTATTCGTCCATGACTGCCTATGTTGTCGAGCCATGCTGCTTCTTGATGGCTGATTTCCGATATTGTGCTTGGCGTTTCATTCTTGAATGTTTCATAGACCTTAGCGAGACAACTTAGTTCTTCTTCACTGAGACTTGCTTCGTCAAATTCCAATGCTGACACAAGTTTTGTTCCACTGTTTCCATTCTTGCTTTCAATAGGCATTTGCTCTATATCATCCACGAGACTATACACCCGGTCCCATCGCTCTGGGACTGGTCCGTAAGGTACTGCCTTAAATACTAAGCCTGTCAATCCTAATCCTCTGCTCCTGTAGGCAAGAAAGTCGGCATAGAAGAGAAGTTTGTTCATTTGTGTAACGAAGACTCCGTTAAATTTCTCTATGAAGTACAGCATCGTGTTTTTTAATTTGCTTATTGAAGGCAGGGCATAGCCATTCCATTGATTTCTCCCATCGGTAGTAAAAATCAATTGTTTGATAAGTTTCGAGGTGTTTGATTCATTTTCTAATTCCTCGATACACAACATAATCTTGTCGTATTCCTCTGTATTCAGTAAGTTTTTGGCAGCTTCAACAAATGTGGCAAACACTGCAGGTACTTGTATGGTCTTCAGTATCCTTCCGTTTGTAAGACTTGGCATATCACCATTCTCGTACAGTCGATATTGGTTCTCACCGAATCCCAATATCACTGACATCTTGGTGGCCGACAGACCATATTTTCTGCGTATACTGCGTATCTCGTCAGGGAATGGAATTCCATACTTAGTACGATATTGATTATATATCTGCATTGTATTGGCGGTATCCAATTCTGTTGTTGTAAACAGTTCGCGTGTATCTACGCACTGATAGCTAAGAAAAGTGTATTCGAACTTTTCTTTTCTGAAAACTGCTGTTCGTTTCTCCGAATGCAGTACTACATTTCCTCCTGTAAATGGACTTTTCATCATTTCTTCTTTTATTTGAATTGATAAACCAGTTTATACTCTGCGACATGGAAAGAGATGCACACGGCGCTATTGTTAGCGATGCCCATCGAAATTTTGATATAGACATCCTGCGATTTTACTTTCTTTCCAAACACCCATAAATCTGCCACTTTGTTAAGCGTGTCTTCTAAGGGACCTTCTACGAAATCATCAACTTCTAGGTTCTTGATGATTTCGAGACGTTTGAGGGCTGTAATTTCCATGTCCAATAGGGCTTGAGTATTTTTTCCTCTATCGTCACGGAAGACTATGCCAAATATTTTAGCTTTGTCCTTGAAACGCTTTAGAAATAGCGAGACTTCATCTTCTTTATTCATTGTTTGATATTTATTTCGTGCCGCAAAGATACATTAATTAGTTGAAAAATACAAATTATTTTAGCTATTTTCAACTTTTTAGTTGAAATTGTTTGTTTTGGGATTTTTAAAAGTAAAAAGGTAAAAGGGTAAAAAGGTAAAAAGAAAGCAGGCAGATGATATCCCGCCAGGCTCTTTTTACCTTTAAATTTATACGTATGTCTCCAGGAACTTCAAGGTTCCTTCTACCTTCAATGTCTGGGTAGAGGCAGGAACTACGATGCTCTCGCCGCCTTGGAACGTAATCTCGTTACCCTCGTTGTCGGTAATCTTAGCCTCACCCTTCAAGCCAATCAGAATCACGAAGCTGTCCAACTCTGAATAATCCAGCGTTATTGGTTCATCGAGATCATAAACGGCTGTGGTGAAGTAAGGGCACTGCACCATGCTTACACCCTGGTTCTTGGCAGGAGTGTAGTGCTGGCGATAGTCTGGCAATACGGTGTAGTCGATGCACTCAGCAGCTTCCTTGGTGTGGAGCTGGCGATAGTTGCCATCCTTGTCCTTGCGCTTGAAGTCGTAGATGCGATAGGTAACATCGCTGGTCTGCTGAATCTCGACAACGAAACAGCCTGTTCCGATGGTGTGGATTCTGCCGGCTGGGATAAAGAAACAGTCACCTTCCTTCACGTTATACTGAGCCAGGGCATCGGTGATGGTATCGTTCTCTACCATCTCCTTGTACTGCTCAGGAGTAATCTGCATCTTCAAGCCGTTGTAGAGCTTGGCATCCGGCTCGCATGGCAGCGCATACCACATCTCGGTCTTGCCGCGTTCCTTACCTTGCTTCTTGGCAATTTCATCATTAGGATGCACCTGGATAGAGAGGTCGCGGTTGGCATCGATAAACTTGATGAGCAGTGGAAACTCATTGCCGAAACGCTTGTAGTTCTCTTCTCCGAGGAAGCTTCCCTTCCGTTCTGCAACAACCTCGTTGAGGCTCTTGCCCTGCATCTCGCCATCGGCTACGATGCTTTCATTTCCTGGTACTCCAGAGATTTCCCAGCTTTCTCCCACATTCTCTTGCTTTACGTCGAGATGCTTGAAAGTGATAATCTTACTGCCACCCCAGATGGTGGATTTTAATAGCGGTTGAAATTTTAATGGTTTCATTTTTACCTATATTTAGTTTATAAATGTACTCTTCAGTACGGTTTCTTACTCTCCGGTAAGGCACTTGCTGAACCTATACCTTATTATATATAACGCTTTTTGTGCGAAATATACTTAGTCTAGTAAGCGTATTTCTTACTTCAAATATCAACTTCTCTTTTATTTTCTAACTCCCCCTCTGGGTATGTTAGTTCTCTCTCCAGAATGCTGGCGTTAAGATAACCAGCACACTGAATATTTCCAGACGACCGATGAGCATCATCAGCGAGCAGAACCATTTTGCCACATCCGGCAGTTCGCTCCACGACATGGTTGGTCCGATTTCCGTACCCAGCGTAGGTCCCACATTACCCACACAACTCAGGGTGATAGTGATGGCATTGGTATTGTCGATGCCCATGGCTATCATCGTGAACGATATCACCAGACAGATGATGAGATAAGTGGTGAGGAAGGCAAGCAGCGTAACACGCTTCTGCATCGGTACGTTCACACCATCAATCTTCAATGGCAGCACGGCGTTAGGATGCAGAATCTGGCGGAATTCATTCTTCACCATTCTTACCAGCATCACGCCACGGATACATTTCAAACCTCCACTCGTACTGCCCGAGCAGGCTCCGAAGAACATGCAGGCTGCCAATACCACCCAGGTAACGTGAGGCCAGAGGGCTGCATCGTCGTTAAACAGACCGGTGGTAGTGATGAAAGAAACCACCTGGAAGATAGCACTTCTGAAGGCATGTTCCACATCGTAGTTGCGCATCGCTATCAGCTCTACCATGATGAAAGCCGTGAAGGCTGTAACGAGGAGCATATAGAACTTAAACTCTGAATTCTTGAACAGATCCTTGATCTTGAACTTGATGACGGCTGCATAGAGCAGGGTGAAGTTAACACCCGACAGGAAGCAGAAGAAGGCACAGATGTATTCCAGCGCCGGCGAATGGAAAAACGAGGTACTGCTGTTATGAGTAGAGAAACCTCCTGTAGCCGTAGTGGTCATCGCATAGTTGAAACTGTCGAAGAGATTCATTCCTGCCACATAGTAGGATGCGATGCAGGCAATGGTGAGCATCAGATAGATACTCCATATCCATTTAGCCGAAGTGGAAAGCCGGGGATGCAATTTCGTTTTGATAGGTCCTGTTGCCTCGGCAGCAAACACCTTGGTCTGTCCTCCTACAAGCGATGGCAGCAGGGCGATGGTGAAGAACACGATTCCCAGACCGCCTATCCATTGGGTGAGCGAACGCCAGAAGAGTAGTCCGTGGGGGAAACATTCTACATCGTCTAATATCGTGGCTCCCGTTGTCGTAAATCCCGACATGGTTTCAAAGTAGGCATCGGTAAAGTTGTTGATGTATCCACTTATCATGAAGGGGAGGGTTCCGAAGAAACTGAATACAATCCATGAGAGCGTTACCACGAGATAGGCATCACGGCGCGACATTGAGTTATCGGCTCCGTGTCCTCGCCATTTCAGCACCAGCCCGCCTCCGATGGTGGTAAGTGTTGCCACAATGAAGGCAAAGATGTCGTCCTGCTGGTAATAGAAAGCTACCAGCAGACTGACGAAGAGCAGGAATGCTTCTATGAAAAGCAGTTGCCCTAAAATCTTATATATTAATTTGCTGTTTATCATATATGAAGTATTTCTCTATCTCCTTCACGCTTAGATGAAGTATTTCTCAATTTTCTTCATGTTGATGTTGTGGCAGAAAACCATCACCGAGTCGCCCGGTTCTATCTGGGTATTACCCGAAACGAGCATTCCTTCTTCACCGCGAACCAGTCCACCGATGGTTACACCGATAGGCATGCCGAGTTCCTTCACCGGTTTCTTGGTTACCTTCGAACCTTCTTTGGCTATAAACTCAGCCACATCGGCGTTAGCGCTCATCAGGAATCTCACGTTCATCACGTCGGCATCGAGCATCATCTGGTAGATGTAGCTGGCGGCAATCATCTTCTTGTTGATAATGGTACCGATATCCAGACTCTCTGCCATGCTCACGTAGTCTACGTTTTCTACGGCAGCCACCGTCTTGCGCACACCCATTCTCTTGGCGGTAAGACAGGCCAGGATATTGGTTTCGGCGTTACCTGTCAGTGCCACGAAGGCTTGCGTACTGCGGATACCTTCTTCTACGAGTAGCGGAATGTCGCGTCCGTCACCATGAATGATGAGCGTTTTGTTCTCATCGAGAATATCGTTGAGATATTCGCAGCGCTCCTCGCTCATCTCGATAATCTTGCATTCCATATATTCCGGCATCTTCTTTACGGCTCTTACGGCTGTGCGTCCGCCACCCATGATCATCACGTTCTTCACATCCACATAGTGCTCCTTGCCCACAATCTTGCGGATATATGGAATATAGTTGCGGGTGGTCATGAAGTAGGCGAGGTCGTAGAGTTTCAGCTCGTCGTTACCGCCAGGGATGATGGTATCACTGCCTCGCTTGATGGCTACCACGTGGTATGGGTCGTTAGGACCGCTGATGTTCTTGAGCGGTTCGTTCAGTATCTCGCATCCTTCGCGCAGTTTGATGCCGAGCATGACGAGTGCGCCGTTGTGCACATCCCAGCGCTGACGTACCCAACTCATTTTCAGTCCGTTATTGATATCTACGGCTGCGAGCATCTCCGGATAAATCAGTTTGCTGATACCTAATTCTTTGAAGAATTCCTGAGCCTGCTGATCCATATATTCCGGATTATCCACGCGGGCCACCGTTCTTTTGGCACCCAGGTTCTTGGCAAGGATGCTAGCTGTGATGTTGGTACTTTCTACCGGAGTAACGGCGATGAAGAGGTTGGCATCTGCAACCCCCGCATCGCGTAAGATGTGAAGACAGGTAGGCTTGCCCAGCATGGTGAGCAGGTCGCAGTCGGAGCCAATGCTTGCCAGGCGCTCTTCGCTTTCATCGATGAGCGTAATCTCTTCATTGCTGCGTGACAGGAGTCTCGCCAGGTGAGTACCTATGGCATATGCGCCAGCTATGATTATTTTCATTTCTTAATTGCTTCTTTGATTGATTCTTTATCGAGATGCACGATTTCCCTGAGCTGTGTCACAGTTCCGTGCTCCACAAACTCATCTGGCAATCCCATTCGGGTCATCTTTGGCTGATAGTCATGGTCGTTCATCCATTCCAGTACGGCTGAGCCCATACCGCCCATACGAACGCCGTCTTCGATGGTGATGATGCGACTGAACTTTTCGCCCACCTCTTTCAGAATGTTTTCATCGAGTGGCTTGAGGAATCGCATATCGTAGTGGGCGATGCTCATTCCGGTTTCGGCTTCTACCTCAGCGATAGCCTGGGCTGCATCGTTTCCGATAGGACCGATGGTAAGAACGGCCACATCGGTGCCGTCTTTCAGCTTTCTACCGGTACCGGTCTTGATTTCCTCCATCGGGTTGCGCCAGTCTACGAGCACACCCTTGCCTCTCGGATAACGGATAACATAGCTGCCATGACCTGGCAACTGGGCTGAATACATCAGGTTGCGTAACTCATGTTCGTTCATCGGAGATGCGATGGTGAGATGCGGAATCGGACGGAGAGCCGCCATATCGAAGGCACCATGATGGGTTGGTCCGTCTTCACCTACCAGTCCGGCACGGTCAAGACACATGATAACCGGCAAGTTGAGCAGTGCCATGTCGTGGATGATGTTATCGTAGGCACGCTGTGCAAACGAACTGTAGATGTTGCAGAAAGGAATCAGTCCGTCTTTCGCCATACCTCCAGAGAAGGTGACGGCATGTCCCTCGGCAATACCTACATCGAAGGTACGGTTTTGCATCGCCTTCATCATGATGTTCATGGAGCATCCTGTAGGCATGGCTGGCGTCACACCTACAATCTTCGGGTTTTTCTGAGCCAGTTCAAGCAGCGTCTCACCGAAAACATCCTGATATTTAGGAGGCTGGTTGCTGGTATCGGCAATGATTCTCTCACCCGTTTCCGGATCGAATTTGCCTGGTGCGTGCCAGATGGTGGCACTCTTCTCGGCTGGTTCGTAACCCTTTCCCTTGGTGGTATGCAGATGTAGCAGCTTAGGACCCTTCATGTTCTTAAGCTGTTTGAGCACTCTCGCCACTTCCTTCACGTCATGACCGTCGAAAGGTCCGAAGTAGCGGATGTTCATACCCTCGAAGATGTTCTGCTGATGACTCAGTGCCGACTTCAGTGCATTGTTCAGGCGCAGGATGCCCTTCTTGCGTTCTTCGTTGAGATAACCTTTGGAGTGCAGCCACTGCGATGCCTTGAAACGGAGGCGGTTGTAGGTCTCGTTGGTATCGAGATTCAGGAGATATTTCTCCATACCTCCCACAGCCCGGTCGATGCTCATATCGTTGTCGTTCAGGATGATGAGCATGTCGTTAGGTGTACTTGATACGTTGTTCAGTCCCTCGAAAGCCAGTCCGCCGCTCATGGCTCCATCGCCAATGACGGCTACCACATGCCTGTCGGTATCTCCGTTTTCGCGTGCGGCAACGGCCATACCGAGTGCTGCGGAGATGGAATTGCTCGCATGTCCGCAGGCGAAGGTATCATATTCACTTTCTAAAGGTGTAGGGAATGGACGGATGCCGTGCAACTTGCGGTTGGTACAGAAGTTGTCGCGGCGTCCTGTTAATATCTTATGTCCGTAGGCCTGGTGTCCCACATCCCATACAATACGGTCGTATGGGGTGTTGTAGATATAATGTAGGGCTACGGTTATTTCCACCACGCCAAGAGAGGAGGCAAAATGACCGGGGTTGACGGCAACCTCGTCGATAATGTCTTCTCTTAACTCTTTGCAGACTTGTGGCAGCTGGTCAATGCTCAGCCGTCTCAAATCTTCCGGGTATTTTATACTATTTAATAGACTAAACTTGTTCTTGTCCATGTTTTCTTCGTGAAAATCTTGTGCAAAGATAATGCTTTTTTCCTATATAAAGCACTTTTGAGGCAATATTTTCGCTTTTTCCGATTATTCTTTGTATTTTTGCAAAGGAAATTTCTGAAAAAGGAATGAAATCCGGAATTAGTTATATAACAATAAGCAAATAAATACCTTTATCGTGATGAGAAAAAATGTATTACTTTTGGGAGCCATGATGATGGCTTCCATGTCTCTGATGGCGCAGACCAAGGGTGGCGGCATCAGTCAGTCTGCTCTCCAGCAGATGGAGAAAAGCCAGCAGGCAGGTGTAGCCAACAAGGCACTCTTCAATGCGATTGCCAACAACAGCATTGATGACCTTGTGAAGAATCATGCCAACGAGGCCCCGGTTGATACTCATTTCAGCATCGAGACTCCTTCGCAGAGCATTCACAACCAGAAGAGTTCGGGCCGCTGCTGGATGTTCAGCGGTTTTAACGTGCTCCGTTCCAACTTTGCTGTCAACGACAAGCAGGGTAGAGTGGTGGAGTATTCTCAGGATTATCTCTTCTTCTATGATCAGCTGGAGAAGGCTAACCTGATGCTTCAGGGTGTTATCGACCTTGGCAAGAAGAGCATCGAGGATCCTCAGGTGCAGTTCTTCTTCAAGAATCCGCTCAATGATGGTGGTACTTTCTGTGGTGTTGCCGATTTGGCAAGCAAGTATGGTCTCGTACCTATGAGTGCCCAGCCTGAGACTTACTCAAGCAACAATACTTCCAAGATGAGCCGTCTCGTAAGCAGCAAGCTCCGCGAGTATGGTCTGGAACTCCGCAAGATGGTGGCTCAGGGCAAGAAGTCGGCAGCTATCCAGGCTCGCAAGAACGAGATGCTCGGTCAGGTTTATCACATGCTGAGTCTTACTCTCGGCGAACCGGTAAAGGAATTTACCTATGCATTCCGCGACAAGGATGGCAAGCAGGTAGGCGAGGCGAAGAAGTATACTCCTAAGAGTTTCTATGAGGAAACCGTAGGCAAGGACCTGAACGGTACCTTCCTGATGGTGATGAACGATCCACGCCGTCCTTACCACAAGACATACGAGGTAGAGTACGACCGCCACACTTACGATGGTCATAACTGGAAGTATCTGAACTTGCCTATGGAGGAGATAGCCCAGCTCGCCATCGCCTCTCTGAAGGATGGTCATAAGATGTATTCAAGCTATGATGTGGGCAAGCAGCTTGATAGAAAGCGCGGCTATCTGGCACTCGACAACTTCGATTACGCCAGCCTCTTCAATACCTCATTCCCAATGAACAAGGCTGACCGCATCGCTACTTTCGATAGTGGTTCTACTCATGCCATGACGCTGACAGCTGTAGATCTCGATGCCAATGGCAAGCCTGTAAAGTGGAAGGTGGAGAACAGTTGGGGTGCCGACAATGGTTTTTCCGGTTGCTTCATCATGACCAACGATTGGTTCAACGAGTACATGTTCCGCCTGGTAGTAAACAAGAAGTATGCTTCTGAGCAGCTCTTGAAGGAATTCGACCAGAAGCCAACCATGCTGACTCCAGATGATCCTCTGTTCCAGTTGGAAGACTAATTCATCAAGAAATATAGATTTAAACCGTATTTTTCTCGAGAAAAGAGAAGAATACGGTTTATTTTTTGTATTTTTGTACCCGAAATAATGGTAAGAACGTTATTTATATAAAAGCTATATAGATTATGTTAGAGAAAAGTAAGCGTGAGCGCATCATTGCGCTCGTTAATAAAGAGGTGGTTCCAGCCATCGGCTGTACCGAACCGATGGCTGTGGCACTATGTACAGCCAAGGCTGCTACTACATTGGGCAAGCGCCCTGAACGTATTGAAGTTCTTCTGAGTCCTAATATGCTCAAGAATGCGATGGGTGTCGGCATTCCTGGCACGGGTATGATTGGTTTGCCTATCGCCGTATCGCTGGGTGCGCTCATCGGAAAGCCTGAATATCAGCTGGAAGTGTTGAAAGACCTCACTCCCGACACTCTTGAGCAGGGCAAACAATATATCAAGGATGCGGATATCAACATCAAACTGAAGCAGGGTGATGTGGATAAACTCTATATCGAAATCATCTGTCATGCCGGTGAAGACCAGGCTACGGCAATTATCTCCGGTTCTCATACCCATTTTGTGTATGTTGAGCGTAATGGTGAGGTGGTGCTCGATAAGCGTGGCGGTACTGTGGGTGATGAGGCTGATGACGACATCCAGCTCAATTTCCCGATGGTTTACGAGTTTGCAACAACAGCTCCGCTCTATGAGATTTCTTTCATTCTCAAGACCAGAGACTATAATATGAAGGCTGCCGAGTTGAGTATCAAAGGCAACTATGGCCACTGCCTGGGCAAGACGATGGACCGTCCGTTGAGTCATGGTATCTTCGGCGATAATATTTTCTCGCATATCATCTCCCGCACCGCTTCAGCCTGTGATGCCCGTATGGGTGGCGCCATGATTCCGGTGATGAGTAACAGCGGCAGCGGCAACCAGGGCATCTGTGCAACGAATCCTGTGGTGGTTTATGCGCTGGAGAACGAGAATACCGAGGAGGAAATGATCCGTGCCCTGATGCTCAGTCATCTGACTGCCATCTATATCAAGCAGAGTTTAGGCAAGCTTTCAGCTCTTTGCGGTTGTGTGGTAGCCAGTACGGGCAGCAGTTGCGGCATCACCTATCTGATGGGTGGCGATTATACCCGCATCTGCAATTCTGTCAAGAATATGATAGCCAATCTCACCGGTATGATTTGTGACGGAGCGAAACCAAGTTGTGCCCTGAAGATTTCATCAGGTGTCAGCACCGCTCTTCTTTCCGCCCTCCTTTCTATGGAAGGCAAGTGTGTCACCTCTGCCGAGGGTATCGTAGATGATGATGTGGATAAGTGCATCCACAACCTTACGAGCATCGGTGCCGATGCGATGAGAGCTACCGATGATATGGTGCTTGATATTATGACGCATAAATAATTTAGCTTTTGATAAGTTATTTAAATAGTCTTAGAAACCTGTATTATTTACCTTTTAAATATAGTTTCGTATGGTTGCCGGCAGCTGCCGGCAACCTTGCTGGCATATGCCGACAATGCTGCTGCCATATGCCAGCAACCTTGCTGGCGGCTGCCGACTATTAAATAGATCTACTTCTTCATGCCGATAGATACGGCTTCTGTAGCTAATTCACATGCTTGCAATGGATTATAAAACAAAGCATCTATGGACTTAAAGTATGATGTTTATACTATTACCAATATTATGATCTTGCGTATCGTTATCATCTTATTCTTAAAATTAAAAGATATTAAAAAACTGGCTTTTTCTTGGAGATAATCGCGGATATGTGTATAGTTGTACTGTCCGATAATCGCGGATAGGTGTAATTGTGGGGTGTTCGTATAGTTGTATATGTAAACAAAATTCCTTGTAAATCACTGTCTGGTCAACAGACGAGGATGAGTAAACTCGAAAGAAATAAATAGAAAAGGCTCGCAAGAATTCGAAACTTCTTGCGAGCCGTTTTATTATAGTGATGCAAGTGAATTCTTCACTCTTCACTCTTCGTTCTTCACTCCCAATTATACGAGTGTTGCAACGATTTCCTCACGAGTTCCTGGCAACATATCGATAACTGGAATCTCTGGCATGGTGTAGCAACCTGGCTGCAGACGGAATGAAGCACGAGCCACGTTAACCAATACCTGAGCGGTGAGGGCTGGGTTGTTGATGCTCATGTTGAACTCGAAACGCTGGTTCTGGGTCTTGCCTGATACACCCTTGCGAACGAGGTTTACACCATGACCCATATCCTTTACATCATCTACTGATGCTACGGCGAATACGTGGGTCTCATCATGAGCGAAGTATGGATCTGCCTTGATTTCGGCTGTTACATCCTCAAGCTTGGCACCTTCTTCCAACTCTACGTATACCATACGGCGGTGGATACCCTCACCCAATGGGATGGTTACAGAGAGCGCTTCCTTTACGCCCTTCTTGCCACGAACACAAACTGAGTGACCCATACTCATACCAGGACCGAAGTTGGTATATGTCAAACCCTTAGGAGCAAGGCTCTCCATCAGAACACGTACGATAGAATCAGAACCTGGGTCCCAACCAGCAGAGATAACGCTTACCTTGCCAGCTTTCTTGCAGTTTTCCATCTGCTTGGTACGGTAGTCGAGGATACTGGTGTGGATATCGAAGCTGTCTACGGTGTTGATACCGAGGGCAACGATCTTCTCTGCATACTCAGGGCAAGAGCGGGTAGGGGTTGCGAGGATAGCAACATCTACATCCTTCAACTTGGTGATGTCATCTACTACTTCATAGTTTACCAACTCAGCTGGTTTGTCCTTGGTACCCTGGCGACGTACAATACCTGCAATCTCAAAGTCAGGAGCTGCTTCGAGTGCCTCAACAGTAAACTTACCGATGTTGCCGTATCCTACTACGGCTGCTCTAAATTTCTTCATTGTCTTATTTCTTTTATTTTGTTGTTTTAATTTCTTTTATTTGTTGCGGTTTAGTCATCCAACGGATATGTTTTCCGCTCTTCATTCTATTTCCGGTTGCAAAAGTATAGCTTTTTCTTGAAATACGTGACGTTTTAATAGAATTTTAACTCATAAAAGTTGCAAAAAGTAGTAAAATCATATTTTTTAGGTATGAATAAGCGGAGATTTGTAAGGTATCTGTAGCAAGAGCCTTACAGTTTCGTTATTTTGTTGCGAAACATCATACATCCCCTTTCCGATATCTCCCGATGTGCTTTGAATTACGTCCTGACGTAGCTTTTGCTGCGTCCCGACGTCTCTGGCTCTGCGTCGGGACGTATTACATGCTACGTCGGGATGTAATTTTATGGAACTCTATTACAATAATCCCGCCCTTCGCACGTTATTAATATATTAATTTAATTAGGAGAAAAAGAAAATGATAGAATATATTCATGGCGATCTGACAGAGCTGACACCGGCGCTGGCTGTTGTTGAGACAGCGGGGGTGGGCTACGGACTCAATATTTCGCTCAATACATATACTGCCATTCAGGGCAAACAGGAAGTGAAACTCTATGTTCACGAAGTGCTGGTGGCTGGTGGAAGAGATGACTCTTTCACCCTTTTCGGCTTTGCTACCAAACAGGAACGTGAACTCTACCGCCTCCTCATCACCGTTTCAGGAGTAGGCGGAAATACGGCCCGTATGATTCTCTCTTCGCTCTCGCCACGCGAACTCTGCGAAATCATCTCTACTGGTAACGACAAGATGCTGAAAACCGTGAAGGGTATCGGTTTGAAGACAGCACAGCGAATCATCATCGACTTGAAAGATAAAATCGTGAGCCTTGGCATCGCTGACGAACTGCCAGCCAGCGGAGGCAATGTGGTGATGGTAAACAATGACGTAAAGGATGAGGCGGTAAGCGCCCTCACCATGCTCGGCTTCTCGCCGGCACCATCTGCCAAGGTAGTAGTAGATATCCTCAAGGCACAGCCTAATCTCCCCGTAGAACAGGTTGTGAAACTGGCATTGAAGCAAATCAAATAAGTTAGGAGTTTTTTGTCGATGAAACAGAAGCAAAGATTCATATCTTTTCTATTGGCTTGGCTGATGGTGGCAACCTTCGGCTATGCGATAGCTTTGCCTCAACTTCAGGACGATAAAAAGAAAACCCATACCAGCACAGCCCAGCCCGTGCAGCTCGATGAAGATACCATTCCCGATTCGCTGCTGCATACCCGTTGGCAGATTCAGCGCACCCAACCTTACTCCCTGAGCGACCTCTATCAGAGTCCGCTCGACCTGAAACGTCCTGATAATCTGCAATATCAGGTAGTCTACAACGATACCCTCGACCGCTATATCATCGGCAACCGCATGGGCTCAACCTGGCTTTCGGCTCCTATCATGCTCACTCCGAAAGAGTATCTTGCATGGACCGAACAGCAGCAGCGCAACAGCTACTTCCGCAAGCAGAACGATGAAATCTTCCAGGCAAAAGGCAAGGAGAAGTTCGATTTCTCAGATATGCACTTCGACTTGGGACCTGCCGAGAAAATCTTCGGTCCTGGTGGCATCAGAGTGAAGACACAGGGTTCTGCCGAACTCAAGTTCGGTATCAACAAGAAAAACATCGACAATCCTTCGTTGCCTATCCGCAACCGAAAGACGACGATGATGGATTTTGATGAGAAAATCAATCTCAACGTCAACGGAAAGGTGGGCGATAAGGTGAACATGAACCTGAATTACAATACCGATGCCACCTTCGATTTCGATGCACAGAACATGAAACTGAAGTACGACGGCAAGGAAGATGAAATCATCAAACTCGTTGAGGCGGGCAATGTCTCCTTCCCTTCCAACTCTTCGCTCATCAAAGGCGCCAGCAGTCTGTTTGGTGTTAGAACCGATATGCAGTTTGGCAAACTCAAGCTGCAGATGGTAGCTTCGCAGAAGAAGAGTGCATCGAAGAGCGTATCTACCAGGGGCGGTGTGCAGCTCACTCCTTTTGAGTTGAATGTAGCCGATTATGAGGAGAACCGCCACTTCTTCCTCTCCCAGTATTTCAGAAATCATTATGATGCCTGGATGCAGAAACTTCCTAATCTCACCACGGGCATCACCATTAACCGTGTGGAGGTGTGGGTTACCAACAAAACCGGCAATACCACCAATACCCGAAACATCGTAGCCCTGACCGACCTGGGCGAGAACCAGAAACTGAGCAACCCGATGTGGGTGGCGAGCGGACAGGTTCCTTCTAACCAGGCGAATACTGAGTATGCGGCGATGACGGGGCAGTATGCTGCTGCCCGTGACATCGACCAGGCTGCAACCACTCTCGATGGAGGCGGGCTGGTTGGCGGAGCCGATTATGAGAAACTGGAGAGTGCCCGCCTGCTCAATTCTTCTGAGTATACAGTCAATACAGCCTTGGGTTATATCTCATTGAAAACCAGTCTGCAGACCGACCAGGTACTTGCCGTAGCTTATGAGTATACATCGGGAGGCGTTACCTATCAGGTGGGCGAGTTTGCATCCGATCTCAGCGATACCAAGCAGGCACTCTTCGTGAAATCGCTCAAGAATACCAGTAACAATCCGCGACAGGGCAACTGGGGGCTGATGATGAAGAACGTTTATTATCTGGCTTCTACCGTAGAGAAGGAGAAGTTCCGCCTGGATGTGAAATACCAGAGCGATACCACCGGCGTATATCTCAGTTATATCCCTGAGCAGCAGGTGAAGGAGCAGCCTATCATCCGTGTGCTGGGCGCCGACCGTCTGGATAACAACAACAAGGCACACAGCAATGGATATTTCGATTATGTAGAAGGCTATACCATCTCTAACGGACGCGTGTTCATTCCGAAGGTAGAGCCTTTCGGCAGTTATATGCGTGATTATCTGGTCAAGCGGGGCGTGGCTGCCGACAAGGCAGAAAAGTATGCCTTTACCGAACTTTATGACAGTACGAAGACCGTAGCCAAGCAGATAGCCGAAAAGAACAAGTATCAGATTGTGGGACAGTTCAAGGGCTCTGCAGCCAATGTCATCTCGCTCGATGCCTACAATGTGCCACAGGGCTCGGTGGTCGTTACGGCAGGCGGTATCACCCTGAAAGAGGGCACCGACTATTCGGTAGATTACAGTGCCGGTGAGGTGACCATCCTGAACCAGAGCATCATCGATGCCGGTACGGCTGTCAACGTTTCTCTGGAGAGTAATACCGATTTCGGACAAACCCGAAAAACGATGTTCGGACTGAACTGGGAGTATGATTTTACCAAGAACTTCCAGTTGAGCGGTACTATCCAGCACCTCTCCGAACAGGCGCTTACTACCAAGGTATCCATGGGCTCCGAACCGCTGAAGAACACCCTTTGGGGCATCAATCTCAACTGGCGCAAGGAGAGTCAGTGGCTCACCAATGTGCTTGACAAGATACCATTCCTGCACCTCACCCAGCCATCGCAGATATCCTTTACAGGAGAATTTGCCCAGCTTATTGCCGGTGAGGCAGGCGGCACACAGGACAATGCATCTTATATCGATGACTTCGAGGGTACGAAGACTACCATCGATGTAACTACTCCTACCTCCTGGTTTATATCCAGTGTGCCTTCGCTCAATTTCAAGGACAATTACAGCGATAAGACCGGTCTGAGCAGCGGCTTCCACCGTTCGCGTCTAGCCTGGTATACCATCGATCCGCTGTTCACCCGCCGTGGAAGTTCGCTCACTCCGGGACATATCAAGGGCGACCTCAAGCAGTTGAGTAACCATTATGTTCGCGAGGTCTATACCAAGGAACTCTTCCCATTGCGCGACCAGAGCAGTTATCAGGGCGCTACCAATACCCTGAATGTACTCAATCTGGCTTACTATCCAAGTGAGCCGGGACCATACAACTTCAATGTAACAGATTTGCAGGCAGACGGAACCCTGCAGAATCCGCAGCGCAACTGGGGCGGAATGATGCGTAAGCTGGATACCAACGATTTCGAGCAGGCAAACATCGAATACATCGAGTTCTGGATGCTCGATCCGTTCATCTATTCCCGCGAAGAGGCTGATGCTGTCGATTACGGTGGCGATTTCTACATCAACTTGGGCGAGGTGAGCGAGGATATCCTGCGTGATGGCAAGAAATTCTATGAGAGTGGCATGCCGGTAGATGGCAGCAAGAGCTACACCTATACCCAGTGGGGTAAGATTCCTACCCAGAGCACCGTGACCTATGCCTTTGCTACCACCAGTGGCAGCAGAGCCTTGCAGGATGTGGGTTTCAACGGACTGACTGATGCCGAGGAGCAGGAATTCTACAAGAGTGCTTATCTCGACCAGATTCAGGGCAAGGTGAACCAGGCGGTGTTCGACAGTATCTTTGCCGATCCGGCACGTGATGACTACCACTATTTCCGCGGTTCCGACTGGGATGAGATGCGTGCTCCTATCTTGCAGAGATATAAGTATATCAACAATCCTCAGGGCAACTCGCCTGACAGCGACAGCCGTTCTGAGAGCTATGATACTTCTTATAAGTCAACGCCGGATGTCGAGGATATCAACCAGGATTATACGCTCAACGAATATGAGAAATACTTCCAGTATCGTGTCAGCATCCGTCCGGAAGATCTCGTGGTGGGTAACAATCATATTGTAGATAAGCGTGAATACAGCCAGACCTGGCGTGATAATACCAAGTCTACCGTTACCTGGTATCAGTTCCGCATACCTATCGATGAGTTTGAGAGCCGTCAGGGCAACATCAACGATTTCTCCAGCATCCGCTTCATGCGTATGTTCCTCACCGGTTTCAAGAAACCTATCGTGCTGCGTTTCGGTACCTTCGACCTCGTGATGGGCAAGTGGCGTACCTATGATCAGCCGCTCGGCGCAGCCAGTGGCGGAACCCTCGACGCAAGCAGCGTGAGTCTGGAAGAGAACGGCGAGAAGACACCGGTCAACTATGTCTTGCCTCCGGGTATCAGGCGCGAACAGGATCCTAGTCAGCCTCAGTTGGTTGAGGCGAACGAGCAGGCGTTGAGTCTGGTGGTCAAGAATATGAGCACAGGCGAGGCGAAGGCGGTTTATAAGAATTCTACCCTTGATCTGCGCCAGTACAAGCGCATCCAGATGTTTGCCCATGCCAATGCATTTGAGCAGAATACCACCCGTCTGCAGGATGGTGATCTCTCAGTCTTCATCCGTCTGGGTAGCGATTACAAGAATAATTACTACGAGTATGAAATCCCGCTGAAACTCACCGAGCCACGCTCCAACTACAACCGCTATGTGCTTGCCGACTGTAAGGCGGTATGGCCTGAGGAGAATATGCTCGATGTGCCGCTGAGCGTCTTTACGGCATTGAAGAAAAACCGTAACAAGGCGAAGGCACAGGGTGTGGCTTCTTATCTCGCTCCTTATTCTATGATGGACGCAGAACATCCGCAGAATAAGATTACCATCGTGGGTAATCCGAGTCTCGGCGAGGTGAAGACCATGATGCTGGGTGTGAGAAACAATTCTGCCGACATCAAGAGTGGTGAGGTATGGATAAACGAACTCCGACTCAAGGAACATAATAATTCGGGTGGTTGGGCTGCCAATGCCAACCTCAACGTACAACTCTCCGATCTGGGTAGCGTGAATGCCACCGGCAGATACATCAGCGAGGGATTCGGCGGCCTGGAAGATGGCGTGGCAAGTCGCACTACCGATAATTACGGTACCTACAGTGTGACCACATCGCTCGAAATGGGTAAGTTCTTCCCTGACAAGGCGAAGGTGAGCATACCTTTATATTATAGTATTACCAAGGAGAAGACCACTCCTAAGTATAATCCGCTGGATACCGATATGGAGTTGAAGGATGCCCTCGATGCCGCCGGCTCCAAGCACGAGCGCGATTCTATCGAGAATATCGCTGCCACCAAGATTACGCAGACCAACTTCTCCATCTCGAATGCCCGGGTGGGTATAGCTACCAAGCGACATCCGATGCCATACGATCCAGCTAACTTCTCATTCACCTACAGTCATCAGCATCAGTATACTACGGGTGAAACGACGATGTATGAGCGCAAGGACAACTGGCGCGGAGCCCTGGATTATTCGTGGAGCCCGGTTTATAAGGCATGGGAACCATTCAAGGGACTGAAGAACAAGAGCAAGTGGCTCGACATACTGAAACGTTTCGGACTGAACTGGCTGCCGCAGAACATAGCCTTCAATACCGAGATGACGCGCGACTACTATGAGTTGCAGGAGCGCGATATGGAAACCCTGATGAGTGGAGCTGCCGGAGTAGACTCCAAGTTGCCGCTCACCTTCAGTGAACAGTTCCTCTGGAACCGTGAGTTCTCCATCAACTGGGATCTGACCAAGAACCTGCATATGAACTTCCAGAGTGCTACCCATGCACAGATAGAGGAACCATATACACCGGTCAACAAGGATCTTTATGCCGACCAGTATCATGCCTGGAAGGACTCCGTATGGACCAGCATCCGCCACTGGGGTGCACCGCTCGACTACAGTCAGAATTTCCAGGCATCCTACAAGGTGCCTCTCAATCTGCTGCCTGTCTTCGACTGGGTGAACAGCGATGCCTCTTACAATGCCAACTATTCTTGGGAGCGCGGTACAGAGGATGAGGAGGACAACTCGTATGGAAACACCATCAATACCCAGCGCGAACTGACATTGAACGGAAACTTCAACCTGGTGAAACTCTACAACCATGTGCCTTTCCTGAAGAAGGTAAACGATAAGTTTGACCGTACCCAGAGTAGGGCACAGATGCAGCGCAAGAAGCAGGAAAAAAAGAAAAAGAAGCAGGAAGCAAAGGAACAGGCGGCTGATCCGAAGAAGGCGCTGCCTAAGAACAAGCGTGCCTTCGAACGGGAAATCACCCTCCTGCCTGATACTACATTCAAGATACGCCACGGCAAGAATACCAAGCGACTGATTGTGAATGCCAAGACGGAAGACGGCAAAGTGTTCCCGCTTAAATATAAAAAGGTGGATAATAACCAGATCAGAATTATCTCAAAGGTAGATACTGCCATGAAGGTGAAACTCTCCGTACTGGCTAAGGAACCGCTTGATGATAAGAAATGGTATAAGGGATTGCAGTTGGCTAGTCGTCTGGCAATGATGGTGCGCAACGTAAGCATCAACTATCGCAGCAGCTATCAGCTCACCCTGCCGGGCTTCTTGCCTAGTGTGGGTGATGCCTTCGGACAGAAGAAGGTGGGACAGATGGCACCGGGTCTTGACTTCGCCTTCGGTATGGTTGGCGACGATTATATCGAGAAGGCTAGAAACAACGACTGGCTGCTCTGCAACGACAGTATCGCAACACCTGCTACTACCAGCAGAACGGATAATCTTACGTTGCGTGCCACCCTGGAGCCTGTCAAGGATTTCAAGATAGATCTCTCTGCCACACGCACAAAGACCACGCAGAAGAGCATACAGTATATGTATGAAGGAACGCCAACCACCCAGAGTGGAGCCTTCCAGATGACTACCATCTCGCTGGGTTCGGCTTTCGAGGGAATGGGCAATGCCAATTCGGGGTATCGCAGCAAGACCTTCGAGAAGTTTGTCAACTCGCTAGCTGGTTTCAGAGATAGGGTAGAGGCGCAGTATGCCGGAACTGTTTATCCGGCTGGTTCGGCTCTGGCTGGCGGCAAGTTTGATGCTTCCCGCACGCCGGTTAACCAGTATAGCAGCGATGTCATGATTCCTGCCTTCCTCAAGGCTTATACCTCGATGGGCGGCAATTCGCTCTCGGTATTCCCGGCATTGAGCCGGATGTTGCCAAACTGGACCATCCGTTATAGTGGACTGGGACGTCTGCCTTGGTTCAACGAGCACTTCAAGAGTATCAACATCAACCACTCTTACAAAAGCGTCTTTGCGGTTGGCAGCTATAACAGTTACAGCACCTTCCAGGAGTATATGAACGGTCTCGGATTCGTGAGTGATGCCACTACGGGTAATCCGTCGCCAAGCAGCATGTTCAACATCTCGCAGGTAAGTATCAACGAGTCGTTCTCGCCATTATTGGGTATGGATGTCACATTCAACAATAATATGACGGTGAAGGCTGAATATCGCCAGACCCGTGTATTGAACCTCAGTATGACGAGTGTGCAGCTGAACGAGGCATTGAGTAAGGACTGGGTAATCGGTATGGGTTACCGCATCAACAACTTCGATGTTTTCGGCTGGGGCGCCAAAGCCTCCCGTTCCAAGTCGAAGGGCGGCAACAAGAATGCAGCCAATAAGAATGCGCCGACCACCAAGACGGTTCAGAATGGTACCAACCATGATCTGAATCTACGTCTTGACTTCAGTTTCCGCAAGCAGGCAGCCATCGTTCGTGATATTGCCTCAATGGTAAGCAGTGCCAGCAGCGGCAACAATGCTCTGAAACTGAGTTTCTCTGCCGATTATACCTTCAGCAAACTCCTTACCATGAGTTTCTATTATGACCGTCAGACTAACACACCGCTCCTGTCGAGCAGCAGTTATCCTACCACAACGCAGGATTTCGGTCTGAGCATCAAGTTCTCGCTGACGAGATAAAAAGAAAATTCACCAGAACCAATAGGTAGAAAGAAAAATTCTCTAATTCTCAAATTCTTGAAAATAAAAAAAGCTCGGATGCTTGTGATGCATCCGAGCTTTTTAATATTCTGATAATTCTTGATTACTCCTTGTCGTAAGCATGAACAGGGTAGTCGATGGTATAGTGGAGACCACGGCTCTCCTTGCGCTCTATCGCCATGCGGGTGATGAGATAACCCACGTTAATCATGTTGCGGAGCTCGCAGAGTTCCTTGCTTACCTTTACACGCTTGAAGAGATTCTCGGTCTCTTCGTAGAGAAGATCGAGACGGTCCCATGCTCGCTTCAGACGGAGGTCACTGCGCACGATGCCTACATAGTTGCTCATGCATTCGCCAACCTCTTTCACGCTCTGTGTAATCAGCACCTTCTCTTCGTTGGTCAAAGTACCTTCATCGTTCCATGCTGGTACCTTCTCGTTGAAGTCGTACTCATCTACATGTTCAATACTGTGCTTGGCAGCAGTCTCGGCATAAACCACAGCCTCTATGAGCGAGTTGCTGGCAAGACGGTTACCGCCATGCAGACCGGTGCATGAACACTCGCCGAGAGCATAGAGACGGTTGATGCTGGAGCAGCCGTTCAAATCTACCTTGATACCACCACACATGTAGTGAGCGGCAGGACGAACTGGGATGTAATCCTTGGTGATGTCGATGCCGATGCTGAGGCACTTGGCATAGATGTTAGGGAAGTGACGCTTGGTCTCCTCCGGATTCTTATGGGTTACATCCAGGCAGACATGATCCAATCCGTGAATCTTCATCTCCTTATCGATGGCACGGGCCACGATGTCGCGAGGAGCCAAACTCAGGCGCTCATCATATTTCTCCATAAAGCTCTCACCGTTAGGCAGACGCAAGATGCCACCGTATCCACGCATCGCCTCGGTGATGAGGAAGGCTGGATGAGTCTCGCCTGGATGATAGAGGGCTGTAGGGTGGAACTGAACGAACTCCATGTCGGCCACGGTACCCTTGGCGCGATAAACCATCGCCTCGCCATCACCCGTAGCGATGACAGGGTTGGTGGTAGTCTGATAAACGGCACCACATCCGCCGGTACACATCACGGTTACTTTGCTCAGATAGGTATCCACCTTCTGGGTATCAGGATTCAATACGTATGCACCGTAACAGTTGATATAAGGAGTGCGGCGAGTAACACGGGCACCCAAGTGGTGCTGAGTGATAATCTCCACGGCGAAATGATTTTCCTTGATATCGATATCCGGACAGTTGCGCACAGCCTCCATCAGACCGCGCTGGATTTCTGCACCCGTATCATCGGCATGATGAAGGATGCGGAACTCGCTGTGACCGCCCTCACGGTGTAGGTCGAACTTGCCGTCCTGCTGCTTATCGAAGTTGACGCCCCACTGCACGAGCTCTTGAATCTGCTCCGGTGCCATGGTGACAACCTGCTTCACTGCTTTATAATCGCTGATATAATCACCAGCAATCATTGTATCCTGTATGTGCTTGTCGAAGTTATCCACTTCCAAGTTGGTAACTGACGCCACACCACCTTGTGCGAATGACGTGTTAGCCTCGTCGAGCGAGGTCTTGCAAATCATACACACCTTACCTTTATGCGCTCTGGCTACTTTCAGGGCGTAACTCATACCGGCAACTCCTGAGCCGATAATCAGAAAATCATACTTATAAACCATTGAGTTTATTCTTATCTAATTTCAATTTTAAGAACAGGTGTTTTTATCTATAAAACAGCCCCATTCTCTCAGAATTAATTCTTAATTCGTTGCAAAAGTAATAATTAATCTTTAAAATGAGTAATAAGAGAGGGATTTTTTGTAATTTTGCAGCGAAATTTAAGGTTATATAGTCTTTTAGACTATCAAAAGGTCGTAAAAACGACAATAATATAAGGTAATAAATCAAAGTTATGGCAGATAGAACTTTTCATAAGCGCTTTACGCTGACGGCACGTATCGGTGTGGCGGTGTTCGCAATCCTGGCTCTCTACTTCTTCTGGGTCAAACTGGCTATCATCGGCATCTTTGTGGCTATCATCATCGTGGGCATGATAGAGCGCATACTGAATACAACCTATACCTTCAAGATGGTAAAACCGATAGACCTGGATGAGGAGATGGAATATCTTATCATCAATGAGGGCAGGTTCTCTTCCAACAGAAATGTGCCGCTATGTGATGTCACTGATGTACACATCGCCAAGACTTTCTTCGGATTAGACCATTGTGTGGTCATCGAATACGGGCATAAGAATATAGTGACCGTTCAGCCGGATAATGAAGAGGCATTTATGGAGAGAATCAAAAATAAATAATTTCTTTTAAGTTCAGGTGAACTGATTGTGATGAAAAAGATAATATATATGATGTTGGGTCTGATGATGGTATGGATATCCGTACCGGTGCAGGCCCAGAATGTGATTGAAGATGAGGGAATAGAAACGGTTGATGAGGAGGATGTTTCCGACTCTACACTCGTTGACTCCCTGGCAGCGGATACGCTGGCGCAGAAATTGCCTTGGCCAGAATCGGTGAAGGTGGGTATTGATAAACTCCTTGAGAGCAAGATGTTCGAAACATCACAGGTAGGACTGATGGTCTGGGACCTGTCTGCTGACTCTTGTATCTATCAGAGAAATGAACGACAGCTGATGCGTCCGGCAAGTACGATGAAACTCCTGACTGCCATTACGGCGCTCGATAAGTTGGGCGGTTCTTACCAGTTTAAAACCACTCTGAAATATACCGGTACTATTGAGAATGGGGTGTTGACGGGGAATATCTATTGTATAGGCGGTATGGATCCCCGTTTCAACAGCGATGATATGTCGGCATTTGTCAATAGTCTGAAGGAAATGGGTGTTGACACCATCCGTGGCAGCATCTATGCCGACCGCTCTTTGAAGGATGCCGACCTGTTGGGTGAAGGCTGGTGCTGGGATGATGACAATCCGGTGCTTTCGCCACTGGTATTCCAGCGCAAGGACATCTTTATGGATAAGTTTCTTGCCAAGCTCCGTGAGGAAGGCATCGAATATTCCTGCTTTGGGGCTTCAGAGAAGACTTGTCCTGCGAGTGCCTTTACGGTCTGTACCCGATTCCATACGATGGATCAGATTCTGCACAAGATGATGAAGGAGAGTGATAATCTCTATGCCGAGAGCATGTATTATCAGATTGCGGCTTCTACGGGCAATAAATGGGCGAGTGCCAAGAGTGCCCGAAATGTGGAAAGACAGCTTATCCGTAAGATAGGACTCAATCCGGCAAGATATAAACTGGCTGACGGCTCGGGACTTTCGCTCTATAATTATCTCAGTGCCGAACTGGAGGTGAAACTGCTGCGTTATGCTTATCTCAACGGTAATATCATGGACCATCTGAAGCATTCGCTGCCTATCGGTGGGGTAGATGGTACATTGAAGAAACGTATGAAGAACAGTTTTGTGCATGGCAATGTGAAAGCGAAGACGGGTACGCTGACGGGCATCATCTCATTGGCGGGTTACTGTACCGCAGCCAATGGTCATGAACTCTGTTTCGCAATCATCAACAATGGTATCATGCATGGCAATAATGCCAGACACTTTGCAGATAAAGTATGTACTTTGCTCTGCCAACCGTGAGCGTTAGTTGATAGTTTATAGTTGATAGTTAATAGTTTTATGGAGGAAATTCGTAAGTTTGTAGATGAAATGATTACATGGGCAGGAGTCACCGGTGATTTTGTGCCCATGCTGCGCCATATCTTGCTCACCATTACTGCCATTCTCTTGGCGATACTGAGCGATTTTCTTTGTCGCAAGATACTAGTTCCGCTCATCAGTAAGATTACTGATAAGACGGACATCACTTGGGATGATGTGCTGCTGAACAAGAAGGTGCTCACCTCGGCTTGCCATATTGTGCCGGCTGTGGTGATATGGTCGCTCATGCCACTGATTTATCTGGAATATCCGATATTCAAGGAGATATTGGAGCGGGCTACGGGCATTTATATCGTGGTGATGTCGGTGCGTACGGCTCTGGTCTTTATCGGGTCTTTCAAAGGACTGGAGGATTCTCAGGAGCGACGCTCGTCGGCTCAGCAGTATTTCCATACTTTCTGCGGTGTTCTCAGGGTATTGATGCTCTTCGTGGCTGCTGTGGTGGTAGTTGCCATCCTGTTGGGCAA
Organism: Segatella copri; assembly: GCF_026015465.1. GTDB lineage: Bacteria > Bacteroidota > Bacteroidia > Bacteroidales > Bacteroidaceae > Prevotella > Prevotella copri_E. The sequence continues at coordinate 423,114 of NZ_JAPDUQ010000003.1, forward strand.
GAACCCGATGACTCTCTTTGCCGGTTTGGGTGCTACCTCGGCTGTCCTGATGCTGGTCTTTAAGGATACCATCACGGGATTGGTGGCTGGTGTGCGTCTTACCAGCAATGATATGTTGCATAAAGGCGACTGGATTACGGTGAAGTCGGTAGATGCCAATGGTATCGTTGAGGATATGTCACTCACGACCGTGAAGGTGCGCAACTTTGATAACACCATCGTTACCATTTCGCCTATTACCCTGGTGAATGGTTCGTTTCAGAACTGGATTGGTATGCAGAAGAGTGGTGGACGAAGAGTGAAGCGCGTGGTTTACTTCGATTTCCGCAGTGTCCGTCTGGTAGACGAGACATTTAAATGCACTCTGCTTGCCAAGCATTTCGCCACCGAAGATTCGTTTAAGTTGAAGGAGTCGTTGCAGAAGGCGATAGATAAAGATATACAAGAAGGGAAGGATATTGAGGATTTAAAGAATCCTGCAGCCCTTGCCCCTACCAATCTCCAGCTTTACCGTAAATTCATGGAGAAGTATCTGCGCCAGCGTCCGGAGGTTAATACTGATCTCACGTTGATGGTGCGTCACATGGAAGCCACACAATGCGGTCTTCCTATCGAGTTCTATTTCTTCATCAAGGATAAGGTATGGGTAAATTACGAGCATATCCTCGCCGATATCATGGAGCATGCCTATGCCTTGGCGAATGAGTTCGGACTGAAGATTTATGAGCAATATCCGGAACAGTAATTACTTTGAACATTGAGATTTGAACATTGAATTTTATGAATAGTTTTTCGGCTGTCATTATCCGTTGGTTTCGTGAGTATGGTAGGGATTTGCCTTGGCGCGAAACCAAGGATCCTTATGCCATCTGGCTGAGCGAAATCATCCTTCAGCAAACCCGCATCGCACAGGGATGGGAATATTGGGAGCGGTTCATGAAGACCTATCCCAAGGTTGAAGACTTGGCTGCTGCCAGCGAGGATGATGTCTTGAAACTCTGGCAGGGATTGGGGTATTACTCGCGAGCCCGCAACCTTCATGCTGCTGCCAAACAGATTGTGGTGCTCGGTCATTTTCCTGATACGCTTGAAGGTATCAAAGCCCTGAAAGGGGTGGGCGATTATACTGCAGCAGCCATCGGTTCTTTTGCCTTTGATATTCCGGCGGCAGTAGTAGATGGCAATGTGTACCGGGTTCTTTCTCGTTACTTCGGAATAGATACTCCTATCAACTCAACGCAGGGGAAAAAAGAGTTTGCTGCGTTGGCTCAATCACTCTTGCCTGCTTCGTCTGCTCAGCAACTTTCTGATATTGCATTATCGCTTGTTGCTGCCTATAACCAGGGCATGATGGATTTCGGAGCTATCCAGTGTACTCCCCAATCTCCGAAGTGTCTTGTCTGTCCGCTTGCCGAAACCTGTGAGGCTTTGAGAACAGGAAGGGTAGAGGAGTTGCCGGTGAAGAACAAGACACTGAAGGTGAAAACGCGCCATCTCTCCTATATATATATAAGGTGTAAAGGCGAAGTGGCTATCCACCGTCGCGGTGAGGGTGATATCTGGCAAGGATTGTGGGAACCATATAACGCATCTGATGCTTTGCAACTGCCTGCCTTTGTCCATAGTCCTCTTCTCCTGGCTAAGGATGTGAAGCATGTACTTACCCATCGCATCCTCCTTGCCGACTTCTATCTGCAGGAAACAGAAACTCGCCCCCTGCTCCCTGATGATTATATCTGGGTGAAAGAGGACGAGATAGAACAGTATGGTGTTCCAAGGTTGATAGAAATCATGTTGGAAATGGTTCAAGCTAAATCATAAAAAAGAGGGTGTGTCATAAAGCCATGACACACCCTCTCTTATTTATATATGTTCTGTTAGATATTTCGTCTCAAGCAAGAATTAGTAATTCTGTGCTTCAATCTGGAAGTAGCTCTGTGGGTGGTTGCAGACTGGGCAAACCTCAGGAGCCTGCTTGCCTACTACGATATGTCCGCAGTTAGAGCACTGCCAGATGCAGTCGCCGTCACGAGAGAAGACGAGCTTGTCCTGTACGTTCTTCAAAAGCTTACGATAACGCTCCTCGTGGTGCTTCTCGATTTCAGCAACCATCTCAAACTTAGCTGCAATCTCTTCGAAACCTTCTTCGCGAGCCTCCTTTGCCATGCGTGGATACATATCGGTCCACTCATCGTGCTCACCATTGGCAGCAGCTTCCAGGTTCTTCTCTGTATCCTGGATAGCACCGCCCTCCAGATACTTGAACCACAACTTAGCGTGCTCCTTCTCGTTAGCAGCTGTCTCCTCAAAGATGTTGGCTATCTGTACAAAACCGTCCTTCTTTGCCTTGCTTGCAAAATAGGTATATTTGTTACGAGCCTGTGACTCACCAGCGAATGCCTCCTGGAGGTTCTTCTCTGTTTTTGTTCCTTTTAATTCCTTCATAATGTCTATTTTTTATAATGTTAATATGTTCTTTATTAAATCTTGTGCAAAGATATTGAAAATATTTCAAATATACAAATAAATTAAGAACTATTTAACTTTTTGGCGCTTATTTAAATAAAATAAAGCAAAACCGAGCATGGCAACACCGAAGATCCACGAGATAATGGCACTCGTTACCATACCCAGCGTATGAGTGAATCCCGCTACAACGAAGGTGAGGAAACTGACGGTAGCCACAGTCAAGGCGTAAGGCAACTGTGATGATACATGATGCACATGCTTGCATTCCGCTCCTGCACTCGCCATGATGGTAGTATCGCTGATAGGAGAGATATGGTCGCCACATACCGCACCAGCCATACATGCCGAGATAGAGATGATGCGCAAAGGATCTGCACCAGGGAATACGGCGATGCAGATAGGAATCAGAATACCGAAGGTTCCCCAGGAGGTGCCCGTTGCAAATGCCAGGAAGCCTGCTACCAGGAAGATGATGCCCGGAAGAAGCATCTGAAGTTCTGATGCACTGCTCGCTACAACCGATGATACATATTCTGCCGCACCCAGCGAGTCGGTCATACTCTTCAGCGTCCATGCCAAAGTAAGAATCAGAATGGCTGGCACCATCGCCTCAAAACCCTTGATGAGACTACTCATCGCCTCATCGAAAGGCAAGGTCTTGCGAATGGTAAACATCATGATGGTAAGAATCAGGGCTGCCAATGAACCGATTACCAAGCCTACAGAGGCATTGCTCGCAGCAAAGGAATCCACAAAGTTGAGATAGTTGGCATTATCGGCATCGAAGAATCCGCCCGAATATACCATGCCCGCCATGCAGAAGATAATCAGCATGATGATTGGTATCACCAGGTCGCTCACGGTTCCCTTGTTCTTGGAATCCTCTTCCTGTTTGGCTCCCACACCGTGCTCAACAATCTGCAGTTTGGTATCGCTCACCTCATCGAGTTTCCCGCCATTGGTTCGTTCGTACCATTCCTTCAGTCTCGCATCATACTTGCTCATCGCCTTGAAGTCGAAGCCCAGTATCACGATGCCAAACATAAAGAGGATGGTAAAGAATGCGTAGAAATTAAAAGGTATCGCCTTGCAGAAAAGCGCCAGTCCGTTCTCTCCGCCCGATACGAAGCCCGATACCGCAGCTGCCCAACTCGAGATAGGGGAGATGATGCAGACCGGTGCTGCAGTGGAGTCGATGAGATAAGCCAGCTTCTCCTTGGTAACACCATTGCGCACTGCGATAGGGCGCATCACCGAACCCACGGTAAGGCAGTTGAAGTAATCATCGATGAATATCAGAATGCCGAGCAGAATGGTGGCAATCTGTACGCCAACCTTCGAGTGTACGTGCTTGGAAGCCCAACGGCCGAAAGCAGCCGAACCACCCGCCTTGTTCATCAATGAAACGATGCTGCCTAATACCACCAGGAATACTAGAATGCCCACGTTCCATGGGTCAGAAAGGCAATGTATCAAACCGTATGCCTTGGCATCATCGCCTTCACCTACAGTGTGGTTTGTCAGGTGAACGAGGAATCCGTCGAAACCTGTTCCCATCGAAATGCAATATTGAACGGCACCCAGTATGATACCGATAAAAAGAGAAGAATAGACCTCCTTTGTCTTCAGCGCCAGAGCGATGGCGACGATAGGAGGCAGTAACGACCATGCGGTCCCAATCATGTTGTAATCCATTTTATTGTTTTTGGGTTAGAAATATTCAATAGGCAAAGTTAAGGCTTTTTTGTTATATATGCAAAAAAAACAGGCAGAAAAATGGTGCTTATGGGTTGATATGGGCTGTTTTAGCATATTTTATCATTATAAAGTGTCGTTTTTCTATATTTTTATTGTATCTTTGAAAACTCAAATTGCAACTCAATCTGAGATAGAATGGAAACTCAATTTTAACAACTTAATAATGGAGGACTAATTATGAACATCAATTCTGGTATTAAGCAAGCCGTGATTTTAACCATCGGCATCATCATGCTTGGATTCTGTATCAAGTCGGGACTTGAAAGTGTGATTAGTAAAGACCGAAAGGTTGTAGTGAAAGGCCTTGCCGAAAAGGAGGTGGAGGCTGATAAGGTGACGTGGCCTATCGTTTCCAAGGAAATAGGCAATGACCTGCCTGAACTCTATCAAAAAATCAATGCCACCACGAGAACCATCAGAAACTTCCTGGTGGAGAATGGCGTTAAGGCTAATGAAATCAATGTGAATGCGCCTGTGGTCATCGACCTCAATGCTGAACGGTATGGCGAAAACCGCCAGGGGTATCGTTATAACATTACTTCCATCATCACGGTTACATCGAAGAATGTGAAACTGGTCCGCAGTATCATTGCCCGTCAGGGTGATCTGCTTCAGAAGGGGGTTGCCATTGTGGATGGTGGTTACGAGAATCCGGTGAAGTATGAGTATGTTGCCTTCCGTCAGATGAAACCTAAGATGATGCAGGAGGCGATAGAGAATGCTGAGCAGACTGCTACCCAGTTTGCTGAGAACAGCAAGAGTAAGATAGACAAGATTATGAATGCCGACCAGGGCCAGTTCTCTATCGAAGACCGCGATTCCAATACCCCATATATTAAAAAGGTAAGGGTTGTTACTACCGTTACTTATTCTTTAAAGGATTAGGAGTAGTGATTAGTGAATAGTGATTATTTATTAGTGATTAATTGTAATAAGAGGGTGTGTTATAGACTAATGGCATACCTTCTCAAATTAAAACAACGAAAAACTATGAGGAAAATCATATTAGCGGCTATTTTATTTCTACCATTTCTTGTTTCTTGTTCTCAGAACAGGAAAGCACCTGATGTTTCTCCTCAAACGACTGTAGGGAAGTCTGAGAAAACTGAAACTGCCAAGGTGCAATATCTCACCACATCTGATTTCAGAAAAAAGATTATGGATTACGAGGCTCATCCGGATGAATGGGTATTCGCCGGTTCCCGTCCTGCCGTCATCGATTTCTATACCACCTGGTGTGGTCCTTGCAAGATGATGGCTCCCATGGTAGAATCTCTTGCCGGGAAATATGCCGGCAAGATAGATTTCTATAAGGTGGATATCGACCAGGAACCCGAGCTGGCTTCCGTCTTCGGCATCCGCAGCATTCCTACTTTCCTCTTCATCCCGCTGAAGGGCAATCCCAATATGCAGATGGGCGCCATGCAGAAGGAAGATTTTGAGGAGATTATCGGGAAAATGATGAAAAAGTAAAGAGGCCTTAAAGGAATATTCCATGCCTTTTCTTCTTACCTATAAGTAGGTATTTTGGTGCGAATACCTACTTCTGATGATGCCCGAAATTTGGTGGTTTGCCAGATAATAGCTAAATTTGCACTCAGAAATAAAAAATGTTTTACGTAATTAAAGGAATTATAGTATTATGATTATTGAAAATGTTCATGCAAGAGAAATCTTGGATTCTCGTGGCAATCCTACAGTAGAGGTTGAAGTTTCATTGAAGTCAGGTGTCGTAGGTCGTGCATCGGTTCCTTCTGGTGCATCCACTGGTGAGAACGAGGCTTTGGAACTTCGTGATGGCGACAAGAACCGCTATGGCGGCAAGGGTGTCTTGAAGGCCGTGGAGAATGTGAATCAGGTGATTGGTCCGGCTTTGGGTGGCTTTTCTGCCTTGGAGCAGCGTGCCATCGATTATAAGATGTTGGAGCTCGACGGTACCAAGACCAAGTCTAATCTGGGTGCCAATGCCATCCTCGGTGTTTCTCTGGCTGTGGCTCATGCTGCTGCTGAGTATCTCCACATCCCATTGTATCGCTACATTGGCGGTTGCAATACTTACACTCTTCCTGTTCCTATGATGAATATCATCAATGGTGGTGCTCACTCTGATGCGCCTATCGCCTTCCAGGAATTTATGATCCGTCCTGTGGGTGCTCCTTCCGAGAAGGAGGCTATCCGTATGGGTGCTGAGGTGTTCCATGCCTTGGCTAAGCTCCTGAAGAGTCGCGGTCTTTCTACTGCCGTAGGTGATGAGGGCGGTTTTGCTCCTGCACTCGATGGTATTGAGGATGCGCTCGACAGTATCTGTCAGGCTATCAAGAATGCTGGTTATGAGCCAGGAAAGGATGTGAAGATTGCCATGGACTGTGCTGCCAGCGAGTTTGCCGTTCAGGAAAATGGTGAGTGGTACTACGATTATCGTCAGTTGAAGGATGGTAAGAAGAAGGATCCTAATGGCAAGAAACTGACTGCTGCTGAGCAGATCAAGTTCCTGGAAGAACTGATTACCAAATATCCTATCGATTCAATCGAGGATGGCCTTGACGAGAACGATTGGGACAACTGGGTAAAGTTGACTGCTGCCATCGGCGATCGTTGCCAGTTGGTAGGTGACGACCTCTTTGTTACCAACGTGAAGTTCCTGGAGAAGGGCATCAAGATGGGTGCTGCCAACTCTATCCTCATCAAGGTGAACCAGATTGGTTCTCTCACCGAGACACTGGATGCTATCGAGATGGCTCATCGCCATGGTTACACCACCGTTACTTCCCATCGTTCTGGTGAAACCGAGGATACAACAATTGCTGATATTGCCGTAGCAACAAACTCCGGTCAGATTAAGACGGGTTCTATGAGCCGTACCGACCGTATGGCTAAGTACAACCAGCTTATCCGCATCGAAGAGCAGTTGGGCAATAACGCAGCTTATGGTTATAAGAAGTTGAAATAGGAATGATGATATGAAATTGGAAAACATCAATTTCACCATAACAAAACATAATTAGTAATAACTGAATAGATCAGATACGAAATAGATGGGCATGGATGACTGTGAGGGTTGTTCATGCTTTTTTTCTTCTATGATGTATCTGCATCTTCATGTGTTTAACTGGATAACTTCGATATATTTTATTGATTATGACAAACGTATTAATTAGTGCTGCCGGACTTTGTGGTGCCACGATTATAGGTGCCATTCTTGGTTTCTTCGTCAAGGAGTTGCCTCATAAATGGAACGATGCCGTATTGGGATATTGTGCCGGAATCATGCTGGCAGCTTCCACGTTGGGACTGATAGTGCCAGCCTTCGAGCAGACCAGTCTTTGGTGGCTGGTAGTAATCGGCGTGATGGCAGGAGCCCTGTTCCTGAATGTGCTAGACCTGGTAACTCCCCATCTTCATCATATCACGGGACTAGACCCCGAGGAGCATCGCAACAATGTCAGGCTCAGTCATGTGATGCTCTTTGTGATGGCGATAGCCCTACATAAACTGCCCGAAGGCATGGCTGCTGGAGTGAGTGTCTGTTCGGCAGAGGGAGCAACGGAGTGGGGGGTATCCTTCGGTATCGCCCTGCAGAACATCCCCGAGGGTATGGTGATTATTGCTCCTTTGATGATGGCTGGTGTTACAGCAGTCCGCACCTTTTTCATTTCCATCTTCATCGCCCTGCTCGAAGTGGTAGGCATTCTGTTGGGTTTCGGTTTGGGTTCAGCCTCTTCCACCTTCCTCCCCGTGATGTTGGGCTTTGCCGGTGGTGCCATGCTTTATGTAACGAGCGATGAGATGATTCCAGAAACCCATGCCCATGGCTTTCAGAAGCAAGCCACTTACGCTCTTCTCCTGGGATTCATCACCTTTGTGTTGATGGAGAAATATGTATAATCAAATTCTGATTCCTTTTCCAAACACATTCGTTGCCATAATGTTGCTTACATATATAATAAGGTGTAAATTACCCAAAAGCAACATGAATTACAAATAAAAAAGTTAGTATTATGGCAACAGTAAAAGTAAAATTCAGAGCATCCTCGGTCCAGGAAAGGAAGGCACATTGTATTATCACCTCATTCACCAGCGCAGCCTGCGCTGGATCAGCACCGACTATCATGTCTTTCCGGACGAGTGGAACGACAAGAAGTCGGCTATCATAGTTTCTAACCGCAACTGCAGACAGGCGCATCTGCAGCTCATCCAGTCACAGATAGATTGGGAGATGAAGCAGATGCAGCGTATCATCCGTGATAAGGATGCCGAGGGCAACCCTTATACCATTGACGACATAGACAAAGAGATACAGCAGCTGCCACTCTGCCAGAGCGTCTTTACCTTCTTCCGCCAACAGATAGCCAAGAAAGAGCAGATGCAGTGCATTGGCACCAAGAGCAACTATGTCAGTACTGCCAACAGATTTATGGAGTTTCGTCATCACGAAGACCTCACCTTCTCCCAGATGACCAGCGAGATGATGGAAATGTATCAGGTATGGCTATGGAATAGAGGTGTCGGACAAAACACCGTGTCCTTCTATCTGCGAACCCTGCGCACATTCTACAACAAGGCAGTAGAAACAGGCCATGCGCCAGCCAATGATATCTTTGCTCATGTGCAGACCGCTAACGTGAGAACTGCCAAACGAGCCATCTCTGTAAAGGATATTCGCAAGATAGAAAACCTGGACTTGCCAACAGATTCCTCTCTTGACAAGGCACGAGACCTGTTCCTGCTCAGCTTCTATCTGCGTGGTATGGCATTCGTGGATATGGCGTTCCTGAAAAAGACAGACTTGAAATGTAGTATGGTGAACTACAACCGTCGCAAGACCCACCAAAACCTCAATGTCGAGTGGATGAAGCCAATGCAAACCATCATCGACAAGTACGCCAAACAAACGAAGGACTCCCCTTACCTGCTACCCATCCTGACAGGCAAGGAATCCTCTCCATACACGGCATACCGCAAGGTGGAGCACAACACCAACTACAACCTGAAGAAAATCGGTGAGAAGGTAGGCTTGAAGATACCGCTCACTACCTATGTGGCACGCCACACATGGGCAAGCGTAGCCTTGCACATGAACATCCCGATAGCCACCATCAGCCAGGGTATGGGCCACAACTCCTATAAGACCACACAGATTTACTTGCAGTCATTAGACGTAGCAACCATCAATGAAGCCAACGCGCGGATTATAAACAAGATCTCAAAAGAGTTGTAAACAAATAGTTATGTTTACACCATTTCGGAATGATGGGGTAAAATTTTTAGCAAACTTCGCCCTTTCTTCTTAGAAGAGAGTAATTTGGTTACAAAAGTACGAAAAATAGTTGGATTACGTGTCCATTTTTTATATTTTCTGCGTCCTTCCCCAAAATTTAACACAAATGTTTAGCAAATCTGCCTAGGTGATTCCTATAAATGGCAGATTTGCACTTATTTCGGCAGTTGTTGCCCTTTTCTAAGAAGAAAGCGCAAATGATGTAAAATAAAGCTACATGTGTAGAGGCTGTATGGCTAATACTCATTTATATAAGATTATGCATAATAATAAAAAATGGACCAGGCTTCCACAACCATCATGTATGGTTGCAGCTGAGGACATAAAGTAGAACGGGAATATGACGCAGGATTGCTTGAATTCACCTTCTACAGCCGACGTAAGCAAACGCTTACCAAAGGGCATCCACGTTATCGGGGCTGAAAGACTTTCGGATCCGAGTGTAGAAGGAATATCCCGACGTAAACGGATCAGAAAGAAAGAAGACCCTTCCACCAACCCCACTTCATGGAGTTATATTTTTATTCTTCACATGGCAGCTAAAGGGATGGAGAAATGGCTTGAAAAATTTAATGCTGACGAGAAAAATACCAAACAACCTTATTTCATTCATAAAACCCTTCGTTATTCCTACAAGGATGAAGAAAAGCAACAAGGAGTGAAAAAGACTTTGGAGCAATCTGTCAGCGGACTTGTCTTCTTACAAGGTACGGTGAATGACCTACAAGAATTTCTTGCAGATTATTTTCCCCAATTTCATTTAGTCAAAGACCGCAGCTTAGGACGACCTGCATCCATCAAGGACTCCATCATGCAGCCCTTTATGAATGTGATGAAGACCCATCCGGAGCAGGTTACATTCCTTCGTGATGATTTTGAGAAGTTTGCCAAAGACCACGTGAAGTTGCGTGTTCTTTCAGGACCATTCAAAGACTATGAAGGCTACATTGTCCGCATAGACCGTGACCGCCAGCTCGTCTTCGACTTCGGTGGACGAGCTGTAGCTATCCGTGGCGTGCATAAGGAAGACTTCGAAGTTGTAGAAGAGTAGTTGAACAACAATACTGTTAATATGTTTATGTTGAACCCCGAACATTAGCCAGACGTTCTTCATCAGCAAGCAACAGTCAGGCGGTCCCATCCCGCAAAACCTGGCGAGGGCTTTGATGCCCCGCCAACCTTAGAGCGTAGCGGTTCCGAGCACCGAGTAGGGCGGTTTCCTCCCTCTCTCCTGAGGAGAGAGGGCCGGGGGTGAGAGGTGGAGCCTTCCTTAACGGTAAGGAAGGACGGGTAGGTTTTCGAACAGATAGCACTTGTAGGGCGGTTACATCCCTTGCCCTTTTGGAAAGGGCGAGGGCTTGGGAGTGGGTTAAGGACCCCCTCTTCGCAAGAGAGGGACAGGGGAGTCGAAAAATGTTATAGTGCTACGAAGCATGCAATGCTGAAAGATTTCGCTTCACCATTCGATATCACCGTAGATCTCTACAAGTAATTGGTCAGAGTTGAAAAAACTCCCCCAAAATTTGGTAGTTTCATCAAAAACCCTTATATTTGCAGCCAATAATTAGAATATTACGATTATGGCAACATTGGTACTCGATAATACATTATATCAAGGCTATGCAACGATAGCAGAGCAGAATAACATCAGTGTGACTGATGCTATGGCAGAAGCTTTGCGATTATTGAAGCAACACTTGAAAAAGAAGCCAAGCCTTTCGTTAAGGCAACGACTTGAGAAGCGAATTCTTGAACTTCGAGATTTGCCAGCGAATTGGGATTACGCAGGTTCCCCTTCCATATCATCAGAAGCATGTGATTATTCTCAGAAGGTTGTTTCTTCCTGTAGCGAATCATTGCTTCAGGGATTAGCAATATTCCCAAATACCAATGGCCATATATTAATGCAATGGAAGACTTCCAAAGGAGATGCCTGTTTATCTATTCTTAGTGATAGGATAGTGTATGATGTCAATTATGGAGAGATAGAGAAAGAGGGCATCCTCCCACTTTCGGAACTCCCTAAATTTTTGGAAGTCTTAAAGAACATAGCCTAATGGAATGTGATATAACATTTGAAAAACCAGTATTGAAAGATATGGAGGAGATTGCTCGATTGTTGTCTTCTCCAGCCTTTTATGATGAAAATACCCATCAGTTAAATTTTGCGGCATTCAATCTTCGACGTTTTACGAATGGTGAAGTAGAGTCTTATGTCTCATTGTCCAGGCTGTCTTTTATAGACCAAAAGCATTTGAATAAAAAAGGTAAGTATGTTTTTAAAAAGACAGAAAGCCATTATGTGGGTTATGCCCTTTTTACTCCAAGGTATTTAGCAAATTTACATGATAGATTAAGAATATATCCTGTTATAGCAGGTCTAAATGATCATTGTGGTATGTTTTTCTTGGGTAAGGATAAGAAGATAGTTTGTGATGACTTGACGATTCGTCCTTATACATTAAAGACATTACGTTCTCTTTGTGACTTATTGCAAGCTAATGTGGTTTTAAAATAGGGGTTCTTTGTATACAAAGCATATGTCTCCATGCACCCATTTTCTGGAATATAATAGCAACTTGTCCCCAGTAACAGTTAGGCGGTCCCATCCCGCACAACATGGCGAGGGCTTTGATGCCCCGCCAACCTTATAGCGTAGCGGTTCTGAGCACCAGAGGGCGGTTACATCCCTAATCCCTATGGTAGGGATTTAGGGCTTGGGTATAGGGTAAGGACCCTTCCGCTGGAAAAAAAGTTATTTAGTGAAGATTTTCTCTTAATTCCTTGGTATTTACGAAAGAAAGTCGTAAATTTGCAGGCAAAGATTAAAATAAAGGAGAATGTATTATGTTGACAAGTAATGTATCACAAGATAGAACCATTCCTTATTGGGATGAAATCAGGAATTTAAGCATTGAGGATAAATATTCCTTGATAGCTAAAATTGAGTCTTCTTTGGGCGATGTTGATATGAGTGTGTCGACTAATTCGATTCATGGGATACCACGCGAGGTGATGATTGCGGCTGCAGAATATGCTCTGAAGGAAAATAGAGCAGGTCGCTGCATTCCAAATTCGCAAGTTGAGTCTTTTATCAAAGCTAAAAGAGGATGGAAGTAGTTTGGTCAGACTTGGCTTTGACGCAGTTAGATGAAGTCATAGACTATGTGGAAGAACATTTTGGCTTATTAACCTCTCAAAAAGTTCTCCATAATATCTTGGAAAAGACAGATGAACTGGCTCAATATTCCACACATGGCATATATGATGCTCGCTACACTTCGTGGGTATCTGGTCAGGATATGGTTATACGCCATTTGTTGTTAGCCCCCAACCGTGTCTATTATTTGATAGATGGCGAGCAAGTTGTAATTATGGGGATTGTTCATGTCAAGCGGTCTCCGCAAGCTGTAACTTCCATGATTAAACGCTTTTTAGAAGAATATGATAAATAGGTAAGTCTTCAGAAAAATGATGCTGTCAGCAACTGTTCGGAAATTCCGAACAGTTAGTAAAGATGGCAATCGTATGGTTAAACGTAATATGGATTACTATAATCTTGATATGATTATTAATCCTCTCAAAAGTAGAATAATCTAATTTCCGCAACACTATAATTTAATATTTTTTATAAGCACCTGAGCAACAAAAAGTTGCTCAGGATTTTGCCATGTCAGAAATTTCACTTATCTTAGTGTTGCAAAATAAAAACAAACAAAATTCTGAATGACATGGCAAAAGTACAAATAAAATCTGAGAAACTCACTCCTTTTTGGGGAATTTTTTCGATTATGGAGCAATTTGATGCTCTTTTAGCTCAAACCATAGATTCCACCTTGGGATTGAGATGCACTATGTTTGGTTATCAATATAGCGAGATTCTACGCTCTCTGATGTGCGTATATCTTTGTGGTGGCTCATGTATTGAGGATGTTACAACTCACCTGATGAAACATTTGTCTCTTCATCCAACTCTTCGCACTTGCAGCGCAGACACCATATTACGTGCTATCGAAGAACTGACTTTTAAGAGCATCACCTATAAGTCTGCTTCTGGCAAATCCTATGATTTCAATACTGCAGACAAGATGAACTGCTTACTGGTCAATGCCCTGCTTGCTACTGGTCAATTGAAATCCGGTCAAGAGTATGATTTTGACTTTGACCATCAGTTCATTGAAACAGAGAAGTATGATGCAAAACCAACCTACAAGAAGTTCTTGGGCTATAGTCCAGGTGTAGCTGTCATTAACGACATGATTGTTGGTATTGAAAATAGAGACGGCAACACAAACGTGCGCTTCAACCAAAAAGAAACTTTGGAAAGAATCTTCAAGCGATTGGAGGCTTCGGAAATATATATTTCTCGTGCCCGCATGGATTGCGGCTCATGTTCGGAGGAAATCGTAGATATGGTAGAGGCTCATTGCAGGCATTTTTATATTCGTGCCAACAGATGCTCTTCTTTCTACGATTCCATGTTTGCCTTAACTGGATGGAAAACTGTTGAAATCAACGGTATTGAGTTTGAGTTGAATTCTATCCTTGTTGAGAAATGGAAAGGAAAACCGTATCGTCTTGTCATACAGAGACAAAGGCGAATAGAGGGAGACCTTGACATTTGGGAAGGCGAATATACCTACAGATGTATACTGACTAACGATTACAAGTCGAGTGTAAGAGACATCGTGGAATTCTACAATCTTCGTGGTGGCAAGGAACGCATCTTCGATGACATGAACAATGGCTTTGGCTGGAATCGATTGCCAAAATCGTTCATGGCACAGAATACTGTATTCCTGCTTATGACAGCTCTCATCAGAAACTTCTACAAAGCTATTATGCAGAGATTGAAAACCCAGGAATTTGGATTGCGTGCCACCAGCAGAATCAAGACCTTTGTTTTCAAGTTCATCTCTGTTCCTGCGAAATGGATTAAGACATCACGTAGGCATGTATTGAACATTTACTCAGACAACAATGCTTATGCCAACCTGTTCAAGACAGACTTTGGTTAAAGACCATGCTTTTCTGGTTAAACCAGCGTATTACCTCAAGTCGCTTTATGGGGTAAGGGGATTTTGTGTCTGCGACATTTCTGTTGTGCAAGAAATATGTACGATAAAATGAATTTTGTCGCTTTGCAAGCAAAATCCCACTAAACCCTATAGGTTGCGGATTTGAGGGTTATGGTAAAAACGATGCTCGAGAATTGATTGGGAAAGGAACGGATAATGAGCGACTTCTAATTCATGAGGGATTACCTGTTATCAATGAAATAGGTAAATGTCTCCTTTCTTTTAAGGAAGCTGTAGTGAATACTCCGATTGATACAAATGATTATTCATTTTTGAATAAGTTTCGTGTAGGAGGTGACAATCTTAATCATAAGCGTAATAGCTTGATAGCAGATATTGAAGAGGTTTATCAAGCTAACAAGGAACATGCGACCATTGATACTTATGCAAAGAAGTTGTATCTGACTAGGAGAACCAACGAGCCCAAACAAAGAATGTCCTTACTATGTGAACAAACGTTCATGTCGGTCTGTTTTTTGTTTATGTAATCAGAAAATAAAAAAGCGGAGCGTGATTTCACAACCACACTCCGCGCAAACTTAAACAACCAATAAAAGAAATAGATTGATCGTTCAATTGTTATATCTGATGAAGAGTAGCTCTTGTTAGAGC
This sequence comes from Segatella copri, assembly GCF_026015465.1. Lineage (GTDB taxonomy): Bacteria > Bacteroidota > Bacteroidia > Bacteroidales > Bacteroidaceae > Prevotella > Prevotella copri_E. Next base: position 438,309 of record NZ_JAPDUQ010000003.1, read on the forward strand.
TTTGTGTTTCTTATCTGTCAGAAATATGTCTTATGTTGGAAGACATTGCTGATTAGCGGATGAACAGGAGTTCACGATACTTAGGCAATGTCCAGAGCTCATCGGCTACTGTCAACTCCAACTTATCAATCTGATAACGGATTTCCTCCATCTTTGGAGCTACCGTGTCATGATAAGCAATTGCCTTATCGTGCTCATTCTCAATCTTGTTGGCTACCTTGCGGGCATTTACCAACTCCTCAACACCTGTCTCGATAATCTGAGTGCGCTCGGCAATCTTCTTAATAATCTTGATGTTGCGGGCAGTCAACTTCTTGCCTTCCTCGTCACCGAAGATATCAATCATGTTCTCTACATTCTTGGCCAACTGACTCTGATAGTGAGTAGCCACAGGAATGATATGGTTCATGCTCAAGTCGCCCATTACACGAGCCTCAATCTGAATCTTCTTGGTGTAGGTCTCCCATTTCACCTCGTTACGAGCTTCCAACTCGTTCTTCTTCATGACACCCATATCCTCGAACATCTTGATAGATGCAGGGTCGAGATAACGCTCGAAAATCTTTGGACAGCTCTTCTCGCAGTCCAGACCACGCTTGGCAGCTTCCTCTACCCACTCATCTGAGTAACCATTGCCGTCGAAACGGATAGGCTTGCAGGTCTTCAAATCCTGACGAACGATATCAATGATGGCAGATGTCTTGTCCTCACCCTTGGCAATCAACTCATCTACACGCTTCTTGAAGTCGGTCAAAGCCTCGGCTACGGCTGTGTTCAATACGATCATCGCTGATGCACAGTTGGCCTCAGAACCTACGGCACGGAACTCGAAACGGTTACCGGTGAAGGCGAATGGTGATGTACGGTTACGGTCGGTGTTATCAATCATCAACTCTGGAATCTCAGGGATATCCAGCTTCATGCCCTGCTTGCCAGCTACGGTGAAGAGATCCTTCTTGTCGGCTTTCTCAATGTGCTCGAGAAGGTCGGTCAACTGCTTGCCGAGGAATGAAGAGATGATTGCTGGAGGTGCCTCGTTGGCGCCCAGACGATGTGCATTGGTAGCGCTCATGATAGAAGCCTTGAGCAAACCATTGTGCTTATATACACCCATCAAAGTCTCTGTGATGAAGACTACGAAGCGGAGGTTATCCTCTGGTGTCTTGCCAGGACCATGGAGCAGGATGCCGGTATCTGTAGCCAGACTCCAGTTGTTGTGCTTGCCGGAACCGTTGATGCCAGCGAATGGCTTCTCATGGAGAAGTACGCGGAAACCGTGATGGCGAGCCACCTTCTTCATCAAGCTCATCAGGAGCATGTTGTGGTCAACGGCAAGGTTGGTCTCCTCGAAGATAGGTGCCAACTCAAACTGGTTTGGTGCTACCTCGTTGTGGCGGGTCTTGCAAGGAATACCGAGCTCAAGAGCCTGGATTTCCAAATCCTTCATGAATGCCTGAACACGCTCTGGGATGGCTCCGAAGTAGTGGTCGTCCATCTGCTGGTTCTTGGCAGAATCATGACCCATCAGGGTGCGGCCTGTCAACATCAGGTCAGGACGTGCTGCATACAAACTTTCATCTACCAGGAAGTACTCCTGCTCCCAACCGAGATTGGAAATAACTTTCTTGACATCTGGGTTGAAGTAGTGGCAAACTTCTGTTGCTGCTACGTTTACAGCGTGCAATGAACGGAGCAATGGAGCTTTATAGTCGAGTGCCTCACCTGTGTAAGAGATGAAGACAGTAGGGATACAGAGTGTATCGTCGATGATAAATACAGGAGATGTTGGATCCCATGCAGAATAACCGCGTGCCTCGAAGGTAGAGCGGATACCGCCAGATGGGAATGAAGAAGCATCAGGCTCCTGCTGAACGAGCAACTTGCCTGAAAATTCCTCGATCATACCACCCTTGCCGTCATGCTCGATGAAGGCATCGTGCTTCTCGGCAGTACCTTCTGTCAATGGCTGGAACCAGTGAGTGTAGTGGGTTACGCCATTCTCGTCAGCCCACTGCTTGATGCCTTTGGCTACGGCGTTGGCGATGTTACGGTCGAGACGTGCTCCGTTGTCAATGACGTCTATCAGTTTCTCATAGACATCTGCAGGGAGATACTTGTACATCTTCTGTCGGTTGAATACCTTCTTTCCGAAGAATTCACTTGGTCGCTCGCTAGGAGCGGTTACCTCAATAGGCTTTCTCTTGGAAGCCTCTGAAACAGCTTCAAATCTTAAGTTGCTCATACCTTATATTATTTTTAGTGAAGAGTGAAGAACGAAGAGTGATGAATTCTCTTGCAAACGAGAGCAGAACCAAACTTGTTTGTGTTTTGCCGAGTGTAGCAGAGAATCTTCCTAGAAGAATTCATTTGCTTCTCTCTTGTTCTTTTCTTCGTTTTACATATTGTTCTTATCTTTATGTTTTATGTGAGTCACGAGAGATTCAAGCAAGAAAGCTATAGAATTCTTCACTCTTCACTCTTCGTTTTTCACTTAATCTATTTTCCTAACCATTTGGCTATTCTCTCCATGGCTTCCTTGCAGTCCTCATGCTCGCCGAAGGCGGTGAGACGGATGTAGCCTTCACCCGATGGACCGAAGCCGACACCAGGGGTGCAGACTACGCTGGCGCCATAAAGCATCTCTTCGAAGAATTTCCAGCTAGGTGTATTGTTTGGCGTCTTCACCCAAAGATAAGGTGCATTCTCACCGCCATATACTCTCAAGCCGAGTTTCTGGAGTTCTGCTCTCATGAAGTGGGCATTCTCCATATAGTAATTGATGGTTGCCTTCACCTGCTCCTTACCCTCTGGGGTGTAGATGGCTTCGGCAGCACGCTGGCTGATATAGCTTGTACCATTAAACTTGGTGCACTGGCGGCGGTCCCAAATAGGATTCAATGCCACTTCCTCACCTGCCAATGTCTTTGCCTTCAACTCCTTAGGAACGATGGTGTAACCACAACGCACACCGGTGAATCCGGCAGTCTTCGAATAACTGTGGAATTCTATCGCTACCTTTCTGGCTCCACGAATCTCGTAGATAGAATGAGGAATTGATGGGTCGGTGATATATGCCTCGTAGGCTGCATCATAGAGGATGATGCTCTCGTTCTTGATAGCATAGTTTACCCATTTTCTGAGCTCTTCTTTCGAGATAACCGTCCCCGTAGGGTTGTTTGGATAACAGAGATAAATCATGTCCACACGGTGGTCTGGAATCTGAGGGATGAAGTCATCGCTCTCATCGCAAGGCATGTAGGTTACGTTACTCCACTTGCCATTCTCGAAGATTCCCGCTCTACCTATCATCACGTTAGAGTCTATATAAACCGGATAAATCGGGTCGGTAACGCCGATGTTGTTATCCCATCTCAAAATCTCCTGGATATTTCCCGTATCGCTCTTGGCTCCATCGTTTACGAATACCTCGTTGGCGTCGAGATGAATGCCACGTGGCAGGAAGTCGTTCTTGATGATAGCCTCTCGGAGGAAGTCGTAGCCTCGCTCCGGACCGTAGCCTCTGAAAGAAGCCTGCTCAGCCATCTCGTCTACAGCCTTGTGCATCGCCTTGATGACGGCAGGGCAGAGAGGCTGGGTTACATCACCGATGCCCAGACTGATTACACGCTGCTTTGGATGTGCAATCTTGTAGGCGTTCACCTTCTTTGCGATGTCGGCAAACAAGTAGTTGTTGGTCAACTTCAGGAAATGTTCATTAACTAATGCCATATTTTATTTCTCCTTTTATTTGTGGTCATTATTGACCATTTGTTATTTAAGTTTGCTCTTATTTATAATTCAATTTCTCCTTCGAATGAGAAGGCTGCAGGCCCTGTCATGTAAACATGATCATCAGCCTCGCTATATTCTATTTCCAGCGTTCCGCCATCCATCACGATACTGCTTTTTCTGCCAGTACGCTTGGTAAGGGCTGCGGCTACGGCTGTGGCACAGGCTCCTGTTCCGCAAGCCATTGTTATTCCGCTTCCCCTTTCCCAAACTCGTGTCCTTATGGCGTCTGTGTCAGTTACTTGTGCAAATTCTATGTTGCATCTCTGGGGAAATGCCTTGTCTCTTTCCAGGATTTTACCATAGTGGGCGATGTCGATGGTGTCGATGTCATCCACGAAGGTAACGAAATGCGGATTACCCATGCAAACATAGGTGCCTTCAAATTTTCTGCCGTCAGCTTCGAGCACCGAAGGGCCTATGAATTGCTCGGGATTTTCAAGTTTGGGTTCCAGCATGTCTACTGTTACCGATTCCACAACTTCTTTATTATCCTGAAGATGAAGTTTCAATATCTTGATACCCGAAAGCGTTTCCAGTCGGATGGTGTCCTTTCGGGTCAATCCCTTTTCGTAAAGATACTTACCGATGCATCGGCTTGCATTGCCGCACATCATCGCTTCTGAACCATCGGCGTTGAAGATACGCATCGAATAATCTGCTCTTCTGCCGTCGTGCGGCTTTCCGATGAGAACCAGTCCGTCGCTTCCTATGCCCGTGTGATAAGCACTCCAGGCAATGGCCGCCTTCTCTGGGTCAGGGATGTCGTATTGTTGGGTATCTACATATATATAATCGTTACCCGCTCCCTGCATCTTTGTAAAATGAACTGTTTCTTTCATCTGCGTTGTTCTTTATGTTTGAATACTCTTCTTTTATCTCTCATGTCTTATCTCTTTTGAGATTTGACTTTTTGCTAGTCTTTCGAATATTTCGATGACTATTTGTTTGATTTCGGTTGCAAAGGTACGACGATTTGTTGAAATATGCAAGAAAATAAATGCAGAAATCTTGATTATTTTTCGCTATCTTACAATTTGTATCATAAAATTGCTTTCTGCCTTACAAATTGTAAGGAGAATAGGATAAGCCTCGATAAATTTAAAATATTCGATAAAAAGTAAAAGCGAAATGTTTTTATTTTCTTTAAAATACTGACAAAATGTATTAATTTTGCAGCCGAAAACGAACATAATGTAAAAGAAAGACTTGGTTTGAATAACACCAATGAAGGTCCGTTTTCGAAAAGAGACAATCAATAGAAGTATTAACACATTATTAATTATTAAAGGATTATGAAGAAGATTGAGGCAATTATCCGCAAGTCTAGATTCGAGGATGTCAAGAAGGCGCTTTTAGCAGCAGACATCGAGTGGTTCTCTTATTATAATGTAAGAGGTGAGGGTAAAATGCGCCAGGCTCGCATTTACCGTGGTGTGATGTATGATACCAGCAGCATCGAGCGTGTGCTCCTGAACATCGTGGTTCGTGACAAGAACGTGGAACCTACCATCGCCGCCATCCAGGGCGCTGCCCAGACCGGTGAAGTCGGAGACGGCAGAATCTTCGTGATTCCTGTACTCGATACGGTAAGAATCAGAACCGGCGAACGAGGCGACATTGCATTGTATAACGCTGAGAAAGAGGAATAATTTAAAATGTTGAATGTTAAGTGTTGAATGTTGAATTAGGCATTCTTACTTATCTTTAATAAATATTATTTAGTATTCTAATTTAACTATAAGATATTTTTATGAGCAGTTTATTATTGACGACACTTGATACGGGTAACACAGCGTGGATGATCATGGCCACCATCTTGGTGCTTTTGATGTCAATCCCGGGTATAGCACTTTTTTATGGTGGTTTGGTGCGCCAGAAGAATATTCTCAGCATCCTGATGCAGACGGTTTTCATCGTGGCAGTAGTCAGTCTGATATGGGTAGCCTTCGGTTATTCCTGGGCATTCTCTACAGAATATGCCGATTCGGGCAATCCTCTGGCTTGCGTCATCGGTGGTTTCGATAAATGTTTCCTTCACGGCATCGGCTTGGATGCCATCATGCCTACAGGCATTCCGGAACTCACCTTTGCAATGTTCCAGTGCATGTTCGCCCTCATTACTCCAGCCTTGATTCTCGGTGCTTTTGCCGAGCGCGTGAAGTTTAGCGGTTATGTACTTTTCACCATCCTCTGGGTTATCATCGCTTATCTTCCAATGGCCCACTGGGTATGGGGTGGCGGTTTCCTGCAGGAGATGGGAGCCATCGACTTTGCGGGTGGTACCGTGGTTCATATCAATGCCGGTGTAGCCGCTCTGGTCATGGCACTCTGTGTAGGCAAGCGAGATGATTACCGTGCAGGTCATCCTATCACACCTCACAACATCACCTTCGTGTTCATGGGTATGTCATTCCTCTGGTTGGGATGGTTCGGTTTCAATGCCGGTAGCGGATTGGCAGCTGATGGTCTGGCAGCCAACGCCTTCCTCGTAACTCATGTAGCCACAGCTGCAGCAGCCACTACCTGGATGCTCATCGACTGGATTGTGAACAAGAAGCCAACTACGGTAGGTGCTTGTACCGGTGCTGTAGCCGGATTGGTTGCCATCACTCCTGCAGCCGGCAGTACCGATATTTTCGGAGCTTTCTGCATCGGTATCATTTCCACCATCGTCTGCTTCTTCATGGTAGCCGTAGTGAAGGAGAAGTTCAAGTATGATGATGCCCTCGATGCCTTTGGTGTGCATGGTATGGGTGGTATTCTGGGATCTATCCTCACCGGTGTCTTCGCCACTCAGTATGTAACAGGAACCGAAGGTGTACAGGGTGCCCTCTATGGCGACTGGCATCAGCTTTGGGTTCAGGTTGTAGCCACCGTGGTAAGCATCATCTATAGCGTAGTAGTTACCTACATTATCTTCAAGGTAGTAGATAAGAGTGTAGGAGTACGTGTTGACAAGCGAGTAGAGGAGGAAGGTCTCGACATCTACGAGCATGGTGAGAGTGCTTATAGCAACTAATTGCGAAATTCGATTATCAGCATAAATTTAGGTCAATGGTGTTTCATTTTGAGGAATGAAACACCATTTTTTTATGATAAATCCTCAACTTGCACAATGAAATTGCCTCAACTTGCACAATGAAATAGCCTCAACTTGCACAATAAAAATGCCTCAACTTGCATAATTTAACGTTTAAAATGCTAGTATTCAGTAACTTTTGATTATCTTTGCAGCGGTGCTTAAAAAATATGATTATGAAGAAATATAAGGCAAGAATAGCAGATAAAATGTTAAGTCGGAGACTTTTGGGGAGTGGTGCCGTTTTGATACAAGGCCCCAAGTGGTGTGGAAAGACGACAACTGCAGAACAGCAAGCAAAGAGCGTTGTGTATATGGATGATCCTGAATACATGGAGCAGAATGTGGAACTTGCAAATCTTTCTCCCAAAAAGTTGCTTTCTGGAGAAGTGCCTCGTCTTATTGATGAATGGCAATTAGCCCCGCAACTTTGGGATGCTGCTCGTTTTGAGGTTGATCATAGAGATGAACTAGGGCAATTTATCTTTACTGGTTCTGCAGTCCCTGTTGATACAAGCAAAATTCACCATTCAGGGACTGGTCGATTTGCATGGTTGACAATGAGGACAATGAGTCTTTCTGAATCTGGCGATTCTACAAACGAAGTCAGTCTAGAAGAATTGTTTGCCAATCCCATAGCAGATGTTTTTGCAACTAATCCTCTCAATATTGATTCTTTGGCATGGTTGATATGTCGGGGTGGTTGGCCAAAGGCAACGATGGTTAGTAAGGAGGTCGCACTTGATATGGCATATAGATATTATGAAGCCGTGGTACACTCTGACATTTCTCGTGTAGATAATGTGAGCCGTGATCCGGAAAGAGCAAAAAGAATATTGCGTTCTCTAGCAAGAAACCAATGTGCTCTGGTAACGGTAAATACTATCTGTGCTGATTTGGAGAATAATGATGTTGTAGCCACCAATCGCAATACGGTGGCTTCCTATATAGAGGCTTTGAAGAAAATCTTCGTGTTGGAAGATTCCTTGGCATGGAATCCGAATTTGCGAAGTAAAACGGCTATTCGCACTTCTGATACCCGATATTTTTCTGATCCTTCTATTGGTGTTGCAGCTTTAGGTATAGGTCCAAATGATTTGGTGAATGATCTCAGTACGATGGGCTTGTTCTTTGAATCAATGTGTATCAGAGACTTGCGTATTTATGCCGATGCTATTGATGGAACAGTGTATCATTATCGTGATGGTAATGGTTTGGAGTGTGATGCTGTAGTTCATTTGCGTAATGGGAATTATGGACTGATAGAAGTTAAATTGGGTGGTGAGAAGAACATCGAAGAAGGAGCAAAGAATCTAAAGCTCTTGGCTTCTAAAATCGATGATACGAAAATGAAATCCCCATCTTTCCTTATGGTTCTAACAGGTACATCTCGTTATGCAGTTCGCAGGGACGATGGCGTCTATGTTGTGCCAATTGGTTGTTTGAAAGATTAATGTAGTTATGTCGGTGTAAACATGCGTCCCGACGGATTTGTAATCCGGCGTAAAAAATGTCCTAACTTATTTTAGCTTGCTGCGGATTTGCAATCCGCAGCAATCAAGACTGCTGTTGATAGATAAGGGGATTATCCCCCCGGTTTTAATAGGTCGAACCTTTTTGATGCCGGATTACAAATCCGTCGGGACGTCAGTGTACCCTTCAATTAATTGTTACCACTCTTTATCTTCATATGGAGTTGATTCAATACCTTCATGCTGAAGAGCATAAACAAATTTGTCCAAAATAGGTTTTAAAGTTTTCTTAAATAAAAGCGTTTTGCCAAACCATTTTACAAGAGTTGGACTTGTTGAATAATATAGCTTAATGAAAGAACGTCCAAATACAGATTCCGCCAACTTCAAATCTCTAAATCTTCTTAATGTCCAAACTTCTGGACAATCATATGAGCCATATATGCCTGTCGCAATATAGCAACCCCCACTTGTAGTTTTATTCCGTGATGTGTTTTGAATAGGCTTGAAGGTATAATTTGTCTTATCTAAATTTTCTTTCCTTCTTGACTCAGCTTGTGAAATTAATATTTGACGTGGCATCTGCAGAGTAGAACGGGGAACGGCTTCAGAGCTATATGAAGTATTTTGTATTCTCGGTTTGGATTGGTTATTAATTGGGGTTTGATTATGTTTGCTCAAAATAATACTTTCTTTGATGTTGTTAACAGAAGGAATTATAATCGTTGCAGCTAATTTAGAATGCCAACCATCATGTATTACTCCTAATGAAGCAACTATATATAAAACTCCATATCCTGATTTGTATAGAGAATTATCCAACCTTAATCGATTCAAATAATCTGGGTCTGTAATTGGAAAATCATATTCGTAACCATTGTAGTTAAATTTGATTCTCGGTTTAGGCGTATATCTTTCATCTAAATAAATCTCACTACCCTCTGTTCTAATAAGCATGAGCGAATAATCACCATTTTGAAAAGCATCTGGTGTTAAAGCACGACCTTTATTGCCAAATATAAGATTATGCCATGTATCCGTATACTTTTTAAGAAATTCATCTGAAGGGTTTAAGGTGTCTAGTAACAATAACTTCGCATAGTAGTAATCTTCGGAGTGAGAACTACTACCTGCATAATTGGCATTGACAATTTTAACAACGGAAAGAACTTTAATTCCTATAGCATCACTTAATGGAACTTCCCCAGCCGCACTATGTGAAACAGGACGAATCCAAATAGGAATTCCATAAGAAGACTTTTTTATAGAAATTCTCCCTTCTTGCAATGATACTTCTATACCTGCGATACATCTTCCACCATGTTTATAGGAATTTGCAAGGCATAAAATAAGTTTGTCCATAATATTTTAAACTAAATGAATAATTTTGACTTCCTCTGTGGAATGTTTTTTCAAATATTCCACCAATAATCTTCGATGACAGAATTCAGGTGTTTCTTCACTACATAAGAAGCAAGCATTATCAAAATTTTTAATGCCATATTTCTTTATCCTCAAATCCGCAACCTATAGGGTTTAGTGGGATTTTGCTTGTAAAACGACAAAATTCATTTTATTGTACATATTTCTTGCATAACAGAAATGTCGCAGACACAAAATCCCCTTACCCCATAAAGCGACTTGAGGTAATACGCTGGTTTAACCAGAAAAGCATGGTCTTTAACCAAAGTCTGTCTTGAACAGGTTGGCATAAGCATTGTTGTCTGAGTAAATGTTCAATACATGCCTACGTGATGTCTTAATCCATTTCGCAGGAACAGAGATGAACTTGAAAACAAAGGTCTTGATTCTGCTGGTGGCACGCAATCCAAATTCATGGGTTTTCAATCTCTGCATAATAGCTTTGTAGAAGTTTCTGATGAGAGCTGTCATAAGCAGGAATACAGTATTCTGTGCCATGAACGATTTTGGCAATCGATTCCAGCCAAAGTCATTGTTCATGTCATCGAAGATGCGTTCCTTGCCACCACGAAGATTGTAGAATTCCACGATGTCTCTTGCACTCGACTTGTAATCGTTAGTCAGTATACATCTGTAGGTATATTCGCCTTCCCAAATGTCAAGGTCTCCATCTATTCGCCTTTGTCTCTGTATGACAAGACGATACGGTTTTCCTTTCCATTTCTCAACAAGGATAGAATTCAACTCAAACTCAATACCGTTGATTTCAACAGTTTTCCATCCAGTTAAGGCAAACATGGAATCGTAGAAAGAAGAGCATCTGTTGGCACGAATATAAAAATACCTGCAATGAGCCTCTACCATATCTACGATTTCCTCCGAACATGAGCCGCAATCCATGCGGGCACGAGAAATATATATTTCCGAAGCCTCCAATCGCTTGAAGATTCTTTCCAAAGTTTCTTTTTGGTTGAAGCGCACGTTTGTGTTGCCGTCTCTATTTTCAATACCAACAATCATGTCGTTAATGACAGCTACACCTGGACTATAGCCCAAGAACTTCTTGTAGGTTGGTTTTGCATCATACTTCTCTGTTTCAATGAACTGATGGTCAAAGTCAAAATCATACTCTTGACCGGATTTCAATTGACCAGTAGCAAGCAGGGCATTGACCAGTAAGCAGTTCATCTTGTCTGCAGTATTGAAATCATAGGATTTGCCAGAAGCAGACTTATAGGTGATGCTCTTAAAGGTCAGTTCTTCGATAGCACGTAATATGGTGTCTGCGCTGCAAGTGCGAAGAGTTGGATGAAGAGATAAATGTTTCATCAGGTGAGTTGTAACATCCTCAATACATGAGCCACCACAAAGATATACGCACATCAGAGAACGTAGAATCTCGCTATATTGATAACCAAACAATGTGCATCTCAATCCCAAGGTAGAATCTATTGTTTGAGCTAAAAGAGAATCAAATTGCTCCATAATAGAAAAAATTCCTCCAAAAGGAGTGAGTTTCTCAGATTTTATTTGTACTTTTGCCATGTCATTCAGAATTTTGTTTGTTTTTATTTTGCAACACTAAGATAAGTGAAATTTCTGACATGGCAAAATCCTGAGCAACTTTTTGTTGCTCAGGTGCTTATAAAAAATATTAAATTATAGTGTTGCGGAAATTAGATTTATAACAGACCGCTCTTGAAGAAGGTTTAAATAGACATTTGTATATTGACTCCAGTCAACTTCTTCTTTGCGCCATTTGCTCAACAAATCTTTTGTTGGTGCAAAATCAACAATATGTTCATAAGGAGCATTGCAAATTTGCTTTACAAAATATTGTAAATCTTTTCCCTTTGCAAAGCCAGCAAGCTGGCTAGCATTGTTTATTCGAATATCCACAAGCTTTGAAATGTGATTATTCTTGAGCAATTCAAAAAACTGCTCGGCACTTTTTTTGGTAAAACCAATAGTGTATAATGTAATCATATCTTTTCTTTATTAATCTATTATTTTTTCTTCCATCATTGGTTTATAACCAATTTCACGATTCTTAATTCTATAAGCTTCATCTCTCAGTTTTTTTTCATCGTTTGATTCTGAGAAGAGATCGCCTTCACCCGAAAGTTTTCCTTTTCTAACATACTCATTTATCATACGAGACTCTAATTCTTTGTGCGTTTTGAGTTGTATTTCATGAGTTTCTTTATTCCTCATAATATGCATAATATCATATTTGTTATCATACAAATACCTTGAAATAAAAGAGAAACGATGACAATCCAGTGGATTAGCTTCTGTACACATTAAAGCAATTGTTCGACCTTGGCTTAACGCTTTATCTAATCGATTTATGCCAGCTTTGAAATTGTCCGTTTTGACACCCAACTCAAAATTTACTTGCATAAAGTTTTCATTGCCATTATGTACATATTGTAAGCAATCGTCACGCCTTGCACCAAATTCTTTTCCGAAATGAGCATACAAAACGTTTTTGCCCTTCAAATATATGCATAATGATTCTTTGTTAAATTGAGGGGCATGTTGACTAAAAGGCATACTTCTAACATCGATGATACAATTAACATCATAATGTTGTAGCATATCATAAAAGTCATCCAAACTTTGAATTGTATGTCCTATTGTGAAAATCATATCCAAATACTTTATTACCACAAGGCAACTTTTCCAGCAACTCCCAAATCAAGTGTTGCGGTTGCGATACCCAATGCTTGAAAAACGCGACTAAGCGTAGGAAGCGTAATTGTGCTACTTCCTTTTTCCAAACGCGAAATTTGTGCCCGTTGTACACCAATACGTTCACCAAGTTGTTCTTGTGTAAGATTCTGTGCTTTACGAGCATTACGAATTGCTTCGCCCAAATAATAGGCATTGACCTCTTCTTTGAGCAACTTTTCCATCATGTCACGCTCTTTAGTACCAGTCTTGCCCCAAACTTCATCAACCACCTCAGAAAGTGGAGTTAAATGCATCTGTGCCATATCTATTGATGTTTTAATTCAAAATATAGTTTTCTAATCTCTTCTGCCTTTGTTATTTCCTTTCGAGGAGTCTTTTGTGTCTTCTTGACTATACCATGTGTGGCGACAATCAAAGTATCCGTTTCTGTGTCCCAAAAAGAGAATAGGCGATAGCAGTTTCCATTGAATAAAGTACGAAACTCCCAAATTTCAGAATTCTCTAATTTTTTAAAGAGTTCCTTGTCCATGACACCTTGTTCTATTTTCTTGTAATTGTAGGTTATTTTTTGTTGTACCTTCAACGGCAAAGAACGAACGAATGACAAGGCTTCATCCATTAAAACCACTTTAAATTTATATTCGCTCATTATTATTTAATTTCTGGTTACAAAGATATAGTTTTGTTTCTAAACAGCAAAACAAAATAAGAAAACTTTAACTTACTTTTGCATTTGTCTCACTCCACCAATAGCAATTGGATATAAATCGTACTGTGGGAACTTCTCGCAGCCGATGTAGAGAGTATCGAAGGCATCTGTGCCGTCGGTGCGGTGTTCGAGAGGGTCTTCTTCGGACTCCGGTTGCTTCTCCATAGACTTGTTCTTGCTGAAGCCGTTGTGTCCCGCCGGATTTGTAATCCGGCGTTAAAAATGTCCTAACCTATTTTAGTTCTGCGGATTTGCAATCCGCAGCAATCAAGCCTGCTGTTGATAAATAGTGGGATTTTGCGTCCCGCCCAGAATGAAGAAGATAGGAACGTAGTTTTTGTGTTTATGATGGAAAAATCCACAACTTGCACAATGAAAATCCCACAACCTGCACAACAAAAATGCCTCAACTTGCACAATGAAAATGCCATAACTTGCACAATATAATGTTTAAAATGTTAGTATTCAATAATTTGTGTACCCTGCTCCTTGTAAGGGCAAAAGCTTTAAACGCATTCCCTTTTATGAAGAGTTTATGGGAAATGAAACCGTTACAAACTGTAACGCTTTGAAAATGCACACAGCTGATGCTAACAGGCGAGTTGTTGCCCTCTTGCGTCCCGCCGGATTTGTAATCCGGCGTTAAAAATGTCCTAACCTATTTTAGCTTGCTGCGGATTTGCAATCCGCAGCAATCAAGACTGCTGTTGATAGATAGGGGGATTACAAACCCCACTGTTTTCCCTATGTATTCCTATACTCGTTGGCGGAATTAAAATTCGCCTAAAAATTAGTATATTTTATGGAGAAAAAGTTGTGCATCTCGCTGATTTTTAGTAACTTTGTGGTGTCCAAACATAAAGTTATAATATTTCACGCTATGCACAACTTGTATGCAAATTTCGTAAAAATTCTTGAGATATGCAAGAATTTCTCCATAAATTTAGTTAATGAGCTAGGAAATATTCCTCGCCCAGGAGTCGTACCACGTTTTTCAGACCTCGAAGTTGTTGCTTTGAGCTTAACTGCTGAGCATCTAAGTATCGACAGTGAAAACAACTTGTTCGACAGACTGAAGGAGTATAAGACTGAAATGCCAAACCTGATTTCTCGACGTCAATTTAATGACCGCCGAAAATTCACAGCGGAATTATGGGCACACCAGTAAAATCCTGTGTCTTATATAATGTGGGATTATGTGACGTTAGCGCTGTATCGGTACCACACGTAGCGTTGTAATCGGTACCATGCTATCACTGCAAGCGGTACCAAGATTCCAGTTCTGCTATGGCATCTGCCAAGGTAGGATCACCTATGTAATCATACCATTTGGCAATGGGAAGCTGCGAGGCGATAATGACGGACTTTCTCTCGTATCTCTCTTCTAGGATTTGGAGCATACTTTTGCCCGACATACTGGTATGGCACGCTATAGTTGTTCAGTAGATTGTAAAACACCTCGTCATGTAGCAGAGCGTAGGCGGCATTGTATGCCTTTTGAACGAGACCCTCGACTGGACCTTTGTCCCTGGGAGTGCGAATCCTGCAGGTTTGGAGGGATGTATCGTAGTAGGCGACCCATTCCACGGCTGCATCATTGAACGCTGGCTTGTAGCGGTTCAGTACGCCACGTCCCATGTGTAGTTGCTCGCAAATGGTGCGTTGCGGTATTTTTGCCGCTAGCATTTGAAATGAACGTTTTAATTTGCTCATGTTTACATTACTTTGTGCCATATCTATATAAATTTTAAAACTCTACTGCAAAGATAGGCGGTTATTATTTTACATGAGCAGAACTTAACATCTTTTTGGTACCGATTGGTGCGCTATGATGGTACCTGTTCGCCGATATTGTCAAATGAGGACAATGAGTCTTTCAGAATCTGGCGATTCTACCAAAGAAATCAGTCTTGAAGAATTGATTGACAATTTCGTAGCTGATGATTTTTCTTCCATTATCAGTAGAGAAATTAGCAAAATCAGTCTATTTTTCTTTATTTAACTCCGAAATTGAGTGGAATATCAGAGAAAATCTTTATATTTGCATTTAAATACAATATTTTGTAAAGAATGGAAGATAGAGAACTGTTGCTGAAAAGTGACCCAGAGTTCGAACGCCTCGCCTTTACGGTGTTGGCCATCGAGGCTTCAGCACAAAAAATGGGTATATCGCCGTCTGAAATGAGAAAGCGATTGGATAAGGTGGGGCTAATCAAAAGTCTCATTCAAGATTGCTATGACACTCTACATACCGAGAGCCGGGAAGCTGTGGCAAGTGATGTGGTCGAAGCTCTTAAAAATTGGGAAAGAAAAGAATAATGGAAAAGCAAATATTATATCATGGTTCAAATGTCATTGTTGAGCATCCTTTAGTAAGCATTGGAAGAAAGGACTTGGATTTCGGTCCAGGCTTCTATCTTACGCCTTTGTTTGAACAAGCTTCCAAATGGGCTGTCCGTATCAAGACCATCAGACGAGCCAAGCAAGCTATAGTGAACACCTATGAGTTCGCTATACCACAAGACTGCAAGGTAAAACGATTTGATGCTTACGATAAGGAATGGCTCGACTTCATTGTTGACAGCAGAAAAGGAAAGCAGCCTTGGAGTGGGTATGACATCATTGAAGGAGGAGTGGCTGACGACCGTGTAATTGATGCAGTAGAAGCCTATATCAATGGCTATGCAGATGTTGAACATACTCTTCGCCAGTTGGTTTATCACAAGCCCAACTATCAGATTTGCATTTTAAGCCAGGAGATAGTTGATAAGTATTTACAATTCAAATCATATGAAAGGATATAATTATGTTGGATTTTTTATTATGGAATAAAATCGCTCGTATCATAAAGCAACTAGCTGATACGTTACATATATCAACCGACAGAGCTTTACAGATATTCTATGACTCTGATGTTTGTCGTATGTTACATGACAAAGAACTTGGCTTGCATCTAATGAGTGATACATATATTGTAAATGACTTGATAGAAGAGCTAAGGAATAAGCAATAGCAAAACGATGGATCATTAGAGGAGGAAGATTATTTGTACTGTAGCACCTTGACTGTATGTTTAGTACGGTCAAGGTGCTATCTTTATGTAATAATGTGCAAATGTGTCTCCTTCAGCTATCGCATTCGACTCCTTCAGTTATCGCATTCGACTCCTTCTGCCACTGCATTCGACTCCTTCAGCTAATGTAGTCGTCTCCTTCAGCCACCGCAGCCGTATGTGTCAACTCAATGAAGTAGATGAACTCGTGAAATGAAGTAGATGAACTCATGAAATGAAGTAGATGAACTCATGAAATGAAGTAGATGAAGTCGTGAAATGAAGTTCATGATTTCGGCACAATTGTCAATACATGCAAATGGTAAAGCAAAAAGTGGTTTACTCCTACCTTTATGATTCTTATACGAAAATGTTTTTCTGTTTTATTGCCACATCTGTCACCAATGCATTTAACTATCTGATTATAAGTGAATAATGCGTGGCAGTAAGCGGTATTTCTGTTGCCACCTAATGCCACGCATTGCCACACTCTTTTTATAAGGGAATGAGATGGAAAGTGAGCAGGTTATTTTCTAACTACCAGATACTCAGTACCAAATCTTGTTCTCCGGTTCTTCAAACCTTCTATATTCTGAAGCTCTCTGCCCAATTTCTGTATACTCGAAACCTGGAGAGAAGAGCCGAATTTCTGCTTCAAAATATCGAAAATGGCGGCTGCCATCAGATATTCGCCATTTTCCGGGGTACTTGCAGGCTCGAAAACCTGCAGAAAACATTGCTTGATAGGGGAAATCTGCTCAAATTGTCTGTTATGTTGCATGATGATGGCGGTTTCCTTGGCGTCGAAATAGGATTTTTCACCACGCTCCAGAGCTTGCATCGCCTGCGCATAAAGCTGCTCATAGTTCAGTCTGCCACTCACATCGATAGGTCCCGTCAGTTCTACTCCCAGGAAACGGCGGTTGCCGGATGGGTCGGAAAGAATATCGGTCATGTTGCTCGTGGCGATGAAGGAGGCTAGACGAGGAAATTCCTGTACATGACTTCCGTATGGCGGCTTGATTTTCACCGTAGGCAACTGCAGCAGATTCTTCAGAAATCCCTGCTGCACCTGTGGTGAAATCTGATTGAACTCATCGAGATTGATGAGCAGAAATTGTGACATCGCCTGCAATACCTGACGCTTTTCTGACAGAATCATGTTGTCGCTGAAGCCCCACGATAATTCGGTAGGGATGAGACGGCGGCAGAAGGTGCTCTTGTTGTAACCTTGCTTGGAAATGAGCAGCGGCATGGTACTGTTGCCATATTGACGGCGATACATGCCGCGCCACTGGTCAACCATTCCCAGAAACCAGGTGTAAAACCAGTCTTCCCAATGAGGATTGTTGGTGGGTACGGTTCGTGCCAGGGCACGGATGCGGTCCTTGCCGTCCCATTTTCCCAGACAGTCATAGAGATAGGACTCTATTGGACTATAGTTTCTAATGCGGTCTGACTCTAGAAAATTCCTTACATCCTTGATGCTTACGTGGATGTCGGCTATCTGAACATCCAGCGTCATGCTTTTCTGCACACGGGCATCCACCGGTCTGAAATCGCCAACCCATGAATTGTTCGGACGGTATTCGGTATATTTCATCACGGTATTGTAACGGAACTGGTACCGGCTCTCCAGGTATCTGATCATCTGCAGAATTTCGGCACGGCCTTTTCTGCCTGAGGCTGATTTCTCCGTCTTCCTGTCTTTGGAATGGGTATCGTAAGCGGTGCCCACTATCTGGCGGAGTTTCTCTTCTGTCACATGTCCCCAGTTGTTGCGGCGGATATGGATGAAAGCTTCTTCTTCGCTGAGGCCCATGTTGCAGAGCTTGATGGCGATGGCTGAGAAACCGGCAAGGAACCGGTCTTCATCGTTCTGCCATGAGATGTTGGCTTTTTTCATCTCTTCCTTCGTCTCTTCTGCTGCCTTGCGGTAAAGAAACTCATAGTCATCGTATGTCTTCAGGTCGTCTACATTCTTAGGGGCTGAGGCTACCTTCTTCATATTTTGGGAGATGCGCATCGCCACAGCCTTGCTGTTATAATAAGGAGAGGCATCCAGCGTAAGCATGAAGTTGGATGCCAATGATGGTTTTTCTGGTTTGATGGCTGCCTGTACCTGCGACTGGTAGAGCGTTTTTACCTGTTCGTAGGCAGACTGGTAGAGTAAGTCGGCGTCGGCTTCTTTTGTCGGGATTTTTCCTTCTTCGTTGCAGATGCTTACGAGCACGATGAGGCTTCTGCCGTCGGCTCCTTCGAAGGCAGCGAAGGTCATCGGCAGTAGACTGACCGTCTTCTTGACGGCATCTTTTTCCTGGTCTGACATGAGGTTGATGAAGTGGAGCATCACCAGCCCGTTTGATTTCTGGAAGACGAGATTGCCGCTTTCATCCTTGTTGAATTCTGCGGCTGGATAAACGTGCTGCCATTCCTTGATGCCTTTGTAGTACTGGTAGTCGGCCTCCATGAGCGGCACACTCATTCTGAAATTGGTGACACTCAGCTTGGCATCATCTTTAGCGATGCGCTCCAGAAACCGTTCTACGGTTTTCGAACTGACCATCAACTTGTTCTGCTTGTTGATTCTTGTAATAGTAAACTTCATATTTCTGCTAATTTGTTGATAGGGTGATACTTAGGTTTGTCGATGGCTTTGCCCAGCTTTGCCCAAGGCGTTGGGCACGGGTGCCCGACTATGCCGGGCACTCGTGCCCGTCGTCTCGGTCATCCGTGCTCATCGTGTTGGTCATCCGTACCCGTGTACATGGGTACGGATACTCATATACACGGGTACGAGTGACCATGTACGTGGGTTAAAATCTTTATCGGCGTGCGGCTGTTAATAGCTGACCTCTTCTGCATAGCGGTCGAACCTCATGTTGGTGTATCCATGTTGCTGGCACCATTTCAGCACGTACTGCTGCTGTTCAGACACGAGTCCTGTCTGTCCTAATTTATAGCGATAGTATGAAGTCTTGCTTCCGAAGTAGGAAGTCATGTGTACTCTGAAACTGGCTTCGTCTTTACGCTTCAGTTCTTCAAGAATATTCATAAAGCCGTATGCCATTTTCACCATCTGCAGCTGCAGGAAATGTTCGCACTTGTTGTCGTGGTAGGCATCGGGATAGATGGCGTAGCCTTTGGTCTGTTCCGGTTTTTTGTAGGTTACGGACAGATAGTGTGCACATTCCAGAGCCAGTGGACATTGCTGGTTGAAGCAATAGTCCCATGAGTTGTAAGCATTTTCTTTGTTAAAGTAGAGTCTGACTAAATCTGCTTGTGTCATTGGTTTTTGGGTTAAATGTGTATAAAGTGGTTTCACAGGAGTCGCAAGCTTCTAGGTGGAATCGGCAGGAATTTTTCCTGTTGGTTGCAAAAATACAAAAAAATGTTCGAAACCGCAAGCCTTTTCCTCCACTTTTTTAATGTTTTTCTGCGAAAACAATAAGTCTTCCTCTGCTTTTTCGCTGAGAATCCCCCGTTTTTCGTCCGAGTGTGGCAATAGGTGATAATAGAAAATGCCCTTGTTGCAACGCTTAAATATCTAAAAACCAATTGGTTAACTTGAAGTGTGGCAATAGTGGCAATAGTTTTAGAAAAACATTTCTCATACATAGGCTTTCCTCTTTTACTAATAAATGTTATATTCTTGTTATAACTTCTTGAAATCATTTGTTCTCTCCCGAATTTACAGTACTTTTGCAGTAAGTATCTGATTAAAGATTAAAAGTGAAATTTAAAATAAGGTATAGATTATGCAATACAAGAATATCATATTTGATTTGGGTAATGTCTTGGTGAAGCTCAATCCGGAAGGATGCATCGGGGCTTTCAAGGCGATAGGAATGGGGGAACTGGCTAATCCGAATCCCGAGAGTGAAGGGATGAAGCTGATGAGCAAACTGGGTGTGGGAATGATTACCACCGAAGCATTCTGCGATGCAGCCCGTGAGTTGACAGGAGCTGATGTGACGAATGAAGAAATCATCGATGCTGCCAACAAGATGCTGGTGGAGATTCCTGATGAGAAAAAGAAGCGACTCCTGCAGTTGAAGAAGGCTGGTTATCGTCTCTTCCTCTTGAGCAATACCATTGATATTCATTGGGATTATTGCGTGGAGCATCTCTTTCTTTATCAGAACCATGGGGTAGAGGATTATTTCGAGCACTGTTTCCTCTCTCAGCGAATGCATTTGGCAAAACCTGATGCCCACATCTATGAGGTGGTAATCAGGCAGGCGACCATCCATCCCGATGAAACCCTCTTCATCGATGATCTGAAGGAAAACTGTGAGGCTGCCGAGAAACTGGGCATCCATACCTTCCAGAACGTGAAGTTCGATGATTGGCTTTCACTTCGATTCTGACGGAAATGTCAGAATCGAAGCTTTTATTAAAAGGCATCAGAATGATTTGTCAAATGGTGTCAGGCAGGCATAGAGCGGAACGTTGATCATCCAGTCTTGATCCTTATAGGGAAGCATGGAGTAGCGAAGTCCCTTCAGTTGCGGATTGTTGGTGATGAATGTTCTGAGAGATTTCGCCTTAACGTTCACCTCTGCCTTTACTTCTATCGGTATAACCCTGTCGTGCCATTGGGTCAGGAAATCAATCTCTATTGTGGAGTTATCCACAGCATGATAGTATAATGGAATATCCTGGCTTTTCAGCTGGGTGAAGACATATAGTTCTGTAAAGGCACCTTTATATTCAGAGAAAATGCCATCGCCCACCAGCATCGATTCTGCTGAAGTCTCTGCCATCGCTCCCATCAGTCCCACATCGAGCATGAAGAGTTTGAAGGCGTTCAGGTCTTCATAGAATTTGAAAGGGAGGCGTGGGGTATTGACTCTCTGAACCTTATATGCCAGTCCTGCATCTATCAGCCATTGGATGGCCAGTTCGAAATCTGCGGCTCTGGCACTTTTCTTCACGGCTCCATAGATGAACTTCTTGTTCTCTTTGGCAAGTTGGGCAGGGATACTGTCCCACACCATATTAATGCGAGGCACTTCTCTATCTGGTGCGTGCTTCGAGAAATCTCGGCGATAGTCTTGTATAATCTGCTTTTGGATGGAACGGACTTCCTGCAGTCCCTTCTGCTCTACATGGGCGAGTACGGCGGCTGGCATTCCTCCTACATAATAATATTGTCGCAGCAGGCTGATCAATTCTGTTTCCAGTAAATTGATGACGTTCCAATTTCCTTCTTTCAGGATGCTTGCCAGTTTCGCTTTTCCCATGGCATCGAGGAATTCGATGAAGTTCATCGGGTAGAGGCGCAGCTCTTCTACTTTTCCTACTGGATATGATACCCCGCTATGGAGTGATATTCCCAGCAGGGATCCTGCCACGATGATATGAATATCAGGAGCATCCTCGCAAAAGAACTTTAAAGCTTCTAATGCTTTAGGACAATCTTGTATCTTATCGAGTACCATAAGTGTATCGTTGGGGGTAATATCTACCTGGCTGATGGCGGAGAGTGCCATCAGTATATCAGCTGTTGTGCCGCCTTTTTCAAACACTTCTGCTGCCTTCTGATTTCTGTCGAGACTGAAGAATGCAAGTTTTTTATATTCTCTTTTTCCAAATTCTTGCAGGATATAGGTCTTGCCTACTTGTCTTGCTCCGTTGAGAATCAGAGGTTTATGGTTTTGCTTGTTCTTCCATTCTACGAGTTTGTTATAGATGCTTCTTTCCATGATTTACACTTTTTCTAACGAATAATCGTATGAATTCTGCACTTTTTCTGACGAATAATCGTATGAACTTCACGCTTTTTCTGACGAATAGCGGAGCAAAGATACACTTTTTCTAACGAATAACCAAGGAAAAGGCCGACTTTTTCTCTTTTTCCTTTAAAACTTAATATTTGTTATACATTGAGGTTTATTCGCTTTTTCCAATAAAATGTTATACCTTTGTGGGCTCATAATAACTAACAAATAATATCAAAATGAATTTTTACAAGACATTAGGACTGAAAAACAGTCGTATTGACGTGGCTGATGCCTTGAGAGGATTGGCCGTAGCAGGTATTATTCTCTATCACTCTGTGGAGCATTTCAATATGTACGATGGAAGCATAGCGCATGCTTATACGCTGGGTTGTGATGATTGGATGGCAGATGTGCTGGCTTTGCTGCTGTCGGGAAAGATGTATGGCATCTTTGCTCTGCTCTTCGGATTGAGCTTCTTTATTATGAATGATAACCAGCAGCAGCGGGGAAATTGCTTTTCTGGAAGATTCGCCTGGCGAATGTTCCTCCTGGCAATGCTCGGTATCGTGAACACCGCCTTCTTTGATGGCGACATCCTCTTCTCCTATGCCATCTATGGACTGGTTCTCATCCCATTGAGTTATCTTCCTACCAAATGGCTCTGGTGGGTGGTTGCCTTTCTCTTTATCCAGCCGATAGAAATCTACTCCCTCATTACCGGATGGCAGGTAGATGCATCGTCGTTGGGAGAGGTGTATGGAAACATGTATCATGGTCATCAGCACGGCAGTTTCCTGGAGAATGCTTATGGCAACCTGCGATACGGACAGGTGGCTACCTATTACTGGTGCCTGATGAAGGGAAGACATACGCAGACCATCTGCCTTTTCGTACTCGGAATGCTGGTGGGTAGAAAGCGTTGGTTCTACAATGAGAACAACAACCTGGCTTTGTGGAAGAAGGTGCTGGCGGTTTCCATCCTGGTATTGATTGTGGGAGGCATAGCTGATGTGCGCCACATGGAAACATGGAACAATTGGCTTTATCCTATCTACAACTTCTTCATCCTCTCGTTTGTAGTATCAGGATTCGTATTGTTGTGGTACGGAAAGGAATGGTTCAGAAAGGGATTGTCGTTCCTGCGCCAGTTTGGCAAGATGAGTTTGACCAACTACTTTCTCCAGTCTATCATCGGTTGTGGACTGTTTGCTTATTATGGCTTCAATCTCCAGACGAAACTCGGCATCACCTATGCCTTCTTTGTGGGTATTGCCATGGTGGTAGTGCAATGCCTCTTCTCCAACCTCTGGCTCAAGTATCACTCCCATGGTCCTTTCGAGGGAATTTGGAAGAAGCTGACCTGGATTAAGTTCTAAATTTTCAAGTTTACTGTAAAACTGGAGTCTCCAGTTTTACAGTCTTATCCCATATTTCCAGTTGCCTTCATTCATCATCTGCGCTGGCATAAATTCTTTCATGCTGTTGATGATGGTGTTAAGCATCCGTTCTTTGATATAGTCTTCCCTAATGTATAGGGAGATGCGTCTCTGGGAAAGATAATCTCCTTCTATCTTTCTTACATTCTTGCGTTGTGCTTCATTTAGGAATTCGAGGTGCATCTCTGGAATGATGGTGAACCCGCCGTTCTCATCCACGATGCGAATTAAAGTTTCTATGCTGCCTGACTCATAGATGTGGTGCCCTTTGCTCCTTGCTTTACAGAAGGAGAAGGCACTATCGCGAAGGCATTGTGCTTCTTTCATAATCCACATGTTCTCATGTTCCAGATTCTCTGGCTTGAACACGGGCAGCTTGCGCCAGCAGTCTTCCGATAAATATACATAAAAGCGTTCTGTGTAAAGCGGAATCTCAAGTATTCCTTTACGAGGCAGGTCTGAAATGGCAATGCCAGCATCTATTTCTCCATCTTGCAAAACATGAAACATTTCTTCTGATTTCATCTCTTGAATAGAGAGGTTTACTTCAGGATAATCTTTTCTGTAATGCTTGATGAATTTGGGAAGAATGTAAGGAGCAATGGAGGGACCTACGGAGAGAGACAGAGATTTGCCAATCTGGTTCTTTTCTTCAGCCACGAGTTCTGTGATTTTCTCTAGCTCCAAAAGTGTCTTTTTAGCTTGAAGGATGATTTTCTCTCCTGCACTCGTTGGTGTTACCTGTTTGTTGGTGCGGTCGAAGATGCGCACATCGAGTTCTTCTTCTAACTTCAGCAGCATGGCGCTGAGTGTGGGTTGGGAAATATTGCACGAGTCTGCCGCCTTCGCAAAGTTGCGAAAGCGGTTGATTGCTGCGATATATTTGAGTTGTTGCAGATTCATTTTGCTTTGAGTTATCTTGCTTTAATTTATCTTGCTTTAATTTATCTTGCTTTGAGTTTACATATCAGCTGTGTCATGTTGCCCATAGGACAGAACACGCACCAGGTTCTTGGACGATAGATAATGGTGAGCAGAACGCCCACAATCAGCGAGGTGAGCATGATGCCGTAGAGACCGAAGGCAAACTGCGCCTTCCATGGC
The DNA here is from genome assembly GCF_026015465.1 of Segatella copri. Taxonomy (GTDB): domain Bacteria; phylum Bacteroidota; class Bacteroidia; order Bacteroidales; family Bacteroidaceae; genus Prevotella; species Prevotella copri_E. The sequence continues at coordinate 462,798 of NZ_JAPDUQ010000003.1, forward strand.
TCAATCTCTACCGGGTAAGCCCAATGCCATGGCACGTTGAAGGTCCATAGCAGGTGGATGGTCTGATGGAGATCTTCTGTGCCCTTTGCCACCATTGTGGTGAGGATGATCATCTGTATGAAGAAGAACATGAAGAACAGGAGGAAGCCATGGCGGAACCATTTAGACGAGAACCATCTTGGTGCCGCCTTCTTGCGCGACCATCCCAGGGTGTTTCCTATTTGCAGGAAGAGTTGTCCTCGTCCACAATAGTTGTTGCAATATCCCTTTCCACCTCCGAATATGGCCATGAGCAGCGGAATCAGAAAACAGATGACTCCGAGCCATGCGAACACGATATTGAAGAATCCGAGGATGAAATAGGTGGCAGATACGAGCCACAGGTAATCACTCCATTTCTTATTTTTCTGTTTTGCCATGCGAATCAATTTGATGAAATTAAACGGGTTGTCTTAAAACTTTATGGATTACTCCTGCCGGACAGTTTTTCTCGCAGATGCCGCAGCCTATGCACTTCTCCTCATCTATCTGGGCATAGCATCCCTTGTAGATGCTGATGGCATCCTTAGGACATACTTTCACGCAAACACCACATGCCACGCAGCGGTTTTGCTCGTTAATTGCTTTATACTTAGCCATATTGTTACTTACTTCTGAATACCTTCTTTTTCCAGTATCTCTTCCAGAAATTCAGATGCATCAGCCACGCAGAGCGGACACTCGCGAAGCACCTTGCCTGTGCCCACACCTTTCAGCAGTTTGCATTGTGTGGCACCATTGTGTTGCTTAAACTTATCCATTATCATTCTCATGCCCTTGATAGACTTCGCCTTGTCTTGTGTTGCGAGTCCAAGTACGATGCCAGCGCCAACGAGGGCTCCGCAGGTTCCCTCCATGTTACCCATACCTGCAGCAAAGGCATTGCCAGCGTTCTTGATGGTTTCCTCGTCCATACCGGTGAAGTCGTGGTAGGTGCAGAGCACAGCCTGTGTGCAATTATGTGAGCCACAACGTTTCTTTTCTGCTGCTATTTCTTTTCTTGTTTCCATTGTCATTTTTCTCTTTGTTTTTTTATTTTCTTATTTGTAATTTTGATTTCGGCTGCAAAGATAATACTTTTATTATAGATAAACGAAAGATTCTGGCTATAAGTTGATAGATGGTATCTATTGTGGCTTTTTGAAAAAAAAAGGTGTGTCATGGACTTATGACACACCTCTTTATTTTTTATTTATCCTTTCTGAATATCTTATCCACGACTATAGCAATGGCGCCATCGCCGGTTACATTGCAGGCGGTGCCGAAACTGTCCATCGCAATATAGAGGGCTATCATAAGTGCTTGCATATCAGCATTGAAACCTAAAACTGAGGCTAGCGGACCTAGCGCTGCCATGACGGCTCCTCCCGGAACTCCCGGAGCTGCTACCATGCAGATGGCAAGCACGAAGATGAAGTTGAGGAAGAGGGGGAGATTGCACGGCATACCATTGATGAGACAGATGGTGAGCGCACAACAGGTAATCTTCATCATTGATCCCGAGAGATGGATGGTGGCACAGAGCGGAATGGTGAATCCGGCAATGCCATCGGTGACGCCGTTTTTCAAGGTCTGCTTCAGAGTTACCGGAATGGTGGCTGCTGATGATGATGTGCCAAGTGCCGTGAAGTAGGATGGCAACATGTTGAATAACAGCTTAAAAGGATTCTTGTGGGACAAGCCGCCAGCCAACAGATATTCGTAAAGTAAGATGACGATATGAAGTACGAGAATCACGAGGATAATCTGTGCGAAGACCAGCAGAATGTGGTAGGCTTCGCCGGAGAAAGTCATGCCCAGGAAGATGCCGAAGATATAAAGGGGCAGTAGGGGAATGATGACTTTGGCAATGATACCTGATACGATTTCCTTGAATTCCTGAAAAACGTTCTGCATGGTGCGGCTGCCTTTGTGGGCAATGCCCAGTCCGGCAATGAACGAGAAAACGAGGGCACTCATCACATCTACCATGGCAGGTATCTTGATTTCGAAGAAGGGTTTGAGTTCTTCCACTTTATCTACTGCCACATGGGTAGAATTGGCAATCATGTTAGGAAAGAGTGCCGAGCCTGTGCCATAGGCAAGAAGACCCGCCAGGATGGTGTCGGCAAAGGCGATGCCCACAGTGCCAAGGAGGAGTTTTCCGGCTCCGTGACCGATGTCGGCAATGGCTGGCGTAACGAGACCGATGATGATGAGCGGTATCATAAAGCCCAGAAACTGGCTGAAGATGCCGTTGAAGGTGAGAAACGCTCTGACGGCCGCTTCATTGAAGAAATTGCCGAAGATTACACCCAACAGGATGGCAATGATGATTCTTGCCAAGAGTGGCATTTTGATTCTTTTCATATTCGTAAAATTGCTTTTTGCCTGCAAAGGTACGATATTTCTGACTTTTTTCCAAGTATTTTGGTTATAGATTATACTTTTTCTAACGAATAACCAGGAAAAAGCCCACTTTAAAAAGTAAGGCCTGTTTAAAATGTTTATATTTCACGAAAATAATCTCTGATTTATGCCGTAATCTGGAATATTTTTCGTATCTTTACACCATCAAACAGAATGACTATGTTTAAAAAGAAAGATCCGAATCCTCAGTTAGATATATTCACGGCTCCCTCAATGCAGTTAGGAAGTCGTGCTTCAAAGATCGATATTTGCCCTTTTCGGGTCTGTCAGAGAAGCTTTCGGCTCTTTCAAAGCGATTTCTCGAAAGATATTCACCTGCGGAGCCAATTGCTATGTTTCACTCAGAATGACCACACTGGTCATGCTGGATTCAAAATATGCCCCTTTTTAAAGTGGGCTCAGTAAATATAGATAAAGATATGAGACTCAATCTTAGTTCACAAATCGTACTCAATAAAGTACCTGTAGAGTTCTACAAGCCAAAGACGACTGTAGAATACTCTGAAATCTCCAGAATGGAGAAGATTCATACAGATATCTTTGCCTCTATGGCAGAAGGTGCCAGTCATGTAGCTAATAAAATAGAAACTGGTATCAAGACGGCACAGCAGGAAGGCAAATTCTATGTGATGGCGCTGGGCACCGGTTCTTCTCTCTATTCTGTATACGATGAACTCGTTCGCCGTTACAACGAGAAGACCCTGAGCTTCCGCAATGTTGTTGTATTCAATGCATACGAATATTATCCGCTCCAGAAGGACAGCTCTCTCCGTACCATCAACCAGTTGAAGGATCGTTTCCTTAATCATGTGGATGTGGCTGAGCAGAACATCTTTACACTGGATGGTTTTGTGGCACAGGATGCCGTACAGGACAGTTGCCGTCTTTATGAGCAGCGTATCAAGACCTTTGGTGGTCTCGATGTAGCCCTCATCGGTGTAGGCCGTTCGGGTAATATTGCAGCCAACGAGCCAGGTTCGGGCATCCAGTCGATGACCCGTATCATCCTCATCGGCAATACCTCTCGCGAAGAGATGGAGAACAGTGAGCAGACCAAGGAAACCATTCCTCCATGTTCGCTCACCATGGGTATCGCTACCTTACTCTCAGCCAAGAGCATCTATCTGACAGCCTGGGGCGAAGAGAAGGCAGAGATTATGCAGAAGGTGGTAGAGAACTCTATCACAGATACTCTGCCGGCATCATTCCTTCAGACTCATCCGAATGCTCATGTTGTCATCGACCTGGGTGCTGCTCACCATCTGACGCGTATCGAGCATCCATGGCTCGTAACTTCATGCCAGTGGAGTGATAAACTGGTGCGTTCGGCACTGGTATGGCTCTGCCAGAAACTCGGTAAGCCTATCCTGAAGTTGATCAATAAGGATTATAATGAGAACGGACTGAGCGAACTTCTGGCACTCTATGGTTCTGCCTACAATGCCAATATCAAGATTTTCAATGATTTGCAGCATACTATTACCGGATGGCCAGGTGGTAAGCCGAATGCCGATGATACCTATCGCCCAGAGCGTGCAACACCATTCCCTAAGAAGGTTATCGTATTCTCTCCACACCCAGATGATGATGTTATCTCTATGGGAGGAACCATCCGCCGACTGGTACAGCAGAACCACGATGTGCATGTAGCTTACGAAACATCAGGAAACATTGCTGTGGGTGATGAGGAAGTAACAAGATTCATGCACTTTATCAATGGCTTCAACCAGCTTTTTGCAGACTCAAAAGACAGCATCATCTCTAATAAATATAAGGAAATCAAGACCTTCTTTGCCAAGAAGAAGGAAAGTGACTTCGATACGAGAGATATCCTGACCATCAAGGGACTGATCCGGCGTGGTGAGGCTCGTATCGCTTGTACCTATAATGAAATTCCGCTTGACCATGTCCACTTCCTCGACCTGCCATTCTATGAGAGCGGCAAGATAGAAAAGTTGCCAATGACCGAGAAGGATGTGGAGATAGTGAGAGCGCTGTTGCAGAAGGTGCAGCCGCATCAGATTTATGTTGCCGGCGACCTTGCTGACCCTCACGGAACCCACAAGAAGTGTACTGATGCCGTTCTGGCAGCTATCGACGAAGAGAAGAAAGCGGGTGCAGAATGGTTGAAGGACTGTCGCATCTGGATGTATCGTGGTGCCTGGGCAGAATGGGAGATTGAGAATATCGAAATGTGTGTTCCTTTGAGCCCTGAGGAGTTGCGGGCAAAGCGTAACTCTATCCTCAAGCATCAGTCGCAGATGGAGAGTGCTCCTTTCTTGGGTAATGATGAGCGCCTGTTCTGGCAGAGAGCCGAGGACCGTAACCGTGCTACAGCATCGCTCTACGACCAGTTGGGTCTGGCATGCTATGAGGCCATGGAGGCTTTCGTGGAGTACAAGCCATTGTAATACCTTATTAATATATTTAACTGAACTTCCTGGTATGCGAAAGTTCAGTAAATAATAAAGTGACCCTAGTTTTAGGGTTGAGAGTTTGTTTTTAGGTTTGCCGCTTGAGGGGTCATTTAGGCCTTTCAAGCGTTTTTTTTATGGCTTGTTTCAAAATGAAACGAATAATGCGTAATTTGCTTTCATTTTGTTCTGTATTTCAAAAAGAACTATACAAAACAATAAGCAAATTAAAATATTAACATCAAAAAGCAAGTAATATTTTGAAATATTGAGCAAAATGTCGTACCTTTGCACCAGAAAATAAACAAAATGTAAATTAATTAATAGGAGAGATTGACATGAAAAAGATTGAAGCAATCATCCGTAAGACTAAGTTTGAGGATGTAAAAGAAGCTTTGCTTGCCGCCGACATCGAGTGGTTCTCTTACTACGATGTAAGAGGAGAGGGCAAGATGAGACAGGCTCGAATCTATCGTGGTGTTATGTATGATACCAGTAGTATCGAGCGAGTGTTGCTGAATGTTGTCGTGCGCGACAAGAACGTAGAGAAAACGATTAATGCCATCCAGAAGGCTGCCCGTACAGGCGAGATTGGTGATGGTCGAATCTTTGTAATTCCTGTAGAGGATACCGTAAGAATCCGTACAGGTGAAAGAGGCGATATCGCTCTCTATAATGCTGAGCAGGAGAAATAATATTTAATGTTAAGTGTTTAATGTTAAATGTTAACTGAATTGGATGAATTAATAGTAAAATCGGAATGTTTGGGAGTTAGGTGAGAGTATCGAGTGCTAAGTGGACGTATGCTAACTTAACATTTAACACTTAACATTTAACATTCCTTCTTAAAAGGTAAAGATTATGAGTGTACAGGATTTAGGAATTTCAGTAGATACCGTATGGATGCTCTTGGCAGCCATGTTGGTCTTTTTTATGCAGCCGGGATTTGCCCTCTGCGAGGCGGGCTTTACCCGTAGTAAAAATACAGCGAACATCTTGTTTAAGAACTTTGTCGACTTCATGGTCGGTTCTGTTCTCTTCTGGTTCGTAGGTTTCGGATTTATGTTTGGTAGCGATGGCGCCGGTTTCATCGGTATGCCTAACTTCGGCGATTTGTCTTTCTATACAAATGCAGCCGGTCTTCCTACTGAAGGCTTCCTGATGTTTGAAACCGTATTCTGCGCTACTAGTGCTACCATCGTTTCAGGTGCTATGGCAGAACGTACCAAGTTCTCCATGTACTGCATTTACTCATTCTTCATTTCATTGATTATCTACCCTGTAGAGGGTCATTGGACATGGGGTGGCGGTTGGCTTTGCAACAGCGAGGCAGGCTCATTCATGATGAACACCTTCGGTGCAGCCTTCCATGATTTCGCAGGTTCTGCCATCGTACATAGTGTTGGTGGTGTACTTGCCTTGGTTGGTGCTATCTGCTTAGGTCCTCGTCTTGGTAAGTATCGCAATGGTAAGAGTACTGCTATCCCAGGTCACAATCTGATGGCTGCTGCTCTTGGTGTATTCATCCTCTGGTTCGGATGGTTCGGATTCAACCCTGGTTCTCAGCTCGCTGCTTCTGGTGAGGTTAACCGTGTTGCTATCAGTCACGTATTCCTTACCACCAACCTGGCTGCAGTCTGCGGTGGTTTGGGTACCATGTTCACATCTTGGATCAAGTATGGCAAGCCATCATTCTCATTGACATTGAATGGTATCTTGGCTGGTTTGGTAGCCATTACTGCTGGTTGCGACTTGGTTAGTCCATTGGGTTCAGCCATCATCGGTCTCTTGGCAGGTATCATCTTGGTATTCTCTATCGAGTTCATTGATACCGTACTTCATATTGATGATCCTGTTGGCGCAAGTTCAGTACATGGTGTATGCGGTATCTTCGGTACCTTGATGACTGGTCTCTTCGCCCTTGATGGTGGCGCCTTCTATGGTGGTGGCTTCGGATTCTTCGGTGCTCAGTGCTTCGGTATCCTCTGCATCGACCTTTGGGCAGCCGTAACAGGTATCATCCTCTTCTGGGGTGTCAAGAAGATTGCTGGTCTCCGTGTTGATAAGCGAATCGAGGAAGAAGGTCTCGATATCTACGAGCATGGTGAGAGTTGCTACAACTAAAGATGCTTTCATATAACGAGCGAGAAAGATTTTTCAGCAGAAGTTTTGGCGAGCAGAGTTTTATTAGTGCCATTGAATAATGTACGCTGCATCTCAACAATATAAATAAATCGCAATTTATTTTGTGTTGTCTTCGATTTGCAGTACCTTTGCTGCCGAAACTTTAAAAAACAAAGAAGTATCACATTAAAAAGAGAGAATATGAAGAAGATTTTTGATATAAAGAAGATGGGTGCCCTTGCACTCGGTTTGGTTGCTTTTGCTCCTGCAGCTTCTGCTCAGGATGAGGTTGAAACTACCATCGCTGCAGATGTTGTAAACCAGTATTATTGGCGTGGTCAGTCACTGGGAGAAGTCTCTTTGCAGCCAACACTCTGTATTGGTTACAAGGGTTTGTCTCTGACAGCTTGGGGAAGTGTAGGTGTCTCTAAACCAGACGACACTAAGGAATTTGACCTTACCTTGGCTTATGAAACCGGTGGCTTCCATATCGGTGTAACCGATTACTGGTTCAACTCTCCTAACGAGAAGTATTTCGCCTATAAGGCACATGAAACTTCTCATGTGTTTGAGACAAACGTAGGTTATGACTTTGGTCCAGTTGCCTTGAACTGGTACACCAACTTTGCAGGCAATGATGGATTAAATAAGGATGGTGACCGTGCTTATTCTTCATATGTTGAGGCTACAGCCCCATTCAAGTTGGGCGGTTGTGATTGGGCAGCAAGTATAGGCGCAGTTCCATTTGCAACATCTTTCTATGGTGATGCCAATGGTTTTGCAGTTACCAATGTTTCACTGAAAGCTACCAAGGATTTGAAGATTACAGATTCTTTCTCTGTTCCAGTCTTCGCTCAGGTAGCTGCTAACCCTAGCACCGAAAAAGCTTACCTGGTAGTAGGTTTTACCTTGCAGCCATAATAGGCTCTTAGGTTTTTCGATATAATCTTACGTTGGTAGGTTTCAGTTTTTATTTTAAATGCCGATAGTTCCGTCAAAGAGCTATCGGCATTTCTTTGTATGATATGGGGGTAAGAAACTGTGTATAATGCCCTGGATGTTTTACTGCATATCTATGAGCGTATAATATGCCCTGGATACGCTTTGTTTATCTTAAAAATGATTGTATTTTACAAATTGTAATTAAATAGTATATTTTTCTTTTCAGTTTATCATATGTTTTAATCTAATATGCGTTAATATGTTATTGTTGTGATAAAGTAAAGACAAAATGCTACTAATCTTTTCTTTATTCTAACAAAAAGTTGTAATTTTGCACCCGAAACATAGCAAAAAGTAATTTTAAACTTTGCTTTTGCTTGGTTTGCTCCTAAAAGAATGGATTGGACATGCCAAGGTGAATAAGAGAGAACAAGAGTTAAAAATAACCGTAAAAGAAAAGAAAGGAAAAGATTTATGTGTGGAATCGTATCTATCTTCAATATTCAGGAGCAGACTCCTGAATTGCGACAGCAAGCGCTTCGTATGAGCCAGAAGATTCGCCATCGCGGACCAGACTGGAGTGGAATCTACTGTGGTGGTTCAGCTATCCTGGCACATGAGCGTCTGAGTATTGTAGACCCTGAAAGTGGTCGCCAACCTTTGTTTGCACCAGACAAAAAACAGGTGCTTGCCGTAAACGGTGAGATTTATAATCATCAGGACATCCGTGCTCGTTTTGCCGGCAAATACCAGTATCAGACCGGTTCCGACTGTGAGGTGATTCTTTCTCTCTATCGTGAGATGCGAGCAGATTCCGACTTTGATTCCTTAATATATAAAGGTGAGGATGCGCTCCACGCCCGTATCTCCAAGATGCTTGAAGAGCTGAACGGTATTTTTGCCTTCGCCCTTTACGATGCCGAACGTGATGAGTTTCTCATCGCCCGCGACCCTATCGGTGTTATTCCTCTTTATATTGGTTATGATAAGGATGGAAAAGTGCTGGTGGCAAGCGAGTTGAAGGCTCTGGAAGGTCAGTGCGACCACTACGAGCCATTCCTCCCGGGCCATTATTATTATAGCAAGAACCCTGGCATGAAGCGTTACTATACACGCGATTGGTTTGAGTATGCTGCCATGCAGAAAAAATATCAGATAGATGATGCCAAGAAGGCTGAAGAACAGCTGAAGGATGCTGAACCTCAGGAGAAAGCTGCGGTAAAGGAAATCCATGATGCTCTCGAAGCTTCTGTCAAACGCCAGTTGATGAGCGATGTACCTTACGGTGTCCTTCTCAGTGGTGGTCTTGATTCTTCTGTCATCTCTGCTGTAGCTGAGAAGTATTCTTCTACCCGTGTAGAGAATGGGGGAGAGACCAAGGCATATTGGCCACGTCTGCACTCCTTCGCTGTTGGTTTGAAGGGTGCGCCTGATCTGGCAAAGGCACGGTTGGTAGCCGAGCACATCGGAACCGTGCATCACGAAATCAACTATACCATTCAGGAAGGTCTGGATGCTATCCGTGATGTCATTTATTTTATCGAGACCTATGATGTTACCACTGTGCGTGCATCTACCCCGATGTATCTTTTAGCGAGAGTCATCCGAAGTATGGGTATCAAGATGGTGCTTTCGGGCGAGGGTGCCGACGAGGTATTCGGAGGTTATCTCTATTTCCATAAAGCACCGGATGCCAAGGCATTCCATGAGGAAACCGTACGAAAGTTGGGTAAACTCTATCTCTACGATTGTCTGAGAGCCAACAAGAGTTTGGCTGCATGGGGCATCGAGGGCCGTGTGCCTTTCCTCGACAAGGAGTTCCTGGATGTAGCGATGGGTATGAACCCGGTTTTGAAGATGTGTCCGGATAAGACCATCGAGAAAAAGGTGGTTCGTGAGGCATTTGCCGATTTGCTTCCAGAAGAAGTGGCATGGCGACAGAAGGAACAGTTCTCCGATGGTGTGGGCTATTCATGGATTGATACCCTGAAGCAGATTACCGCATCTGCCGTCAGCGATGAGCAGATGGCGCATGCTGCTGAGCGATTCCCTATCAACCCTCCACAGAATAAGGAGGAGTATTATTATCGTTCTATCTTCGCCGAGCATTTCCCAAGCGACAGCGCTGCCAAGAGCGTACCTAGTGTGCCTAGCGTAGCATGTTCTACAGCCGAAGCCCTTGCCTGGGATGCCTCATTCAAGAACCAGAACGACCCTAGCGGCAGAGCCGTGGCGGGAGTTCACGAACAGGCGTATAAATAAGTGAAGAGTGAAGAATCACTTTGTACTTCATATTTAAGTAATAAAAATAGTTAGAAATAACCGATATAAAACGAACAAGAAATGGAAAAAGGATTGTACAGTTCAGCCTATGAGCACGATGCGTGTGGCGTAGGTATGGTGGTGAATATCCACGGTAACAAGAGTCATGAGCTGGTCGATAACGCCTTGAAGGTACTCGAGAACATGCGTCATCGTGGTGCAGAGGGTGCCGATAACAAGACGGGTGATGGTGCCGGTATCATGCTCCAGATTCCACATGAGTTTATTCTTCTTCAGGGTATCCCAGTGCCAGAAAAAGGTAAATATGGTACGGGTCTCGTCTTCTTGCCTAAGGATGAGAAGAAACAGCAGGATATTCTCTCTATCATGATTGAGGAAATTGAACGCGAGGGATTGCAGCTGATGCATCTCCGCAATGTGCCTACTAACCCTGATTGTTTGGGTGAGGCTGCTTTGAGTAACGAACCAGCTATCAAACAGGTGTTTATCACAGGTGTTACAGATGATAAGGTGCCTGTCTTTGAGCGCACCCTCTATCTTATCCGTAAACGTATTGAGAAACGTGTCAGTGATCCTGATTTCTATATTTGTTCGTTGTCTAATTCGAACATCGTATATAAGGGTATGTTGAGCAGCCTCCAGTTGCGCCAATATTATCCTGACTTGACCAATAATTATTTCACAAGCGGTCTGGCTCTGGTTCACTCCCGCTTCTCTACCAACACCTTCCCAACATGGAGTCTGGCTCAGCCATTCCGTCTCCTTGCCCACAATGGTGAGATTAACACCATCCGTGGTAACCGTGCCTGGATGAAGGCTCGTGAGAGTGTGTTGAGCAGCGAGGCTTTGGGCGATATCCGTGAGATTTCTCCTATCGTCCAGCCTGATATGAGTGATTCGGCAAGTCTCGACAATGTCTTCGAGTTCTTCGTGATGAGCGGCCTGTCATTGCCTCATGCCATGGCTGTGATGGTGCCTGAGAGCTTCAACGACAAGAACCCTATCTCTGAGGATCTGAAGGCATTCTATGAGTACCACTCTATCCTGATGGAGCCATGGGATGGTCCTGCCGCCCTGCTCTTCAGCGATGGCCGTTATGCCGGTGGTATGCTCGATAGAAATGGTCTGCGCCCTGCACGCTATACCATCACCAAGAACGATATGATGGTAGTCGCATCTGAAGTAGGTGTGATGGATTTCGATCCTACTGAGATTGCCGAGAAGGGTCGTCTGCAGCCTGGTAAGATCCTCTTGATTGATACCCAGGAAGGCAAAATCTATTATGATGGTGAAATCAAGGAGCGACTGGCTGCCCAGCATCCATATCGCCAGTGGTTGAACACCAACCGTATTGAACTGGAGAAACTTCGCAGTGGTCGAAAGGTGGAAAATGGTGTGGACAACCTCACTCGCAAGGAATTGGAATTCGGTTTTGGCGAGGAAGATATCGACGGTACTATCATCCCAATGGCTACCAAGGGTCAGGAACCTACTGCTTCTATGGGTAATGATACTCCGCTTGCTGTGCTTTCTGACCAGCCACAGATTTTCTTCAACTACTTCCGTCAGCAGTTTGCTCAGGTTACCAACCCTGCTATCGACTCTATCCGTGAGAACCTCGTGATGAGTCTTACCGAGTATATCGGCCGTGTAGGTTCCGGCATTCTGAACCCAGACGAGAGCAACTGCAAGATGGTTCGTCTGCCACATCCTATCCTGACCAATACCCAGCTGGATATCCTTCAGAATATCCGCTACAAGGGATTTAATACAGTAAAACTCCACATGCTCTTCGAAACCGCCAAGGGCGAAGAAGGACTGCACGAGGCTTTGGATGAACTCTGCAAGCAGGCTGCCCAGAGCGTGGATGATGGCTACAACTACATCATCTTGAGCGACCGTGGCGTGGATGAAACTCATGCCGCCATTCCATCTCTGCTTGCTGTGAGTGCCGTACATCATTATCTGATTGATGCCGGCAAGCGTGTGCAGACAGCCCTCATCGTAGAGAGCGGTGAGATTCGTGAGGTAATGCATGCAGCCCTCCTGTTGGGTTACGGTGCATCAGCCCTCTGTCCATACTTGACATACGCCATCCTCGACGACCTTGTAAAGAAGGGAAAGATTCAGGAGGATTACCATACAGCCGAGCAGAACTACATCAAGGCTGTGAAGAAGGGCTTGTTCAAGATTATGGCTAAGATGGGTATCTCTACCATCCGAAGCTATCGTGGTGCCAAGATCTTCGAGAGCATCGGTTTGAGCGAGAGCCTTCTGAAGAGCTACTTCGGAACAGAGGTGAGCACCATCGGCGGTATCGGACTCGAGACCATCGCCCGTGATGCCATCCGCCTGCACGACAAGGCATTCGAGACCAAGAAGCTCGAGTTCCTGCCAAGTATGGGACAGTTCCACTACCGCAAGGACGGTATCAAGCACGCTTGGAACCCAGAGACCATCGCCACCCTGCAGCTCGCAACCCGCAAGGGCGATTATGATCTCTTCAAGAAATATACACATCTCGTTGACGATAAGCAGGAGCCTATCTTCATCCGCGACTTCTTCAGCTTCCGCAAGAATCCTATCTCTATAGATAAGGTGGAGCCGGTAGAGGAAATCGTGAAGCACTTCGTTACCGGTGCGATGAGTTTCGGTGCCCTCTCCAAAGAGGCTCACGAGGCAATGGCACTCGCCATGAACGCCCTCGGTGCCCGAAGCAATACCGGTGAAGGTGGTGAGGATAACGAGCGATTCCATTCTACACAGGATGGCATCAGCCTCTCAAGCAAGACCAAGCAGGTGGCTTCCGGTCGATTCGGTGTGACTACTGAATATTTGGTAAATGCAGAGGAAATCCAGATCAAGGTGGCACAGGGTGCTAAACCGGGTGAGGGTGGTCAGTTGCCTGGCTTCAAGGTTAACGAGGTCATCGCCAAGACCCGTCACTCTATCCCTGGCATCAGCTTGATTTCTCCTCCACCTCATCACGATATCTACAGTATCGAGGATTTGGCTCAGCTCATCTTCGACCTCAAGAACGTAAACCCTAAGGCGGCTATCTCTGTGAAGTTGGTTGCTGAGAGTGGTGTGGGTACCATCGCTGCCGGTGTGGCTAAGGCAAAGGCCGACCTCATCGTTATCTCTGGTGCTGAGGGTGGTACAGGTGCCAGCCCTGCATCAAGTATGCGTTTCGCTGGTATCTCTCCTGAAATCGGACTTTCTGAAACCCAGCAGACACTGGTGAAGAACGGTCTTCGCGGCCAGGTTCGCCTGCAGGTGGATGGTCAGTTGAAGAGCGGTCGTGACATCATCCTGATGGCTTTGCTCGGTGCTGAGGAATTCAGTTTCGGTACGGCAGCCCTCATCGTATTGGGTTGTGTCATGATGCGTAAGTGTAACTTGAATACCTGTCCTATGGGTGTTGCTACACAGGATCCTAAGCTCCGTGCGCACTTCCGTGGCAGCTACAAGTATCTTATCAACTACTTCCGCTTCCTCGCTGAGGAGGTTCGTGAGTATCTGGCAGAGATGGGTTACACCTCATTGAACGATATCATCGGTCATACCGAGCTCATCATCCGCAAGAAGGATGAGGAGATTGTTCCTACCGAGGGCTCGGATGCCGTAGAGCCAGAGGTGGCCAAGAGCATCAAGGAGAAGGCCGACTTGCTCGATTTCTCTCGTCTCTTGCATCGTGAGACAGGTCATTGCTCGCTCTATCATACTACCGAGCAGATTCATGACCTCGACAATGTACTCGACCAGCAGTTGATTCGTGGTGCACAGCGTGCCATCGAGAACCAGGAAGAGGTGAACCTCGATTTTGCCATCAAGAATACCGATCGTGCTGCCGGTGTGATGCTGAGCGGTATGATTGCCGAGAAATATGGTGAGGCTGGTCTTCCAGACAAGACCGTGAACGTGAAGTTCAAGGGTTCTGCAGGTCAGAGTTTCGGTGCCTTCTTGGTTAAGGGAGTGGATTTCAAGCTCGAAGGTGAGACCAATGACTATTTCGCCAAGGGACTTTCAGGAGGTCGTGTTTCCATCCTTCCTCCTATCCGCAGCAACTTCTCTGCCGAGGATAACATCATCGCCGGTAACACCGGTCTGTATGGTGCCACAAGTGGTGAGTTGTATATTAATGGTAAGGTAGGCGAGCGCTTCGGTGTTCGTAACTCCGGTGCCATCGCCGTGATTGAGGGTGCTGGCGACCACTGCTGCGAGTACATGACGGGCGGTAGAGTAGTAGTGCTCGGTGAAACCGGCCGTAACTTCGCCGCTGGTATGAGTGGTGGTGTTGCCTACGTATGGGATAAGAACCACAACTTCGATTACTTCTGTAACATGGATATGGTGGAGATTAACCTCGTGGAGGACAGCACCTATCGCAAGGAGTTGCACGAACTGATCCGTCAGCATTATCTCTACACTGGCAGTAAGCTCGCCCGTACCATGCTCGACGACTGGAACCACTACGTAGAGGATTTCATCCAGGTAGTGCCAATCGAGTACAAGCGAGTTCTCCAGGAGGAGCAGGTAAAGAAGTTGCAGCAGAAGATTGCGGATATGCAGCGAGATTATTAATAGTTAATAGTTTATAGTTGATAGGGACTTCCGTGCTCAAGGGCGTTAGCCTCTATAAACTATAAACTATAAATTATAAACTGAATATAACGATGGGAAATCCAAAAGCATTTTTGACTATACCTCGCAAGGAAGCAGGTTATAGACCAATTCACGATAGAATCCTCGACTTTAGCGAGGTAGAACAGACATTGAATAGTAACGACCGCCGACAGCAGGCTTCACGTTGCATGGATTGTGGCGTGCCTTTCTGCCACTGGGCTTGTCCGCTGGGCAACAAGGCACCGGAGTGGAATGATGCCCTCTACAAGGGCGACTGGGAGCAGGCTTACCGTCTCCTCAATTCCACCAACGACTTCCCGGAGTTCACAGGACGCATCTGTCCTGCACTCTGCGAGAAGGCTTGTGTGTTGAATCTCATGGATCATGAGCCAACCACCAACCGTGAGGATGAGTGTGCCATCGTGGAGCACGCCTTCTCTGAGGATTATGTGCATGTTGAGATTCCGGAGCGTAATGGCAAGACGGTGGCTGTCATCGGTGCCGGTCCTGCGGGACTGGTAGCTGCCAACCAGTTGAACCACAAGGGATATAAGGTAACAGTGTTCGAGGCACGTGAGAATGCCGGTGGCCTGTTGCGTTATGGTATTCCTAACTTCAAACTCAACAAGAGCATCATCGACCGCCGTCTTCGTCTTCTCGAAGAAGAGGGCATCGAATTCAAATACAATCAGCAGATTGATGTTACCAAGTTGCCAGAAGGCTTCGATGCCTACGTGGTATCTACCGGTACACCGACAGCTCGCGACCTGAAAATTCCTGGAAGAGAGTTGAAGGGTGTTTATTTCGCCCTCGAGCTGCTTTCTCAGCAGAACCGTATCCTCGCAGGTATGGAGTTCTCTAAGGACGAACTGGTTAACTGCAAGGGCAAGGATGTATTGGTAATCGGTGGTGGTGATACAGGTTCCGACTGTATCGGTACTGCTCATCGCCAGGGGTGCAAGAGCGTGACACAGATTGAGATCATGCCTAAGCCTGTAGAAGGCTCAGAGGATCCTAAGAATCCTTGGCCAAACTGGCCTCGCACTTTGAAGACCACCTCAAGTCATGAGGAAGGCTGTACTCGCCGCTGGAACATCAACTCTCTGGAGTTCCTGGGAAAGAACGGCAAGCTGACAGGTGTGAAGGTTCAGCCTATCGACTGGAAGCCAAACCCAGAGGGCGGTCGTCCATTGATGGTGCCAGCAGGTGAGCCAGAGATTATCAAGGCTGAGGCTGTGTTCTTGGCAATGGGCTTTCTAAAGCCACAGCAGCCTGAGTTTGCCGAGAATGTATTCGTGGCAGGCGATGCCGCCAGCGGCGCCTCTCTGGTAGTACGCGCCATGGCAAGCGGCAGAAAGATTGCTGCTCAGGTAGATAAGTTCCTGAACAAATAAATCGGTTATTTTTAACTATAAGTGTAGGGAGGTTGACCTCAGTGATGAGGTTTTCCTCCCTTTTTCTTTCCTCCCTCTCCTTTGTCTTCTGTTCCGCCCCCTTCTGCCCCCGTTCCAGGCGATTCCATCGCCTGTCCCATGAATAATAATCAATAAAAAAGACCATTATTTGTGAATTCTCCCCATATTTCCCTTAATAATTTGGCATTCCCAAATATAAAGTATAAATTTGCACTCAAAAACTTCAGCTAATAATAATTAAACTAAGGAAATAACAGCACAATGAAAAAGAAATTATTAGCTGTTCTCTTGGCGTTGGCAGCCTCTATGCCAATGACTGCACAGAATCTTGTAAAGGGAAATTATGGTTATCTCTATTGTCATATGAGCGATAAGGGGGGAGTGGACAGCCTACGCTATTTCCCGTGATGGTTACAACTATCAGGACATCAATGGCGGCAACCCTATCTTCAATCCAGAAGAGCATGCCCGCATTAAAGGCGGAACCCGTGATGCCTACATCACCTGTATGCATAATGGTAAAGGATACATCATGGTTACCACCGATATGTGCGTGCGCAAGAGTCACAAATGGGACAACTATGGTATCGATCTCCTGAAGAGTAAGGATTTGACGACCTGGACCAGCGTTACCTTCGATTTCCGCAAGGGCATGCAGAACTTCTGCGTTGCCGCCACAGCTACATCTCCTTATAAGGATTGGAGCACCATCAACCGGGTATGGGCACCTCAGATCTTTTAAGACATTCACCAAACTCACCACTCCAAAGCTACTCTTCGACTGGGGCTATGCTACCATCGATGCCGATATCAATTTTTTTAAGAGCGATGGTCTCTACCACATGCTCATCAAGAAAGAGGGTGGAAAGAGTGGTAAAAACTATTGAAATGGAATCAAGAATTAAAAAATATAGAAAAATAAGTGGATTTATTGTTAAGTGCATAGCTGGATAGAATGTTTAGGGGGGATGCTTGTGTAGGTTTAGGTAAGATAAAAAATATGTTATTGCGCGCGTACATTATGATAAAGAAGGAAAATTCGTATGCATGTCTCTCTATTCTACATGCTCCTAGTTAAATCTATCACAGGTGTATTTCCTAATTTGATATGTAGTTTTTATTTAGTCCTTTAAAATAGGCAGAAATAGCTTCTGAAACGGGTTCATTTGTTTATAGATGTTAAAATATAGCTAAAATCTCAACTTTTTTGCGAAAAGATTTGGTGGAATGAAAAATAGTTAGTACTTTTGCACTCGCTTTTGAGAAATACACTTTCTCTTAGCAACAAAAGAAAGAGTTCTTTGAAAGATTTTACATAAACAGACAAGTAGTACAAGAAGCGGTTAACTTCTTAGAAACAAGAAAGTTGACTGGGTAAAAGAAACGAACCGTCAAGCAATTGACAAGTCAGGTTTACTAAGCTTCAATAAACGAAAAAGGATATTCGTCCTAAGTACAGACAACAAACACCGACTTTCTTCTTCGGAAGAAATGAAGTAAAAATGATATTTTACAATGGAGAGTTTGATCCTGGCTCAGGATGAACGCTAGCTACAGGCTTAACACATGCAAGTCGAGGGGAAACGATATTGGAAGCTTGCTTCCGATAGGCGTCGACCGGCGCACGGGTGAGTAACGCGTATCCAACCTGCCCATCACTTGGGGATAACCTTGCGAAAGTAAGACTAATACCCAATGACGTCTCTAGAAGACATCTGAAAGAGATTAAAGATTTATCGGTGATGGATGGGGATGCGTCTGATTAGCTTGTTGGCGGGGTAACGGCCCACCAAGGCGACGATCAGTAGGGGTTCTGAGAGGAAGGTCCCCCACATTGGAACTGAGACACGGTCCAAACTCCTACGGGAGGCAGCAGTGAGGAATATTGGTCAATGGACGAGAGTCTGAACCAGCCAAGTAGCGTGCAGGAAGACGGCCCTATGGGTTGTAAACTGCTTTTATAAGGGAATAAAGTGAGTCTCGTGAGACTTTTTGCATGTACCTTATGAATAAGGACCGGCTAATTCCGTGCCAGCAGCCGCGGTAATACGGAAGGTCCGGGCGTTATCCGGATTTATTGGGTTTAAAGGGAGCGTAGGCCGGAGATTAAGCGTGTTGTGAAATGTAGACGCTCAACGTCTGCACTGCAGCGCGAACTGGTTTCCTTGAGTACGCACAAAGTGGGCGGAATTCGTGGTGTAGCGGTGAAATGCTTAGATATCACGAAGAACTCCGATTGCGAAGGCAGCTCACTGGAGCGCAACTGACGCTGAAGCTCGAAAGTGCGGGTATCGAACAGGATTAGATACCCTGGTAGTCCGCACGGTAAACGATGGATGCCCGCTGTTGGCCTGAATAGGTCAGCGGCCAAGCGAAAGCATTAAGCATCCCACCTGGGGAGTACGCCGGCAACGGTGAAACTCAAAGGAATTGACGGGGGCCCGCACAAGCGGAGGAACATGTGGTTTAATTCGATGATACGCGAGGAACCTTACCCGGGCTTGAATTGCAGAGGAAGGATTTGGAGACAATGACGCCCTTCGGGGCCTCTGTGAAGGTGCTGCATGGTTGTCGTCAGCTCGTGCCGTGAGGTGTCGGCTTAAGTGCCATAACGAGCGCAACCCCTCTCCTTAGTTGCCATCAGGTTAAGCTGGGCACTCTGGGGACACTGCCACCGTAAGGTGTGAGGAAGGTGGGGATGACGTCAAATCAGCACGGCCCTTACGTCCGGGGCTACACACGTGTTACAATGGCAGGTACAGAGAGACGGTCCCTTGCAAAACGGATCAAATCCTTAAAGCCTGTCTCAGTTCGGACTGGGGTCTGCAACCCGACCCCACGAAGCTGGATTCGCTAGTAATCGCGCATCAGCCATGGCGCGGTGAATACGTTCCCGGGCCTTGTACACACCGCCCGTCAAGCCATGAAAGCCGGGGGCGCCTAAAGTCCGTGACCGTAAGGAGCGGCCTAGGGCGAAACTGGTAATTGGGGCTAAGTCGTAACAAGGTAGCCGTACCGGAAGGTGCGGCTGGAACACCTCCTTTCTGGAGAGACGAATTTCCTATAGAAGATTTAGGAACATGACTTAAAAAGTTCGCTTCTCTTCTTGTACGCACCATCTGTTTAATTAAATAAGAGATAGAGAATGTTTGGCAGAGATGCTACTCTTTACCAACACAGTCCTATAGCTCAGTTGGTTAGAGCGCCACACTGATAATGTGGAGGTCGGCAGTTCAAATCTGCCTGGGACTACTTCTTTACTTCTCGATTTGGGGGATTAGCTCAGTTGGCTAGAGCACCTGCTTTGCAAGCAGGGGGTCAACGGTTCGAATCCGTTATTCTCCACTCCAAAGGAAAAGGCTGGTATGAAGTATTTTACTTTTTTACTCTTTTACCTTTAAAAGATCTTTGACATATT
Organism: Segatella copri; assembly: GCF_026015465.1. Classification (GTDB taxonomy): domain Bacteria; phylum Bacteroidota; class Bacteroidia; order Bacteroidales; family Bacteroidaceae; genus Prevotella; species Prevotella copri_E. Next base: position 482,468 of record NZ_JAPDUQ010000003.1, read on the forward strand.
GACACAAGCAAAACTGTAAGTAATGAACTTTAGTTCAGACTAAAGTAAATCAAATCGCAAGATGAGATTTCACTTTGTTAGAATACAGCTGAAAGTATGAGCTACTTATTCGTTATTCGGAAACGAGTAACAAGAATACAGTCGTAAAGAAAGTAAGAAAGGGCGTATGGCGGATGCCTAGGCTCACGGAGGCGATGAAGGACGTGATAAGCTGCGATAAGCTTCGGGTAGGTGCAAATAACCCTTGATCCGGAGATTTCCGAATGGGACAACCTAGCCGTCTGAAGGACGGTTACTCTTACCAGTGTAAGAGAGCTAACGCAGGGAACTGAAACATCTTAGTACCTGCAGGAAGAGAAAATAAATGAATGATTCCCCCAGTAGTGGCGAGCGAACGGGGAACAGCCCAAACCAGTGGCGTCGCAAGGCGTGGCTGGGGTTGTAGGACCGCGACATTGTACTGAAATGGTGAGTGGAAGTATCTGGAAAGTTACATCACAGAAGGTGATAATCCTGTACACGAAGCCAGATCAGGCATAGCGGTATCCTGAGTAACGCGGGACACGAGGAATCCTGCGCGAATCTGCCGGGACCATCCGGTAAGGCTAAATACTCCCGTGAGACCGATAGCGAACGAGTACTGTGAAGGAAAGGTGAAAAGAACCCCGAGCAGGGGAGTGAAATAGTTCCTGAAACCATACGCCTACAAGCGGTCGGAGCACAGCAATGTGTGACGGCGTGCCTTTTGCATAATGATCCTACGAGTTACCGTCACTGGCGAGGTTGAGTGTCATGAGACACGTAGCCGCAGTGAAAGCGAGCCTGAAGAGGGCGCACAGTCAGTGGGGGTAGACGCGAAACCAAGTGATCTACACTTGGCCAGGATGAAGTCCCGGTAACACGGGATGGAGGTCCGCACCAATAAGCGTTGAAAAGCTTCTGGATGAGCCGAGTGTAGGAGTGAAAGGCCAATCAAACTTGGAGATAGCTCGTACTCCCCGAAAGGCATTTAGGTGCCGCGTCGGATGGTCACCGTGAGAGGTAGAGCGACCGATAGGACAAGAGGGCTTCACCGCCTATCGAGTCCTGACGAACTCCGAATGCTCACGGTCTGCAGTCCGGCAGTAAGGGGGCGGGTGCTAAGGTCCGTCCCCGAGAGGAGAAGAATCCAGACCGCCGTCTAAGGTCCCGGAGTTCTGCCTGAGTTAGTCTAACGAAGTCTGGTCCCTATGACAGCTAGGATGTTGGCTTGGAAGCAGCCATTCATTCAAAGAGTGCGTAACAGCTCACTAGTCGAGGGTCCGGGCATGGATAATAATCGGGTATAAGGCAGACACCGAAGGCGCGGGATAGCAATTTTAAAAGTATCGGTAGGGGAGCATACTCACAGCGTCGAATGGTGTACGTAAGTTATCCTGGAGCGGTGAGTAAAGCAAATGTAGGAATAAGTAACGATAAGGAGGGTTAGATTCCCTCCCGCTGTAAGACCAAGGTTTCCCGGGCAATGCCAATCAGCCCGGGGTCAGTCGGGTCCTAAGTCTAAGCCGAACGGCGATGGCGATGGCAGAGACGGTTAATATTCCGTCACTGCCGCATGGGGCGACGTGGAGACGGAGCAGTGAAACCACCGCGGGGCGACGGAAGTCCCCGTTGAAGGGTGTAGGCGTTGAGGATGGCAGGCAAATCCACCATCCGAGCTGAACCTGACAGTACGGAGTCCTCCTCGGAGGAATCTGATAGTGTGGGTAATCATACTCCCGAGAAAATCCGCTAAGCTTAACCCATGCGGCACCCGTACCGCAAACGGACACACGTGGTCGGGTAGAACATACTAAGGCGTTGAGAGATTCATGGTTAAGGAACTAGGCAAATTGACCCTGTAACTTCGGGATAAAGGGTCCTCGTGATGAGCGAGGCGCAGAGAATAGGTCCAGGCAACTGTTTAACAAAAACACAGGGCTGTGCAAACTCGAAAGATGACGTATACAGCCTGACACCTGCCCGGTGCCGGAAGGTTAAGAGGAGATGTCACTCGCAAGAGGAAGCATTGAATTGAAGCCCCGGTAAACGGCGGCCGTAACTATAACGGTCCTAAGGTAGCGAAATTCCTTGTCGGGTAAGTTCCGACCTGCACGAATGGTGTAATGATCCGGACGCTGTCTCAACCATGAGCTCAGTGAAATTGTAGTATCGGTGAAGATGCCGATTACCCGCGATGGGACGAAAAGACCCCGTGAACCTTTACTACAGCTTAGCATTGACCTTGGTCATCCGATGTGTAGGATAGGCCGGAGGCTTCGAAGCGGGAGCGCCAGCTTTCGTGGAGCCATCCTTGAAATACGGCCCTTTGGCTGTCTGAGGTCTAACGCGCAGTTGCGCGGACACTGCTTGGTGGGTAGTTTGACTGGGGTGGTCGCCTCCAAAAGCGTAACGGAGGCTTCCAAAGGTGCCCTCGGGTCGATTGGTAACCGACCTCAAAGAGTGCAATGGCATAAGGGCGCTTGACTGGGAGGCAGACATGCCGAGCAGGCAGGAAACTGGGGCATAGTGATCCGGCGGATGTGTATGGAAACTCCGTCGCTCAAAGGATAAAAGGTACTCCGGGGATAACAGGCTGATCCCCCCCAAGAGCTCATATCGACGGGGTGGTTTGGCACCTCGATGTCGGCTCGTCACATCCTGGGGCTGGAGAAGGTCCCAAGGGTTGGGCTGTTCGCCCATTAAAGTGGCACGCGAGCTGGGTTCAGAACGTCGTGAGACAGTTCGGTCTCTATCTATCGTGGGCGTGGGAGTTTTGAGTGGTGCCGTCACTAGTACGAGAGGACCGTGATGGACAGACCTCCGGTTTACCAGTTGTGCCGCCAGGCGCACCGCTGGGTATCTGAGTCTGGATTGGATAAGCGCTGAAAGCATCTAAGTGCGAAGCCAGCCGCAAGATGAGAACTCCATTGAGGGTCGTCAGAGACGATGACGTTGATAGGATGCAGGTGTAAAGACAGCGATGTCAAAGCCGAGCATTACTAATTGCCCGAACACTTTCTGTAAATAAGTTCATAGTTTCAGCTGTTGACTCTCGATAAAATCGAGAGGGACGGTGGTTCTTTACTGATAAATACAGTTTGCTTGTGTGCAAATACGTCATAACCCATTATCAGGTGGTTATTGCGGTGAGGTCCCACCTCTTCCCATTCCGAACAGAGAAGTTAAGCTCACTTGCGCCGATGGTACTGCAATGCAATGCGGGAGAGTAGGTAGCCGCCTCCTTTCAATTTCAGAAGCCTCGATTACGAAAGTAGTCGGGGCTTTTTTTTGTCTGCTCAAGATGTTTTTTATCTGCTCAAGATGTTTTTTATCAGCAGATGACGTTGATTACACAGATTTTTATTATCTTTGCAGCATGATTTGGACCGATAGAATACGACAGGTGAAGATTTTTTTGGTGATAGCGGCAGTGTTTATTGCTGTCGCCTCTCTTGTTGTGTCTCATTTTCTTGTTCGTGATCTAGCAGAAGAGGAACGCAACCGTATGGCGGTTTGGGCTGAAGCTATGCGTACGCTCAATAATGCCGATGAGAATACTGACTTGAACTTGGTATTGAAGGTTATCAATGAAAATAATTCCATTCCGGTTATCGTAATGGATTCTGAAAAACATGCTCAGACTTTTCGTAATGTTGATGTGGAAGGGAAAGATTATGCAGCTTCCCTTGCTTATGCTTCTGCCATCGGTCAGCGGCTCTTGAAACAAGGCAAGAATATTAAAATTGAACTAGATGATTCAACGCATGACTATATTCAGGTTTGCTATGATGAATCCCTCATGATACGACGTCTGTCAGCTTATCCTTATATTCAGTTGGGGGTAGTCATGCTCTTTGTGGTTATTGCCATCTTTGCTTTGCTTACTTCCAAAAGAGCGGAACAGAATAAGGTGTGGGTGGGCTTGTCTAAAGAAACTGCTCATCAGTTGGGTACTCCAATTTCCAGTCTGATGGCTTGGATTGAAATTCTGAAGATGAATTATCCGGATGACGAACTCATTCCTGAAATGAACAAGGATATCCAGCGTTTGCAACTGATAGCAGACCGCTTCTCAAAGATAGGTGCCCTGCCAGAACCTGTTCCTGCAAGTTTGAACGAAGTGATGAATCATGTTATAGACTACATGGATCGTCGAACATCGAAGAATGTTAAACTGGTGAAGGAAATACCTGAACAGGATGTTATCGTTAAGATGAATGCCTCTCTCTTTGAATGGGTGATAGAAAATCTGTCGAAGAATGCTGTTGATGCTATGGGAGCAAATGGTGGACAGATTACGCTCCATGTGGAAGAAATAGATGATAAAGCTATTATAGAAGTTTCAGATACAGGAAATGGTATAAGAAAAAAGGATTTGAAGAATGTATTCCGTCCCGGTTTTACTACCAAAAAGCGAGGCTGGGGCTTAGGTTTATCACTAGCTAAACGAATCGTAGAAGAATACCATCATGGTAAAATATGGGTGAAAAGTACAGAAATTGGGCATGGAACCACCTTCAGAATCGAGTTAAAGAAAGAATAATCAATTAATAATGAGTGATTTTAGTGATTTTTACATAAAAAATTATTTTATCTCAAAAATTATTTGTAACTTTGCAGCCCGAAACAATATAGTATATATTGAATATGTGTAACATAGATTCTTTTAAGATTGATTTGAAAGCTTTACCTCAAGGTATAACCGAAAAGGAATTTAAGCTTACCAATGAATATTTTGAGGCAATCGATGCTCCTGATGTTCAGAGAGGCGAGTTGTCAAGTAGTCTGTCTATCAATAGGACGGATGACTTCTTCGAACTCAATTTCCATACTGAGGGAGTGGTTCACATACCATGCGACATCTGTCTGGACGATATGGATCAAACCATTGAGACTAATGACAGGCTAGTCGTAAAATTCGGAGAAGAGTACTCAGAGGATGATGATCTGGTGACTGTGGCCGAGAACGAAGGAATACTCGATGTCGCCTGGTTTATCTATGAATTTATAGATCTCAATATTCCCATCAAGCATGTGCATGCACCTGGAAAATGCAACCCTGCTATGATTGAAAAGCTCAATGAGCATTCTGCCGCCCGAAGCGGTGAGGAAGAAGAGGAAACTGTAGATCCACGCTGGGAAGCTCTATTGAAATTGAAAAAATAAAAATTAAAATTTTAAACATTTAAAAATTATGGCACATCCTAAAAGAAGACAGTCAAAGACACGTACACTTAAGAGAAGAACTCATGATAAGGCAGTAGCTCCTACATTGGCAGTTTGCCCTAACTGTGGTGCATACTATGTATACCACACTGTTTGCCCTACTTGCGGTTACTATCGTGGTAAGGTTGCAATCGTTAAGGAAGCAGCTGAATAATGGGTAAAATTAATGCTGTAATTACAGGTGTCGGCGGCTACGTGCCAGACTATATCCTCAACAACGAGGAATTGTCTCGCATGGTAGATACTACAGATGAGTGGATTACCACCCGTGTGGGTATCAAAGAGCGCCGCATCCTTACAGAGGAAGGCCTCGGAACCAGCTATCTGGCGCGTAAAGCTGCCAAGCAGTTGATTCAGAAGACTGGCGTTGATCCAGATACAATCGATGCACTGATTGTAACAACCACGACACCTGACTACAAGTTCCCTTCTACAGCATCTATCGTCCTCGGTAAGCTGGGCTTGAAGAATGCTTTCGCATTTGACTTCTCTGCAGCTTGCTGTGGATTCTTGTATACCCTTGATGTTGCTGCAAGCATGATTCAGAGTGGTAGATACAAGAAGATTATTGTGATTGGTGCTGACAAGATGTCTTCATTGGTAGATTACACAGACCGTGCTACTTGTGTTCTCTTCGGAGATGGAGCAGGTGCGGTTTTGGTGGAGGCAACTGAAGAGGAGAACGTTGGTGTTCAGAACTCATACCTTCGTACAGATGGACAAGGTTTGCCTTTCCTTCACATGAAGGCTGGTGGTTCTGTTTGCCCTCCATCACATTTTACAGTTGATCATCGCCTGCACTATCTTTATCAGGAAGGTCGTACTGTATTCCGTTACGCAGTAACAGATATGAGCAACGACGTGATGAAGATCATGGAAATGAACAATCTGAAGGCTGATGATGTGAACTGGGTAATTCCTCACGAGGCTAATCTCCGTATTATCGAGGCAGTAACCAAGCGTGCTGGAATTCCATTTGATAAGGTGGTTGTAAACATCGATCATTATGGAAATACTAGTGCAGCAACAATTCCATTGGCACTCTGGGATGCTGAAAGTCAATTGAAGAAGGGCGATAACGTCATCTTCACAGCATTTGGTGCAGGATTTGTACATGGCGCTTCTTTCTATAAGTGGGCGTATGATGGCGCTGCTTACGGAAAGTAATCTATAAAAATAGGATAGAATAATAATCTATATAAGGAAACGCATCTTTCTTATTTCTCTATAAATAAGTAAGGATGCGTTTCTTTAGCTTAAAAACAATAGAGCTTAACTTCTTGATAGTAAAATTTTGCTAAATTCAATTTTTTATGCATAAAGCTGGTTTCGTTAATATAGTAGGTAACCCTAATGTGGGAAAAAGTACCTTGATGAATCAATTGGTGGGTGAACGTATTAGTATTGCAACTTTTAAGGCTCAGACAACCCGTCATCGTATCATGGGTATTGTGAATACTGATGATATGCAGATTGTATTTTCTGATACTCCTGGTGTTTTGAAGCCAAATTACAAGATGCAGGAGATGATGCTTGCCTTCTCTGAGAGTGCATTGGCGGATGCTGATGTGCTGCTTTATGTGACTGATGTGATAGAAAATCCTGAAAAGAACATGGAATTCTTGGAAAAGGTTAAGAAAATGCAGATTCCTGTACTCTTGCTTATCAACAAGATTGATCAGAGTGATCCGAAGAAGTTGGGTGATATTGTTGAAAAATGGCACTCTTTGTTGCCTAATGCAGAGATTCTTCCTATCTCAGCGAAGAATAAATTCGGAACGGATATGCTCTTGAAGCGCATTAAGGAACTCTTGCCGGAATCTCCTGCTTTCTTTGATAAGGATCAGCTGACAGACAAGCCTGCCCGTTTCTTCGTTTCAGAGATTATCCGAGAAAAGATTTTGCTCTATTATGATAAGGAGATACCTTATTCTGTAGAGGTAAGAGTGGAGCGATTTAAGGAAGATGAAAAACGTATCCACATTAATGCAGTGATTTATGTTGAACGTGATTCCCAAAAGGGTATCATCATCGGGCACCAGGGTATCGCATTGAAAAAGGTGAATACCGAGAGTCGTAAGGCTTTGGAAAAGTTCTTCGACAAGAAAATCTTCTTGGAGACTTTCGTAAAAGTTGATAAGGATTGGCGCAGCTCTCAGAGAGAACTTGATGCCTTTGGATATAATCCGGAATAATTGATAGTTAAGAGTTAATAGTTTAAAGACGCCTTAATAACTATAAACTATCAACTGTAAACTATCAACTAAAATAACTCCTCCCTGAATGTAATCGAGGGAGTGACTCTCGCCAAAAGAGCGAGGGCTGGAGCAAGGTCAGCTTCGGCAAATTATTAACTTGGATGCAGGGACCACATCCTTGAATACCTCCTAAAAGGAAGGAGGATAATGACTGTTTATGGCAAATTTAGTAGCTATTGTAGGACGCCCTAATGTGGGTAAGTCTACTTTATTTAATCGTTTGACTCAATCACGTCGCGCTATCGTTAGTGATACTGCCGGTACTACTCGTGACCGTCAGTATGGTAAGTGCAGTTGGAATGGTAGAGAATTTTCGGTTGTTGATACCGGTGGTTGGGTTGTAAAATCTGATGATATTTTTGAAGATGCTATCCGCAAGCAGGTACTTGTTGCTACAGAAGAGGCTGACCTGGTTCTCTTCCTGGTAGACGTTAACACTGGCCTTACTGATTGGGATGAAGATGTGGCGCTAATTTTGCGTCGTGCCAAATTGCCTGTTATCCTTGTTGCTAACAAGGTTGATAACAGCGCAGAGTATTATCAGGCTGCTGAGTTCTACAAGTTAGGCTTGGGGGATCCTCAGTGTATCAGTGCTGCTACAGGTGGTGGCACTGGTGATTTGCTTGATATGATTCTGGACAAACTTCAGGATAATCCTGAGGAGGCAATCGAAGAAGATATTCCTCGTTTTGCGGTAGTAGGTCGTCCGAATGCTGGTAAGAGTAGCATTATCAATGCTTTTATCGGTGAGAATCGTAATATCGTGACAGAAATTGCTGGTACTACACGTGATAGTATCTATACCAGATACGATAAGTTTGGTTTCGATTTTTACCTGGTTGATACAGCTGGTATCCGTCGTAAAAACAAGGTAAGCGAAGACTTGGAATTCTATTCTGTGATGCGTTCTATCCGTGCCATCGAGAATAGTGATGTCTGCATCCTGATGCTTGATGCTACCCGTGGTATCGAGACCCAGGATATGAACATCTTCCAGTTGATTCAGAAGAACAACAAGAGTCTGGTGGTTGTCGTAAACAAATGGGATTTGGTTGAGGAGAAGAATCAGAAGGTAATTGATACTTTTGAAAATGCTATCCGCAAGCGTATGGCTCCATTCGTAGACTTTCCTATCATCTTTGCTTCAGCCTTGACTAAGCAGCGTATTTTCCGAGTATTGGAAACTGCCAAGGAAGTTTACCAGAACCGTAAGGCTCATATTGGAACTTCTAAGTTGAATGAGGTGATGTTGCCTATTATCGAGGCATATCCTCCACAGAGCATAAAGGGTAAGTATATCAAAATTAAGTATTGCACCCAGTTGCCTAATACAACGATTCCTTCGTTTGTGTTCTATGCAAACTTGCCTCAGTATGTCAAGGAGAACTATCGCCGTTTCCTGGAGAATAAGATTCGTGAGAACTGGTCATTACATGGCTGTCCTATCAACGTCTTCATTCGTCAGAAGTAAATAAATGAAGCGAAGAATGCAGAATCAAAGTGTATAAAAATGAAGAAACTTTTGATTTTTATGATATTCATGGTGGGATTGGTATTTTCTTCCTGTAGGGAGGAGAAACCTGATCCTGGCTATCTTGCAGGTATTGCTGCCAAGGGATATTATGATTTGCTTTTAGAGGGCAAGTATAAGGAGTTTGTAGACGGCTACAATCAACCTTATCGGTTGCCAAATGGCTATCAGGATCAATTGCTGATGAATGCCAAAATGTTTGTTGAGCAGCAGCAAGATGAACATAAAGGTATGGTTAAGGTGAATGTTCTGAATGCAAAAGCTGATACAGCGCATCATGTTGCTGATGTTTTTTTGCAAGTGGTGTATGGTGACAGTACTAAAGAACAGATTGTGGTACCTATGGTAGAGGTAAAGGATGCCTGGAAAATGAGATAGTATTTAATTTGTAATAAAAAAGCCATCAGCCAGTTTTTGGTCTGATGGCTTTTTTTTTGAACGATACTGTTTTATTTGTTTTTAGCTTCTTCCAGCTCCACCTCCTTTACTTTGCGGAATAGATCGGAAGCAAAGACTAAATCGTTGAGTTTCTCGTTTGTTGAGGTCATCACTTCATCTTTGTTGCCTTGCCATTCTTTATGACCCTGGTAGATAAAGCAGATGTTTTCACCAATGCCCATCACCGAATTCATGTCGTGGGTATTGATGATGGTAGTCATATTATAGTCTTTGGTGATGCCTGAAAGCAGTTCATCTATCACAAGTGAGGTCTTTGGATCCAAACCTGAGTTTGGCTCATCGCAGAACAAGTATTTCGGATTCATTACGATGGCACGTGCAATAGCTACTCGTTTCTGCATACCACCCGAGATTTCTCCAGGATATTTCTGCTGAGCCTCTATCAGATTGACGCGGTCAAGACATTCCTGAGCCCGTTTTACGCGCTCCCTGTAATTCATGGTAGAGAACATATCAAGTGGAAACATGACATTCTCAAGTACATTCAAAGAGTCGAACAGGGCTGCGCTTTGGAAAATCATTCCCATCTCGCGGCGCATCAGAACTTTTTCTTTTTTCGACATCCGGGTGAAGTCACGGTCATCGTAGAGAACTTCGCCACTTGTAGGCTGAAGTAATCCTACGAGATTCTTCATGAGTACGGTCTTTCCGGAACCGCTCTGTCCGATTATCAAATTAGTCTTTCCTGTTTCAAAGGTGACGTTTATATTGTCTAATACAACCTTGTCGCCAAACGACTTGGTGAGATTTCTAACTTCTATCATAGTTTACGAGAGAATTTGAGTGAGGAAAACATCTGAAAACAGAATCAAAACACTAGAACAGACAACAGCATCGGTTGATGATTTTCCAACCTCAACAGATCCACCTTCTACGGTATAACCGAAATAAGAAGATACGCTGGAAATGATGAATGCAAAGAAAAGACTCTTGATGATGCTCATCCATACAAACCATTGGTTAAATGAATGTTGCAAGCCGAGTGTCAGATCATCTGGTGGTAGGATATGCCCAATATACGCTGTTCCGTAGGCGCCGATGATACCCATGCCAGAACTGAAGATAACCAGGAATGGCATGATGGTGACCAAGCCGATGATTTTAGGCAGAATGAGGTAACATGCTGAATTTACTCCCATGATATCAAGGGCATCAATCTGTTGGGTGACACGCATAGTTCCCAACTCCGAAGCGATATTAGAACCCACTTTACCTGCGAGAATCAGACACATGATACTTGATGAGAACTCCAGAAGCATGATTTCTCGAGTGGTGTAACCTGAAACCCATCGTGGCATCCATGGACTCTGAATGTTCAATTTCATCTGGATGCAGATAACTGCTCCAATGAAGAAGGATATCAGTAAAACGATACCAATAGAGTCAATACCCAATTGCGACATCTCCTTGATGTATTGTTTCAAGAACATGCGCATGCGCTCAGGACGGGAAAAAGAACGTCCCATCAATATGAGATATTTACCGAAGGTGGTAAGCCATTTTTCTATTAACATGCTATTATAAAACTGAATTTTGCTGCAAAATTAACCAAAATCCTCTAAAAAACTGCAATATTATGAATAGTTTTTGATTTTATAAGCGATATTTCCTTTATTTTTAGTATTTTTGCAGCCAAATTAGCTAATTATGGACGAAATTAACAATAACGAACAGCAAAATCAGAATTCTCTGGTTTTGCGAACAGAGGGATTGGTGAAGCGCTATGGTAAACGAACGGTTGCCAATGGAGTTTCTATCAATGTGAAGCAAGGAGAAATTGTGGGATTACTTGGACCTAATGGTGCTGGTAAGACAACTTCTTTCTATATGACAACTGGACTTGTTGTGCCTAATGAGGGACATGTCTTTCTGGGAGATCAGGAAATTACTAATTTTCCTGTATACAAACGTGCCCGTGCGGGAATCGGATACCTGCCTCAGGAGGCCAGTGTTTTCCGCAAGATGAGTGTTGAGGACAATATACTTTCAGTCTTGGAAATGACAGGAAAACCACGTAGTTATCAGTTGCAGAAGTTAGAGAGTCTTATTAGCGAGTTTCGTCTCAATAAGGTTCGTAAGAATAAGGGTGACCAGCTTTCCGGAGGTGAGCGCCGCCGTACAGAGATTGCCCGTTGCCTGGCTATTGACCCAAAGTTTATCATGCTCGATGAGCCATTTGCTGGTGTTGACCCTATTGCGGTAGAAGATATTCAGCATATTGTATGGCAGTTGAAGTATCGCAATATCGGTATTTTGATTACCGACCATAATGTACAGGAGACTCTGACCATTACAGACAGAGCCTATCTGCTGTTCGAAGGAAAGATTCTTTTCCAGGGCAAACCTGAGGAATTGGCAGAGAATAAGATTGTGCGCGAAAAGTATCTGAGTAATAGTTTTGTGCTCAGAAAGAAGGACTTTCAGCTCATAGATGAGCAAAAAAGAGCCAAAGAAGCAGCGTCTGATGGTTAAAAAATCATTTTTTTCTCTTATATATTAGGTATATCCATTAAAAATGTGTAATTTTGCAAGCCAATTGCGGTTATACACGAAAACTGTAGAATTAAAGAAAATATTAACAATAATAAAATAACAAATATCAAGATGAAAATTTCATTTGAAAATCCTGACAAGATTAATGGTCTTTTGACCCTCGTTGTCGAAGAGGAAGATTACAAGAATGATGTCGAGAAGACATTGAAAGATTATCGTAAGAAGGCTAATGTTCCAGGTTTCCGTCCTGGTCAGGCTCCTATGGGTATGATTAAGCGTCAGTTCGGTCCATCTGTAAAAATGGAAGCTATCAACAAGCTCGTTGGTCAGCAGATTTACAAGTATGTACAGGACAACAATATCCAGATGCTCGGTGAGCCTCTCCCATCAGAGAAGCAGGAGCCAGCTGACTTGGAGAATGGTACTTCTTTCACATTTATGTTTGATATCGCTGTTGCTCCAGAGTTCAAGGTAACTCTCAATGGTCGCGACAAGGTTGATTATTATAACATCACAGTTGATGATAAGATTCTCGATCAGCAGATTGATATGTACGCTCAGCGTGCAGGTAGCTATGAGAAGGGTGAGAAGTACGAGGAGAATGACCTTTTGAAGGGTGACTTGCGTGAGCTTGATGAAAATGGCAATACCAAGGAAGGTGGTATCACTGTAGAGGGTGCTATCCTGATGCCTAGCTACATCAAGGTTGACGAGCAGAAGAATCTCTTCAACGATGCTAAGCTCGGTGATGTAATTACATTCAACCCTAAGAAGGCTTATCCAGAGAACGATACTGAGGTTTCTTCACTCCTGAAGATTGAGCGTGAAGCTGTTAAGGACTTGGAGTCAGAGTTCAGCTTCCAGATTACAGAAATCCAGCGTTTCAAGAAGCATGAAATCAACGAAGAGCTCTTTAAGCAGGTTCTCGGTGAGGATACTGACGTGAAGGACGAGGCTGCTTTCCGTGCTAAGATTGCAGAGGGCTTGCAGGCACAGCTCGTTAACGACTCAGATTATAAGTTCATCCTCGATGTTCGCGAGCACTGCGAGAAGAAGGTTGGTGAATTGCAGTTCCCAGATGCACTCTTGAAGCGTATCATGTTGGCTAACAACAAGGATAAGGGCGAGGAGTTCGTAGAGAAAAACTATGCTGAGAGCATCAAGGAGTTGACATGGCATCTTATCAAGGAGCAGCTTATCAAGGCTCAGAATATCAAGGTTGATGACAATGACCTGATGGAGACAGCTAAGGAGGCAGCTCGTGCTCAGTTCGCTCAGTATGGTATGAACAACATTCCTGAGGAGTACATTGAGAACTATGCTAAGGAAATCCTCAAGAAGGGTGACGCTACAGATGCACTTGTAGATCGCTCTATCGATCGTAAGTTGGCTGCATCTCTGAAAACAGCAGTAAAGCTTAACGAAAAGGAGATTTCTGTAGAAGATTTCAACAAGATGATGCAGGAATAACATTTTTTTGAAAAAAAACTTCAAATAAATACGAGGTTATCGACTTTTTTTATTATCTTTGTTCCACCGAACGAGAAATAAGGGTCGATAACCTCTTTTTTCGTATGGTTTAAGACGTAAAATACTATATAGATATGAATGATTTTAGAAAATATGCAACCAAGCATCTTGGTATGAATGGTATGGTGCTTGATGATGTAATTAAGGCACAGGCTCAGTATATGAACCCTTACATCTTGGAGGAGCGTCAGTTGAACGTTACTCAGATGGATGTATTCTCTCGCTTGATGATGGATCGTATCATCTTCCTGGGTACACAGATTGATGACTACACAGCAAATACATTGCAGGCGCAATTGCTGTATCTTGATTCTGTAGATAGTGGTAAGGATATTTCTATCTATTTAAACAGCCCTGGTGGTAGCGTTACTGCTGGTTTGGGTATTTATGATACCATGCAGTTTATCTCTAGCGATGTAGCTACTATCTGTACAGGTATGGCTGCTTCTATGGCTGCCGTGCTGCTCGTTTCTGGCCAGGAGGGTAAACGCTCTGCTTTGCCACATAGCCGTGTCATGATTCACCAGCCATTAGGTGGCGTTCAGGGTCAGGCTTCTGATATTGAGATTGAGGCTCGCGAAATCTTGAAGATGAAAAAGGAATTGTATACTATCATTTCAGACCATTCTCATACTCCTTATGATAAGGTTTATACTGATAGCGACCGTAACTATTGGATGACAGCTGAAGAAGCCAAGGAATATGGAATGATAGATAATGTGTTGATTCGTAAATAACGAATTGTTTTAAGTAAATATGCGTATATATAATAAGGTGCGCAAGAAGAGATAATAATTATAATATGCCAAAGAAAGTATGTAGCTTCTGTGGAAGATCAGAAAAAGAAGTCAGATTACTCATCACGGGTATCAATGGCTTCATTTGCGAAGATTGTGCTAAGCAGGCTTATGATATTATACAGTCTACAGGAGTCTTAGCTCCTAAAGCTGGAGAGGGTAAGTTTGTTCTCAAAGAGGTGCCAAAGCCTGTAGAGATCAAAAAATACCTGGATGAATATATCATCGGTCAGGATCAGGCTAAGCGCAATTTGGCTGTCGCTGTATATAACCACTACAAGCGTTTGCAGCAGCCAAAGGATGAAGATGGTGTAGAAATCGAAAAGAGTAATATCATCATGGTTGGTAGTACCGGTACAGGTAAAACCTTGTTGGCGCGTACAATAGCTAAGATGTTGGATGTTCCTTTCACCATTGTTGATGCCACTGTATTTACTGAAGCAGGTTATGTGGGTGAAGACGTTGAAAGCATCTTGTCGCGTCTGTTGCAGGTTGCTGATTATGATGTGGCTGCAGCAGAAAGGGGAATTGTGTTCATTGATGAGATTGATAAGATAGCCCGCAAGAGCGATAATCCTTCTATCACGCGTGATGTGAGTGGCGAAGGTGTACAGCAGGGATTGTTGAAACTCTTGGAAGGTACCATGGTTAATGTTCCGCCTAAGGGCGGACGCAAGCATCCTGATCAGGATTATATCCATGTAGATACCAAGAATATCCTGTTTATCTGTGGTGGTGCTTTTGACGGTATTGAGCGTAAAATAGCTCAGCGTATGAATACGCACGTAGTAGGCTATAATTCGGTTCAGAATGTAGCTAAGATAGATAAGAAGGATTTGATGCAGTATATCCTTCCACAGGATTTGAAGTCTTTTGGCTTGATACCTGAAATTATCGGCCGTTTGCCTGTGCTTACTTATCTCAATCCGTTGGATAGGGAGGCTTTGCGCAAAATCTTGGTTGAACCTAAGAATTCAATTGTCAAGCAGTATCAGAAATTGTTTGAGATGGATGGCATCAAGTTGAAGTTTGATGAGGAAGCACTCGATTATATCGTAGATAAGGCGGTAGAGTATAAATTGGGTGCTCGCGGGCTTCGTTCAATTGTTGAAGCTGTGATGATGGATGCTATGTTTGAGATTCCATCAGAGAAGGTTAAATCATTCACTGTTACGCTGGAGTATACCAAGCAACAGTTGGATAAATCTCATCTCGGACAGTTGGAAACAGCATAAATCAGTTGGGCTTTTCGCCCAATTGAATGCTATTTAATCGTATATATAGACATATATAATAATAGGTGGATATGACAGAACAGGTTAATCTTACAGGACAGTTGAAGCATTATTTCGGCTTCGATTCGTTTAAGGGTGATCAAGAGGCAATCATCAGAAATTTGATGAGTGGCAATGATACTTTTGTATTGATGCCTACAGGTGGCGGTAAGAGTTTGTGTTACCAGTTGCCTTCGCTCATTATGGAGGGCACTGCTATTGTAATTTCTCCTCTGATTGCTTTGATGAAGAACCAGGTAGATGTTATTAATGGTTTGAGTGAAAGTGATGGCGTGGCTCATTATCTCAATTCATCATTGAATAAGTCGGCTATTGAGAAGGTGAAGAATGATATTCTCAATGGTACGACCAAACTCCTGTATGTTGCACCTGAATCTTTGACGAAAGAAGATAATGTTGAGTTCCTTAAAACTGTAAAGATTTCGTTCTATGCCATTGATGAGGCTCACTGTATCTCTGAGTGGGGACACGATTTCAGACCAGAGTATCGTCGTATTCGCCCTATTATTAACGAAATAGGTGTTGCACCTGTGATAGCGCTTACAGCTACTGCAACAGATAAGGTACGTACTGATATCAAGAAAAACTTAGGCATCATGGATGCCAAAGAATTCAAGAGTTCTTTTAACCGCCCTAACTTGTATTATGAGGTGCGCCCGAAGAACAAGGATATCGATCGTCAGATCATCATGTTTATTCGTCAACACAAAGGAAAGAGTGGTATTATCTATTGTCTCTCCCGTAAGAAAGTAGAGGAATTGGCAGAGGTGTTGAAAGCCAATGAAATCAAAGCGGCTCCTTATCATGCCGGTCTTGATTCGGCTACCCGTTCTCAAACCCAGGATGATTTTCTGATGGAGCGTATTGATGTCATTGTTGCTACTATCGCCTTCGGAATGGGTATCGATAAACCTGATGTCCGTTTTGTTATTCATTATGATATACCCAAGAGCTTGGAAGGTTATTATCAGGAAACGGGTAGAGCCGGACGTGATGGAGGCGAGGGTATATGTATCGCCTTCTATGCCCGTAAAGACCTCAGAAAACTGGAGAAGTTTATGGAGAACAAACCTGTAGCAGAACAGGATATCGGCAGACAGTTGTTGCAGGAAACGGCTGCCTATGCAGAATCGTCTGTCTGTCGCAGAAAAATGTTGCTTCATTATTTTGGTGAGGAATATCATGAAGAAAACTGCCATAACTGCGACAACTGCCTGCATCCTACAGAAAAATTCGAGGCTAAGGATGCGCTGCTCGTTGTTTTGGAGTCTGTTGCTGCGGTGAAGGAGAATTTCCGCCAGGAATATATCATCGATTTTGTAAAGGGACGTGCTACTGATGATATTGTTTCTCACAAGCATGATGAACTGGAGGAGTTTGGAGCAGGAGAAGATATGGATGCCAAAGTTTGGAATCCTGTTATCCGTCAGGCGTTGATAGCCGGTTATCTCAAAAAAGATGTAGAGAACTATGGCCTTTTGAAGTTGACAGCTGCGGGTAAGCGTTTCATTAAGAATCCTGAATCATTCATGATCGTTGCCGATAAGGAATTCTCTGATGATTTTGATGGAGCGCCTCTGAGCGAGCATAATACAGGTGCTTTGGATCAGACACTTTTCTCCATGTTGAAAGACTTGCGTAAGACAGTAGCAAAGAAGCATAAATTGCCGCCTTATGTTATTTTCCAGGATATTTCTCTGGAACAGATGGCAACGATGTATCCTGTAGATATGCAGGAATTGCAGAACATACAGGGAGTTGGAGCCGGTAAGGCAAAGAGGTATGGTAAGGAGTTCTGTAAATTGATCAATCAGTATTGTGAAGAGAATCTGATAGAGCGTCCTGAGGAATTACGTGTCAGGACAGTTGCCAAGAAATCAGTCTTGAAGGTAAGCATCATTCAGAGCATTGACCGCCAGATAGATCTTGATGATTTGGCAGAAGCAAAAGGTTTGGATTTCTCAGAATTGCTTGACGAAATAGAGGCAATCGTTTACAGCGGTACCAAGCTGAATATCGATTATTTCATAGAGGAAGTTGTGGATGATGACCATGTAGATGACATCTACGATTACTTCATGGAGAGCGATACTGATGATTTGAATGCGGCTCAAGATGAATTGGGTGAAGACTACAATGAAGACGAAATTCGACTCGTCAGAATCAAGTTTTTGTCCGAACAAGCCAACTAATCACGTTAAATAGCATTAATAAGGTAAGATTTTCGTGAAAAGCGAACTCTATCTGAGAAATTATTGCTAAATTTGCACGCAATAAATTTTTAAAGGTTACAATATGTCATCATTTGTTGCAGATAAAATTGTAATGGACGGTCTCACTTACGACGACGTCCTTCTTATCCCTGCGTATTCAGAGGTACTACCAAAACAGGTAGAGTTGAAAACCAAGTTCTCTCGTAACATCGAGTTGAACGTTCCATTCGTTACAGCAGCGATGGACACCGTTACCGAGGCTTCAATGGCGATAGCTATCGCTCGTGAAGGTGGTATCGGTGTAATTCACAAGAACATGACCATTGAGGAGCAAGCTCGTCAGGTTGCTATTGTGAAGCGTGCTGAGAATGGTATGATTTATGACCCTGTCACCATCCGTCGTGGCAGTACAGTGAAGGATGCTCTTGATATGATGCACGATTATCATATCGGTGGTATTCCTGTGGTAGATGATGAAAATCATCTTGTAGGTATTGTTACCAACCGTGATCTTCGTTTTGAGCGCCACATGGACAAGAAGATTGATGAGGTAATGACCAGCGAGAATTTGGTTACCACTCACATCCAGACCGACTTGGTTGCAGCTGCTGCCATCTTGCAGGAGAATAAGATTGAGAAACTCCCTGTAGTTGACAACGAGAATCACCTGGTAGGTTTGATTACTTACAAGGATATCACAAAGGCTAAGGATAAACCTATGGCTTGCAAGGATGCCAAAGGCCGTCTTCGTGTGGCTGCCGGTGTGGGTGTTACCATAGATACATTGGATCGTGCCAAGGCTTTGGTTGAGGCTGGTGCTGATGCTATCGTTATCGATACTGCTCATGGTCACTCTAAGGGTGTAGTTGAGAAACTCAAGCAGGTTAAGGCTGCCTTCCCACAGGTAGATGTTGTAGTAGGTAATGTGGCTACAGGTGAGGCTGCCAAGTATTTGGTAGAGAATGGTGCTGATGGCGTTAAGGTAGGTATCGGTCCTGGTTCTATCTGTACTACTCGTGTGGTTGCCGGTGTTGGCGTTCCACAGTTGAGTGCTGTTTATGATGTATATTCAGCTCTTAAGGGTACTGGTGTGCCTTTGATAGCTGATGGCGGTCTTCGTTACTCAGGTGATGTTGTGAAGGCTTTGGCTGCCGGTGGTAGCTGCGTCATGATCGGTTCTTTGGTTGCTGGTACCGAGGAGAGTCCTGGTGATACCATTATCTTCAATGGCCGTAAGTTTAAGAGCTATCGTGGTATGGGTTCTTTGGAGGCTATGGAACAGAAGAATGGTTCTAAGGACCGTTACTTCCAGGGTGATACCAAGGATGTCAAGAAATTGGTTCCAGAGGGTATCGCTGGTCGTGTGCCTTATAAGGGAACTGTCCAGGAGGTCATCTACCAGCTGATTGGTGGCTTGCGTTCTGGTATGGGATATTGTGGTGCTGCTACCATCGAGAACTTGCACAATGCCAAGTTCGCTCGTATCACAAATGCAGGTGTGTTGGAGAGTCATCCACATGATATCACTATCACTAGTGAGGCTCCTAACTATAGCCGTCCTGAATAATATAATTAGGAAATATGAAGTTTTATGCACTTATAGCGGCAATGCTCCTTTCGGGGAGCATTGCTTTTGCTCATACCGACCCAATTGTTATGATTATTGATGGTCAATCTGTCAAGAAGTCGGAATTTGAGTACTTTTATCAGAAAAATCATTTGGGAAATACGGTTGATTCTAAAAGTGTCAAGGTGTTTGCCGATGGCTTTGTTAATTATAAGCTGAAAGTGCAAGCTGCTAAGGATGCTCATCTCGATACTTTGCCTAATATCAGGCGTGTGTTGAAACGATATGATGATGTCGAGTCATGCGAGTTGATGCCCGATAAAGGCAGTGTTCATGTTGCACATATCCTCTTGAGATTGGGACAGAAAGCATCTTACCATGAACAGGAGGTGGTGGAAAGAAGAATCGATTCTATTTATCAGGCTCTTTGCAAAGGTGCAGATTTTGCAGACCTGGCAAAAAAGTGTTCTGATGATAAAGGGTCTGCGGTCAATGGGGGTACTTTGGCATGGTTTACAAAAGGTCAGACTGTGCAGGCTTTTGAAAAAGTAGCTTTCTCTCTGCGAAAGGGTGAGATTAGTAGACCGTTTATGTCTGAGTTTGGTTATCACATCGTCAAGTTGCTGGATAAACATGATGATGGTAATCAGAAAAAATATGTTGCTGATGCTAAGGTAGAAAATTGGCGGGGAACCTACCGGCAGCAGGAGGAAGTAGAAAACCTTTTGCTGAATGAAATCTGCCAGCGTAATATTTGGGATAAGGCTGCTGCTGATAAAAAAGGTCTGGCTGCCTTCTATGCCAAGAATAAGAAAAAATACAAATGGGAAATGAAGCGCCTGAAGAAGATGAAGGTTAATCTGCCCCGGAATGGTGAATACCCGGATGTGGTACTTGCTGACTATCAAGACTCGTTAGAGAAACAATGGGTCGCACAATTGAAGAAGAAATATAAAGTGGTGGTTTTCCATAGCATGTTGACCACTCTCAATATACATTAATATATTATAGAAACAATACATGAATACTGGATATAAAATGACAATGGCATTTATAGCCCTGCTGATGATAGTAGGAATAAGTGCTAGTGCAACTAGAGCAAGCCGTAGTGCTTTGGCTCATGAGGCTGATTCTGCAAATATCAAGCAACAAGCTGCTGCTGATTCTCAGAAAATCAATGAGGGTAGTGTGGTTGATGAGGTAATTTGGGTTGTCGGCGATGAGGCTATCCTGAAGTCAGACGTCGAGGTAACCCGTTTGCAGGCTGAGGCTGAAGGTATTAAATATACTGGTGACCCAGACTGTTCTATTCCTGAGCAGATTGCCGTTCAGAAACTGTTTCTCCATCAGGCAGCTATCGATAGTATCGAAGTATCTGAGTCAGAAGTCATGAATGGTATCGACGAACAGATCAACAGTTGGGTTTCCATGATTGGTTCTCGTGAAAAACTGGAGGAGTATCGCAAGCAAAGTATCACCCAGATGCGCCAGCAGATGCATGATGATTTCAAAAACCAACAGCTGATTCAGAAGATGAAGCAGGAACTGGTGAAGGATATCAAGGTGTCTCCAGCTCAGGTACGTAAATACTTTAAGGATTTACCTGCCGACAGTATCCCTTTTGTTCCTACAGAGGTAGAGGTTGAGATTCTTACCATGCAGCCACGCATTCCTCTTGAGGAGATTAACCGTGTGAAAAATCAGTTGCGTGAGTTTACTGACCGTGTGAATAAGGGTGAGACTTCTTTTGCTACTTTGGCTCGTCTTTATTCTGAGGATCCGGGTTCAGCCCGTATGGGTGGCGAGATGGATTATATCGGTAGAGGTATGTTGGATCCTGCGTTTGCAAATGTAGCATTCAATCTTACCGATCCTAAGAAAATCTCAAAGATTGTTGAGTCTGAGTTTGGTTATCATATCATCCAGTTGATTGATAAGCGTGGTGATAAGATTAAGTGTCGCCATATCCTGCTTAAGCCTCAGGTTTCTCAGGATGCTATTGATAAGTCTATCGGCCGTCTGGATTCTATCGGTAATGATATCCGTGCCGCTAAGTTTACCTTTGAGCAGGCTGTTGAAGCATTGTCTGATGATAAGGATACCCGCAACAACAAGGGTTTGATGGCCAATGTTACTCCTGACCAGTCAAGAACTTCTCGCTTCCAGATGAAGGATCTGCCTACCGAGGTTGCCCGTACGGTAGATACAATGAAGGTAGGTGAGGTTTCTGCACCTTTCACGATGGTGAATTCCAAGGGTAAAACCACTTGTGCTTTGGTAAAACTGGTAAGCCGTGTTGACGGACATAGAGCTACTATTACCGAAGATTTTCAGGTGATGAAGGATGTAGTGTTGGCTAAGGAGCGTGCCCAGACCTTGCACGATTGGGTAGTCAATAAAATCAAGCAGACTTATGTTCGTATGAACGATCGCTATAAGGATTGTAAGTTTGAATATCAAGGTTGGATTAAATGATAAATAAAAGATTAAATAATCATATCAGAGGGCATAGAATCATATCGGTTATGGTTCTATGCCTGTTTGGGTTTTGTCTGATGCAAGCCATGCAGGCTCCAAAGAAGCATGCCAGAAAACGCCCTCATGGTGACCGCGTATATCTTTTGCATGCAGATGAATTGTACTATGATATGTTCGGTAATAATCCTGATGCCCAAATATTAAAAGGTAAGGTCTCTTTCTTGCATCAGGGCAGTCATCTTACCTGTGACAGCGCGTATTTCTATCAGGCTTCTAATTCCGTGAAAGCTTTCGGACATGTTCATTACCGGCAGGGAGACACCTTGTCACTCACTTGTGATAGAGCAGAGTATGATGGGCAGATGCAGATGATGAGAGCACGCAAGAATGTGGTCTTGCATCATCGTCGGCAGACTTTGCGTACTGATAGCTTGGATTTCGACCGCTTGTATAATATGGCAAACTTCTTTGACGGCGGAACGCTGATTGATGGTAAGGATAAGCTGGTTGCCGATTGGGGTGAGTATCATACCGAAACGCGTGAGGCTAAGTTTGTCTATAATGTCAAGTTGCGCAGCGGCAAGGATGTTGTTACCACCGATACTTTGTATTACGATGTCCGTAAGTCAAAGGCTCACATGGTAGGACCTTCTAAGATTGTTTCCGGTGCAAGTGTTGTCAAGACAGAAGACGGATATTATGATACCAAGACCGATAGAGCACAGCTTTACGGCCGTTCTACGGTTATGGATAAAGACAAGACACTTACGGGTGATACGCTCTATTATGTAAAGGATGGAGAGAGTACCGGATATGGCAATGTGGTTTATGTAGACAAGAAAAATAAAAATTCCCTGACTTGCAATTATCTGCGTTACAACGAGAAAACCGGTAATGGCTTTGCCACCCGCAATCCTGTAGCGATCGACTATTCGCAGAAAGATACCCTTTGGGTTCATTCTGATACCATGCGTATCAATACCTTCCATATCAATACCGATTCGGTATACCGTAAGGTGCATGCTTATCCTAAGGTCCGTGCCTATCGTCTGGATATGCAGGCCATCTGCGATTCCCTGGTTTTCAATTCTCAGGATTCCTGCATGACCATGTATAAGGATCCTATCGTCTGGAATGGAAACCGTCAGTTGCTGGGCGAGAAGATTCTGGTCTTCATGAACGACTCTACCGTTCGTTTTGCCCATGTCATCGGACAGGCGCTGTCTGTAGAGCAGATGCCGGATAGTGTTCATTTCAATCAGATCAGTTCTTCTGAGATGAAATCTTACTTTGAAAAAGGTGAGATTAAACAAGGAGAGTCTATCGGTAATGTGCAGACCATCTATTATATGACGGATGATAAGGACAGTTCGCTCATTGGCTTGAATTATCTGGAGACCGATACCATGCGTATGTATATGGGACCGGGCAGGAAGATGGAGAAAATCTGGACCAATAAGTTTACATCTACCATGTATCCTATGACGCAGATTCCGCCGGCAAAATATAAACTTAACAATTTTGCCTGGTTCGAGGACTTGCGTCCTAAAGATAAGAATGATATCTTTGTATGGCGTGGTAAATCCAAGGGCTCCGAACTCAAGAACATTAAGCGTCATGAAGCTCCACTTCAGAAACTGACTGACTGATTATAATGAAGCATCATTTTCTTATATGATTAACATTTAGAGATGAGTGATATTATTCAACTTTTACCCGATTCTGTTGCCAATCAGATAGCAGCAGGTGAGGTTATACAGCGTCCGGCTTCAGTTATCAAGGAGCTGGTCGAAAATGCAGTCGATGCGGGTGCCAGGAATATCCATGTCACAGTTACCGATGCTGGCCGTACCAACATCCAGGTGATAGATGATGGAAAAGGTATGTCTGAAACAGATGCTCGTTTGGCTTTCGAACGTCATTCTACTTCCAAAATCCGTAAGGCTGATGATTTGTTTGCACTTCGCACCATGGGCTTCCGTGGCGAAGCTTTGGCGTCTATAGCTGCTGTGGCTCAGGTAGAACTGAAGTCACGACAGGCTACCGACGAGATAGGAACCCTGATACAGATTTCTGGTTCCCGATATGAGAAACAGGAGCCATGCTCCTGTGCTGTGGGAAGCATCTTCTCTGTCAGCAATATCTTTTATAACGTACCCGCGCGAAGAAAGTTCCTGAAGTCCAATTCTACAGAGTTGAACAATATTCTGACGGCTTTCGAGCGGATTGCATTGGTAAATCCTCAAATCACCTTTACTTTACATAGCAATGGTACCGAAGTATTCAATTTGCGTGCCGCTAATTTGCGTCAGCGCATTCTCGATGTCTTCGGCAAGCGTTTCAATCAGGAACTCCTGCCGGTAAATGTAGAAACCACTATGTGTAAGGTGTCTGGATTTGTGGGCAAACCGGAATCTGCCAGAAAGAAAGGTGTGCATCAGTTCTTCTTTGTCAACGGGAGATACATGAAACATCCTTATTTCAATAAGGCTGTGATGGCTGCTTATGACCGTCTGGTTCCTCAGGGTGAACAGGTGCCTTACTTTCTGTATTTTGATGTAGATCCGAAGGATATTGATGTGAATATCCATCCTACGAAGACTGAAATCAAATTCGAGAATGAGCAGGCTATCTGGCAAATCCTCTCGGCTTCGGTCAAGGAGTCCATCGGTATGTTCAATGATGTACCTACCATTGATTTCGATACCGAGGATAAACCGGACATCCCTGTTTATAATCCAGAGATGAGTACGGCTGCTGCGGCACCGAAGATCAGTTTGAATCCTGGTTATAATCCGTTCAAGTCTTCCTCTTCCACGGGAGCAGTCCCTATGGGAGCCAGTTTCTCTGTTCCTAAGTCGAAACCTCAGGTGGATGAAAAATGGGAACAGCTTTATGAAGGACTCAAAGATCAGGATGATGTGCAGGGGATGGAACAGACCATGGTGTTTTCCGATGATTCTAGTCAGGATAATACGCCAGACAGTATCATTGCAGAGAAATCGCCAGCCCATTATCAGTATAAAGGTAAGTATATCATGACTGCGGTAAAATCGGGATTGATGATTATCGACCAGCATCGTGCCCATGTGCGTGTCTTGTTCGAACAGTATTTGCGCCAGTTGGCTGACCGGACCTTTCATTCACAGAAAGTCCTCTTTCCTGAGGTTGTGCAGTTCCCGATGTCAGAGAAGGTAATCTTTGAAAAGATCCTGCCTGAAATGGAATCGATGGGCTTTGAACTGGAAGATCTTGGAGGCGGAAGCTATGCCGTAAATTCAGTTCCTGGCGGACTTGAAGGATTGAATCCTCTTAAACTGGTACAGGACATGGTTTCTTCTGCAGTAGAAAAGGGCGTATCAGCCATTGATGAAATCAATCAGACTTTGGCTTTGAGTCTGGCTCGCCAGGCTGCAATACCTCAGGGGCAGATATTGAGTAATGAAGAGATGGAGGGGCTGGTGAATGATCTTTTTGCCTGCCAGAATGTCAATTATACGCCCGATGGAAAGTCGGTACTTTGTATCCTCCGTCAGCAGGAAATTGAGCATCTTTTAGGTTAAAAGCAGGGAAAAATCCCGTTTTTCTTTAAAAAGTTAACGAAAAATGCTATTTTTTTTAGAAAATGAAGGTTATTTCAAAAAATAGTATTATCTTTGCTCCGTCATTCAGAAGGTATATATATATAAATTGATTTTTAAATTATAAAGTTATGAAAAAGTTATTAGCAGTGCTAGCATTGGCTAGCGTAACAATGGGCAGTATGGCTCAGGATGCAGCAACTACTGAGAAGTATAGCGTTGCAACAAATTCTTTCTGGAGCAATTGGTTTGTTCAGGCAAACGTTGCTGGTTCTGCATTCTGGGGCAACCAGGAAGAGGGCAATGGTTTCTCTAAGAGCCCACTCAAGGGTTTCAGAAACAATCTCGGTTTCTCTGTTGCTGTAGGTAAGTGGTTTACACCAGGTCTCGGTCTCCGTACCAAGTTCAATGGCGCTTGGGGTCGTACAGTAGTTTCTGAGGATAAGTCAACAAATGCAAATAAGTATTGGACTTTGAATGAGCAGGTTTTGTTCAATGTTAGCAATATGTTGTGTGGTTACAACGAGGCTCGTGTTTGGGATTGCATCCCTTACGCAGGTTTTGGTATTAACCGTAACATGAGCGCTAACTGCTATGCTCCTGTAGTTGGTGTTGGTATCTTGAACGAGTTCAAGATCAATAAGAAGTGGGCTGTCAACCTCGATGTAAACTATGCATTAGGTGCTAACGACTATGATGGTTACACAGGTGTATTGGCAGGTGCTAAGCCTAGCACATCTCGCTCTATCGACAAGGTGATTGCAAGACACGACCGCTCTTTGAATGTTGAGGTCGGTGTTACATACAACTTGGGTAAGGCTACTTGGAACAAGGTTCCAGATGTTGATGCTATCAACGCTCTTCATCAGTCAGAACTCGACGCTCTCAATGCTAAGTTGAACGATGCTAATGCAGAGAACGACCGTTTGAAGAATCTCTTGAACAACCAGAAGCCTGTAGAGGAAAAGGCAGTTAAGGAGTATGTTGCTACTCCAGTTTCTGTATTCTTCAACATCGGCAAGTCTAAGGTTGCTTCTAAGAAGGATCTCGTAAACGTACAGGCTCTCGCTCAGTATGCTAAGGACAACAACGCTAAGTTGGTAGTTAACGGTTATGCTGACAGCGCTACTGGTTCTGCAGCTGTTAACCAGAAGATTTCTAAGGCTCGTGCTGAGAAGGTAGCTGATGAGCTCGTTAAGTTGGGTGTCGCTAAGGAGAACATCGTAGTTAAGGCTAACGGTGGTGTTAAGGATTTGACTCCTGCTTCTTACAACCGTCGTGCAACTGTTCAGGTTGGTGAGTAATTATACAGTATATATAATATAAGGTATAAAAATAGAATAGGGCATTCTTCCTCGTGAAGAATGCCTTTTTTGTTTCTTTGAATTTCTTAAAAAGAACTTTTCTTTCTCAATAAGTACCTTTTGGGGTTGAAAGAGGTTTTGCAGTCCCATCGTAAGTACTTTCTCTTGGTTGGCTGTTTTTGGCAATTGAAATGCAAAAACTGACCGTTTTTACCCTGAAAATTGAGGAGAAACACCAGAAAATGCACTTTTTTGAAGAAAAAACGAAAAAAGTTGCTGAAAAATTTGGTGGAACCAAAAAATAGTCGTACCTTTGCAACCGCTTACGAAAAGTAAGGGCGCTTAGCTCAGCTGGTTTAGAGCATCTGCCTTACAAGCAGAGGGTCGGCGGTTCGAATCCGTCAGCGCCCACGGGGGTGTTCCCTGTGATTCACTTTTGTGGTTGCAGGGACTTTTTTAAGGGCGTTTAGCTCAGCTGGTTTAGAGCATCTGCCTTACAAGCAGAGGGTCGGCGGTTCGAATCCGTCAACGCCCACAATGGTGAAGGTCTTTCAACAATGTTGAGAGACCTTTTTTTTATGCTTTTAAATTATTTTATCACTATTTTCTCTGTTTTCTCACGATAATTCATTAATTTTGCACCCTATATATAATACGTATTGTTATGAATTTAGATTTATTGACTGCCATATCACCAATTGATGGTCGTTATAGGGGAAAAACAGAGCAGCTCGCTAACTACTTTTCAGAGTATGCTCTCATTCGTTATCGTGTACGCGTAGAGATTGAATACTTCATTACTCTATGCGAGTTACCTTTGCCACAGCTTGCTTCTTTCGACAAGTCGCTGTTCGAACGTCTGCGTGACATTTATCGTAATTTTGACGAGAATGAAGCACAGCGCGTAAAAGACATCGAGAAGATTACCAATCACGATGTAAAGGCTGTAGAGTATTTTATCAAGGAAGAATTTGATAAAATCGGTGGCTTGGATGCTTACAAGGAGTTTATCCATTTTGGTTTGACATCCCAGGATATCAACAACACAAGTGTGCCTCTCTCTGTAAAAGAAGCTTTGGAAGAGTGCTTCAATCCACAGGTAGAAGAGCTGATAGCCCAACTTCAGACTTATGCTGATGAGTGGAAGGATGTGCCTATGCTGGCTAAGACTCACGGACAGCCTGCTTCACCTACCCGTCTGGGCAAGGAAATCATGGTTTATGTTTACCGTCTTACCGAGCAGCTCAATTCGCTCAAGGCTTGCAAGATTACAGCTAAGTTCGGTGGTGCTACCGGTAACTATAATGCTCACCATGTAGCTTATCCACAGTATGACTGGAAAGCATTCGGTAACAAGTTTGTCAGCGAAAAACTCGGTTTGGAGCGCGAGCAGTATACCACACAGATCAGTAACTATGACTACCTTGGCGCTATCTTTGACGCCATCCGTCGTATCAACACCATAATCATCGACTTAGACCGTGACTTCTGGATGTATATCTCTATGGATTACTTCAAGCAGAAGATCAAGGCAGGTGAGGTAGGCTCAAGTGCGATGCCTCACAAGGTGAACCCTATCGATTATGAGAACAGTGAAGGTAACCTGGGCATAGCCAATGCCATTCTTCAGTTCCTGGCACAGAAACTTCCGGTTAGCCGCTTGCAGCGCGACCTTACTGACAGTACCGTACTCCGTAACATCGGTGTGCCTCTCGGTCATAGCGTCATTGCTATCCAGAGTACATTGAAGGGCTTGCGTAAACTGATTCTTCACGAGGAGAAACTGCAGGAAGATTTGAATAATACATGGGCAGTTGTAGCTGAGGCTATCCAGACTATCCTTCGCCGTGAGGCATATCCACATCCTTACGAGGCATTGAAGGCGTTGACACGTACCAACCAGCACATGACTGAGGAAACTATTCATGAGTTTATCCAGGGATTGAATGTGAGTGATAGTGTTAAGGCAGAACTGATGGCAATCACACCAAGCAATTATACAGGTATCTAATATACACAAAGGAATTTTGTAGTTTTAGTACATATATAAAAAAGTAAAAATTAGATTTATTAACCCAGCCGTGAGGCTATTAAGTATTTTAAGAAAATGGATTCAGAATTTGAAAACAAACCTCAAGATCAGTCTTCTGAGAATGAGAGAACCCGTGAGGGCTACAACCCAGCAGGTGGTTATCAGAAGAGTTATCGACCAGTAGGTCGCACACAGCGTCCTCGTATCAATTCACATCGCGCATACAGCAGCGACAGAAGTAGCAGTAACAGCGAAGGCGGTTTCCGTCCTGAAGGTTTCGGTGCTGGCTTGCAGAGTACAGGCAGCAGCGAGCGTCCACAGCGCAGCAGCTATCAGAGCCGTGGTGGTTATGGTAACAGCAACCGTGGTGGCTACCAGCCACGTCAGCAGGGAGGCTATCAGTCTCGTCCTCAGCAGGGTGGCTATCGTCCTCGTTACAACAATAATGATGAGCAGGGTGGTTATCAGCCTCGTCAGCAGGGTGGCTACCAGCCACGCCAGCAGGGCGGCTACCAGTCTCGTTCTCAGCAGGGTGGTTATGGCAACAACCGTGGTGGGTATGGTCGTCCACAGGGTGGCGGCTATGGCAACAACCGTGGTGGCGGCTATGGTCGTC
Organism: Segatella copri; assembly: GCF_026015465.1. Classification (GTDB taxonomy): domain Bacteria; phylum Bacteroidota; class Bacteroidia; order Bacteroidales; family Bacteroidaceae; genus Prevotella; species Prevotella copri_E. The sequence goes on from NZ_JAPDUQ010000003.1 coordinate 511,869, forward strand.
CTCAGCAGGGTGGTTATGGCAACAACCGTGGCGGTTATGGCCGTCCACAGGGTGGTGGCTATGGCAACAACCGTGGTGGCGGTTTCCGTCAGCACACTCCTGGTTACGATCCAAATGCTAAGTATAGCATGAAGAAGCGTATCGAATATAAGGAGGAGAACATCGACCCAACAGAGCCATTGCGCTTGAACAAGTTCCTCGCCAATGCTGGTGTTTGCTCTCGCCGTGAGGCTGATGAGTTCATCCAGGCAGGTCTGGTAACTGTCAATGGTGAGGTAGTTACCGAGTTGGGTACCAAGATTCTTCGTACCGATGAGGTGAAGTTCCACGACGCTCCTGTATCTTTGGAGAAGAAGGTATACGTATTGCTCAACAAGCCAAAGGATTATGTTACAACCAGCGATGATCCTCAGCAGCGCAAGACTGTGATGGACCTCGTAAAGGATGTTTGTCCTGAGCGTATCTATCCTGTAGGCCGTCTCGACCGTAATACAACAGGTGTACTTCTCTTGACCAACGATGGTGACCTGGCTTCTAAGCTTACTCACCCTAAGTTCCTGAAGAAGAAGGTTTATCACGTTCACCTCGATAAGAACCTGACAGCTCACGATATGGATCAGATCCGTGAGGGTATCACCTTGGAAGATGGTGAGATCAAGGCAGATGCTGTAGAGTATGCTGATGATCGCGACAAGGCACAGGTTGGCATCGAGATTCATAGTGGCAAGAACCGTATCGTGCGTCGTATCTTCGAGAGCCTCGGCTATCGTGTTACCAAGCTCGACCGTGTACAGTTCGCAGGTTTGACTAAGAAAAATCTCCGTCGCGGTGACTGGCGCTTCCTTACTGAGAAGGAGGTAGACATGCTCCGCATGGGTGCTTTTGAATAAGAAACATTAATATTAACAATGGAAAAAGTAAAAAGAACTAAAGTTGTAGACTTGCTCAAGAGTACAGCCTACGGCTCAATCGTGAATGTCAAGGGATGGGTTCGTACCCATCGTAGTAGCAAAGCAGTCGATTTTATCGCTCTTAACGATGGTTCTACTATTAATAATATTCAGATAGTAGTCGACCCATCAAAGGTCGATGAAAATCAGCTCCGTCAGATTACGACTGGTGCTTGTATCAGCGCTGTAGGTACGCTGGTAGAAAGCCAGGGTGCCGGACAGAGTGTTGAGATCCAGTGCGAGAGCATCGAGATTTACGGTCTCTGCGGCAGCGACTATCCTATGCAGAAGAAGGGACAGAGCTTCGAATACATGCGTCAGTATGCTCACCTCCGTCTCCGTACCAATACCTTTGGTGCCGTGATGCGTATCCGCCATAACATGGCAATGGCTATCCACACTTACTTCCATGAGCATGGATATTTCTATTTCAATACTCCGCTCATCACAGCCAGCGACTGCGAGGGTGCTGGTCAGATGTTCCAGGTAACTACCAAGAACCTCTACAACCTGAAGAAAACCGAGGATGGCAAGATTGACTATTCTGATGATTTCTTCGGCAAGCAGACTTCATTGACCGTTTCCGGTCAGTTGGAGGGTGAGCTCGGTGCTACAGCACTCGGCGCCATCTATACCTTCGGTCCAACCTTCCGTGCAGAGAACAGTAATACTCCTCGCCACCTGGCTGAGTTCTGGATGGTAGAGCCAGAGGTTGCTTTCCTGGATATGGACGGTTTGATGGAGTTGGAGGAAGACTTCATCAAGTATTGTATCCGTTGGGCACTGGAGCATTGCAAGGACGATCTTGCTTTCTTGAACAAGATGATTGACAAGGGTCTGATTGCCCGTCTGGAAGGCGTATTGAATTCCGACTTCGTTCATCTTCCATATACCGAGGGTATCCGCATCCTTCAGGAGGCTATTGCCAACGGCAAGAAGTTTGAGTTCCCATGCGAGTGGGGTGATGACCTGGCTTCAGAGCATGAGCGTTTCCTCGTAGAGGAGCACTTCAAGCGCCCGGTTATCATGACCAACTATCCTAAGGCTATCAAGGCATTCTATATGAAGATAGACGAGGAGGAGAGTGGTTTCGGTGGCAAGAGCGGTCAGACCGTTCAGGGTACCGACGTACTGTTCCCACAGATTGGTGAGATTATCGGTGGTTCTGTCCGTGAGGAGAGTTATGACAAGCTGATGGGTGAGATTGAGGCTCGCAACATCCCTATGAAGGATATGAACTGGTATCTCGATACCCGTAAGTACGGTTCATGCCCACACGCAGGTTTCGGTCTCGGTTTCGAGCGTCTGATTCTCTTCGTAACCGGTATGCAGAATATCCGCGACGTGATTCCATTCCCACGTACACCAAAGAACGCAGAATTCTAGAATAAAAAATGAAGCCTGTTTCGATGCCCTTCGAAACAGGCTTCATTGTTCTTCGCAAGTACTTGCGATGGCCAACGCAGCTACTACTCTATCACCCAATCCTCTATGTTTCCCTTTGAAGAGTCGAAGTTGATACCAACTTTCGTTATAGGTTTGTTGCAGAGAGCGAAACGCTGGCGATAGTTTTTGAGATTGATTTGCTGCATTGCAGCCTGAGCACTCTTATCAAGTTTCAGTTCTATGATGTATAAATCTGTTCCAGTCAACAAAACGACATCTACCCTTCCCTTTGGAGTATGCACCTCTACATCTACCAGATAATCGGTGAGGAGCGAGAAGATGATGAAAAGCATCTGCTGATAATGCCCCTCATGATTGGTGACATTGCAATAAGGCACAGTACCCAGAAAATCCTGTAGCAGATGCAAAGCTCCATCCATGTCTTGCTTATCCAAAGCCTGTGCTATGCGACGAGCCGTATTGGTAGTAGCAAGCGTATTACCAGTAACATAAGACGGAATCAAAGCCTTGGTCAACCCTATCTTCACCTCCTTGTTAGGAATATCAAGCGTATAATAGTTGTAATCTCTGTTATAATCCTTGATGGTCAAATAACCACTCTGGTAAAGCAGCGGCATCATTGTAGTCATATCCTCTGTAGGTGCATCAAATTCACTCTCGTCAGCCTCAACACGCGTAATGCTTGTAGGAAGCACATGATATTTACGCATCATATTGATAAGATAGGTTGGCGTACCAGAGGCAAACCAATAAGAACCCAACTTACCCTGAGCGAAGCAATTGAACAGGCTGTAAGGGTTGAAGACATCAGGTGAATAAGCTGAAAAATGATATCCATCATAATTCTCAGTCAACTTATCTAAGGTCTGCTCCTTGGTAAGATGCATTTTTGTAGCCAGCACTTCTATATCTTCTGATAATTGCCCGCTAAGTTCTTCCTTGGTAATCCCCAACATACCAGCATATTCATCATACATGGATACATTGGTGACGTTATTCAATTCACTGAATATACTCACTTGCGAAAACTTAGTAATACCCGTAAAAAAGACAAAACGAAGATAGGCTTCACGCGCCTTCAGCGGGCTGAAGAAATTACGCATGATGTTGCGAAGCTTAACCAACTCCTCTTTTTCGTGAGCCACGTCCAGCAAAGGGGCATCATACTCGTCAATCAGCACTACCACCTTCTTGCCTGTAGTCTGATATAAAGACATAATGAGGTCTTTCAAGCGAAGATTTATATCTATCTTCTCATTATGAAAGTTAAATTTCCGTTCCTGTTCTTCCACCAAATCTATCAGATATCGTTGTAGCTGATCTTCAGACATATACTTTCCTCCACTCATATCCAGATGGATTACAGGATATTCTATCCATTCTTTTTCAAGCTGTTCCATGGCAAGTCCTTTAAACAAGTCTTTCTTACCTTCAAAATAACTTTGCATGGTCGAAACAAGGAGCGACTTTCCAAAACGGCGTGGTCTCCCCACGAAGAAATATGTACCATCAGAATGGGTCATGCGGTAGATATATTCCGTCTTATCTATATAGAGCTTGTCCTCCTTACGGATACGCTCAAAGGTCTGTATTCCCAAAGGATATTGTTTTATAGCCATAAGCGCTTATTTTTTAATACGTTGCAAAGGTACAACAAAATAATGAGAATGAGGAAAAAAAGATGTAAAATTAACCAAAACCCAGAGTTTAAGAGACAAAATGCTTATCTTCTTTAATCAATTTCATCTATCTTCCTCAACTGATACCCCTCAAACTGCATAATTATCTTATGGAGTTTGGTACCTTGACGCAAGGCTTCTACTCTTGGAGCATCGGCATATCGGTTTATTTGTTCCACAGCTTGCTCCCATTGCTCTTCCGCCTTGGTTTGTCTGCCATTATCAGCCATAGCTCCAAAATTTTTCTTTGACAGCATCTTCAGTTCGATAATATAGCTGTGCTTGGTATCGTAATGAGTCAAGTCTGGCAACAGGAAAAAGTCACAATATCCATGATTCAATTCCAATTCGGGCATCGTATAATAGTAACTGTTCAGATTCAAATATGCCATAAAGAAACCTTGCAGATTACGTTCACCCTCTATGCTATCTCTAACGGAAGAGACCTTGGCATAAGCCTGTGCCATAAACTCCAGCGCAGGTTTCCATTGACCATCAAAAGCCATATCGGTAAACAAAGACTTAAGACTCATTTCGTCTACCGCACAGACTTCGTCATATTGCTCCAGCAGATAGGTATAGTATTGCTTGCGAACATTGTTATTTGGAATGCCAAGCACCAGCTGGTCTCCGCGTGTTCCCTTTATTGTTAACATTCCATAATAGAACAGAAGACTGATAAACATCCGTGGCTTTACCAACAATTTGGCAGGAAAACTTTCCTCAATATTACCTATTATTTCTCCATTCTCGATGATGGTACGCAGCACACCCTTACGGTCGCCATCCAGTTTATCAAGCTGCAGCAATTTTTTCATCTTGCCATAGTCTGTCTTGGTATTAGGATCCATCATATTCTCTGGACCTTCACCTGTCTCACGATAATTTCGCAAATAATAGAACACCATATCGCTGTTGAAAACCTTACTCTGAGTCTTCAACGCACTCTTAGAGAAACAATAGTTGTCATACCATGGTTTCATCTCTTCTATGATAGCCTCCACATTACTATCCGGTCGAATTTCCCCATTCTCCTTATAATAAGTGAAGAGATCTCTTACATCTTCGGTAGAGAAACCAAGCATTTGATTAAAGGCAGGCTTGGTAGAGATATGCCATCCGATGTTGAATCCACTAGTCAAATCATCCAGTGTAACAGGACTTACGCCTGTCATAAAGATTTTAGAGAACATTCCCTTAAACACCTTGAAAATCTCCCGATAAAAACCACTGGCATGGGTAAGAGCCGTATACACTTCCTCCCCCTGCTCATTGAGCACAACATTGGTAAAGTTGTCATACTCATCTACTATAAGATAAAGTGGAAGATTCTTTTTCTCTGCAGCAATCCCAATGGCATTCAACTTTCTGGCAGCAGTTTTTGCATTCAACACATTTTCCACTACTCGTTCGGGATAATACTCCTGATAAGTTTCGATAAAGCTATCAATACATTCATTGCAATAGGCATTGAAGTTTTCTTCCAATTGGTCTATCGAACCTCCTATCTTGGAGAAATCAAGAAACAAGACTTGATACTTTCCCTGATTTTCTGTAGGATGCGAACCTATCCAAAGGTTGCCAAACAACTTATCAAACTTATCTTTACGTTTGATGTCATAATAAGCCCTCAGCATACTGATAAACAAGCTCTTGCCAAAACGGCGAGGGCGAATAAAGAACAAGGCATCAGGCTCATCCTCTAACTTAGGTATATACATGGTCTTATCGACATAATATTGATTTCTCTCAATGATGTCGATGAAGTCAGACACTCCGTAAGGTATTCTTTTAGCTCGTTCCATAATCGCTTATTTTTTAATACGTTGCAAAGGTACAACAAAATATTGAGAAACTGCAAGAAATGGTGAAAAAATAACAAAATGAGCGGGAGAAGGAAGGGATAGCTGAACGAAAAACGGGGCACCCTTGAGGATGCCCCGCCACCAATTAAAATAATTGATTGTCGCATTATAAACTTACCGTACTACTTAGCGATCATGATCGTTACACGGTTCTCTGCGTTTTCCGCAAAAGGCTGCACACGTGCACCCTTAGATTCTTCTGTAATGCGCTCAGAAGGTATATTATATTTCTTTGTCAGCATCCAAACCACAGCTGCTGCTCGCTTGGCAGCGATGCGGTCGTTGATGACGTCATTGCCTGTACCCTTGTCAGCATAACCGGTTACTACAACCTTTGCCTCTGTGTTCTTGTTCAGGAAGTCAACCACCTCACGGATCTTAGCATCCTCAGCAGGAGCAATCTTGCAAGAATTGATGGTGAAGAAGATGTCACGGCGAATCTCCTCTACCTTCTTCTCTACAGGAGCCGGCTTAGGCTCTGGCTTAGGAGCTACATATTCCTGCTTAGGAGCTGGTGCCGGAGCAGGTTCCTCTACCGGCTTAGCCTTCTTGGTATAGCTCTTGCCCAGGTTGATGCGTACACCTGCCAGTGCATTGAAGTACCAGTCAGGGTTATCTGCCTTCTTAGAGTTGTACTTGTCTGAAATCATGTTGGCATTGCCTTCGAGCATGATGCTCACAGCCTTGCTTACCTTGAATTCCAGGTCGATACCGGCTCTGCCGTAAGGGCGAACCTTCTTTCCCTGCCAGAGATACTCCAGGTTGTAGTCGTTGAGGTTCTCAAGCGTGGCAGCGATGTCGTTTACTTCCTGGTTAGCTCCTGCCCAGTTGATACCACCGCCAGCGAAAGCACTTATATTGAACACACGGTTCGGGTTCCAACCACAGAAGAGGTTAGAGAGGTTGAACATGAAGTCCACACCCGGAGCTAGATATTTAAACTTATATTTGGCGTTGTAAGGCTTTTCTCCCACTTTGGAGCGGAAACCAGCCCAGCCGCCCTTGCTCCAGAGTCCGTTCATCTGAGCACGGAGTCCGAAAACTGGAGAGAATTGATAGCCAATAGCTCCCTGAATATTAGGAGAGAGTAAGTCCTTGAACTTTGCCTCGCCCAGTGTATACTGTCCACCACCCTGAATATCGAGGTAGAAGTGCTTCTTGAATTGATACTCATTGCCATCTTTGTCTGTATAGGTGGCTTGAGCCATACTTGTTGCTGTGCCAGCCATCAAGGCTGAAGCAAACAAGACATACTTAATTTTTGCTATCATCATTTTTAAATGTTTTTTGAAAAAAATGATTCAATAATAACGCTTACTTTGTTGTACCAGAGATAAACAATCGCACCATACCATTCTCTGCATTCGACCAAACGTCGATGCTTTTTCTAAAATGCCCCTTGTTGTAATACTTGCCATCGTATATGACGGTGATATAACCTTTTTTATTAGGCAATATGGGGATTTGGGCAAAGCGGACGGAAGTACAGTTGCAAGTGGTATTGACCTGATTGATGACGACAGGAGCGCTTCCCGTGTTTTTGAAGACAAAGACACAAGTTCTGACGATACGCTTCTCGAAGGTTCCGAAATGAAAGGAAGTCTTCTCGAACTCAATCTTGCCCACAGGATTCTTTGCCATCGTCAGACAGCCAATTCCCGTCATCCATAAGAGAAAGAAAAGCTTTTTCATTTACTTCTTGAGCTTCTCGAGGTTCTTCTCCCTCATCTCTGTCTCATATTCCCTCTGCATTGAGTCTTTCTTGGCATGATCGACAACAGGTCGGTCGCCGTTATGAGAATCAATCATACAAAGTTTCCACTTGCCAAGATAGTCAATAGGCTTGAAGTAAAAGACGGTCTTGATCTCTGGCACATTGTCGTGTGCCGGCATGATGATGGCTGTACACTTTACCTCGTTGGCGTATGCTTCCTTGAACTTGATGTAATCTATCTTGTGGCTTTGGATGGGCAGGGAAGAAAGCATGTTCTTCAAATCTGTCATAGCCTTGTTGTCAAGGGGCTGCGGCTCGTTGTATACGGAGTCCACATTGTCCTTGAACAGCATACCAGCGGCTGCATCATAGTTGCCATTCTCGGCGTATTCAAAGAACTGGTTGACCAAGTGGGTTACTTCTACGGAATCAGCGTTGGTGATAGCCTGCTCAAAACCTGTCAAGGGGCTGTTCTTTTTCTTCTCACCACAGCCACTGAGTGTCACTGAGGCGATAGCCAAGAATAAGATACCTAATATTATATTAACTTTCTTCATCATGGTGATAATGAAAATAGGCAGGCATGCTAATCATGCCTGCCTATAATTATGTTATAGCCTTAAGCTTTGCGAATTAGTGACGCTTAGCATTGCTCTGTGTCTTACCTACAGTAGCAGTGATAGTTGTCTTGATTGTACCCCAATCGTAAGTGATCGTAGCTGGGAAGTAAACGTGGAACTGACCAACTGTCAAACCATTGTTCTCGTACTTCAAATTACCATAGTTGTTTGCAGAGATAGCAGTAGGAGCAGAGAATGTGAACTTAACCTTGTCTGTAAGATCCTTCAACTTCTGGCTACTGTTACCGTTAAGGTCTGTTGTTGCATTATCAATGTCAACAGCGATTTTCTGTACGCCATAGTACTCGAAGTAATTCAGACCCTTAGTAACCTTAGTATCAGTGAAGTTGTGATCACGCCAGTCCGTGAATGTCAACTTGATATCAGCTGTAGAACCTGCAGTTTCTGCATCCTCGAAGCTAGCTGTAGCCTCCTCTACGTTGATAGGACGGAGGAACTTAACATTAAACTCATTAGAAGCAACAGGAACATCAATGTTATCACAGATAGTAGCCTTCACTGCAACGATAGCTGTAACGGTATTCTTCAAATCCTTGTGACCGTAAGCGTTCAACAACTTCTTTGCTGTCTCGTTGCCTGCGTATGTTACGATGCCGTTAACAGGATCCAAGCTTGCAACTACATTAGTCAACTCCTTCTCGGCGTAAACCTTCGTGCCATCTTCGCTAGCGAAGAGACCCTTACCTGTTACGAAGCCGAATGTCAACTTCAACTCCTGGTTCAAGTCAGCGTATGGAGCAGTAAGAGGATTAACTGAAAGCTTGTTGCCTACGAGAGCATTCTTCAAATCGAATACGTACTCGTCGTCTGCACCTTCTGTACCTACAACCTCAACGTTACCGTGAACATCGTCATAACCTGTACCAGCTACAGAGCTATTTGCTGCATACCAGTAGCTCTTAATCTTGTTCTCGTTGCCGAATGTTGTAGATGGCTTCAAGTTGATAGCAGATGGAGTCCAAGTCAACTTCACGTAAACGTACTTGTTGGCAGCAGTCTTACCAGCCTTCAAAGCATAACGAACGTATGTTGACAAAGTTGTCTTACCAGCCTTGAATGCAGCGTAAGCAGCCTGGTTCTTGATAGACCAAGCGATAACCTCAGTCTGCTTACCCGCTACGTCAGCTGTTGTCTGAGATACAGTACCAATCTTCTTGTCTGCTGCCAATGCCTCAGCATCGGTTGTAGCCTTCTCGAACTGGTTAGCATCTGCAGTACCACCGTCAAGCTCGTAAGCATCCTCGAAAGCTTCCTTAGACATGTTGAGCTTAGCATAGAGCTGCTCCTCAACCTGTGCCCATGTTACCTTCTGGAGATCGATATTATTATCACCACAAGCGATTGTGTATGGCTTGTTAACTGTTACCAAGTCAACTTCCTCAGCCTTATTCTCAGCTACAGTCTTGTCGATGACAACCTTGATGTAACCAACAGCAGCAATCTTGTTGTTGACAGTATCCTTCAAGATAACACGTACCAATGGCTCACGACCGATAGTAGCCTCATTCTGAGCTGCACCGTAAGCCTGCTGCTTACCACCAGCTGTCATCTGTGGGCGGAGTGTATAACCATTAGATGCGATTGCAGCGTGAGCACTCTGTGATGTCTCGTTAGCACCAGACTTGTAACCAACCAACTCGAAAGAGTACTTGAAACCAGACTTCTCTACGAGGCCTTCGGCTGCATTCTTATCCCAAGCCTTACAAGTAGGATTCTCGTCCTTGTCGTATGTGCGGTCAGTGTTGACATACTCACGGAGGTCGATACCCTTGCTATTCCAAGCTACATGGATCTGTGCTTCGTTATTGATAGCATTCTTTGCTGTCTGATAGAGGTGTGAAGGAATAGCATCAACATGCTGCAATGTTGGATTATTCAAAACCAACTTGCTGTAAGTGCTAGCCTTGATAGCTGCGAAGTCAGAAGTAACAACTGAGTCGCCAGAAGTATATTGCAATGCAAGAACAGTAACCTTTTCACTATTTGCAAGATCCTTGATGGCATTACCATTATACTTAGCGTGTACAGTAACCTTACCCTTTGTTGTCAAGTCTGCGCTCTCCACCTTGAAAGTAGAACCGTAATCAGCGGCAGCCCTTGACACATAATCCTTGTTATATGCGATGAAGCTATACTTAGCAGCATCGTTAGACATCTTGGCATTTGATGGGTTCAAGAAATAGGTAGCAGCCAAGTCAGGAGCGTATGTGAACGCATCGCCAGCTACTGTAGGAGCATCCTCAGAGTAGTCGCCATCAGCGTCAACAGCCTTGACAGTTGCAGGGTTGTACTTGTAAGTAGCGAAGTCGAATGCTTCGATACCTGCATAATAGAAGTCAGGATCGAATACGAGACTCTTCAATGCGCTTGAGAGGCTAACAACGACCTTCTTGCCCGGAGCACCTGCTACGTTTGTCAAAGTCAAGTTATCGTTGTCCCAAACTGCAGTGATGACATCCGCGTTAGTTGCTGTATAGACAATCTTAGAGTCGTAAGCAGCCTTGTCACCGTCACCATATACCCAGAATGTGCCAGTGTCAGGATTAGGAACGTAGTACTTGCCGTCTTTGCCAGCAGTACCAGCCTCGCCCTGGTCACCCTGGTCACCCTTGGTTCCAAGTGCATAGTACTCAGTCTTGGTGTCGTTCTTGTACCAATAACCATTTTCACCAATCTTCCAAACGTCACCGTCCTGGCCAGCAGCGCCTTGCACGCCCTGTTTGATGTTGTAAGAAGTGTCCGTGCCGTTTTTTGTAACAGTGACAATGATACCACCATTACCGTCGGACTCTACGCTTTTCAAGATGCTACCATCATTAATCTTTGTCTGCAACTCGCTGAGAGTCTTTGACAAATCGTCAATCTGTCTTTGCAAATTGCTAATGTCGTCATCGTAATCCTTACAAGAAGTAAAGGTACTTACAGATGCAACTGTTAATGCACCCATAAGCAGCGCGCTTAAATACTTTCTTTTCATACGGTAAATATTTATAAAGTTATACGTTTTTCCTAGCCTTTCGGCAGGAAGTTATTAATTAATTCTCTATATCGAATCAAGAGTCCCGTTTGATGAAAAGAGTCTGCACTCTTAGAAAAGTTCTTCGTTCTCTTTCAAAGGTTCTCCTAGAACAGTTATTTTCCTCAAATCCGCAACCTATAGGGTTTAGTGGGATTTTGCTTGTAAAACGACAAAATTCATTTTATTGTACATATTTCTTGCATAACAGAAATGTCGCAGACACAAAATCCCCTTACCCCATAAAGCGACTTGAGGTAATACGCTGGTTTAACCAGAAAAGCATGGTCTTTAACCAAAGTCTGTCTTGAACAGGTTGGCATAAGCATTGTTGTCTGAGTAAATGTTCAATACATGCCTACGTGATGTCTTAATCCATTTCGCAGGAACAGAGATGAACTTGAAAACAAAGGTCTTGATTCTGCTGGTGGCACGCAATCCAAATTCATGGGTTTTCAATCTCTGCATAATAGCTTTGTAGAAGTTTCTGATGAGAGCTGTCATAAGCAGGAATACAGTATTCTGTGCCATGAACGATTTTGGCAATCGATTCCAGCCAAAGTCATTGTTCATGTCATCGAAGATGCGTTCCTTGCCACCACGAAGATTGTAGAATTCCACGATGTCTCTTGCACTCGACTTGTAATCGTTAGTCAGTATACATCTGTAGGTATATTCGCCTTCCCAAATGTCAAGGTCTCCATCTATTCGCCTTTGTCTCTGTATGACAAGACGATACGGTTTTCCTTTCCATTTCTCAACAAGGATAGAATTCAACTCAAACTCAATACCGTTGATTTCAACAGTTTTCCATCCAGTTAAGGCAAACATGGAATCGTAGAAAGAAGAGCATCTGTTGGCACGAATATAAAAATACCTGCAATGAGCCTCTACCATATCTACGATTTCCTCCGAACATGAGCCGCAATCCATGCGGGCACGAGAAATATATATTTCCGAAGCCTCCAATCGCTTGAAGATTCTTTCCAAAGTTTCTTTTTGGTTGAAGCGCACGTTTGTGTTGCCGTCTCTATTTTCAATACCAACAATCATGTCGTTAATGACAGCTACACCTGGACTATAGCCCAAGAACTTCTTGTAGGTTGGTTTTGCATCATACTTCTCTGTTTCAATGAACTGATGGTCAAAGTCAAAATCATACTCTTGACCGGATTTCAATTGACCAGTAGCAAGCAGGGCATTGACCAGTAAGCAGTTCATCTTGTCTGCAGTATTGAAATCATAGGATTTGCCAGAAGCAGACTTATAGGTGATGCTCTTAAAGGTCAGTTCTTCGATAGCACGTAATATGGTGTCTGCGCTGCAAGTGCGAAGAGTTGGATGAAGAGATAAATGTTTCATCAGGTGAGTTGTAACATCCTCAATACATGAGCCACCACAAAGATATACGCACATCAGAGAACGTAGAATCTCGCTATATTGATAACCAAACAATGTGCATCTCAATCCCAAGGTAGAATCTATTGTTTGAGCTAAAAGAGAATCAAATTGCTCCATAATAGAAAAAATTCCTCCAAAAGGAGTGAGTTTCTCAGATTTTATTTGTACTTTTGCCATGTCATTCAGAATTTTGTTTGTTTTTATTTTGCAACACTAAGATAAGTGAAATTTCTGACATGGCAAAATCCTGAGCAACTTTTTGTTGCTCAGGTGCTTATAAAAAATATTAAATTATAGTGTTGCGGAAATTAGAATTTTATTGTTCTTATATATCGTGTGGTTTTTTATGACCACTCAGTTCTTATCGTCTTTGAAATATCTCCAGGCTGGAGATATTTCAAAGACGATAAGAACTGAGTGGTCATAAAAAGCCACAATATTTAAGAACGATAAAAAATAACTTTTCTAAGAGGACCTTTGAAAGAGAACGAAGAACTTTTCTAAGAGTGCAGACTCTTTTCATCAAACGGGACTCTTGATTCGATATAGAGAATTAATTAATAACTTCCTGCCGAAAGGCTAGGAAAAACGTATAACTTTATAAATATTTACCGTATGAAAAGAAAGTATTTAAGCGCGCTGCTTATGGGTGCATTAACAGTTGCATCTGTAAGTACCTTTACTTCTTGTAAGGATTACGATGACGACATTAGCAATTTGCAAAAGCAAATTGATGCTAATGCTACTGCTATCAAGCAGATCGAGGATCTGATCAAGGGTGGTGGTGTCATCAAGACTGTTTCAGAAGCTACTGACGGTGTTACTGTAACATTGAGCAACGGTCAGTCTTTCAACATTAAGAATGGTACTAATGGTGTTGATGGTACTCCTGGTACTGCTTGGACTATCAGTGACGATGGCTTCTGGATGAAGGATGGCGAAAAGACGGATTACAAGGCTATTGGCGAAAAGGGCGACACTGGTGCTCAGGGGCCTCAGGGTCCTCAGGGTCCTCAGGGTCCTCAGGGTCCAGCTGGAGCTGCTGGTTCTGATGCAACTGCTGCTTCTTATGAGTACTACGTTCCTAACGCTGAGACAGGTTACTTCGACATTTATAAAAATGGCGAGAAGGTAAAGCAGAGCAATGTTAAGTTCGTTCAGGAAACTCCAAACTCTATCACCGCTTCTCTGGATAAGCAAAACTTGATCCTCACAGGTGTTAAGGGTATTTCTGGTGAAAAGGTCGTTATTTCACTTACTGGTGATTTGACAGGCTTGGTATTCATGCCAAATCTCTACTTGGATGGTATTGAGACTTTGACTTATGACTACTTGCATGGTGAATACTTAGAGCATAAGGAAAATTTGACTGGTGTTAGCCGTTTGACTACTACAGATGGTACCACCCATAAGACAATCACAGGTCTTGATAACTATTTGCCAGACAGATTGAACAATTCATTAGCCGTTGCTCCTGCTGCTGAAACTTTGTACAATTATGGTCCTGCTTGGGGTGTTAAGTATCACATGAATCCATCAAATGCTGATATGGCATACGAGGATATTACGGGCTTCAATCTCCTTGAGCCAACAATCTTGAATTATCATACTCGTGCTACAGCTTCAGTGCTTGGAAATATTACTTCTCCAGAGTTGAACGATGCAGGTAAGGCTCTCTTCAATACTTCTAATGGTATTGTTACAGCAGGTTTGAAGATTCAGCATCCTGAAAAGTTGGAACCATTCCCAACTGTTAAAGATAAGAATGAAACAGCTAATACGATTGCTTTGCAGGCTAAGACTGCTGCAAGTTCAGTAGCTGAAGGCAAGGTTACTTCTGATTATGCTTTGATTCAGCCACAGAAGGCTTACCTCGAGGCATTGTACTGGAGATTGAAACCTCATTATGCTGGAGCAGGTTTGCCTAATACCCGTATGGGTGATGAAACAGGTGTTCCTGTAGATAAGTACTTCGGCACAACTGCTGATGATGTTACCAAGAAGGTTCACGTTTATGACTCACCTCAGGAGGCTTTGAAAGATCCAGATGGTGCAGCTCTTGAACTTTACTATAACAGCGCTGAGGGTATTGATATTGCAAGCTACCTCGGACTCCATATGATGGTAGAGGATGTTAAGCAGTTTACTCCTGGTACTCCTAATAAGCTTGGTGTTAACCTGAAGGAGATGTCATTAGAAGAAGGTAAGGATTGGGGCTTGACTTATCAGTTTAACCTCGTTGAGTACAAGGTAGACGGTAACGCTACAATTGATAGCCGTTATGCTAAGTGGGTTAACAAAGACGCTGGTATTCTCCGTGCATGGAATGTTGATGCAGAGGGTAATCCAACTTCTGAGTCTGCTACTTCTATCGACCGTGAGCCATTAGTTCAGGTACTCGTTAAGCGTGGTGATAAGGTGGTTTTGGATGGTTACATCTTGATTCACATTACACGCCAGAACCCAGAGGTTGCTCCTAATAAGGCAATTGATTTGTTGACAAAGGATGCTAAGTTCGATCTCTGCAATGGTATTGATGATTTGAAGACTACATGGGCTCAGTTCTCTGCAACTGTATTGACAGAGGGTCTTGAGAATATGACAAAGAAGGACTTCGATGAGCAGTATACTATTGATCAAAAGGGCACATACGGTACTGATGCTGCTGGTAATACTACTTTGGATCTGAAGATGTTCAAGGCTGCTCCTGAGAAGGGTGGTACATACAACGCTGCTGATGATCTTGGTAATATCGAGTACTTCGGTAATACAGAGGGTACAACTAACCATGCCTTCAAGTGGCACTTAACTGCTGCAGATCTTGAGAAGTTGACTCATGATCAGGTTAATCCTGTTACTGTAACTCGCTATGTACGTTACATTGGTAATGCAAAGGCTAAGTATCCTTACATCTATGTTAAGTTGACTTACAACTTGTCACGTGCCAATAAGAACCAGACATTCGGTGAGTTGATTCCTGAGTACTGGAAGGGACTTGATGGTTCTGAAAATGGTAAGGAAGCTGTTATCTTCGATGTTAAGGAGCCTACAAATGGTGGCGATATCAATGCTATCGGTCGTAAGGTTACTTCTACTTTGAAGGGTAATGTTGCTAAGTTAGTAGGTCCTCACAAGTATTACTTCGTTCCTGAGCCTGTTGTAGTTGGTGGTTATACAATCACTCCACAGAGCAGTGCTACTGATACCAAGTGGAACAAGTTGTTCTGCAAGTATATCACTGGCGACTCTCACGTATTCAGTAAGGCTAAGTTGCAGGAAACTCTTGAGGGTTGTGCTATTGACTACGCAGAAGGTGCATTCAATAATGTTAATCTCTATGCAGTAAAGGGTACTTCTTATGTTAAAATTGCTACATTGAATGCTACTACTAGTGAGATTACATTGGAAAAGAATGCAACAACAAAGGCTGTATTGAATGCGATTGGTTATGAGCCTGCGAATGCTAATATCCAGAAGGAGCTCCGCTCTTGGGTAGGTGTTGTAACTGAGAATACTTGTGGTGTAGCTGAGTTTGTTAAGGATGGTATCTTCCTGACATCTTGGGAGCGTCCAATCAACTTGATTGATGTTGCTACAGAGCCACGTATCGATGCAAATACCAATGGTAACGTTATTTACGCTCTTGATCTCTTCAAGTTGTACGACTGGCGTGGTTGGAATACTGCTACAGTTTCTGAGGCAGGTTGTGTCGCTAACCAGAGTAATATGTGGGGTGACCACCTCTGGTTCTGGGGTTACTACAATGTGAAGTCTATCACTATCGATACTACACCTGCTAAGGTTAAGACAACTCTTGGCGGTGGTAGCTGGACTACAATGGATCAGATTAGTAACCAGGTTGAACTCAAATGCGGTAATGTAAGTGGTAATGCTGCAGATCCTAAGACTAAGGGTCAGGTAACTTACACCAACGATTTGACTTCTTACAACTCTGCAAGTCAGAATGCAGCTTTGACAACCTTCATGGAGGCTAATAAGGCTAAGTTCGGTACTATCTGGTACTACAACAATGGTGGTAACGTAGAGACCTTCAAGGTAAGAGTTCCTATCACTATCGCTTACGAGTGGGGTGAGTTTACTACTGAGGTTGAGTTCACAATCAACGGTACAATCGGTGATTAAGACATTTATTGAAAAGGAAATTAATAATTAAGCTCTAATTAGAGGGTGCGCCTAAAAGAGCGGCGCACCCTCTTTTTATTTAAAAATGTGACGGGTATGAAAAAAACTATATTATATTCTCTCTTGGCTATATTGGTCTTCTCATTATGCTCATGCGGTGATAAAAAGAAAAGTCGCGAACAGCAGGTTGATGAATTCAGAAGCGAATTGACAGAAGAAGATACGGCTGCTATGTTGAAACTTTGTGATGATGCCATGGCGCAACTCAAGGCAAAGGATTATAACGCAGTGCTTGCCAATTTGCATGAATATACCGATTCTACGCAAGAAGTGAAACCTCTCACAGAAGAAACAAGACAAAGATATCTTAACAAGTTTAAGATGTTCCCTGTATTGGATTATACACGCGTATATTACTCATTCCAGTTGCAAGGCTGCAATGATGTGAAATATGATGTTACCTTTGCAACGGCAAAACAGGCTGGAACCGCTGAACCGGCAAAGACAGCTTATATGTTCAATCCGGTGAAAGTAGACGGCACTTGGAAACTGTGTGTAAAGACGGCTACTGACGAAATAGATTTGAACATGCGCTAATAAAACATTTAAACTTACCTATTATGAAAAAATCATTGTTTGTCATATTACTGGCTTGTATGTCTGCACCCTGTTGGGCTCAGATACAGCGCACTGCTGTATTTGATTTCAGTCAGCCACTCAGCCTTACTCCTTCCATAACTCCACCTGAAGGTAATAGTAATGAAGTTCCCGTTACTGATAATGTTTTCTCTAATGGCGACATTACTATTGATTTTGAGTGGGGTAATCAGGGATTGGGTACATCCATCTTGAATTTTACTAATCCCTATACTCATGAAGTCACCTATTATCTCAAAGTCAGTCAGCAGGCTTTGATGAAAGTGCATGCACCTGTTATCGGACGTCTTGACAGAGTATCTTTCTCTGATGATAGTAGTGTAGGTGATCTCCGAGTGACAGACGATGAATTAGGAAGTCAGGAAGATGGATACAAGACATGGATTAATGATAAAAAGCAGGATATCCATGACTTAATATACAAAAACAGTTTTTCGAATGCTCAATTGAAAAAGATTACGGTACTCTATACCATGCCGTCTACCATTCTGATAGCTACAGGTGATTTGGAGAATGGCAGTGTTTTAGAGTACTTTGAAAACATGCATCTTACATTCGACCGCAACATGCTGGTTAAAGATGCATCCAAAATCACACTCTCTGATGGAACGAGCAGCGAAACGCTTTCTGCTACTGTAAAAGACAATGTGGTGACCTTATCTGCTGCTAGCCAGATAGCAAAGAATGGTACATATACACTTACGGTTCCTGCAAAGAGTTTTGTTGATAAGGAAGGCTTTGAGAACAAGGAAATGAAATTCTCTTTTGTCATCAAGGCTCCTTTTAGTCCTGTTTCGATTACTCCTGCAGCGGGAACCGTTGAAACTTTACCTCTTACTATTGCCGTAGACTTCGGAGAGAAGGTTGGATATGTAGATGAGGCTGCCAGCGTGAAATTACTGAAAGATGGTAACGACTATCTGATAGCAAAGGCTGTCAAGGCATCTGATACGAAAGTTAATTTTGAAATACAGGGCGCTGCAGGTGCTATCTCAAAGAAGGGTACTTATAAACTTATTGTTCCTGCTAATGTAGTTTGCAACGACAAGAAGGGCGATGCCGAATGGGAACGCTACAATAAGGCTTTTGATGTAGAATATGTTGTTGTCGGTTCTGCGGCTTACCTGAAAGCCCAAGAACTGTTGCAAAACAAATCGGTGGGTTATCCTAAGGTCACAAGCGCGGCTTACGTAGCATTGGACAATGTTGTAAAGAATGAAGCATCAACAGATGCAGAATTCAAGGCTGCTATTGATGCTTATTATAATGAAACGGATGTTCTTCTTCCTGAGAACAAGAAGTGGTATAAGATAGCCAGTGTAAATAAGGATGGTAAATCATTGTATCTTGCTGTAAAAGAAAAGCAGGTTCTATTGGTAGACAATATTGATGAAGCTTGTGCTTTTGAGGCGTTAGATAATAGTGGAGTCTTCACCTTGGGTGATGCTGATGACAATATGCTGAATGTCAATGGAGTGACAGCTGATGCAGGTGCAGAAGTAAGCAAACTTAGAATTGCCAAACTGGATGGCTCTGCTGTACAACTCGAAACGGGTGATGTCTTTGATGCAGACAAAGCATTGGGTACTTTCTCATTCAAGGGATCTTATCCATCTGTAACGGGAAACTCTAGCGTTGCTTATGCTTTGTGCAATCATGCAGACAAGAAATATCAGACAGAAGCAGCTGTCGCTGCTCCATATTGGCAAAGCAGTCTGACCAGTGCCTTCGCATTCGTTGAGGTTGAAAAACCGGCTGCTGCTATCAAGACCGTAGAGACAGCTTACAAGTTGACACCTGCAATAGTAGGAAGCAATGCCGATTTCCTGACTCTTTCTTTCGATGGGTTGACTCATGTTACAGTAATGAGTGATGCTGATGCCTATATTGCTAATGAGAAGGGGGAGCGCGTGAAAGATGTTACCTTTACTCCGGTAACAGGAAAAGACAATCAGTTTACTTTTGCGTTGACTGACCTGGCAAAGGCTAGCTATCAGCTGGTAATCCCAGAAGGAACCTTCCATTATGAAAAGAATAATAAGGAAGTAAAGACACAAGCTATCAAGGAAAGCTTTACGATAGGAAAGGGCGGCTCTCCTGAAGATCCAAATCTTAAATCAGATTATTCAATATACCAGATGTTGCCTGATATATCAGGTTTTGTCAAGGATGTTGCATTGAATGGATTTATGATTAAAAACATTGGATACTTTGATGGCTTGGTTGCTAATCCTGATAGAGAAGTGAGACTTGCAGTTTACGACAACAACAAGACGATTCGTACAGGACACTTTGAAAGCTATGTAGATCCAGAAGATCCGGCAACGCCGACATTGCTGTTAGTTTTTGATACTCCTATTAGAGAAGGTGAATTGAAAGCCAATAGTTACGCTATCGTAATTTTGCAGGGAACCTTCGGAGATACAAACTTTGGAAAGTTCCTTGAGGACAAGACCACAACCCAAGCCAGTGACTGTCATACAAACCCAAGAATGACGATTACAATTGAAGTAGACAATGATAAGGCTACTGGTATCGGACATGTTGTGAATTCTACTGAGAAGAACAATGTAATCTATGATGTCCAGGGACGTAAGGTAAAGCAGATGAATCGTTCTGGTATCTACATTGTGAATGGAAAGAAATTCGTAAAGAAATAAAATTTAATGTAGAAAGTTATGAAACCAATGAAATTATTTATGGCAACGGCCATGTTAGCCATCGGCTCTACAGCCGCTATGGCGCAAGCATCCTACACAGACAAGGATGGAAACGAATATCAGTTTAAGCGTCACTGGTTTCTGGATGTTCAGGCTGGTGGGCAATATACTGTAGGTGAGGCAAGTTTCTCAGACTTGCTTTCTCCTAACTTCCAGGGTGCCATCGGCTACCAGTTCTCTCCTGTTTTCGGACTCCGTGGTCAGATAAACGGTATCTGGAGCAAGGGCGGATGGAACGGATACAAGGCTACCAAGGACGGTACTCCGTATACCGCCAGCTACAAATGGAAATATGTAGCTCCGGGTGTGGACTTTATGTTCAACCTCTCTAACCTCTTCTGTGGCTGGAACCCGAACCGCGTGTTCAGCGCTACTGCCTTCGTAGGTGGTGGTATCAACTGGGCAGGAGCTAACCAGGAGGTAAACGACCTGGCTGCCAACATCAAGAATCAGAGCAACTATCTGCTGGAATATCTCTGGCAGGGAAAGAAGGTTCGCCCTTACGGCAGAGCCGGTATCGACCTGGAATTCAAGGTAAGCAAGGCTGTGAGCATCATGCTCGAAGGCAATGCCAACATGATTTCTGACAAGTACAACTCTAAGAAGGCAGATAACCCTGACTGGTACTTCAATGCACTGGCAGGTGTACGCATCAACCTGGGCAAGAGCTATACCAAGAAGGCTAAGCCAGTAGAGGAACCTGCTCCGGCACCAGCTCCTAAGCAGGAATATGTAGCTCCTAAGCCAGAGCCTAAGCCGGCTCCTGTAGAGAAGAAGGTAGAGGAGATTCGCCGTGACATCTTCTTCACCATCAATTCTTGCAAGATTGCTCCTGCTGAGGATGCTAAGATCCGTGAGGTGGTTGACTTCCTGAACAAGAACACAGAGGCAAAGGTTGTAGTAACCGGTTATGCTGACAAGGGTACAGGCAATGACGTCATCAACGACCGCATCGCTGCCAAGCGAGCAGCAGCTGTGGTTTGGATGCTGACAAAGAAATATAATATACCTTCTGAGCGCATTACAGAAGAATCTAAGGGTGCACGTGTGCAGCCTTTTGCGGAAAACGCAGAGAACCGTGTAACGATCATGATCGCTAAGTAGTACGGTAAGTTTATAATGCGACAATCAATTATTTTAATTGGTGGCGGGGCATCCTCAAGGGGTGCCCCGCTTTTCTTTCAGATATCCCTTCCTTCTCCCGCTCATTTTGTTATTTTTTCACCATTTCTTGCAGTTTCTCAATATTTTGTTGTACCTTTGCACAAAAATAATAATAAATTGCAAGAAAATGGGAAAGATTATATTGACGGGCGACCGTCCTACAGGTAAACTTCACCTGGGTCATTACATCGGCTCTCTGCAGCGCCGAGTACAACTTCAGAACGCTGGCGACTTCGACAGAATGTTCGTTTTCATGGCTGATGTTCAGGCTTTGACTGATAATGCCGACAATCCTGAGAAGATTCGACAGAACATTACAGAGGTGGCTCTTGACTATCTCTCTGCGGGCCTCGACCCACAGAAGTGTACACTCTATATCCAGAGTATGATTCCGGAGTTGGCTGAGTTGACTACCTATCTGATGAACCTCATCAGCGTATCTCGTGTTCAGCGTAACCCAACCGTGAAGACTGAGATCAAGATGCGTAACTTCGAGGCAAACATTCCGCTCGGTTTCTTCTGCTATCCTGTGAGTCAGGCTGCCGACATCACCGCTTTCAAGGCTACAACCGTGCCTGCCGGTGAGGACCAGGAGCCTATGCTGGAGGTAACCCGCGAGTTGGTTCGCCGTTTCAACCAGACTTATGCACCTGTATTGGTAGAGCCGGAGATTCTGCTTCCAGAGATTGCCTGCTGCCGTCGTCTTCCAGGAACTGACGGTAAGGAGAAGATGAGTAAGAGTCTCGGCAACTGCATCTACATGAGCGACGATGAGAAGACCGTTTGGAAGAAGGTGAAGAAGATGTCTAACGGTGAGCCACGTATGAGCATGGAAGAGCCGGGACATCTGGAGGGTAATGCCGTGTTCACTTATCTTGAGGCATTCTCTACACCAGAGGACTTTGCTGAGTTCTGGCCTGAGTTCAAGACTTTGGATGAGTTGAAGGAGCAGTATGTGAAGGGTGGTATCGGTGACGGTACCTGCAAGAAGTTCCTGAACAGCGTCATCAACAAGATGCTCGACCCAATCCGTGCCCGCCGTCATGAGTTTGAGCAAGATATTCCTGAGGTATTCAATATCCTGAAGAAGGGTAGCGAGGATGCCCGCGAGTTTGCAGCCCAGACTATGGATGAGGTTCGCAAGGCTATGCGTATCGACTATTTCAGCGATGCTGCCTATATTGAGGAGCAGGCTGCGAAATTTAGAATTTAGTTTATAGTTAATAGTTTATAATTGATAGTTAGGCATACGCCGTTTCGGAAAGTACATTCTTAATTATTGATTATTGATTTTTAATTATGAATAAACGAATATTACAATTAGCGGTGCCGTCGATAATATCCAATATCACGGTACCGCTTTTGGGTTTGGTTGATGTCGCCATTGTCGGGCATATCGGCGATGCGGCTTACATCGGAGCCATTGCCGTGGGGTCGATGCTGTTCAATGTCATCTACTGGCTTTTCGGATTCCTGAGAATGGGAACTAGCGGAATGACTTCGCAGGCTTTGGGAAGGAGAGATTTGGCTGAGGTACTGAGGCTCCTGGTGCGCTCTCTGAGTATCGGTGTGGGGATAGGTGTGCTGTTCTTCGTTCTCCAGAAATGGCTGATAGGTTGCGGACTCTGGGCGATGTCGCCGGAAGCGGATGTCGTGGAACTGGCACGGAGATACTGTTATGTCTGTATCTGGGGAGCCCCGGCAGTGCTCGGACTCTACGGATTTACCGGCTGGTTTATCGGTATGCAGAACACGCGCATTCCGATGATGGTATCTCTGACACAGAATGTGGTTAACATCATAGCCTCCCTGCTGCTGGTCTTTGTCTGCGGGATGACGATAGAAGGCGTGGCGCTCGGAACGGTCATAGCCCAATGGTGGGGATTCCTGATGGCATGTCTGTTCTATCGTATCTGTTATCGCCGGTTAAGCAAGTATGACTATCGCCGGTATCTCTTTGCTGCCGAACCGCTGAAGCAGTTTTTCTCGCTCAATAAGGATATCTTTCTCCGCACCCTCTGTCTGGTGGCGGTCAACCTCTTCTTTACGGCGGCAGGTTCCAGGGAGAGTACCATCGTGCTGGCAGTGAATACGCTGCTGATGACGCTCTTTACCATCTTCTCTTATTTTATGGATGGTTTTGCTTATGCGGCAGAGGCGTTGAGCGGCAAGTATTACGGAGCCCGAAACATGGGGGCATTCCGCGAGGTGGTTAAAAGAACGATGGGTTTTGGAACTGTCGTGGCTGTAGGTTTCACCTTATTATATATAGTGGGTGGCGAGAATTTCCTCTCTTTGCTCACGAGCGATAAGCAGGTGATAGCTGCATCGGGCGAGTATTTCTGGTGGGCTGTGCTGATTCCGCTGTCTGGCATGTCGGCATTCGTCTTCGATGGCATCTTTGTAGGCATCACCCAGTCTAAGTCGATGCTCTGTTCTACTGCCGTAGCCTCGGCTTCGTTCTTCGGTCTGTTCTTCGGCTTGCATCCTTTTCTGGGCAATCATGCCTTGTGGTTGGCCTTCATTCTCTACCTTCTGTTGAGGGGAATCGTACTGTTCGTCATTTACCGTAAAAAACTGCGGTAAATGACGAATAGTGTTTTTATAGAATATTTTAGTAGAAATAATGCACATCTTTCATAAAAATTGCACACTGAATTATTGTGTGCGCATTTTTGTGAAAAACTACATTAATATAGTTTAAATCTTAGGCTTATATTCTTTTTCTTAGCCGAAAATTAGTAATTTCGCAGAGCAAAACTTAAAAAGAAAAGAGTAAATGACAGCAGAAGAATATTATCAGCAAGGTAACGCCTGGCGCAAGCAGGGTGACTTTAAGCGTGCCCTCGACTGCTATATGGAGGCGATAGCTCTTGATCCCGAGAGTCCTGCCGTGGCAGCCAAGGAGATGCTGGATGATATCATGAGCTTTTATTGCAAAGACTACTACAATCCATAACAACCGACATGTGGACAGCAGGAGCTTTGTTTACTCCAATGGTAAAGATAATTAGTAAGAAATTAGAATATGAGTAAGATTAAAGGGGCTATTGTAGTCGACACCGGGCGCTGCAAGGGATGCTCGCTCTGTGTGGAGGCTTGTCCTCAGCATGTCATCGCATTGGCAGAGAAAAAAGTCAATGTGCATGGTTACCGTTATGTAGAGGCAGCTGTACCTGATGCGTGTGTTGGTTGCACTTCGTGCGCCATCGTGTGTCCGGACGGCTGTATCACTGTTTATCGTAAGAAGGAGGACTAAACAATGGCAAATCAAGACGTAACATTAATGAAAGGCAATGAGGCGATAGCCCATGCCTGTATCAGATGTGGTGCGGATGGTTTCTTCGGCTATCCTATCACACCTCAAAGTGAGATTATAGAGACGCTGGCTCTGCTCAAGCCATGGGAAACATCAGGTATGGTGGTTCTGCAGGCTGAGAGTGAGGTGGCGGCTATCAACATGGTTTATGGTGGCGCCGGTGCCGGTAAGCGTGTCATTACCACTTCTTCAAGTCCGGGTGTTGCTTTGATGCAAGAGGGTATCTCTTACATGGCAGGTGCTGAGATTCCGGGCGTTATCGTCAATGTGCAGCGTGGCGGTCCGGGTCTGGGTACCATCCAGCCATCCCAGAGTGATTATTTCCAGGCTACCCGCGGCGGTGGTAACGGCGACTATAATGTGATTGTGCTGGCTCCTGCTTCTGTTCAGGAGATGGCTGATTTCGTTGATCTCGCCTTTACGCTTGCCTTTAAGTATCGCAATCCTGCGATGATTCTGAGCGATGGTGTCATTGGTCAGATGATGGAGAAGGTGGTTCTGCCTCCTGTCAAGCCTCGACGTACTGAGGAGGAGATTGCGAAGGAATGTCCTTGGGCTACCATCGGCCGTCCGAAGAACCGTCCAGTCAACATCATGACCTCTCTGGAACTCAAGCCTGAGGTGATGGAGGAGCGCAATATTGCTCTTCAGGAGAAATACAGAAAAATCCGTGAAACCGAGGTTCGTTATGAAACCGAGCAGATGGATGATGCCGACTATGTTATCGTAGCCTTCGGTAGTGCGGCACGTATTGCCGAGAAGAGCATCGAGAGTGCGCGTGAGCAGGGCATCAAGGTAGGATTGTTCCGTCCTATCACCCTCTGGCCTTTCCCTGAAAAGGAGATTCATGAACTCGCCAAGACCAAGAAGGGCATTCTGGTTGTAGAAATCAATGCCGGTCAGATGGTTCAGGATGTGCGACTGGCTGTGAATGGTCAGACTCCTGTGGAGCACTTTGGTCGTCTGGGCGGTATCGTACCGGAGCCGGAGGAAATCGTTGAAGCATTAAAACAGTTAACAGTTAACAATTGATAGTTAACAATTAATAGTTTATTGTTAATAGGAGGCTACGCCCTATAAACTGTAAACTATTAACTATAAATTAAATAAAATGAATGATATAATTTCACCAGAGAATCTGGTATATAAGAAGCCTACGCTGATGAACGATACCCCGATGCACTATTGCCCGGGGTGTTCGCATGGCGTAGTTCATAAGCTCGTTGCCGAGGTTATCGAGGAGATGGGCATGGAGGATAAGACGGTAGGCGTATGTCCGGTGGGCTGCGCTGTCTTTGCTTATCGCTATTTGGATATTGACTGGCAGGAGGCTGCTCATGGTCGTGCACCTGCTGTAGCTACGGGCATCAAGCGCTTGTGGCCTGATCGTCTTGTCTTCACTTATCAGGGCGATGGCGATTTGGCGTGCATCGGTACCTGCGAAGCCATCCATGCCCTGAACCGTGGTGAGCATATCGCCATCATCTTCATCAATAATGCCATCTATGGTATGACCGGCGGACAGATGGCGCCAACTACCCTGTTGGGTCAGAAGACTGCTACCTGTCCTTATGGTAGAGAGGCTGATCTTCATGGTTATCCACTCAATATTACCGAGTTGGCAAGCCATCTGCAGGGTACTTGTTATGTAACCTGCCAGAGTGTGGAGACCGTGGCAAGCATCAAGAAGGCAAAGAAGGCTATCCGCAAGGCGTTCGAGGCAAGCATGCAGGGCAAGGGCTCCAGCCTGGTAGAGATTGTTTCTACCTGCAACAGCGGTTGGAAACTCTCACCTGTTGAGGCTAACAAGTGGATGGAAGAGAACATGTTTAAGCAGTATCCTAAGGGTGACCTGAAGGATACAACGGGAATGTAAGTGAAGAGTGAAGAACGAAGAGTGAAGAACGAATTGCTCTTCTAATATAATAATAGAACAATGAAGACAGAAATCATTATATCCGGTTTTGGCGGTCAGGGCGTTCTCTCTATGGGAAAGATTCTGGCTTATTCAGGACTGATGGAGGATAAGGAAGTAACCTGGATGCCTGCTTACGGACCAGAGCAGCGTGGCGGTACAGCCAATGTAACGGTCATTGTGAGCGACAGTCGCATCTCTTCGCCTATCCTGAGCCATTATGATGTAGCCATCGTGCTCAACCAGCCGTCGCTCGACAAGTTTGAGCCGAAGATTAAGCCAGGCGGCATCCTGATTTATGATGGCTATGGTGTGATGAATCCTCCACAGCGCAAGGACATCACCATTTATCGCATTGATGCGATGGACAAGGCTGCCGAGATGAAAAACTCTAAGGTGTTCAATATGATTGTTTTGGGCGGTCTGCTGAAGGTTTGTCCTGTTGTGAGCACCGATGGTTTGAACAAGGCGCTTTACAAGTCATTGCCAGAGCGCCATCATGCTTTGATTCCACTGAACATGCAGGCAGTGGAAGAGGGAATGAAGATTATCGAAAAGGTAGATTAAATTCAATCATCAGTATAGATAAGGGAGCGGGCTGCGTTGCGATGCAGTTCGCTCCCTTGTTTTATTAGGCTGGGTTGAA
Source organism: Segatella copri (assembly GCF_026015465.1). Taxonomy (GTDB): domain Bacteria; phylum Bacteroidota; class Bacteroidia; order Bacteroidales; family Bacteroidaceae; genus Prevotella; species Prevotella copri_E. The sequence continues at coordinate 539,106 of NZ_JAPDUQ010000003.1, forward strand.
AAGGAAAAAATGATGCATCTTGCAGATTATATATTTAATTTGCATCATGTAGTTTGCTACATTCAAAAACTGTTGTTGAATGTTTTTCATATCTTAAACTAAAGAAAGTTGTTCTTTTCTTTGGCATTTCCAATTCTTTTCGTTAATTTTGTGGCGTTAATTTAAAAGAAAGGAATAAGATGGAAACGATTAATATTCAGTTTCAAGTACCTTCTACAGGTCAATATACGCTTGACGAATTTGTCGCCAAGCTCAAAGACTATGCTGAAAAATTAGCAAGTTCTATCTCCAAGTCTGGAAACAGTTTCCAGGAAAGATATATGAGCCAGGCAGAGCAGGAAGCCTATGTGGCAGAAAGTCTCAACCGTGCTCTTGATGAACTGGAAGCCCATAAGAAGAATGGGACTAAGCCGATGGATGCTCGTGAATTGTTGAGAAGACTTCGGGAAGAGGAGGCGTAGTATGAAGGTTAAAATTTATACGGAAAAAGAATTTGAGCGACAACTTAGAAAGCTTTCCAAGAAATATCGTTCAATGCTTGATGATTACGATGCTTTTCTTACAGGCTTAGAACAGGATCCTTTTCAAGGTACTAGTCTTGGCAAAGGTGTCAGAAAGGTAAGAATGGCAATAGCTAGTAAGGGTAAAGGTAAGAGTGGTGGTGCAAGGGTCATCACTTATAATCTTTACCAGGAAGGAGATTCCATTATCATTGATTTGTTGACAATCTATGATAAAGGAGAAATCTCTAATATCTCTGATGAGTTTATCAGCTTTTTGCTTGATAAACGTAAAAATGTATAATACGCAGAATTTGTAGATTGTGTAATTTCGGAACTTCATAGTATTTCATAACGTATAGTTATGAATATTGTTTTGGATACCAATTGCCTTGTTATTGCAATTTCAAGGCAAAGCGAATACCATCAAGTATGGCAAGATTTTCTTGCTGGTAAATTGATTATCAAGGATCATACGATGACTGCCCTTGGTTTGGGTGGTAAACCGTATAAGAAAATAAAGGTGACGCATCTTTTTTGATGCGCCACCTTTTTAAATGATGCCTAGTTGCCCCTGATTTACAACAAGCTTTGGTCTAGTTGCCCCTGATTTGCAACAAAAACGACCTTTTTTTGCCACTGATTTGCAACAAATGCGTATGAATAATGCAAATACCTTATTATATATACATCTAATCTGCTTTATTCCGCCAATCGGATGCTCATCGGGCTTACGGTGATGAGGCGCTTTTTGTATAGATCGCCCACGGCACGCTTGTAAACCTTCTTGCTCACGTGGAAACGCTCGTAGATGTCGTCGGCCTCGCTCTTGTCGCCAAGGTTACACTCGCCATCGTTGTCCAAGAGATACTGGTAGAGGGTTTCGGCGAAGTCGGCAGTCTGCTGGATGCCGGTCTTCTGCAGGGTGACATCTATCTTTCCGTCAGGACGGACTCTTCCGATGTAGCCCTTCATCTTGTCACCCGTATGGATGTACTGGAAAATCTGGTCCTGATAGAGGAGACCCGGATACTGGTTGTCGATGATAACCTTGAAGCCCAGGTCGGTCTTCTGCCAGATGAGGAGATCCACCTCGTCACCATGCTTGTAGTGAGGATGGTCTTCGTTGAGATAACGCTCAATCTTGGCAGAGGCAACGATGCGGTAGCTCTCCTCATCGATGTGGATATGCACGATGTAGGAGTTGCCGAGCACCATGCGTTTCTTCTGCTCGCGGAATGGGCAGAAGATGTCCTTCATCAGGCCCCAGCCCAGGAAGGCTCCGTATTCGTTGACCCATTTCACTTCGAGATAGGCGAAATCGCCCACCTTAGCCAATGGGGTTTCGGTGGTTGCTATGAGGCGCTCTTCTTGGTCGAGATAGATGAAGACATCCAGCTCGTCGCCGATGCCTGCGTCTTCAGGTACGTAGCGGGATGGAAGGAGGATTTCTCCCTCGTCACCACCATCGAGATACAGACCGAAATCAACTTTCTTTACGATGCGAAGGCGATTGTAATCGCCGAGTTTTATCTTTTTACTCATATAATATTATCTTCAGTTTTTTCTTCTGTTGTTGGGGTTTCTGCAACTTCTGCAGTTTCTTCCTGGCTATCAGCAGCTCCTGCTTCCACCGTCTTCTCAATCATTCCATCCTTGAGATGGATGGTGCGGTCGGTGATGGCAGCAAGGCCCTCATCATGAGTTACGATGACGAAAGTCTGACCGAACTTGTCTCTGAGGTCGAAGAAGAGCTGGTGAAGCTCAGCCTTGTTCTTGGTGTCGAGACTTCCTGATGGCTCATCGGCAAGGATGACGGCAGGATTATTGACCAAAGCTCTCGCCACGGCTACACGCTGTTTCTCACCACCGGATAACTCGGCAGGCTTGTGACTGGCTCTATCGCTCAAGCCCATGAACGCCAGTAACTCCTCGGCACGCTCCTTGGCTTCTTTTCGGCTCTTGCCTGCAATGAAGGCAGGAATCATGATGTTCTCCAAGGCGGTGAACTCAGGGAGAAGTTGGTGGAACTGGAAGACGAAACCGAGATGCTGGTTGCGGAAATCGCTCAGTTTCTTGGTGCTGAGGCTGCTTACATCGATGCCATCAACCATGATGCTGCCACTATCAGGCTTGTCGAGGGTACCGATAATCTGGAGAAGTGTAGTCTTACCGGCACCACTAGGACCGACGATACTTACCACCTCGCCCTTGTCAATATGCAGGTCGATGCCCTTAAGCACCTGCAGGGAGCCGAAGCTCTTGGTTATACCTTTTATATCTATCATTTTCTTACTCAAAATTATTTTGCAGGCAAAATTAAGCAAAATATTTGGAAATGCCTAATTTTAAGAGATAAAAAGAAAAAAAGAGCCTTATTTTATGTAAT
>NZ_JAPDUQ010000004.1:0-309000 GCF_026015465.1 Segatella copri
GTAATAAGACTCTTTTTGATAAAAACAAATTTGTTATTTTCTGAACTTCTTCTTAAACCATTGCAGGAATGATTCGTAAGCACTGATCTCTTCCTGATGCTGAGGCTCAGCGAAGGTAAGCTGGTCGCCGTAGGAATCACCATGCTGGTCGGGGAAGATAATCATCAGGTTGGTACCTGAGAAGTATTTCGTTATTTCCTCCGGCAGACGCTCCAGTGCTGTCTTGTAAGATACGGTTCCCTTACGGGCGGTTACTACCACGAACAGGTGGTCTGGAGATATCTGCGAAGCCAGCTGCGGCAACTCGTTCCAGTGAATCATCTGGGTATAATCGGCACGCACTTCCGGATGCCGGTTCTTGATATATTCATTGATGAGCGCCAGACTCTCTTCTCTGCCATGAAACTGGATGCGGCAGTCGAGATTGCCGGCAAGTCGGGCAAGGCGTTCCAGCCAGCGGTAGAAACCCGGCTCAAACTCTGCTCTCGAAGGTACGGCTACCTGTATTCTTCTCAATGTATTCAACGGCTGTCTGATGCGTGCCATGATGATCTGTCGGCTCAATCCGTTGAAGAGACTCTGGTGGAATTCTCCCCAGAACTTCGGCGAAACCTCAGGATGCATGTGCATTCCGATGATAATCTCAGAACATTGGAACTCGTTGAAGGCATGCTTGATGCCGTTAGCGATGTTGGCTGCAATACGAACCTGGGTCTGCGTCATCACATCGGTGGCTGCAGCCAGCTGACTGCAATGTTCCAGAATCCGTCTTCCCTGTTCCTGGTTGTATCGCATGTCCTTGTCTTCATATACCACATTCAGGCAGATGAGTCCCCTGTTCAGTTTCTGGTTTCTCACCAGAAACGCCAGACTCATCAGGTTGTCGGCATATTCTGGATATTTCACCGGAACCAGAATCTTCTCATCGCTCACCTTCTTGTCGTCTTCCGCATCAGGCAGTTCCTTGTCTCTCAGGATAATCTTCTGCGAAGACCGGTCGGTAAGGATGGATGAGATGATGCAGGTAATCAGAATCATCATAACCACACCGTTGAGCATATCATCGTTGACGAGGTAAGTGCCCGGTGCTACGAGCAGATGCATACCCACCATCACCATGGCGATACTTCCGGCAGCATGAGCCGAAGTGAGTCCGAACATCATGTGACCCGAAGAAAGCGGCAATCGGAAACCCAGACAGGCGATATAGGCTGCGATGGCTTTGCCCAGGGTTCCGAAGAAGGCGATGCAGAACACGACCCATAGAATATGACTGCCCTGAAACAGCAGATTGATATTGATCAGCATGCCCACACCTATCAGGAAATAAGGAATGAAGAGGGCATTGCCGATAAACTCGAGGCGGTTCATCAGTGGCGAAACATGCGGAATATATCTGTTTAATATCAGACCGGCGAAGAAAGCACCGAAAACGCCCTCGATGCCCACTATCTGCGAAAGTGCCGCACTCATAAAGAGCATCGAAAGTACGAAGATAAACTGCATCACCGCATCGCTGTATCTTCGCAAAAACCATCTTGTAAGTCGGGGAATCAGCATGATCATCACGCCACAATAGGCGGCAAACTTGAGGGTGAAGAATACCCAGAACAGTACGCCGTCATGCTTGCTGAACGATGCTACCAGTCCGGCAAGCATAATCAGGGCTATGAGCAGCGAAATCATGCTCGACCCCACACTCAGCGTAACGCTCGGTTTCTGTTGCAGTCCGTATCTCGAAACGATAGGATAGGCAATCAGCGTATTGGATGCCATGATGCAGCTCAGCAGGAAGGAAGCCTTGGCAGAGTAGTGGAGCAGCCAGATACTCATACCATAGGTGAGGAAGAACGGAATAAAACAGGTGAGCAGGCCATAGATAAGCAGTCGCGACTTGTTCTTTTTCATGCCTTCCATATCCATCTCCAGTGCGGCGAGGAACATGATGTAATAGAGTCCCACCTTTCCGAAGAGCTCAAACGAAGAGTCGCGCTCCAGGATATTCAGTCCGTATTTGCCTATGAGCACACCTGCCAGCACCATTCCGATGATGTGCGGGATACGGAGTTTACCCATGATGATAGGGGCAAAGAGGATGATGAGGAGCACTACGAAGAATATCAACGTAGGGTCTGTGATAGGGAAGTATTGAGCGATATGGAACATAGGCTTTCTTCTTTTTTGTTATAATTAAAGAGGGATTTCTGCATCAGCATTCATCCCTCCCTTTCTGTTTTTGACTGCAAAAGTACGAATAAATCTTGAAAGCACAAAGTTTTTCTGCCCTTATCCTACTATCATGGTGATATTTTTGCATGCTCACTATTGTTTCAATCTTTTCATATCCCTATCCACCATGGCACAGACACAGGAATCTGACCATACGTTTTCTGCCGTTTCAATCATGTCGATGATGGTATAGATTGGCAGGATGATGCCCATGATGCCGATAGGAGCATTGATGCCGGACATCAGAGATAGGGTAAGAAAATAACATCCCATCGGTACTCCTGCATTACCCACTGCTGAGATAACTGAAATGAAGAGCCAGAGAATCATCGTAGTCCAAGGTAAAGGCATTCCTCCATTCTGCATCAGGAATAAGGATGTTACGAGGATAAACGCAGCGCAACCATTCATGTTGATGGTAGTACAGATAGGCAATACGAAGCGGGAAACCTGATTGGAAACTCCCAGTCTGTCTTCTGCTGTCTGCATCGTCACCGGCAACGTAGCAGCAGAACTCTTTGTAAACAGAGCCATTAATACTGCCGGCATCATCTTGCCCAGTGTACGCACAGGGTTCAAGCCTCTTGCCAAGAGGAAGAGCGGAAGGATGATAAAGAATTGAATGACATTACCTCCCAGGATAACAGCTACGTACTTTCCTAGAGAAGCCATCACGATACCCGCAGAGAACTGGGCTGAGAGTTGTGCTGCAAAGGCAACGATACCCAGAGGCAGAGCCCAGATTAATCCATGAATCAGCATGAAAAGCAGATCCTGTAATCCAAACAATCCCTTCATCACGACTTCTTTCTTATCGCTTGATGGCATTTTGGTTAAAGCAATACCTGCTGCTGCCGCCAAAATCAGGATAGAGAGTACATTTCCTTCGGCAAACGGCTTGATGATGTTGTTGGGTATTACTCCAAGAATATGGTCATAATAGCTGGTTTCTCCCAGCTTTTGGGGAACATCTGCCATACCGCTCTGCACCAAGGCTGTAGGTAAATTGCCTGGAGAAACGATGTTGTAGAGCACCAGTCCCACTGCTGCAGCTGCTATCGTCGTGAGCAGGGTGTAGGTGATGGCGTGGCGGAATATCTTACCGGTATCTGCCTGGTTGCCCAAGGATGCCAGGGTAGTGATAACTGCCAAGGCTATGGTTGGTACTGCCAGAAGCTGGAATAAGCGGGTATAGACCGTGGCTATGAAGTTCATCAGACCATCCAGCCAGCTGATGCCGAATATCCCCAAGACGGCGCCTACTATCAAAGCGCCAATCCATAGTACCAGCTGCCGGGTTTGCTTATTCTTCACTCCTTTTTGCTTACTGCAGCCAGCATTGCTATTCGGCTGTCTATTTCCAATATTATTCATTGTTTCTACCATGATTTTAAACTATTATTTTCAAAAGGCAAAGGTATTATTTTTTTTCCTTGTCAGCAATCCCACAAATATGGTATTTTGCAATCTCGTTATTTTTTTCGGGCTATTCCTTTGCTTGTATCATTATTTTTTGTAACTTTGCCGAAAGATTTTAAAATGGCAGCAATATGAAATATCCTATAGGAATACAAGACTTCGAAAAAATCATAGAGGGTGGATATGTATATCTTGATAAAACTAGCCTCGTTTATGATTTGGTGCAAAATGGCAATATATACTTTCTGAGTCGTCCACGACGATTTGGAAAGTCATTGCTCGTATCTACCTTGAAATGCTATTTCGAGGGAAAGAAGGAACTGTTCAAGGGGCTTGCCATCGACAAGCTGGAGAAGGAGTGGAAGCAATATCCTGTGTTTCATCTCGATTTCAATGGTAATAATTTCACTAATCCTGGAGAACTTGAGGTCATATTAGAAAACTTTGTTGCATCGCAAGAGATGATATATGGTAAAAGTCCTTTCAGGGATTCCTTAGGAGGTCGTTTTGAATATGTATTGAAAGCTGCTCATGAGAGAACAGGACTTCGTGCCGTGGTTTTAATTGATGAGTATGATAAGCCAATATTGGATGTGCTTGATACACAAATCAAAACATCAATAAAGGGTGAAGAACGGTTGTTGGAAGATTGGAATCGTGAGGTCTTGAAAGGTTTCTATAGTGTCTTCAAGGCTGCTGATGCTAATCTACAGTTTGTCTTGCTCACGGGTGTCACCAAGTTCTCGCAGGTAAGCGTGTTCAGTGGTTTCAATCAGCCTAACGACATCAGTATGGATGAGCATTACGAGGCACTTTGTGGAATTACGGAAGAGGAATTGTATTCTACCTTTGATGAACAAATCAAGGCGATGGCCGTGAGATACAAGACGACGGAGGAAGGAATGAAATACAAACTGAAAAGGAAGTTTGATGGTTATCACTTCAGTCCTAATATGCTTGATATCTATAATCCTTTCAGTATCTTGAATGCTTTGAGCAAGAAGATTCTGGCAGATTATTGGTTCCGCACCGGTTCGCCAACCTATCTTGTTCGCCTATTGTCTCATTTTGATGAGAACATCAATGAGATGGTGAACAGGTTTTATCCTACGAGTAGTTTTATCGACTACAAGGCAGATGTGGAAGCACCGTTGCCGATGATTTATCAGAGCGGTTATCTTACCATTAAGGACTGGAATATGGATACCGATTCCTATCTCCTGGATTTCCCGAATGATGAAGTGAGGAGCGGTTTCCTGACGCTGGTAGCTTCCAGTTATCTGAAGCCATCGAAGTCAACGGATGCCTGGGTTATTCAGGTAATAGATGTGATGTCGAAGGGAGATTGCCATCAGTTGGAGAATCTGATGACTTCCTTCTTTGCCAGCATTCCTTATAACCAGCGTCGTAAGGACGATGAGCGCGAGAAGGAGCGTTATTTCCAATATACCTTTTATCTCGTATTGAGAATGATCAGCTGTTTCACGGTGTTCATAGAAAAGCAGCAAAGCGAAGGTAGGGTAGATTGTGTGGTTGAGACCCAGAACTATATCTACATCTTCGAATTCAAGCGTGATGGTTCGGCTGAAGAAGCCCTGAAGCAGATAGAGAATATGGGATACGCCAGGGAATATGCAGCAGATGGCAGAAAGATTTATCAGATAGGCTGCAACTTCTCATCGAAGACGGGAACCATTGATGGGTGGAAAATGAAGTGGGTAATCTGTAAGAATATCCTGAAGATGTAGTGATGTGGCGTTGTTAAGAATGAAACTTTTTTACATTAGCTTGCCTGAAATTCTCATATTTTCAGATGCTTCTGGGTTCTTTGAAAATATCGTAAATATGAAGAAGAATAGAAACTTGTTGATAATCAGATGTTTGTGATTTCTTGACAAGATGATGCCGTTGAGGAAAATCTGTAGTTGTACGACTATAACCCCTATAGTTGTACAACCATAACTCTACAGTTGTACAACCATAGCATGTATAGTCGTACAACTGTAACTTTATAGTCATACAACTATAGGTCTTGTTCTTAATATAGAGCAGAAAACAGAGAATTCCGGCCTCTCAATCCTCTTGTTTTTATCGCTAGATTCCAAACTTGTAGGTATATGAATTTTGGTTATAAATATTGACGGGAGGTATTTTTGCAATTGTAATTTGAACTAAAAAAAGGAGGAATAAGGCCTTATGGAAAATGGGGAAGATGTTCCCGAATGGCTGAAGAATGGGGATTATGAGTTTGAGTATAATATTATAAGATAAGATCAATTGTGTGTCTGATTTAGCAAAGAGGGTGTGTCATAAGTAAATGATTCACCCTTTTTTGTTTGTTGGAATGTTGCTGATATGTTGTTGGAAAACATAATATAAGTTGTTAGAAAAGATAGTATATGTTTTTGAGTTAGTTAGTATCTCCGGTCGCACAACAGCTGTTGTGCGCTTGCATAGCAGCTGATATGCGCTTGCACAACAGGTGATGTGCATGCGTAGGCCAACTGTTATGCGCCAACTATAATTTAGACTTATGACGCCTCCTCTTTGTCATTTGGTACATACAGAATGGCATTTCATACAAGGTAGGTTTTGATATTTGTAGGATAGGTAAGTTAGAGGTTTATGGGCATTGGAACCGTCATGAAATAGGAATGTGGAAGTGCTATCTTTTCGGTAGTGGTACCATCCGATGCCTTTTTCTTATCCTTTTCAGAAAAATCAAGTTCTTCCGATAAAAAAGTGGCTAAAAGTTTGGCAGTATCAAGAATATTGCTTACTTTTGCGGTCAGAGTTGGAGTAGACGGAAAAGAACGGCTACAATGAAGACTCAAATGGATGAGCGTATTGAATGTAAGTCTTGAAATAGAAATGTGGAAATTTCAAAATTCAACTATGACGAACTGCAATACGGCTCACGCTATGGGATTATTATATCCTTTTCTCTATAGGGGGAAGGTGCCGATATACCTTTTGGCGTGGGCTATTGTATGTTGCTAGTTGAAAGGTCTTTCCACAACCTCTATTTCGGCGACAGAACAATAGTCCCACGCCATTTCATTTAAATTTAGTAACTAATGCAACTTCTGGGAACAAGTTGAGGATAGAGGTATGCTTATGGTGTTGGAAAAAGCTATTATGCCAAGATACAATCCAAACCATTTGGATGATCGTTATTGAATAATCTGATATTGTTGAATTAGTAAAATATTTGTTTATGGTACATTTTACGTTTAAGAACGGACTAGCAGGCAAAAGCCTATCAGTCCACAACTCTTTTAAGAGCTTTATTATTATGGTGGTTATGCTCGTTCTGACCACTAGTAGTGCATTTGCTGAAGAAATAGATGGTCTAAATTACAAATTAGATTCAGAGACAAAGACAGCAATACTCATACCTAAAACGAATGGAAAATATGCTGGAGATATTGTTGTTCCTGGAAAAATAAAAGGCACAGATGGAGCGGAATATTCTGTTGTAACTTTAGGAGCAGAATGTTTTAGTGCCTGTTATAACTTGAGTTCCATCACAATTCCTTCAACTGTAACGGTAATTGGTGTTCGTTGCTTCAAGGAATGTGGTAGCTTAACTTCTATAGTCATTCCTTCATCTGTATCGTCTTTGGGAGAAGGTTGTTTTAAGAATTGCAGTAGCTTGACATCTATCAATATTCCTTCATCTGTTACATCATTGGGGTATGAATGTTTCTATGGTTGCAGTAGTTTAGTTTCAATAATTATTCCCTCATCAGTAACTTCTTTGGATTGGAGTTGTTTTTGGGATTGCAAAAGCTTAACTTCAATAACCATTCCGCCATCTGTAACATCGTTGAGTAAAGCTTGTTTCTATGGGTGCAGTAGTTTAACTTCAATAACCATTCCTGCATCCGTAACATCTATTGGTTCTTTATGTTTTGCGTATTGCAGTAGTTTGACTTCCATTACTATTCCCGCATCAGTAAAATGGATAGGAGAATATCGTACCTTCACAAACTGTGTAAAACTTAATACAATTTTTTTTAAAGGTGTACCACCAACATGTGATTACTCTAGCATGGGGTTGTCAAACTATATAGAAATAAAAGTCCCAGCGGAATATCTTCAGGATTCTAAGAAAACTTTCGGCTCTGATTTTATTAATCCTCAAATCCGCAACCTATAGGGTTTAGTGGGATTTTGCTTGCAAAGCGACAAAATTCATTTTATTGTACATATTTCTTGCACAACAGAAATGTCGCAGACACAAAATCCCCTTACCCCATAAAGCGACTTGAGGTAATACGCTGGTTTAACCAGAAAAGCATGGTCTTTAACCAAAGTCTGTCTTGAACAGGTTGGCATAAGCATTGTTGTCTGAGTAAATGTTCAATACATGCCTACGTGATGTCTTAATCCATTTCGCAGGAACAGAGATGAACTTGAAAACAAAGGTCTTGATTCTGCTGGTGGCACGCAATCCAAATTCATGGGTTTTCAATCTCTGCATAATAGCTTTGTAGAAGTTTCTGATGAGAGCTGTCATAAGCAGGAATACAGTATTCTGTGCCATGAACGATTTTGGCAATCGATTCCAGCCAAAGCCATTGTTCATGTCATCGAAGATGCGTTCCTTGCCACCACGAAGATTGTAGAATTCCACGATGTCTCTTGCACTCGACTTGTAATCGTTAGTCAGTATACATCTGTAGGTATATTCGCCTTCCCAAATGTCAAGGTCTCCATCTATTCGCCTTTGTCTCTGTATGACAAGACGATACGGTTTTCCTTTCCATTTCTCAACAAGGATAGAATTCAACTCAAACTCAATACCGTTGATTTCAACAGTTTTCCATCCAGTTAAGGCAAACATGGAATCGTAGAAAGAAGAGCATCTGTTGGCACGAATATAAAAATACCTGCAATGAGCCTCTACCATATCTACGATTTCCTCCGAACATGAGCCGCAATCCATGCGGGCACGAGAAATATATATTTCCGAAGCCTCCAATCGCTTGAAGATTCTTTCCAAAGTTTCTTTTTGGTTGAAGCGCACGTTTGTGTTGCCGTCTCTATTTTCAATACCAACAATCATGTCGTTAATGACAGCTACACCTGGACTATAGCCCAAGAACTTCTTGTAGGTTGGTTTTGCATCATACTTCTCTGTTTCAATGAACTGATGGTCAAAGTCAAAATCATACTCTTGACCGGATTTCAATTGACCAGTAGCAAGCAGGGCATTGACCAGTAAGCAGTTCATCTTGTCTGCAGTATTGAAATCATAGGATTTGCCAGAAGCAGACTTATAGGTGATGCTCTTAAAGGTCAGTTCTTCGATAGCACGTAATATGGTGTCTGCGCTGCAAGTGCGAAGAGTTGGATGAAGAGATAAATGTTTCATCAGGTGAGTTGTAACATCCTCAATACATGAGCCACCACAAAGATATACGCACATCAGAGAGCGTAGAATCTCGCTATATTGATAACCAAACATAGTGCATCTCAATCCCAAGGTGGAATCTATGGTTTGAGCTAAAAGAGCATCAAATTGCTCCATAATCGAAAAAATTCCCCCAAAAGGAGTGAGTTTCTCAGATTTTATTTGTACTTTTGCCATGTCATTCAGAATTTTGTTTGTTTTTATTTTGCAACACTAAGATAAGTGAAATTTCTGACATGGCAAAATCCTGAGCAACTTTTTGTTGCTCAGGTGCTTATAAAAAATATTAAATTATAGTGTTGCGGAAATTAGATTAATATATCTGCCTGGAATCCAAACGAATCTGGTGATGACGATAAACCTGTTACCCCATGTGCCACTCCAGCAATCTTTTATGGTGCAGGTAAATTAAAGTTCTCTAGCGAAACTGCAGGAGCAAAGTATCACTATACTATCAGTGATAAGGATATGGCTACAGATGCACTTTGCGAAGACGGTAATGTATCTCTTTCAGCAGCTTATGACATATCTGTATATGCAACAGCTGATGGCTATTCTGCATCCGAAAAGGCTAAGGCAACCCTATATTGGGTCAATGCCAACCTGGAGAATACAACCAACATCTATCAGGCTAGAACCCGTGGCGTTGTGGCTTCCGCTCATGATGGCATCGTCTGCATTTCGGGTCTTGATAATGGCGAGGTGGTTAAGTTTTATGCAGCTGATGGCAAGCTTATCGGCTCATCTTCTGCCGTAGACGGTACCGCATCCTGCGCTGTATCAGAAACCATGGTTATTGCAAAATTCGGTGATAATGCAATCAAGGTTGCAGTAAAATAAACTATTGTAGATAAAAAATAAAGAGTTTGATGCACTGAAAATGTGCGTCAAACTCTTTTTTTTGAATTCGCACAGCCTGCGTTCTTGGTTTATATATCAAAGATGGGTTTCTAAAATCACATTTTATTACTATCTATTTTTTTAGCATTATAAAATAACGCAAGATTCTTCGCCACCAAGATGCTTTTTTGCCTGTTTGGGCAGAAAATGATAATTCTTGTATTTCTTCCCTTTGCAAGTCTGACTCATTCTGAGATCTTACTTCCGCTCTAACACGTTTTTCTGATTCTGTCAGTTGTTGTTTTGGGAATGTTTCACCACTATTTGGGACAGACTTTTGCATAATGTCTAAACCTAAATATGTCGACCTCTCATTTGCTGCTATCATTTGACGGGCCTCTTCAAGTGACCAGTGTCTTTCGGAGACAATTTGTTCATTTAAAGAATTTTCTTCAGGCAAATACGTAGAATCTATTGATGACAAAACGTCTTCGACTATTTTTAAACAACCTTTAGGATAAAGTGTAATCTGTCTCTCAGAAAAACGAATAACAATCCACCCATGATCAATAAAATATTTGTTCCTTTTTTGGTCATTATCACATTCAATATAATGAATTGGTTCGTTATTAACAGAATAAGGTTCGTCAATCTCTATATCAATATGAACATGAGGATGTCCCTGATGAACAATAGCAATATCGGGTTCATAACATAAGTCAATGTCATTTACCAAACCAATATCAGATTTGACCTCATAAGGATCTTTTATGAATCGAGAAAGCATTTTTTCAAATGAATCTTCCTGAATCCCACGATTGTAAACTCTTTTTTGTATTCTATAAGGCATGATAGGTGTTTCCATAATAGGTAGGCATATAAAAGGATACATACTATAGGAAGAGTACTTATCATACCTAACATTAAAATCAACATATTCAATAGATGAGGTTGACTCAGAAACCGATTTTGAAAAATCACTATTTCTGAATCTATGGCGATATTCTTCTAAATCTATATCCTCAACATATATATCATTTATTTCTGATTCTATAGCCTCTGGTGTTGGTTTATATTTCTTCTCTTCTATCTGCATTCTTTGATATATTGGATCATATCCTTTAATATAAACCCAATTACCATATTCGTCAACTTTCGATACTAAACAAAAAGCCCATACTTGAGAATCTTTATAATGATAACCATATTTATCTGTCCTAATCTGACGATTCTCACCTATTATTTGATAACTAGGTTGAAAAGAAAGATTACCTAAAATATTATGTCCCCATAAAATACCCAGTGGTAAACCTTCACTATTATACTCTGGAATATTTGCAGAACGACCTTGGTATGGTAGTAACTCTGAAGCCCACCAAACGGAGTCACATAGTTCATAATCTATAGTGTCAGGTTCATATACACAATGCTCATTATAAAGGTTTACACGAAAATGTTTTCTGTCTGGTTGAACTCGAACATTATATAGTTTATATACACTTTCACTTTGTAACTTCTTATTTTTATTACTCTTATCAGACATACTTTTATCAAATTCCGAGCGAGAAACACAAGGAAATGATGTTGCAGAAAACGGCAAATAATAGCGTTTACGTATTCTATCGGCAATATCTGCTAAACATCTTCTATCATCACGAGCGCAAAATACAGATATTTCAGTATAGACTATGGGGGGTAAATCATTAAGAGCAATAGGACCATTTAACGTTATTCCATCAGGAACTTGTCCAGTATAAAGGTCTTTATATTCTACAGAATTGTATTTTACAGTTCTGATACTGCTGTAGAAATTATTGAATTTTCTCACGTATTCACCATTAAGACTAAATTTAGACACGCTACCATAGATAAAACGTAAATTCTCAGGCAACAGTACACAATTATCTATTTGAAACTTTAGGTCATTGTCATGAATGTAGTCTTTAAACTTCGTGACATAAGAATCATCTAAAATTTCAGCTAATATTGGTACTTCTAAAATATGCTCTGTATTCTTAACTACAGCTAATATGTAATCAGATATAATGCCATCAAATAAGCCTTTACAAAGCCTTAATTTAAATATTTCAAACTTCTCCATAAATGTATATCTATTTTTATTTATCTCTTGACTTTGAACTGTTCCAACCATAAGAATAATCAGAGCTTCTGTTTGTCACCCTGCCATTAACTGACCATTGCGAATAATCTGTTCGTAAGCCAATCGTTATCAAGTTAGCGGACAACCATATTCTTTTTTGTCGGTAAAGGTACAAAAAATATTGATACATTGACTCTTTTTTCTTAAATATCGACAACAAAAGTACAATTTTTCTGTGTTTCCTATCAGTACAGCAACAAAAAAGCCAGAAGATAAACCTGATGACCAAATGAATAGACATTAGGAGGTATATTATACGAGGATTGCAAGAACTCTTTTAAGTAGATTATGACTCATCATTAAGAGACAAAATGCCAAAATACATACTTCTTGTATGTTCGTTATCTTCCTCAGGAAGTAGTGTCTTGAATCCGTTTCATATCGCTTAAATGCAAACTTTTACAGTTTTAAGAAATGCAGAACATCCCTCTTCTACTTTTTTTCTGTTAGCCTTTCTTTCCTCTCTGGTCATGTTTTCTACACGTTGCATTTCTTCTTCAAATTTACGTGCTGCTTTGCCATAGAGAATTGGCGTTTCTTTGATTGGTCTTGCCATATTTAAATCCTCCTATGATTAATGATTATAAGTCTGTTACAAAGGTACGAGTTTTTTATCAAATCACCAAAGTTTTGTGCAGGTTTCTTCCTTCTTTGAATCTTTCATGCAAAATAACGATAGGTAAACCAAGGATATATGAAAATAAAATTGTATCTTTGCACCAAGTTATATTAAAATAGGCAGCAATATGAAATATCCTATAGGAATACAAGACTTTGAGAAAATCATAAAGGATGGCTATGTTTATCTGGACAAGACAGGCTTGATCTATGATTTGGTTCATAATGGAACAATTTACTTTCTGAGTCGTCCTCGACGATTTGGAAAGTCGTTGCTCGTATCTACCTTGAAATGCTATTTCGAGGGCAAGAAGGAACTTTTTAAAGGGCTTGCCATCGACAAACTGGAGAAGGAGTGGAAGCAATATCCGGTGTTTCATCTCTCTTTTGGTGGACAAAATTATATTGAGCCTTATACCCTGGAGCATGTTTTGGAGGAATTTGTTGCCCGTGCTGAACTTGTTTATGGAAAGGATGAACTTGCCAAGACTTTAAGTAGTCGCTTTCGAGCCGTACTCAAGAAAGCTCACGCAAAAACTGGAGTAAGAGCAGTTGTACTCATCGATGAGTATGACAAGCCTTTGCTTGATGTGATGGATATGGATATTTCTGTGCAGAATGAATATGGAAAGATGACTTTGGAGGATTATAATCGTAATCTTCTTAAAGGCGTTTATTCTGTGTTCAAGGAAGCGGATGATGACCTGCAGTTTGTCTTGCTAACGGGTGTCACAAAGTTCTCGCAGGTAAGCGTGTTCAGTGGTTTCAATCAGCCTAACGACATCAGTATGGATGAGCATTACGAGGCACTTTGTGGAATTACGGAAGAGGAATTGTATTCTACCTTTGATGAACAAATCAAGGCGATGGCCGTGAGATACAAGACGACGGAGGAAGGAATGAAATACAAACTGAAAAGGAAGTTTGACGGTTATCACTTCAGTCCTAATATGCTTGATATCTATAATCCTTTCAGTATCTTGAATGCTTTGAGTAAGAAGATCCTGGCAGATTATTGGTTCCGCACCGGTTCGCCAACCTATCTTGTTCGCCTATTGTCTCATTTTGATGAGAACATCAACGAGATGGTGAACAGGTTTTATCCTACGAGTAGTTTCATCGACTACAAGGCAGATGTAGAAGCACCGTTGCCAATGATTTATCAGAGCGGTTATCTTACCATTAAGGACTGGAATATGGATACCGATTCCTATCTCCTGGATTTCCCGAATGATGAAGTGAGGAGCGGTTTCCTGACGCTGGTAGCTTCCAGTTATCTGAAGCCATCGAAGTCAACGGATGCCTGGGTTATTCAGGTAATAGATGTGATGTCGAAGGGAGATTGCCATCAGTTGGAGAATCTGATGACTTCCTTCTTTGCCAGCATTCCTTATAACCAGCGTCGTAAGGACGATGAGCGCGAGAAGGAGCGTTATTTCCAATATACCTTTTATCTCGTATTGAGAATGATCAGCTGTTTCACGGTGTTCATCGAAAAGCAGCAAAGCGAAGGTAGGGTAGATTGCGTGGTTGAGACCCAGAACTATATCTACATCTTCGAATTCAAGCGTGATGGTTCGGCTGAAGAAGCCCTGAAGCAGATAGAGGATATGGGCTATGCCAGGGAATATGCAGCAGATGGCAGAAAGATTTATCAGATAGGCTGCAACTTCTCGTCGAAGACGGGAACCATTGATGGGTGGAAAGTAAAGTAGGTAATAAGGAAACCAAGCGCAAGATGGTTGAAAAGCTAGAAACCTTGGTAAGAAATAGTTGTCTTGAACGTACAGGTAAAGAACCTATTGGAATAATAGAAGTATGGTAATCGAAACATTGATGGATGTGTCTCCGTGCCTTGAATGATTCGTCTCCTTAAGTGAAAGAATATGTCTCTTTGGATGAAAGAATACGTCTCTTTGGGTGAAAGAATACGTCTCCTCGGGTGAACAGAACCATCTTCGGGAGTACAAGGATACAACTTCTTGAAAGTTGTCACTAGGCTCGGCAGGTCTGCTGAGCCTAGTCAGCAGGTCTGCTCACTGCAGTCAGCAGGTCTTACGAGCCTAGTGGGATGACCTGTGAAAAGTTGCAATCCAAGGCGAGATTTCCTGATATTTTTTATGAGAATGCTTGCATTCTTCTTTTGAACCGCCAAACGCAATAGCAACTATTTTTCTCCAATTTTCTGCATATTCTTGCAGAAAAGTAAGCAAAAATGATAAATTTGCAGCAAAAAGCAATAATTTTTGGGAATTTATGCTTGATATTGTAGAAAAAGTCTTAACTTTGCAGCGGATTTGAGAAAATAAGCAGTTTCCGGCTATCAGAAAATGAGAAATCATGAAGCTATCAGAAAATGAGGAATCATGAAGATGATAAGGAGGCTGGCTTTCTCTTCCACAGTTTACACTTATAACAACTTTATAAATTAAAAGATTCGATTATGAAAGTAGCAATTGTTGGTGCAAGTGGCGCAGTAGGACAGGAATTCCTGCGTATCCTTGCTGAGAGAAATTTCCCTATGGATGATTTGGTGTTGTTTGGTTCTGAGCGTTCTGCCGGACGAAAATACAACTTCAAGGGAAAGGACTATGAGGTCAAACTTTTGCAGCATAACGATGACTTTAAAGATGTCGATATTGCTTTTACATCTGCTGGTGGCGGCACTTCAGAGGAGTTTGCCGAGACTATCACCAAGTATGGTGCCGTGATGATTGATAACTCTAGCGCATTCCGTATGTGCGACGACGTGCCTCTGGTTGTGCCTGAGGTAAATGCTGAGGATGCCCTGAACCGCCCTCGCAACATCATCGCCAACCCTAACTGTACCACCATCATGATGGTAGTAGTGTTGAAGCCTATCGATGACTTAAGCCATATCAAGAAGATTCATATCTCTTCTTACCAGAGTGCTTCAGGTGCTGGTGCTGCTGCCATGGCTGAACTTGAGCAGCAGTATAAGGATATCATCGAGACAGGTAAGACTGAGCATATCAATAAGTTCCCTCATCAGTTGGCATACAATGTCATTCCACAGATTGACAAGATGACTCCTAACGATTACACCAAGGAGGAGATGAAGATGTATAACGAGACCCGCAAGATTATGCACTCTGATGTTCGCACCAGTGCTACCTGCGTTCGCGTTTCTTCACTCCGTTCTCACTCAGAGAGTGTTTGGTTCGAGACAGAGAAGCCATTGGCAGTAGAGGACATCCGCAAGGCTTTGGAGGCTGCTCCAGGCGTAACCGTAAAGGATGATGCCCAGAACTACGTTTATCCAATGCCATTGGAGAGTGCCGGTAAGGACGATGTATATGTAGGTCGTATCCGCAAGGATCTGGCTGATGACAATGGTAACACATTGTGGTTGACTGGCGACCAGATTCGTAAGGGTGCTGCCCTGAACGCTGTTCAGATTGCTGAGTACTTGATTAAGGTGGGCAACGTAAAGTAAGCCATACCTTATTTATATAAAAGAATATGAGGAAGTTAAGGGATAATGAATTTTATCTCTTAACTTCTTTTCGTCTTTATACGATTCTGAATAGAAAAGTAAGAATATGATTGAAAGATTCAAACTCTTGCTCCAGGAGATGAACCGGGGCATTTATGAGAAGGAGACGGAGATATCGCTCTCACTCCTGGCAGCTCTGGCAGGTGAGAGTATCATCCTGCTGGGACCTCCGGGTGTGGCAAAGAGTATGGTGGCCAGACAGTTGAAGACGGCATTCAGGGATGCTCAGAGCTTTGAGTATCTGATGTCGCGATTCTCTACACCCGATGAAATCTTCGGTCCGGTGAGCATTCAGAAACTGAAGACTTCGGATACTTACGAGCGTGCGGTGGAGGGTTATCTGCCTACAGCCGATGTGGTTTTCCTGGATGAAATCTGGAAGGCGGGACCTGCTATCCAGAACACGCTCCTTACGGTGATTAACGAGAAAATCTTTAGAAACGGCAATCGGGAGATGCATCTTCCTCTGAAACTTCTCGTGGCGGCAAGTAATGAGTTGCCAGCTAAGGGAGAAGGACTGGAGGCGCTCTGGGACCGATTTGTTATCAGGATAGAGAGCCGACCGATTAAACTGGAGAAGAATTTCCGGGCGATGCTGCTGGATTCTAATGAGTCTCACACGGATCTCACTGATTCCACGGATGAGGCTAATGCTATGTCCAAGAAGTCTTCTGTAAAGCAAATGCCAATGGGAGTAGAAACATCAGAAAGAGATTTGTTTATTTCTGAGAATACAAAGAAAAAATCTGTGAGATCTGTGAAATCCGTGTGCGATATAAGAATATCCCCTGAGGAGTATGCAGGATGGACGGAGCGTATCGATAAGATTGGCGTGAAAATCGAGGTGCTCGATGCAATTTCCGCTATCCGTAAATCTCTGAGAGCCGTGAATGTGGATGATGCTGCCGAGCGCAGAAACATCTATGTAAGTGACCGAAGATGGAAGAATATCGTCCGCCTGCTTCGCACTTCTGCCTTTATGCAGGATAGGGAAGAGGTGGATATCTGCGATTTGCTTCCTATCTACCATTGTCTGTGGCAGGAGCCGGAAGAGCGGGATGCTATCCGAAACATCGTGATCCGTGCCCTCTTTTCTCCTTTTGCAGACAAACTCGTGGAGATGAAGAATGCACTTGCTGAGGACATCAAATATCATCGTGTCCGCAGGAATCCGGAGGATGGCAGGGATTACGAGGGGGAGATAGAAACTCTTTCGGATGGCTTGACCTCGTTGGAAAAGCAGTTGGGCGAGAATCTCTTCGCATCAGCTGATGATAAGGCGGAAATATCGGCTTATCTCCGTGATTTCTATAAGGAGTTGGCATTTACCCGTCAGGATACGATGAAACTCTATGAGGTTTAATAGCCCCTATTACTTATACATTATTATATATAAAAGAATCTAAACATGATGAATGAACAGAAAATATTGACTCCAGAGTTGGAGGCGCGTGTTCACCAGGCTGTGGATAACTTTATGCAGGGCTATGGCTGTTGCCAGTCGGTAGTGGCTGCCTTTGCCGATTTATATGGTCTTGATGATGAGATGGCGAAGCGCATTGGTGCCGGCTTCGGTGGTGGAGTAGGCAGAATGAGAATGATGTGCGGTGCCGTTTCGGGCATCGTGGTGCTCGTTGGCTTGGATTGCGGACAGACCGAGGGGGATGACCGCGAGGGTAAATCTGCATGCTATAAGGTGGTGCAGGATTTGCTTGCTAAATCGAAGGAGCAGAACGGCAGCATCATCTGTGCCGAGATTCTGGGCTTGAAGGGCCACGAGAAAGCGCAGTCCAGCTATGTGGCTTCAGCAAGAACGGCAGAATATTACAAGACCCGTCCTTGCGCTGCCAAAGTGGAGAGCGCTGCAAGAATTTTCGCAGAATATCTGATGGAGAAAAAATAAGGATTTACTCCCATGAAATACCAGAATAACAAGGACTTGGCGGAGGCGCAGTATTACTTGAAGATGCTGGATGACTTCTGTAAGTCGGGACAGGTGAAGATTCCTGATCCGACAGGCACCGCCATGCCTTGGAATTTGAAGGAAGACCCGCTGAAGGATTATCTTATTCATCTCTTTACTCTGAAAGTAACCATAGCAGAAACTGGCGAGGAGGTGCAGAAATTCGTGCGCCAGGTGGTGAACAGCAAAATCAAGAGCAAGGTTTTCTATGATAGCGTGGGAAAATTCATCGTGGAATGCGTCCATCACATGCGCTTCCAGCGCCAGCGTGCCTGGACCGAGAGTCATCGGGCAGATGATGTGCTCGATTGGGCTCCCTTCAAGCGAATGGATGAACAGGTGTGGCTCCCTTTGCTCGACCAGCTGGAACAGGAACATGCTGAAGATGGGTTCGATAAACCTTTCTTCCTTAAACTGATGACTGGAGACGGGGCTTCGAAACCCGAAAACTGGGAAAGGCTGGTAAGAGACTGGAAGGTCTGCATCGACCATCAGGTATTGAACAAGTTGAAGGACTTTATCTCGCTCCGTCAGAACAACTTCGAAACAGGACTGGTGCGCATGATGGACCAGATAACCCGCAACATGAAGACGAAGGGCGTTTCGGAGCAGCGCGCCGTACAAGCCTGGGAACTGATGACGAACGGATGGACTGAAACGGAGTTTGAACGCCGTCTGAACCAGGTGAAGATTCAGGATAAATATCCCGAAATCAAGGAAATTGTGGCGAAGATGGGACGAGTAGCCGATGCCAACGGCAAAGATAGGCTCACCATTGCATCGGGCGTAGAGATGAAGATGGAGCATTCTACGGGTAGCGATATCGAGGGCATTACTGTGGGCGATGATCTCAACTCCCTTCTCCCGCTCGAACTGGCACAGTACAGTGATGAAGATATGGAGGGTCTCTTTATATATAAGTATCGCACGCGAAGACTCCAGACCTTCCGTTATAAGAGCGAAATGTCGAAACCATCCCGCAAACTCGGCTTTACCCACGCCTCCCGCAAGGGTCCGATGATTGTCTGTCTGGACACCTCAGCCAGTATGTATGGCACGCCCGAAAGGATATCCTCTACACTCATCTCTCTGCTGGAAGAGACGGCAGAAGATTTGGAGCGTGACTGCTTCCTGATAGATTTCTCCGTCAGTACCCGTGCCATCGACCTGATGGCGAAGCGGAAGGCAGAGCGGTTGAAGAGAATCGGAATCACTATGATGGAATCAGCCGAAGCAGATGCAGTTCCGTCCGTTGGAGACGGGCAGGCGCATACCGGGCGAGGCATCCGTCGCCAGCCAACCACAACACACCTTCCGTTTATCGGCGGCGGAACTTCGGCAAAGAAGATGATGAACCAGATGTTCGAACTTCTCGACAACGACGGTCTTCATTACGTGAATGCCGATGTGCTTTGGATTACCGACTTCCTGATTCCCGATCCGCCACAGCAGCTGCTGTCCCGATTCAGGGAATACAAGGAGACGGGTACCCGATTCTATGGCATCCGCATCGTGCGTGATGATGACAAGGAGCCGAACACCTGGAAGGAGTACTTCAATCAGATTTATACCATCCGGTACCGACCGCTGCGAAGATATTAAAGAAGATTTTAAAGAAGATATTAAAGCAGAGAAAAGCAGAAAAAGGGTATCAGATGATAAAAGAGATACGTATAAAATGTATCAATTACTTTATCATATGTTACATTTGGCGCAGAATTTCGGTTTTGCGCCATTTTTTTGAATTAAAAATTCCTTAAAACGCTTGTTGATACAAAATATATTTGTACCTTTGTGCTCGGAACAATGAATAATTGTCAGCCAAACAAACTCAATAATGAATCAATAAGAAGTAATAAATATAAGCAATTTATAAAAAACTTAAGTAATAAACTAATTATGGTAAGCAACAACATTCCACAAGTAAAGCTCGGTATTATTGCCGTTAGCCGTGACTGTTTTCCAATCGCGCTTTCTACTCAGCGCCGTGAGAACATCGTAAAAGAGTACAAGGGTGAAATCTTCAACTGCCAGACTACAGTTGAAAACGAGAAAGATATGCTCAAGGCTTTGGGCGAAGTGAAAGAGCAGGGCTGCAACGCTTTGGTTGTATTCCTCGGTAACTTCGGTCCTGAGACTCCTGAGACTTTGATTGCAAAGAACTTCGATGGTCCTTGCATGTTTGTTGCAGCTGCTGAGGGTGACGGCGACATGATCAATGGTCGTGGCGACGCTTACTGCGGTATGCTCAACTGCTCTTACAATCTTGGCATGCGCCACCTGAAGGGTTACATCCCTGAGTATCCTGTAGGTACAGCAGAGGACGTAGCTAAGATGATTCAGGACTTCGTTCCTGTAGCTCGCGTTATCCTCGGTTTGAAGGGTTTGAAGATTATCACCTTCGGTCCACGTCCACAGGACTTCTTCGCTTGCAACGCTCCTATCAAGGGCTTGTACGAACTCGGTGTTGAGATTGAGGAGAACTCAGAGCTCGACCTTCTCGTAGCTTACAAGGAGCACGAGAACGACCCACGTATCGACGAGGTTTGTGCTGATATGGCCAAGGAGATGGGCGAAGGCTGCTACTATCCTGACCTCAGCCGCAGAATGGCACAGTTTGAGTTGACATTGCTCGACTGGGCAGAGGCTCACAAGGGTTCTCGCCAGTATGTAGCATTCGCTGACAAGTGCTGGCCTGCATTCCCAAGCCAGTTCGGTTTCGAGCCTTGCTATGTAAACAGCCGTCTCGTTAGCCGCGGCATTCCTGTAGCTTGCGAGGTAGATATCTATGGTGCACTCTCTGAGTACATCGGTATGTGTGCTTCTGACGATACCGTTACATTGCTCGATATCAACAACTCAGTTCCTAAGTACATCTACGATGAGGATATTCAGGGCAAGTACGACTATAAGTTGACTGATACCTTCATGGGCTTCCACTGCGGTAACACTCCTCAGTGCAAGATGTGCTCAAGCCGTAAGATCAAGTATCAGCTCATCCAGAACCGCTTGTTGGAGAATGGTGGTATCCCAGACTTCACCCGTGGTACTTTGGAGGGTGATATCGCAGCTTCTGACATCACATTCTACCGTCTGCAGTGCGATTCTGAGGGTAACCTCCGCAGCTACATCGCAGAGGGTGAGGTTCTCGATGTTCCTACCCGTTCATTCGGTGGTATCGGTATCTTCGCCATCAAAGAGATGGGCCGCTTCTATCGTCACGTATTGATTCAGAAGGGTTATCCACACCACGGAGCCGTAGCATTCTCTCACGTAGGTAAGACCTTGTTCGAGGTATTCAAGTATCTCGGCATCAAGGATATCGCTTACAACCAGCCAGCTAGCCTGCCTTACCCAACAGAGAATCCTTGGAAGTAAATTGAGTGAAGAGGGAAGAGTGAAGAAACAAAGTTCGGCGGCCGAAGGGAAAGCCAATTCATTTGCTCTTCTTTCTAAACTGAGTTCATAAAAGATAAGGGCGATTGCTTATCCCTTGCGTGGGGAATAACAATCGCCCTTTTTATGTTTTCCTGGAAGGAGATTACCTGATGATAATCTCCTTTACGAATGGTTTGCTTATTTCGTATTTTCCAACGCTTCCTGTTTCTGCGGAATCACCACCGAAGCCCCGATGCTGACGAGCAGTACGAGGATGATGAATACCAGCGAACTGACTGCATCAATCTCGAAGAAATCGTGGATGAGCATCTTCACACCGATGAACACCAGCAGCACACTCACACCCACCTTCAGATAGCGGAACTTGTCTGCTATCGCTGCCAGCAGGAAGAAGAGGGCACGCAAGCCCAGGATGGCGAAGATATTCGAGAAGAACACCACGAACGGGTCGAGCGATACTGAGAATACGGCTGGGATGCTGTCGAAGGCGAAAATCAGGTCGCAGAACTCGATGAATACCACCGTCATCACCAGCGGACCCAGATGCAGGCGCTTCTGCATGAACTTCACTACCGGATGCTCCAGGGCATTGATCTCTTCCTTCTTGTTTCTGTTGAGGAACATCTTGGCACCGCTGTAAACCAGGAATCCTCCGAATACGAGTAATATCCAGGCGAACCGGCTGATGAGCGCAGCACCCGCGAAGATGAAGACGAAGCGCAGCACGATGGCTCCCAGAATACCCCAGTTCAGTACGTGCTGGTAATCTTTCTTGTCCACTCCGAACGAGGTGAAAATCATCATCATCACGAAGAGATTATCTACGGAGAGCGTCTTCTCTATCAGATAACCCGAGATGTAGGAGATGGTCATATAGTGCCGGTATTGCTGCAGACTCCCCTCATAGTCGTTCGGGTCCAGTTTGAGATGCGAAGCATAGCGCGAGGCTATCTGCTTCAGGTCGTCGAAGTTCTCGATGCCGTGCACCATGTCGCCATGAAAATAGATGAATACGGCGAAGGCGAGCGCGAGAATAATCCATACAGCCGTCCATGAACCGGCTTCCTTGATAGACACCACATGTGCCTTTCGGTCGATGACCAGCATGTCTAATACGAGTATGGCGGCGATGAAAATCACGAATCCCACCAAAAACATCGATTCAGTAAAAACATGTTCCATTTTTCTTTATCCTTAATCTATTTAGTATATACCATTGAATCTTAAAATCATTTCATCTGTTAGAAACGTGGGCGCAAAATTAGGAAAAATATCTGGAATAGCGAAGGTTCCGGTGCAAAACTTAATTGATTTTAACTTGAAAGGCAGGAATGTAACAGGTTTGTAATAATGGCGCTGTGAGAACCGGCAAAAAAGGCGTTTTAAAGGTAAAAGGGTAAAAAGGTAAAAAAGTAAAAAGGTAAAAAGAGCCTAGCGGAATGTTAAGCTAGGGGGCTCTTTTTACCCTTTTACCTTTTAAAGGCTCTTTTACCTTTTCTTAGTCAGCACATAGTGCTTAGCCATGGCGGCTTCAGGCTCATTGCCCAGCGAATCGGTCATGATGAGGCTGTTGGCATCCTTTACCTTGTAGTAAGAGGTCTCGCCGCTCGATGGACGGGTGATTTCTACCACGTTGTTAGCCAATACCTTGAAGATACCGCTCGCTTCGTCGTGACCATCCTTGCGCTCCAGATAGTCGGCTGAGTACTGGTAGGTGCTGTCGGCGTTGAGCGTCAAAACGGTCTTGATGCCCGGACAGTCGGCAGCAGGGAGAGTACCCTCATAGGTGCCGGCAATGGAATCGAGAATGACATCGTTGGAATTGAGCGAATCATTTTCAGCATAACTGAGGCTATCCTGGTTAGCCCCCTGGCTATTTGTCTTCTTGCCATTGCAGGAGACAACTGATAATGCAGCGATGACGGCTGCTGTCAAAACTAATTTCTTTTTCATACTATACTGCTTTTTAATTGTTACTTATTTACGGAATGAATCTCTTCTCTTAGAGAGCACTTTCCCCGAGAAGGATTTCTCTTCGCAAAAATAGTGTTTTATTCTGTTATCCGCAAGTTTTACACTGAAAATTATAGAATATTATACTATTTTCTTAATTGATGATGACTGGCACAATCTCTTCTTCGCTAGGCCAATGAGGCAGATAGAAGAGCGGGCGAGGGGTGCCGCCCAAGCCCGTCCAGTCTATCTGTTTCACAAAGTCGAAATCGGGAGGGCCGAAGTCGAAACTTCTGCCGTAGAGTACGATGGCGCCTCTGCCTTCATCTATCTTCCACAAACCGCCCCCGTAGGTGCATTGCTCGCCGGGTGACAGCATGTCACGGTGCAGGTAGACACGCCCGAACTTCAGTACTCCGTCTCTGTTGATAATGAATTTCTGAAACATCTCTATTTCTGGTTTATTCAATGAAATCTGTATTCCGATTGATTCAATGTAATGAGAGAATTATTTCTTCTCCCAAAACAGTTTGTCTATGAAATCATAGCGCTTCTCCATCTGGGCATCAGTTTTTACGACAGTATTCACGTCTATCTGAAGCACAGGGGCTACTGCCTTGCCGTTGGTGGATGGCCACTCAGGCAGACCCAGACCATTCGGATTGCCGGTCTTTACGAAATTGACGTAATACTGGTTGAAGATGTCGCTGATCATATAATCCTCCGGCTGCCAGTTGAACACGCGGTTGGTTGGCAATGTACCCATTGCATACTCGATGTCGGCAGAATGAACGGCTCCCTTGTCTTGTGGCGCAGGAGCCGCATCTTCCTTGGCATCTACCACGCCGCCAGCCAATGCAGCCACCTTACCCTTGATGGCCATAGCAGGACGAGGATGGCAATAGCGGTAGCGGTAAACAGGCTGTCCGCCGGTCAGCTTGTGCATGTTGCCCCACTTCCATGTAGAATAATCGAGGAAGATATCCGAAGCTAGGTTCACGCCCGGCTGCTCCAATACATCCTTATCACTGTTGATGCCGTAGAGGCGGAAGAGTTCTTCGATGTTCTCTTCTCCAAATGTAGCCTTGGCACCCGCCTTCAGATTCTCGACGGTAGGCTGCTTGTCCATCAATACCGCCCATGGAGTCATCTCCTGGTTGTTACCGCCAATGAGCAGAGGTACCTTGGTCTGCTCGCCTTTGGCAAAGACCTCTTCAGGCTGTTCTTTCATGAAATATCCGTCGATGTTATAGACCGGAACCGCTCTTACGCCTGCCAGTTTCATCAATTTCTCGGCAGGAAGGGCACGAAGGTCGTCGAGATTCTTCATTCCTACGTTCTTTTTCACCTTCTTTCCGGTTTCCTTACCCATCTTCTCGGCTATTTTCTGGGCAAGCTGCACTCCTTTCTCCTCGGCTTCCTTCTGTGTAGCCACCTTCTTGAATCCCATCACCGAACCACTGGAACCCATTGCCTGGGCAAAGAGTCCCTGACAGAGAGGGGAAGCCATCAGGGCGCTGACCGACATGGAACCTGCCGATTCGCCTACGATGGTGATGCGGTTAGGGTCGCCGCCGAAAGCCTCGATGTTATCCTTTACCCACTGGATGGCAGCCACCTGGTCCATGAATCCATAGTTGCCGGAACCCTTGTAGGATGTTTCCTTAGAGAGCTGTGGGTGGGCGAAGAATCCGAAGATGCCCTCACGATAGTTGGCTGTGATGGAGATGATGCCCTTGCGTGCCATCGCATCGCCCGCATATCGAGGTTCGCTTCCGCTACCCGCCATCAGTCCTCCGCCGTTGAAATAAATGAGTACCGGCAGATGCTCCTTCATGGTCTTTGCCGGTGTCCATATATTAAGGTAGAGGCAATCCTCGCTGTTGGTCTTCGTACCGAAGTTCATATCGCCGAAGAGAGGTTCCTGCATCGGGTTCGGTCCGAACTCCTTGGCCTCGCGAACGCCCTGCCATTTCTGTACAGGCTGCGGAGCCTTCCAGCGGAGATTTCCTACAGGAGGAGCAGCGAACGGAATACCCTTGAATACTGTGATGCCTGAGAGGTCTTTTCCTTCGAGGATACCTTTGGCAGTCGTTACCTGAGTCTGCGCCATCATTCCCATACCAGGGAGCAGAAAGGCGATGGATAAGAGTAGTTTTTTCATATCTCTAATTTCCGCAACACTATAATTTAATATTTTTTATAAGCACCTGAGCAACAAAAAGTTGCTCAGGATTTTGCCATGTCAGAAATTTCACTTATCTTAGTGTTGCAAAATAAAAACAAACAAAATTCTGAATGACATGGCAAAAGTACAAATAAAATCTGAGAAACTCACTCCTTTTGGGGGAATTTTTTCGATTATGGAGCAATTTGATGCTCTTTTAGCTCAAACCATAGATTCCACCTTGGGATTGAGATGCACTATGTTTGGTTATCAATATAGCGAGATTCTACGCTCTCTGATGTGCGTATATCTTTGTGGTGGCTCATGTATTGAGGATGTTACAACTCACCTGATGAAACATTTATCTCTTCATCCAACTCTTCGCACTTGCAGCGCAGACACCATATTACGTGCTATCGAAGAACTGACCTTTAAGAGCATCACCTATAAGTCTGCTTCTGGCAAATCCTATGATTTCAATACTGCAGACAAGATGAACTGCTTACTGGTCAATGCCCTGCTTGCTACTGGTCAATTGAAATCCGGTCAAGAGTATGATTTTGACTTTGACCATCAGTTCATTGAAACAGAGAAGTATGATGCAAAACCAACCTACAAGAAGTTCTTGGGCTATAGTCCAGGTGTAGCTGTCATTAACGACATGATTGTTGGTATTGAAAATAGAGACGGCAACACAAACGTGCGCTTCAACCAAAAAGAAACTTTGGAAAGAATCTTCAAGCGATTGGAGGCTTCGGAAATATATATTTCTCGTGCCCGCATGGATTGCGGCTCATGTTCGGAGGAAATCGTAGATATGGTAGAGGCTCATTGCAGGTATTTTTATATTCGTGCCAACAGATGCTCTTCTTTCTACGATTCCATGTTTGCCTTAACTGGATGGAAAACTGTTGAAATCAACGGTATTGAGTTTGAGTTGAATTCTATCCTTGTTGAGAAATGGAAAGGAAAACCGTATCGTCTTGTCATACAGAGACAAAGGCGAATAGATGGAGACCTTGACATTTGGGAAGGCGAATATACCTACAGATGTATACTGACTAACGATTACAAGTCGAGTGCAAGAGACATCGTGGAATTCTACAATCTTCGTGGTGGCAAGGAACGCATCTTCGATGACATGAACAATGACTTTGGCTGGAATCGATTGCCAAAATCGTTCATGGCACAGAATACTGTATTCCTGCTTATGACAGCTCTCATCAGAAACTTCTACAAAGCTATTATGCAGAGATTGAAAACCCATGAATTTGGATTGCGTGCCACCAGCAGAATCAAGACCTTTGTTTTCAAGTTCATCTCTGTTCCTGCGAAATGGATTAAGACATCACGTAGGCATGTATTGAACATTTACTCAGACAACAATGCTTATGCCAACCTGTTCAAGACAGACTTTGGTTAAAGACCATGCTTTTCTGGTTAAACCAGCGTATTACCTCAAGTCGCTTTATGGGGTAAGGGGATTTTGTGTCTGCGACATTTCTGTTGTGCAAGAAATATGTACGATAAAATGAATTTTGTCGCTTTGCAAGCAAAATCCCACTAAACCCTATAGGTTGCGGATTTGAGGTATAATAAAAATATCGTTACCTTGTCTTATTCAGTCCCATTTTTAAAATCTTTTTGTAAAAAGGCGTTGCTTTCACTCTTCTTTCATTTCTTTGTAACGCGATGGCAACATCCTTTAAATACCTTTGCAGCGGTAAAAAGTATTACAGTATTTTTGAAGAAAGAAATGAATAAGGTATTTAGTTTTATTGCGTTGGCATTTCTGGGATGCGGCTCTGCTGCTGCCCAACAGGTGAATGTTTCTAACGTTCAGCGCCCCAAACTGGTAGTGGGCATCGTGGTTGACCAAATGCGATGGGATTATCTCTATCGCTATCAGAAGCGCTATGGTGAAGGTGGATTCAAGCGACTGCTCAACGAGGGCTTCTCTTGTGAAAACACCCGTATTCCGTATGTTCCATCGGTTACCGCCATCGGTCATACTTGTCTCTATACAGGCAGTGTGCCTTCTATCCACGGAATCGCCGGAAACAATTTTGTGAAGAATGGCAAGAAGGTGTATTGCACGGATGATGAAACCGTGAAGCCGGTGGGCTCCAACAGCAAGGCGGGCTTGATGTCGCCTAGAAACCTCTGGGTTACGACTCTCGGAGATGAGATGAAGATTGCATCCAACGGCAGAGCCAAGGTAGTGGGAGTGGCATTGAAAGACCGTGCTTCCATTCTTCCTGCAGGTCATAATCCGAACGGTGCCTACTGGTTTGATGATGAGAGCGGAAAGTTTATCACCAGTTCTTATTATATAAACCAGTTGCCGAAGTGGGTGGACGCGTTCAACAACCAGCATCTGCCAGAGCGTTATCTCTCGGAAAAATGGAACACACTCTATCCTGAGAATACTTACGTTGAAAGTACGGAAGATGAGAACGAGTATGAGGATGGCATCCGCAAGGGCATGAAGGCTACGCTGCCGCTCAATCTTCCAGCCCTTTATAAGAAATATGGTTACAGCATTATCCGCAAAACTCCTTTCGGCAATTCGCTGACGATTGATTTGGCAAAGGCGGCGATAGACGGCGAGCAGTTGGGTGCAGATGATGAAACCGACTTGCTGGCAGTAAGCTGCTCAAGCACGGATTATATCGGTCATCAGGTGGGAACTCATGCGGTAGAGACCGAGGATACTTATCTGCGTCTGGACAAGGCGATAGCCGATTTCCTTTCTTATCTCGATGAGAAGGTGGGCAAAGGAAATTATCTGGTTTTCTTGAGTGCCGACCATGGAGCGATGAACAACGCCCGTTTCCTGCAAGACTGCCGCATTCCTGCGGGTAATTGGGATGGTGATGCGGTGGCTGAGAAACTGAATCAGACCCTGGCTCAGGAGTATCCTAACGTGGGCAATCTGGTGAAGACCGTGATGAACTATCAGGTGTTTTTCAACCGTAACATCATCAAGAAAAACAAGTTGGATTTCGCCAAGATTAAGCAGAGCGTGGTGGACGTGTTGAAGGAAGACTGTTGCGTGCAGTATGCCTGCGATATGGAGAAGACGATGACCGAGAGCATTCCTGAGGATGTGAAGATGCGCATCGTGAATGGTTACAACCGTGAGCGAAGCGGTGATGTGGCTATCGTATTGAAGCCGAATTTCTATGCCCACGGCATGAAGGGAACCGATCATGGTGAGTGGAATCCATACGACACCCACATTCCTTTGATTTTCATGGGTTGTGGAATCCAGCACGGTGCAACCACCAGGCAGACATTCATGACCGATATTGTGCCAACCATCGCCGCCCTGCTTCATGTGCAGGCGCCAAATGGTTGCGTAGGTCAGCCGATATTCTAGATTTTGATTTTATGTTTCTGAGCCCTATTCCGAGATTCCGATTTTGGAATAGGGCTCTAATCGTATTCTAACATCATTATTCTAATCGTATTCTAATATGCTCTTATCGGAAAAATGATAACCTTCTTCGGAAGTATGCAATCTCGGGAGTTGATGCAGATGAACTATACGGCAGCCGCGGAGACTCTGGTGCGCTCTTGGAATGATATAGCTGTAGAAGTTTTGATTTAATAGACAGACAACAAAATAGATTGGCCATTTAATCGTTATATTACTATATATAAAAAGTATAGTTTTATTTTGAGAGTAATATGAAAAAATGGCATTTATGGTTGGCGGCTTCCATCGGACTAGTGGTCATCGTTGGAATGATGATTCGGGAGTTTGATGTGGAAGTTCTGAGAAGGATAGATTTGTCTCCCAGGTTCTTTCTGGGGGTAGTAATGGGCGTGTTGCTCTTTGCGGTCCAGAATCTGATGCTCACCCTCCGTTTCCGTCATCTCTGCCAGCGTAAGTTATCCGTTGCCGAGGCGTTTCGCATCAATGTGCTCTGCGAGTTTACTTCTGCCGTCACTCCTTCGGCGGTGGGGGGAAGTGGTTTGGCTTTTGTCTATCTCAATCGCGAGGGAGTTTCTATGGGCAGAAGTATCTTCACCATGTTTGCAGCCCTGCTGGCTGATGAGGCTTTTCTTGCCATCAGTTGCGTGTTGCTCTATTTCTGTGTTCCGTCGCATCTCTTGTTCAGCTTGGTTGATGGAGTGGGGATTTCTGTAGATGCTACGAACGAATGGATTAAGGGCGGAGTGCAGGTTATCTTCATCGTCAGCACCCTTATCGTTGCTGTCTGGACGGCCATCCTCTACCTCTTATTGTTGCATCGTCCTCAGATTCTGGGCTGGGTATTGAAGGGATGCTGCAAGATTCCTTTCCTTCGCAGATTCCTGCCCAAGGTAGAGAAGTTTTCCGAGGAGATGACGATGGCTTCGGAGGAGGCAAAGCTGGAGGGCGGAAGATTCTGGTTGCAGCTGATGGGTTATACTTCCCTGGCGTGGCTGTCGAGATTCGCCATCGTGGTAGCTATTCTCATTGCCTTTCATTGTCAGGGCAACATGCTGGTGGCTTGGTGCCGCCAATGGGTGATGTGGATGATTTCCATTCTGAGTCCTACGCCTGGCGGAAGTGGCGTGGCAGAGTTGATGTTCCGCCTTTATTATGCTGATTTCCTGCCCGATGCCTCAGAAGCCATCCTTGCCGCCATGCTCTGGCGCGCCATCTTCTATTACCCTTTCCTGGTGATGGGCACCCTGGTCTTGCCGAAATGGATAGCAAGGAAATAAGATTGAAACAATCTCGATACTTCAAAATTTTCGTCCATAGACGAAAAAAATGATGGAAATAAGGATATTTTCGTCTATAGACGAAAATCTTGTTAAAAACAGAGATATTTTCGTCTATACACGAAAAAAATGCTATCTTTGCACAAAAATTCGAGTATGAACGAAAATATAGAATCAGTAAAGAAGTATAATCTTTGGTTCGGTAACACCATCGATTGTGGTTTTCCTCGTCCGCTTTATACCGAAAGTGTCGCTTCATATCTTGGCAGCAAGGTGGTGAAGGTACTTACGGGACAACGACGTGTGGGAAAAAGTTATATATTGCGTCAAACTGCCATGCATCTTGTGCAACAGGGGGTCAGTAGCAATAATATTGTCTTTATCAACCGTGAACTAACGGCATTCGATTTTATAGAGAACTATAAGGATTTGGACAATTTTATCCGTCTGTACCGGGAGGAATTAAAGCCTGAAGGACGAATCTACATCTTTATAGATGAAGTGCAGGATATTGATGGTTGGGAACGTGTAGTCAACTCGCTGTCTCAGGATTATACTGAAGATTACGAGATATTTATCACAGGTTCTAATTCAAAGATGTTCTCAGGAGAATTATCTACTCTTCTATCTGGTAGATATGTGGAATTTCACATATTCCCGTTGTCTTACGGGGAATATGCTAGCATTCATCAACTCCCTGTCGGCAGAGAGAGTTATTTGACGTATATGGCTGATGGAGGTTATCCTGAACTCGTGCATTTCCAGTCTTCCGATGTAAAGCGTAACTATATTTCGGGATTGAAGGATACGGTATTACTGAAAGACATCATACGCAGATATACGATTCGCGATGTAAGACTGCTCGAAGATTTGTTTGCCTATCTGGTTAATAATTCTTCCAATCTTCTTTCTGTTACCAATATTACCAACTTCATAAAAAGCAAAGGACGCAAGACTTCGTATGATACAGTATCTCTATATTTGGGATATATAGAAGAAGTTTATCTTGCACATCGTGCTTTGCGCTACAATATCAAAGGGAAGGAGATCCTTTCTGGCAGTTGTAAATACTATATGAACGATTTGTCGTTTAAAAATTATCTCTATGCCGGATTCGGCTATGGAGCTGGGTATCTGTTGGAGAATCTTGTTTATCTAGAGTTGTTGCGTCATGGATATGGTATATATGTGGGTAGCATTAAGGATAAAGAGGTTGATTTCGTTGCCATCAAGAACGATCGTACCATATATGTACAAGCCACTTATATGCTTGTAGATGAGCAGACCATAGAGCGTGAATATGCTCCGCTGGAATGTATAGCAGATAACTATGAAAAAGTTGTAGTGTCGCTTGATGATCTCCAGTTGCCTTCTCGCAAGGGTATTACGCATGTAAGGGCATGGGAATTGTCTCAGATGCTATAGTTTCATTCCGAATAGTGGGTAGCTGTTATTTTACCATATAAAAAAGGTGTACATTGTTTGTTTTTTTTGAAGTCAAACGATGTACACTTTTTGATAATTATCTCTTTCCTTTAGAAACTGACATATAGTCGGGCACTAAGAGTCGTGAAATCTCCATTGTCGTTTTTGATGTACTGGAACGATGGCTGAAGGGAAATGGATTCCGTCAGCTGTCTTTTCCATGTTACTTCCAACGAATATTCCGAACCTTGCTGGAAGCGGGCGTACTGGCCCGACAATCCGCACTCGTTCTTTTCGTCCTGATAGGCGCCGCCCAGTTCGGCGTATCGGTAGCAGGCATTCTGATGACTGGTGTTCTCGGAATACTGCACCATGCACGAAATGTTCTTGTCGCCAGCCTTCCATACACTCTGCTCTCCGTAAATCCACCAGGCACAGGTGACTTTGCCCTTGGATTCATCGGAAGAAACCATTTCGCCATCTTCGTTGATCGGATATTGACGGGTATGGACGGCAGCACCCGCAAAATATTTTCCACCTTTATGTTCATACTCCAACTGCGACATGTTGAAGATTCCATCCTTCTTTGGGCGAACCAGGAAAGGATTGTCGTGAGCTTTCCAGCCATTATACCCTGCACCGTTATACAGACTGTTTCTGAAAGTCCATCCACCCTTGGTTACATCAAAGTAAAGGGTCAGCCCCGAATACGGATAGTTGGCTATCGGATAGCTGGATGCAACAGTAGGGAAGATTCCCTCAGAGCTGTTCAGGAAAAGTGCCGTAACATCAGAGGTAAAGAAATCCTCATTCACGTTTCTCACACCCACAAACAGATGGCACGAATTCCACTCGTGCATGTAGCCCAGCACGGCAAGCATGGCGAAGTTGTTGTCTGCATCTATGTTCGAAAAACCCTGCCAGTCGTCAATAATGCCATCGTTGGTCTTTGCTACATGCAGCGTTGCCGCCTCGAACGAATCCTTTCCTTTTCCTATCGGAACACTCAGTTCCAATCTCAGCTGATTGATCAGATTGGTATTCTTGTTCATGTTCCATTGCCATTCAGAAATATATTGTCCGTTAAAGCTCTGTGCATGAGCAAGGCAAATATTGATGTAGCCTAAAATAATAAAAATAATTCTCTTCATTTCTTAATGTTTTGTATAATTTCTTGTTCACTTGCCCGCCGTCTGCGAGCATCTTTCTAATTCACGCTGCAAAGATACTTGATATTTTAAAATCCTGCAATACTTAATAATTAGTATTTTTAATTAGTCTAAATAGATAAGTGATCTTTGCTATCCCTATTTCTAGGTATTGTGGTTCTCTTATATGATGGAAGGTTCTGTTCAGTCCTTATTTTTAGGTATTAAACGGCTACCAACAATAATATTTTTTAAAAACTTTGTCTTATCAGATATTATTCGTACCTTTGCATTGTTTAAAAAAGTTAGAAAATGAAGAAGATATTAAATCCATATTTGAACAAGGAGGGTTACAACTGCGTTTGCTGTGCCCCCAACAATCCTGTAGGATTGCATCTTGAGTTTTGGGAAGAGGGTGAGGATGTACTTACCATCTGGAATCCCGGCGAGAATTACCAGGGCTGGATCAATACCCTGCATGGCGGAATCATCAGTATGCTGATGGATGAAGTGGCAGGCTGGGTCATCAACCGCAAACTGCAGACCACGGGTGTGACGATGCAGCTCAACGTGAAGTACAAGAAGCCTGTGATGACCACCGATTCGCAGATTACGGTGCGTGGTCACATCGCCAGCCAGCGCCGCAACATCGTCACCATCCACCTGACTCTGGAGAACTCTAAAGGCGAGGTTTGTGATGAGGGCGAAGCCATCTACTTCACCTTCGGTCCTGACAAAGCCAAGGAGATGGGGTTCGACTGCTGCAAGGTAGAGGGGGAGGTTATGGGGTAAAATCCATTTTCTATCATTTTACGCCAATCTCAGTCTCAGCGAATTAAGCACTACGCTCACACTTGAGAAGGCCATCAGGGCACTTGCCCACATTGGGGTTATCTGGAAATCAATGCCAAAGATATGAAGGGCGCCGGCTGCCAGCGGGATGCAGATGATGTTGTAGATGAACGCCCAGAAGAGATTCTGCCAAATCATGTGAACCGTCTTCTGACTCAGTTTTACGGCTTCCGGAAGCGCCAAGAGGTTGTCGCTCATCAGCGTAATCTGCGCCACATCCATCGCCACATCCGTTCCCTTTCCTATCGCCATGCTCACGTTGGCAAGGGCCAGGGCCTGGGTGTCGTTGATTCCGTCGCCCACCATCGCTACCTGCTTGCCTTCGTCCTGAAGTTTCTTTACCAAAGCCTGCTTGTCGCCAGGCAGCACCTTGCTCTGGTAATGCTTGATGCCGGCTTTCTCTGCCCAGTAGTGAGCCGCTTCCTCCTTGTCGCCACTCATCATATAAACCTCTATTCCCCTTTCCTGCAACTGCTTCATCGCTTCCTGGGCATGAGGCTTGAGGGTCTCTCTCGTCTCCAGATCCAAATCCTCCTGCTTGGTGAAATCGATGTTCTGGTTAGGAATGGTGAGGGTGCCGGTCTTGTCGATGACGAGGGCGTTGATCTTGTGGAGATTCTCCAGCGCCGAAGCATCCTTGATGAGAATCTGCTTCTGCGCCGCCTTGCCGATGCCCACCATCAGGGCGGTAGGAGTAGCTAAGCCCATGGCGCAAGGACAGGCGATGACCAATACGGCTACGGCTGAGAGGATGGCCTGCGGAAGAGCAGCGTTGCCGCCTATCAGCCACCATATTATAAAGGTGATAAGGGCGATGGCTGCCACGGCTGGAACGAAAATCAGAGCCGCCTTATCCACGATGCGCTGCACGGGTGCCTTACTGCCCTGCGCCTCCTGAACCATGCGGATGATGTGTGCCAGGGCGGTGTTCTCGCCAATCTGCTTGGCTCTCATGCGGAGCTTTCCCTGACTCGGAATGGTGCCAGCCAGCACGTTGTCGCCTGCCTTTTTCATCGCCGGAGTCGGTTCGCCGCTAATCATCGCTTCATCTACATAGGCAGCATCGGCAGTCATGAAACTCTCTGCCTGGGTAACCACGCCATCCACCGGAATCTTCTCGCCGGCTCTTACCTCTATCATGTCGCCTATCTGAATGGTGGAAATCGGAACTTCCTCCATCTTGTAGCCGTTGGTGCCTTCTATCTTCTCGTAAGTCACCAGTCGGGCGGTTTTCGGCTGCATTCCCATCAGTTGTCGGATGCTGCTCGCCGTACTGTCCTTTGCCTTTTCTTCCAGGCATCTGCCGGTCAGCACGAAGGTGATAATCATCACGGAAGCATCAAAATAAGTGTGCCATTCTATGCCTCTCGCTCCCCATACCATTTCTCCGAAGAAGGTGTTGAAGGTGCTGAAGAGGAAGGCGATGAGGGTGCTGAGTGCTACGAGCGAATCCATGTTTGCCGTATGATGCAGGAGCTGCTTCCAGGCGGAAACATAAAACTGTTTGCCGCAGTAGAGCAGGTTGGCGAATGCCAGGAGCAGACAAATCTGGTTGGCGAAGGAACTCGAGTGATGAGCCGAAGCAACGCCATCTGAAATCATATTCTGTTCCATACCCAGGGAAATCCAGCCCATGGAGAAACACATGGTCAGTATGGCGAAGAGCCAGGAAGCGAAGGTTCGGCAGCGCAGGAGGGTGAACTCACGGCGGTTGATTTCCTCCACGCTTCTGTCGTTTTCGATAACGAGGTCGTAGCCGGCATTGCTGATTTCCCGTTTCATATCTTCCAGAGAGATAATGTCGGGGTCATAATCTACCTGGGCAGTTCGGCTTGTCAGGGAAACCGAGGCGGAGTTAATGCCCTCGAGCGACTGCAGCTTCTTTTCAACATTGGCAGAGCATACGCTGCAAGCCATGCCTATTACAGGAATTGTTTTCTTCATCTGTTTCTTATATTAATATTCTGAAATCTATAAGCAGAAGCTTTCATGTCTGCTTTTCTGCCTGCAAAATTACATATTAATTATGGAAGAAAAAAGATTTATGGTGAAAAACTCTTGGCAGCTCCATGAAAATCATGATAATAAGGTAGATGAAAAATGCGATGGTTCAGGTAAGGGCACAAAAAAAGGCAGGTTCCAAATTGCTTTGAAATCTGCCTCCATCATTTATGGGAGATGATTATTTGACTTCGATGTTCTTTGTGGTCTTAGCCTCCTCCTTAGGAGTAAGCTTTGGAATCTCGACCTCGAGTATACCATCAGCTACCTTTGCTGAAATCTTCTCACGATCAGCATCCTCAGGCAGCGTATAACACTGCTGGTAGTTGCCGTAAGAGAATTCGCGGCGCAGATAGTGCTCGTGCTTGTCTTCATCCTTGTGTTCCATCTTGTTCTCGATGGCAATGTTCAGATTACCATCGTTATCGATGTTTACACGAACCCACTCTTTCTTCAAGCCAGGAGCAGCAACCTCCATGGTATAATTCTTATCTGTCTCCTTGATGTTAATGGCAGGAGCAGTAGCATTCATACGTGGCATTACTTCGGTATTGAATAAAGTATCATCAAAGAAGTTACTCAACCAATCTGAATCATTATTTCTACGTGCTAACAACATAATTAAAACCTCCAAATTTTATTTTGCTCGTCCTCTCGGTTCCTTACGGCTCCGTCGGGATTTCTGTTTGTTAATATTCTTGTTATTTTTTTTTGCTTTCGCCTCGAAACTCCGTTGTTCTTCCGAACCCCTTTATTTTTTAGCTTCAGCTTTCACTCTCTGTTTTTGCAACTTATGTGCCAGCGGACTGAAAGTGGTAATGTTGGCACGAAAGGATAAATATTTTAAACTTTTCTGCCAGATGATGCGGTTATCTCAACAAAAAAGTGTAACTTTGTCACCAACTTAAAAATCAAAGCATAAATCGAATAAATAATATAAGATCAATGAAGAAACAACTATTTTCTATGGCGATGCTGATGGCGATGTCGCTTTCTGCCAGCGCACAGCAGCTTCTTCCTTATCAGAATGCCAACCTTTCTGCTGAGGCTAGAGCCAACGATTTGCTTTCCCGTCTTACCCTGGAGGAGAAGACGAAGTTGATGATGGATACTTCTCCGGCTATCGCACGATTGGGCATTCCGCAGTTTCAATGGTGGAACGAGGCGCTGCACGGAGTGGGGCGAAACGGATTCGTTACCGTTTTCCCTATCACGATGCACATGGCGGCTTCGTGGGACGATACCTTATTATATAAGGTGTTTACTGCCGTGAGCGATGAGGCAAGAGCCAAGGCGCAGGAGGCGAAGAAAGGCGGCAACATCAAGCGCTACCAGAGTCTGAGCTTCTGGACTCCGAACATCAATATCTTCCGCGACCCACGATGGGGACGTGGACAGGAAACTTATGGAGAAGATCCTTATCTGACCACAAGAATGGGACTTGCCGTGGTGAATGGATTGCAGGGACAGACCTTCGATGGTAAACCGATGTCGGCTCCGGGAGTTCTGGCTACGCCTTCCTCACAGGCTCCCCAATACGTCAAGCTCCTAGCCTGTGCCAAGCATTTTGCCGTACATAGCGGTCCGGAGTGGAACAGACACAGTTTCAATGTAGAGGATTTGCCTGAGCGGGATTTGTGGGAGACTTATCTGCCTGCCTTCAAATCGCTGGTGCAGGATGGAAATGTGGCAGAGGTGATGTGCGCCTATCAGCGGATTGACGGAGCGCCATGCTGCAGCAATGCCAGGTATGAACGACAGATTCTTCGTGATGAATGGGGATTCAAGGGATTGATTACTTCCGATTGCGGAGCCATCAACGACTTTTATGTGCCTGGCCGACATGGTACTGCGAAGACTCCGGCTGAGGCTACGGCGCAGGCAATCGGTGCCGGAACCGACGTGGAATGCGGAAGCGTTTACCGTTCGCTTCCTGAGGCGGTGAAGACGGGAATGGTCAGCGAGGAAAAGGTGAACGAGAGCTTGAAGCGCCTGCTGATAGCCCGTTTCCGCCTGGGTGATTTCGATCAGGACGAGAACGTGCCTTGGACTCAGATTCCATCTTCCGTCATTGCCAGCAAGGCCCATAAGGATTTGGCAGAGAAGATGGCAGAAGAGGGAATCGTTCTTCTTCAGAACCGGAACAATCTCCTGCCGCTGAAATCAGCAGGAATGAAGATAGTCGTGATGGGGCCGAATGCCAACGATTCCATCATGCAGTGGGGCAACTATTCGGGTTATCCTACTTCTACCACCACCATCCTGCAGGGCATCAGAAAATATGTAAAGGACGCCAAGTATATTCCTGCCTGCACGTTGACCAGAAATGAGGTGACGGAAAGTAAGTTCAATCTCCTGACTTCTACCGATGGCAGTAAAGGCATGAAGGCTACTTATTGGAACAATTCTGAGATGAAGGGCGAGCCGGTGGCTACAGCCATGATGACTTCGCCTATCAACCAGAGCAATGGCGGAAATACCGTCTTTGCACCGGGAGTGAACCTTACCAATTTCTCTGCCCGATACGAGGGCGTATTTACTCCGGAAAAGGATGAAACCTTGAATATCAAAATGGGGTGCGATGATGGTTACCGGCTCATCATTGATGGCGATACGGTGTCGGATGTATGGAAGGGACGTGCCCGTGTACAGATGCTCAACAAGCCAATCTCCGTAAAGGCTGGAAAGCCGGTGAAAATTCAGGTGGATTATTTCCAGAAGACCGATATGGCGGTGATGCAGTTTGACATAGTGAAGAACTATACGCCAACCGAGTCTCAGCTTCTGGCTGAGGTTGGCGATGCTGACGTGGTGGTATTCGTAGGCGGAATCTCTCCTAGTCTTGAGGGTGAGGAGATGAAGGTCTCCGAACCGGGATTCAAGGGTGGCGACAGAACCGACATCGAATTGCCTCAGGCTCAACGCAAGGTGATGGAGATGTTGCATCGGGCTGGCAAGCGAGTGGTGTTCGTCAACTGTTCGGGCAGTGCCATTGCCATGGTTCCTGAAACCGAAAATGCGGAGTCTATCCTTCAGGCTTGGTATCCGGGCGAACGGGGTGGCGAAGCCGTGGCAAAGGTTCTTTTCGGCGAGGTGAATCCATCGGGAAAGCTTCCGGTAACCTTCTATAAGAGTATTTCCGATCTTCCTGATTTCCTTGATTATACGATGAAGAATCGTACCTACCGTTATTTCAAGGGTGAGGCTCTCTTCCCATTCGGTCATGGATTGAGCTATACATCGTATGAATATGGAAAGCCGACATTGAAGAAAGTGAAGAGTGAAGAACGAAAAGTAAAGAATTCATCGGCTTATTCCTTGAGTTTCTCTTTATCTAATAAAGGCAATAGGGAAGGAACGGAAGTGGCGCAGGTTTACATCCGTAGAATGAATGATGCTGAGGGACCGATCAAGACCCTGAAAGCCTTCAAGCGCATTACTTTGAAAGCAGGCGAGAAGCAGCAGGTAACCATCAGTCTGCCTCGTCAGAGTTTCGAGGGTTGGGATTCCCAGACCAATACCATGCGTGTGGTTCCCGGCAAATATCAGATCTTCGTAGGTGGTTCGAGTGCTGAGGCTGCGAAGAATGTGGTAGAAGTGAAAGTGAAATAAAATGCTGATATAAAAAGAGAAAGCTCGCTAAGATTTTGAACGTCTTGGCGAGCTTTTCTTCTGTCTTAACTCTGAAGCCTGCGGTTTTTTTGAAGTTTTTT
The DNA here is from genome assembly GCF_026015465.1 of Segatella copri. GTDB lineage: Bacteria > Bacteroidota > Bacteroidia > Bacteroidales > Bacteroidaceae > Prevotella > Prevotella copri_E. The sequence continues at coordinate 39,544 of NZ_JAPDUQ010000004.1, forward strand.
CATGGAAATAGACTTTGAATCACTCTTTTTTATTATATTTGCAATCGAAAATCGATTTGAACCTTGACTAAACGATGAAATAGTTATGGAACAGAAGTTAAAAACCATATTTTATGCGATGGGTGCGATGATTCTTGCACCCCAAACCCTCTGTGCTCAGTCTGTGAACATCGAAGGCTTAGATTCCTTGCGCTTATCAGGTTCGGTGAGTGTAGTGGAGCCTGAACTTCTGAAGAAGGGTGTACTCAATAATGCCTTGGATGCCTTGAGCGGACAGACGGCAGGTGTTAACGTCACTACCAATGGTCTTGACCGTATTGCTATGTTGAACTCCGTCCGGGTTCGCGGTACAACTTCTATCATGGGCGGCAATGATCCTCTGGTGATTATTGATGGTGTTACTTCTGATGTGGCGACGCTTGCTACAATCTATCCCGCCGATATAGAGAGCTTTACAGTACTGAAGAATGCCAGCGAAACGGCACTCTATGGTTCCCGTGGTGCTTCGGGCGTTATCCAGGTAAAAACCAAGAAGGGTACGGGTAAGGGATTTCAGATTTCTTACGAGGGAAACTATGGTATAGAGGCGATGTACAAAAGTATGGAGATGCTCAATGCCGCCGAATACATAGCTGCTGCACAGAAGTATGGGCTGGAGTATAACAATAAGGGATATGATACCAATTTCCGCAAGGCAATTACCCGAACCGGAAATATCCAGAACCATTATCTGGCCTTCAGCGGTGGCACTCCGCAGAGCAACTACCGCGCTTCTTTTGGCTATATCGACCATAACACGATTATTCGGAGCAAGGGCTATCGTAATCTGGTGGCTAAGATTGATGTCACCCAGAAGGCGTTTGGCGATAAACTGACGGGAGATTTCGGCGTGTTCGGTTCGTCTTTCAAGAACAATGATATCTTCGACAGTCAGATGCTTTTCTATTCTGCCGATGCCATGAATCCTACTTATCCTTATGATAAGCTGAACGGCAGTTGGGTGAAGAATGGGGCTGCATCTCAGGTGAATCCTCCCGGTGCCTTGCTCAAGGAGCGTAATGATACGAAGAACATGAATTTCAATGCTCATCTGAAGTTGAACTATGATATGACAAATTCTTTGAGTGTTTCTGCCTTCGCAGCATACAGTTATGCTTCCAACGAGAACAACCAGTTCTGTCCTACCTGGGTTTGGGCGCAGGGCAATCTCTATCGTGGGGAGTTCAAGAGCGAGGACTGGCTTGCCAATGTATCGTTTAACTATCAGCATTCGTGGGGAATCCACAATCTGAAGGCAATGGTGGGTGCAGAATATCAGAAGGATATCCGAACGGGATTCTGGACTTCTGCGAAGGGAATCACCAACAACGACATGTATTACCATAACATAGGTGCTGCTGCATCACGGCCTTTTGGTGGGACAGACAGCAACTACGAAGATCCGACCCTGGCTTCTGTGATGGGCAATGTCGACTACACCTTATATAATAAGTATAGTCTTTTGGTTTCCATGCGTGGCGATGGTTCTTCGATGGTGGGCAATGACCATACCTGGGGTTTCTTCCCATCCGTCTCTCTTTCCTGGGATATGAAGCAGGAGAAATGGCTCCGTTCTCTCCAGAAAATTACCATGCTGAAACTGCGTACGGGCTATGGACGCTCTGGTAATCTTGGCGGAATATCTTCTTATACCACTTTGAATACGGTACGGCAGAATGGTATTGTTTCGGTGAACAGTTCTCCTACGGTTACGATGGGAATGATTAGCAATAACAATCCTGATCTGAAGTGGGAAACCCGCGCTACCTGGAATATCGGAGCTGATTTGGGATTGTGGAACAACCGGCTGGTTCTGACGGCAGAATATTACTATTCCAAGACCACCGACATGCTCTATGCCTATGATGTGCCGGTTCCGCCTTTTGCCTATGATAAACTGTTGGCAAACCTGGGTTCTATGAGCAACCAGGGTTTGGAGGTCGGCGTTTCCTTCACTCCTATCCAGAAGAAGGACATGGAACTGAATATCAATATGAATCTCTCCTGGCAGAAGAACAAACTCCTCTCGCTGAGTGGTGAATATGACGGAATGCAGATGTCGGCAGCCGATATTACTGCGATGGGTGCCTTGTCGGGTGCCGGTCAGCATGGTGGTTACAACAATGTGGTCTATCAGATAGTTGGTCAGCCTTTGGGGGTATTCTATCTTCCTCATTGCAAGGGAATTATAGAAGATGGAAATGGGCATTACCACTATGATATCGAAGATTTGGACAAGAACGGAACCGTAGATTTGAGTGATGGCGGTGACAGATATATTGCCGGTCAGGCTACTCCTAAGGTAACGTTGGGTTCCAATATCAGTTTCCGTTATCGCGACTGGTATCTTTCATTGCAGATGAACGGAGCCTTCGGACATAAGATATTCAATGGTACGGGCTTAGCCTACACCAATATGTCGAGTTTCCCGGATTATAATGTGCTGAAGGGAGCTCCTGAGAAGAATATCGTTGACCAGAATGTTTCTGATTATTGGCTGGAGAAGGGCGATTATCTCAACTTTGAGAATCTCACGCTGGGCTATGATATCCCTATCCGAAAGGGCGTGGTGCAGTCGCTCAGAGTTTCGGCGAGTGTCAACAATCTTGCCACCATCAGCAGTTACAGCGGCTTGACTCCGATGATTAACAGCTACGTGGTGAACAGTACGATGGGTATTGATGATAAGCGGACTTATCCTGTTTACAGAACCTTCTCATTGGGTTTAAGTGTTCAATTCTAAAATTAGAAAGTTATGAAACGATATAGATTTTTATTTCTGCTGCTGGCGGCATTGTTTATGACATCCTGCCTGGACGAACATCCTAAGGATCAGTTGGACGAGGATGCCATCTATGGCTCTGCATCTGATATTTATATCAATGCCGTGGCTTCTCTCTATAATTATATAGGTGGAGCTAACGAGAGTGAGGGCATCCAGGGCACCTGCCGTGGCATTTACGATTATAATACGCTGACCACCGATGAGGCGATGATTCCGATTCGAGGCGGCGACTGGTATGATGGTGGCCTCTGGAATGCCATGTACCAGCATCGGTGGAGTGCCGATGACCAGTCTCTTTATGATACGTGGAAGTACCTTTATAAGGTTATCGTGCTGGCTAATAAGTCTTTGGATATTATCAGCAACAAGTCGGCCCTGCTTTCTGCCGCACAGCAGGAGGAATATCGGGCTGAGATAAGAGCCATCCGGGCTATGTTCTATTACTATGCTATGGACATGTTCGGTCGGGTTCCATTGGTCCTTTCCAGTGCAGAACAGCTCCATTCCAGCCTGTTCCAAGGTCAGACAGATCGCAGTTCTATCTTCCAGTTTGTCTTTCAGGAGTTGCAGCAGGTATTGCCTTCACTTCCCGACCAGCACAGCAATAAGGAAGGCAATTATTATGGTCGCATCACCCAGCCGGTAGTCAACTTTCTGTTGGCGAAATTGGCTTTGAATGCAGAAATCTATATGTATGATGACTGGACCCAGGGTTATGCGAGCCGTCCGAAGGGACGTGACATTCATTTCTCTGTGCCGGCTTCTGATGCCTCTTTGCGTAATGGCGATAAGGTGGACTGCAGGAAGTTGAATGCCTGGGAAACCTGCATTTATTATTGTGATAAACTGGCAGAAGAAGGCTATGTCCTGGAGTCGGATGATTCATTCAATTTCTCTACGCATAATGAGACATCGAAGGAGAATATCTTCACGATTCCGATGGATAAGAATATCTATACCAACCAGTTCCATTATCTCTTCCGCTCTTACCATTATACGCATGGCGGTGTCTTGGGATGGGGAAGTGAGAATGGTACCTGTGCCACGATTTCTACGATGAAAGCCAATCATTATGGCGAGACTGATGAAGATGCCCGTTGCAAGATGAACTTTGTGGCGGGAGTGGTAAAGGTAGATGGTCATGAACTGCTGATGGATAATGGAAAGCCGTTGGAGTATCAGCCTTTTGAAGTGGCTCAAAACCTGACCAACAGTAAGTTTGTCAAGACGGCTGGAGCGAGAATGGCGAAGTATGAGGTGGATAGAACCTCTTATATGGACGGCAAGTTGCAGAGTAACGACATAGTTCTTTTCCGCTATGCAGATGCTTTATTGATGAAGGCAGAGGCAAAGGTCCGAAACGGAGAGAATGGTGATGGGGAGTTGAATAGGATTCGTGCCCGTGTGGGAATGCCTTACCGTAAGGCTACGCTCGATAACATTCTGGAAGAGCGGTTGCTGGAGTTGGTATGGGAAGGATGGCGTCGTCAGGATCTCATCCGTTTCGGCAAATTCACCGGTGCCTACGATCTCCGTACGCCTCTTCAGGGTGAATCCTCCGGCTACACCACCGTCTTCCCGATTCCTCAGAAATGCATCGATTTAAATTCTGAATTGGTACAGAATAAGGGATATGTCAATATTTTGAAGTAAAGAAACTTGAATAGTGTATATGAAACGAGAAAAGCTCGCCAGGACTTTGATGGTCTTGGCAAGCTTTTCTCGTTTTTATTTCCCGAATCTGGAAGTATCTACTTCTTCATGCTGCTTGGTCTTGTAGCCGCCGAAACGATAGGTGAGGGAGAGGCCGATGATTCTGCCAAAGTACATGTCCGTCCCCCTGTGCTTTTCCTCACGGCTCGTTCGGCGGTGAATGATGTGGTAGAGGGATTTGAATTGGGTGGCAATGATTATCTGAAGAAGCCGTTCTTCCTATCCATCAACAAGCGCATCGAATGCTTCTTTGAAGTATTTGTCGAACCACTCGGCTGGGTGATCTGTTATCTGATGCTTGCCTGATTTCTCGATGTGAATGGCAACAATGTCGCCAAAATCGGAAGTGCCATCAATGAAAAGAATGTTTTCAAAAAGTGGTAGAGAGGCTCTTACTCGTTTGATGCCTTCCGTGAAGTTATATTCTATCACGTCTTGGTTTACATTATGACCGCCCATTGTGTATCTTTGGATAACACGAGATAGAGAATCTTCTTTCGAGGATAAGCCGAAAAAGATGAGGCTGATTTTATAACCTGCATCTTTAAAATCCTGAACAAGATTGACTGGCAAATCTGTAGAGAAGTTCGTTTCGAAAGCAAAATTCTTGTTTTGTGAAATGGCTTCTTCTTTTTCTTTCATCAATGAAGAGATAACTGTTCCATCTATCCATCGCTCTATCCAATCAGGATGTTCGTTTCGAAGAGACATTGCTAGAAGGTCTCCGTCAAAAGCTTTTACTGTAGAATAAAATATTCCAAGCCTACTTTTGCTAGCTCCATTTGGACCGGCTATAATTGTAAATTCAGGTCTTCTTTTCATAATCTTAATAGAAAAAGAGGTGTTATGAAGTAATTAATGGAGTAAGTAACTCATTTTCCCCTTTCCTGGAGCTGCAACTTGTTTTATGATAGTATATTCGCGTGTCGCAAAATCAAGAGTTGCTTCTACATCGCTTCCATCAGGATTAGCAAGATAGGTTTTTCCGTTTTCAAAATACGGCACGGAAATGCCTTTCGCCCACGCTTCCAGGTAGATTCGTTCCACCTCATCGTGTACGGCATTATTGATTTCCCGAATCGTCTTGCCATTCGAGAGTCGCCAACCTTCTATTTCTTCATATTTGCACATAAGCCTTTAACCTTTAGAAAACCTTTGAAAAATCTACTGCAAAAATACGAGGAATCTTTTTAATAGCCAAATGTTTTAACCTCTTTTTTCTATCAGCTCTTATCTGAAGCATCTGTTTTTGAAAGTTTTTCCAAAAAAGGTTTGTGGTTTCAGGAATAATGGCTAATTTTGCGGGCTGAAAGGGGAATCGCTTGATAGGCGATGATTCTTGGAATGATATAATATAAATAGGATATGGATAGAAAAAATGATGGCCTCAGACTGATGGATGGGGCTGGATATAAGAAGATAATAATAGCTTGTGACTCTTATAAGGGCTGCCTTTCGAGCAGAGAGGTGAATGAGGCGATTGCTTCGGGAGTGAAGGAATGGAATGCGGAAGATGCTTCTCCCGAAATCATTACCCTGGAAATGAGTGATGGGGGAGAGGGTATGCTCGATGCTTTTCTTTCGGCGATGAAGGGAGAGCGAGTGAAGATTCATGCCCATGATGCGCTGATGCGATGGATTGAGGCGGAATACGGAATCGTGAATGATACAGCGATTATCGAGATTGCGCAGACCGCCGGATTGGCTCTGATTGAGCCTGAACAGCGCAACCCGATGAAGGCTACTTCCTGGGGCGTGGGCGAGATGATTATGAGTGCCTGGAGCCGGGGCGTGCGACGTTTCATCGTGGGCTTGGGCGGCAGCGCCACATCCGATTGCGGCATTGGAATGCTCAAGGCGATGGGCGATGACTGGAAGAAAATCCGACAGGAATGCAGCTTTGTGCTAGCTTCGGATGTTACCAACCCGCTTTGCGGCGAAAATGGGGCGGCTCATGTCTTTGCCCCTCAGAAGGGAGCTGATGCTAAGATGGTGCAGATGTTGGATGATAGAGCAAGGAAGTTAGCCGAGGTAAGTGCCAAGCATTTCGGATATGATAGGAGTGAGGCTCCTGGGGCTGGTGCAGCCGGCGGACTGGGCTATGCTTTCCTGCAATATTTCAATGCTGAGGCTCGTCCAGGGGCTGAACTGCTCTTGGATGAAATTGGTTTTGATGCGCTCATTCTAGATGCAGATCTCGTGATTACGGGCGAAGGTCATAGCGACCGTCAGACCTTGATGGGGAAGTTGCCGCAAAGAATTCTTGAGCATGTTACCAATCAGAAAATATGGCTAGTATCGGGCGGAGTTAGCGATAGAAAGGCTATGCTGGATGCAGGATTTGATAGAGTTGTTCAGGTTACTCCTGAAGAAATGCCATTGGATGAGGCGATGAAGCCAGAAGTGGCTCGTAATAACATAATAAAGGCAATTCGTGAGCAATTTGCTTTGTAGTTTCAGTTATAATCTGTACCTTTGTGACCGTTTTCAAATAAGGTAAGAATAATGAAGTATATAATTTTTGATTTTGATGGAACCATCGGCGATTCGCAGAGTCTCATTGTGAAGACTCTGCAGGATACGATGCGTGCAAGAAAGCTGGAAGTGAAATCGGAGGAGGCTTGTGCCAAGACCATCGGTCTTCGATTGGATGAGGCCTTCGTTTCGCTCTTCGGAATGAGTGCTGAGGAGGGAATGAAATGCGCAGCAACCTATCGCGAGATTTTCCTGGAGAACAAGAAGACGATTAAAGTGCAGCCCTTCCCTCATGTGATAGAAACCCTGAGAGAGTTGCATCGCTGTGGGTTTGTATTGGGTATGGCCAGCAGTCGAAACCATTGCTCGCTGGATGGATACGTGCATCAGATGCAGCTGGAGGATATATTCTCTTCCATTGTTGCAGGCGATGATGTGGAGCATGCGAAGCCGGCACCCGATATGGTCTTCAAGGCATTGAAGGAGATGAAGGGAACGGCAGATGAAACTCTCGTGGTGGGCGATATGAACTTCGATGTGGATATGGCGCATCATGCCGGCTGCAAGGCCTGTGCTGTGACTTATGGCAACGGAACCCGCCAACAGCTCGCCTCTGCCGAATGGATCATCGATGATTTCGCAGAACTCCTGGAAATCGTAAAAGAATAAACTGAACTCTGAATAAAAAGATATTTTTATCCTTGCTGGAATAAAAAAGCGGATAAAGTTATCTTTTTATTCATTTTTTTATAGTACCTTTGCACCCGCAATTGGTTCGCTGCCACCTTCTGCCGCCTCAGGCAGGATGAGTGCGTAGTGATTAAAAGGGAATCGGGTGAGAAGCCCGGACAGTCCCGCTGCTGTAAGCGTCTTATTGCGGCAAGCACCATGGTCACTGACATTTTTTCGGGAAGACCGCTTGCCATGAGTTTTGCATCTTAAAAGAAGATGCTGGGAGGACGCAAGTCAGAAGACCTGCCGTTGCCATCGGAAACAATATGATGAAAGAGTGTCTTTAGGATAAGAGATTCCGATGATTCTATCCAACCCCGTGGGATGGGTTCGTGATGGAGACACAGATAATAATATAAAAGATAGAATGAATGAAGGCATTGAGGATATTTTGTCTCGGTGGCTTGCTACTGTTGTATGCACAAGTGGGTATGGGGCAAGATTCCATTCGTACCGAGCATTTGCAGGAAGTAAAAGTGAATGCTCGGCAGCACCGGATACTTACGAGCACATCGCCTCTCCAACTTTTGGACAAGGGGGATATGTTAAGGCTCGGCGTTACGGATATGGCCGACGCCTTGCACCGAATGCCAGGCATCAATCTGCGCGACTATGGTGGAGCTGGAGGAATGAAGACGGTAGCTGTGCGTGGATTCGGAGCGGGACACACGGGCGTGAGTTACGATGGTGTGCTGCTCAGCGAATGTCAGGGCGGCGAAATTGATGTGTCCCGTTATTCGCTCGACCAAGTGCAGACTTTGCGACTCACCATTGGCGACAACGACGACATCTTCATCTCGGCCCGGCAAGCCTCGGTGGCAGCTTTGCTTGCCATCGAGACCATGAGCGAGATTCCCATCGACAAGCAGCCTCACCTCTCTACTCAGTTGCAGGTGGGGTCCTTCGGATATGTCTCGCCTTATCTGCGCTATGTGCAGAGATTGTCAGATAGGTTCACTCTCCAGACGATGGGTGAGTACACCTATGCCGAAAACGACTATCCTTTCATTTTGCACAATGGTAAATATACTACCCATGAGCGAAGAACCAACAGTCGTATGAACTCGGGGCATGGCGAACTGAATATGCACTGGATGATGGGCAGACGAGCCGATGGTATGAGCCGGAACCAATTGTGGGCAAAGATTTACTATTATGACAACGACCGACAGTTGCCTGGCATCGTGAGATATTATACCAATGTAACAGCCGAACAGTTGCACGACCGCAACGCCTTTGCTCAGGCGAGGTGGCAAGCCAGAAGTCTTGATGACCATTGGATGCTGAAGGTGCAAGCCAAGATGAACTGGGCGAGCTCTGCCTATCAGGACACGCTCGTGGCAAATCGACGCAATGATGCTACCTACTGGCAGAGGGAATATTATACTTCGGCAGCACTGATGTGGATGCCGGATGATAGCTGGGCGCTGGATTACTCTGCCGACTGGATGATGAACTCGCTCAACAGCACCCTCGCCACCGACCTGCGACCTCATCGACATGGCATCCTGCAGTCGCTCTCTGCCCGATATGCGAAGGGAAGATGGGTAGCTCTTGCCAGGATGCTGGTTTCGGTTTACCTCAACAGCGTGGGGCGCAAGATAGAGACTCTGCAAGGCAGCGCCAATCCTACCAAAGCAGGACAGGCTGCCAAGGATGCACGCCGGCTTTCGCCATCGCTTTCGCTTTCTTATCGGCTCCTGGGGAATGGTACTGCCAGCGATGAGCTTTATCTCAGGGCTTCGTACAAGGACATCTTCCGGGTTCCTACTTTCAACGAGAACTATTTCTTCCATTATGGAAGTTCAGATCTGAAGCCTGAGAAAACCCGACAGTTGAATGTCGGGCTTACGTGGAAAAAAACTTCTTCAGGAGGTGGGGGGAACGGCGAATCCTTACGTTACAAGGAATGGAATGTTCAAGCAACGCTGGACGGCTACTGCAATCGGGTGACCGACAAGATAGTGGGCGTTCCTTACAATATGTTCGTTTGGCGTACTGTGAACTTGGCACGGGTTGATGTCGTTGGCGCGGATGCCTCTTTGCGTGGCACCTGGCAGATGGCTCCGGGGCAGCAACTCTCGCTGCAAGGGTCGTATAGCTACCAGCACGTGGTGAACCATACCGACCGCTCGTCCAAATATTATGGCAATCAAGTAGCCTATATCCCTTTGCACTCGGGCAGTATTGCCTTGGGGTGGGAGAATCCCTGGGTGAATGTCTCGCTCCATGGGCAGGGAATGAGCAAGCGATGGGCCAACAATGAACACTATGATGGCACCGAAGTGGGTGGTTACTGGGACATGGGGTTGACGCTCTATCGTCAGCTGGACGGACTGACTCTTTTGGGGAAATCCCTGAGAGGTGTGAAGGTCAGGATGGATGTGAAGAACCTGCTGTCTGAGCAGTATGAACTCGTAGGGCATTATCCGATGCCTCGCCGCAGCTGGATGTTAAGCATCGGGTATAACTTCTAGATAGTAACAAATTAGATTCAAATATAAACAGAAAAAGAAAATGAAAAAGTATTTATTAGGTTTGGCGGTGCTCTTGATGGGTACTGCAGTGATGACATCATGTAGCGACGACAACGATGGTCCTGAGACTTATCTCCAGGAGTACAGCACGGGCGCTTATGTCGTGAATTCAGGTAACATGTATAACAAAATTGAGAGCTCTCTCACAGCTATCGACTATGCTTCAAGCACAGCCACACAGAAAGTATTCAAGGCGGCTAATGGTCGTCCGCTCGGTGATACTGCCAACGACGGCATCGTATATGGCAACAAGATTTATCTTGCCGTAGATCAGAGCAACACCATCGAGGTAATCGACAAGAAAACCAAGCAGAGCATCAAGCAAATCAAGACCACAGACCTGCTGGGCAATGCCGAGGGCGTCCATCCTCGCCATATCATCGCCGACGGAGGCAAGGTTTATTTCACTACATACGGTGGCTATGTAGCAGCCGTGGACACCACAGATTTTGCTCTTCAGAAGAAGTGGAAGGTGGGCAGCTATCCTGAGGGCTTGGTCATCGGTAATGGCAATCTCTACGTTGCCAACAGCAACTATGGTGCTGGTGGTGGCAACATCTCTTGCATCAATCTTTCCAACGACAATGTAGAGACAAAGAATATTGAGGGGGTGAACAATCCTACCAGCATCTATTATGCATCTAATGTTTTGTATGTTCTCGACAACCAGTATTATGATGCTTCTTATAATGCTTATGGCGAGAATGCCCTACGTGCAGTGAGTTTCGCCGAGGGCAAGTCTCAGAAGGTGGCAGATGGCAACTATGCTGTATGCGTAACCCCTAGTGCTACAACACGTATGGATGTGGTTCGTCCTTATTTCTATGTGCTCAATGCACCTTTTGGCAGCACTCCTAGCGTGAGTGTGCTCGTAGCAGGAAGTACACAACCACAGGCGATGACGCTCTCAGAGATGCCTGTGAGCCCATGCGGCATCTTCGCCGACCCATTGAACGGTCATATCTTCGTGCTCTCTAATAGATTGGGCGATAATGGCTATGCCAACTATAGTGATAACGGCTATGTAGTGGAGTATGACAGCGCTGGTCAGAAGCTGCATGAGTATGAGACTGGTGTAGGTCCTTGCGCTATGTTCTTTGACTCTGCCTACAAGACTGCATACACAGAATAAAATGTCGCGAGACAGATGATTATATGATTCATCCAATCCATGGGGAAGTGTCGTTTCGGCGCTTCCCTTTTTTTTTGTCGGGTATGCTGTTTTATATATATTTTTTTGCGCCAAAGAATTGCCATATTGCCATATAGATAGGTTATCTCTTTGATTACGAATGTGTTATGTGTATGGCAATTCTCTGTTCTTCGGTTCTATCTGCCATATATTGCCATAAAAACAGCGAAATATAGGTGTTTTAGAGGGATTTTGGGGTGAAAACTAAGAGAGCATTGAGCAAAAATCCTTTTTTTCGGTTCAATGCTTGGCTTTTTCATTTGTTTTTTTGCAATTTAACTGACGACATAGAAGAAATTACGTCCCGACGTAGCATCTGATACGTCCCGACGTAATAATCGTTATGTCCCGACGTACAGCCAGATACGTCGCGACGCAGTTTCCTGAACGTCCTGGTTGCATCTGGTAAAGCTTTTGAAAACGGCTGCATAGAAACAAAAAAGAGGGTGTGTCATAAGTCTATGGTGCACCCTTTTCGTTTTTCTTCTTTTTCCAGATACAGAACTGAAAAAATTGTTTTTATTTACAACAAAGCCCAAACTTTCACAAGCTCGGGCTTTGCCTTTCCGCAAAAGATTTGTATCTTTGCAGAAAACTTCTTTAAGTATGGCAAAGATACAAATAAAATCTGAAACTCGGCACGAATTGAGCTTTTTTCCTAACTCTTTCGATGATTATGTGCCAAAAGACAGCAAAGTTCGTATGGTGGATCGTATTGTTCGCAGTATGGACATCAACCCTCTCATGGATACCTATGATGGGATTGGTGCTCCTCCTTACAGTCCGAAGATGCTTCTAAGTTTAGTTGTTTTTGCCTATATCAATGGCGTTTATTCCTGTCGTGGCATAGCGGACGCACTTAAATACGATGTTCGCTATATGTGGATTTGTGGAGGTAAGCAATTATCTTTCGCAACAATCAACCGCTTTAGATCCAATCATATGATTAAATGCATCGACTTTTATTTTGATGCAGTCGTCTCCATATTGGTTGAAAAGGGCGTGATTAGTCTGGAGGAACAATATGTTGATGGCACTAAGATAGAGTCGAAAGCAAACAAGTACACGTTTGTATGGAAGAAGACTGTGGAAAAGAACAGGGCTAAGCTCTTGGAAAAGACCTCTGCTGCATTGGCTCAGATAAAAGAACAAATTCGCCTGAATGGCGGGAGTGACATTAAGGAAGAAGACAGCGAGCCAGCCACTTCCGCCAAGGATGTAGAGAGAAGTGCACGTTTGTGTGAGAGGCAAGCTAAGAACCTTCCTAAGGCAAAGCTTACAGGAAGAGAGAAGCAAAAGCTAAATACTCAGATAGATCACTTGTTCAAAGCCTCGGACAAACTGTGCGAGTATGAAAAATCACTGGATATACTGGGCGAGAGAAACAGTTACTCCAAGACTGATCCCGATGCGACCTTCATGCGCCTCAAGGAAGATGCCATGAACAATGGGCAGACAAAGCCTGCCTATAACCTTCAAATTGCGACAGAGAATCAATATTGGACGAATTTCGCCCTTTATCCCAATCCAACAGACACCCTGACCTTCAAGCCTTTTTTGGATAAGTACAAGAAAAGATATGGAAAGCAATCCAAGAGCGTCACCGCAGACTCAGGGTATGGCTCGGAGGAGAACTACGAGTACCTAGAGATGGAAGAAATGATGGGTTATGTAAAGTACAACTGGTTTCACAAGGAACAGCATAAGCCTTTCAAGGAGGATGCCTTCAACCAAGCGAACTTCTACTACAACAGGGATGATGACTATTATGTCTGCCCCATGGGACAACACATGGAACCTTGTGGACAACGGCAAACGAAAAGTGACTCCGGCTATGTGTCTGTCATTACATTATATAGAGCACAACGATGTGATGGATGTCCGCTTGGAAGTCTCTGCAAGAAATCCAAAGGCAACAGAACCATATATGTCAACCATAAACTGAATGCATATAAAAAGGAAGCCTTCCTGCTACTAACGTCTGAAGAGGGCTTGAAACACAGAAGCCAGCGACCGATAGAGCCGGAAGCTGTATTTGGGCAGATGAAGGCGGATATGCATTATAAGCGATTCAGGCATTTTGGAATGGACAAGGTTTATATGGATCTAGGATTGTTCGGAATGGGATTCAATTTGAAGAAATATTTGGGTATAAAACGATAAAACTCAATTTTGGTTGTTTTATCGTCAGGGATAACTATGCCCTTTTGTGAACTTCTTGCCTGTTTATAATAGAGAAGATCGGAAAAAGTAAAATTTGCAGACGATATAATATGATTCCCTTTTTGGAATAGGCTACGATACTTCTAGGATTATGCAATAAATAACATAAAAGAGGGTGCGCCATAGACTTATGACACACCCTCTTTTCTTTTGTTTTTTATAGTTTCAGAACCGAGTCCTTCTTTTCTTTTTCGAATCTTTATTCCTCCATCAACTTGCGGTAGCGACCCTTCTTGATTTCTGTATCGCCAAGACGGCGCGCCTTGTTGATTTCATACTCAGAATAGCTGCCCTCAAAGAAGAAGACCTCACCATTGCCCTCGAAGGCAAGAATGTGGGTACAGATTCGGTCGAGGAACCAGCGGTCGTGGCTGATTACCACCGCACAACCGGCAAATGCTTCCAAACCTTCCTCCAATGCACGCAGCGTGTTCACGTCGATATCGTTGGTAGGCTCATCGAGGAGCAATACATTACCCTCCTGCTTCAATGCCAAGGCCAACTGCAGACGGTTACGCTCACCACCCGAGAGAACACTGCAGAGCTTGCTCTGGTCGGTGCCTGAGAAGTTGAAGCGGCTGATGTAAGCACGTGCATTCACATCTCTGCCACCCAGACGCAAGGTCTCGTTGCCCTGGGAAATCACCTCGTAAACAGTCTTTTGTGGGTCGATGTCCTTGTGCTGCTGGTCAACATAAGCCAGCTTCACGGTTTCACCCACCTCGAATGTTCCGCCGTCTGCCTGATCCAATCCCATGATGAGGCGGAAGAGGGTAGTCTTGCCGGCTCCGTTAGGACCAATCACACCTACGATGCCGTTAGGAGGAAGCATGAAGTTGAGGTCGTTGAAGAGAACCTTCTCGCCGAACGCCTTCTTAACGTGCTGAGCCTCGATCACCTTGTTGCCCAGACGAGGACCATTAGGGATGAAGATTTCCTGTTTCTCCTCGCGCTCCTTCTGCTCCTGGTTGAGCATCTGCTCGTAAGAGTTCAGACGAGCCTTACCCTTAGCCTGACGGGCCTTAGGTGCCATGCGAACCCATTCCAACTCGCGCTCCAAAGTCTTGCGGCGCTTAGAGGCAGTCTTCTCCTCCTGAATCATTCGCTTGGTCTTCTGGTCGAGCCATGAAGAGTAGTTGCCCTTCCATGGAAAACCCTCGCCACGGTCCAGTTCCAGAATCCACTCGCTCACGTCGTCGAGGAAGTAGCGGTCGTGGGTTACGGCGATGACGGTACCCTCATACTGCTGCAGGTGCTGCTCCAGCCAGTCGATGCTCTCAGCATCCAGGTGGTTGGTAGGCTCATCGAGCAGGAGTACATCCGGCTTCTGCAAGAGCAGACGGCAGAGAGCCACGCGGCGGCGCTCACCACCCGAGAGATTGGTAACAGGCCAATCGCCAGGAGGACAGTGCAGGGCAGCCATCGCACGCTCCAGCTTGGAGTCGATGTTCCAGGCATCGGTAGCATCAATGATATCCTGCACCTCAGCCTGGCGCTGCATCAGCTTGTCCATCTTATCAGGGTCTCCGTAATATTCTTCGAGACCGAACTTATTGTTGATGTCCTCGTATTCTGCGAGTGCATCATAGATTTTCTGCACACCCTCCATCACGTTTTCCTTCACGGTCTTGTTCTCGTCGAGCGGAGGATCCTGAGGCAAGTAGCCCACAGAGTAGCCTGGGCTCCAAACCACCTCACCCTGGGTAGGTTGCTCAAGTCCTGCGATGATTTTCATCAACGTAGATTTACCGGCACCGTTTAAACCGATGATACCGATTTTTGCTCCGTAGAAGAACGATAGGTAGATGTTCTTCAGAATCTGTTTCTGGTTTTGTGGGATAATCTTAGATACGCCCACCATTGAGAAGATAATCTTCTTGTCGTCAACTGTTGCCATGTATATAAATAAATGTGTATTTGTGAATAAATTGCCGAAATAGGCACTAACAGTTGCAAAGATACATTATTTTTTTGAAATTCTCGCCTTTCTTTCAAAGAAAAGTTGTATATTTGCATTGATAACATCAAATAGAGGCATTTTGTAATGCTTCTTTCATCTTTTAAAAAGAAAGGATATTTATGGATACAACCTATATAGACCTGACTGTTCGCCTGTCTCTGGCTCTCATTTTAGGAGGAGCGATAGGTATCGAAAGAGAATACCGTGCCAAGGAGGCGGGGTTCCGCACTCACTTCTTGGTAGCCCTGGGTAGTGCGCTTTTCTGTGTAGTTTCCCAGTATGGATTTGGCTTTGATCTGAAGGATTCCTCGCGCGTTGCTGCCCAAGTGGTTTCGGGTATCGGATTCCTGGGTGCCGGTACCATCATCTTCCAGAAGAATGTGGTCAGGGGCTTGACAACGGCTGCTGGTTTGTGGGTGACGGCAGCTATAGGATTGGCTTGCGGAACGGGTATGTATGTGGCTGCAGCTATTACTACGATGATGGTGTTGATGGGACTGGAGGTGCTGAATTATCTGATACCGCAGTTGGGAACCTCTACCATCGAACTGAATTTCTCTGCTCCATCAAGGGACAGCGTGAAGGAATTCATCAGTAAAATCAAACAGAAAGGCATGGAAGTTCATTCTTACGAACTGAAAGAACGGAGATTTTCTAAGGAAGAATTTGTGGAAGCGAGCATTGAAATAAAAGCCAAACGGGGTTTCCATACGCTGGAGATTCTGGATTATATGAATGATTTCTCGGACGTCACGATTTCGACGATTAAATAGAAAGAAAAGATAAAAAGGAGTTAAGACCATCATCTTAACTCCTTTTTATCTTTATATGCTTAGAAAATCCTAGCCAGATAGTCGTAATGTTCGCCTTCTGCCACGAGTTCGCCATGCATACCGCAGGTTTCGGCGATGGATTTGAGCAATGGGAAATCTACGTAGAGCCAGTCGAAACAGTCTCCCTTAATGTCTTTGTAAATCATCTGATAATCCACTTCACCATAGTAGGCACCATTCAGATTGATGTCGAAACTTCCGTCTTCATTCTCGTAGATATATTTGAGGTCGGAGGAATCGATAAGAATCTGTCCGCCCTTGTTGAGCAAAGCCTTGAGACGGTTGAAGAGGGTAGGGAGATGTTCTATCTTTCCGGCGATACCCGTTCCGTTCATCAGGAGAAGGATGGTATCGAACCCTGTTTCCAGATGTTCATCGAAAAGATTGATGCATTCCGCATCCTTTACTCCTCTCAGTTCCATCGCTTCGCAGCTCAGAGGAGAAATATCAATGGCTTTTACCTCCAAGCCCTTCTCCTGCAAGGCGAGCGTATGGCAGCCGCTGCCGGCTCCGATATCCAGTACACGCCCTTTTGTGAGTTGCAAGGCCTTCTGCTCCAGCATCGGCATCTCCTCAACTTTTCTGAAGAGATGTTTCACCGGCATTTCGTCCTCTTCGAACATAGAAGAGAGCACACGTAATCTTCCTGCTCTTCCCGATTTCTGATAATCAAGGATAGCGGCACCCATCGGGTCTTTGTCTTTTGATAATATCTTTGTATTCATTTGTTTTGCAATTTATGTATCGAGTAACCATTTCCATACAGGTATTACTTCTTTTTGAATCATAACTCAATATTGTTTAATTGATTTTACAAAAATACAACTATTTTGTTAAACCGACTAAACAATATGCATAATTTAACATGAAAGTCTCTTATATCATAGATGATGATCATTTTTTAAAGATACCAGATAATTATCTGCTGCTTCTTAATATTTCTCCTACCTTTTGCTTTTCGCTTTCAAAATTGAATTGCTGATAGATGATAATGGCATTCTGCAAATCTATGATATGAGGAGCCATCAGTCTGAGGGCTTTCATCTTGCTGTCACCAAAAGTGAATATATTCATCATGCTGACGGCTTGGGCACAAGAATAGTAACAGCCGAGACTTGCCACTTCTATCAGATCGAACTTGTTGTCATCAAAGCTTGCCTTCTTCACCTTATTATATAGTTTGGAGAAGGAAGCATCATCGAGACAATAGCCGTAATCCATTCTGCCATCAGGATCACATCTTCCATCGTAGAGGGGTGGAGTTGGGTGTGGTTGCTGTACATTCGACGTCTGGCTGTTGGGTTCTATGATTCTTGTATCGTACTGCACTACCTTTCCGTTTCTATCGAAGAAGATCGTGATGTACTTGGAATCTCCAAACAGATTATTATATTTGGCATATTCCCATTTGTCCCCATACATGTCGAAACTGGTGAGCTTAGGTTCTCCCAAGATGGCAATCACTTCTTGTTTGGTCATTCCGCGCTCTACGTTTCTTTTTCCTTTAGCCGAAGCCGAGAGGCATACGGCAAACATCAATATGGTTGTGGCGATGAGCGCCATCCAATCATTCCTTTTCATAAGCTAAACTGTTTTTATAAGTTATTATATTGTTTTATGGTTGCAAAAGTACAGCTTTCTTTTGAAATAAAAAGAGAAGGATTCCCTAAAGTAGAAGGGAAAATCCCTATTTCTGATTTTTGTTATTTGGTTCACTTTTCAGGAATGGCTGTGATTATAAAAAGAGATTATTATTTACTGCTAAAGCCTAATATGACTGAATAAACGCACCGAGACGACTGAGTAAGTAACGAAAGGCGTTTAATCAGATTCAATGAACTAATATATTAAGTATACAAAGCCTGTTTCTAGAAGATTCCGACTGCAGTCAGCAGCTCTGCTGAGCCTAGTCAGCAGGTCTGCTGACTGCAGTCGGAAGGTCTGCCGAGCCTAGTGGCAACCCTCTTTAGTAGTACGACTATACACCTTTTAGTTGTACAACTATACATCTTTTGGTTGTACGACTATATACCTTTTAGCTGTACAACTGTATACCAACTTTAGAGTCGAACCATGAAGCGAATAAGTTTACGGCAAGACATCCGCAGCAAAAATTTGTGGCAGACCCAACAATGACTCGAAGTAATACAAAGAAGAAAAAATAAAATGAAAAAGTCCGTAGAAAAGCAAATTCCCACGGACTTTTTATATAATATTTGTAATGATAATCTTATGCCTTGAAGCTCTCCAAGTCTTCTGCCTTGAAGTTCTGGATGTATGCTGAATGGCCGAGAACTTCCTCCTCTGCCATGCGAACATAAACATTTGCACTCTTGGCAAACATCTCTGGTGCCTTGGTAGCATCGTCGAGGATGAGGAGAGACATTACGATGTCGCCAGTCATGTTGTAGAGACGGCGAGCCAGGAAGTCGTGAACTGCCTGATCGTTAGCTTCCTTCACCTTGTTGATGGCTGCCTCGTAAAGTTCTACAAGCTTAGCAACACGCTCCTTTAATGCCTTCAAATCATCTGATACCTCGTTCTCCAACATCTCCTTGATTATGCTGAGATAAGTACCGTTGGTGATGTAGCGGATAGCTGCTACTACCTGAAGCTGGGTGGTTCCCTCGTAGATAGAGAAGATGCGGGCATCACGGAACAGGCGCTGGCACTTGTACTCCATGATGAAACCTGAACCGCCGTGGATGCTGATGGCATCGTATGCATTCTGGTTAGCATACTCTGAGTTCATACCCTTAGCCAATGGAGTGAATGCATCGGCAAGACGGGTGTATTTCTTCATCTCCTGACGCTCCTCTGGAGTGAGCTTAGTGTCGCGGGCGATGTCTTCCAAAGCCTTGTAGATATCTACGTAGCGAGCGCAGCAGTAGAGAAGTGAACGGCCTGCATCCAACTTAGCCTTCATTCTTGAAAGCATGTCGTATACAGCAGGGAAGTTGATGATCTTCTCACCAAACTGAGCACGCTCCTTGGCATAAGCCAAGCCCTCGTTGTAAGCCTCCTGCTCAACACCTACACTCTGAGCTGCAATACCCAGACGGGCACCATTCATCAGAGCCATCACGTACTTAATCAAACCGAGACGGGTGTTACCGCAAAGCTCAGCCTTGGCATTCTTGTAAACCAACTCGCAGGTTGGAGAACCATGAATACCCAACTTGTGCTCGATGTGACGGACTGTTACGCCACCATCACGCTTGTCGTAGATGAACATGGAAAGACCACGACCATCCTTTGTGCCTTCCTCAGAACGAGCCAGAACCAAGTGGATGTCTGAGTCACCATTGGTGATGAAACGCTTCACACCGTTCAGACGCCATGTGCCGTCCTCATCCTGTGTAGCCTTCAGCATTACGCGCTGCAAGTCAGAACCTGCATCAGGCTCAGTCAAGTCCATACTCATGGTCTCGCCTGCGCAGATGCGAGGGATGTACTTCTGGCGCTGCTCCTCAGAACCGAACTCATAGAGTGTATCGATACAGCTCTGGAGCGACCAGATGTTCTGGAAACCGGCATCGGCAGCAGCGATAATCTCTGAAGCCATAGAGAAGATGGCGTTAGGCAAGTTCAAACCGCCGTAACGACGAGGCATTGACAAGCCCCAGAGGCCAGCCTTGCGGGTAGCATCGAGGTTCTCGAATGTCTTGCTGGCATAGATCATGCGACCGTTTTCCAAGTGTGGACCTTCGAGGTCAACATCCTCAGAGTTTGGTTCGATGATGTTAGCAGCTACATCGCCGGTAATATCCAGCAATCGCTTGTAGTTCTCGATGGCATCCTCGTAGTTTACTGGAGCATCTTCAAACTGGTCTTTTTCTACATAATTTCTTTCCTTCAAGTCCACAACACGCTTCATGAGCGGATGATTCAAGTGGAACTCTATTTCAGGATGGTCTGTATAATAATTAGCCATTTTGCTTTTCTTATTTAAATAATGTGTAATGCAGATTACTTAGAATTCTGCTTGTAGTACTTGATGAGCTTAGGAACCACATCCTCAACATTGCCGTTGATAACGTAGTCGGCAATCTTGTTGATTGGAGCATCAGGATCGTTGTTTACAGAGATGATGATGCCTGAATCCTGCATACCGGCAATGTGCTGAATCTGACCAGAGATTCCGCAAGCGATATATACCTTAGGATGAACGGTAACACCAGTCTGACCAATCTGACGGTCGTGATCTACCCAACCTGCATCTACTGCAGCACGAGAAGCACCTACCTCACCATGGAGGAGATGAGCCAACTCGAAGAGCTGGTCGAAGCCTTCTTTGCTTCCTACGCCATAACCGCCGGCTACGACGATGGCAGAACCCTTCAGGTTGTGCTTGGCAGCCTCTACGTGGTGGTCGAGTACTTTTACTACGAAGTCCTCAGCAGGAACATACTTGCTTACCTCTGGATAAACCACTTCCTTCTTGCACTCACCCTCGTAGATGCTCTTCTGCATCACGCCAGAGCGAACGGTAGCCATCTGAGGACGGTGGTCTGGGTTTACGATAGTAGCCACGATGTTACCACCGAAGGCAGGACGAATCTGATAGAGCAGACCCTCATAGTGCTTACCACTCTTCTTATCGTCGTAATCACCGATTTCAAGTTCTGTACAGTCGGCGGTAAGACCGCTGGTCAATGAAGAAGAAACACGAGGACCGAGGTCGCGACCGATAACGGTAGCACCCATCAATGCAATCTGAGGCTTCTCCTCCTTGAAGAGGTTGACGAGAATGTCTGTATGAGGAGCTGAAGTATATGGGAACAATCCCTCAGCATCGAAAACAAATAATTTATCTACACCATAAGGGAGAATCTGATCCTCTACCTGACCCTTGATGCCGGTACCAGCCACGATGGCATGGAGCTCCACGCCCTGCTGGTTAGCGAGCTTACGACCCTTGGTGAGCAATTCCTGAGATACCTCGGCAACGGTTGTGCCTTCTACCTCGCAATATACAAATACGTTGTTCATTGTCTTTTCAAAATTATCCGATAATACTTTCGTTCAACAATTCCTTCATCAGTCCGTCGATGTCTTCATCGCTGCTGGTCAAGGTCTTGCTTTCCTTAGCCTGGAACACGATGTTCTTCACGGCCTTCACCTTGGTAGGTGAACCGCTCAAACCGCATTGTGCAGGGTCGCCGTCAACATCGGCAACACTCCACTGGTTCAGAGTGAGGTAAGGGCGCTCTTCATAGAGGTTGGCCCAAGGCTCATCACCCTTGCGCTCCATAGGGCAGGTAGCGTATTTATATTTCATTACGAGCTTCACGTTGCATGGGCGACATGGAGCAGCACTTCCGTTTACGGTGATAACCAATGGCAATGGAGCCTCAACAGTCTCCACACCACCATCAATGAGGCGGCGTATAGTAGCCTTGCCATCCTCTACCTTGAGGATTTCCTCTGCGTAGGTTACCTGGTTCAATCCCAACTTCTGAGCCACCTGCGGACCTACCTGGGCTGTATCACCATCGATAGCCTGGCGACCACCGATTACGATGTCAACGTCACCAATCTTCTGGATACCAGTAGCAAGGGCATAAGAAGTAGCCAATGTATCAGCACCGGCAAAGAGACGGTCGGTAAGCAACCAACCTGTATCAGCACCACGATAAAGACCCTGGCGGATGATTTCTCCAGCACGTGGAGGACCCATGGTCAAAATTCCAACTGTAGAACCTGGATTCTGCTCTTTCAAACGGAGAGCCTGCTCCAATGCGTTCAAATCTTCAGGATTGAAGATTGCAGGAAGGGCAGCGCGATTTACTGTGCCTTCGGCGGTCATCGCATCCTTACCCACATTTCTTGTGTCAGGTACTTGCTTGGCAAGTACTACGATTTTTAAACTCATATTTTTAAAAATGGTTATTGTTATAATTTCCTAAGTTTGTTAGTGCTCAGTACTCAAGTTGTACGTCGTCTAGTGCGATTGTCAGACTTGCTATCGTCTAATAAGTTACTGTCCAATGTTCAATTTGGGACAAAACACGGGGGCAAAAGTAACACTTTTTTATGGCTTACGCAAATATTTTATAAAAAAAATGCACATTTAGACTTGCTTTGTGCGCAAAACGCAAGAAATGTGCAAGTTTTTTAGAACGTCCGTACTTAACTTTGCTGGCTTATTCAAAGCTCTTGAGTCGAGCGATATATTTGCCCAGAATGTCGAATTCGATATTCACTACCGTTCCCACTTCGATGTCGCAGAAGTTGGTATTCTCTCTGGTATAAGGAATGATAGCAACGGTAAATGTGTTGTCTGTAGGATCACAGACGGTGAGCGAAACGCCGTTAACGGTAACGCTGCCCTTGTCGACCGTGAAATATCCTTTTCTTGCCATTTCCTTATTGAGCTCATATTCGAAAGTAAAATAAGTAGAGCCATCAGCGTCTTTCATTGCGATACATTTGGCAGTCTCGTCCACGTGTCCCTGTACGATATGACCATCCAGACGGCCGTTCATCACCATCGAACGTTCCACGTTTACCTTGTCGCCCACCTTGAGCAGACCCAGATTACTGCGGTCCAGGGTTTCCTTCATGGCAGTAACGGTATAAGTACCGTCCTTGATTTCCACCACAGTGAGGCAGACGCCGTTATGCGCCACGCTCTGGTCGATGCCGAGTTCATCAACGAAAGAGCACTTCAACGTAAAGTCGATGTTCTCCTTATCATGTCTGATAGCTACGACGGTAGCCATTTCTTCTACGATTCCACTAAACATATATTCTATTTTTATTTGATTTCATGATTATTTAGAATGCAAAGATATTGCATTAGCTAGAAACAGCCAAATTATTTAAGTTCTTTTGATAAAATAAGCAAGATATATTTGTTTAATTGCCATATTTTTTATATTTTTGCACATCATAATATATGCACATGATAAATGTGATATACATGTCTTTCCAAAACTCCACCGAATATGAAGAATAATGAAGACTATATAATAAGGTATAGGAGCAGCAAGATTAGATAACACAGTTTAGGTAACAATAAAAACATTTGAAGACAATGGAAATCAAGGAAGGTTATATGCCCTTCATGGGCTATCAAACATATTATCGTATCGTAGGTAAAACAGAGGAGGGCAAGAGCCCTATCATCCTCTTGCATGGTGGACCAGGCAGTACCCACAACTATTTCGAGCTATTGGATAGGGTAGCGGAATCAGGTAGAGCTGTCATCATGTACGACCAGTTGGGCTGTGGCAACTCATTTGTGGAGGGACATCCCGAACTCTGGACTCCTGAGACTTGGCTCAACGAACTCTGTGTGCTCATCGACTATCTCCACATCGACCATTTTCATCTCTTGGGACAGTCGTGGGGTGGCATGCTCGCCATCATCTATCTGATAGAGAAGCAAGCAAAGGGCGTGAAGTCAGCCATCCTCAGCAGCACTCTTTCGAGCAGCAAGCTTTGGGCAAGTGAGCAACATCGCATGATTAAGTTTATGTCGGAGGAAGACCAGCGTGCCATCGCTGAGGCTGAGGCGAAGAATGACTTTTCGAGCGAGGCGTATGCCAAGGCGAATGAACACTTCATGCTCCTGCATTGTGCCGGTGAGGTGACGGAGGATAGTCCAGAGTGTCTTCGCCGGAAGAAGCGTGCTGGTGCTGAGGCTTATCTCCATGGTTGGGGACCAAACGAATACACTCCTACAGGTACACTCCGTGATTATGATTACACCGATCGCCTTGGCGAGATTCAAGTGCCATGCTTGGTGATGAGTGGCACCAACGATCTCTGCACTCCTTTGGTGGCAAAGACCCTCTATGATGGTATCTCCGAATCCAAGTGGCATCTCTTCGTAGGAGCCCGCCACATGCCTTTCGCCGAGCAAAATGATGAGTATTGCCAGGTGCTGGAAGAATGGATGGAGGAGAAAGATTAGGCTCTTTGGAATTATTTGAAGCGATTCAATTCTTCATTACCAGCACCTTGACCCTTGTATCGACTTCTTGACGTATTGAAGTTATACTGGAATGTCAAGAGCAAGGAACGGCTATCGCTGGTGTTGCTTTGCCAAAGCGTGACATCCTTATTGTAGAATAGTATGTCACGATTGCTCTTGTTGAAGATGTCGTTACCTTCCAGTGTAACCGAGAAACGATTCTTGCAGAAAGCCTTGTAAAGTTTTGCATTAAGGCTAGAGGAAGAACTGAGCTGCATGTTCTCCTTGTTTCCACGGCTGTTCCATTCCATGTCAATGTTCATCCAGATGTCACCTGGCAGATGGATGGCATTCTGGAACTGCACGATACCCAATGGATTGCCGAAGGACTTGTGCTCACCGAGATACTCCCCAGAAAACCATTGCTTGATGATACCGGCATTGACCTTCGGTTGCCAAATCCCGACTTGGAATTGTGCGCCAACGAATGCTTGTAACTCTTGTATCTTGGGCGCATTCTCCAAGGTGAGATACTTCATCTCTCCATTTTCTCCGTAAGGTTTTGAGATGTTGATGATGGCATCCTTTTTGTAATCGTATGATACCTTTGCAAAAAATTGCTTCCATGCACCCATCAGTTCCACGGAATGAATCTTGACAGGAGAAAGATAAGGATTGCCACTTCCCAAGAGCAAACGATTGACATAGGTGACTGTCCCATCTAGGTCTTCGTATGATGGACGCTGCGTCTTGCTGGTGTAACTCAATGCCCATTGTGTCTTTCCTATCTCTGTAGAAATAGACAAGGAAGGGAACACATTGTTATAAGTCTTGCTTTGGTCTTCCTTGAGTTGTCCATTCTCCGTATATTTGAAGGTGACATGCTCGTAGCGAAGACCTGCCTCAACTGCGATTTTACCCAACTGCTGACCAATGGAGAAGAAACCTGCCATATTCTTCTCGTCACTCTTGGTGTTGCTATTGCCAATGGTAGCCATATTGATATGGAAATCATTCAACATCTGCGAGGCGATATATTCATTGCCCACTTCGATTTGTCCTTTCCACAGAGGATAGCTCAATACCAACTTTTCTGCAAACATTCGGGAGTGTCCGATGCTCGTAGAAGCCACCATTTTCTGCTGTTGGTTCCCATTTGTCTCTTCCTGATCGGAAGTTTCTCGCTTCTTTCTCCACATGTAATCCAGGTTGAAGTCGATGCCCAGTTTGCCCACCTCACCATTATAATAAATATTGGCATGGTGTTTTGGCACAGTATGCTTTCTCCCTCTTTTTACTGCGGAAACTTCTTCGTCCAACTCTCCATCGGCATACGATGTCGAACTATAATCGGAATTCGGCTTCTGCAAAGCAGCTCCATTCATATAGTAGGCACCGATAGAATGATGCTCGTTGATCATCCAAGAGAATCCAAACTTGCCAAAGAACTCGTTGTTTCTCATGTGGTTGAAGCTCTTTATATTCTGAAGCCAAGAGGTGGAACCTTGCGTTTCCATCTTCATGTTTTCAAGACTATAGAATTTACCACCATAATAGTTGAGATTGGTGAATAGTTCCAGTCCACCTGTGCGATATTTCAAGTTGGCTTGCTCCATGCTAGAGGAATAGTGTCGAAAACCATTTTGCGCACGAAGCGTTCCTCCAAAGCCTTCACCTTGTGGCAATTTGGTGCGAATACGGATAACAGACTTGACGGAGGCGTCATACTTGGCACCAGGATTGGTGATGACTTCCACATTCTTGATGTCTTGCGAATTGAGCTGTGAAAGTTCATTCTTGTCTTGTACGGCACGACCATTAATATATATAAGAGGTGTACCCTTGCCAAACACCTCGAAGTTTCCATCTCTGCCTGTGACCATTGGTATTTGTCGAAGCACATCGTTCGCCGTTCCTGCATGTTCTAACTGAGAGTTGGCTACTGTTGTAACCAAAGCATTGCCCTTGATGGCTACAACGGGGCGTGACGATTTTACCACGACCTTTTGCAGATGCATGGTTGCCTCTTTCAAGGTGATACTGCCAATCTTACCGGTATCAAAGGTACGAGTTTGCGTCTGATAACCTACGCAACTTACCTTCACGATGGCTTTTCTTATCTCGCAAGGTATGACAAACTGACCATTTTCATTGGTCACACCACCCGTAATGAAAGAAGAATCTTGTACATTCAACAAACTGACATTGGCAAAATCCACAGGATGATGCTGGACATCCACAACACGTCCTATCATTTTGATAGGTGTCTTTTGAGTACATTCCACAAAGATGTTTTTACCATCTATCGTCATCTTCATGGGATAAAATCCGATGATTTGCTCGATAGCTTCAGGGGCTGTACGCTTCACGATGTGAGTGGTAACCGTAAAGTCTTCCAACTCATTGTACATGAAGTTGATACGATAATCTCTTGTGCTTTTGGCAAGTGTAGTAAGTGCTTCCGACATAGAAGTGTTGCGGAAGTTATGGCTGATACGTTGGGCATGGATGGGTTGGAATTGGAGCATCAATAAGACAAACCAACATGCCATCAACTTGATATATTCTTGTTTTTTCATTGCTTTCTGTTTTTACTCGACAATCAAAGTATTCCCCTCTGAATGAATGTTCACTTTCTCAAAATGATTCATCAGTTCGATGATTTCATCCAGGCTCATTTGCTCTGTTAGTTGGAGGTAAAGGCGAATGTGCCTTGAAGACTCCTTCTTATAAACCACTTGAACATTAAAATGCTGGGTGATAGGCAACAAGATAGCCTGAAGTTCCTGGTCTTCATAGAGCAGAGGGAGTTTGGTGGATACGCTATCATTAACGGCACTTGTTTTCTGTACCGTTGTAGTAACAAGTCGTACAGAATCCTTATTCTCTGTTTCCTCCATTGCCATTTTGTTTTCATGAGAAGGAGTATCTTGGGAAGAATGATATGCCAAATGTATGGCAGCGAAAGTGAAGCCAGATACGACGAGTACTGCCACTATTGCGGCTACTTTTCTCATCGGGCTCCAAAGGGCTACCGTCTTCGCAAGTCTCTTCTCCTTTGGTTCGATTCCCATATTGCCCAACTTCTTTTCTTTCAATTTTTCCCACTCCTCATCCATAGAAGGTAGGTTGATCTCTTCATCCTTCTTTTGAGAATCAAGAGCCTGATGAACATTCACGATCTGTCGGTACATTTCTAAAGTTTCCTCATCCCCAAGAATCTCGTTTTTCTGGGTCTTGGAATATGCGGTAGGATTCTCCAATAGATCGAGAAGAATATCCCATTTATCAGTATGTGATGAATCTTGTTTCATATTTTCATTCCTTTCTTTTGTTTGTAATAAGATCTAAAGCCAGGACGTCTTCAAGCCTCTTCACTTAAGTTTATCTATAAGTCTTTCAATTTATCTCTCAGCGTTCGCAAACCTTTTACGATATGTTTGTTCACAGCCGAGATGCTGATGCCCAATTCTTCTGCCGTTTCCTTATACGACATTTGCTCGCCAAAACAGAGGCGAATCACAGAAGCAGTTTGTGGCGTAAGGTCATGGTCTATGCAGTGGACCGTAGCTTGCCATCTTTCTTCCAACTGTGCATCTTGTTCTACCTCTAACGGAAGAAGCTGCTGTAATCGTTCATCCCGTTTCTTTTGAGCGATGAGATTGAGACAAGCATTTTTCACGCTTTGCATGAGATAAGATGAGGCGGTCTCCTCTTTTACGTCATGCTCCCACAACTTAGAAAAGACATCGCTTACCGCATCTCTTGCCTCCTCATTGTCATGGAGCAAGGCAAAAGCTAAGCGATACATCCTTTCGTAGTTGGCGCGAAAAAGCTGTTCCATCTGTTTTTCTTTTTTCTCTGTCATTTCTTTTTTTTTCTTGTTTCTACGCTTATATACAAACAAAAGAAGATTCAATCACCCCCTAAGATGAAGTTTTTTATATGAAAAAACATCGAAAAGTACCGATAGTGGTGCCAAAAGTCGATTTTTTTAGGACTTTTGGCACCACTATCGGCATTTTTTAGTAATCTGAATACGATACGAAAGCCTCTAATTGCTTCTCTATTTCAGCGAAAGGTACATTGAGGTCAAGAGTGCGGAAGTATATGGTATTGCCATCCGCAAGCTTCATACTTCCATTGGGTGTGATGTCTTCGTCTGTTTTAGCATAGAGCAACATGCCATCCACTTTGCCCGAATGCAGTTTGTCCTTATTCATGACATATGTATGAATTTGGTACAAGTTGTTAGAATGTATTGTCGCTTTGTCAAATTGCACTTGCATGGTATGTCCATAAAACTTAGTGTCAATGATGAGTGTTCGGTCATTGAGAGTAAGTAATATGTCTGTTTGCATGATAGGAAGAATATGAGTGGAAGATACATCTCGGTCGATGTTCCAATCTATTTGTGCAGCTTGAGCCTTGTATTCAGGATGTTTAGACCTATAGTATTCTAAGACAAACTTCTCGAAAAGGCGACAAAGATGTTCATCAGTAAATGACTTCATCTTGTATTTCCCCTTTTCTGTTGTCATCAGAATATCCTCGGTAAGGAAATAACAGATATAAAGTAGCATTTGATAGGATTTGTTGTTTCTGTCAAATGTCAGTATATTCCATTTTATCGTGCTTAGTTCGATGATGTCGATGCCTGAAAAGAACAGCATGAGATTCTTTAGCTTGGTCTTTTGATCTTTTTTGATGTTTCCGTGCTTGAGAAGACCAAAGACAGTTGCTTTTATAATCTGATTGAAGATGTTGTTTTCCGATAACTCATCATATTCACAACCGATTTCTTGCTTTCTGCATAACTTGTTTTGAATGGTAGCGTTCAAGTCAAGTTTTCCGCGAAGGGTAGAGAGTGAGTCTTTGCGAATGATATATTGCTTGAAAATACCTTGTTTCAGTTGGCATGAGATGCCCTTGATGAGAATTTCGGCAAACAATTGTTGTATGTTGTCGAAATTCTCACCAGTAATCTCTTCATAGTTGTTCTGCTTTAGCTCACGAAAAGCATAAGTGAGCATATAGTAGATGTTGAGTATAAATATGTTCTTGTCTTTCGTCATTTGAGTGCGTCTAATAGTTTTTCTACAGCCGTTTGATACTTCGAATCGTTGTCAAACCAATATTCTCTAAGCATTGGCTTGATGTCGTATTCCACGATATTTTCCAACCACAAATCGTTGATGTCATTTGGCTTGGAAGAGCAGAAGTAACTGTGACCGATACAGAATCCCGAACCAAGTGAATCGTCATTGGTAATGTCTTGGTTGAGTGAAACTATGGCATTGACAACGTTATCAAACTTATCATTTCCTATGGACTCTTGGTACTTCTTGAAACCTTCAGTGTCAAATCCAGGAGTCATTTCATAGAAACTAAATCGACGGCGCAAGGCATAGTCTATCATGGCAAGGCTTCTGTCTGCTGTATTCATCATACCTATTATATATAGGTTGTTTGGCACGCTAAACATTTCGCCATTATAAGCCAATTTGATTTCTGTGTCTCGATAGTCTTTTTCTATCAGCATCAACAATTCACCAAATATCTTGCTCAAATTTCCTCGGTTTATTTCATCTATGATGAAGAAATAGTCCTTGTCGGGATTGCTTTGGGCTCGTTTGCAGAAGTTATAGAAAACTCCCTTTTTGAGTTCGAAACCACCATCTTCGTTAGGTCGATACCCCATCATGAAATCCTCATAGCTATAGTTTTGGTGGAATTGGATGAATTCGATTCTTGATTCATCTTTTTCACCCATCATGGAGTAAGCCAATCTTTTGGCGGAGAAAGTCTTACCTACACCAGGTGCTCCTTGCAAGATGATGTTCTTCTTGTTTTGCAAGAGCGAGCGCAACTTGGTATAGTCTTCTTCGCTCATATACACTTCCTTTAGAAAGTCCTCTTGGGTATAGGTTTCCAACTGTTTGTTGTCTTCTTTTGGATTAGATTCTCTGATGAGATCTATCAGGTATTCATATTCGTCTGGTGCAACCTTGAAAAGCGAACCATTCTTGTTTTGGATGAATTCCATGCTTTTTAGCTCCGGTGCATCTTTGAATGTGGCGTAGTCGATAGGGGATTGCAGTGATTCTACTTTCTTGAAGCAAATGTGTTGTCCATCGGATGGTGTGTCGATTTCGGCAATGGCAACGATTTGTTTCACTGGGTTAGCCTCATACCCTATGACAATATCCCCTTTCTTGGCATTCACGAAGTTCTGGAAGACTCTTCTTGGATTGCCGTTCTCATTGTAAAGAGTATAGTCTTGTATATCACCAACCTTCATCTTGGAGAAACTCCAAATCTTAGGGATGGCTACGAGCCACCAATATTGCTTGTTGATATTGTCTTCTGTCTCATTTGTAGCTTCTGTAGTCTGAACATAGTCTAATTCTTTCAAAATAGTAAGCAATTCTTCGTAATAGTCAAAGATGTCCTTGTCTCCTTTCTGCTGCATTAGGAAAGCTTGAAGTTTTGATATAGGCATAGCTTTAGCTCCTGCTAAACCAAAATGTGTTGCCAATTTTACAAGCATATCTTTCTTGTAAATAGGGACAAGCTGGTTGTTGGAGTATAAGAATGCTATCTTCCATCTATAGCCTTCTCCTAATTCTGTAATCGTATCTAAAGTTTCAAAGTTCCTCTTGCTGGCGTTTGTTGCAATTTTGATGATAGCGTTCTTTACTACGTTGAAAGCTTCTTGAGCTGTAGGCTTATTATATCTTGCATACCAAGCATATTTTTCATCACTGATAAACTTTGTGTTGTGAATATTGGTCTTAATACGATATTCATAGATACCAAATTTATATGATGAGCCACCCCATATAGATCCCAATTCGTATGTGCGAGATTCTAGCCAATAGCAGAAAGAGTCATCTTTGTTCAAATTGGTATATTGCTCCAAAGTCATGCCTTGGAGCGAATCTAGAGGAAATGTGTGAAGAAAGTCTTTCAAAAGCTTTTGGCGTAGTTTCTTAACTTCTTTTTTCCCTATTTTATCTGATGTAAGTTTTATATCGTTCATAATTTTTCTTTTTTTGAAAATAATTACTGACATAGTTACCGACATGGTTACTAACATAGTTACTAGCTCTGTTACTATTTCATGAAAAGTAGCAGAGCTTGAATTATCTGACTCTGTCGTTGACTTTGTCGTTCTGTATCAAAACAAAACGACAGAGTCGTATTGTTTATATTGTCTCCAAGAACAACAAACCCTTTTTGGTTGTTCTGTATTGTTGCTTAGGACTTGTCGGCTTATCTGGTACCGTAAGTTCCAGATAATCATGAAGTAACAAAGGTTCGATGAATGCCTTGAAGTTCCATTGTTGATACGTAACACCAATTAAATCGTATATTTCCTTTCTGTATTTTGGTTCTTTGCAGAACTCAAGAATGGATACAACTTTGTCTGTTGCATCTGTATATGTATTATCACCTTCAGCTCTGTTAGTAGCTCTGTTAGTAGCTCTGTTAGTAGCTCTGTCACTAGCTTTGTCACTATTCAGCCAAAAAGTGACAGTGCTGGTACAAATATCACTCTCAAAAGTCACGTCATTGCCTGTGATTTCTTTCCACTCGTTCATCATGTCAAAACCATAACCGATGGTTTCAGATAGGTTTACCAGTCTGAATATCTTGGCGATAATCGGGTTGCGAGGATTAGAATAGAGATGGTTGCCCAGTTGGGATATAGGCACTGGATAGCCACCTGCATTGAAGAACTCGACTCTGTCGGTGTAGATATGGATGCAGGAGTGAATGGTGCTGAAAGGGTCGAAGTGGGAGAGCATATTGACCAATGCCTCTCTCAGAATCTAGAATTGCGAGCGGTCTTCCACATTGAATCCCTCGTCGTTCATCATGAATGGAGTATCCACGATGAGGCGCAGTCTCCTAATCATAATCTGAAAATACTCCCAAAGGTTCTCTTGCTCTGGGATGCGATAGGTATAGCGAGTTCGTGCTTCTCTTACACTTCTGCCCGGAATCTCCACCAAGTCCATCCAAAACGTAGGAACATAACGGCGAACCCATTCTTCTTTGCCAAAGCACATCAAACCACCATAATTCAGATGTCCCTCATTGTCGGCAATTCCGATGCGCTTGCAGAAGTCAGCGATGTCATTGCCTATCAGATTAGGACGAGGACTATAGAGCTTGAAGTAGTTGCGATAGTCACGAATGGTATCCTCATTGAGCATGGAGAGGTCTGAGTCTAAGAGTATTTGCTCAGACTTGATGCCGAATGATTGGTTATGAAACATGGCGGTTATCTCACCATTGGTTGCTCGTTGGTCTCCACTGCCAAATCGGATGAATGTATTCTGTGGATTGTTATAGTAGATAGGCTTGTGGGGTGATGATGCAATATGAAATGCCAAGACCCTATGCCCATCTATATGATAGAGCATACTCTTGGCATCGACTGGCTCATTGAACTTTTGGGAACGCAAAGTACCCAAAAAGTCTTGTTCCAACTTCTCTGCATTGTCAACTCCGGAGATTTCAAACTTCTTGCCATTCTGCTTTACTCCAAGCACTATCCATCCGCCGGAAGTGTTGGCGAATGCACTTACGGTTTCCCATATGTTCTTAGGGAGTTCGCTCTTGGCCTCCTTAGTCTCGAAGTCCTCCCATTCGATGTCGTTGATTCTGTCTATCAGCTCTTCCTTTGTCATAATAATGATGATTAAATTGAAATATAGAATTTCTTCCTCCCTTCACTTCAAGAAATAGATAGGAGCATGCTGGGTGCCTTCCTTCTCCATGATGCCTTTCTCGCAGAAATGGTTGAGCCACTTCTGAGCCATGTAAGGAGTCAAGCCAAAGAGGATGCGCAGGATGCGAGTGGTGATATAGCGGTTCTCCTGGAGATACTCCTTGATTTTCGCCAATAGCTTTTCCTCAGAGTATTTTGTGGATTGGTTGGAATAGCGAGAGCGGACAAAGTGGACGTTGCGCTGTACTTCCTCCATTAGCTTACCTTCTGGTCTGAAGTTGATGCCGGTGATGCGTACTTCCTTGCCCGTAATCTTCTTGTCTGGATTCTCCTCTGGCATCTCTAGGCTAGCCGACATGGAGAAGTAGCCTATCTCTGGGATGTAAAAGCGGCGTCCCAGTGAGAATTCTTCCACCATAAGGTCATGAAGCTCTGCCAACACCGCAGCCACATCTCCCTTGGTGAGTGAGCAGCGGCTCTGGATTTTCTCTTGCAATTGCTTCTCGGTCATAGGTTCATGCTGCACGATACGAATGTATTGGCGCTTTTCTCCTGTGCCCTGGGCATTGTTGAGAGTGTAAATGTCGTATTTCAGTTCCATATTTCTTGTTGTTTGATGGTTCGTTGTTTTCTATATTCTTTGTCTTCTATGAAAGATGATGCAAATATATATAATAATGTGATAACTTGTATCTTTTGGTGTAAACTATTAGGTTTATTTAAACATTGGTATATGTCGTGTGATTATACGGCATTTGTCATCCGACCGTATGATAAGTGTCGTATAATCACATGACAAATGTCACGCAATCAATATAATTGCTTTCTTGCATCGTTATAATTGCTTCCTTGCACCGTTATAGTTGCTTCCTTGCATCATATAAGTCACAATATTATTACCATCTTACCCTTGTCAGTTTCAAGAAATACTCATTCGGAATGAGCGGTTTTGTTCTGAATTACTCATTCTGAATGAGCAAAAACAATAGAAATTGCTCATTCGGAATGAATAAAAAGGAGGATTTTCTTGGTGTTTATCATAAAATATTGTATCTTTGCAGGCGATTAAATGTTTGAACATGAAAGAGTTATTGAAGAAAATTATATTTGAGCAGCAGGAATACAGCAAGAATATAGCGCAAGATACGGTTCCGAGAACTATTGAGGAAGAGTGGCTTACCACAACGGAGATACTGATTATTACTGGTATAAGACGTTGTGGAAAGTCTGTCTTGCTCCAGCAAATGCGTAACAAGTTGCCGGAGCAAGACTTCTTTTTCAATTTTGATGATGAGCGACTGGTCAACTTTACTGTGGCAGATTTCCAAACATTGCAAGAATGTTTCTTCGAGCTCTTTGGTGAGCAGCATACCTATTATTTTGATGAGATACAGAATGTGAAGGGTTGGGAGACCTTTGTGCGCCGTCTCTACAACGAAGGCAATAAGGTGATTGTAACCGGATCAAATGCCCGAATGCTGAGTAGAGAGCTTGGCACTCATCTCACGGGGCGTTATATCGCAGTGGAGATTTTCCCTTTTTCCTTTCAGGAATACTTGCAGTTGACAAAGGTGCAGTTGGAAGCCAAGGACTTTTATCTAACCAGCAAGCGTGCCATCCTCTTGGGGCATTTCAAGGAATATTTGGAGAAAGGTGGATTTCCTAAGTATCTCCAGTCGCCATCCACTCGTTACCTCTCGTCACTCTACGATAGCATCATCTTCCGTGACGTGATGGCTCGTAATGGTCTGACGAATGAAAAGGAAATGCAAGAACTCATCTTTTATCTTGCCAGCAATGCCACGAAGCGCATTACCTATACCTCACTGGGTAAGATAGTGGGAATCCGTCATTCCGAAACCGTCAAAAACTATTTGGAGTACATCGAGCAAACCTATATGATATTCCAGCACATGAAGTATTCGCCATCGGTAAAGGTGCAGATGCTGAACCCGAAGAAGATTTACTTCATCGACAATGCCATCGTGAGTCGCATTGGCTTCAATGCCACCGACAATATGGGAGTGAAGTTGGAAAACATCGTGTTCATCGAGTTGAAACGCCGCGGATATGATGTTTTCTATCATGCCGATAAGAAGGAGTGCGACTTTGTTGTAAGAGAGGGTATGAGAATCATGAAGGCTTATCAGGTGACGATAGCCATGAATGATGAGAAAACTCGCAAGCGAGAAATCGAGGGGCTGTTGGAAGCCATGAATGCTTATGGCTTGGCTGAGGGATATATTCTTACGATGGAGGAGAAGGAAGAGCTTGAGATAGATGGCAAGCAGGTTCATGTTCTTCCTACGTGGGAATGGATGTTGAGAGAGAAGTGAAAAAAAAGTGATCCTAATGTCGGGTCTGTTGTTGCTTATCAGAAGGGTGACATCCTGCTTTCAAAGAAAGGAAATGGAAATATAATAATGTCTAAGCATAAGTCATACAAGAATATCATTTTTTGACTTAGATAATAACAAAGACGAAACAATGATGAATAATATAAAATGTCCAAAGTGCAATTCAGATAATGTGCAGACAGAGGGTGTACTGCATCTTTGCTTGGATTGTGGCTATAAATGGGAGGACGCACCCCAAACTGATTTGGGAGAAATGATCATCTACCAATCTGATGATGGCGTGAAGCTTGATGTGAGATTGGAGAATAAGACGGTTTGGCTAAACCAAGATCAAATCGCCTCCTTGTTTAATAAGAGTAAGTCTACGATAGTAGAACATATATCAAATATTTTTAAAGAGGGAGAACTTGATGAAAAAGTGGTTGTTCGGAAATTCCGAATAACCACTCAGCATGGTGCTATGGCAGGAAAAACCCAAAGCAAAGAAGTGAAGTTCTATAACCTTGATGTTATCATTTCTGTGGGATATCGTGTAAAATCTATTCAAGGCACGCGTTTCCGTCAATGGGCTACAGAGCGACTGAATGAGTACATCGTAAAAGGGTTTACGATGGACGATGAACGACTCAAAAATCTTGGTGGTGGCAACTATTGGACAGAGTTGCTCGACCGTATTCGTGATATTCGTTCGTCAGAAAAGGTGCTCTATCGACAAGTTTTGGACATCTATGCCACAAGTGTTGACTATGACCCTCGAACTGATGCCTCAAAGCTTTTCTTTAAAATCGTGCAAAATAAGTTGCACTATGCTGCTCATGGGCATACAGCGGCAGAAGTTATCTATGAGCGTGCGGATGCCGACAAACCATTTATGGGCTTGACGACATTTGAGGGCGAACTGCCAGCTATCAAAGACATCAAAATAGCCAAGAACTATCTGAAAGAAAATGAGCTGAAGATACTCAATAATCTTGTTTCCGGTTATTTTGACTTTGCCGAGATTATGGCAATGGAGCATCGCCCAGTCTATATGATGGATTATGTGAAACAACTTGATACTATCCTGCAATCCACAGGGCGACCTTTGTTGAAGGGATCGGGAAGTATCAGCCATGAAGAGGCAATGGACAAAGCTATAGCTGAGTATCGAAAATATCAGGTAAAGGTATTAACTCCAGTAGAGGAGGCTTATCTTGAATCCATCAATGCTTTGGGAAAAATTGCAAAACGCAAGGGAAGACAATCGGGGGAAAATCATTAATGTAACGTTCTGATGAGAATCATGTAACCTCTTACTTCCCTTAACTTCCCCACATGCGAAAGTTCTGTATAAAATGTTCATCTGACAGGAGAGTCTAATCCCCAGCCTGCTTGAGAAAAAAGGCTGGGGATTTCTGATCTTAATCACAGTAAATTCCGGATAAATAGTTATTCAAACGTATGTAAACTGGCTGGTTTGTATGCAGTCAGTCTAAATCACCTTGACTCTCTTTTTCCCTTCTCTTCCATCAATCACGATTTTCTCGAAGACGATGGCTGGGTCGTTAGGAGTGAGGGTGAGGGTGTGGATGCCATCGGATGAGGCTGGCAGTTCTAGCTCTATCACCTTGTCCACGATGCGAGTGGCTATCGTTGGATAATAGATATTGTAGATGTTCTCCGGCTTCTCATTCAAATCTTTGTTGAAGTTAACCTCTACAGGAGAAGCACCATCTAAACTTACACCATAGGTTAAGCCGCCCTTGTTGAGATAATCCAAGGTTGATTTGGTAATCACATGAATGCGAACCTTCTGCTTGCCGTTAAATGCCTTGCCATCCGAAGTTTTGCTAACTTGCATCTTAAACTTGTAAGTGATGCTGGCTCCCTTTACACTCTTGGTATACGGCATCAGAGTCATTGCCGATACGCTCTTGCCCATGAATGGAATCTCTGTCCATTTTGCCTCGGCAGCATCCGTCTTGCTGCTATAGTAAGGAACTTCGATTTCTACCACGCCGTTGTTTGCGCTGATAATCACTCCATCCTTGGAGGTTACCCGGAAGAGTTCCGGACAGGTATCCTTCTCGAAATCATCATTCCAACTCTTGTAGCCGATATGCTTCTGGGTCATCATTCCGTTCCACTTGCCGCCAGCCATCTTATGGTTGTAATAGTCGCAGATGAGTGAATCGCGCTTGAAGCGGCGCTCGCATTCATCAGCCCATACATTCGCCTTCGGATTGCCCTGCTTGTAGAGGGCATGGTTCTGTGCCTGGGCAAAATACATCTGGTGCAGATTGCTCATCATCTCGATAGGGAAGAGGATAATTTGGCGATAGGCGTCGTGATAGGATGCCGGCAGACAGTTGTACTGGCGCAGCGCATCGGCTTCAAGCTGGAGATACTGGTTTACCACCTCCTGCCATTCACCATTTTCCAGACTGTAGGTGTTCTTGTCGAGCATCTCAGGGGTGCAGCGGCCGTTGTACTTGCAGATGAGGTTAAGAATGCGGGCTGCTTCATCAGCTTGCGATTCACCAAACTGCTGTGCGCACCAGTCGCGGGTATGACGGGTGATGTTGTTTACATCGTATTTACGTGGATTCCAAGCCATGTCCATAAACTGGCTGATAGGATATTCCATCGGCTTGAGGTCGCCCACGTTGAGAATCCAGAGACGGTCGATGCCATTCTCGTAAGCAAGCGTCAACTGCTCCCAAGGATTCTGCACAGGAGTAACGTTGAGCATCTTTGAGTTTCTTGGAGCACCTACGTAATCTACGTGATAGTATAAGCCCCAGCCGCCTTTGTGTTTGCGTTCCTTGGCATTCGGCACACGGCGCACGTTACCCCAGTTGTCATCGCAGAGCAGGAGGGTTACGTCATCAGGCACCTTCATGCCCTTGTCGTAGTAATCCAATACCTCTTTATATAGTGCCCAAACCTGTGGGATTTCGCTAGCCTTTCTGCCGGTTACGTCAGCGATAATCTTACGCTGGTCGTTGATGATGTTGGTCATCAGCTTTGTATCTGCCTCTTCGCTCATCGCTTCATCGCCGTCGCCGCGCATTCCGATGGTTACAATCTGTTCTGTTCCCTTCATTCGCTCAATGCCTTCACGGAAGAACTTCTGCAGGTTTGTCTTGTTCTTCTGATAGTTCCATGGTCCCCATCCCTTTCGGTTGCGGGCGTATTCCTGGTGGTTGCGGGCCATCGGCTCATGATGGGAAGTACTCATCACTACGCCCATCTCATCTGCCGTCTTCTCGTTTTCAGGGTCATCGGCATAGAAAGCCCAGCCCCACATGGCAGGCCACATCATGTTACCTCTCAGTCGCAATACCAGTTCGAAGACGCGCTGATAGAAACGGTGGTCGCCATATCCGGTGCCGTAGGTGTTCTTTACCCATGACGTTAGGCAAGGTGCCTCATCGTTGAGGAAGATGCCGCGATAACGTACGGCTGGTTCGCCATCTGTATAGATACCCTTGTTTACGAAAATAGAATCGTGGTGCTCTACAGGCACGTCTGCCCAGTCATACCAAGGCGATACGCCCATCTGCTGCGAGAGTTCGTAGATGCCATAGATGGTGCCTCGGCGGTCGCTGCCAGCAATGACGAGCTGACCATCTATGAGCGTGATGATAAACTTTTCCCGTTTGCCCTTCAGTAGATTTCCGTTGATGCGCTTCTGTTTCACCAGTTGGTCGATGGCTGCAGAATGGCCGATGGTGCCTACGAGGATAGCTGGTCGGGCTGTGTCGGCTTTTTTCAGAAAACCGGCATCCGAGGTGAGGGTGGCTGTGGCTCCACTCACACTTTTGATATCTTTCAGCAGGGCATGAGCAGCATAGCTCACTCCCTTGCAGTCGTTGGTATCCATGTAGATTTCTACCCGGTTATTGGCATTCAGCAGCAAGTCTCCTTGCTTGAAATCTACAAATCTGTCGGCTGCGCTCATGCTGATAGTTGAGAGCAGGGCAGCGCTTGCCAGGAATGTTTGTTTGATGTTGTTTAGTTTCATATTTATTTATTTTGTTGTTATTTTCCGATTGTCAGCAATGTGTTTTTGCCGGTTGCAAAGATAGCCAAAACTATCCGAATGTACCTTTTTTTATGTAAACTTTAGTTTTTAATATGTTTCATTTTTACTTTTCTGTCCGTTTCTCTTTGTGTTTTCAAAGAAAAATAGTAATTTTGCATAGTAAAAACAGAAAAAAGAATATATATAATGATAGACAGACCGACGATAGCAAAAATTATGGATGCTACCAAGATAGAAGAGGTGGTATCTGAATTTGTTACGCTCAAGAAGCGTGGCATCAATTATGTCGGCTTGTGTCCTTTTCATAACGATTCCAATCCATCTTTCTCTGTATCTCCAACAAGAGGTATCTGTCATTGCTTTACCTGTGGAAAGGGAGGCAATGCAATCAACTTTCTGATGGAACTGGAACAGATGACCTATCCCGATGCCCTTCGCTGGCTCGCCAAGAAATATAAAATAGAGATTCAGGAACGGGAACTGACCAATGAAGAAAAACAGCGCGAGAGCGAAAGGGAATCCATGTTTATCGTCAACGATTGGGCGGCGAAATATTTTCAGGATATTCTCTTGCATGATGTGGATGGCATCGCTATCGGTATGGCCTATTTCCGAGGAAGAGGTTTCAGAGATGATATCATCAGAAAATTCCAGTTGGGTTTTGCGCTCCCTAAGCGTACTGCTCTTGCTGAAGCGGCTAAGGCGGCTGGCTATAATCCGAAATATCTGGTTGATACGGGACTCTGCTTCAAGGTGGATAAGGAAGAAGCCGGCAATAAGTCGGGTGAGGATAAGATTCTTGACCGTTTCTCGGGCAGAGCCATCTTCCCTTGGTTCAGCGTGAGCGGCAAGGTGGTAGCTTTTGGCGGACGAGTTCTCGACAGCAGAACCAAGGGCATCAGCCAGAAATATGTCAACTCGCCTGATAGCGTTATTTATCATAAGGAGCGCGAACTCTATGGACTCTATCAGGCCAAGAAGGCGATAGCCAAGGAGGATTGTGTCTTTATGGTGGAAGGATATACCGATGTTATCTTGATGCATCAGTGTGGCATCGAAAATGTTGTGGCCAACTCGGGTACGGCGCTGAGCGTGCATCAGATTAGATTGCTGCACCGCTTTACCAGTAACATCGTTCTTCTCTATGATGGCGATAATGCGGGTATTCATGCTGCGCTGAGAGGTACCGATATGCTGCTCGAAGAAGAGATGAACGTAAAGGTACTCTTTCTCCCTGACGGTAATGACCCTGACAGTTTCGCCCGCAGTCATTCGGCAGAGGAATTCAGAAGATATATTCAGGAGAATCAGACCGACTTCATACAGTTTAAGACCGATATTCTGCTACGCGGCGTGACAGACCCTGTAAAGAGAAGCCAGGCTATCAATTCGATTGTAGAGAGCATCTCGAAAATCAAGAATCAGATAACGCGCGCTTCTTATATCACCGACTGTTCTCACCGTTTGGGCGTGAACGAGGCAATTATCGTGAATGCCTTGAACAATTTTGTGCGCAACGGTATGAGTGAGCAGGTAAAGGCAGAGCGACGTGCTGCGGGATTGAAAGATTCGACTGTAGCGGCAGCGCAGCAGGCGCAATCGGTGATGAGAGCGGTTACCCCACTGGATAAACTCCTGGAGGTAGAAGGACTTCTGGTACAGTTGATTATTCATCATGGCGACCAGCTCATCACAGTACAGGATGTAGACGGAAATGATGTGGAGGTAGCTGTGGCCCAGTATATCAGTCTTGATTTGGGTGGAGATGGCTTTAAGTTTCATAATGATTTATATAATCAGATTATGCAGGAAGCTGTGGAGCATCTCGAAAAAGAAGATGATTTTGTGGCCGAAACTTATTTTGCCAATCATCCGAATCCGGAAATCAGCAGGTTGGCAGGTTTGCCTACAGGTGACCAGGAGGTATCTACGGCTAGTCTGCAGATGAAGATGAGCGCCGATAAGCTCCGTCAGTTTGTCTTTAAAGACATCTTGAGTTTCCGCACTCATTATATTGCTCAGCGTATTATTGAGGTACAGCAGGAGTTTGCCAGGAATCCGACCAATCGTGAACTGCTGCAGGAGTTTATGAAACTCAAGCAGATGAACACGCTTCTGGCGAGCCAGGCAAACAATATCTTCAATTAACCGGAGCCCCTGTCCTGTGGGGAGAAACTCTGTAAAGAAGTATTAGAGATTAAAAAGGAGAAATGCTATATGATTTATTTTCACTGGATATATCTGTTGCTTTATGTCGTGATAACCGTTCCGGCTATCATCACCGTCTTGATGGACAATCGTCAGCCCGCCAAGACGATGGCATGGATATTGGTATTCTTCTTCATCCCCTTTGTGGGTATCATCTTCTATTTCTTCTTCGGACAGAATACCCGCAAGGAACGGCTTATCAGCGACCGCAGCATGGACCAGCTCACCAAGCGCTCCATGCTCGAGTTCGTAGAGCAGGAGAATCTTCACCTGCCAGACAGCAATAAACCGCTGATGAATCTCTTTGCCAACCAGAGTTGGGCGCTGCCTTTTAAAGATAATCAGGTGGATATTTATACCGATGGCTACGATTTCTTCCTTACCTTATTATATAATATAGGACAGGCAAAGCATCATATTCATCTCGATACCTATATCTTCGAAGCCGATGCCTTGGGATATCTGATAGCTGATGCCTTGATCGATAAGGCGGAGCAGGGAGTAGAGGTGCGACTGATTTATGATGATGTAGGCTGCTGGAAGGTGAAGGATGAATTCTTTGAACGTATGCGTGATGCAGGTATTGATGTACATTCGTTCATGCCAGTCCGCTTTCCGGCTTTTACGAGTAAGGTAAACTATCGTAACCACCGCAAACTCTGTGTCATAGATGGTAAAGTGGGCTTTATCGGCGGCATGAATATAGCTCTGCGCTATGTGAAGGGTGATAAGAAACAGGCTTGGCGCGATACACATCTCCGTATTGAGGGCGGTGGCGTTTACGCCATTCAGCGAGCCTTTCTGGTAGACTGGTATTTCGTAGACCGTACGTTGGTTACCAATCGCCAGTATTATCCGCCGGTCAGTGCGCATATCCGCAACAATTGTCTCGTACAGATAGTTACGGGCAGTCCTATCAGTCCTTGGCCTGATATCATGCAGGGCTATGTCCGCATCCTGCTTCAGGCCCGGAAGTATGTGTATATGGAAACGCCTTATTTCCTGCCAACTGAACCAGTATTGTTTGCCATGCGAACAGCAGCTTTGGCGGGTGTGGATATCCGTCTGATGTTGCCCCGTCATGCTGATGCCAAACTGGTTGAGTGGGCATCACGTTCGTATGTGATGGAGGCGATAGAGGCTGGCGTAAAGGTTTATCTCTATACGGCAGGCTTTAATCATAGTAAATTGCTGGTGAGTGATGATAATCTCTGTACGATAGGCAGTACGAATATCGATTTCCGAAGTTTTGAGAATAATTTCGAAGCGAATGCGTTCTTCTTTGATGAGGGGATGGCGCAGCGCGTGAAGGCTGTCTATCTGCGGGATGAGGCGAAGAGCATCCTAGTAGATGATGTATCTTATTTCGTAAAACGTCCGTTCCTGCAGCGCCTTTTCGAGAGTACGGTAAGATTACTCTCGCCGCTGCTGTAACGAATAAATCCCTGTTTGCATCTTGTCTGGTGCAAACGGGGATTTTTTTTCTATCTGAATATTGAGAAGTTTACGCTCCCGTAACTTCTGTGTTCCAGGAATCGTGGATGCTCTGAGAAATCATAATCTTTGCCATGCTCAAAGACGAAGATGCCTCCTTCGTTGAGATAGTCGCCATTCAGAACGAGGTCTGGAATCTGCGGCAACTCCTTCAGAGCGTATGGAGGATCGGCAAAGATAAAGTCAAACTTCTGCTTGCAGGTCTTCAGAAAACGGAATACATCACCACGAATCAGAATATCTTTGTCTTCGCCCAACTTCTGAAAACATTGGCGTATGAAGTTGGCATGATCGCGGTCGGCCTCTACGCTGATTACCCGGCTGCAGCCTCGTGATACCAGTTCGAGCGAAATGCTGCCCGTACCGGCAAAGAGGTCGAGGGCAGAGGTATCTTCAAAATCAATATATCCCTGCAGAACATTAAAGATGTTCTCCTTTGCAAAATCTGTTGTCGGACGCGCCTTAAACGAACGTGGAATGTCGAAATGGCGTCCCTTATATTGTCCTGTTATGATTCTCATATTTACTTTGAACTTTGAATGTTGAACATTGAACTTTATGATAAGCTATTCTGTTGAATTCTTAACTATCAACTTTTAACTATCAACTCTTGTCTTACTTACTTAAGTACAGTGCCATTAAATCGAATGGCAGACCTTTAATCTCTGTGATGGGCGCACGGTTGAATTCGGCGGCAGGATTCAGAATGAAGGTCTTCTTGATGTAGAGTTTCGTGTTGTAGAGGAACCAGTCCTTGTCCGGAACATTGCCTGATACATGCAACTCATCCTGCATCTGGTTGAATCCTAACTGCTTCCATACATAGAGAATGAAATAGAGGGCATCCTTGGCATGCTCGGCATTGAACGAGTTGAAGAATTTGAAACGGTTCTTCTCGAAACCGAAAACGTCCAGCTTCTTGTCGTGGAAATAAACATAGAGCTTGCGGTGAATGCCGGTGAAACTGCGATGATGCAGATAGTGCCACATCGGTTGCATGATAGGTGTGAAGCGGACATCCTTGAAGTTGTCTTCTACCACCATTTTCAAATCCTTGTTGATAGGGAATACCGCTACCGCATTCAGTTCCGGCTGCACTCTGTAGAGAATGGCATCGCTGTTATGGCTGTTGAAGGCATGCTGATAGAGCACATCGATATCCTCTTCATGAAATTCTTCGATAGGAACCAGCAGGATAGGCGAATCGAGATATACGCGTACCTTCTGGTATCCCCGCTGCAGGAGAGTACTCTCCTTGAAAGCCTGACGCAAGTTGGCTGCCATCGAAACACCACTCTTTACAGTATAAGGTTCATAGATAAGCTGATGCTCAGCTTCACGGTCAACTACCGAAAAACTGAGGGTGTTTCTGCTCACGCGGATGGTGAGTCGTGCTTGCTGAATGTTGTTACCTTTTATTTGCATATCTGTTACCAATTACCTGCGTTGTTATTATCTGTCGTTAAATCGCCTATCTTGAGTCCGGGATAGTTGCCGGCATAGTTGGCCTCCTCTATCTTCTGCTGGATGGAACCTTCATCAAGTCCGTCGAGGAAGGTTTCATAACCGGCCCCACATTCCATCACCGGAATCTGCTTACCGCTTTTTCCTACGATAACCGTGGCAGCAAGTGTAAACTTCTTACCGTCGGCATAGGGAATGTATTGAGCATCTTCCTGTAAGTACTTGCCTTTTACCAGTGTCGGAAAATCTCCTGTATATACGCCGTGTTTCGCCTTGTATTTCTCT
Source organism: Segatella copri (assembly GCF_026015465.1). Classification (GTDB taxonomy): domain Bacteria; phylum Bacteroidota; class Bacteroidia; order Bacteroidales; family Bacteroidaceae; genus Prevotella; species Prevotella copri_E. The sequence goes on from NZ_JAPDUQ010000004.1 coordinate 84,529, forward strand.
TCAGCCTGACGTATCTGCATCAGTTTCTCCTTCACCTCTGCTTCTCTGCTAGCCATGGCCTTCTGGAAGCGGATAGGCTGGCTCACACTCAGAATACAGAGTAGCATCATGATGATGACGCATGCTCCCAAAATATAATTATTCTTTATTCTTTTTCTCATTTCAAAAAGTATTATTACTTTTGCACAGCAAATAGGTGCAGTAAATTTTCTGCAAAGATACTAAAAGTTTTCGAAATATGAACATTGAAGAGTTAAAATATCAGATATTACAGCAATTTGGCTTTCCGCCAACCTCAGAACAGGCTCAGGCGCTCGATGTTTTCGTGCAGTTTATGACGGATAGTAATCCTCATGCTGTGATGATTCTCCGGGGTAGTGCGGGTACCGGTAAGACATCGCTCTCGGGTGCTATCGTCCGTACGCTCCGTGCTGTTCGCCAGAAGGTGATGCTCCTTGCTCCTACGGGTAGGGCGGCTAAGGTCTTCTCTCTGAACAGCGGGATGCCTGCCTATACCATTCATCGCCGCATCTATCGCGAAAAGGCGTTTGCCGGAGTGGATGGACAGTTCAATCTCAATGATAATCTCTATACTGATACGCTTTTTATGGTGGATGAGGCTTCGATGATTGCCAATCTGGGATTGGGCGGAACCACCTTTGGCAGCGGTTGTCTGCTAGATGATCTGATTCATTTTGTGTATCAGGGACGTAACGACCGACTTTTGCTGATTGGCGATAAGGCACAGTTGCCTCCTGTTGGTGAGGAAGAATCACCAGCTCTTTCTGCTGCGATGCTCCAGGGGTATGGACTGTCGGTATATGAGTGCGATTTGAACGAAGTAGTCCGTCAGAGTCAGCAGTCGGGTATTCTCTTTAATGCTACCCGTATCCGCCAGATGATTACCCACGATGACATTACCCAACTGCCTAAAATCCGTTTCTCCGGTTTCTCGGATATCAGGGAGATGCCGGGTGCAGAACTCATCGAGGCTCTTGGCGACAGTTATCATCATGTAGGACTGGACGATGCCATTGTGGTGACTCGTAGCAACAAGCGCGCCAACATCTTTAACCAGGGCATCCGCAACATGGTGCTTGATAGGGAAGAGGAACTGGAGAGTGGCGACATGCTGATGATTGTGAAGAACAATTATTATTGGATGGAGGAAGAAAGAAAGAAGATAAAGGAAAGGCAATTAAGTGAAGAACGAAAAGTGAAGAGTGGAAAATTTAATACTTTAGCTAATCATACAGTTCAAAGTAACGAAGTTTCAAGTCATGAGATTCCTGCTTTCCTGGCTAATGGAGATAGGGCGAAGGTGATGAAGGTGAGCCGTCGCATCGACCTCTACGGCTTTCATTTTGCCACCCTTCTGTTGAAATTCCCCGATTATGACAATTATGAACTGGAGGCTACGGTATTGCTGGATACCTTGAAGAGTGGGGCTCCTGCTTTGACCCATGATCAGCAAGAGCAGCTTTTCCATAAGATAGAGGAAGATTATCAGGACATACCACTGAAGGCAGACCGTATGGAGGCAATTCGGCAAGACCCGTATTTCAATGCTCTGCAAGTGAAGTTTGCCTATGCCGTTACCTGTCATAAAGCGCAGGGTGGACAGTGGTCGCATGTCTATGTAGACCAGGGCTATATGACGGATGATATGCTTACTCCCGATTATATCCACTGGCTCTATACTGCATTTACACGAGCCACAGAGATGCTCTATCTCGTGAACTGGCCAAAGACGCAGGTAGAAGGAGAGTAATATTACTCTTCTTCTTTTGTTCAGGATTTATATGAAAAGAAAAAGTCCGGCTCTCTCTCGAAAGTCGGACTCTTAAATTTTTGAGTTATTTTTTGGGAAAAGTGGGTAGTGATGGATTCGAACCACCGAAGGCATAGCCAGCAGATTTACAGTCTGCCCCATTTGGCCACTCTGGTAACTACCCAAAAACTTTATATCTCAAAAGCGAGTGCAAAGGTAATGCTTTTATTTGATATTACCAAATTTTTTCGGCACTTTTTTCTCTTTTCCTTCAAAAAATGTTCATTTTCCCCTTGTTTTCCCAACTTCAATCCATAAAAAACAAGAGAATTCTTCACTCTTCACTATTCGTTCTTCACTTTAATAACGTGTCTTCTGCGGTGTTTTCTTGACAGCCTTCTGTGCTTGTAATGCTCATATTTCTTGATGGCAACGAATACCGTGAGGGCAAGGACTACGGCCAGCAGGAAGATAACGATGCCGCCGCCCAGATTGTCTCCCTTCACCTTCGACCACATATCCAATACTTCGGGAGTATGGTCGCCGGCATCATGAATCATGGCGCATCGGGCTACTATGCTGCTGTCTGGATACATGATAGGGTTGAGATGGACACTCCTGCCTTCCTCGCCAAAGAAGTAGGCCAGATTTACAGGTTTGGGATACGCCTCAGCATCGCTCATAGCTTCTAATACCTTCTTGCCTGCCACGCTACTCACATATCCTGTAGTCTCCATATTAGCGAGTGCCACGTCTTCCTGACAGAGATAGTTGATGAAATAGGCGGCAGCCTTCGGATTGCGGGAATATTTAGGGATTACCCAACCATCGAACCATACATTGCTTCCTTCTTTCGGTACCTCATATCCCAGTTCTACACCCACTTTCCCGGCTTCTTCAATAGCCCAGACGGCATCACCGCTCCAGGTCATGTTGAGATAGGCTTTGCCTTTGGTCATGGTCTCCTTGCCGAAGTCGGCTTCCCATCCTTCAATATTTGGCTTCAGAGCTTTCAGCTCTTTCTCTACTGTGGCTACAGCAGCTGGTGAATAGTCGTTCATCAGCTGTGGTACGGTCACCTTGCCTGTTTCCAGGTCTTTACGGTGTGCCCAGATGAGGGCGGTGCCATAGGAGTCGCGGTAGGAATCCTTCATCAGGAGTTTGCCCTGATATTTTCTGTTCCATAATGTTCCCCAGGTCTGTGTATCACTTATAGGTACGTGTACCTTATTATATAGAATGCCACAGGTTCCCCACATGTAAGGCACGGCATAATGGTGGGCGATGCGGCCATTGTTGGAGGTGGCATCTATCTGCTCAACAATGTATGGTGATACGTTGCTGATATAGTTGGGCATCTTGCCGAAGGCGGTGTCGATAGGTAGGAGAAGGTCTTTGCGGAGCATGCGCTCGATGATATATTCTGACGGGCATACCACGTCGTAGTCTTCATGACCTCGCTCTATCTTGGTAAGCATCACCTCATTGATGTCGAAGGTCTGGTAGATAACTCGGATCTTCTTGCCGGTCTGCTGTTCATACCATTTCGGGAAGTTGGCAAGAACGTCTTCATCTATATAATCAGCCCAGTTGTAAACCTTCAGAATCTCCTCGCGGTTCTCTTTGTTGTAACAAGAACAGAAAAGAAAGAGAAGAGAGAAAAGTGAAGAGTGAAGAATCCAACGGCTTATCTTGCTGATGCTTCTTCTCTCATACTCACTTCTCTTTTCTCCTCTTTCTTTTTTGATATTATAAGTGTTCATAATTTTTAATACTATTGAATTCTTCACTCTTCACTCTTCGTTCTTCACTTACTTTTTCGTTTGTTGATGATAATCAGCATCACCAGTACCAGTACGAAGATGATGGTACTCAGCGGACGAAGTTCTGGAGTTAGTCCTCCCTTTCTTGCATCGGCATAGATGAATGTGGAGAGGGTTTCCAGACCTTCGTTACCTATCGTGAAGATGGTGACGGCGAAGTCATCGATACTCATCGTGATGGCAAGCATGAAACCGGAAATCATACCCGGCAATATCTCTGGGATGATGACCTTGCGAAGTGCCTGCATCGGAGAGGCGCCTAGATCGAGTGCCGCCTCATAGAGGTTCGGATTCATCTGCTTCAGTCTTGGCATCACACTCAGAATAACGTATGGCAGACAGAAGGTAATATGCGAGAGTACCACGGTAGTATACCCCTGCGGAATGCCCAGCGTGATGAAGAGCAGGAAGAGCGAGATACCGATGATGATGTCGCCGTTGAGTATCGGAATGTTGTTGACAAACTGTATGGCATTACGTGCATAGCGGTTGCGCAGGTTGTAGATGCTGATGGCTGTCAGGGTTCCGAAGAGCGTGGATACGGTTGCGGTAATCAGGGCGATGGTTACGGTATTGACCAGTGCCGCTGTGAGCGAATGGTGTGTACCTTCGGCAAAGAGATTCTTGTAGAGCTGTAGCGAGAAACCCGTCCAGTTGCCCATCACCTTCGCTTCGGTAAACGAGAAGATGATGATGATGAAGATAGGGGAGTAGAGTAGCAGCAGGAGCAACCAGAGATAGCCTTGGCAGAATACTTTCTTCATCATATCCTTACTGAATAATGACTGCATCATCTGATACCTCCTTCCTGTTTACTGCCATCACCTGCGATGAGGGTAGAGGCACCGATGAGGAAGAGCATGATGAGCGAGAGGGCTGCACCGTAGTTCCACATCGAATTGTTGATGTTCTCCTGGATGGTGGTACCGAAGAGCTTGATGTTGTTCATCGTCAGCAGTTCGGAGATAGCGAAGGTAGAGATGGTTGGCATGAATACCATCAGGATGCCACTTGCTACGCCCGGCATGGAGAGGGGCAGGATGACCTTGAAGAACTGCTGCCAAGGTGATGCTCCCAGGTCTTCGGCTGCTTCGATATAGCTGCGGTCCATCTTCTGCAGGGTGTTGTATATAGGGTAAATCATGAATGGGATGAAGTTGTAGACCATACCGAACAGGAGGGCGCCCTCACCCAGCGGAAGGTCGGCAAAATCGAAGAGGGCCACGGTGGCAAGTGTGCGCACCAGGATGTTTACCCACATCGGCAGAATGAAGAGCATGACGATGGTGTTGGCATACTTCATCCTGGTTTGTGTCAGAATATAGGCGGCCGGATAGCCCAGCAGAATGCAGAGCAGGGTGTTGAGAATGGCGATGCCTATCGAATACACAAAGGTGTTGATGGCTTCGGGGTGTGCCAGGAACTTCTGGAAGTTGTAGAGCGTCAGGGCTCCGTTCTCATCGGTAAATGCGAACACTACGATGAGAAGCAATGGCAGTACCACAAATATCGCTGCAAAGATGGCGTAAGGTATCGACCAGCTTTGTCGCGAAGAGATAAACTTGATAATGTTCAATTTATAATTGATAATTAGGAATTAATAATTTTTATTCAAACGAAATATTCTCCTGAGGAATGGTGATGGCCACATGATCACCTAAATCCCATACATCCTGTGTATCTACATAGAGCTTCTCGCCCCAGTCGGTATCTATGGTGAGATGATAGTGGTCGCCCTTGTAGAGAATGAAGCTGATGTCGCCTGTAAAGGTTCCTTCGCTCTCGTTGTCGAAGAGTTCTATCTTGTTGAAAGGTACGTTCACCCGGATGGTTTCGTTTCCGTTTTCATCGGTCTGAATCTTGTCCTTTATTTCTTCCGGAATCTCCATCTGGTATTCGCAGCCCAGGAATTCTATCGTTCCGTCGCCGTTTACCTTTGCATCGAAGGTATTGGTGATGCGCTCCTTCTTCATGATGTGAATATTGTCGGGTATCACGCTCATTCCTATCGTCTGACCTACTTCGAAATGCTTGTAGTTCTGGATGAGAAATTCATTGCCCTTCTCGGTTTCTGCCAGCATCTCGTAGTGTACTCCCTTGAAGATAGAAGAGGTTATCTTGCCCACAAACTGGGCGTGGGTGGTATCGGTGGAAACTTCTATATCCTCAGGACGTATCACGACATCCACTTCCTGGTTGCAGCCGAAGCCCTTGTCTACACAAGGCAGTTCAGTACCTGCCACATTCACCAGACAGTCGTGGACCATCGTTCCGCAGAGAATATTGCTCTCGCCGATAAAGTCGGCTACGAAAGCATTGGCTGGTTCGTTGTAGATATCGGTAGGTGTACCTATCTGCTGTATCTCTCCCTCGCTCATCACCACGATGGTATTGCTCAGGGTGAGGGCTTCTTCCTGGTCGTGGGTAACGTATACGAAGGTAATGCCCAGGCGTTCGTGCATCTGCTTCAATTCCAGCTGCATGTCTTTACGCATCTTGAGGTCGAGTGCTGCAAGCGGTTCATCCAGGAGAAGAACTTCAGGTTCGTTGACAATGGCACGGGCGATGGCGATACGCTGCTGCTGACCGCCCGAAAGCGAGTTGACATCACGATATTCATAATCACTCATGTTTACCATCTTCAGGGCACGTTTTACCTTCGGCAAAATCTCTTCCTTCGGTGTGTGCTTGAGCTTCAAACCGAAGGCAATATTGTCGTAAACGTTGAGATGAGGGAACAGAGCGTATTTCTGGAATACCGTGTTCACATTTCGCTTGTAAGGAGGAAGGTTAGTAATATCGTTGCCGGCGATGGTGATGATGCCTTCGCTGGCGGTTTCAAACCCTGCCAAAAGTCTCAATAATGTCGTTTTTCCGCATCCCGAAGGACCCAGAATGGTCATAAATTCGCCCTTTCTCACATAGAGATTGATGTTGTTGAGGGCTGTTTTCTCGCCAAATCTTTTCGACACATTCTTAATATCTATGATATGCTGTGCTGTCTTGTTCATTTTTGTTGTAAATTTGCGTGCAAAGTTACTCATTTTTCGATAAATATTGAAAGAAACAAAGAAAAAGTTGTATCTTTGCAAACGTTTTGTAGTATCTGATATACAGAACTGAATAATTATTGAATAAATATACATACATGATTGTTACAATAGAATGGATGGAGGAGTGGTTCAGGCGTTTCGACCAGGAATATTTCGGGGGAAAACTGCCTGTTCCTGAACTCGGACTTACTCATGCCAAGACTCGGTTGGGGCAACTTGCCTATAAGCGGGCCTCCAGATGGGGGCGCACCAAACTCTACGATTTCAAACTCTCCATGTCTACTTATTATGATATGACCGACAAGCAGGCAAAGAGTGTCTTGCTCCACGAGATGATACATTACATCATTGGTTATACGGGACTGAAAGATACCTCGGCCCACGGTGTCGTATTCAAGGGGCTGATGGATAAGCTCAACAGCCAGTATGGCTGGGATATCAGAGTATCGACATCCACCAAGGGCTGGAAAGTAAGTGAAACTGTAAAAAGCAGGAAAGAGAAGAAGGGACCGCAAATTTATCTGATGCTTGCCATCGAGATGAATGATGGAAGACATTATCTCTCGAGAGTGAATCCGAGTTTTGCCCGTCGCATCGAAAATCAACTGAAGACGGTCAGGGAAGTGGTTTCTCATCAGTGGTATACTACGATGGAGAACTATTTCGAAGACTATCCGCAGGTGCGCAGCTTGAGAGGAAGGCGCATCTCGAAGGTCGATTTCGGAAAGTTGCTCAATGTGCTCACTCCCTTTCAGCTGTAATGCCAGATGAATGTATAAGAAAAAGAATAACCAAAACTCATTAAAGATATAAAATGAAAGAAACCTGGAAAATGATAGCCCTGCTGGCAATAGCCATTGGAGGACTGCTGGCTTATGCCTTTATTCCAGAGCAAGTGGCTGAAAACATTCCGCTGAAACAGATTGGAATGGATGCGCTCACCAGTAAAAGCGAGGCAGAGCTTGCTGAAGAGGAAAAGGCTGACAGCATGATAAAGGAACCCGTGGATACGGCGGCGCAGCGAGTACTGATTTTCGGCGACTCGATGTCGGAATATCTCGGTCTGCGACTGGCTGACTATGCCAACAAGAACGGTCATAAACTCACCTGTATTACCTGGGTGAGTTCGGGCACCAGAAACTGGGCTGCTACCGATACCCTGCAGCATTATATCCAACGTATTAAACCTACCCATGTCTTTGTATGTCTGGGCAGCAACGAACTGTATACGTCTGATATGAAGGGATGTGAAAAACGCATCCGTGCCATCCTGAGCAAGATTGGTAATATTCCGACGATATGGATCGGTCCGCCAAACTGGTGTGAGGATAATGGATATAACAAACTCCTCCGTGAGGTGATGGGACCACGAGGCTATTATCCTAGTTACAAACTTACCTTCGAACGCCAGAAAGACGGCCGGCATCCGACTATGGCTTCATCTGCCATGTGGATGGATAAGATTGTAGAGTGGATGAATAGCGGTCATTGTGTGCATCCGTTCCGTTTGGAAATGCCGGATAAGCGTGACCGCAGATACAGACAGATTACCATCTTGCCTCCTGGAACCAAACACAGGGCTGACAGTACGGCTGTGAAGAAGGATTCTCTTTCTAGGCCTGTTGAGGGAACTGTGCCTGAAACCACAGAAAGTCCTGCTGCAACCAAGGAACCTGCAACTGCAGGAAAAACGTCTCCGGCTGCTGCTGACAAGACGGTTCCAGCGGTAAAGCATGTAAACCATAAAGACTCCATATAAGAAAGAGTTCAATAAATAATATCTTCAGAAAAGACAAATGAATTATTCAACATTCGAAATAAGTGCCTTGTGGCATTGGATAGAGCGGCTGTTTGTTTATCAGGCAGATTCTCCGCTGATGATGGGCAGCATTCCGTTTGCGCTGCTCTTCATCTTCTTCCTTGCCATTTATACCCTGCTCAAGAGCTATTCGCGCACAGCCATGATGATGTATGTCATCTGCTTCAGCCTTTTCTTTGCCTATAAGGTGAACGGAATGGTGATGTGGATGCTGCCGCTTACGGCTTGCATCAATTATGCCGTAACCCAGGAAATGAGACTGCATGAGGGAAAGGCACGCAAGGCGCTGCTCACCTTTGTGGTGCTTGTAGACCTGGCTCTGCTGTGCTATTTCAAATATACCAATTTCATCATTGGCGATGTAGTCAACGAGATGTTCAGCACTAACTTCTCCCTGCAGTCTATCGCTCTGCCTGTAGGTATCTCGTTCTATACCTTCCAGGCTATCAGCTATGCGGTAGATACCTATAAGCGTAAGTTCGACATGGAGGTAACGCTCCTGGAATATTGCTTCTATCTCACCTTCTTTCCGCTGCTGATGGCGGGGCCTATCACCCGTGCCGCCAATCTGATACCCAGACTGAAACGAAACGAACAGGCTTCCAGTAGAATGCTGTGGACGGGACTCTTTCTCATCATGCTGGGACTGGTCAAGAAGAATATGCTGAGCGATTATATCGCACAGTTCAACAACTGGGTGTTTGATGCGCCGCAAACCTTCTCGGGTTTCGAGAATCTGGCAGCGCTCTTCGGCTACCCTGTCCAGATCTTCCTCGATTTCTCGGGATACAGCGATATGAGTATCGGTGTGGCAGCCATCCTGGGTTTCTATCTGCCCGACAACTTCTATTTCCCTTACCGCTCACTCTCGGTTACTGAGTTCTGGCGTCGCTGGCACATCTCGCTTTCCTTCTGGTTCCGCGATTATGTGTATATTCCGCTGGGTGGAAACCGGAAGGGAAAGGTGCGCATGTATTTCAACAACTTCCTCACCATGCTGGTGGCAGGTTTGTGGCATGGCTCTTCCTGGATGTTCGTCATCTGGGGTGCTCTTCATGGTTTCGGACTTGTGGTGCATAAGTTCTTCAGCCGTCAGTTGGGCATAAGCATTCCCCGTACGCTGGCAGGCAATTCCCTCAGCTGGCTCATCACCTATTTATATATATGCTTTGCGTGGTCTTTTTTCCGTGCCAAGGATTTGGGCGTGTTGAGAAAGATGTATGATAAGGTGGCAAATGATTTCAGTATCGATTATCTGGTGCCTTTCTTTCATGCCCGTCCTGCCTGGACGCTTTGCATCATCGGTGTCATGCTGAGCTATCTCTTTACCGAGCGCCAGTATCACCGTCTTCAGGCGCGGTTCATCCTTCTGCCTTGGGTGGCTAAACTGCTGCTCTTCATCATCTGTCTGCAGATGGTGGTGGAGGTTTCCCAGGAGAGTGTACAGCCGTTCATTTATTATCAGTTCTAGTTTCGATGGTTAATATTAATATATATATTTGAAGTAACAGACATAAACAGAAAAATTGTATGAAGAAACGATTATTTTTTTTGCTCCTGATGACGGCTGTCGTCGGTAGAGCACAGACATCGCTTGACTTGCTGCCAGCAGGCACCGAGGCTCCCGACTTCACGATTACTGACAGTAAGACGGGTAAGAAAATCTTCCAGCTTTCAGATAAGAAGACTCAGAAGGATAAAGACGGAAAGACGGTTCCGGGTGTCTGGACCGTGCTCGATTTCTGGGCTTCCTGGTGTCCTGACTGCAGAAGAGACATGCCGATGGTGAAGGCTATCTATGACAAATACAATACCAAGATCCAGGTAGTGGGTGTTTCTTTTGATACCGATGAGGCGAAGATGAAGAAATATCTGGGCGATAATCAGTATAGCTGGTTGCAATACTGTGAGTTTAAGAAATGGAAGGAAACAAAGATTTCCAAGGATTATCACATCTCATGGATTCCAACCTCTTATCTGATCAATCCGGAAGGTAAGGTTGCATTCTCTACCGTGAAGGCGGAGGAGATGATGAAGAAACTGGATTCGCTCGACCAGGCTGGAGCTTTGAAACCTGCTCAGGTACAGACTGCTCTCAAGAAGGTGTATAATGAAAGCATCGATCCGATGGCTCAGATTGATGAGGCTTTGGCTAAAGCCAAGAAGAATGGCAAGTTTGTTATCTGTCAGGTAGGTGGTAACTGGTGCCCATGGTGCTTGAAGTTTGCCGATTTTGTAGAGAAGAATGCTGCGGTCAACAAGATGGTGAATGATCATTTTGAATATATTCATGTAAACTACAATCGCAGAAAAACTGCCGGTGATGCGGCTGTGAAGAAGGCTGAGCAGCTGATGAAACGACTGAACAATCCTCAGCGTTTCGGATTCCCGGTCTTTGTGGTGCTCGATGAAACCGGAAAGGTTCTCCATATCCAGGATTCCAGTTTCCTGGAAGAGGGTAAGGGATATAACGAAGAAAAGGTGCTCAGATTCCTGAAGAGCTGGACACCTCAGGCTATTAAAGGATAAAGAAAGAGGGTGTGTCATTAACTTATGACACACCCTCTACCTGTTTCATATTGTAATTTTATGCATTACAAACCTCTTGCTTTCAGAAATCCGGAAGCATCTGGCTTCTCCATACCAGTAAAGTCGGTAAACATTTCCATCTGGTCCTTGGTGTTGCCACGGCTCAGAATCTTATCGCGGAATGCCTGACCAACGGCTGGATCTAAGGCACCATGCTTTGCAAAGTAGTCGGCGATGTTCGCAGCCTGCACCTCTGTCCAGAGATAGCTGTAATAGCCTGCAGCATAACCGCCGCCCCATACGTGGTTGAAGTATGATGTGCTGTAGCGAGGAGGAATCTGGGTGTTGAGCAAACCGATGTTGTGGAGCTCTTCCTTCTCGAAGGCACCTGCCATATAAGGTGAAGGCACCTCTTCTTCGCTAATCTTGTGCCAGGCAAGGTCAAGACAGGTTGCAGCCAGATTCTCGCCCAATGAATAGGCAGTCTGGAAGCTGATGCTCTTCAGCATGCGTTCTTTCAAATCGGCTGGCATCGCAGCACCGGTCTCGGTATGACGGGCGTAATGGTCGAATATCTCAGGAATAGAAGCAAACGATTCGTTAAACTGGGATGGCATCTCTACGAAATCGCGGGCAACGGCTGTTCCTGAAAGGGTATTGTACTTGCAGTTGGAAAGGATTCCGTGAAGCGCATGACCGAACTCATGGAACAGGGTAGTAACCTCATCCCATGTGATGAGAGATGGCTGACCCTCCGGTGCCTTGGCGTTGTTGCATACATTATATATGATAGGCAACTGGCCGCGCTGCTTGCTCTGTTTGGCAAAGGCGCTCATCCATGCACCGCCACGCTTGGTAGGACGGCGGAAGTAATCGCTGTAGAAGAGGGCGATTGGCTTGCCGTTCTTGTCGCTTACCTCGAATACCTTCATGTCAGGGTGATAGGTTGGGATATCCTTGCGCTGCTTGAAGTTCAGTCCGTATACACGATGGGCGGCATAGAACACACCGTTCACCTGTACGCTGTCGATGTTGAAGTATGGCTTAATCTCATCATCGGTAATGTTGAGCATCTCCTTCTTCATCTTCGCAGAATAATAGAATCGGTCGTATGGCTGCAGCTTGAAGTTCTTGCCTTCAGTCTTCTGGGCATACGCTTCTATCGCCTTGGTTTCAGCATCAGCCTTAGGAGCATATTCCTTGATGAGCTGCTTCAGGAAATCATCCACATTCTTGCTGTTCTTAGCCATCGTCTTTTCGAGCGAATAGTCGGCATAGTTGTCATATCCCATCAGCTTGCCCTTCTCGGCACGCAACTTGGCAATCTCGGTTACGATAGGGAAGGTGTTGAATTTTGGGTTTGTACCATCGGCACGGTGGATGCTTGCCATATACACCTTCTTGCGCAGTTCGCGGTTCTGGAGATTGGTGAGGATAGGCTGCTGGGTGGTGTTGATGATGACGATGCAGTAAGGCGCCTTGCCTCCGCGGCTCTCAGCATCTTTCTTGCATTGTGCAATGTCAGCATCGCTCAATCCGGCGAGCTCTTCCTTACTGTTCACCCAAACCACGGCGTTGTTGGTAGCGGCAGGAAGAAGGTTGCCCCATTCCTGCTGTAACTCAGAGATGCGGGAGTTAATCTGCTTCATGCGCTCCATCTTCTCGGCAGAAAGGAGGGCACCTGAACGTACAAAACTCTTATAGATAACCTCAGTAAGGCGCTTGTCTTCGCCCTTGAGTTTCTTATATTCATTATCGTAAACATACTTGATGCGCTCGAAGAGTTTCTTGTTGAACGAAATCTCATTGTCGAGTTCGGTCAGCAATGGGGTAGCCTTCTTTTCGGTTTCGGCGATGCCCGGAGTTTTGTGGGCACTGGTGAGACCGAAGAAGATGTTAGTCACCTTTTCGAGCAGCGCACCGCTCTCCTCATAGGCGAGGATGGTGTTCTGGAAGTTAGGCTTCTTCTTGTTGTTTACAATCTTCTGGATGTTGGCACGCTGCTCCCTGATAGCCGCTTCGATGGCTGGCAGGTAATCGCTCTCCTGAATCTTGCTGAAGTCAGGAGCACCGAATGGAAGACTGCTCTTTGTTAAAAGAGGATTCTGACGGTTACCGCCCGCAGCCTGTGCGAACGATGAGGCTGGCATCTGCAGGAGTGTTGCGGCCAAGCCCAGGGTAAGGAAAGTCTTGTTAAGTTTCATCATGTTTCTTTGTTTATTTGAAATTCGTTTGCAAAGATAGTGCCAGCGAGCGCAATGAAAGCTTGCTTTCAAATTGCCGAGTGCAGCTTATCTTCTGCAAAGATAATCATTTATTTCGGATTATCGCATTTTTATTCATATTTCTTATGGAAAATCAGCAGACAGATGGCTCCTGCCAATGCCATCGGCACACCGATAAGGGCAGGGAAGTTGTATCCTAATCCTATCGCAACAGGAATACCACCCAGGAAAGCTCCCATGGCGTTACCCAGATTGAAGGCGCCCTGAATGCAGCAGCCGCCCAGCATTTCGCCACCCTTGGCATGCTTCACGATGAGGAATTGCTCAGGCGATCCGATGCCGAAAAGACAGGCGCAGCAGATGAACATCAGCACCACAGATACCCAGCCGATAGGGGCGAGGAAGAAGGTGAGCAGAAGTGCAGCAGCCGCCAGAAACTGGAGATAACAGGTAAAGCGGCCGGGCTTGAAGCGGTCGGCAAGCAAGGCACTCACCTGATTGCCTACCACCATTCCACCGCCTGCAAGAATCATCAGCAGAGAGATGCTGGCAGCGCTGAATCCGCCTTCCATCTGAAGCAGGGGAGAGATGTAGCTGAACCAGCAGAGAATGCCGCCATTGCCCAGGAAGGTGGCGGCGATGATGAGCCACGGAGCCTTGCTGCGGAGGAAGTGGAACTGTGCCTTCATTCCCTTATTCGGCAACGCAGCCACATCAGGAACCCATCTGTGAATCATATACATCGTCATGATACCGAGCAATATGCAACTGACAAAAGGTACTCGCCAACTGAACGCATGACTCAGGAAGGTGCCGATAGGTACGCCCACCAGATTGGCTACCGGCATTCCTGCGCACATCATAGCCACCGCCTTGGTTCCCTTTCCCTCCTTTGCCATCTTCACTGCCACGATGGTAGCCGTTCCGAAGTAGGCACCATGAGGCAAACCCTGAATGAATCGGGCGCAGAGCAACAGCCAATAAGTAGGGGCTACGGATGCGATGATGGCTCCGATGGTGATGATGGAAGCCAGGAATATCAATATTTTCTTGGGACGATACTTGTGCATGAGTATCAGCGAGAAGGCTCCGGCGCATACGCCCAGTGCATAGATGGAGATGAGGTGGCCTGCCTCTGGAATGGATACGTTCATGTTGTGGGCAACATCGGTAATGATGCCCTCGATGATAAACTCTGTCATGCCCAGGGTGAATGTACCCAAAGCGAGTGCAAAAAGTCCTTTTTTCATTTGTTTTGTAATCTCTATATTATCCTAAAAGAAAGTTTCTCCCTTAATTTTATGTCTTTGTAAGACAATAGTTTCAGAAAATCGTGTGCAAAGTTACTCATATTCCCTTTATCCTGCAAGTTTTCTCGCTGGAATATAGTAAAGATTAACAGAAAGTGTGGGGTGATTTTTTTCCTCTGATTTATTGCCACTATTGCCACTCCAAATATAACTGTCTGATAGTTATTAATTTAAGCGTGGCAATAAGGGCTTTTCTTATTGCCACCTGTTGCCACCTATTGCCACTTTAGGGGTAAAAACGGGGATTTCCCAGCGAAAAACACGAGATTATTGATGAAAAGATATAAAAAAAAAGGGAAAATAATCAAAAAGAGATGAAAAAGTCTACTATTTCAGCATAAAATGATTGATAATATCTACTTTTCCAGTTTATAAAGTAAAAAAATGGCTACTGAAATCTGGAAAAGTCAGTTTGCTTTTATCAGGAAAAGTCAGCTGGTATCGGAAAAGTCAACGCAACGTTTTGCCCAGCTTTGCCCAACGCCTTGGGCATTGATGCCCAAGGTAGTCGGTTATTTGTGCCCATCGTATCGGTCATTCGTACCCATCGTATCGGTCGCGCGTACCCATGTTCAAGGTCATCCGTGCTCATGTTCGCGGGCACTATTTCAGTATGTGGTTTAACGATTTTAGTTGCCCACTTTTAGTTTTATTTGTAAGACGAGTTGATTCCGTTAAAACTTATTTATAATTCACGTTGACTTTCCTGAAACTTAGTCATATTTTTAGTTGACTACCTTAATAGATGGCCTGTGGTTTCATCTATTCTATATACATGTTCTCCATTCTCAAGCCTTTGCTGTTCTATATTGATGTGCCTCCGTCTGTTCTCGAAAGTGGATTGGGGTGTTGATAGATATGGGAAGGGGTGCTGGAAGAACCGGAATAAGTTGTTGGAAGATATAGGATAAGTTGTTGGAAGATATAGTATCTGTCGTTGGGGAATATACTATCGTGAACCGCACAACAGCTGTTGTGCGCTTGCATATCAGCTGCTGTGCGAATATCCATCAGCTGTTGTGCACTCGTCATCCACCTGTTGTGCGGTAAGTTTATATACAGAAATGCGTCTGCATTTTTTGTTTATGTAGCGAATCTTTTTATTTCGTTTTGCTTCCAAAGAACTTCATATCTCTCTGGGCAGTATGCATATTGTATTTTATCTGCAATTTCAGGAGAGAATCGGCAGGAATATCTAAAGCTGCTTCCTAATTTTAAAAAATGAGTTCCTTATGCAATATAGTTTTAGATAATCCGTTATATAGCAATCCGCAAAAACGAAAATGATGTTGATGTTTGGGAAAAGATGCAATCACGTCTTATCGTTAATAAGAACATGAGCCAGTCTTTATCTGAGAATAATCTTGGAAAAAAGAACTTCAATATGCTCATAGAACGTTTGAAATAACTGAAGAAAGGGTACGGGGTATCTTAGGCTACTTTTTAAAGTATTCTAAGTGTCAGAATGTTGTTTTCTGAAATCAGCAAACAGTCCGGCACGGGTGAGCTGGATGCGATTGCCGATTCTGTCGAACAGTCGCACCCCATATTCCTTCTCCAGCTTCTGTATGTGCTTGCTTTACATATCCTCCATCGACAATCCTTGGTATCCGATATCGAATTTCTTGAATTTTCCTGTAGCCTGGAAGAAATGCTCGGCTTTATCTTTTAAAATGCCGAGATTTATATCCTTAGCTTGGCGTTTTACCTCATAAAAAATAACCTTCTGCTCCAGTTCATCGGCAGCGATAATATCGATTTCATTCTCTCCCTTTCTGTCCCACCAGGAGGCTATCTGGGTATATTCTTCGCTCTCTATCATCTTGGCAATAAAATATCTTTCCAGAACCTTGCCGGTGTATGTGGTGTAGCTCTTATCCATGACCATTTTTAGTTTTTTATTGGCGCCAACCTCTATCATGTATCCATATTTGTAGATGTAGCGAAACCAGACGCGAAGGAAGTTGTCTTCTATCTGATAGCGAATGTTGCGATTGGTCTTTTGGAACATCGGTATATAACGGGAGATCAGGCTATAGTCGTTCTCCAGTTTGGTGAGATAGCCCGAAAGTTCTATTTTCATGATGCTTTCTATTTCACCTCGAGTTGTGTAGCCTGAAGCGATAAGTTGCAGTATCTCGAAATAGCGGGCATAGTCTTTGCCAAATTCTTCTATCAGCATATTTTTTCCTTCGTAGATGAAATAAGATTTTTTTGCAATAAACCGCTCTGTCATCTGTTCCTTGGTCGTGGCTCCTGCATCCATCATCATTTCTACATATTCTGCTACTCCGCCTGTATAACTGTAGAGAGCCAGTAGATCATCATTGGTATAGGCTGGATTATATGTGGAGAGAATTTCCTTAATGACAGAAGGGGGAAATGGAGTGACTTTTATTTCTCCAGTCTGCCTACCATAAAGAGGTTGCTTGTTATTTTTAAAGATGATGTTCATAAGTGAATAAACAGAACCACAGACCACAAGATTAATATGAGCTTCCTGTTTGTTAAGGTCCCATATCTTTTGCATATCTGAAAAGATAGATGGATTAACCCGCTTGAAATCCTGAAACTCATCAATGATGAGAGTGATAGGGCGAATCTTGGATAGTTGAAGCAGATATTTAAAGATGTCAGCAAAGCGTGTTACTTCACCGAGAATAGGAAGCTGAAGTTTGGTCATCATCTCTTCGATAAAATCTCTGCAGAGTTCTGCTTCTGATTTTCTTGCAACAAAGAAATACAGCATATCCTGAACATCCTCGTATGCTTTTATCAATAAGGATGTCTTACCGCTACGTCGGCGTCCGGTTACGATTGTAAAACGGGCCGTTTGCAAAGATAGATTTCTTATCTCTTGCAATTCTTTTATTTCGTTTTGTCTTCCAAAGAACTTCATATTTCTATAATTTTACAGTTTCTTTTTGATGTTATTTTTCGAAACCGCTGTTTCGGAAATGGCGGTTTCGAATGCAAAGGTAATAAAAATGTCTGAATATCAGCTTGTTTGTTTGCTAATTTAAGTTTTTTTTATTTGTTTGCGTGCTTCTTGTTTTTCCGAAATGGCGGTTTCGAAAGTAAAAATGATGGAGTTGTCAGAATTGAGGTCATATTCTTTTCTGGGCAGTATGCATATTGTATTTCATCTGCAATTTAATCTTCCCTCTTCATTTTTCTTCTCCCTATGTCAGTTTTTGTCGCCACCGGATTGTAATTTTGCAGCAGAATTGCAATAACTCTATATAATAAGGTATGAATGCAGAAAGAAGAGGGGTTAGGAGTCCCTGAAAATAAAATATAAGAGGAATCCATAAGATTTCTTGTTAAAAGTTTGGTGGTTCATCAGATTTTTACTAAATTTGCCATTGGATTAGTGACAGGGCAGGGTAAAGTCCTTGCTTGAAGTCGCTATGATGCAGAGAAACAAGATAATCTTGTGGACACGAGCAAACTATTCAGTTCTGTAGGTTGAAATCTGGTAAATTGAAACGTAGAAAGAATGAGAATTTGTTTGAGCGAGTCTACACCGTCATATGGTGTGGATTCCTCTTTCACATTTTCTTTTCTACGGGTTTTACCAGAGCCTAACTTGCAAGGAAGTGAAGAAAGTAGGGGTTCGCACCATCTTTTTTCACTTATGAACCATTATGAACTTGTTTAGTTCGCAGAATTTTCTTATCTTTGCAGAAGATTAGCTGCACCTCAGCATAACATTCAAGCAAGCTTGATGATTCTGCTTTCGGTTTGCATAATCTTTGCAGAAGATTAGCTGCACTCGGCAATTTGAAAGCAAGCTTTCATTGCGCTCGTTTGCATAATCTTTGCCCCTTGAAAGTAAACAACTAGCTGTTTCGGCAGAAAAGCAGGAGCAGTAATACATAATGAACTTAAAAACAGAATGCTTATGAGCAAGGTATTTCAAGTAAAGCCTAAGCGCCTTAAACGCTCTAACGGTACAGTCCTCACTCCCGATATGGTAGTGACAGTAACAACCATGCAGCACACCGCCACCCCTTTTTACAATGGAGCCAAGGAGGTGCAAGAAGCCTACATGCGCATCTATGCTTTCGACTATAAGAAAGCCTGCTGCAATCCGAATGATTTTGAATTTATAAAGTTGGACTAAAAATAATTATCATGGGAATTTTATTAGCAATGGTTAATGAAGCAATGTTACCTATATGGATAATTGCTATAATGTTTGGTGGACTTATTGCCCTTTTGATAGGATTAGCAAGTTCTCCTAATGAAAGAACGCGACGGATTGTTATCCTTGGTTCTTCTATGTCAGGTAAAACCACACTTTGGAATCAGTTGAAGAATCGTAAGATTGGTTATGATTATATTCCTACTCCCGGGCAAACAGTTATTGATAGTTTTAAGGTAAAATATAAAGATCATGAAGTTAGAGTACTTGCTACAAAAGATATTGGGGGAAGTGACGCTTGGGTAAAATATTATAATGAGTTAATAACAGAGGATGGTACGTTTATCTATTTCTTGGTAGACCTGACTAGACTACAAGATGCTAAGCAAGAGATACGTTCTCGTCTTCAATTAATCTCAAAGTGCATAAAAGATAAAAAACTTAATTATTGTGGCTTTAAAATAATCGCAACTCATTTTGATGAATATGAGAAAAACATGGAAAATCAAGGGTATTTAGTTGTGCGAGATGCTGCTATAAATGATGTTCTTAAAAGTTTAACAGACAAAAAGATTAAAAACTGTAATTTAAATATAGACATCAATCATATTATGGTTGCGAACTTGTTTGATAGTCTTTATATTGATGAAATAAAAAGAGAAATAACACAGGAGGGAACGTTATGAAAACAATTTTATGGTATCAGCCAGAAAAATTTGGTGAGCCTGATGTGATATGTCAGGATGGAGAAATCATATCAGGATTTCAAAGAGAGGAAGCAATTGATCTTCTGAAGGCTGCTTCTGATGATTGCATCAAGCATGATTTACCTTGGTGTGGTTATGTTCAACTTTCAAAAAACACATGTAAAGAGGTGTTCTTTGTGAAAGGGACTTTTAAAGGGGTCGATGAGTGTGGGCGAACTTTATCGTTTATGTTTCTATCTAGTAAATCTGACGACTATTTAGAAACCCTAAACAAAGAGTTACAAGTAGTTCATCAAGAATTGTCAGAAGGAACAATAAAGTGTATTAAGAAGAAAAAAAAAAGTTCATTTAATGAACGCTTAATCTTTTTATTGATCGTTTTACTTATAACTATAATAATAAGCATTTTTTTATAGAAAACAAGATGGAAGAAAAACCAAGTTTATTGATAATTGCCGATGATGATTTATCATATGGTATAGATAAAGGGTATTATTCAGATTTGTCAAATGCCATAAAACTAAATAATTTGGCTGTGTATCCCTTGAACAAAGTTCCTTCTTTGAAGGATAAAGAAATTTGTTTGTCTGAGAAGCCAATAGGTGATGGTGAAGATGTGTATTTGAGAAATCCATACGCTAATTACTATGTTTCTATGAAGGATTCAAACATTTTGAATACTTTTATAGAAACAAAAAGTTATGCGATTAAGGAAGTGCTAGTTAAAATGGGTGCCAAGGATATTGTGTTAAAAGAAAGCGTCCATGATAAAAATACATCTCGTTATGAAGTTAATAACGAGATGGGTATAAATGTAGTAAAAGCAAAAATCAATGGCAATTATTTAAATGAAATTACTGTTGATATGAAAAGTAGTATAGAAAGCCATGACCCTAATAGAAAGCCAAAAACATATCAAGAAATAGTTGACTTTATGGTAAGTCATGGATTATCAAATGATTCGAAACTTTTATTATTAGCAGAACGTTTAAAAACTGATGGCAGAATTTCTGGCATTGAAAAGTACGAGGTGACATATTGTAGCGAGATTGCTAGTGCTTTAAAAATAGCTGCTAGTATCGATTACAAAATGTTTAGTGACAATTTAGACTTCTCTGTAGAGCATAATAATGTACATATAATAAAGAAGTCTTTGGAGATTAATTTTGGTTAAAACTTGGATTCGTACATTTCGCTCTTTATGATGTTGATATCAATAATATTTGGCAAATCTATGAAGAAAGTTTCTAATTGATACAAAATTTAGAGAATATGAATACGTTAATGATTTCACTAAGTGTAGTAGTATTGATTTGTGCTGCGTTACTTATTTACTATTTTGCTTTCTATAGAAGAAAGTATGTTCCGATAAAACATACAGAATACGATGAGGATAAGTCTGTGTGTCGTACCTATTTCACAATAAATGGAGTGATGAATGGTCAAGAGATTACTTATTATCCTAATCAGCAGGTTAAGTCTGAAATCATGTGGGTTAATGGTGTAAAGACTGGCCCTTTTGTAGAATATTATGATAATGGAGCAATTGCTTCTAAAGGTGAATTTCATGATAAGGATAAGATAGCTGAATGTTTTGTGTATTATCCTACTGGAGAAACCAATAAAGAACAGATCAAAATTAATGATGCTCCTGATGGTCCTTTCACCGTTTATTTTAAAAATGGTCATCCTTATATACAAGGTAACTATAAAAAAGGTGTACTTGAAGGAGAATACATCGTGTATTCAATAGATGGCAATGTAAAACTTAAAAAACAATATTGATATGGGACTTCTGAAATCTATTTCAAAATCAATGAAGGGTACCTTTGTTGGTGATCTGGCTAAATCAGCCGATAAGGCCATTGATGCAACAAGTTCTTTTATTGGCGATTGTATTGATGAAACTATTAATGAGGTTTGTGATAGCGCTAAATCTTTAACAAAGGGTGCCAAAAATGTAGCGAAGGGTGCGGGTAAAATAGGACGAGTTGTAACAGGTTATGAGGCTTATGATTCTCGTAAAAAGGCCAAAGAGGCAAAGGAACTTGCTGATAGAATGGTTGCTAATATAGAAGAGGAAAACAGAAGAAGAAGAGAAGAATCCAACCGTGTGTTGTCGGATTTTGGTAAGACGAAACTGGAACTTCTTAAGACTTGTCTTTCTCCATTTTTGGGCTACCTTAAGGTTATGGGGAATAATTATAAGGATAAAGAATATGAATTTGGTGGCAAGATAAATCTTGATAAGTTGGATATTGATACCTTGGAATCTATAGAAATGAATGCTTCTACAGCTGGAAAAATAGCTATGGCTTCTACTGGTGTTGCTGCAGCATTATGTGGAATAGTACCCTACACTACAACGTCAGCAGTAATGGCTTTTGGAGCAGCAAGTACTGGCACCGCAATAAGTTCTTTGTCTGGCGCTGCCGCTACAAATGCAACATTGGCTTGGTTAGGAGGTGGATCATTGGCTGCTGGCGGAGGAGGAATGGCTGCAGGTACAGCTGTTCTTGGTACAATTACAGCCACAACAACTGGTGTTTTTGCTTTAGCTGCTGCAGGACTTGTTGCCTCTGCATATTATTCTAAAAAATATACGGAAGCTACAGCGTATTTGGAAGAAGTAAGGACTGCACGTGCAAAGGCAAAATTAGGTTGGGCTGCTATGGAAGCAATTAACCAAAGGGCTATTGAGCTCCAATCTGTAATGAAGCGACTTGGAGAGAGAATAAATGAAAGGTTGCTTTATTTGGAACCATTAGTTTATGATTTTTCTATAGATGATGAATATTATCTGAATACTTTTAGAGAAACCTCTCTATTAGTGAAGGCTTTAAGTGAAGTGGCTCAGGTTCCTTTGATTGATAAGAACGGCATGCTTAGTAATGAGTCTTCTGTTACATTAACTAATACCCAAAAGATACTAAATAAAAACTTATAATATGGGAAAATCTGTTTCTGATTATATGAAGATAGCATGGAATGTATTTGGCAAAAAGGTAGTAAACCGTATGGTTTCTGAAAAAGCTGCCTCTTTTGTAGGAGACATCTGCTCTAAATATCAGGTTGAGGTTAAGTATAAGGAAGATCTGATGTTTCGTATACGTAATATTGTTGCGTATTTGGTAAATTGTAGACTTGAGGGGGCACCTATAAACAATAAATATGTATCAGATCAAATTAAGGGTCCGATAGCTCACTCTTTAGCTAATGCTGCAGCATCGTCTAATAACTATGATAATATGATGGCTGATTTTGTTAATTGGCTTGATGACGAACAATTGGATGATATTGAAAAATGTCTGATAGAAATAGGACATAAAGAAGGTGCAGACTATATACAGCAGTTTAGAGAGATGTTTGCCGAAGTAAGGCGTAAGAAATATCGTGAAATTGTCGATAATAGCTCTGAAGATAATTATGACTCTTATGAACTTATGTCTGAGCGACAATACGATAAGAGTATAAGTGACTACAGAAGAGAGTCAGAAAAGGATGATAATTTCATTAATGATCTTACGTCTTCTATAAATAATAAGATGCTTTCTGTGTCTAAAGGAAAGCCTGGTCCTGCACAGATGGTGGAGATGACCAAGTTCTTTATAGACAAATCTGCTGAGGTTGCAAAGTTCTGTGAGGAGCAAAGAACCAAGCGAGCAGAAATAAGAGCAAGGGCACAAGTAGCGATACATCAGATAGATGCAGTGAGAGAGTTCTTGCAAAACTATCTCGATAAGACGTTTGACGAACGACGCATGTTGTTTGCTAAGGAATTTGAAATTGTGGATAAATGTCTTGCCACAGGTAATGTTCAAGCTTTGGCTGTATCGTTGAATGCAATAACAGATTTGGCAAAATCAAGTCCATTCAAAGCTTTAGCTGATATCAAGAGTGTGAAAAATGCCATAGAGAACCATAGTACGTTTGATATTTAAATTTAAGAAAATTAGAGTCCGATTTTAACGGGACTCTTAATGATATAGATTATATGGATATAGAAGAATATAAAGAATTGAAAAATCGTGCAAACGATGTCTTTGCATTGATAGATAATCAACCATTACGAATAAATGTAATATATTATGCTGCTCGTGGGAAGCTTAAAGAAGTTGCCCACAGTATGATTCTTGCAGGTTTATTTGACGATAGCGCTGTATCGGTACCAAGCGTAGCGGTGTAATCGGTACCATGCTATCACTGCAATCGGTACCGCTTGTATCGCTGCAAGCGGTACCAAGATTTCAGTTCTGCTTTTCAATTTGCAAAGGTAATTTATTTTTTCAATTTCTGGCGCATAGAATCGCCTTTTAACTCTATTTTACTTGCATTTGCCACCAAACGGTCCATAATGGCATCTGCCAAGGTAGGATCACCTATATAATCATACCATTTGGCAATAGGAAGCTGTGAGGCGATAATGACGGACTTTCTCTCGTATCTCTCTTCTAGGATTTGGAGCATTGCGAGTCTGGTCTTGTCATCCATTGGCTGCAACCCGAAGTCATCCCATATGAGCAAGTCATACTTTTCCAGATTGGTTATCATCCTCAGGTACGACCCATCCAGCTTGCTGAGTGCAACTTTCTCCACAAAGCTGTTCATATTGAGATAGAGAGTTCTGTAGCCTAGCATGCAAGCCTGTCTTCCAAGGGCACAGGCAAGGAAGGATTTTCCGCAGCCGCACTTTCCTTGTATGAGCAAGTTCTCATGCCTGCGTATAAAGGCACAGTCAGCAATGGCGGCAAGGTCATCCTTGGTGAAGTTGCGGTCTGTTCCACAGATGACATCCTCTAAGAGTGCCGTATATCTAAGCTTGCTGATTTTTAGATACATGGCGGTCTTTCGATCTCGTCTGTCCTGCACCTCTGCATCCACCATCTTGGAGATGGCGACTTCCAGGGATGGGCGGTTCTGTACAGGAAGGCTGGTCATGGCCTCGAAGGAGGATGACATACCTCTGAGTTTCAACTCGTTGAGTTGTATGATGGTTTCTTGTAAGTTCATGTTACTATATATGTTTAAATGTTCATAAATGCCTCCGCGCCTCTCACATAGTCGTTCTGTGGCACATTTGAGACTGTTTCTTCCCCGTCAACTTGGTCAAGGTTCTTCTCCAATACGTTGCGGATGGTCGTGTAGGTGATGGATGAACAACCTGCCAGACGCTTGCAGGCCTTCTCCAGGCGCTCCTTGCCATACTTGCGCTTGAGAGACAGGACTCCTTGGCAGGACTTGTACGACTGCTCGACATGCTTCGTGCGATTGAGGATGGATTGGACTGCGGAAGTGGTGTTGCTGCCAACCAATGCTGCCTCCTCCAGAAAATAGGCGGCGTTATATCCCTGTCCGTGCTTGTAGGCAAGATGTTTGTCTGGCATATGCTCGTCAAGCGTGCTGTATCCAGATCCTTGGCGACGCTGATGGATGGCTATGCGAGAACTCCCGGAGTAAACCTCCACGGTATCTAAGTCCCACAGTACGCTCACCTTTTGCCCGACATACTGGTATGGCACGCTATAGTTGTGCTTGTCAACCATGACGTGATAGGTACCGGACAGTTTCACCTCCTTGCGATATCTGAAGCGGTATGGAGTCATGGGCAGTTTGCCCAACGTAGGTTGCTCTTCCGCCTCGAAGATGTCACGTCTGCTTCTCCCTGTCGTTCTGGACGGCTTTTCATTGAAGCCGTCCATCAACTCATAGATACGGGCATTCATACTCGGTAGATTGTAAAACACCTCGTCATGTAGCAGAGCGTAGACGGCATTGTAGGTCTTTTGGACGAGTCCCTCGACTGGACCTTTGTCCCTGGGAGTGCGAACCCTGCAGGTTTGGAGGGTTGTATCGTAGTAGGCGGCCCATTCCACGGCTGCATCATTGAACGCTGGCTCGTAGCGGTCGTATTTCTTCACCCACTGCTTCATGTTGTCACTCTTGGCTATGCGAGTTGTTCCGCCGAAGTAAGAGAAGGCATCGGATATACCGCCGAAGAAGTTCTCCATGGAAGCGTTGTACATAGCCTTGGCAAATCCCAAGCCGCTGTATGGCAGGATACAGACCAAGACGACAACCTTGGTTAGCTCACCTGTCTTCGGGTCGGTAAGCCACAGGGTATCGCCGGCGAAGTCAATCTGCATCTCTTCCCCAGGAATATAGGTGTTATGGAAGCTGAGGTTGTGTGAGTACTGATACTTACGGATTGACTTCTTGAACTGGGTGTATCCATATCCGTCGGGATGCTCCTTCTTGTATGACTCGTGCAGGGCTTGAATGGTGAGGTAGCGGTTATGCGACAAGTCTGACACATATTCAGGCAACAGCCCGTCCAGCACCTGACGTTGGGAAGATGGGGCTGCTGTGGGTTTGGACAACTGGAGGAAAGATTCTATTTCCCCGTCACTCATGTGGCCTATCACGCCATAGGACAAACCTTGGGAATCCGCCAAGGTCTTGTAACGGTTCAGTACGCCACGTCCCATGTGTAGTTGCTCGCAAATGGTGCGTTGCGGTATTTTTGCCGCTAGCATTTGAAATGAACGTTTTAATTTGCTCATGTTTACATTACTTTGTGCCATATCTATACAGATTTAAAAATTCTTCTGCAAAGATAGGCGGTTATTATTATACATGAGCAGAACTTTACATCTTTTTGGTACCGATTGGGGCGCTATGATGGTACCGATTCAAGTGATACGATGGTACCGAATGCAGTGCTATGATGGTACCGATTCATGCGCTATAGTGGTACCGATTCGCCGATACTGTCAGTTTATTACGGGAGAAAGTTATTTTAAATAATTTTCTAGATACCTTTTTGTCTTCTTCTTCTAATCATGAAGCTCTTTGTGATTATGAGATAAAGCGTGAATTTAATCATATTGATGTTAGCTTAGAAAATGAATCCAATTTTATCATTATTGAAAATAAAGTTAATGATGCGATAGAACAACCGCATCAAATATTTCAATATGTAGAAGACGCAAAGAAAACGGGGAAAAATGTTTTTGTAATATATTTAAATTCAGTTACTAGAGATTTTCCAACAGAGAAATCATTAAATGGAGCTAATGGGAAAAGTGTTTTTGATTTGATACAAGAGAATCATTTTGTTGTGTTGTCTTATATGTATGATATTTTGCCATGGTTAGACAAACTTGAAAATGATTTTATTAATGAGCCTGAGTATAGATATTTAGAAACCTCACTTTTCCAATATATAGATTATCTTAAAATGAAGTTTAATACAAATGATGAATTTATAAACAAAATGAAAGAAAAAATTGATAAATTACTTCGTATAGATTCTACGTGTAATGATGTGGAAAGATTATCCTTTTATGATAATGAATTATCTTTATTGGAGAGGTATCGTGATGAAATAAATAAAGTAAAAATCGAGATTGTAAAACAGCTATTAGAAGAATGCAAAAAACAACTTCAGAAAGATTTGAAAAAAAATATCAAATTTGAGGAAAATAAATATGATGATAAAACTGGTTTCGTTTTTTCTATTTTAAATGGTAAAATAAAAATAGTTCTTACGACAACTAATTATGAACCATGGTGGGGATTTCGTGTTGAAGATGGGAATTTAAGAGAATGTATTAAAAGGGAATTAAAATTTTATTTCTTTGATATAAAAACAAAGGGTTCTTCTTGGGATTTTTGGTGTAATACTACATTTTCTCATATCATCATGTCTGATGCTAAATCTATTTCTGAAGTATTGAAGAAATATGATAATCAATAGTTCGTTAATAATTCAATAATGCGCTAAGCAGCTATACGCTGTAAGCACGAGAGATCTTTGAAAATCTTACTAATTAAAGTTCGGTTAGGGTTGTACCCACATGCTTAAAAAAATCGTCTCACCAGATAAGTGTTGGTCATCAGTGACTTGAATGAAGACATAGAATATTCCATTTCCATCTCCTTCATAGTTACCTTGGCAACATTTAGTGATGTGAACGATGTATTGAAAGCAAAATCGAGTTTCCACTTATCGTGAGCCTAGCAGTCCATAAGACCAGTATAGCCTTTGGCGTCACGAAAGCAAAATTCAATCTGGAACCTGGTTCTATAATAAAGAAGTACCTCTTCACCCGAAAGTGAAGTGTCTGAAGAGAAGTTTCATCTCCATCTTCTCTATTCGAGTGAGGTCAAGATTCTTCATATCAATCTTGCCATCCTTTGTCTTTGGACGACCACGTTTTCCTGTACGTGGACCAGTATATAATTTTGTGTTTGTGGTGATTTGCAAAGTTACAGAAAATCAGCGACTTGACCAACTTTTATAGTTAGGTTTTATAAATATTTCTTGATGTAAGTTATTGATTTACAGATGATTAAATATTAATTTAACGTAGTGTTGTTAGTTATAAATTATATTGCATATGTTAAGAGGATTATATAAATATGTCTGTAAAGATTGTGGACATAAATTCATTGGTGCAGATATTGAGTTGAATGCAACTGCGGCATCTGTTCCTGTAAAATGCCCAAAGTGTGGCAGTGTTAACACTAGCTCAACTGGCTTGCCTTATCCGCTGTGTGAAATACCTGATATGTGCAGGAATTTCTTCCGAAGAATGGGCAAAAGCCCAAAAAGAAAATAAACAAAAAAAGACGATATGAAGTTATCAATTACTTATGCTGAGCTGCAGGATTATGTAGCCAGTCATTTTCATAAAACAGTGAATCTCGGGTATGTTGATGGAGCGACAGTTTCTGTCTCTATACCTATCAAGGTGTTGGGCTTTACCAAGTCGGTTAGCATAAACCTTATAGTGAAGAAGATTGAGGGTACAGACTTGTTCTTGTCGTATGGCGGTAAGATGGGCATTGACCTGCTTGTTTCGCCAGCCATCTCTTATGCCAAGAAACTTGTGCCGGAGAAAGCAGGTTGGGTGGAACAGATGCCTGGCAATATCGTTAAGCTGCGCCTTGGCGACATTGACAAATTGCAGAAAGTGTTTGAAAAGCTGAAACTTGACAATATCTTATTTGAACCGGGAAATATTGGAATAGAAATGTCATTAGTCTATTGATTCGTTATGGGTGACTGACGTCTATTTCGCAAAAAAATAGAGCGTTCTTACTTTTTTCTTGATGTTCTGTCACCATTTGACTTATCTATATAGTTATTTCGCAGCCGAAATCGATGTAAAAGCTAATGCTTTGACGAAACGAGGTCTTGAGTGGAATGCTACTGTCGAACATTTTCTTATGAATGTGCGGACTATAGAAACTGTTGTAGGAAATCATTAAAGATTATTTCAACCAGTTGTTTATTTTAAGATTTAATATTGTAAAGATATAATATGGCAAAGAATTTTGAAGATATTCTAACTTCTATGTTAGAACAATTAGATGAGAATCCAGATCAAGACGTAAATGCCTTGATTAAGGATGAGTGTGAGAAAATGGGAGTTTCGGAGGAAGGCAAGGCTTTGCTCTCCGAGACTAACGAGTATATTGATGGCTTTGCAGAGAAAATGGCTGCATTGCAAACGGCTAAGGAGGATGGAAAGTCTCGTAAGCAATGGATGCTTGAGGAGATGGACCGAATATTGAAGGGACGTGACGAGCAGGAGAAGGCTGAAATCGTCTCTGCCATTTCTGATGCTGGTGAGAATGTGAACAATGAAACTTTAACTAACGAGGAGGACTAAACTTATGAAGTACACTGAGTATAATGAAGATGCAGGGCGCAATGAGTTTGGTGCTCATTTGGAGAGTGAAAGCAGAAAATATTCAGCCCTTCAATCCTTGTTGGCTGGTAAACTGTTGGAAAAGGATGAGATAGAGAGTCTTCGAGAGTTTAAGTTTGTTCAGCAATTCCTGGATTCCCCAATCGGTGATGCTTCAGAAGCAAAGTTGAAAAAGGCTTTTGCTGCTGCCGTTATAATGGCACAAGAGCAGGGGACTTTGCCTTTCTCTCTTGCAGACAAAAGTCCAATAGCTATTGCAAGTGCCATTGATGAGGGATTAAATCGTGTTAAGTTTGCATACAAAGTTTCGAAAGAGGAGCTTGATGTCGTTGAGGTGGCGGATAAGTTGATAGATGCTACAGTAGCTCGTGTGGTGACAGTTGCTGACAAAGTGATAGAGAGGGGAGTTCCTGTTGTTTTGGATAAACTTTGTAAAGTAATAGCCAGAGTTTATCCTCCTGCAACAGTTTTTGTTCCTGTTATCAAAACGACAGAGAAATATATAGTGCCTATTGCTAAGATGGCGGTAAGAAAGGGATTGTCTGTTGTGGCGGAAGGTGCGAAGTCTTTTATTCGCTCAACGGTTAAAACATTGAAAAATGGGATTAAGAAGTTTGTTTCTTGGCTGGTGAATTAAAAACATTATTGGGTTATGAGAATAATAGTAAAGGCGAAGCCTATACGAATAAGAATAAAGTCTGGTGGGGAAGAACACTCCTCACTTGACTCTTTGCGCCAGAATCTCTGTGTGCAAGACTTGTGGCCATTGGTAAAAGACAAGCGGTTGTCAAGATGGTTGATGCAGTTGGGTGAAATGGATTTGGCTCATGCGATAGATGCTTTGTCTGTAGGTCAACTTGATGTTTCTACATATTTTAAAATATTATTTCTCTTTTTTAAAGATGAATTATATGCTCATTGCGTAATGGATTTATATACCTTGTTCTCGTTTTGGCATGATTGTGAAAAGAGAAAGTCCAAGAATTATGATTCTTTGCGTAAGTACTTGCTGAGCACATATGAAGGTGCCAAATTTATATTTAAGCAGTATCCAGAGGAGGTCTCTGATGGTGAATGGTGGGATGTTTTCTGTACATTCGAAAATGAAGAAGACCCAGAATTTTTGTTTGAACAAGGAAAACTTGCATTTGAGGGATTTACTAAAAGTGATGGAAGTAACTTCGACAAAAATCTTGTGCGTGGCAAAAAACTGATAGAAAAGGCAGCAGAGCTTTACAATCAAGAGGCTATAGACTTTGTGAAATCTAATAAATTTGACGTGGCTCGAAAGTTGGCTATGTTGGCTCCTGAAGCAAAAGAAAAAATAGAAAATTTGATTGTTAGATGGAAAGATGAAATGCTTGGCTTTTCAACAAGAAAGACGAACTATGATGAGGGGATAGTACGAGAGGTTAAGCAATTGCTTCAGGAATTTGCATCTTTGAGGAAAACTTACAAAATGTTTAACAGGGAAGCTGTAAGAACTGAAGCTGAGGTAAAATATGAGGTTTTAGACAAATCGAATGTCTTTTACAAGGAACGTAAGTTTGTGTTGGACTTGGTTCAGTATTCTTATGATAAGGAAATACCAGGCTTGTTTGTAGAGTTAGCAGAAGATTACCATTATCCGTTGGCGCAATATATGCTACACCGTCCTGCCGATAATCGAATTGACGGTTTCGCTTTTGCTGCAACCATGTTTCCTAACCAATTAAGGTTTATCGTTGACCATTTGTTTAAATATTAAAACCTTGCGATATGAACAAGAAAGTTATTTCTGATTTTCAGAAGATGATAGATGTCAATACACCTATCATCTATATCAACGACTATGATTTTGTACGTATAGACGAAATTATAGTTGAGATAGTGGGCAATAGTAAGGTATTTGAATGGAATCCTGCAACAGGCACAACCAACTTTAAAACGAAAGAAAGTCAAGGCTTGGGAGAGAATGATACACTGGAGCAATTCTTGCGTGATAAATATACTATTGATGTCAATCTAAAGGAAAAGTTCTTGGTGTTGAAGGATATTCAAGATTTTATTGAAGAGCCGGCAATCAAGTCATTGCTTCAGTTGATAGCCCAACGTAAGTTGTATGATAGGGATTACAACACAACCGTCATTATAGTTTCTTCTGTTCTTAAAGTACCGCAAGAATTGGAGAAGTATGTGTCCTACTTGGAAATTCCGTTTCCGGAAGATGATGAAATCAATCAGCTTATAGACGAGCATGTAGAGGTGAACTGCTATGACAATTTCAAAGATGAGGACAGAAAGAAACTGATGCCATCTTTGAAGGGTATGACGAGCTTTGAGATAGACCGAATGCTTGATATGGCGATGAGCAGCAATGGCTCGTTGAGTGCAGAGGATACTGAAATGATTCTTCAACAGAAGAAGGCGATGGTTAAAAAGTCTGGCTTGTTGGAATTGATTGACACTCCTGCGTCCTTGAATGACATCGGTGGTTTGGATGTTTTGAAGGATTATCTGCTGAATAAGTCGCGAGTGATTGCTGACCTGCCTAAAGCTATTGACTTTGGCGTGTCGATACCAAAAGGTGTGTTTATCGTAGGTATGCCAGGTTGTGGAAAATCTCTTTGTGCGAAGGCATCTGCTGCATTGTTTAACACTCCTTTGCTGAAACTCGACATGGGCAGTATGATGGGAAAGTATGTAGGTGAGAGTGAAGGCAACTTGCGTAAGGCTATTAAAATTGCTGAGGCTGCTGCGCCTTGTGTACTATGGATTGACGAGATAGAGAAAGCCTTTTCTGGTGTCGACGGCAACAACGACATCATGACTCGTATGTTCGGCTATTTCCTTTCGTGGATGCAGGAGAAGAAGAGTTGTGTTTATGTTATAGCCACTGCCAACAAAATAAAAGATCTACCTCTTGAGTTGAAGCGTAAAGGACGCTTTGACGAAATATTCTGTGTTAACTTGCCGAACAAAGAAGAACGAAAGAAAATATTCAAAATCCATATTGGCAAAAAGAATAAAAGCCTTGACGAAGCGGCATTAAATTCTGTCTGTCAGATAACCGAAGGTTTTAATGGCGCAGACATTGAGTCTGTTGTGAACGAGGCAATGGAGAAATGTTTTATAGATAGTCTGGATAATAAAGGCACAGCCTTTGATGGGAAGCTTTTTAAGGATATCGCAAGTAAGACTATACCTCAGTTCGGGATAATGAACTCTATCTAAAGGCTTTATAATGTTTTTATATAAGGGATACAGAGGCTTGGCAACCATCTATATATCTTGGATGGTTGCTGAGACAAAATCCTCCTGTAAAATATGCAATGTTAGAAAAGACTAAGCTGTTTCGTATCTTCGATAACGTATCCAGTAAGTGCCTTGGGCTTGTTGTCAAAGAAACAGTATGCCCCTAATGCAGAAATAATATTTATGATGAAATTCGCAACAGACCTGTGACGTGAATGTACTATCTGAGCCGTATTTTTCAACAGGTCATTAATCGTTTCAATGATGTATCTTTTGCGTAGCATCATCTTGTCATAGAACGGCATTAGTTTGTTCTTCATGTTCACTCTCAGTCCTGTTACCAACTGGATGCCTTCCTCAAAAAGCGAATCGAAGAGTTTTTGCGAGATATAGCCTTTGTCAGCAAACAGCTTGCCATACAGACGTTTAGCCAACACATCGAATACCGCTGGATCTTTGTCGCTGACGTTTGCACCAGTGAGAACAAAAGCAATTATCTCACCTCTATCATTACAAGCCAGATGTAGCTTGAACCCATGACACCATCCCATTGTTCCCTTTCCGTTTGTGGCAATGCCTTTGAACACTTTGTTGGCATAACGCCTGAGATTGTGGCATATTGGTATCATGGTTGAATCAACAAAGGTTATACCTGTACATCTGCCAAAAGCACGGAGATTCAGGAAGAACATGAGAGGGAAGAATACGCGACTTTCAAGTTCTACAAAACGGTTATAAGACACCGCATTTGGAAAATATGACTTCAAAGTTCCTCTAATAAAGAATAGGTAATAATGCTTGAAGTTTCGGAACGAGCCGAAATGGAAATACAGCAAAATCGTCATGATTTCACTATCAGATAAAGAGGCTTTACGTCGTCTGCGCTTTACTCCATCTTCACCCAAAAGCAATTTTCCTGCATTTTCAGCATCAAAAACTTTGTAAAATTCATCAATAATACAAAATAATTCTGTAACTTTGTCCTTGGTAATCTCCATAATGATATCTTTTTATGTTTGTAACTAATTGGATTTCAACTACAAAGATACAAAAAATATCGGAGATTACCAACTTTTTTAGGCACTATTTCTTATCCCGAACTGAGGTAAGACTATAAGCATTTCAGAATCAGATAAGCAACAGATTGAGAATATGAAGAAAGCATTCAAGGAGAATAACTTTAAGGATGCTACAACTGGTGATATAACAACCTAAAAAATGAAGCATTATGGCAAAGAATGAAAATAAAATATTGGATGAACTGAGACGAAGAGGCAAGATTTATGAAGATCCTGCTCCTAAAGTCGGAGGCTTTACTGGCTGGTTGATAAGCTTGTTTACCAAGAAAAAGTAAGCCGCATATACTTTTTTCTTGATGTTCTGTCACCATTTGACATATCTATATAGTTATTTCGCAGCCGAAATCAAATGTATAACTATATAAGGTAAAGTAAAAATGGAAAAGAACATCAGGAAAAAAGTGTGTTGGTTGGCTGCGGTATTGAGTGCCGTGCTGGTTGTGTTATTTGGCTATTGGTTCTTCTTGAACCCTCATGGCTATTGGCAAAAGAAGAAGGAGGCAGAGAAGAATGAATATAAGGATAGGAGGATGCTTTGGCGGAAGTCGGAGAAAATGACCATGCAACAGATGTTGTCGGACATGACGCTAATGGCTAAGGGGGATTCGGTCCTGGTTTGTTGGCTAACTGGTCTCTCGCTTCCTGTTTATCGTGACTTCATTCATGGTACTGCGCAACCTACAAGGAATGCTTGGGCTGAGACAAGATATTGGTATATGTCTTCTCTCGCTAAAGGCAGAGAATGGATGGAGGAACGTGCCAAGACGAGGATTCACAAGAGCCTGATCTTTGTGGAAACGAGTAGATTTCAGGTGCAGAAGGATTCCTTGAAGGATTATCGTAAAGAGAAACTTACTCCAACTGAGATTAGAAACAACAAGATGTATCTAAAAGATAGTTGTCTGTATAGATGAAATCATAGCATAAATAAAGTATAACGAAATATGAATAAAATTATAGGGCTTCTTGGAATGGTTTTCATGTTCCTACCCTGGCGACTAATCGTTGCAATAGTGGCTGCAGTATTGTTTGTCAACATCAATGGTACGGAATTGTATGGATGGCAAGCAGGTTTGGCGCATGGATTGTTCTTCCTGCCTAATCTGGTGAGGCATCTCTTTGACGGCGATGTCCTTTTTAAGGCTACCAATTGTACTACAGGTTATCATGTTGCCTGGTGGATAGCTACAGTCGGTTCGTGCATTGGTTGGCTCGTTGATGCAACCTTCTCTTTTATGAAGGCATCGGTATTTGTAGGTAGTGATAAAGAATAAATAAAAATAAATACGATGAATAGTATGGTTAATAAAAAAGCTGCAAAGCGTGAGAAGATGATGAACATGCCATCATATCGTCTGATGGTAGGTACGGCGAAGTATATGGACAAGTGGTTCTTGGATCCTATCCTTGGCTTCATCCTTCCTGTCGGTATTGGTGATGCTTTGACGAGCGTGTTTGCATTCCCATTTATCTATTACAGTCTTTGTGTGGTTAAGTCGATTCCGCTGACTTTGGCTGTCATCTATAATATCTTGATGGATGTGCTGATTGGTGCCATACCTTTCTATATAGGTGATGTGCTGGATGTATTCAAGCGTTCGTATGTAGAGAACCTGAGATTGGTTACCGGGTATATCGAGGATGATAAGGAGATTATCAATAAGGTGAATAAGAAGGCATTCTGGACGGCTGTGTTCATCGTCGTGCTTTGCTGGTTGATTTATGTGGTGATATCATGGGCCATTCGCTTGGGAACCATGGCTTATGATTGGATAGTTTCATTATTTTAAAATATGAATAGCAACATTTTCTTTCAACCCTTCGTTGGCAAGGATTATGCCAACGGGGGGATATTCGGCAAGCGAATCATGATATTGGGCGAGAGTCATTATTGTGATGAGAGTTGTGCGGATTGCGGTGATTGCCGTCTGCATCGGGAGTGTATGAACTTTACGCAGCAGGTGCTTGGTGATTATCTCAATGAGAATAAGGAACGGCAGAACTGGATGCGGACTTTCCTGAAGTTTGAGCGTTCGTTAGTGGGTGAGGAGACAGATCAGACGATGAGGCTGAAGATCTGGAACTCGGTCATCTTCTTCAACTATCTGCAAGTGGCGATGGGTGGTCCTCGTGAGGCAGGCACTGGGGAGCAATATCGCCAAGCAGGCAAGGCTTTCTTTGAGGTTATCGAAAAGTATCAGCCGGAGTATGTCATCGTCTGGGGCAAGCGACTTTGGAACAATCTTCCTAATGTTGGCTGGCAGGATGGCGACGACATCGTAGTGGATGGTTATCCTGTTGCTACAGGTGCTTACCTTCTGAGTAATGGCAAACAGGTGAAAGTGATGGCGGTGAATCATCCTTCCGTAGGCTACTCCTGGGACTATTGGCACAAGGTGATACAAAGATTTTTGAGATAATTTTCTCGCTTGTGTCACGATTTGACATACCCAACCTGTACCTTTGCAGCTGTAAACATAAAACAAGAAATTATGGCACAGATTACAATCAATATCCAGACTTTGGACTGGACAATGGGGGAGACCGTAGGCTTGCACTTGATGCTGAAGAAAGGCAGCAAGGCAAGAATCGCTTGGGGCGATGGAAAGGTACAGGTCGTGACAGGTAAACAGAAACCTGCTTCCGAAAAGATGGCTTGGGTGGAGGCAGGTCATGCCTATCCGGAGAAGGGCATGTACTACACCATTACCATCTGTTCGGAAGAGGAGGATGCCATTATCGGATTTGATGGATGTGGCATGTTCGAGGTGAAAACCTTAGATGTGATTCTCACGGAATGTCCTAACTTGCGTATCTTGGGCTATTCTGGGTATGGCGAGGAGAAACTTGACGTGAGCAAGAATCCTTTGCTGGAGTTCATCGACTTCCACGAGATAAGAAACGAGAAGTTGGATTTCTCTGCTAATCCACTCTTGGAGGAGTTGCATATCGAGGGTGCCAAGGACTTGGTGTCTTTGAATTTGAGTAAGAACGACAAGTTGCGTCGCTTGGACATCTTCATGTGTCACAATCTCCAGCATCTTGCCCTGAGCAATCAGTCACAACTGAATGAGGTGGATTTCGCTCTCACTCATCTCCGTCCCAAAGACTTGGAGTATTTGGAGAAGACGTTGAAGCGAAACTCTCCCTACAAGATACGGGGAGGAAGTTTTGGCGATGATAAGATAATAGAAGTTAGTAATGGTGAAATCGTAGGTGAAGATGAAGGAAAATTGGATTCAACTTATCGATACAATTGAGAAAGATCCGTTTGAAACGGAGGCTTTCTTCGCTTTGATGGAGTATGTGGGCGAAGCGTCGGATGATGACAAGCGCAGAGTTGTACAAGAAGTAGAGCGTCGCATCAAGATGATTGCCCGTTATGATGCGGACAAGAGTTTCCGCTTCCGTAAGTTCAGTGAACAGGAGCGGGAGGTGCTTGATTCCCTTTGGAGTACTCGGGTAAAGATTCTCAATGTGATGATGTTAAATCCTACAGAGGAAGAAATCGAGCGTTTGGGACATCAGAACGATAAACTTCATGAACTGTCGAAGGATGCCTTTGCGCAAGGTCGCAACCTCTGGAAGTCTTTGTTGCACTCACCGAGCTTGATGGCAAACGAGGATTATTATGATGTGGAGGAGCACGTTGATTTCAGTTGGAATGATGAGGATTCCGTCCTCAAGATGGATAATGATGACTATTATGGCTCAGACTTCGAGTATATGCTCCATTTTCATTGCAATTTTAGGGATAGTGGGCGGTATTCGTATGGGGAACCTTTAGTGGCTGATGATGGGACCAACTGGAATTTGGATTATCTCGACAATCAGGCTTTCGACAGATTTTGCATCTGCCATCTCCTTCACTCGCTCCATAGTCATGAGCATTACTCTTTGCCAGACATCCTCCGTATGGATGATTTTTGGACGGATGTCAGCTTGAGATATGAGCGAGAGGTGTATCAATGGAAAAAAGGAAACGTATTCTTTAAAGAGGAAGTAAATGGAAAAGGAATGGAAAAAACTGATAGATGATGTAGAGAACGACCGTAGCTATAGTTCGGAGCCTCACTTCAAATTTATAGACTTTATAAGAGAAAAGTCTACGATAGAGGATAAGCGTGCCATCGTGCAAGAGGTGGAACGTCGTATCAAGAAGGTGGTGAATCGTGAGGATAATAATCCAGATGGGTTCTTCCGTAACTTCAGTGATACGGAGCGGGATTTGCTGGACGATTTGCTCGGGCTTCGTGAGGTGACGCTCGACGAGATGATGCTTCATCCTACTGCTGCCGAGGTGGAACGATTGAGCAAGTTGAACGACAAACTCTACAAGCTCACCTTGGAGTGTTTTGAGCAGTGCCGTAACCTTTGGCTTACGCTCTACCGTTCGCCATACAAGGTGGACGACCGTTTCAGGTACGACTTGGACAGTACGCTTCGATTCGAGTATGCTGACAAAGACTCGGTCTTGCATCTGGAGAATGATGACTATTACGGTTCCGACTTCGACTATATGATTCATCTGACAGATGAGTTGCTCAGTACAGGACATTGCAAGATGGATACCATCGTGAATGGTGCGTCTGCCAACTTTTTCGGCAACGAAGAGGATACGTTGAGAGAGTTGACTGATACGCTCGACGATGGCACGTCGTGGGCGGAAGGCTATCTGCACAACAAGGCGTACGACCATTTGTGTATCTGTTATGCGATGCATGCCTTGCATACTCATGAGCCTTGGTGCCTGCCAGATATTCTTCGTATGGATGACTTCACGGTGAGTGTGGAACTGAAATACGACCGCAATATATCCGAACAGCGAGATATTCGTTATGCTGATGATGGAAATGAAACCGACCCTCATTGGTCTGAGGATGTGCCTTGCTTGGGTAGAACACAAAAAGGCTGAGACCTTGACATAATAAAACAAGAAGTTTAACGATATATATAAAAATAGAAGATTATGAAGTTAGCAGAAGCATTGAGTATCAGAGCCGACTTGCAGAAGAGAGTGGCTCAACTGAAAGAACGTATCAAGGAGAGCGCCAAGGTACAGGAGGGCGATGAACCTTGCGATAACGTGGAGGAACTGTACAAGGAACTGGATGAAGCACTCGTCCAGTTGGAAGACTTGATTTATCGCATCAACATCACCAACGTTCAGATAGTTCAGGACGGAGACTCCTTGACTCGATTGATAGCCAAGAGAGACGTCTTGTCGATGCGTGTCAAGGCATTGAAAGAGGTGGTGAACTACGTAGCTGCCAACGATACTCGCTTTGGCAGAAATGAACTGAAATATGTTAGAACCATAGATATAAAGGCTCTTCGCAAGGAGGCTGATACCTATGCCAAGCAGTATCGGGAACTCGACCTGAAAATTCAGAGTTTGAACTGGACTGTAGATTTGGTGGATTTGCAAGACTTGCCCCGATAATGGAGCGAGGATTGAAATTTTCATTAAGTAGATTAAAATTTTCGGAGAAAAGATAGAGGCAGCAAGAAACTGACATCAGGCAATAGGTCTGTGTTAGCATTATTAAAAATTCATGTGTTTCATGCAAAGAGACGAGTTTGTTCACAGTTCATTTCAAGCATCGGGCACAAGAGTATCGCGCATTGGTATATGACAAAAGTCAGAAACGCCAGCATTTAGCATTACCATTTTGTTGGCTATCTTTTCTCCTTTTCTTTTTAGGCATTTCTCGTAAATATTCATTAGATTTTTAGAGATTATGGACAATCGTGTAAAATTCTATAGTTGGCTGATAGGCCTCTTGGATCGTAAGCATCTTACCTTTGAGGAGATTGCTAATGAGTGGCGTGATGCCAACGCTAATCAGGATGAAGATGAGCTGGACAAACGTACCTTTCATCGTTATCGTGAAAATATCCAGTCGCAGTTTGGCATTACTGTGGAATGCGACAAGAGCGACGGCTATCGGTATTATCTGAAGCGTGATCCGATCGCTAATGATGATGTGACGGAATGGATGCTGAGTTCCCTGCGGTTGGCTTCGCTTGGTGATATGCTGAAGTATCATAACAAGGTGATGCTTGATACGCCGCCATATAACACGGAATATCTGGATGATATTCTTGCAGCGATAGATAAGCAATATCTGCTGAAGTTTAAGTATGTTTCGGGATTTGGAGCGGAGAGTGATATTATTCTGCAACCGGCTTTCGTGAGATATTTCAAACAACGGTGGTACGTTGTGGGAGTGAAAGTGAAGAGTGAAGAACGAAGAGTGAAGAATTCAAGTGCTGAGGTTGATGGAGATGCTGATTTGAATGCTGAGGTTGATGAGAAGAAGCTCGTTCGCTGTCTTCCTTTCGACCGCATCAGTTTCCTGAAGCTTATTTGCGAGAAGCATCCGTTGCCGGCAAAGATGAAGAAGTTCCTGACTCCAGAGAATTATTATGAAGATTGCTTTGGCATCTATCGGATGGAAGATGTGCCGGTGGAGAAAATCCGCATCCGTGCCTTCTATCCGGAATACAACTACATCGAGGAGGTTCCGCTGCATGAGAGTCAGCAGAAAGTAAAGGAGTCGAAAGATGGAATGTATCGGGAGTATACCCTCACCGTCCGTCCCAGCCGTGATTTCCTTCAGGAACTGTTATGGCATGGCAGAAATATCATCGTACTGAAGCCTGAAAGCTTGAGGCTGGAGATGATTGGTATCTTAAAGGATATGGCGAAGAGCTATGAAACGGGCGAATGCCTGAATGGGGAGGAATAAAAGAATCCTCAGATTGGGAACACACTGTGTGCCCAATCTGAGGATACGATGACTGTCTCCTTACCAAGATACTTTTCTATCTTGTCGATATATGATTGACGAATAATAGTTTCCATATTACTTATAAATGAAATTTTCTGCAAATATACGATTTTTATCTTTTATAATGGATGAAAATCCTAAATATTTTGCTTTTATCTTCTATAAAAGATAAAAAATGGCGTTTTATTCTCATTTTATGATAATCATAAAGTGATTATTTATCTTCCTTCAGATACCAGTCTTTAATGTATCCGGAATAATGCTTGGCAAATTCTTCGGCTTGGCCAGGAGCACAGACCTTCACTTTTTTGGCTGGAATACCCGCCCAAATCTCATGTGCAGGAACCTTGGTGCCATGGGTAACTACAGCACCTGCAGCAATAATAGCCCCTTCTCCAATGTCAGCCTTGTCAAGCACAGTGGCATTCATGCCGATGAGTGCCCCTTTTCTAACGGTAGCTCCATGAACGATGGCCCCATGTCCCACAGATACATCATCCTCCAAAATGCAAGGCATCGTACCGGTTTGATGGATGCAGGCGCAATCCTGCACATTTACCCTGTTTCCACATCTGATGGCATCCACGTCAGAGCGCAATACCGCACTATACCAGATGCTGCAGTCATCACCAAGAATACAGTCGCCGGTCAGTACGGCATTCTCAGCGATAAAACAATTCTTTCCCCATTGAGGTGTTTTTCCTTCTACAGTCTTTATAATAGCCATATTGAATATATATTTAAATTTTGGTGCAAAGGTAGCAAAAAATATTGGAATCACCTTATACTATTTCAGATACTTCTTCAGCCACAAATCGAAGAACTTGTCATATACCACGTAGGCATCATTCTGCTGGGTGATGAACTCCTTCTCCAGCAATCCCTTCAGAGCTGAGTTCACTGAGCTTGGTGACGGGAGATGATATTTCTTGGCGAAAGCTCCGCTCTTTACGCTTCTGGCTTTGCCCTCTGCAGAGATGGCGATGAAGACGTTGCGCTGCTTTTCTGGCATCTGGCGCAGAAGGGTCTCGTAGGTGTCTGATGCCATGTTGAGATTGTAGTTGATGGCATCATCTACCATATCCAGAGTGCAGGTACCTTGTTCGGGAGTCTTGAGGAAGAGGACATTCATTACTCGCTGGATGTATGAGGTGATACCATCGAAACGGGTGAAGAGTTCTTTGATAATGGCAGTATCTAGATGTTTGTTGTGCTCCTCGAACTTGGTTGTGGCAAACTCCTTGTATTTCTCAATATCCAGCGGCTTTAGGTTCATCAGTGTTACGCTCTGATAGAAAGGGCGGGCAGGGGATGTGAACATCTCTGCCATTAGATGGCGATGAGAACCCGAGAAGATGAAGTGGGCATTGGTGCATCGCTGGATATAGGTACGGAGCAATGCCTCTATCCGATTATCGGCATAGTTGGTGATTTGCTGAAACTCGTCGATGGCAACAAGACATGGCTTGTCGGCTTGGTTGAGATAAGAGAATATCTCATCAAGCGTAATTTCGGGATTTACTATGTTGCCGATGCCTATTCCCCAAACAGGAGCCCCGTTGATATCGAAAGAGATTTCTGAACGGAGAGAAGAGAGTGCTATCAGGAATTTCTCCCAAGCGCTTCTGCCTTTAGGGCGAAGTTCATCAATAATGGCTTTGCCGAACATATTGACCAGATCGCTGACGGAGTTGGTTGAATAGATGTCTATGATAAAAGTATAATAATCTTTTTGGATGACTGGCTGGGCAAAGCAATGGTGAATCAGCTCTGTCTTTCCGATGCGTCGAGGGGAAATCAGAGCCATGTTATTCTCATTGGTCAGCATCTCTGTGATGTGCTGGGTTTCTTCCTTACGGTCGCAGAAGTATTCCGGACCGGCATAACCGTTCGTGACAAAAGGATTTTTCATTACCATATCTATACCTTATTATATATTCTACGGCTGCAAAGATACAACTTTTATTCCAATTATCATAAAGTGATTATCATAAAATGATAATGAAATGTAGAATTTTATCTTTATCGTGGATAAAAACTGGAAATTAACTGCTTTTGTTCATAACATCACTTTTTTTTTGTTAAAACATGCAAGCAATTCATTTCTTTTATTTATCTTTGCAATCGAAGGTGGGGCAAGTGATAACAAGGCCTATCTTCTATAAAGGTATCTCAATTATGGCAAAAGAACTTATCAATAGACTGAAGTTTCTTTGCCCCTGAATAAAGACACATTATAATTATATATATATATGAAGGATGTGATTTTTGAAAATACGCTGATGAATGTCGGTGACGGCACTAAAGACGGATACTTGTGCCATGCCTACTGCCATGAAGGGGAATGCAGTTTCTCTTTCAATGGCAAGAGATATGTCATGAGGGGAGGCGACTGCCTGATAGTGCGTCGCAGCGATTTGCTGAAAGACATACGGGAGAGCAGCGCCTTTAAGGTTGATGTATTTTATGCCACTCCTCAGTTCATCGCAATAAGCACACCGCATAGCAACTATGGTACCCGTGGAGGATTGTCCTTATTTAACAATCCGATCATGCACCTTACGCCGGAAATGCAGCAGGTGTGCGCACTCGATTTCGATAATATCCGCCGTCGTCTTGCTTTAACGACTCACAAGTTTCATCGCGATGCAATGATCAATGCCGTTCAGGCGATTATTATCGACTTCTTTGATTTCCATGCCACGCTCTATGGCACTGACGACACCGTTACTCAACTCTATTCCTCTCTGATGAACAGGTTTCTGGCTTTGCTCGAACGTGGCGACTATCGCAAGAACCGTGAGATTGGGTATTATGCCGACCTCCTTTGTGTTACTCCGAAATACTTATCAGAAGTATCGAAGAAGGTAAGTGGCTATCCGGCAGCCTTTTGGATAACACGTTATACATCGCTCGATATTGCCCGTCTGCTCAAGAGCAAGCATCTTACCTTTACAGAGATATCTGACTTGTTTGGCTTTTCGTCAGAGTCGTATTTCAGCCGATACGTACAGAAATATCTTGGAGCACCGCCTTCAAGTTTTGTTGAATAGGCAGTGAATCAATCTTTTTCGGAAAAATTGTAAATAATCCCCGAAATCTGTGTCCAAGCAGTTTCGGGGATTGTCTGTATCTTTGCACCCGAAATCAGACACATTGAATTATGGAAGAAAAAGTTTTGACACGCCGCACGGCTCTCAAGATTATGGGAAGTGCTGCATTGGCTACAGTGATGGCAACATCAGGAGCTTCTGCCCTCACTTCTTGCATCGAAGGCAGGAAGAAGAGAGTGGTATTGTATTTCACAGGCACAGGCAACTGCCTCTATGTCGCTCGCCAACTTGCTGGTAAAGAGGGTGAGATACTCAGCATCCCGCAACTTATGCGCAAGAAGCAGTTCGAGATTGAGGCAGATGAGATAGGACTGGTATATCCTATCTATGGTCACATGCCGCCCAATATGGTGCGTGAGTTCATCAAGAAGGCACAACTGAAAGCTGAATACAAGTTTGCCGTGCTGATCTATGGTATGCGCAAGTGCAACGCCGTGGAGATATGGGATGGGATTTCCCGAAAAGCGGGCAATGTATTCGATTATATTGGTACTATCGTCATGGTGGACAACTGGCTGCCCAACTTCGACATGAACGATCAGATGAAGATAGACAAGCACATACCAGAGAATTTGGCAAAGATAACTTCTGACCTCAGCAACCGCCGCCGTTGGCATGAGCCGGTGACACAAGAAGAGCGTCGGCAGCATGAAGGCTTCATGAGTCTGAGCGGTCTCGATCCTGAAGTAGGATTTCTGATGAAGGCTGATAGGAGTTTCAGGGTGACAGATGACTGTATCCACTGTGGTATATGCACATACGTCTGTCCTCGCGGCAACTATCAACTTACCGGTCAAGGGGTAAAGATGCAGGGCGACTGCGAGTTTTGCTTTGCTTGCATCCAGAACTGTCCACAACGGGCGATACAGTTCAAGAAGAATGAGGACGGCACATGGCCAGATGGTTCGGAGAAGAACCCTAATGCACGCTATCGCAATGAGAACGTGTCGCTGATGGAGTTAAAGTTGGCCAACAACCAGAAAGTATGACAATAATGCCCCGATGATTATGTTACGTAAAATTAGAATAACCCTTGCCGTACTGTTCTTCGTAGCGGTCACGGCATTGTTCCTCGATTTCACTGGTACAGTTCATGCTTATCTCGGTTGGACAGCAAAAATGCAGTTTCTGCCTGCCCTGATGGCAATGAATGTGGGAGTTGTAT
Organism: Segatella copri; assembly: GCF_026015465.1. Classification (GTDB taxonomy): domain Bacteria; phylum Bacteroidota; class Bacteroidia; order Bacteroidales; family Bacteroidaceae; genus Prevotella; species Prevotella copri_E. The sequence goes on from NZ_JAPDUQ010000004.1 coordinate 129,014, forward strand.
CACTGCTACTGCTGCTGACCTTAGTTATAGGCAGGGTGTATTGTTCCGTCGTCTGCCCATTAGGGGTGATGCAGGACATCATGTCGTGGCTGAGCGGAAGGCGCAAGAAGAAAAAGTACCGCTTCACCTATTCTAAGGAAGTTAGATGGTTGAGATATAGTGCGCTATGTCTGTTCATAGTCAGTGTGATACTAGGCATACATGCCATTGTGGTGTTGCTTGCTCCCTACAGTTCTTATGGTCGCATTGCCTCCAACCTCTTTGCGCCTGTCTACGACTGGGGCAACAACCTTTTGGCAATGTTGACCGAACGTGCTGAAAGCTATGCTTTCTACGAGACGGATGTTTGGATAAAGGGCGCAACATCCTTTGCCGTTGCCACCATCACTTTTATTATTGTAGGTATATTGGCATGGAGAAACGGCCGAACCTATTGTAACACGATATGCCCTGTGGGCACTGTGCTCGGCTTCTTTTCTCGTTTTTCACTATTCCATCCTGCCATAGACAAGACAAGGTGCAAGAACTGTAGTCTATGTTCACGCCGTTGCAAGGCTGCCTGTATCGACTACGCACACCACCAGATTGACCTAAGTCGTTGTGTGGCATGTATGGACTGCATAGATACCTGCAAACACGGAGCGATAAAACTGAGGAGAAGAACGTTCTCGGGAATCAGCGGCAGGAAAGACAAGGAAAATGTGCCGTCTTCAACATCTTCAGTAAATGACAAACAGATAGACAACGCGCGTCGCAGTTTCCTTTCTGCTACAGCTTTGGTAGCCGTCACTTTGGCAGTAAAAGCACAGCAGAAGAAGGTGGATGGTGGACTTGCGGTCATTGAAGATAAGCAGAGACCTCAGCGTGCCACACCTATACTGCCAGCAGGTTCACTGTCTGCACAGCATTTTGCCGGGGCTTGCACGGCCTGCCAGTTGTGCGTTTCGGCATGTCCCAATGAGGTGTTGCGCCCTTCCACCAATCTGCATACGTTTATGCAGCCCGAGATGTCATACGAGCGTGGCTACTGCAGTCCGGAGTGCAACCGTTGTTCCGAGGTATGTCCTGCGAAAGCCATCACTCCGATTGGCATTGCTGAAAAGTCATCCACACGCATAGGCCATGCAGTATGGATTAAGAAGAATTGCATCCCCATAGCCGACGGTGTATCTTGCGGCAACTGCGCCCGTCATTGTCCGTCGGGAGCCATACTGATGGTGCCTTCTGACAGTGAAAACCCTGATTCACTGAAGATTCCTGTAATCAATGCAAAGAGGTGTATCGGCTGTGGCGCATGTGAGAATCTATGTCCTGCCCGTCCGTTCAGTGCCATCTACGTGGAGGGGCATGAGCTACACAGCAAATAAGCCTCAATCGCCATGTATCACAATTCAGAATTTTCGCATCGGCATCTCTGGCATGGCACTGCAAGTGGCAGGTGGCTATTACTTCATCAAATATATACAAAAAAATAAAGTTGTAAAGAAATGAAAACATTATTATTTATTGGAGGCATTGGTATGCAGGAAGTGCTGCTTATCGCATTGGTTATATTGCTGTTCTTTGGCGGTAAGAAAATTCCGGAACTCATGAAGGGACTTGGCAAGGGTATCAAGTCGTTCAAGGAAGGAATGAGTGAGGTGACTAAAGACATGGAGGACGAAAAGAAGGATGGAAACAAATCTGAGCTTTTGGGATCATCTCGACCAGCTGCGGACGACAATCATTAAGATTATATGTGTGGCTGTCATAACAGGAATCATCGCATTCTTTTTCAAAGATGAGTTGTTTGGCCTGTTGCTTGCACCCCGTACATCTGGCTTCATCACCTATAGGCTGCTTGAAGCCCTATGTTCCTGGGTGGGAATATCTCAGCCAGACACGTTCGAGGTATTGCTCGTCAACACAGGACTGGCAGAACAGTTCATAATACACGTCAAGACAGCCATGTGCATGGGTGTGCTGTGCTCCTCGCCTTACATTGTCTGCGAGCTATTCCGTTATGTCTCTCCAGCCCTATACGACTATGAGCGTCGCTATGCAGTGGCAGTGATCAGTAGTGGCTATGTGATGTTTATGATTGGTGTCGTGGTGTCATATCTGCTCATCTTTCCGCTCACATTCCGTTTTCTTGGCACTTATCAGGTGAGTGTAGATGTAGCCAATATGGTTACCTTGCAGTCATATATGAGTACGCTCATGATGATGAGTCTTACTATGGGTTTGGTTTTCGAGTTGCCAGTGGTTATCTGGTTGCTCTCACGCATGGGAATAGTCTCATCAGGCTTTCTCAGGAAATACCGCCGTCATGCAGTAGTAATCATCCTTGTTATTGCAGCTGTCATCACTCCAACCTCTGATATCTTTACGCTGTTGTTGGTATCACTACCAATGTACATGCTTTATGAAATCAGTATTTTAATCAGTAAACAAAAAAAGTAATATACAATGGAATATTTAAAATTGAACAATGGTGTTATGATGCCACAAATAGGATATGGTGTCTATCAGATAGCACCGGATGTGTGTGAACGTCATGTGGCTGAGGCATTGAGCGTGGGCTACAGAATGATTGACACGGCTCAGGCTTACCACAACGAAGACGGTGTGGGTAGAGCTGTGGCTGACTGTGGAATCAGTCGCGACGAGATTTTCCTCGTTAGCAAAGTGTGGATTTCCAACTACGGCTATGACAAGGCGAAAGCTTCCATCGAGGAAAGCCTTAGCCGACTACGCACTGACTACATTGACCTTATGCTCCTCCATCAACCTTTCTGCGATCGTTATGGCGCATACCGTGCTCTGCAGGATGCCTATCGAGAAGGTAAAGTGAGAGCTATAGGCGTGGCAAACTTCTATCCCGACCACTTCATCGACCTTGCTGAGAACATGGATATCGTTCCGGCAGTAAACCAAGTGGAGACGCATGTGTTCTGCCAACAGCAGAAGGCGCAAGTCATCATGCGGGGATATAGCACCCAAATCATGTCATGGGGACCATTTGCCGAAGGTCGCAACAATCTTTTCGGGAATGCCACACTGAAAGAGATTGCAGAGCGACATAATAAGACTGTTGCTCAAGTTGCCCTTCGCTGGCTGCTGCAACGGGGCGTTGTCATTATCCCTAAGACAACCCACGTTGAACGCATGAAAGAAAATTATGACATCTTCGATTTCGTTCTGTCTGATGATGATATGGACTTAATCGCTACCCTCGATACAGGCAAAAGCCTCTTCTTTGACCATCACTCGGCAGAGGCGGCAAGGATGTTTATGGGGTGGAAATAACAAGAAGATTATATTATGAAAACGATGAAGAAAATATTAATTTTGATGTTGGGCATATTGACTATCATCAGCTGCTTGGCAGGTACAAAAAAAAGTGACTCTAATAACAATGAAGTAGAAATGGAAAAGATTCTCTTTATCAACGGAAGCCCAAACCGCGACGGCAATACCGCCGCTTTGGCAAAGGTGCTGCTTGAAGGCAGAAAGTATGAAACGATTAATCTCAACGACTATCGCCTCAACTTCTATGGTCAGAAGCTTGAGGGAGACCAGCTTGACGAGGTAATAGCCAAAATGAAGGAGGCAGATATAGTCGTGATGGGTTCGCCAGTTTATTGGCACAACATCTGCGCCTCGGTGCGCACGCTGATGGAACGTTTCTACGGCTATGTGCCAGATGGGGAGTTCAAGGGCAAACACCTGTTCTTCGTATATCAGGGTGCTGCTCCCACAAAGATGATGATAGATGATGGCGAATACAGCATGAGCCGATTTGCTGGTATGTATGGTTTCTCCTACGAGGGCATGGCTACCTGCAAAAGCGAGGCTAAAACATTAAAAGGTAAGTTGAAATGAAGAAGATTATCATGACAATGGTAGGCTGCATCTGGATGATGGCAGCCTACGCACAGGGACCGATGGTCCGATTGAGTAATGGTATTGAGATGCCACAGTTTGGCATCGGAACATTTGCAGTGCCTTCAAATGAGGCTTGCAAGGAAGCTGTACTTACGGCTTTGCGTGCTGGATATAGACATATCGACACGGCTCATGCCTATATGGATGAACGTGGCGTTGGCGATGCCGTAAATGAATTCATTACAGAAGGAGGTTGCAAGCGTGAGGATATTTGGGTGACGAGCAAGATATGGCCGTCGGAATATGCTGACCCTACAGCCATCGACCGCATGCTTCGCCGACTTAACCTTGATTATGTTGACCTTGTATATCCGCATCAGCCTGTAGGAGACATCAAGGCGGCATGGCATAACTTGGAGTTAGCTGTGAAGCAAGGCAAGGTGCGCACTCTTGGTCTCAGCAACTTTGAAGTGCCTGGAGCTGAGGAGTGGTTTCAGTGGTGTGTGGATTCCACTGAGATAAAACCAGTAATCATGCAGATGGAATGTCACCCGTATGCACAGCGCATCCAGAAGCGCAAGTTGGCAGAGAAATACGGCATGAAGGTGGAGTGTTGGTTCCCCCTTGGCGGAGCCATGAGCCAGGGTGCATTGCTCAAAGACCCTGTAATCATGAAGATTGCCAAGGCACATCATGTAAGTCCTGCGCAAGTGATCCTCAGATGGGAGATACAGGAAGGACTGCTGACCATTCCTGGAGCCACCAATCCTGATTATATCCACGAGAACATCGCAGCTGCACAAGGCGAGGTTGGCGGCAAACCGTTCGCCCTCATGGCAAAGGATATGAAGCAGATAAGGAAACTGAATAAGGAGCAGCGTTTCTTCAATGCCGCATACGGAGAAAGGATGAACTACCTCAAATGGAACGTTGCAGATTCTATTGAGCGAGCAGAGGCAGAGCTCACAGCCCTCTCTGCAAAAAAATGGGAGTGGATGGCGGAGAAGAACGTCACTGAACTCGCCCGACTATTCCACAAAGATGCCATGTTCGTACACATGGGTGGAGCATGGGGACGAACGGCTGAACTTATGACAATAGAAAAAGGTTCCATCTGGTACAAACATACCGATATACATCGTGTTGAGCCGCGTATCAGTGGAAACACCGCCGTGGTATATAGCGAACTACAGTTGACGAGCGAGGTAGGAGGTCATGAGGTCTCATTCCCATTCTATGTCAGTGAAGTCTATATCAAAGAAGGAGAAGATTGGAAACTCCTCACATTGGCTTTTACCAAGAAATCGTAGAAATTCCGGCAAACAATAATCATATGATAGCCGATACCTATCAGACGATGATGACAGAGAGTGGAAGTTCTCCGTAGTCCCATGTGAAGACATTGGACAAAAGCGGTGACGAATAGCTAGAAGAAGTGAGTGACGAAGAGTATCATAACATACATCAGTAAAGAAAAACTTAACCGTGTCTGCCTTGTATATACTTATCACTCAGTGGTATATATCAAGGCGACACGGCTGAGTTTCGGGTGTAGGTTTGCATCACTTCCTTCAAGAATGCCAACCTGTCGAGATGCGTTATCAGATAGTTCTTCTCCATGTGACTTTTGCTATAGTAGTTCCTGCCGCCAATCCTCCAAATCTTTCCTTATTTATGCTTCTGGTAATAAGCAATGCCACGCGTTACATTTTCCTTTACGGCTTTGCTGGAGAAGGTGGCACCCGTAACGCCATCTACATGGGCTGTAGCAGCCTTGCTGGCTTTCATGCCATTCCATTTGTTGAGCAGACCCTGTTTTACTTTATTGAAGTAGTTGGGAGTCTCCTGGTTGGCAAGCGGCTTGATTTCTACAATTTTACCTTTCTTGATATAGATAGAAAGGGGCGTATTTTTCATCGGATTTTCTCCTGTTATTCTTATTATTAATTTATATACCCAACAAGTATGACACTAAAATGGAGTTAATTCGACACGAAAAGAGTCATGGTTTCTTTAAGGAGAATTTTAATGAGTTGACTGGCAAGTGTTATCCAACAAGTAGTTTCGTGGATTATCGGTCAGATGTAGAAGTGCCATTGCCTATGATTTATCAGAGTGGCTATCTTGCGATAAAGGATTGGAACATGAATATGGTATCTTTTGGATTTTCCGAATGATGAGGTAAAAAATGGTTTCCTTACTTTGATGGCTACTAGCTATTTACAGCCAAAAGAGTCGACTGATGCTTTTGTTTTACAAGTGGTGAGTGCTATGGACGTGGGCGATTGTAAACAGTTGGAGAAACTGCTCACTTCCTGAAGCAGATAGAGGATATGGACTACGCCAGGGAATATGCGGCAGATGGCAGAAAGTTTTATCAGATAGGCTGCAACTTCTCGTCGAAGACGGGAAGCATTGGTGGGTGGAAAATGAAGTAGGTGATTTGCAAGAATATCCTGAAGATGTAGTGATGCGGCTTTGTTAAGAATGAATCTTCTTTACATTAGCTTGCCTGAGATTCTCGTATTTTCAGACGTTTATTATTTCTTTGAGAATATCGTAAATATGAAGAAAACCGGAAAGGTGTTGGTAATCAGGCGCTTGTGATTTTCTGACAAGATGGTGGCGTTGAGGAAAATCTATAGTTGTACGACTATAACCCCTATAGTTGTACAACCATAACTCTATAGTTGTACAACTATAGCATGTATAGTCGTACAACTGTAACTTTATAGTCGTACAACTATAGGTCTTATTCTTAATAGAGAGCAGAAAACAGAGGATTCAGGCCTCTCAATCCTCTTATTTTTGTCGCTAGATTCAAAAAATGTAGGTATATGAATTATGAGTATAAATTTTGACGGGAGGTATCTTTACAGTTATGATTTGAACTAAAAATGGAGGAATAATGATATGAATACAACAAAGTTAAGAAGAAGCGTTGCGCCGTTGGAATGCTTCTAAGGCTGAGCCGATAAATATTCGTTCATTGTCTGTTATCTTTTTTAAAAAGAACAGAAGATAACTGAATTTAATATATTACATCCACAAGCTTTTGCAGGTGACCCAGAAGTTGTGGTTATCATAAATCATTTATATTCCTTCTGTCAGAAACTTGCGAAGATGCAGGTGCGTGATGCCGTCATCATCATTTTTGGTGAGCAGAGGAGTCATGGAGATAACGTACTTCGGATAGTTGTCTTTGATGGCACGGAGATTGCCAAACTCACGCTCTCTGGTTGCATCGTCAGCTATGATGTAGGAAGCTTGCACGTAGATGCGTTCGCCTCCTGGCTTGGTACAAACAAAGTCGATTTCTCCAGCTTGCAGTTGTCCTACATAAATTTGATAGCCCAAGCGTATGAGGTTCTGATAGATGGTGTTATTTCAATGATATTATCACCAAGGCAACAAAAATATTGAAATTATGCGCAGGTTTCGCATAAAAAATAGTATCTTTGCATTCAATAAACAAATAACATTATGAATATCAAGAACATCCATTTGGCCTATTATAGCGCCACTTTTTCAACAAGGCGCATCGTTCGTGAGATAGCTTCCCAGTTTGAGAAGCCTATCAAGGAGTATGACATCACTTCTGATGTTCCGAAGAATGATATTTCGCTCGATAGCGATGGCGACCTGCTGATTGTGGGCGTGCCTTCCTATGCCGGAAGAGTTCCGGAAATGGCAGCCCGCTCTTTGAAGCGCTTTCTTGGGAACAATACCCCAGTCATTATTGTGTGTGTCTATGGCAACAGAGCATACGATGATACGCTCATAGAAATGAAGGATATAGTGGAAGCACACGGCTTCAAGCTGGTATCTGCTGCAGCCGTCGTAGCCCAGCACTCCATATTTCCAAAAGTGGCAGAAGGGAGACCGGATGCGGATGATATGGAAAAGCTCCATAGCTTTGCAGCAAGGAGTAATGACATTCTATCCCAGATTTCAAAGATGTCTGCCGTCAGTCGTCTGATGGTGAATGGTAATCGCCCTTATCGTGATACCAAGTTGATTCCTCTGCATCCTGAAGGAAGCAAGAGCAAATGTACATCCTGTCATGCCTGTGTAAAGATGTGCCCGGTGGGAGCTATCTCCATGGAGGAACCTTACAAGACAAACGAAAAGAAATGTATCTCTTGTGGAAGATGCATCGTGGTTTGTCCTGAGCATGCCCGCCATTTCGGAGGACTGCTGTACAAGACTGCCAGCTGGAAATTTGAGAAGGACTATGCTGAGCCTAAGCAGCCCGAGTTTTTCTATGTAAAAAGTTGAATGAATAGATACTGATAGCTATTAGCAGATAATAAAACTCGGTTTCTTACCACAAATAATAGGATAAAAAACAACGGAAAAAGGGTTGCAATCCTCGAAAAGATGGATTGCAACCCTTTATACATTATTATATATAAGAGTTAAGATAACTCTATCATATACTTTTGGGGGAACTTATTACAGCTGAGCCAACTCTACAACCTTATCTACTGCAGCGCTCAAGCCGTCCTTGTTCTTACCGCCAGCCTGAGCATAGTGAGGCTGACCGCCACCGCCGCCCTGAATCAACTTGGCAGCTTCGCGAATCATCTTACCAGCGTTCAAACCGTGATCCTTAACCATATCATCGCTGAACATCACGCTGAGCATAGGTTTATCGTTGAAGTAAGAACCTACTACGCAGATCATGTTCTCTGACAATGCCTCGCGAACCTTGAATACCAAATCCTTGGCAGCTGCTGGCTCCATTGGCAATACGGCGGTAACAACCTTCACGCCGTTAATTTCCTTGGCATTCTCAACAAGCTTATCCTTGGCACGCTCTACAGCCTGAGCCTGGAACTTCTCAACATCCTTCTTCAAGGCATCGTGCTCGTCGATGTACTTTCTGATAACACCCTCGAGATCCTTGGCGTTGTTGAACAAGCCCTTCAAGGCTACGATGGTATCCTGCAAACCGTAGATAGCCTCCTCGCATGCCTTACCAGTCAAAGCCTCGATACGGCGGATGCCGGCTGCTACGCTGCTCTCAGAGATAATCTTGAAGAAACCGATCTTACCAGTGCTCTTGGCGTGAATACCACCACAGAACTCGGCAGATGGACCGAAGCGAACCACACGAACCTTGTCGCCATACTTCTCACCGAAGAGGGCGATAGCGCCAAGTTCCTTAGCCTCCTCGATAGGAGTATCGCGGTGCTCATCCAATGGATAGTCGGCACGGATCATCTCGTTTACCATGTGCTCTACCTTGCGGAGCTCCTCATCAGTTACCTTCTGGAAGTGAGAGAAGTCGAAACGCAAGGTGTCCTTATCTACATAAGAACCCTTCTGCTCTACGTGGTCTCCCAAAACCTGCTTCAGGCAGTAGTCGAGCAAGTGGGTAGCTGTATGGTTGGCTGCACTTCCCTCGCGGTTCTCGATATCTACGCAAGCCATGAAATCAGCGTTTACATCCTTTGGCAACTCCTTTACGATGTGGATGCTCTGGTTGTTCTCGCGCTTGGTGTCGATAACCTGGATGGTCTCATCCTCGCTTACGAGCACACCCTTGTCGCCAACCTGTCCACCCATCTCACCATAGAATGGAGTGTTGTCGAGTACCAACTCATAGAAAGAGTTCTTCTTCTGAGTCACCTTGCGGTAGCGCAGGATGTGGCACTCATATTCTGTATAGTCGTAACCCACGAAGTTCTGGTCGCCTTCTTTCAAAACTTCCCAGTCGCCGTTCTCTACAGCAGCAGCATTGCGGGCACGTTCCTTCTGCTTCTTCATCTCCTCGTCGAAGCCTGCAGCATCTACGGTGTAACCATTCTCACGGCAGATAAGCTCTGTCAGGTCGAGAGGGAAACCGTATGTATCGAAGAGGCGGAATGCGCTTACGCCATCAAGCTGAGTCTCGCTATGAGCCTTGAGCTCGTCCATATCGCCATTGAGGAGGTTGATACCCTTCTCCAAGGTGCGGAGGAATGAATCCTCTTCCTCTTTCATCACACGGGTGATGAGCTCCTGCTGGGCAGGCAACTCTGGGAAGGCTGCACCCATCTGCTCTACCAATACATTGACGAGCTTGTACATGAATGCCTGCTTCTGGCCGAGGAATGTGTAAGCGTAACGTACGGCACGGCGCAAGATGCGTCGGATTACGTAACCAGCCTTGGCGTTGCTTGGCAACTGACCATCGGCGATAGAGAAGGCTACGGCACGGAGGTGGTCGGCGCAGACACGCATAGCGATGTCAATCTTCTCCTGCTCATCCTTACCCTCACCATTCTCACCAGTAGGAGTAGTGAAGCCATACTTCTTGCCAGAGATAGCCTCGATTTCCTTGATGATTGGCTGGAAGATATCTGTATCATAGTTAGAGTGCTTGTCCTGCAACATGCGAACCAAGCGCTCGAAGCCCATACCTGTATCGATAACGTGCATTGGGAGTGGTTCGAGAGAACCGTCAGCCTTGCGGTTGTACTGCATGAACACGATGTTCCAGATTTCGATGACCTGAGGGTTATCCTTGTTTACCAACTCACGGCCTGGCACCTGAGCCTTCTCCTCTGGAGTACGAGAATCCACGTGAATCTCTGAGCAAGGACCGCAAGGACCTGTTTCGCCCATCTCCCAGAAGTTGTCGTGCTTGTTACCATTGATGATGTGGTCGGCTGGCACGTGCTTAGCCCAGTAACCTGCAGCCTCGTTGTCGCGTTCCAGACCTTCCTCCTTGCTACCCTCGAATACGGTAACGTAGAGATCGGCAGGGTTGAGTTTCAAAACTTCAGTAAGATACTCCCATGCCATATCAATGGCACCCTCCTTAAAGTAGTCGCCGAAGCTCCAGTTACCGAGCATCTCGAACATGGTGTGGTGGTAAGTATCGTGACCCACCTCTTCGAGGTCATTATGCTTACCGCTTACACGGAGACATTTCTGAGTATCAACACGACGAACATCCTTGCCTGGGTCTTTTGTACCGAGGATGATGTCTTTCCACTGGTTCATACCAGCGTTTGTAAACATCAGCGTTGGGTCATCCTTGATAACCATAGGTGCTGATGGAACAATCTTGTGGCCTTTACCTTCGAAGAATTTCTTGAAGGATTCGCGCACTTCATTAGCTGTCATCATATCTTTTTTATATTTATCTTTAATTTCTTTTTCCTGTTTTGAAGAGGGGATTGAGAGTCCTCTCAGAAAATATTTTTGCCCTTTAGGGCATTTTCTTCCGAAAATCTTTGCAAAGATAAGAAGAATTGTTTAATTTTGCAACTAAATTAATTATTTTTGAAATTAAAGACGGAAAAAATGGCAATAATTCCAGATAAAACAACGAAATTGTACTATTCTATCAAGGAAGTAGGTGAAATGTTTGGTCTAAACGACTCTACGTTGAGATATTGGGAAAAGGAGTTTCCTTTTCTCAAACCGAAGGTTGCTGGCAACAAAGTGCGCCAGTATACTGATAAGGATATTGAGCAGGTAAGGCTCATCTACAACCTTATCAAGGTGAAGGGATTGAAGATTGCGGCTGCCCGTAAGTATCTGAACCAAAACAGAACGGGTGCCGAGAAATCTTCTGAAGTTCTCGACACCCTTATTTCTGTAAGAGATCAGCTCAAAGAGCTCAAAAAGCAGCTCGATGGACTGGTTTAGTAACTTTAAACTTTATGGTTAGTCAGGGTTACCACGCTTCTTCGCCGAAGACATTCTTGATGGTAACTTTAGCTGCTTCTTTCTTGGTGAGCTGGCGGCTCCAGGCTACGCGGCCCTTGGTTGCAGCACCTGCACCATGGTTGTTATATTCGCTGTAGCGGGCTGTCTGTTCGTTGCTCTGCTTGCCCCAGTTGTGCCATCCTTCAGGACGGATGTGGCTGCCCATTTCGCAATTCATGAAGAGGGTAGCTGCATAAGGGCGCCATGGACGGCCCAGATAAACCTTGTCTACGCCTGGCTCGGCGGTAAGTTTGCACTTGTTGAATACATAGCCATATTCCTGACCGGCTGGGCTGGAGGCAGCTGTAATGTAGCTGTTGGCCTTGCTGCGAATCTCACAATTCTCAAACCATGCTCTTCCCGGACCAAAGATGAAATCGGTGGTTCCTTCGATGTAGCAATCGTAGAAGGCTGAACGGTTGTTGGCTATACCTGTATAAACGGTATCCTGATTGCCCAGCAGACGGCAGTTCTGAACCAGGATATGTTCGCCTTCAAGATGCAGGGAGACAGCCTGTCCCAGTTTGGCTGCATTGTTCTCGATGGTGATGTTTTTCAGGGTGATATAACTGCCCTGTACCTTCAGGGTATAAGTGCGGAATGTGCCCATCGGTTTACCCTTTACAGCAGCTTCTGAATCGAGTCCACCTACAGGCATCTTGATGTTGGCATGATCGTCCCATGTGATGATAGTGTTATCACGGTCTTCACCACAGATGGTGATGTTGGTGAGCCATGAAGGGAGGATGAGTTTCTCCTTGTATACGCCTTTCTTAACGTAGATTACCTTGCTGTAATCCATGAAAGCGCGACATACTTCGATGGCTTCGTCGATGGTGCGGAATTCGCCGGTACCATCACGGGATACTACAATCGTGTCGGGGTTGTCATACTTGTTGGCTGCTGCCAGAGGCAACAGGGTCAACATCATTAAAAATGATAAGAATAATTTTTTCATATTGTTTTTAAGCTTGTTTTTTTGAATCTGTTTTTATAAGATGTTGAAATCTGTATGATTTCATGGAAAATCGCCAGATTTAAAATCCGGCGATTCTCTATTATTTATCTTTTCTTTATTATCATAAACTCCTAAGTTACAGGATTCTCTGTACTTCCTGCAGATCATCGATATTTCGGAGTTGGTTCATAATGGTTTTGACTTCTTCGCGGTCGTGAACACGGAGTTCGATGGTTCCGTCGAAGATGCCGTTATCACTACTGATTGTTATCTTGTGGATATTGATACCTAACTGGTCACTAATCACCTTACTTACATCCAGCAGCATGCCCTTGCGGTCGATACCCTTGATTTCGATGGTAGCATCGAAGAGTATCTGCTTGTGCATATCCCATTTGGCATCTACGATGCGGTTGCCGAAACTGGACTTCAGTTTGGCTGCTATGCTGCAAGAGCGCTTATGTATTTCGATGCGGTTCTTGTTGTCGATAAAGCCCATAACGTCATCGCCAGGAATCGCATGGCAGCAGCTAGGGAAGATAAACTGGTTGATGTTCTCCTCGGTCAGGATGAGTGGCTTCTTCTTGTTGAAGTCCTTACCTACCACGAAAAGATCCTGAGGTTTCACGATGCCTTTTTCTGGAGCCTTCTCCTTACTCTTGCCCAGGAATGGAATATAATTGCGCCAGCTGCTGGCCTGCTGTTTCTTAGGCTTGCCCTGCAACTCATCGAAGTCTTTATCGCCCAGGATAATCTGATGGTCGCCCAATGACTGGAAGAGGGTTTCAGGCTTCTGGATATTATGAAAATCGCATAGGCGGTCTACCACCGACGCACTCATCTCGATGCTGTTCTTCTTGAGCCATTCGGTGAGTATGTTTTCTCCCTTCTTCTGAACCTCTCGTGAATCGCGGCGCAGGATGGCCAGAATCTTGCTCTTTGCCTTGGCCGAACTGACGAAGTTGACCCATTCTTCCTGTACATGCTGGCTTTTGGAAGTAAGAATCTCAACCTGGTCGCCACTTTGCAGCTTATGGCTCAGCGGAACCAGCTTATGGTTTACCTTGGCTCCGATGCAGTGGCTGCCCAGGAAAGTATGAATCTGGAAGGCGAAGTCGAGGGCAGTACAGCCTGCCGGCATCGTCTTGATTTCTCCCTTTGGTGTGAAGACGAAGATTTCTGAAGCATAGAGGTTCAGCTTGATGGCATCGAGGAAGTCCATGGCATCCGGTTGCGGATCGTCCAGAATCTCCTTGATGGTGCTAAGCCAGTCGTTCAGTTCGTTCTCATCTTCTGAGTATTCACCCTCGTTTCCTTCTTTGTATTTCCAGTGGGCAGCAAATCCCTTTTCTGCTACCTCGTCCATACGGTCGGAACGGATCTGCACTTCTATCCATCTTCCCTGCTTACTCATCAGGGTAACGTGGAGTGCCTGATAACCATTTGCTTTCGGATGGTTCAACCAGTCGCGTAGACGGTCAGGATGGCTCTTGTAGATTTTGCTGATGGCTACGTAGATATTGAAACATTCGTTTACTTCGTTTGCTCTTACCTTTGGCGTAAAGATAATGCGCACAGCAAGAATGTCGTAAATCTCATCGAAGGTAACGTGCTTATTTTGCATCTTATTCCATATAGAATAAGGGCTCTTCACACGTGCTTTAATCTTGTATTCTACACCTAACTTGTCGAGTTCTTCGCGGATAGGTGCAGTAAAACTCTCGAAAAGGGTATCGCGCTGCGATTCTGTATCGACAAGCTTATGCTCAATATTGGCATACTCCTGTGGATGGTCGTAGCGGAAGCTGAGGTCTTCGAGTTCGATCTTGATTTTGTTCAAGCCCAATCGGTTAGCGAGAGGTGCATAAATATACAAGGTTTCGCCCGCAATCTTGTATTGTTTGTTGGCTGGTTGCGATTCCAGCGTGCGCATGTTGTGCAGGCGGTCGCAAATCTTGATAAGGATAACACGGATGTCATCGCTCATAGTGAGCAACAGTTTTTTGAAGTTTTCTGCCTGTGCTGATGCCTTATCGCCGAAGATTCCACCACTGATTTTGGTGAGTCCATCAACGATTTGTGCCACCTTGGCTCCAAAGATGTTTGAGATATCTTCTACGGTGTAGTCGGTATCTTCTACCACATCATGAAGCAGTGCGGCACAGATGCTCGTTGAGCCGAGCCCCATCTCCTCGCAGGCTATCTGAGCCACGGCGATAGGGTGCATGATATATGGTTCACCCGAGAGGCGGCGCACACCTTTGTGCGCCTGTCGGGCGAAGTTGAATGCCTTGGTCACTATATCTACCTTCTTGCGGTGTCGTGAACTCAGGTAGGTGTCAAGCAGGTGTTGAAAGGCATCGCCAATCAACTGGTTATCAGCCTGCTCTCTTTCGAGGTCTTTCAAGTTCTGGTCATCCATAGTAGGGTCCCTCCAATAAATTTTGTTCTTAATTAGACTGAAAAAACTACAGCGGACGTAGTTCTTTTATTTCACTTTGATTTTCTTTCCAGCACGGATACTGTTACCCTTGATGCCGTTCAGTTTGCGCAGTTTCTTAACGGTTGTTCCGTGGCGTGCTGCTATTTCAGAAAGGGTATCACCATTCTTGATGGTTACACTCTTGCTGCCTTGTTTCCTGTTTCTGCCTCGCTTGCTGCTCTTCTTGCTGCGTGAAGAAGCACTGTGGCGACTGTAGCTGCTTCGTGGGCGGCTATAGGTAGGCTGTGCATCATTGACATCTACGGTAGCGCGCTTCAGGAAGAGTTCATCAGCTCTGTAAGCACAGATGCTGTCCTGCTGGTCGATGAAACTGCCGATGAGGGTAGATGGAAGACGCAATGCCATCGGATGGTTCAAACCGTTGATGATATCATGACGGTACTGTGGATTCAGATTGCGCAGGTGCTCGATGTCGATGTTCAGCACTTTGGAAATCTGTTCCAGGTGGATGTCTTTTGATACTATGATGGTATCTGTCTTTACTGGCAGTTCGCTTACCATAGGGCAGATGTTATGATCGCAGTAGTAGTTCATGATGTAGTTGGCAGCGATGAAAGCTGGTACATATCCACGTGTTTCCTTTGGCAGATATGGATAGATGTTCCAGTAGTCGGCGTTGCCTTTTGCACGATGGATGGCCTTGTTGACATTGGTTGGACCGCAGTTGTAAGCTGCAATCACGAGGCTCCAATCGTCGAATATTTTGTACAGGTCGCTCAGATAGTGGGCTGCTGCATAGGATGCTTTTACCGGGTCGCGGCGCTCATCGATGAGTGAGTTTACCTCCAGACCATATCGCTTGCCAGTAGGCAGCATAAACTGCCATAAACCTGTGGCACCAACGTGTGATACAGCTTTAGGGTTGAGTGCCGATTCAATAACTGGCAGATATTTCAGTTCCAGTGGCAGGTTGTAAGCCTCTAATGCCTCTTCGAAAATTGGCATGTAGAAGTTACTTGCTCCCAGCATGAAACTTACAGAACGGCGTAGTTTGCCGCTGTATCGGTCTATGAATTTCTGTACTACCTCATTGTATGGCATTTCGATGATGGTAGGCATTCTCTTCAGACGGTCGATATACACTTCCTTCTCGAAGACAGGGTTTACATCGCGGTATTTGCAGGTTGTATCTGCCATCATGTAAGTCTGTGCATTGTAAAGGTGGAGCAGGCTGTCGAGGTTATCTTCCATTCCCTCGGGTACTTCGATTTCCTCCTGCTTTCCGTCTTTGTCGGTAACGGTGATGATATCATCGCTATCTGTTTCTTCTGTAACGTCGGTTTGGGCATGAATGCCTTGTAAGCTGAACAGCATCGCTGCTGCCATGACTAGTATTTTCTTCATATTGATGTTTTATCTCGTCTATGTTTCTAATTTCTATTTTGCGTTATAATATATAATAGGTGTATTCTAACTCCTCACGCATTAAAATGTGAGTGAGCAACTTACGCCGAGGCTTCCAGACCGCAGCGGATTGGCAGTCTTGTTGCCGTTATTCAGCATGGTAGGCTCTATTCTGAGCGAGAGATCATCGGAGATGTCAAATTCCGAGAGCGATGCATCTACGTAGGCATCAATCACTGAGAAGGCATAGATGCCTATCATGACGAAGGTTCCCATGTCTCTCCAACGGCGATATTTATCTTTTCGCTTGCGGAAGATTTCCTTATAGCGTTCTATGTTCGATTCGTTGATCTGGGCGCCCAAGTGCAGAAATTGATTGTAGCTTTGGGTGTTGGGGTCATCGTCCATAATATCCATGTAGGCTTGCGAATAGTCGTGATACATCTGGTTGTTCCAGGTGATGGCGTATGTACAGCCTACGAAACCGCCATAGATGAAAGGCAGTTTCCAATATTTGCGATTGTATATCTGTCCGGCACCAGGCAATACCAGTGCCAACCACATGGCGCGCTTGGTGTCTGGTCGCCAGGTAGCCCAGTTGCGCTTTTTGCGTACAGGCTTTACTGGTTGGTTAAGGCTTGCCAGTTTGCTGCTGTCTTGTGCGGTAAGCATCGAGTCGATGGCTATTTTTGCCGAGTCGGCTGATGCAATGGTTGGCACATCGGTCACTTGTTTCTTTTGTTTCGACTTCTGTGCCTGTGCGCCCATCGGTGCCAGAAGCAGCAGGGTTGCCAAACAGATTTGTGATATACTGAGTTTCACTTTTATTCTTGCTTTAACTGATCGAAAACATTCATGATGTGCTCCAGCTCCTCTTCGTTGGCGAATGGAATGCTGATTTTTCCCTTGCCCTTAGCAGAGCAGGTGAACTGCACTTTGGTATTGAGAAACTGTGACAGGCGGTTTTTGAGTTGTGTAAATTCCTCAGGCATCTGAGCCTTAGCCGTGATGGTTTTCTTACCGCTCTCGATGTCTTCTCCGCTCTTGAGTCGCTGTACCATCTCTTCAACCTTTCTTACTGAGTAGCCGTTCTTCTGTATCTCCTTGAACAACTTGATTTGCAGCGAAGGTGAGTCGAGGGCCAGTAGGGCACGGCAATGACCCATGTCGATTTCTTTCTTCTGTAGTGCCATCTGCACCTGGGCAGGAAGTTTGAGCAGTCGCAGATAGTTGGCGATAGCTGCACGGCTCTTGCCCACACGTTCTGAAATTTTCTCCTGTGTCATACCCTCGTTTTCCAGAAGGTGTTCGTAGGCGAGTGCTATTTCTATGGCGTTGAGGTCTTGGCGCTGGATATTCTCTACGAGCGCCATTTCCATTATGTTCTCATCGCTGATGGTGCGGATGTATGCAGGGATAGCTGTCAGCCCCGCAAGTTGTGAAGCGCGCCAGCGGCGTTCACCGGCGATAATCTGGAATCTGTTTTCTGAAACCTGTCTTAAGGTGATAGGCTGGATGATGCCTATGGCCTTGATGCTTTCGGCGAGCTCATGTAGGGCTTCGTCATCAAACTCCCGGCGTGGCTGATTGGGATTCGCCTCAATCTGGTCGAGAGGAATTTCATTGATGGTACTGCTGCCCTGGGTGCGCACTCCCTCGGTAGAGATGAGGGCATCGAGTCCGCGTCCTAAGGCGTTATTCTTTGTACCGTTGTTGTATTTCTTGTGTACTGCCATTTTTTTACTTTTAATTTTGAACATTGAACTTTCTAAAAGGGTTCAATTTCCAAATCTTAACTATTCTTGTTGATAATCTCCTTTGCCAAGGCCAGATGGTTCTTGGCTCCATTGCTTTCTGCATCGTAAAGGATAACTGGGAGACCATGGCTCGGACTCTCGCTCAGCTTCACGTTGCGCTGGATTACGGTCTTGAACACCAATTCCTGGAAGTGGCGTTTCACCTCGTCGTATATCTGGTTGGCAAGGCGTAGACGACTATCATACATGGTGAGCAGGAAACCTTCTATCTCGAGTTTCGGATTCAGCTTGCTCTTGATGATCTTGATGGTATTGAGCAATTTGCTGATACCTTCAAGAGCGAAATATTCACATTGAACTGGGATGATGACACTGTCGGCTGCCGTCAACGAATTGACGGTGATGAGACCGAGCGAAGGCGAACAGTCTATCAGGATGTAGTCGTATTCGTCACGGATAGGCTGCAGCAATGTCTTAATCACCTTTTCGCGATTTTTGAGATTCAGCATCTCTATCTCGGCACCTACCAGGTCGATATGACTAGGAATGATGTCGAGTCCATCAATGTCGGTGGTGTAGATGGCATCGCGCACGTCTGCATGGTCGATGATGCATTCGTAGAGCGAGCAGTCTACCTCGCTGATGTCCACGCCCAATCCACTGGAAGCGTTTGCCTGTGGGTCGGCGTCCACTACGAGTACAGTTTTCTCTAGCGTGGCAAGCGATGCTGCCAAGTTAATGGTGGTAGTAGTCTTTCCTACACCGCCTTTTTGGTTAGCTAATGCGATGATTTTTCCCATTTTCTTAGTAAATTTTCGGCAAAGATACAAAAATATTGTGAGAAAGTCGCTATCTTTAAAGGTTTTTTCGTACTTTTGCACCAAAAAGAAAGATATTTTTATGGAAAATAAGAAACCGTTAGTATTAATTTCGAATGATGATGGCTATCATGCCAATGGAATCAAGACCCTGGTGAGCTTTCTGAAAGACTGGTGCGACCTGCTGGTTGTAGCACCGGAAAGTGCCCGTTCGGGATTCGCCTGTGCCTTCTCGGCTACAACTCCCTTGCGCCTGAAGCGTCGCCACAATATGGGGAATGATGTGGAGGTTTGGTCATGTAGCGGCACACCGGTTGACTGTGTGAAACTGGCATTGGATCAGTTTCTTGCTGATCACAAGCCAGATCTGATTATCGGCGGTATCAATCATGGTGACAATTCGAGCGTGAATAATCATTATTCGGGAACTATGGGTGTAGCTAAGGAGGGCTGTATGCAGCATATTCCAAGCATAGCCTTCAGCAGTTGCAATTATGATGAAAATGCTGATCTCACTCCTTTGCACGATGGGGTACTGAAGGTTGTTAAGATGGTGCTGGAGAAGGGATTGCCAGAATATACCTGTCTGAATGTCAACTTCCCGGCTTTGCCTCCGTTCAAGGGTTTCAAGGGTTGCCGGATGACTCATGGCTCCTGGATCAATGAGGTGGATCATCGCACTCATCCGCATGGATATGATTATTATTGGATGGTGGGTGAATACCGTAATGACGAACCTGAGGCAACGGATACCGACCAGTGGGCTGTGAATCATGGTTACATCGCTATTACCCCAACTAAGATTGATGTAACGGATTATGATTGGTTAAAGAATTTTGAATTATGAAGTATTACCTGATAGTAGGCGAGGCTAGTGGAGATTTGCATGCCAGCAGATTGATGCGCTCGTTGAAAAAAATAGACGAGTTTGCTGAATTCCGCTTCTTCGGCGGTGATTTGATGGCTGCTGAAGGTGGCACTCGCGTCAAGCATTTTAAGGAGTTGGCTTATATGGGCTTTGTGCCTGTACTGCTACATTTGGGTACCATCTTTTCGAACCTGAAGAGATGCAAGGAAGATATTGTGAAATGGAAGCCGGATGTAGTGATACTGGTAGATTATCCAGGATTTAATCTCAAGATAGCTAAGTTCTTGAAAAAGAATACCAATATCCCTGCCTATTATTACATTTCTCCTAAGATATGGGCATGGAAGGAGTGGCGGATCCGCAGCATTAAACGTGATATCGCTGAACTCTTCTCAATCTTGCCATTCGAGGTGCCGTTCTTCGAAAAGAAGCACCGTTATCCTATTCACTATGTAGGTAATCCTACGGCTCAGGAAGTAGGGGAGTTCAGGTCGGGATATCATCAGAGTTTTACGGAATTCTGTCAGGAGAATAATCTTGACACTTATCGCCCTGTTATCGCTTTGCTGGCAGGAAGCCGTCTGCAGGAAATCAAAGACAATCTGCCGGCGATGATTGAGGTGGCTGAGCGTTTTGAAGATTATCAGATGGTGCTTGCCGGTGCTCCTTCGATAGACGATGCTTACTATGAGAAGTTTATCAAAGGTACACCTGTCAAACTGGTGCGTAACAAGACTTATCCGCTCTTGTCGCATGCTTCGGCAGCTCTTGTTACCAGTGGTACCGCAACTTTAGAGACGGCTCTTTTCGATGTGCCTCAGGTGGTATGTTATG
Organism: Segatella copri; assembly: GCF_026015465.1. Classification (GTDB taxonomy): domain Bacteria; phylum Bacteroidota; class Bacteroidia; order Bacteroidales; family Bacteroidaceae; genus Prevotella; species Prevotella copri_E. The sequence goes on from NZ_JAPDUQ010000004.1 coordinate 149,667, forward strand.
AAACGCCTGTACCTCATCTCATCCGTTTCGGTTTCAAGCATATCATCAAGGTGAAGTTTATCTCGCTGGTGAATCTTATCGCCAATAAGGAGATTGTGCCGGAGATGCTTGCCGACCGCTTTTCGGTTGATGGTATTGCCAACGAACTTTATCAGATTCTTCCGGGAGAACCTGGCAGGGATAAGATGTTGGCAGAATATCAGGAAGTTCGAACTCAGTTAGGCGATAAGGTTGCGCCGGATGAGGCTGCGGGCATCATGTTTGATCTTCTGGTTAAGCGTAGGGAAATGCTTCTCCGTATGGCTCGTGAGCGTGCTGAAGCTGAAGCCAAAGCTGCAGCTGAGGCTGCAGAACGTGCGCGACAGAAGGCGATAGCTGAAGCCGAAGCTGCTAAGAAACGTGCCGAAGAGGAAGCTTTGGCGGCGCAGAAACGGGCAGAAGAAGAGGCTGAACTGGCAAGAATAAGAGCAGAAAAAGCCCGACTGGCGGCTGAGGCTAAGGCACGTGAGGCTCAGCAGCGTGCAGCCCAGGCACAGTATGAGGCGCAGGAAGCCCAGAAGGGTGAACGCTTTGAAGAAGAACAGGAAAAAGGTGAAATGTTTTGATAAAAAGCAATCTCTTTCAGTTCTGTAGCGGATATCAATCCGCTGCAGAACTGCTGACTAAGGCTGATTTGTAATCTGCTACCTATGTAGGAGTATTAGCTATCCTAAAAAAACAAACCCAAAAATATATATTTAATTTTAAACCCTAAAAAAATGAAAAAACTAATGACCCTCATTTGTGCCCTCTTTTGTATGGCACAAGTGTATGCAGCAAACCCTGTAAAGCAATGGGGACAGTTGCAGGTAAAAGGTGCGCAGCTTTGCGACCAGAGTGGTAACCCTGTAGTGTTGAGAGGCGTGAGTCTGGGATGGCACAACATCTGGCCTCGGTTCTACAACAAAAAAGCGGTGAAATGGCTTGTGCAAGACTGGCATGCCAACATCATCAGAGCAGCCATGGGAATTCAGATAGACGACAACTATCTGGAAAATCCAGACTTTGCTCTGAAATGCATTATCCAGGTGGTAGATGCCGCCATCAAGAATGATACCTACGTGATTATCGACTGGCATGCACACAAGATGCATACAGCCGAGGCTAAGGCCTTCTTCGGAAAGATGGCGCAGAAGTATGGTAAATATCCTCATGTGCTTTACGAACTCTACAATGAACCTGTTGAGGATAAATGGGAAGACTTGAAGGTATACGCTAAAACCATCATCACGGAAATCAGAAAGTATGATCCGGATAATATCATCCTGATGGGCTGTCCGCATTGGGACCAGGATATTGATATCGTAGCAAAGAGCCCTATCGAGGGTGTGGAGAATGTGATGTATACCCTTCATTTCTATGCAGCTACCCATAAAGATTATCTGCGTGATAAACTGGAGGCTGCCGTGAAGAGCGGTTTGCCGGTCTTTGTATCAGAATGTGCTGGTATGGAGGCTTCGGGTAATGGTCCTCTGGCTCCTGATGAGTATCAGAAATGGCTCGATGTAATGGAGAAAAACAAGGTGAGTTGGGTAAACTGGTCGGTTTCGGATAAGGATGAAACCTGTTCCATGATTTTGCCACGTGCCAAGGCTACCGGCAACTGGACAGATGATCTCATCAAGCCATGGGGCAAGATGGTGAAGCAGGCACTGAAGAAATATAACAGATAACAGCATAGTTTATCGCAAGTACTTTCGTGAGCCAGCGAAGCTACTTGTGTTTTTTTATGGTGATATGAAAAAAAGAAAGGCAGGGGTTCTTTGAGGAATCCCTGCCTTTCTTTGTGCTTGGCCAAACTGTAGGTTTGGCCTTTATCTCATAAAAGATGTATTATCCAAACAACTGGATGGTGTATAGGTAGATTACTGCTGCCGGTATCGCCATGAGCGAAGAGTCGAAGCGGTCGAGCATGCCTCCATGTCCTGGCAGGATGTTGCCGCTATCCTTTACTCCGAGGGTACGCTTGAAGAGGCTTTCTACCAGATCGCCCCATGTGCCGAAGAATACCACAACCAGACCTAAACCTTCCCAACCGAGAATGCTGAGACGGTGGGCTTCGCCATCGTTGGCGATATAGCCGATGATGCCTGCTGCTATCAGTACGAATATGCCTCCGCCTATGCTGCCTTCCCAACTCTTGGCTGGACTGATGCGAGGAAAGAGCTTATGCTTGCCGAAAAGCGAACCGCTGCAATAGGCACCGGTATCATTGGTCCAGAGGAAAATGAAAATGCTCAAAGGCAACAGCATGTCGTAATGTATCTGGCCATCGAAAGCTGATGTCTCGAAACTCAATACATTGATCATCGAGAAAGGCAAGGCGATGTACAACTGAGAGAGCATAGTGTAAGCCCAATCGTTGATGGCATCCTTGTTGCCTGTATACAGTTCGCTGATGAAGAGATAGAGGATGGTGAGCAGATAAGGTACGAAAACCACAAAATTGCCCACAATGCCCATGCGGAAACCAGCCACGGCAAGGAAGAAGTAAACACCCGCCACGGTGCTGATGAAACGGTTTACCGTAACATTCTCCTTCTGGTTTACCAGTCCGCAATACTCCCAGATGCTCAATCCGGTAATGAGGGCGAACAGGATAACCATTGCCCTGGGATTGAGAAAGCAAGATACCATGCACATCACGAAAAATACGCCTGTGATGGATCTTATCACTAGATTCTTCTGTTTGTCAGTCATATCGGTTTGTTTTATTCGTTCTTGTTTTCTTCCGAACCTTCATCCTTCTTGGAAGTCTCATCAGAATCTGCATTCTTCTTCTGGTTCTCTTCATGCTCCTTGATGGCAGCCTGAACTTCAGGAAGTTCCTTTACGGCGTCATCGTCTATCTTAGGCTGTTCATCTTCCATGATTTCCTGCGAACGGCTCAACCAAGGGCGTTTGCCAAAGATATGTTCTACGTCTTCTGCCATAATCACCTCTTTCTTGATCAGAAGTTCTGCTAAGGCATTGTGGCCTTCCTTGTGCTCCATCAGAATGTTCTTGGCACGGGTATACTGCTCGTTGACAATCTTCAGAACTTCCTGGTCTATCTCGCGGGCTGTAGACTCAGAGTACGGACGCTGGAATGCATATTCGTTCCGGTTGTAAAAGCAGATGTTTGGCAACGTCTTGCTCATACCGAGATAAGCTACCATACCATAAGCACTCTTTGTGGCACGCTCCAAGTCGTTCATGGCTCCTGACGAAATATGACCGGTGAAGAGTTCTTCTGCGGCACGTCCGCCCATTAATGAACACATCTCGTCGAGCATCTGTTCCTTGGTGGTTATCTGGCGCTCTTCTGGCAGATACCATGCAGCACCGAGAGCCTGACCACGAGGTACGATGGTAACCTTGATGAGAGGGTTGGCATACTGGCAGAACCATGAGATGGTTGCATGGCCTGCTTCGTGGAGAGCGATGCTACGCTTCTCGTCGGCAGTCATCACCTTGGTCTTCTTCTCTAAACCGCCAACAATACGGTCTACTGCGTCGAGGAAATCCTGTTTGCAAACAGCCTTCTTGTCGTGGCGTGCGGCAATGAGGGCTGCCTCGTTACAAACGTTGGCAATATCTGCACCCGAGAAACCTGGAGTCTGGCGTGCTAGGAGATCAACATCTACAGTTTCGTCAATCTTGATAGGTTTGAGATGCACTAGGAAGATTGCCTTACGTTCGTTCAAACCAGGGAGATCTACGTGAATTTCGCGGTCGAAACGTCCGGCACGGAGCAAGGCGCTGTCGAGCATGTCTACACGGTTGGTAGCTGCAAGGATGATGACACCACTGTTGGTACCGAAACCATCCATCTCTGTAAGGAGAGCGTTCAAGGTGTTCTCGCGCTCATCATTACCACCCATGGCTGGGTTCTTGCTGCGGGCACGGCCTACAGCATCAATCTCATCGATAAAGATGATACAAGGTGATTTCTCTTTAGCCTGACGGAAAAGGTCGCGAACACGTGAGGCACCTACACCTACGAACATTTCAACGAAGTCAGAACCGCTCATAGAGAAGAAAGGTACGCCAGCCTCGCCGGCAACAGCCTTAGCCAAGAGGGTCTTACCAGTTCCCGGAGGGCCTACGAGAAGGGCTCCCTTTGGAATCTTACCTCCCAAATCGGTATATTTCTGTGGGTTTTTCAGGAAGTCTACAATTTCCTTCACTTCCTGCTTGGCACCTTCCTGTCCGGCAACATCTTTAAAGGTGATGCCGATTGTATTTCCCTTTTCGTACATCTTAGCTTTGCTTTTGCCCACGCTGAAGATGCCGCCGCCCATACCGCCGCTGCCCATACCGCCGCTGAATCTTCCTGACATCCAAAGGATGAAAAATACGAAGAAGAGCAGAGGTGCCAGATTGAAGAGTGTACTTAAGAAGTCGTTATCCTTCTGGTTGTCGTAGCTGAAGGAGCGAATCTTCTTTTCCTTCAACATCTGGTTGGCATAGCGTTCCACTTCGTCAACCGAACCGAACTGTACTTTTACGTATGGGTTAGGACCTACAGACTTTGCCGGCATATTGTATACATCGCGCGTATATTTCGGGTTGATGTATATTTTGAGGGTGCTTTCTGTTTTATTGGCCACAACACTGAGCACATAACCCTTGTCTACATACTGTTTGAACTGGGTGTATGTGGCTTCCTTGGCAGCGCTGCCTCCAATCGCATCGCCTCCTCCTGTAAAGAAGAGGATAATCATGGTGATGAGGCAGATGGTGAAAAGCCAGGTCATATTAAATCGTGGCATCTTTGGTCCGCCATTGCCACGAGGCTTCATATTATTGCTTTGTTCCATTTTATTTTATATGTATAACTTTTAGTCGAAAAACAATGTCTGATCCATCATGTAGGATGGGAGAGACTGACTAGTCGAGATTAGGTATATGGGTAAGCTTTGCATCCTCCCATAAATGTTCGAGGTCGTAATAAGCACGTACTTCCGGAAGAAAAATGTGTACTAATACGTCAACAAAGTCCATTGCCACCCACTGGTCGTTGCCGAGACCAGCTACATTTACAGGTTTTTCTTTCAGATTCTTGCGCACGATGTCTCCCACAGAACCTGCGATAGCTTCAACCTGAGTAGGGCTTCCTCCCTGGCAGATGATGAAGTACTTGGCAATGCTTCCATCGATTTCTGTCAGGTCGGCGATAACAATGTCTTGACCTTTCTTTTCTTGTATACCTTCTTTAATAGTCTCTACGAGTTGTTTAACTGTGTTCATTTATCTTTTCTTTCTTACTTAATTTATATTCTCTATTTTTCTGCAAAGATACATTATTATAATGGAAAATCGACTTAAAAGGCAAAAAAAATGTGGAAAATTAAAGAAATTGCGTTTTTTTTAGAAAAAAGTGCCGAAAAATTTTGTAGGTTCAAAAAAAACTAGTACCTTTGCACTCGCAATTGAGAAAGGAACATCTCGTTTGCTGATATTGGGATATGGTGTAATGGTAACACTACAGATTCTGGTCCTGTCATTCCTGGTTCGAGTCCGGGTATCCCAACTATCAAAAAGTTCTATTTTAAAGTTTGGGATATGGTGTAATGGTAACACTACAGATTCTGGTCCTGTCATTCCTGGTTCGAGTCCGGGTATCCCAACTTATGCGGCAAGGCATCTTTCAGTAATGAAAGATGTTTTTTTTGTTTATAGAAATTCTATTTTATGGAGTATTCATAACAATACCCCCCAAAGCTTTCGCCTGGGGGTATTGTGTTTATTTTTTCTCGGCATCAATAGCCTTGATTTTCTGCTTTACCATATCAAGGTCAGCCTTGAGTTTCTCAATCTTACGGTTCATTTCTTCTACCAGACTATTGCCCTTTTTACTGGCTGTGTTGAAGAAACCGAGGTTGTTCTCGTACGTAGTAATCTCGCTGCGCAACTGGTCGTAGCGGCGCAAGAGTTTGCCACGCTCATTGCCGAGTGCATTGCCGCCTTCCTTGGCAACATTCTTCAAGTTGTTCTTGAAGTTGTCAAAGTGGCGCTTGGCATTGGTGGCGTGAAGTTTCTCATAGGCTGCATCGATAGCCTCATGATACTCTTTGTAGACCTTGTCTTTCTCTTTGAAAGGAACGTGTCCGATAGCACTGTATTGCTTGGCAAAATCCTTGAGTTTCTTCTGAAAATCATTGTCGGTAATCTCTGCAACTACAAGTTCCTTGAGCTGGGCAATAATGTTACGCTTCTTGTCCAGATTGGCATGTTCCTCGCTGCGTGAACCGGCATTCTGCTTGTTGCGGGCTTCGAAGAACTTGTTGCAGGTATCCAGAAATTCCTTCCAGAGCAATTCGCCTTGTTTATGAGGTACGGTACCCACCTTCTTCCATTCTTTCTGGAGAGCGATGAGTTTGTCGCCAGTTTTCTTCCAGTCTGTACTGTCAGCCAGTTCCTTTGCCTTGTTTACGAGTTGCTGTTTCTTTTCGAGATTGGTAGAGTAGGTATCTTTCAGTCCTTTGAAGAATTCAGCCTTCTTGTTGAAGAATTCATCGTTGGCGATGCGGAAACGCTCAAAAATTTTGACGTTCATTTTCTGAGGGGCAAAACCGATAGTGCGCCACTCTTTCTGAATCTCTATGATTTCCTGGGTAACCTTTTCCCAGTCCTTGGCAGTCTTGTATTCTCCTTGGTTGGCAGCCTCTACCTTTTCGCAGAGGGAAGTTTTCTTGGCGAGGTTTTCCTCTTCCTTGGCACGCAGGTCTTCGAAGTGCTGCTGGTGCTTCTTGTTGATAACAGTGCTAGCAGCCTTGAAACGTTCCCAAATCTGCTCTCTCAACTCCTTGGCAACAGGACCAATCTCACGATATTGCTGGTGGAGGTCCTGAAGCTGGTGGAAGGCAGAAATAACATCCTCTTCTTCATTGAGTTTCTCTGCAGCCGCGCAGAGTTGGGTCTTGGCTTCAAGATTCTTCTTGAAGTCATATTCGCGAGCTTCGCTGTTCAACTTGAGCATGTCGTAGAACTGCTCTACATAGAGCTGATAGTTCTTCCATACCTCGTTTGCCTTGTCTGCAGGGATGTTTTTGATTTCCTTCCATTCCTGCTGCAAGGCCTTGAAGTCCTGATATGATTTGTTGGCCTCCTCCGGTGAGGTGGTCATGGCCTTTATCTTTTCGATAATTTCCTCTTTTTTGCGGAGATTATCTTGTTTTTCTTCTTCTTGTGCCAGGAAGATCTTGGCTCTTTTCTCCTTGATGAGTTGCATCTCAGCCTTGAAGGCTTCTTCGGTGTCATCCGGTAGAAGGATATACTTCTCTGGGTCACCGCCTTTTGCGAGATACTCTTTCATCTGTGCGTCTCTTTCTGCGAGATGAATCTTGTAGAAAGTAGTCTTGAGTAGGTCGAGTTCCTCCTTGTTTGGATTTTCGCTGCTATGAGCGATTTCCTTTACTCTTTCGAGCACTTCCTGCTTGGTGGCATAAGCCTTCTTGGCAGGGTCTTCCAGGGTGCTCTGCTGCAACAGAGCTTTTTCTTGAGAGTCCATCATGTCACTTTGTTTAGTTTATGATTCGAGTTTCTTGGGCCGATAGTCGCTTATCCGCAATTCGACCCCATACAAAATTATATTATTAATAAGTTGCAAACTTAAAAAAAAAAATCGAATATCATGCCATGATATTCGATTTTTTAATTTTTTTTGTATTTATATTTGTCTTTTGTAACTACTCAGCACCCCTATAGAAAACTTCTCGTTAATAAAGCATAAACTTGATTTTGCTTATTTTCATCATCATTACAAACTCTTTAATGATTGAGTGGGTGAGGACGTAGGTTGTTTAAAACAGCTCATTTTGCGAGTTCTTTTTCGGTGATGCTGCCAGCAAGTCTCCTTTGGCTATTATCGCCCTTCAACAATTTATCTGGCAGGAGATACGTTTTTGCATTTTCCACAAGTCAAAAGTCTGCGTTAAGGGATGTAAATCGTGATTTTGCCATGTGGATAAAAATGCTTATCTTTGCACCAAAAACAATGGCAAACGACTGTACTGACATAGATATTGTTTTGCGCCAGATAAACCAGCGTCTGCGCAAGCTTGAGAAGTCCGACTCCGAGAAGACAGAGGAGATCGGACGCCTCAATCGTGTCATTAACCAGAAGGACGTAGAGATACATAATCTAAAGACAGAACTTGCCGTTGCTAAAGAGCGCATCAAGGAACTCGAGGAAGCTGCTGACGATACGTCAAGTACACCAGGGAAGCCCGAGAAAAACAGCAGCAACAGTAGTATCCCTCCATCCCAAGAAAGTATCGCTTCCCGTGAGCAGCGCAGGACAAAGTCTCTTCGCAAGCCAAGCGGAAAGCCGAGCGGTGGACAGCCTGGCCACAAGGGGCACACACTACAGACTGTTGCAGAACCAGACGTAATTGTAAAGCACGAACCAGTCTATTGTAAATGCTGTGGTCGGCTCTTGATTGATATACCATGCCAGAAGATCCGTAAGACACAGATTGTTGATATCAAGGTGGTCGTAGAGACCTGTGAGGAACAGTATTACGAGAAGGTCTGTGAATGCGGTTGCGTAAACAACTGCGAAGCTCCCAACTGTCGTATCAAGTATGGTGACAACCTCCGTGCACTGGTGACATACCTCAATGTAGTGCAGTGTATTCCGTTCAAAAGGATTGCAGAACTTATATCCGACCTGTCCGGCCAGAATATAAGTGAGGGAACAGTGCAGAACATACTCAAAGAGAATAGCGGCAAGGCAGATAGTGCATACGAGGAAATACGCAAGAGGCTGGAAACAGCGTCTGTCGTAGGAGCCGATGAAACAGGTGCTGCGGTAGGAAAGCATCTGCATTGGAACTGGATATTCCAGAACGACCTGCTTACATACGTGTTCCAGTCAGAATCGCGAGGTCAGAAGGCCATAGATTCCAAGTTTCCAAAGGGACTTCCCTATTCGACACTTGTGACAGACAGACACCAGAGCTACTTCAAGATGAATGTTAAGGATCATCAGGTCTGTCTGGCTCATCTCCTTAGGAATGCAGAGTATCTGAACGAATTGGATTCAAACCAGGACTGGGCACGGAGATTCATCCAACTGATAGAACACTCTATAAATCTCAGAAGAGAGGGCAACATTACCTCTAGAAAGATAAAAGTACTGAAGACTAAGATGAAGAACCTCTTGGGTGAAAGCCTCACGCATTTAGATAACGAGTTTGAGAAATTCAAGAGAGGTATCCTTAAGGTCAAAGACTACCTGTTCACCTTTCTCTCCAATCCAAGTGTGCCATACGATAACAATGCCAGTGAGCGGGGAGTTAGGAAAATCAAGATAAAACAGAAAGTCAGTGGTTGCTTCCGAACAGACGGCGGTGCCGATGATTTTGCCAAGCTGCACTCCATCGCTGAAACTGCTATGAAGAACGGAAATTCGAAATTCAATGCAATTCTTGCTGTAGTACAACAGTAAGACGATTACTCATGCCCATAGGGGGTGCTGAGTAGTTACTGTCTTTTTCTTGCAAATCATCGTTTTATGTGCTCTTTCGGGTTACTTAATGCATATCAGAGTGGTATATGCTTAGAGCAGGCGCTTGTATCTGAGGAAACCCCATGAAAGTGCAGAAACGAGCACGGAGATAACTAGGGCAATGGCAAATCCGTAATGGCTGTCTTCCATACCGTTGATTAAGTTCATACCGAACAATGAGGAAATCAGCGTAGGCAACATCATGACGATACTGATACTGGTCAGGGTACGCATCGTGGTATTCATGTTGTTGTTGATGATGCTCGAATAGGTATCCATCGTCGACTCCAGAATGTCGGAGTAGATGCTTGTAGTTTCGCGTGCCTGTGTCATCTCGATGTTTACGTCTTCGATGAGGTCGGCATCAAGTTCGTCCACCTGCAGCTTGAACTTCAACTTAGACAGGAGATTCTCGTTGCCTCGGATAGAGGTGATGAAGTAGGTAAGGGAGTCCTGCAGGCGGCTCAGGCCAATCAGACTCTCATTGTTCACACCATGATCGAGGTTTCGTTTTGCCTTTTCTATGAGCGAATTGATCTGTTTCAATCGCTTCAGATACCAAACCGCTGATGAAAGGAAGAGACGGAAGGTCATGTCTACATAGTCGGTGAACCCCTCGCTGCGCTTCTGCTGGTAGCTTACGAAATCAATCATCATATTGGTTTCATAATAGCATACGGTGATGGTAACATCGCGCTTATGGATGATACCCAGAGGCACGGTGGTGTATGGGGTACGGCTGCGTATTTCCTTGACATAAGGGATACGGAGGATGATGAGCATCCAGCCATCGTCATATTCATAGCGGGCACGCTCATCGGTATCGCTGATATCCGAGAGGAAATAATCAGGGATCTTGAATTCTTCTTCCAGCAAGCGCTGGTCTTCATCAGTTGGACATGTTACCTGTATCCAGCAGTTTGGCTGCCACTCATTGAGTACAGTCAGATTCTTGTCTATATTCCAATAAGTCTTCATAGTTTGCTAATCTCCACATAATAAAAGTTTGGGGTATGGAGACTAGCGCTTGGGTACAGCCTACAGAAAGGCTTCGTCGTTGCTGAATCTCCACGCCTTACAATTCATTATTGTTCTCCGCGTGATAATCGTCCATTTTGGTGTTATTTTAATGAAACTTATGCAAGTGAATTTGTATGATCTGCTACAGAGATTTTACAAGACTTGCGAAATCGACTGCAAAGGTAATGATTTCTTTTGAAAACTGGAACAAAAAAGCCGAGAATTTTCACTCTCGGCTTTCTTTTTTAATCTTTTTGTAATTTCGTTCCCCATTTTTTTACTTTGCAGGAATCTCTGTCAGGAGCTGCTTGACGAGGTTCCAGAAAGGAGCTACGCAACTGATCTGGCAACGTTCATTGGCTGTGTGAGGACTAAGAAGAGTAGGACCGAATGATACGACATCGAGGTTAGGATACTTGCTCAGGATGATAGAGCACTCCAGACCTGCGTGAACTGCCTGTACCTTACCGTCTGTGCCGTTCTGCTCTTTGTAAACCTTCAATACGTGTTCCAGAATGTCGCTCTTAGGGTTAGGGTTCCATCCCATATAGCTGCCGCTGAATTCAACCTTCATGCCTGCCATGTTGAAACAGCTCTCTACCATTGTGGCAAGATACATCTTGTAGTATTCGTGGCTGGAACGGGCCAGAATCTTGATGGCAGCCTTGCCCTCACCAATCTCAACGATTGCGAGGTTTGAAGAGGTCTCTACGATTTCAGGCATAGATGGAGCCATACGCAATACGCCATCGTGGCAAGCGTAGATTGCATCTACAAGGTTATCCTGAATTTCGGCAGGAACCTGCATCTTAGGAGTCTCTATATTCTCAGCGAAGAACTCGATGTTCTCTGTTGTTTCAATGCCTTCGAACTCATCACAGATTTCGTCCTTCCAGTCTGCTACCAGGTCATTCAAAGCTTCAATGTTCTCCTTAGGCAGGGTCAGAACAACCTCAGCCTGGAATGGGATGGCATTGCGCATGTTGCCGCCCTGCCATGAAGCTAGACGGGCATCGAGTTCTGAAATAGCTTCACGCACGAAACGAACCATGCACTTGTTGGCATTCGCTCTGCCTTCGTTGATCTCGATACCGGAGTGACCGCCCTTCAATCCCTTGAGGGTTACCTTAACGGCAGCATCTTCCTTGTCGGTTTCTACCTCTTTATAGTCGAGAGTTGCTGTGATGTCGATACCGCCAGCGCTACCGATAACGAACTCACCCCAAACCTCGGTATCGAAGTTCAAGAGAATGTCGCCGTTCAGTTCGCCTGCTGGGAGATCGTTGGCACCATACATGCCTGTCTCTTCGTCGGCGGTAATCAAGCCCTCGATAGGACCATGCTGCAAATCTTTTGATTCCATTACAGCCATGATTGTAGCTACGCCAAGTCCGTCGTCGCTACCGAGTGTTGTATGATTAGCACGTACCCAGTCGCCATCGATGATGGTTTCGATAGGGTCTGTTTCGAAATTATGCTTGCTGTCTGGTGCTTTCTGAGGAACCATGTCCATGTGCGCCTGCATAATAACACCTTTGCGGTTCTCCATACCTGGAGTAGCAGGTTTGCGCATCACGATGTTGCCTGCTGGGTCTTGGAAAGCCTCTACACCTGCTTCTTTTGCCCAATCGAGCAAATAAGCCTGAATCTTTTCCAAATGTCCTGATGGACGTGGAACTTGTGTTAATTTGTCAAAGTTACGCCAGATTTCAACTGGGTTCAAATTCTTAATGTCAGCCATAATATTTTTATTTTAATGTTAAATGTTCAATGTTAAGTTGGGCATACGCCCTAAAGCAAGAGGATTCTTCACTCCTTACTCTTCACTCTTCACTTTCCCGGTAAACGCCAGTGCTATCCAGGCATAGATTCCCAAAAGGACTACAAGCAGGGTTTGCACGGAGTGTACGATGAGAACGAAGAAGAGGGCATCGTTTGCCTGAATGCCATAGAGAATGAGCATTGTCTTGACGGCAAAATGCCAAGGTCCGGCTCCGTTAGGAGTTGGTACGATGACCGCTATGCTGCCCACGATGAATGTCACCAGACCGCACATCAGATTGAGATGGGAGGTTGCTTCGAAGCATTGGAAGGTGAGATAGTAGTGGAAGAAATAACTCAACCAGATACCCAGTGTAAGGGTGATGTAGAGCGGTACATTCCTGACACCTTTCAGCGAGATGATACCTTGCCAGAGTCCTCCCAGTGTTGCTTTCACCTTATTATATATAGCGAGTCGCTTGAGCAGATAGTGAGCAAGGATGAGTACTGCTATGCCACAGATAGCTGTCACTATGTAACCTGTGGCTGTAAACTGACAGAGTAAACTGTCCATGCTCGTACCTGTTTTCTCAAAGAAATTGAGAAATACCGGAATCTGCATTACAAAGACCAGCGCCGTAATCAACAGCACGAGGAGTGAATCGATGGCTCTTTCTGTAACGACGGTACCCAAGGCTTTCGGAAACGAAACATCATCCCATTTCTTCAATACGCCGCATCTGGCAAACTCGCCCGCACGAGGAATTACAAGACTCAGAGCATAGGACAGGAAGATGGAGTAGACGCTGATACTGGAGCGGGCCTTCTCGCCTAATGGTTCCAGCGACTGTTTCCATCTCCATCCTCTGAACACCTGGGCAGAGATGCCAAAAGGGAACGACAGCAGCATCCAGGTCCAACTCATCTTGTGAAGCAGAACATCTTCTACTTGCTTGAAGTCGAATCCGCGATACATCCAATAAAGGATGGCGCCACCCAGAATGAGCGACAAAGCCACCTTCCATATGTTGTTTGCTATCTTCTTTATATCCATAATTAGATGCAAAGATAATACTTTTATTGACAATATCGTTCGAATCTGCATATTTTTAGCATAAATAAACGCTTGGGCGCCATTTATGGCTAAAAGTATAGCCTTTTTTTTAAGAAACAAGTGGCTCTTTCCCTTTTTTACCCAAAAAGATAAAAAAAATCGCATACTTCGTGTGGATTCTCAAAAAATAATCGTATTTTTGCAAAATATATAATATAAAGATAAGATATGAAAGCTGTAAAGCCTAAGAAGAATCTCGGTCAGCACTTCTTGACCGACCTCAATATAGCAAAGCGCATCGCCGATACGGTGGATGCCTGCCCGGATATACCTGTTCTCGAAATCGGACCAGGTATGGGCGTTCTTACCCAATATCTCGTAGAGAAACTAAGACCCGTCAAGGCAGTGGAAATCGACTCGGAGTCGGTGGCGTATCTTCATGAGAATTTCCCGACACTCAAGGATAATATTATCGGTGAAGACTTCCTGAGAATGGATTTGAACCAGATATTCGATGGAAAGCAGTTTGTACTGACAGGTAATTATCCATACGATATCTCATCGCAGATATTCTTCAAGATGCTCGATTACAAGGATCTCATTCCTTGCTGTACCGGAATGATTCAGCGCGAGGTGGCATTGCGTATGGCATCAGAACCAGGCAACAAAGCCTATGGTATCCTCAGTGTGCTCATCCAGGCATGGTATGATGTGGAATATCTCTTTACGGTAGATGAGAATGTGTTCAACCCACCACCAAAGGTAAAGAGTGCGGTAATCCGTATGACTCGTAACAAGGTGACTGACCTTGGCTGTGATGAAAAACTGTTTAAGCGTCTGGTAAAGACAGTCTTCAACCAGCGTCGCAAGATGCTCCGTGTAAGCCTCAAGCAGATGTTCCCGGGTGTAACCCCACGCGAGGATTTCTATACCGCCGACATCATGACCAAGCGTCCTGAGCAGCTCACTATCCAGCAGTTTGTAGAACTCACCAACTATGTGGGCGAAGAATTGAAAAGATTAGAATTAATAAAATAAAAACATATAATTATGATAGACGTTAAAGAAACTTTGAATTCTGCAGCAGAGCGTATGGAGATGGCAGCAATGTATCTCGCAGAGGAACTCTCTCATGTTCGTGCTGGTCGTGCTAATGTAGCCATCCTCGATGGTGTGCGTGTAAATAGTTATGGCAGTATGGTTCCTCTGAATCAGGTAGCTACAGTTACAACCCCTGATGCCCGTACTATCGCTATCCGCCCTTGGGACAAAAAGGCTATCAAGGATATCGAAAAGGCTATTATGGATAGTGGTGTAGGTATCACTCCTGAGAACAATGGCGAAATCGTACGTCTGGGTATTCCTCAGCCAACAGGTGAGCGCCGTAAGGAACTCGTAAAGCAGTGTAACAAGATTGCTGAGCGTGCTAAGATTGAGGTGCGCAACGTGCGCCAGGAAATCAAGGAGAAGTTGAAGAAAGCTATCAAGGATGGACTTTCTGAAGACTTGGAGAAGGATGCTGAGAACGATTTGCAGAAACTCCACGACAAGTACATCAAGCAGCTCGAAAATCTGATGGACGAGAAGGAGAAGGAAATCATGACAGTCTAAATCATTCTGGACTTACATTATTTAATAAGTGATAATGAGAGGACTCGTTATTAAAAATACAGGCAGCTGGTACACCGTCAAGACAGACGATGGCCAGCTGATTGAAAGTAAAATCAAGGGCAATTTCAGATTGAAGGGCATCCGCAGCACCAATCCTGTGGCTGTAGGTGATTATGTGCAGCTTATTACCAACCAGGAGGGTACGGCATTTATCTCTTCTATCGAAGACCGCCAAAACTATATCATTCGTAAATCACCTAACCTCAGTAAGCAGAGTCATATTCTGGCTGCTAATGTAGACCAGGCGCTGCTTGTGGTAACGGTGAATTATCCGCAGACATCTACTACCTTCATCGACCGATTCCTGGCTGGCGCTGAGGCCTATAGAGTGCCTGTTATCATCATCTTTAATAAAAGTGACATACTTTCAGAAGAAGAATTGCATTACGAGAAGATGATGTGCACGCTCTATGAGACCATCGGATATAAATGTATCGAATTGTCGGCAGCTACAGGTGAAGGAGTTGAACTGTTGCGACCTCTTATCAAGGATAAGAAATCTTTGTTGAGCGGCAACAGCGGGGTAGGAAAGTCAACCCTCATCAACCAGCTCATTCCTGATGCAGAGCAGCGTACCGCAGAAATCAGCGAGGCGCATAATAGCGGAATGCATACCACAACCTTCAGTGAGATGCTGGAACTGCCGGAAGGTGGTTATCTCATTGATACTCCGGGCATCAAGGGTTTTGGTACCTTTGATATCGAAAAGGAAGAGCTGACCAGCTATTTTAAGGAAATTTTCAAGTTCTCTCAGGATTGTAAGTTCTCTGACTGTACCCATACCCACGAACCGGGGTGCGCGGTAATCAAGGCGGTTGAGGAACATTATATTGCAGCTAGCCGCTATCAGAGTTATCTCTCAATGTTGGAGGATAAGGACGAAAATAAATACAGAGAGGCTTTTTGATAGGGAAGAGTGAAGAACGAAGAGTGAAGAAATTTAAAAATCATATTAATGAAAGAACAGAAGGACGTCAGGCAGCGTATCGAAGAAGGTGAGTTTGCACAGAGTGCAGAAATCAGTGCGAGCTATCTGGATGAGGACATCTTGATTATAGATAATGTCAAGGTGTTGCAGAACCCCGACCCTATGAGATTCCAGATGAACATGATTGCATCCTGTCAGAGAGGCAGCCTGAGAGCTGAACTCAACGGGCGGGAATTCACCGTGGAGAAGGGCGATATATTTATCAGTCCGCCTAACTCTATTCTCGACATCAAAGAGGTGTCGGAAGATTTTGCATGCACAGCCATGTGTGTCAGCAATCACGGCTTGCTTGGTATTCTTCGTTCTCATATCTCGGTATGGAACCGTGCCATGTATGTGAGCAAGGTTTCGGTGTTGAAGATGAACGAGGTGGATATGGTATTCTATTCTAAGTTTACCGACTTGGTGCGCCTCTGTCTGGATCCTAAGTTCAACGACCGCAGTTCGTGGAAACCATATCGCCGTGAGATTGTGGAGACGCTCTTGAAGAGTGCTCTCCTTGCCGTGAGCAATCTTTTGCTGACAGATCTCCCGAAAGAAACTTTGGGAACCAGTGCCAGCGATTTCTTTGATAAGTTTCTGGAGATGTTGCAGCAGAGCGAAATCAAGCATCAGCCTGTAGAATATTTTGCGCAGCAGCTTTGCATCACGCCAAAATATCTCTCCATCATCTGCAAGCGCCATTCCGGCAAGACAGCCATTGAGTGGATTACAGAGTATACGCTTGCTGATATCACCTATTATCTCCGTTCTACAACGAAAATAATCAAGGAGATTTCAGGTATACTGGGCTTCTCCAATACCTCATTCTTCGGTAAATATGTAAGAGAGCATCTGCACATGTCACCTCTGAAGTATCGTGAAAGTTTGAGAAAACAATAACAGCAAAATAAAAGAGGGTGTGTCATAAGTCTGTGACGCACCCCTTTTTATTTTTTGCCTTTTCACAGATACGAAATCTTTAAAAAACATTTTTATTTACAACAAAGCCCAAACTTTCACAAGCTCGGGCTTTGCCTTTCCGCAAAAGATTTGTATCTTTGCAGAAAACTTCTTTAAGTATGGCAAAGATACAAATAAAATCTGAAACTCGGCACGAATTGAGCTTTTTTCCTAACTCTTTCGATGATTATGTGCCAAAAGACAGCAAAGTTCGTATGGTGGATCGTATTGTTCGCAGTATGGACATCAACCCTCTCATGGATACCTATGATGGGATTGGTGCTCCTCCTTACAGTCCGAAGATGCTTCTAAGTTTAGTTGTTTTTGCCTATATCAATGGCGTTTATTCCTGTCGTGGCATAGCGGACGCACTTAAATACGATGTTCGCTATATGTGGATTTGTGGAGGTAAGCAATTATCTTTCGCAACAATCAACCGCTTTAGATCCAATCATATGATTAAATGCATCGACTTTTATTTTGATGCAGTCGTCTCCATATTGGTTGAAAAGGGCGTGATTAGTCTGGAGGAACAATATGTTGATGGCACTAAGATAGAGTCGAAAGCAAACAAGTACACGTTTGTATGGAAGAAGACTGTGGAAAAGAACAGGGCTAAGCTCTTGGAAAAGACCTCTGCTGCATTGGCTCAGATAAAAGAACAAATTCGCCTGAATGGCGGGAGTGACATTAAGGAAGAAGACAGCGAGCCAGCCACTTCCGCCAAGGATGTAGAGAGAAGTGCACGTTTGTGTGAGAGGCAAGCTAAGAACCTTCCTAAGGCAAAGCTTACAGGAAGAGAGAAGCAAAAGCTAAATACTCAGATAGATCACTTGTTCAAAGCCTCGGACAAACTGTGCGAGTATGAAAAATCACTGGATATACTGGGCGAGAGAAACAGTTACTCCAAGACTGATCCCGATGCGACCTTCATGCGCCTCAAGGAAGATGCCATGAACAATGGGCAGACAAAGCCTGCCTATAACCTTCAAATTGCGACAGAGAATCAATATTGGACGAATTTCGCCCTTTATCCCAATCCAACAGACACCCTGACCTTCAAGCCTTTTTTGGATAAGTACAAGAAAAGATATGGAAAGCAATCCAAGAGCGTCACCGCAGACTCAGGGTATGGCTCGGAGGAGAACTACGAGTACCTAGAGATGGAAGAAATGATGGGTTATGTAAAGTACAACTGGTTTCACAAGGAACAGCATAAGCCTTTCAAGGAGGATGCCTTCAACCAAGCGAACTTCTACTACAACAGGGATGATGACTATTATGTCTGCCCCATGGGACAACACATGGAACCTTGTGGACAACGGCAAACGAAAAGTGACTCCGGCTATGTGTCTGTCATTACATTATATAGAGCACAACGATGTGATGGATGTCCGCTTGGAAGTCTCTGCAAGAAATCCAAAGGCAACAGAACCATATATGTCAACCATAAACTGAATGCATATAAAAAGGAAGCCTTCCTGCTACTAACGTCTGAAGAGGGCTTGAAACACAGAAGCCAGCGACCGATAGAGCCGGAAGCTGTATTTGGGCAGATGAAGGCGGATATGCATTATAAGCGATTCAGGCATTTTGGAATGGACAAGGTTTATATGGATCTAGGATTGTTCGGAATGGGATTCAATTTGAAGAAATATTTGGGTATAAAATGATAAAACTCAATTTTGGTTGTTTTATCGTCAGGGATAACTATGCCCTTTTGTGAACTTCTTGCCTGTTTATAATAGAGAAGATCGGAAAAAGTAAAATTTGCAGACGATATAATATGATTCCCTTTTTGGAATAGGCTACGATACTTCTAGGATTATGCAATAAATAACATAAAAGAGGGTGCGCGTAACTACTCAGCACCCCCTATGGGCATGAGTAATCGTCTTACTGTTGTACTACAGCAAGAATTGCATTGAATTTCGAATTTCCGTTCTTCATAGCAGTTTCAGCGATGGAGTGCAGCTTGGCAAAATCATCGGCACCGCCGTCTGTTCGGAAGCAACCACTGACTTTCTGTTTTATCTTGATTTTCCTAACTCCCCGCTCACTGGCATTGTTATCGTATGGCACACTTGGATTGGAGAGAAAGGTGAACAGGTAGTCTTTGACCTTAAGGATACCTCTCTTGAATTTCTCAAACTCGTTATCTAAATGCGTGAGGCTTTCACCCAAGAGGTTCTTCATCTTAGTCTTCAGTACTTTTATCTTTCTAGAGGTAATGTTGCCCTCTCTTCTGAGATTTATAGAGTGTTCTATCAGTTGGATGAATCTCCGTGCCCAGTCCTGGTTTGAATCCAATTCGTTCAGATACTCTGCATTCCTAAGGAGATGAGCCAGACAGACCTGATGATCCTTAACATTCATCTTGAAGTAGCTCTGGTGTCTGTCTGTCACAAGTGTCGAATAGGGAAGTCCCTTTGGAAACTTGGAATCTATGGCCTTCTGACCTCGCGATTCTGACTGGAACACGTATGTAAGCAGGTCGTTCTGGAATATCCAGTTCCAATGCAGATGCTTTCCTACCGCAGCACCTGTTTCATCGGCTCCTACGACAGACGCTGTTTCCAGCCTCTTGCGTATTTCCTCGTATGCACTATCTGCCTTGCCGCTATTCTCTTTGAGTATGTTCTGCACTGTTCCCTCACTTATATTCTGGCCGGACAGGTCGGATATAAGTTCTGCAATCCTTTTGAACGGAATACACTGCACTACATTGAGGTATGTCACCAGTGCACGGAGGTTGTCACCATACTTGATACGACAGTTGGGAGCTTCGCAGTTGTTTACGCAACCGCATTCACAGACCTTCTCGTAATACTGTTCCTCACAGGTCTCTACGACCACCTTGATATCAACAATCTGTGTCTTACGGATCTTCTGGCATGGTATATCAATCAAGAGCCGACCACAGCATTTACAATAGACTGGTTCGTGCTTTACAATTACGTCTGGTTCTGCAACAGTCTGTAGTGTGTGCCCCTTGTGGCCAGGCTGTCCACCGCTCGGCTTTCCGCTTGGCTTGCGAAGAGACTTTGTCCTGCGCTGCTCACGAGAAGCGATACTTTCTTGGGATGGAGGGATACTACTGTTGCTGCTGTTTTTCTCGGGCTTCCCTGGTGTACTTGACGTATCGTCAGCAGCTTCCTCGAGTTCCTTGATGCGCTCTTTAGCAACGGCAAGTTCTGTCTTTAGATTATGTATCTCTACGTCCTTCTGGTTAATGACACGATTGAGGCGTCCGATCTCCTCTGTCTTCTCGGAGTCGGACTTCTCAAGCTTGCGCAGACGCTGGTTTATCTGGCGCAAAACAATATCTATGTCAGTACAGTCGTTTGCCATTGTTTTTGGTGCAAAGATAAGCATTTTTATCCACATGGCAAAATCACGATTTACATCCCTTAACGCAGACTTTTGACTTGTGGAAAATGCAAAAACGTATCTCCTGCCAGATAAATTGTTGAAGGGCGATAATAGCCAAAGGAGACTTGCTGGCAGCATCACCGAAAAAGAACTCGCAAAATGAGCTGTTTTAAACAACCTACGTCCTCACCCACTCAATCATTAAAGAGTTTGTAATGATGATGAAAATAAGCAAAATCAAGTTTATGCTTTATTAACGAGAAGTTTTCTATAGGGGTGCTGAGTAGTTACGGGTGCGCCATAGACTTATGACACACCCTCTTTTTGTTTCTATCAAATAGGGTGGAGCTGGAGGGATTCGAACCCTCGTCCGCACAAGGAAACCATACGCTTTCTACATGCTTATTCCAGCCTTCGGTTTTCGAGGCATGACAGGACCTGGACCACCAATCATACCCTTATCCTCTAAAAATTCATCCATGCAACGAGGCGTACATGAACTATTTCCGATTTACCTGCACCGCTTGATCAACAAGATTCGGAACAACATCCGTTGAGCGATGTCTCGTTCCAGCACCCTGTGCTGGAATAAAGCTAGTTTACTATACTTCGACTAGGCAGCGAGAGCGTAGTTATTTTCGCCAATTAATTTTTTGTTCACTAGGATTTAGGAGGTAGCCAACGAGCCTCCGCATGCTTACGTACCATTTCATCTCGCCGTCAAATCCAGTCAACCCCGAGAATTTTCTGATATTGGGTGCAAAGATAAGGCGAAAATTTGAAATTACCAAATATTTTTAGGGAAAAAACTGCCAGCATCCTCATTTTCATTATTTTTAGGTATTGCATACCTTCTTAGAAATATGTACCTTTGCAGCCTGATTTAAGATAGTAATAATGATTATGAATATGCTAAATAAGAAAATAACTTGGAGAAAACAACATAAATGGTTAGGTATCGGTATGAGCTTTTTCATGCTGATGTTCTGCTTGTCGGGTATTTTGCTCAACCACCGTTCGCTTATCAAAGATGTGGACGTGAGCAGGAAATATCTGCCAAGTCGCTATGAATTTAAGAATTGGAATGGCGGGTTGCTGAGGGGAACGCTTGCTTTGGATGATGCCATATTGATGTATGGAAACGGGGGAATCTGGCAAACGGATTCTACAGCATCCACATTCAAGGACTTTAATAAGGGGATTCCAGCAGGAGCAGACTGCCGACAGATAAGAAATGTTATCAGAACGGATGATGGTTCTGTCTGGTCGGTATCTCCATTTTCACTCTACCGGTTGGGGAGTCACAAAATATGGAAAAGCGTAACTCTTCCAACAGAGCCGGAAGAGAAGTTGAGCGACATTTCTGCTCATGGAGATACGCTTTTGGTTCTCAGCCGTTCCTATGCTTATGTTTCCTTGCCACCTTATCAGAACTTCCACCGGATAGAATTGCCTATGCCAAAGGAGTATGATGGGAAGGTTACAGTCTTTCGTACGATATGGCTGCTTCACAGTGGAGAGTTGTTTGGCAGCATTGGTAAACTCATCGTAGATGGCATTGCCATCATCCTGGTGTTGCTCTGCATCTCAGGTCTTATCTTCTGGTTAAAGCCTAAACAGAAGAGGTTGCTTCGCTTTTCGCTACAATGGCATGACAAAATAGGCCGATACACCATCATGCTTACTTTGTTGATAGCCCTGACAGGTTGGTGCCTTCGTCCACCTGTGATGATAGCCTTGGTGTTGAACAAGATGCCGTCTATTCCTGGGACGACGCTTCATAGCAAGAACCCTTGGAATGACAAACTCCGTGTGGTGCGTTATGATGAAAAGTTCGGTGACTGGCTCTTGTCAACTTCGGATGGTTTCTTTTCCGTGAATTTCCAGACAGGAAAGTTGGAGTCAATCCCCAATACTCCACCAGTCAGTGTTATGGGATTGAATGTCCTTCAGCAAAACAAAGATGGTAAATGGTATTGCGGTTCGTTTAGTGGTCTCTTTGTTTGGGATAGAGTAAAGGGGACAACCGTTGATTATTCTACCGGGAAAGCTGCTTTAAAGAACGCTGGCGCACCATTCGGAAAAAAGGCGATAGCAGGTATGAGCCAGGATTTCTCTGATACGCCTGTCATTGCTGAGTATAATGAAGGAACCGACTTTGCGCCACAACCCGCTTATATGAACCAACTGCCCATGTCATTATGGAATGTGGCTCTGGAGGCTCATAGCGGTAGAATCTTCATAGGTAGTATTGCTACATATATATTTATCTTCGTGATGGGAATACTTGCCGTATGGTGCCTTTGGTCTGGGTATGTCATTAGACTGGTGAAGAAAAAATAAAAAAAAGTTTGAATGCGTTGTTTTAATTGCCATATTGCCATATTGTATGTGTAAATGGTTGATACTCAACGTAAAAGTACGTATGGCAATTCTCGGAAAAGCGCCGGAATTGCCATATATTGTTATTGTGAGAATTAGTACCCTCATTTTCGTCGCGACGTATCTGATGCTGCGTCGTGACGCAGTTGTTGTTACGTCGCGATGTATCAGATGCTACGTCGGGACGAAATTTCTTCCGCATCGATGGCGAAGTTATGAATAAAGATTGTTCATGGCAATATATGGCAGATAACCCCTAAAAATAAAGAATTGCCATACCCTTAACAGCTTTGTAATCAGAGAGATTACTGGCTGATATGGCAATATGGCAATTCTTGAAAGAAAAATATTTAAAAATAAATCTTGTTACTTCACGCTCCACTCAAACAAACCGCAGGAATGAGTTTCTGGCTGCTTCAGTTCGAGCTTAACTGCCTTGGTCTTCACTGGGTCGAAATTCACGATGCAGGCTACACCACGCTTGCATGGATAAGCATCGGCTCCTGGAACTTCCTTCCAGTTGCCTGCCTCGTCCTGATAGTAGAGTTTCCAGCTGTCTGGTACCTTGCAACCGCCCCATGGCTGGTCGTCGTACCAATATACGGTGCTGGTCTTGATTTCCTTGCTCTCAGGGAAGGTGTAGGTAATCCACTCTGTGGTGTTCTTCTTTGGCCACCAGTGGATGTATGGGATAGAACGGTCGTTCTCATCGGCAGGAACCAGTCCGTCGGTAATGCTGCTCTTGGCAGGCACTGGAGATGAGAATTCTACCTTAGCCTGTGCTGCGAGAGTTGCAGGAGCTGATGGCTTTGCTGCCTTGACATCCTGTGGCAACCATACCTTCATGTTGCCGTTGCCACGATGAGCCCAGGCGAAGTATGGGATGAGAGTCAGGGTCTGGTCCTTGGTACTCAGCTTGCCGCTCTTGTCGTAGGCGAGAGTCTGCACGTTCTCGGTCAAGGTCTCCATATTCTGACCCTTGTAGAGTGTCAGTACATTCTTATATTTAGGGGCGATGAAACCATCGTACGAGAGCTTGCCCTCAGCGAACTGAGGTTCGCGGTTCTCCAGGATGCTCATGATGTCGAAGCCCTTGTTGTCTGGCCACTCTGCACAATATACAATAGGACCACGCTCGATGCTGATGCAGCCACGGTCGGCCTCTACCTTGTTGTTGGCACGTACGGTGCGCGCCTCCATATCGAAGTGAACGCGAACCACATCGCCCTTCTTCCACTTGCGGTTAATGGTATAATAGCCATCCTCTGTTACCTGGGCTACTACCTTCTTGCCGTTTACGGTGATGGTATAGCCCAGTCGCTTGCCGTCGCTGTAGTAGTAAAGATCGGATGGTACAGGCTGACCCTTCACCCATCCAGGGATGCGGATCTTCATACCGAACTGATCTGCCTTGTTGTCATCCACCTTGATGGCGATATCTCCGTTCCAAGGGTACTGTGTATCCTGGCTCAGAGAAACCTTCTTGCCGGCTACTTTCAGAGAAGAAGAGTTGCTGAGGAAGAGGTTGACATATACATTCTTATCCTTTACGGCATATACATAGCCCGGGAGGGATGGTAGGAAACGGCAGATGTTGCTAGGGCAGCAGGCACAGCCGAACCAAGCCTGACGCTGGTGCTGACCCATGCTCTCCAATGGGTTAGGGTAGAAGAAACCGCCGCCGTCCATGCTCACACCACTGATGAGACCATTGTAGAGGGTACGCTCCAATACATCGTAATATTTGCTCTCGCCATGGAGGAGGAAGAGACGGTAGTTGACATAAACATTGCCGATAGCTGCGCAGGTTTCGCAGTAGGCACTCATGTTAGGCAACTCGTAGTTCTTACCGAAAGCCTCGCCATTGTTGGTGGCTCCGATTCCTCCGGTGATGTAGAGCTTCTTGCTCACGATGTTGTCCCAGATACGGTCGATGGCGTGGATATAGGCGGTATCGCCGGTGAGGGCAGCTACATCTGCCATACCAGCATACATATAGGTAGCACGAACGGCATGACCTACAGCCTCGTCCTGTTCCAAAACCGGTTTGTGGCTCTGAGAATATTCCTGTTTGATAGATGTCTTTCCACGGTAGTCGAGGAAGAACTTAGCCTCTTCGAGATATTTCTTGTTGCCTGTAGCGAGATAGAGCTTGCAGAGCGCCATTTCGGCAATCTGATGTCCCGGTACCACGCAAGCCTGTCCTGGGTTAGGACCTACCTCCTTAACCACGCAGTCGGCATAGCGGATGGCGATATCGAGGAACTTGCGGCTACCTGTAGCCTGCCAGTGAGCCACGGCACCCTCCACCATGTGACCGAGGTTGTAGAGCTCATGGCTCAAGTCTTCCTCCATGCTCCAGCGCTTGTCGCCTGCCCAGAAGTGAGGATGCTTCGGGTTCTGTGTACGGGCGGTATAGAGATATCCGTCAGCCTCCTGAGCCGGAGCGATGATGTCGAGCACACTGTCGATATAAGCCTTTAGCTTCTGGTCTGGATAAGTCTGGAGCACGTAGCTAGCGCCCTCGATAGTCTTGTATGGGTCGGTATCGTCGAAGCTGTAAGGCATCAACTTGCCCACATCGTAACTATCGCTAGGATGTGCAGCGCGCTCAAAGTTCTTGTATCTGCCTTCTGATTCGCACTTGCTGAAAGCCAACGGGATGGTTACCTTGCGAGAGGTCTCGATACGCTGTCCCCAGAACGTATTGTTCCAAACCTTTACTGATGTGAAAGGCACCGGAGTGATAGGATAACCACCCGAGCTCTTGTTCACTTTCTGTGCCGAAGCAGGCATCAATGCCAATGCCGCTAAGGCTGATGTTACTAAAATCTTCTTCATGTATTGCTAGTTTATTTTGTTTGGTTTTTTGTAAGGAATGTATTCATCCCAGAGTTTCAATGAGTGCAGATAGCCTGAGAAAGGCCATGCCTCTTCGGCATTCTTACCCAGAAGCATAAACTGCGAAGGCTTGACGAGGAGCTGGATATCCTTCTGACTGATGAGCTTGTCGTTGATGTAGATGCTCTCGATTCTGCCATCGAAGCAGACATATACGTGCTGCCACTTGCCTTCCAGGGTCTTCATCTCCTTGTAGCCGGCATCCTCATACCATCCGTAGTGGTTCATCACACCGCAGCGTGGTTCGGTGCCGTTTACCAGCATCAGCTTCTCCAGTTCATCGTGAGAAGAGGTGAAATCGGCTACGCATTCATTCTCGGCAATCTCCGGATTCAGAATCCATGCCTCGATGGTGTATGGAGCGTTGTCGCGGATAGTAGCTGGGAGCATGAAGTTGCTTCTGTAACTCTCCTTGCCGGTAAAGGCGAATGCCTTCTTGCCCTCTATGGTCTTGATGATGGCTGCTGTATCGTGCTGTGTCTCAAACTCGCCCTTGAGGTGAACGTCCAGCGGGCTGCCGTTCTTGATGTAAGGCACAGTATCGCCCTCGTTGTAGTAGTCAGCGCTGATATCTACCACCAGTCCCTGACTGTTCTTATCGGCTACAGCCTCACGCACGATGTTGCTCTGGGCATCGAAAGCCTTTTCTGCAGCCTCCTGTTCCCAGTTATAGTAACGGAGATTGGTGATGGAAAATTGTTTTTCGTCTGCACGAATTTCAAGTTTTCCTTTAGAAAGATTCAGACGAGGATCGTTTTCATCTATCTGATGCCAGCTTCCGTTGTCGAAAGCTTGGGCGGTGAGGGTATGCTTGCGTGTCTTGCCGAGCTGTGGATGAATCATCACCAGCTGGGTGCCCGGTTGCAGGGTGATGACATCTTTGCCAGCCATACGCTCTCTGAGGGCGGTGCCTTGAAGGAGCGAAAACTTGCCGGCGAGCATTCCCTCGTTGTTATGCCAGGTAGTGCCATCGAAATCAGCTGCTGTCAGACCGAGCCACTGCTGTGGGGCTGAATCTTCTACAGAACCGTAAACCTTGATGTTCCAGATGGCGCCACCGAAACCGTTCTTCTGTCCGCCGGTATAGGTGAGACGGATGTACTGTGCCTTGGCATTTCCGAAATCTACCATCGGCGAACCAGCCAGACGGTTCTTTCGCTTGTCGGAGAAGGTCTGCCAGTGCTTGCCGTCATTCGATGTCTCGATGAGATACTGATAGAACTGTGTTCCGTATTCAAACTGAGTCCAGATGCTCTTGATGCTCTGCTTCTTGCCCAGGTCAATTTGGATCCAAGCCGGTCCGGTGGTGCGAGGGCGCCAGAGTGTGCCGTTGTTGTCATCAACCGCATATTCCGGACGGAAATCGTTGTCGTAATAAGAGGAAGCTGTAACCTTGGCACCGAAGGCGAGGTTCTTTGCCACCTTCATCTCCGGTTTCAGATCGAGACCTTCGTGGGTTGGAATGACCTCCTTGATGGTACCGTCTGCATTGAATTCGAGTTTATCGACTGCCACCTGACGATGGAATCCACGATTGGAATGTGGATTGTCGTGGCGATGATATACGATGTAGTAGTTGTCACCTTCCTGGAGCACGCTGTTGTGTCCTGGACCATGAACGGTTCCGTCGGCATTGGTCTTGAGGATAGTGCCATGGTAGGTGTAAGGACCCAGTGGATGCTGCGCAGTGGCATAGTCTACACGATAGCTAGCATCCTCGCAGTGTTCGCAAGAATAGAGGAAGTAGTAGATGCCATTGCGCTTGAATACGAATGGAGCCTCAAAGAAGTGAGTAATCTCGGTGTTAGGGATGAGTTTGGTCTCGGAGAATGATTTCATGTCAGGATTCAGCTTACCTGCTCCGCAACCGAAGCCTTTGTAGATGCCCCAGGTGCCCCAATACATATAGACCGAACCATCATCATCTCGGAAGGTCTGACCATCCAGGGTGATGGCATTCTTTACGAATCTGTCTTCCACCAGTACGGCTTCGCTCTCGCCCAGCACATTCTTCCAAGGACCGCGAGGTGTATCGCCCACACCCAGATGGAGCTTGCAAGGCTGGCAGTAGAGATAGTAATACTTGCCGTCGGCTTCGTTCTGCATTACATCGGGTGCCCAGATCCAGTGGCTGTCTGGCCAGTTCATCGGCATCAAGGTCCAGTTCTTGAAATCCTTGCTGCACCAGAGCTGTGCCGGTCCGAAACCGGCTCCGCTACCATCGGTAGTAGCATATATATAATAGGTGTCACCAAACTTCTTGATGGTTGGGTCGGCAAAGTAGCCTGGCAGGATAGGGTTGCCGGTTCCCGGAGTGTTGTAAGCAGCTTTCTGGGCAGCCCCCGTTTGAGGCGCTGCCGCAGCTGCTGTTACGAATAGTGTTACAATTATATTTTTACTAACCATATGAACTTTTTTTTTCTAAATGCTTTTTTATTTCTTGATAACCTTGATGACGAATCCACCGCCAGAAGCAAGTTGAATCTTCATTTCTGATTTCTGATTGATGACAGATTTCTCTATCTTGTAATCCTCGGCATCGTGGTTGGCATTGATGCCATCCTTCAATACGATTGCTTCGTAATCTCCATCCGCGAGGAAATCAAACTTCAGGGTGAGCGTGCGCTCATCCCAGTTGCTCTGACCGCCAACATACCAGTCGTTGCCCTTCTTTCTGGCGGTAACGATATACTTTCCGATTTCGCCTTGTGGCACGATGGTCTTGTCGAAAACTACAGGCAATGAAGCGATGTATCGGGTGTATGGCTCATCCGCCTCATAGTTGGTAGGAGTGTCGGCGAGCATCGTAAACGGACTGTCCTGTACGATGTAGCAGGCAGCCTGGTGGCATCGGGTACCCATCGAAATCGGTTTGGTGTAGATTGCCTTCCAGTTGTCGCGGGTTCCGTTTCTCATCGCTCCCGGTGTGAAATCCACCTGTCCTGCCATCATTCTGATGTATGGGAAGGTGACATCGTAGAGCGGCATATCATTCTTTGCTTCCGTCCAGCGGCATTCTTCCATACCGAAGACACTCTCGTAGTTGAGGATGTTAGGATAGGTGCGGTTCAGGCCGTGTGGCTTGTAGATGCCGTGCAGGTCGAGGATGAGATGATGCTTGGCGGTGCAGGCAGCCAGACGTTCCACCATTTCGATGGCGGTCTGGTCGTCGCGGTCCATAAAATCCACCTTGAAACCCTTGATGCCCATATCGGCATAGGTCTTGCAGATGGTTTCCAGGTTCTCGTCCATCACGTTGAAGACTGCCCAGAGCACGATATCCACGCCCTTGCTCTTACCATATTCTATGAGCTTAGGCAACTGGATATCGTCTATTGGTTTCAGAATGCTTCCCTCTTTCGAGTTGTACCATCCTTCATCAAGGACGATGTATTCCAAACCGTGCTTATGAGCAAAATCTATGTAATATTTGTAAGTATCGAAGTTGATGCCTGCCTTGAAATCCACACCTTTCAGATTCCAGTCGTTCCACCAGTCCCAGGCCACCTTGCCCGGTTTGATCCAGGAAGTATCGCCTATCTTGTTGGGAGCAGCCAGGGCGTACACCAGGTTGTTGGTTGGCATCTGGGTATCGTGTTCTGTGATGGCGAAGATACGCCAAGGATAATTGCGCTTGCCGGTGCTGGTAGCGATATAATCGCAGGTGCTCTTTACATGGCTCATGTGGCGCCAGGGATAGTAAGCCATCTCCTTAGGGTAGGGAGCGAAGGCGGCTCTCAGAATTCCCTTCTCTTTATCCTGTTCGCTGCTGTTAGCCTTCAGCCACATGCTCGGATACTTCTCCAGGTCGCTCTCCAGGATAGTGACTTTCGCCTTTCCGCAATCTATGGTTGCCGGGAGAAAAGCCAAATCCTGCTTAGCGGTATCGAGCCGTGTTTCGTGATAGATATTCTGGAAAGCCATGGCAAAAGGCTTTTCTGGTGTCGTAGTGTATGGCAACCATGCTTTCTTGTCCTTGCCAAACTGGTAGGCGGCGGTTTCATTCAGTATGATGGTCTTGCCTTTTCGCTGGGTATAGAATCGGTAAGCCACTCCCTCATCGTAAGCTCTCAGGATGATGCCGAAACCATTCTTCAGTTTCAGATTCAGTTCCTGATATGCTGTTTCAAAAGTTTTGCTGACGATAGAATGGCGCATGGATGGTTTCCTTATGGTTGCTAAGCTTGTGACTTGCTACCTTCGGATTCTTACCCATGTCCATTCCATCGTTCAGCGTTACACCTATTGAAGACTCCTGTAAAAGAATGGAGCCATTGTATTTAAATTGAAGAGAGAGAGACTTGTTGGTGTTGAGTTCTGCTACGATTTTACCATCTGGTGATTTCACCAGATAGTTCTCTGCCGATACTGTTGCCCCTATATATAATAAGGTGGCGATGAAAAAGAGTTTCTTAACCATAACTTTCTAGGTTTATTGTTGTTTTGTCCGTTTTGTTGTTCGCTTGGTGGCAATGCCTGTATTACCGGATTGCCACAAGTTTTTATTTCTGCTGCAAATTTACGAATAGAATTGTTTATGTAATGCAAAGAAAGTCCAAAATGATGAAAATATCGTATCACAAGTATCCTGTTAGACGATAATTGTATCTTTATGTACGATATTTTTAGGACTTCGTTGATTTTTTCTGTTATTTTGCAGCCAGAAAAATAAATGAAACAATAATAAACCTAGAAGATATGGATTTAAAGCAGTTTACATTATTGATAGGTGTAGCCAGTTTGCCATCCATGACAACGGCAGCCACTGTTTATCGCACCATCTCTAAGGTGGTGGCAATATCAGTAGATTGTCCGGTGGGCACAGTTCCCCGACTTCCTAATCTCGTATGGGTAACCTATTCTGATGGTTACTCAGAATACCGGCAGGTACGCTGGGCTAACTCTCCGCTTGCTGATGAGCAGGCTGAGGCTGATGCGCAGAAACATCCTGCCGGGAGCCAATATGAGATAGGTGGTTTTGTGATTGGTGATGAGACTACCGACAATGGTTATCCTGTCAAGGCACAAATCAAGGTGGTGGCTGAAGGCTATCAGACTCCAGGAAAGGAAGTGGCTCATACCTTCTCACTCGCTGATGTGAGCATAGATGGTGACAACCGACTCACCCACAACCGTGATGAGGCACTCCGTGAGATCTGTTCCTGGGATGTTACTCAACAACTCTACAACTATCGCGATACCTATGGACTCAGTACCGAGGGTTATACTAAGAGCGATGGCTGGGATTCGCCAGACACCAAGCTCAAGGGTCATGGATCTGGTCACTATATGTCGGCTATCGCACAGGCATACGCCGTGGCAACCAACCCAGAGCAGAAAGCAATCCTCCGCAAGAACATCACCCGAATGGTGAATGAGTTGCGAGAGTGTCAGGAGAAGACCTTCGTATATAATAAGGAACTGAAGCGCAACTGGGAGGCTCGTGATTTCGCTCCTGAGGCAGAACTCAGAGAGATGAAGGGCACCTGGGCTGCTTTTGATGAGTATAAGAAGCACCCTGAACTTTATGGCTACGGTTACATCAACGCTATTCCGGCTCAGCATTGCGCCCTGATAGAAATGTATCGTGCCTACAACAACTCCGATTGGGTTTGGGCACCTTATTACAGCGTACACAAGCAACTTGCCGGTCTGATAGACATCGCAACCTACTTTGATGATAAGGAAATCTGCGATAAGGCTCTCCTCATCGCCAAGGATATGGGACTCTGGGTATGGAACCGCATGCACTACCGCACTTATGTAAAGCAGGACGGCACCCAGGATGAGCGCAGAGCCAAGCCGGGCAACCGCTACGAGATGTGGGACATGTACATCGCCGGTGAGGTGGGAGGTATGAGCGAATCGCTCTCCCGTCTTTCTGAGATGGTTTCCAATCCGGATGAAAAGGCAAAGCTCCTCGAGGCAGCCAACTGTTTCGATGCGCCTAAGTTCTATGATCCGCTGAGCAAGAACATCGATGACATCCGTACCCGCCATGCCAACCAGCATATTCCGATGATTATCGGAGCGCTGCGCAGCTACAAAAGCAATCAGAAGCCATACTATTACAATCTGGCTGAGAACTTCTGGAGACTGGTGCAGGGCAGATATATGTATGCGATGGGTGGTGTAGGCAACGGAGAGATGTTCCGCCAGCCATATACCCAGATACTGAGTATGGCAACCAATGGACTGCAGGAAGGCGAATCGGAGGCTTATCCGGATATCAATGAAACCTGCTGTGCGTATAACCTCGTCAAACTGAGCAAGGATCTGAACTGTTATAACCCTGATAATGCGCAGTATCTCGACTATATCGAGCGCACGCTGTATAATCAGATTATCGGTTCGCTCAATCCGGACCAGTATCAAACCTGCTATCAGTATGCAGTAGGTCTGAATGCCACCAAGCCGTTCGGCAACGAGACTCCTCAGAGCACCTGCTGCGGTGGTACAGGTTCTGAAAACCATACAAAGTACCAGCAGTCGGCTTATTTTGCCAACGATCATACCCTCTGGGTAGGTCTCTATATGCCAACCACCCTCCACTGGAAGGAGAAGGGTGTGACCATCAAGCAGGATTGCCTGTGGCCGGCACAGCATTCAGCCATCAAGATAACGGAAGGCGAGGGCGATTTCACCCTGAAACTCCGTGTACCATACTGGGCTACGCAAGGTTTCTCCATCAAGGTGAACGGCAAGGAAGTGGCAAAGAGCTATCAGCCTAGCACCTATGTAGAACTGGAGCAGAAACACTGGAAGGTGGGAGATGTCGTAGAAATCGACATGCCGTTCAGCAAGCATATCGAATATGGTGCCGACAAGCTTTCGAGCGACGTGGCAAGTATGGACGGTACTCCGCTGAAGACATCCTGGGTAGGAACCCTGATGTACGGACCATTGGTGATGGCGGGTACAGGCGCACAGACCTGGAACCAGGCTACGCTGAACATCGACTCCCGATTGAGTAATATCACCGTGGGCGAATCAAACGGCGTTACCACAGGTGCAGGAGCCAATCTCCTTACCCTGAAGCTGGATGGCAAGGAATTCCAGCCTGATTATTATCGCAACGCTAACAGTACCCACTACTACCGCATCAATCTGACCGATGCCAAGAGCAAGAAGAGCAAGAAGGTGAAGATAGATTTCACCGAACTGAATTCTCTCCTGAATCTTGCCGCAGAGCGTAAGGCAGACCAGGAGAAGTGGAATGCCCTCTCTCAGAAGGTTCCGGAGTATGCTCCATGGGCACCGTTCGGATATGAGCGCATGCAGAAGGTGATGGCTCAGGCACAGGAACTGGTGTCAAAGGGCAAGAAGAAGGTAACCCAGGATGAACTGGAAGGTACTACTGCCATCCTGAACCGTGCCATCAACACGATGCGCCCTGGCAATCTTGCAGAGATGGAAGACCTCCGAGAACTTTCCGGTCTGCTTCGCCGTGCCGGTTGGCCGGATGACAACACCAGCGAGGAACTCAAGGAAGCTATCAGTTATGGCAGAATGGTTCAGAAATACGTAACCGACGGAAGTGGAACCCACGACATGATTCATGCCGCTGTGGGAAAACTGAAGAAGGCGATGAAACAATAAAGAAGATATAGAAACAACAAAACAATAAAACATTAAAGACAACAAAGACATCATTTAGAATAAACAACATTTAAGAGTAACAAAATCGGCTTAAAAGACGAAAATATCGTCTAAATCGCCAGGTTTGGACGATATTTTCACTTTTTTAGACGATAATGTAGCATAATATACAAAATATTTTGTTACTTTGCAATCGAAATTTTTAAAAAACAATTATCAACCTAACAAACAATAGAAATGAGACAGACACAAAACATTTCAGGCTTTGTACATAGTCAAGCTTATGTAAAAGCCATCGCGTGTTTGGTCCTTGCATGTGGGGGGGGGGCATTACCTACTCTAGCAGCAAGTGAGACCTCATCAAGCCCAAAGGTAGAAAATGTTCAGCAGAACGAAGTTACCATAAAGGGTGTAGTAAAGGATGCCAATGGTGAAGCCATCATTGGTGCGAGTGTAATCGAAAAAGGCAACGCCAAGAATGGTACAGTTACCGATCTTGATGGTAACTATACCTTAAAAGTAAAGCGTGGCGCTACCTTAACAATCTCCTATATCGGATATATTAGTCAGGAAACCAAAGGCGGTGACGTGACACTTCAGGAAGACATGAAGTCTTTGAACGAAGTAGTCGTTATCGGTTATGGTACCCAGAAGAAGGGTGATATTACTTCAGCCATTACCAGTATTAAGGCGGAAGACTTTACAACAGGTAAAGTAAAGGATGCTGCCGAATTAATTAAGGGTAAGGTTGCAGGTTTGACTATTGCCAATGGTTCAGGTGACCCTAATGCAGAATCTACTATCCGTCTTCGTGGTGTAATATCCTTGAATGGTAGCAACACACCTTTGGTTCTTGTAGATGGTATTGAAGGCTCTCTTAGTACTGTAGCTCCTGAGAATATTGCAAGTATTGATGTTTTGAAGGATGCTTCTGCTGCTGCTATCTATGGTACTCGTGGTGCTAATGGTGTTATCATCATTACCACTAAAGGTGGTCAGCGTGAGTCTAAGACAGAAGTAAGCTATTCTGGCTATGCTTCTTTGTCAGCTTTTGCCAAGACTCTTGATTTCATGGATGGAGCAGATATCCGCGAAGGTAAGACGGATTTTTCGGATAAAGGTTATGATACAGATTGGTTGGATGCTATAACTAGAACAGCATTTAGCCATAATCATAATGTGTTAATTCATGGCGGTAACAAGACTACTACTTATTCAGCAGATTTTACTTATCGTAAGGATGAGGGTGTCTTTTTGGATACCTATAATGAAAATATGAAGGCAAGTTTCGACTTGAGCCATTGGATGCTTAACGATATGGTCAAGATTCAAGTAAATCTTTTGAAAACATGGCATGAGAATGGTCCTATCGATGCTGCTGGTCAGATGCTATATCGTCAGGCTATTATCCGTAATCCTACTGAGCCAATCTATAATGCTGATGGTAGTTATTGCGAGAATTTTGGCGTAAACTACTATTATAACCCATTAGGAATCATCAAGGAGCACAAGGGACAGTATAAAACAGAAACTACTCGATATACAGGCTCTCTTAC
Organism: Segatella copri; assembly: GCF_026015465.1. Taxonomy (GTDB): domain Bacteria; phylum Bacteroidota; class Bacteroidia; order Bacteroidales; family Bacteroidaceae; genus Prevotella; species Prevotella copri_E. Next base: position 184,448 of record NZ_JAPDUQ010000004.1, read on the forward strand.
TTTCGAACCAATTAAGGGCTGGCAGACTAAGGCTATGTTCTCTACTGATCGTTTCAATAATCATGATCAGACTTATTATACTTCTAAGTATTATAGTCAGGCTTCCGAAAACCATACTGGTTATGCTTCTCAGAACTATGCTACAGGTCAGACCGATAATTTCGAGTTGACAAGCAATTTCAACCATCAGTTTGGCGAGCATCGTTTTAATGCGCTTGCTGGTTACAGCTATCAAGAAGACACATGGTATGGATTCAGTGGTAGCAACTATGATTTTCCTACCGATATGTTCGAGTATAACAATATGTATATCGGTGCAGCTCTTAAGAATGGTAAGGCGGGATTAAATAGCTACAAGAGCGAGTCGAAGTTGATTGGTTTCTTTGGACGTATCAGTTACGGCTATGCTGATAGATACAATATTCTTGTCAGTGTTCGTCATGAAGGCTCTTCTAAGTTTGGAGCCAATCATAAGTGGGGAACTTTCCCTTCTGCATCACTTGGATGGACTATCAGTAATGAAAAGTTTATGAAGGATGTAAAGTGGGTGAACAACTTGAAACTTCGTGCTGGTTTTGGTGTTACAGGTGTAATTCCTAATGATCCTTATCAATCATTGACTCGTTGGACATATGGTAGTAGCACTATAAATCCTACTTATTATTACGACAATAACAAATGGAATCTTGGTTTGATTGTAAACTCAAATCCAAATCCAGATTTGAAGTGGGAAAAGTCAACAGAGTTCAACATAGGTTTGGATTGGAGCATCTTGGGTGAGCGATTGAGTGGTACTATAGATGTTTATAAAAAGACCACAAAGGATATGCTTTGGTGGTATGATGTACCAACCCCACCAAACTACTATAAGCAAACTCTAGCCAATGTGGGTGAGATGCGTAACCAAGGTATTGAGGCTTCTGTTACGGCAATTCCTGTTCAGACAAAAGACTTTGAATATAAAACAACTGTTACAGTTTCTCATAACTCAAATAAGTTGATCAGTTTGTCAAATGATCTTTATGAGACAGCCAATCAGCGTGATGAGGCTTATTTAGGTGAGCCAATTTCTATTTCTACACAGCGATTGGAGGTTGGTAAGTCTATTGGAAATTTCTACGGAATGAAATCTGTGGGCGTTTCTGAGAATGGATTGTGGATGATAGAGAATGTTGAGACAGGAGAGGCTGAGGAGTTTAAAGACAATATGTTGTCTAATGACAAGTATCGTCAGTATTTAGGCAATGCTCTTCCTAAGGTGTATATGGGATGGACTAATGCATTCCGTTACAAGAACTTCGACTTGTCTTTGCAGTTCACTGGTCAGTTCGGGTTCAAAATCTTGAACGAGGCTCGTTGCTACTACGAAAATAACTCTATAGCATACAATCGCTTGAAGTCGGCAAATGATGAGCCTTACGGATGTGGATATAAGTTGTCTTCTGCACAAAAGCAGACTTTTGTCAGCTACTATCTGGAGAATGGTGATTTCTTGAAATTGAGTAGTGCAACTTTGGCTTATAATGTGCCTCTTAAGGAGAATAAGTATGTAAAAGCTGCACGTGTTTATCTTTCAGGAACAAACTTGTTTACTATTACAGGTTACAAGGGGTTGGATCCTGAGTTGACTAATAGTGATGTGCAAGCTTCGGGTATTGATTGGAGAGATAAGTATCCGTCTATTCGTACCTTTACATTGGGAGTCAATCTTACATTCTAACAAATTTAAGCGTTATAGATATGAATACTAAATTTCGTAATATATTATTTAGTACAATGCTGGGAGTAGCAGGATTGGCTACTACAGGATGTACCGATTTGGATGAGCATTTGTATGATACAATTGCTACCGAAAACCATGAGTTTACCAATGAGGAAATCATGGCTATGTTCGGTCCCGTATATAGCAGTTTGCGTGATGTATATTGGGGATGGTATAGTTATGCCGATATGATGGACCAATCTTCTGATGTTTGGTGTATTCCTTATCGCATTGGTATTGGTTGGGGAGATCTTTATGTGTCTATGCATAAGCACGAGTTCCATTCACAGATTGCGCATTTTAACGATACTTGGACTCGTAACTATGCAGGTATCAATGCTTGTAATAAGTTGTTGGGATATCAGCAGATTCAGGAGAATCCTAAGTTGGTGGCTCAGTTGAGAGGCTATCGTGCCTTGTATTACTATATACTTTTTGACTTGTTCCGCAATATTCCTTTGGATACAGAATTTGAGCACCCTGATGGTTGGTTACCAGAGCAAGCTAAGCCGCAGGAGACCTTTGATTTCTTGGTCAAGGAATTAAATGAGATTGCAGACGATTGTGGCACAACTATAGAGATGGGCAAGCTCAACAAGTATGCCATCCATATGATTTTGGCCAAAATGTACTTGAATCATAATGCTTGGTTCCAGGATGATTCCGACAATAGCTGGTATGGTAAGTGTATAGATGAACTTAATCAGGTAATAGAGGGTCCTTTCTCTTTGGCTTCTGCATATTCTGCTAACTTTATGGATGATATCTCGGGCTCTCCTGAGATAATCTTTGGTATACCATTCGAGAATAAGTATGCTTCAGGTAATTATATGGCAAATATGTGGATGCACGTAGCTGGTAAGGCAACTTGGGGCTTTGATGGTTGGGCAACAGGTGGTGCTGCTGTGATGCCTCAGTTCCTTGATACTTATGATAAGGATGACTCTCGTTTTAAGGATTGTTGGACTGGTGGTCAGCAGTATGATGCTTCTGGTGCTCCTATTTATTATGATGGTGAACCTTTGGTTTACACTAAGGAGTTACACAGTATAGATAATCCTGGTTGTTATCCTTTCGAAAGCTACCGTTTAGTGAAGTATGAAATCAAGGGTGGTGAGTATGGTTCTTCATATGATGATGTACCATTCTTCCGCTTGGCTGATGCTTATATGATGAAGGCTGAGTGCTTGCTTCGTCTTGGTGGTTATAAGGGCGAAACAGAGCAGACTGCAGCAGATTTGGTTACCAAGGTTCGTGAGCGTAACTTCTTGAACACCCCAGAGAAGGCAAAGGTGACCGTGGAGAAATTGAAAGGCGGTAGTGTGTATGCATACGGACACCGTGAAAACCAAGGTAAGATGGGCGAAGCTGACAAATGGATTATTACCAATGAAGGTGGACAAGACATCGAACTCGGTGGAATGCTCGATGAGTTGGCTTGGGAATTTGTAGCAGAACATCATCGTCGTCAAGATTTGATTCGTTTCCACATCAAGGGTTCTAAGGAAAATGTCTATAATGGTAAGTCTTGGTTCTGTAAGGATGCTAATCCTGATAAGACCGATCGCCATAAGGATATATTCCCTATTCCAAAGTCGGCTTTGGATGGCAACCCTAAGTTGAAACAGAATCCTGGTTATGCTGATAATAAACAGTGATAAAGTAAAAACTGAAAATAATAGTACAATATGAAAAAGATATTTTTATATACAATGTTAGCTTGCATGGCCGTATCATTCGGCTCATGCAGCGACGATCCAATGGATGCTACCGAGAAGCATGTATATGGAGAAAATGAAACTCCATATTTGCGTACAGATGCTTCTGCAACGATAGCATACACAGCTGAGTTTCGTAAGGGGCATGTAGAGGCAAAGACTATTCGTTTGTCTGATTATGCTGAGACAATTCAAACTAAGCTTGGAATGACAGTGGACGAGTTGATGTCTGCTCTGGAAAGTGGAAATGCTGTATTCTACAATATCAACCCATCTCTTGGTCAGTGGAATAAAACAGCTCCAACCAAAGGTTCTACAGGTTGGTATTATGATAACAATGGTTTGATTTGTGACCAAAGTTCTGAGGTTGCAAGTGTAGAATTAGACAAAGCTAATAAGGCCTTAGTTATAGATGTACCAGAGAATTCTGCGGCAGGTGTTTCTATTTCTGCAAATGTAGGTTTTGCCATAAATAATGGAAAGGATTATGATGATTATGTAAGATTTAACTTTACAATCATGGTGACTGATCCTAGTCTTATCATGGCTAATGTGACAATTCCTGAAGGTGATTATAATACCTATTCGGTGAAGTATGCTGATTATGAACATGCAATTACTACATGTTTGGGTATGACTGTTAAGGAATTGAATGATGCTGTATCAAATACAGAAAATGATATTGCATTGTACATGGTAAATGCAGACGATTCGTGGAATACCACAGCTTCTTATAATACAGATGCAGGTGTTATTGGCTTCTGGTGCACCAAGGATGGTACTATTCAAAATTGGGGCTCAGGATGTCTGTACTTTGTTCAAGCTGTTGACGGTAGTTTGAATATAGGACGTTACGAAAAAATTGCTTCAGGTACAACGGGCAAAGTGCACTGTGTTCTTGCTAGCAAGAAAGATCCTTCTAAGTATGTTGAGTTTATTGTAAATATAACTTTTGCTTAGGTCTTATACTAAGAGGGTGTGTCATAAGTTTATGATTCACCCTCTTCTTGTTATTGGATGAGATAGGATATGTTGTTGGATGAGATAGGATATGTTGTTGAGACAGTCAGTATCTTCGGCCGCACAACAGCTGTTATGCGCCAACTATTATTCAGACTTATGACACACCCTCATTGTACCAGAATCCATACTGGTCTATGGAACCAGATGAGGCTGCTGAGCAGTAATACAATTCTTTTGAAATAACGAATAATTCGCCCAATAGCAAAACACATAAGCTATTGGGCGATATTTTTTCCAACTCTTTAGATCTCTGTATTTAATCAAAATCAACTTAAACATAAATCATGAAACAAATTAAACTAAAAACGGGGATAGTGACAGTATTGTCAATGTTCTTTTTATTATCATTCTGTAGTTGCAGTTCCGGTAATGATTCCATGGAAACTGATACTCCTGTAAATCCCAAACCATCGGATGTGAAGCTGATGAATAAATCAAAGATAGCCAACTATGGTAAGTACTATTGTCCTGGTACATGGAATGAAGGATTTGAAAAGGGACCTGACTACATGCTCCGCAGCGATGCCAGATGGTCGTGGTGGAGAATGAAGCAGAGTGAGCACTTCTTTGTGTTCTGGGAGCCTGGCTTTGGAGATGATCCTAATGCAGAATCTGTACCGGAGGCTTTGCGTGTGGATATTGATGACTTGTTGCAGAAGGCTGAGCAGTTCTATAAGACCAATGTAGAGAAACTCGGTATGGCAACTGTCGGACAGGGAAAATCGGTCCTTGATAATCATAAGATGCAGATTTATCTCCTTTATCAGACAGAATGGCTTGCTACTGGTTCCGGCTATGATGACAAGATAGGTGCCCTTTGGGTAAATCCATCTACCTGCAAGCCGGTTGGTTCAACCATCGGTCATGAGATAGGGCACTCTTTCCAATATCAGGTTTCTGCCGACAAGCTCTTCACGGGTGAGGCTACGCCAATAGATAGAGCTGATGGTTCTCAGCTTGTGCCTGCTGGATTCCGTTATGGATTTGGTGAAAATGGTGCTGGCGGTTGTGCTTATTGGGAACAATGTGCTCAGTGGCAGTCGTTCCAGGATTATCCTAACGAGTGTTTCGACCAGGATGCTCATTATGCTGTTTGGCTCAAGAATCATCATCGCCACTTCAACCATGAGTTCATGCGTTACGCAAGCTACTGGTTCCAGTATTGGTTTACTGAAAAGCATGGCATCGAATCATACGCCCGTATCTGGAAAGAAAGCAAATATCCTGAGGATCCTCTCCAGACTTATATGCGCATCTATTGCAACAATAGTCTTGATGCCCTCTACAAGGATTTGTATGAGTATAGTGCTCATTGTGCTGATTATGATTTCAAGGCTGTGCATCAGTATAAGAAGGAGGCGGCTATCAATTACTCTACCAAGCTTTATAAGAGCAATGGTTATTATCAGGTGGCTTATACTAACTGTCCGGGTACAACAGGTTTCAATCTCATTCCGCTGAATGTTCCTGTTTCAGGCAAGGTAAGTGCTACACTTGAGGGGTTAGCTCCTGGTTCTGCTTTGGCAGTTGCAGATCCTGGTACTGTGGTAGATGGAGATGGTAATGCCAAAAGTAATGTGACCAAGTATAATTCACAGAGCAACACTCAGAAGAATTATCGTTATGGTTTTGTGGCAATCACCAAGGATGGAAAGTCTCATTATGGAGAGATGCATACAGGCAAGAAGGGCACAGCAACCTACGAAGTTCCTGCCAATACAGAGCGATTGTACCTCTGTGTACTGGCTGCTCCTGATAAGTATAATCGTAATGCCTGGGATGATGATGAGACCAATGATGAGCAATGGCCTTATCGTGTGAAGTTCTCGGGTACAGACTTGCTCGGCAACGTGACGATACCTGAAGGCGACCCTACTGATTTGGAGACTTCACTTGAGGTAAGTCTTGACGCAAGCAGCGAAAGCTATCCTCTGCATACCTTCAATCTCTTGAATAATGGTGTCATGGAGAAGATTGCAAAGGCATTCAAGTTGCAGCCTTCTGAGATTGCAAGTGCTACATTGGAGGCTGGCGATGTGAAAGCTGAGGGCTTTACGGGTCCTGCTGATGGCAAGGTGGCTGTGGGCTTGACCAACCCTGATGGTTCAGTATCTTATGCATACTCTGCCAATGGAATCGGCTTCTGGATTGCAGAAGATGGTTCTGCCGGTGTTTGGGGAGACGGAACGAAAATCTCACTTCGAATATGATACCGGTGGCTACGCCCTGACTGTGGGGCATAAGCCTGGTGCTTCTGAAAAGGGCAAGACTTATATCATCAAACCAACCATGGTTTATAATAAGAATGGTAAACAGCATAAGGCTGTTATTACCATCAAGATGAAATTCGCATAGTTAATATAGTTAGTTCCGTTGCTGACGTAAAACTGTTGTTTTGCAGAATGCAACGGAACTTTTTTGTTTCTTTGCTTATGTTGATAACACTCTCGTTTCTTCTTTTAATACGTACGCATCCGAAGCGTAAGATGTGTTGTCTTAATACCCTATAACTCATTACTTAAACAGTTATACTTCTACGTTTATTTGGCTTGAACTTCTTGATTTGTATAGTTGCTGCCATATGCCGGAAACATTGCTGCCATATGCCAGCAATCTTGCTGGCAATTGCCGACAACCTTGCTGGCATATGGCAGCAATCGCATACATCTAATTCTTTAAGGCGATAGATTGGTCTTCTCACATCATATCAGCTATGTGTTTTAGCCTTTTAAGAATACTAAAGAAAGCATTCTTTCATCAAAATAATAAAGAAATATAATATTGAGGTTTCGTATTAAAAAGAAAACCATCCGGTAGAACTAATGCTATCAGATGGTTTCCTTGTTTTATTATTGTTTAAACAAGTCTCTCTATATCTTCTATTGAAAGACCTGTACCTTTGGCAACTTGCTCTAGTGTGAACCCCATGCCGAAAAGACGCTTGGCGGTGGCCAACTTTTCTTTGGCAACACCTTCTTCTCTGCCTTCTTCTCTGCCTTCTTTTCTGCCTTCTTCTCTACCTTCTTTTCTGCCTTCTTCCTTCGCAGTATCGATTGAATTTTTTATGTCTCGATAGGCCTTAAGACTATCCTCGTATTCTCGTAATTCTTGTTGACTGAATTTAGCGATTTCAGCTTCTTCAAACAATTTCGTGAAAATTCTCTCTTTTAAAGCTTTCGGTCGTTTGTCAAGCTTGGGTAAATTCTTGAGAACATAGAGCCATTTGTCATACAGAGTTTCTAGCTCAGTCTCGCTTTTGTTGAATTTGGCAATCTCAATATACTTGAAAGAAAGCTTGTCGTTAAAGACCTTGAATGTCTTTTTGTCTAGCAGGCCAACATCGTGATTGATTTCTTTTTGGTCGAAAGCTTCTTCCTTAAAATCAAAGTTGAGCAATGCTACTGTATAAACGTGGTCTAGCTTGAAATTCCAATCCTGTCCTTTTGGTGCTTGCTCTCTGATAGGAAATGTAGAATAGAAGAGAGAACGGTCTTTGAAGTATTTCTGAAAGGCGTTCTGCATTTCAACGATGAACTTTTCTCCTTTCTCATTTTCACAATACACGTCAAAGATAGCTTTGCGCTCAGCGAAAACATCACCAACGTGCTCGCTATTAAGGTAGCGAACATCCTTAATGACTTGCTCTCCATCAAAAAGTGAATTCAGAAAGTTGATGAGCAAGTCTTTGTTTGGCTTTGTTCCAAATATACGTTTGAAACCAAAGTCGGTAAGTAAGCTAATATATCGTTCTTCTGATAATCTCATAATCATTTCTTTTTATAGATTTCTTTTGGCAAAGATACGACTTTTTATAATATCTCCCAAGTTTTTTTGCACAAATCTATCATTTTGATGTAATTTTTGACAAATCTCTGAGATGTTCTTTGAGAAGATACGATATTTATATCATTTTAGACGATATTGTGAGCGTTTTTGCAAGATTATCAGTACTTTTGTGGCGAAATATCAATAACGAAAATAATAAATAACGCAAAAATATAAATAACGCAAAAATCATAACCGAAATGAAACGAATCTTTTTATCGCTGATACTCACAGCGGCAACCTTGCCTTGGGCTACTGCAGTCCTGGCACAGCAGGACCCATCTGAGGCTCCTGCCACCAGACCCGTAAATCCTGTTTCTGCATCACAGAAACTCATCTTCGTACCGGACTCTCTGAAACCCTATGATTTCAATAAGGATGATGAGAGATGGTGCTGGCGACATAGTGCACAGACCCAGAATATCGTGTATTTCTGGGAAAAGCCATTCGGAGATAATCCGCAGAATCCTCCTTCGCTCGAAGGTAAGCCGATGAAATTCGACCTGGGTAATCTTCAGACTCAGGTAGAACGGTTCTACCGTTTCTTTCGCGATACCCTGAAATTCTCTCTGCCGGGAAGCATCTGCGACCAGTATAAAATGATGGTGATGGTGAACTATTCGCTGGAAGGAACCGCTTACGGCGGAACTTATGATGACTTTATCGGGGCGCTTTGGGTAACGCCTAACCGTATTCAGGATCAAAAACTCAACTGTCTGGCTCACGAGTTGGGACACAGTTTCCAGCTTCAGATTATGGCAGACAAAACGGGTGAAGCCTGGGGTGGTAGCGGTTTCTTCGAGATGACATCCCAATGGATGCTCTGGAGAGTGAATCCCGACTGGCTAACGGACGAGAAGTTTCATTTTGATGCCTTCAGACAGCTTACCCATAAGGGTTATCTGCATCTGGACAACATCTATCATTCGCCATACGTGATAGAGTGGTGGGCTGAGAAGCATGGTTTGGAAAGCATCGCCCAGCTCTATCGGGAGGGAAAAGTAGGAGAGGACCCGGTTGTTACCTACAAGCGGAAGTATAAGATGAGTCAGAAGCAGTTTAATGATGAAATGTTCGACTGCTACCGTCATCTCGTGGACTTCGATTTCAATTATGCCCGTAAGGAGACCCGTCCTTATGCCTGCACCTTCGACACCAGGATGCTGAAGCAGAAGAACGGTTATCTCCGTCCGGATACAGCTTCGGTTCCAGAGAACTATGGTTTCAACGCCATCAAACTGGAAATCCCGAAGGCAGGCAAGAAGGTTACTGTAGATTTCAGAGCACTCGATGCTGAGGGTAAGGCGTTCAAGGCTTCCAAGGACAAGATGGCACGCACCATCGGTTATCGTTATGGATTGGTGGGAGTAACCGCCGATACTGATGAATGCATCTATGGTCAGATGGGTGATGCGATGAATGGAAAGGTTTCGTTTCAGGCTCCAAAGTCCCAGCTTCTCAAGGCGCTCTATCTCGTGGTGATGGGAGCTCCTTCGAATCATTCGCTCGATCCATCTTCCCGCCGTTTCCCTTATGAGGTAAGAGTGAAGTAAGGATTGGACTTCCCTTAACTTCTCTAACTCCCCATATACGAAAGTTCGATACTTAAGAAATCAACAAGTAAAATTTTAAATATAATGAAGAATCAGATTTTAGCTCTTTCGCTGTTGAGCGCAGCTTTGGCGATGCCGGCAGCTACAGCTTCAGCACAGGGCACATTAGAAGATTACAACAGAGCCTATGCGCTGCGTCATCAGTTCTCTGCCGATTCCGTGTTCTATTGGGCACGTTCATCGGCTTGGTGCGATTCCACCCACGTACTGCATTATCAGATTTCTACTCCTCAGGGCAAGAAGTTTGTATCCTATGATGCCGACAAGGATGAGATGAAGACTTATGATTCGCAGGAAGCGATGGAGAAGGCGCTGGGCATCAAGCCTCGCCGCCCTTATAAGCCTCAGTTTGGCAGACGCCATGAGCGCCATTGGATGGAGGTAGATGAGGAGAAGGAGGCTTATCCGGTACTTTCGCCCGACGGCAAGATGGAAGCCTACATCGAAGGTTACAACGTGGTGGTTCATGAGGCAGGAAAACCTTATACCGAAGCCAAGCGAATCCTCACTCAGGATGGTACCATCGGATGCTATTACAGCAACCGCATCCAATGGAGTCCAGACGGCAAGCACATCTTCGTATGCAAGCGTGTTCCGGTAGAGAAACGCTATGCCTACTACGTAGAATCTTCGCCTGCCGACCAGCTGCAGCCTATCCTCCACAAGCAGGAGTATGCCAAGCCGGGCGATGCCCTGCCACAGCACTATCCGGTCATCATCGATGTGGCTACCGGAAAGAAGGTGGAGGCTGACAAGCATCAGATAGAAAACCAGTATGAACTGGAGTGGATGCAATGGACACCAGACAGCAAGGAGGTGACGATGGAGTACAACCAGCGTGGGCATCATCTTTATCAGATGCTGGCGATGAATGCCGAAACCGGCAAGCTTCGTACCGTGGTAGAGGAGCGTGCCAATACCTTTGTGAACTATGGTCGTCTGTGGCGTCAGTTTATCAAGGATGGCAAGCAACTGCTCTGGATGAGCGAGCGCGACAACTGGAATCATCTCTATCTCTACGATGTGCAGAAGTCGAAGGTTATCCGACAGATTACAAAGGGCGACTGGTTTGTTCGCGGCATCCAGCGTATGGATGAAGAGAAGGGAGAAATCTATTTCTCGGCTAGTGGCGTGAACAAGAATGAGGACCCATATCTGGTGCATTATTATAAAATAGGTATCGACGGCAAGAATATGGTGGCGCTCACTCCTGAAGAGGGAAATCATAGTGCCCAATATACCTATGATTACCGTTATCTTCTGGATACCTATTCTAAGGTGGATGCTGCTCCTGTTACCGTGCTCAGAGATGCGCAGACCGGTAAGCTCGTCAAGACTCTGGAGACGGCTGATATTGCAACGCTGAAGAAGCACGGATGGGTTGCTCCTGAGGTATTTGTGGCTAAGGGGCGTGATGGTAAGACTGATATGTGGGGCATCATCCAGCGCCCTACCAATTTCGATCCGAACAAGAAATATCCGGTTATCGAGTATATCTATTCGGGTCCGGGCGATGCCTATACTCCGAAGAGTTTCATGCCATACAACTGGTACACCACTTCGCTTGCCGAACTCGGTTTCATCGTAGTTCAGCTCGATGCGATGGGAACTTCCTATCGCGGCAAGAAGTTTGAGGAGGTTTGCTACAAGAATCTGAAGGATGCCGGATTCCCAGACCGTGAACTCTGGATCAAGGCTGCAGCCAAGAGGTATCCTTATATGGATGCTGATAATGTGGCAATCTATGGCTGTTCGGCAGGCGGACAGGAGAGTACCACAGCCGTATTGCTGCATGGCGATTTTTACAAGGCAGCCTATAGTGCCTGCGGCTGTCATGACAACCGGATGGATAAAATCTGGTGGAACGAGCAATGGATGAGCTGGCCTATCGATTCCAGTTACGTGGAGTGCAGCAACGTGGAGAATGCCCACAAGCTGGAGCGCCCATTGATGCTGGTGGTAGGCGAGATAGATGACAACGTAGATCCTTCGAGCACCTATCAGGTGGTGAATGCGCTGGAAAAGGCGAACAAGGATTTCGAACTCGTGGTGATTCCTGGAGCCCATCATACCATGGGCGAACTCTATGGCGAGCACAAGCGTTACGATTTCTTCGTGAAGAATCTGCTGGGTGTGAAACCGCCTAAATGGAGTGATGTAAAGAGCAAGTAATTCAGGTTTCAATCTGTTGATAGTGAAACTTCTCACTTGAATCATTATTTAAGTTTTGCCCTGAAGCAAACGGATAGTCTTACTATTAAAAAGTAGCTATTTGCTTGTTTCGGGGCTTTTTTTGTTCTTTTTGTTGTATTTCTCGTTATATTTTTGTAATTTTGCGGCATTAAATTATCTAACAACAGAAAATAAAGACCCATATAATGAGAAAGATATCTACTCTAATGGTTTCTGTGCTCTGCATGATGATGCCTGTAGGGGCTGAGGCGCAGGTGCCGACCGCTTTTGTCTCGAAAGGGGCTACGGATATTCAGGCGCAGCCACATACGGTAACGCAAACCAACTCGGGTGCACAATGGGCTCCTATCGACCCTATGGTGCGCTCTATCACGATGGATGATGGTTTGCCGAGTAATGCTGTGCGTAGCGTGGTTCAGGGTTCCAAGGGATACATGTGGTTTGGTACAGACAACGGATTGTGCCGTTTTGACGGATACGATGTCAAAACCTATTATAATCCCTTTACGACTGTAGACCAGTTTGTGAGCGCCCTTACTGCTTGCGAAGAAGGCCTGCTGGTAGGTTGCAATAATGGAGCCTATCTGTTCTGTAATGCAACCGACCGATTCCAGAAACTGAGTGATAAGATTACGGCGCCTGTCTTTAATTTTTCGCTTGACGGCGATCAGAATATTTGGATTTCTACCAACGGACAGGGTGTGTTCAGATACAATCGGACAACTCACGAACTGCACCAGTATCCAATGAAGAATATTCAGGGTAAAGTGCAAAGTACGCTGGTTGATGCCAACAACCAGGTATGGATGCTTTGTAACCATGGTGAAGCCAGCATCTATCATCTCAACAAGTCGACAGACCAGTTTGAAGCATTCCCTCTGAAGGGCGATGCAACCATGTTTCACGGCATGGCGATGCTGGCTGCTCCCGATGGCAATCTTTATGTCGGAACCTGGGAAAACGGACTTTACAAGCTCAACGCAGATGGTAGTGCCGAACAGCTCATCAGCGGAACCTTGAGTAATGCTGTTCATCATATCCACCAGCTTTACAACAACGGCAACAAGTATATTCTCATAGCCAGCGATGATGGATTGGTGCAGTATGACATCCAGAACCGCTCTTGGAGTATGCTGTCGGAAGTAAACGATCCGAGCCGGAGTACCAACGAGCGTTTTGTTTATGGTATTGCTGGCGATAATGAAGGCGGCATCTGGGTAACTACTTTCTATGGTGGCGTAAGTTATCTTCCTTCTACGAGTGTTGAAGAACGTTTCCGTGCTTACTCAGCTCGACAGGGGGGATTGCGCGGTAATGTGGTAGGAAGATTCTTCGAAGACCAGCAGCATCGCATCTGGATAGCTACCGATGATGCTGGACTTGACTGCTTCAATCCCCAGACCAACAGTTTTGTTTCTTATCCGGGCAAGGCGGCTATGGGCAAGTATAATGTTCATGCTCTCTTTGCCAATGGTAATGATCTGTGGGTGGGAACCTATGGTAATGGTGTCATCAGAATGAACATGGCTACCGGAGCGCAGCAGATTTTCCAGACCGATGGAATGGTTTCGGGAAGTAATGCCTATTGTATTTATCGTGACCGGAAGAACCGGCTGTGGGCGGCTTCGATGGATGGAGCCAGCCTTTTCGATGAGGGGCAGCAGAAGTTTAGTAAAATCAAGTCGTTCAAGTCGCTTACCATCGATATCAAGGAAGATCCTCAGGGCAACGTATGGTTTGCTACCCAGGGAGGTGGCTTGTGGCGCTTGGACAAGAATAATGCCTGGAAACAGTATAAGCATGTTGAGAATGATTCTACTTCGCTGGTAAGTGATCAGGTAAACTGTCTGGTTATTGGAGAAAAGGGGCAGCTCTATGCCGCAACCGGCGATGGGCTTTGCGAATTTCTGCCTTCAAAAGGTATATTCCGACGCATCACCATCGAGGCGCCTAGCCTGGATTTCGCGAGTCTTGTCATTTCGCAGGGAGTAATGTGGATTTCTACCAGCAAGGGTATTGTGAAATATACGCCGGGTGAACCTGTCCAGCTGTTCAATAAATATGACGGACTTACCTGTGACCAGTTTATGCCAAACGCCGGACTTCTGGCCTCTGATGGCAGAATCTATTTCGGTTCTACAAGAGGTTTCAACTGCTTTTATCCATATCTCGTCAAGATCAACCAGGTAGCTCCTCCTGTAGCAATCACCTCGGTAGAACTCTTCGGTCAGCCGATAGAGGCGGGGAGCGACCAGCTGGAGAAATCTCTGAGTCATGCAGCAGAACTCAATCTGTCTCATAACGAGAATACCATCAATATCTCGTTTGCCGCCCTAAGTTATGTATCGCCTGAGAAGAACCAGTATGCTTACAAACTTGAGGGAGTAGACAAGGATTGGATTTATACCCACGAGCATCGTGCCAACTATACCAATCTTCCTGCCGGAACCTATACCTTCTTGGTTAAGGCAACCAATAATGATGGTGTATGGTCGAAGAATGAGGCAAGACTCCAGATTGTGGTTCATCCGCCGTTCTGGTGGTCTCTGCCAGCCAAGATTCTGTATCTTCTGCTCATCGGTTACGCAATCTACTGGTTCATGCAGAGCCGGTTGAAACGTGAGAAACTCCGTCATCAGGAAGAACTCGACCAGTTGGAACTCAAGCAGGATCAGGAGATGAGAGATGCCCGCCTGCAGTTCTTCACGATGATTGCCCATGAAATCCGTACGCCGGTAACGCTTATCATCGGACCTTTGGAGAGTCTGAAAGAGCATTGGAAACAGGTTTCCGGAAAACTGGCCGATGGTGAAACTATCACGCAGACGCTTTCTGTTATCGACCGTAATGCCCAGCGGTTGCTCCTGCTCGTCAATCAGCTGCTCGATTTCAACAAAGTGCAGCAGAAGGGCATGCAGGTTCATTTCCGTTTGAACAACATTTCGAAGCTGATGCATGCTGTGGCAGAGCGCTTTGCTCCTACCTTCGAGCAGAAAAGCATCCGTTTTGAGGTAGATTATCCAGCTGATGAGCTCGTGGCGATGATAGATCAGGAGGCCATTACCAAGGTTATCAGCAATCTGATGACCAACGCCTTGAAATATACCGGAGATTATGTACGCTTGTCCTGTCGCCTTCTGGAGAATGAAACCCATTTCCGCATAGAGGTGGAAGACAACGGATTGGGAATCAGTCCTGACGAAAAGGAGAAAATCTTCGGAGCCTTCTATCAGGCACGCGACAATAAACCGGGAACAGGAATCGGTCTCAACATCGTGAAGAATCTCGTTGAGGCTCATCATGGTATGGTTGAAGTAGAATCTGCAGTAGGTAAGGGATCTACCTTTATCGTAACCTTGCCGCTTAACCAGGTGGATGCTGTGGTAGAAAAGGCAGACGAAATGGTGAAGGAAGAAGAGGTTGACGCAGAGGAAAATCTGCTGACAGATGAAACTCCTGCTGAGCAAGGTTCTCAAAAGGCAGGCGATGCTATTGTTAGTCCGCTTCGTGAACCGGCAAAACCGGCGATGCTGATTGTGGATGACGATGAAGACATGCGCCAGTTTGTGAAGGCTCATTTCGAAAAGATGTATACGGTTTATACCGCCGACAACGGAAAGGATGCGCTCCGTAAACTGGAGAAACATCCGGTTTCGCTCATCATAAGCGACTGGATGATGCCGGAGATGGACGGTCCGGAGTTCTGCCGTAGGGTGCGTGAAAATTCTGAATATTCTCATCTGCCGTTCGTGATGCTTACGGCAAAGACCGATGATGCGGCGAAGACGGAGAGTATGAACTGTGGAGCCGATGTCTACATAGAAAAGCCGTTCTCGATGAAGTATCTTGAGGCAAGCGTAAGACAGCTTCTTGAGATGCGCCGTCTGTTGAGGAGTAAGTTCTCTCATACTCCGCTTGAGCCGATAGCAGAGATTGCTCCAACTCAGGTTGATAATGCGTTCCTGGAACGAATGTCTCGCATCATTGAAGAGAATGTGGCGAATCCGGAGCTCAACGTGGCGTTCCTTGCAGAGAAGATGGGCATGAGCCGCTCTTCGCTCTTTAATAAGATTCGCGGTCTTGCCGATGTTACGCCAAACGAGATGATCCAGCTCGTGAAACTGAAGAAGGGCGCAAAGCTCCTGAAAGAAGGAAACTACCGCATCAGCGAAATCAGCTATATGGTAGGTTTCAGCAGTCCTAGCTATTTTGCCAAGTGCTTCCAGAAGCAGTTTGGCGTCAAGCCGATGGATTTCGTAGCTGCGGAATCGTAGGATAGAAAAACTATTCGGATAGAATAAAAAATCGCCTGGGTGCTCAGATGCATCCAGGCGATTGTCTTATTTGTAAAAAGCCTATTCTTTATTTCTTTGTGGCTCTGATAAAGAAACCGATGAGGCAGATGTAAGCCAGGAGCGAACAAACCTCAGACATCGGATTAACCCACCAGCTGTCGGCGATACTTACTTCGATGCCGCCAAACTTCAGAAGGGCGCTAACCACACCCATCAGGGCTCCACCGGCGATGAAGCCGCTGGCGATGAGCGTTCCCTTCTCACCACGTTCGCTGTTCACCTTGGCATCCTTGCTGCGTGAAGTAACATACCAGTTGATGGCTCCACCCACGAGCAGAGGAACGTTCAGTTCCAGCGGAATAAACATACCCAGAGCGAAAGCCAGGGCAGGAATCTTGAAATAAGTCAGCACGATGGCTATCATGGCTCCGATGCCATAGAGCACCCAAGGAGCTCCCACGCCATTCATCAAAGGGTCGATAACCGCAGCCATCGCATTAGCCTGAGGAGCTGCAAGCGAACCCGATGCGAAACCGTAAGTCTCGTTCAGCAGCATCATCACGCCGCCCACGGTAGCCGCACTCACCAGGGTACCGAGGAATTTCCATCCCTCCTGTTTCTTAGGAGTTGTTCCCAGCCAGTAACCAATCTTCAGGTCGGTAATAAACGAACCTGCTACCGAGAGGGCTGTACAAACCACACCACCCATAATCAGGGCAGCCAGCATGCCGCCAGGACCTTTCAGGCCGACAGCCACCATCACCACAGAGGCGAAGATGAGCGTCATCAGGGTCATTCCCGAAACTGGGTTTGAACCCACGATAGCGATGGCATTAGCCGCTACGGTAGTAAAGAGGAAGGCGATGGCAGCCACGAGCAGAATGGCGATAATGGCGAAGAGAAGGTTGCCCTCCATCACGCCAAACCAGAAGAAGAGGAAGGTTACGAGGATGGTAACAAGCGAACCGATAGCGATAATCTTGAAAGAGATGTCGCGCTGGGTACGCTTCACGTTCTCATCCACATCGCTCTTGCCCTTCAGCTCCGTGGCAGCCAGACCTACGGCACTCTTGATGATGCCCCAGCTCTTGATGATGCCGATGATACCTGCCATGGCGATACCGCCGATACCGATGCTGCGGGCGTAGGCACGGAAGATTTCCTCCGGACTCATCGCACCCACGGTCTTCACGATGCTAGGATCCCAGGCGCTCAGCACGCTATCATGGAAGATAACGCTCATGCCCGGAACAATCAGCCACCATACTACGAGCGAACCCAGACAGGTGAAGAAGGCATATTTCAATCCGATGATGTAACCCAGACCCAATACGGCTGCACCTGTGTTCACCTTGAACACGAGCTTCGCCTTGTCAGCCAGGTCGCATCCCAGACTTACCACACGCGATGTGAAATTCTCATTCCACCATCCCAGGCTGGCTACGATAAAGTCGTAAAGACCACCCACCAGTCCGGCTATGAGCAGCGGCTTAGCCTGGTCGCCTCCCTTGGCTCCGCTCACCAGTACCTGCGTGGTAGCCGTAGCCTCAGGGAACGGATACTTGCCGTGCATATCGCTTACGAAGTACTTGCGGAAAGGAATGAGGAACAGAATTCCCAAGACTCCTCCCAAGGCCGAAGCCATGAAGATCTTCATAAACGAAGTTGTCATCTCCGGATATTTAGCCTGCAGGATGTAGATGGCTGGCAGGGTAAAGATGGCTCCTGCCACCACAGCACCCGAACAGGCTCCGATGCTCTGGATGATGACATTCTCGCCCAGCGCCTTGCTACGCTTGGTAGCGGTACTTACGCCCACGGCGATGATGGCGATTGGGATGGCTGCTTCGAACACCTGACCCACCTTCAAACCCAGATAAGCTGCGGCGGCAGAGAAGATGACTGCCATCACGATTCCCCATGTAACTGACCATCCGTTCACCTCAGGATAAACCTTGTCAGGCGACATCAGCGGCTTATATTCCTCCCCGTCTTTCAGTTCGCGGAATGCGTTCTCGGGGAGTTGCAAATTGTCTTTTTCTTCCATTATTTCTCAATTCTGATGATATACTCACTCATGAAACTTGCACCTGGCTGCAGACGGTTCATCAGATACTTGTCCTTAAACTCGCCATCATATTCAGCCCAGTCGTTCAAACCATACCATGGCTCGATGCAGATGAATGGAGCGTGCTTGCCTGTTGGGTTCCAGATACCTACGGCTGGAGTCTTGAACTCGAGGGTTACATGAGGTTCGCCCTGCTCGTTGAGAATGCTCACCTGCTTAACCTGACTCTTGTCGAAGATAACAGCATCTTCTGCGAAAGTCTCCTCGTTTACTTCCCAGATACCCTTGTCGGTTTCTACGGTTTCCTTAGCCTGACGGTCGATGCATCCGCCTACGTTGCCATAGAGACGAACAGGAGCCTCGTTGTCGAGTTTCAGGGTAGCCTTCATTTCTTCGCCCTTCTTGCAGCCAGGAACCATGAATGCTGGGTGACCGCCAATCTGGAAGAAGATTTCCTTGTCGTCGGTATTCTCTACGTGCCAGATGACATGAATCTCGTTGCCCTGCAGGCGGTAAGAGATGGCAAGGTTGAAGTGGTAAGGATAGTTCTTCTGAGTCTCTTCGTTGTCGATGAGCGCGAAGGTGAGGCGGTCGGCAGTCTTGCCAACGAGTTTGAACTCTGTATCGCGTGCGAAACCATGGCGAGGAAGGTGATACTCCTTGCCCTCTATGCGATAAGTGTCTTTCCACAATCCGCATACGATAGGGAAGAGGATAGGAGAGTGGCGGTTCCAGTATTTCTCGTCGCCATCCCAGAGATATTCATTACCATTAGCATCCTTGATGCTCTGAAGTTCTGCTCCGAGAGATGAAATCTCAAGTGTGAGCTGATCATTCTTAATCTGTTCCATTGTTATTAATTCTTTTGTTTAGTTTTTAATGTTTCATCTGATTATCTTTTTTCAAAGATATTGCAAAGGTACAATTTATTTTCGTAAAGCACAAGAAAAGAGCGTTTTTTCTCAGATATTACAATATATTTATACGATTTTGTTAGCTTATCTCGAATATTTGCTGTAACTTTGTAGCCCGAAATAGATAGATAACAAGAAGTATAAGAAAAAAATAGTATTTAATCTAATGACAAGCAGTAATAAAGTTAAAGGCTTTGCGGCGGGTATTGTTGCCGCAGTATGTTATGGTACCAATCCTTTGGGCACGCTCGAACTCTATGGCGACGGATTCAATTCCAGTTCTGTACTCATCTATCGTTATCTCTTGGCGGTACTGATGTTTGCCGTGGTGATGCTGTTTCGCAAGGAGAGTTTCAAGGTGAAGTGGGGACATCTGATTCGTCTTGGCGTGCTGGGCTGCATGTTTTCGCTCTCATCAGCTACGCTTTATGTCAGTTTCCATTATATGGCGGCAGGTATTGCCAGCACCATCCTCTTCGTTTATCCTATTATGACAGCCATCCTGATGACGGTCTTCTTCCACGAGAAGGTAACGTGGTCTACCTCGCTTGCCATTCTTCTGGCGGTATCGGGAGTAGGATTGCTCTATCAGGGCGATGGAAACGATAAGTTGAGTACGGCGGGTTTTGCCCTCGTCATGTGTTCATCCCTGCTTTATGCCCTTTACATCATCTCCATCAACCAATGGAAGAATCCGGGCATGTCGAACATCAAGTTCACCTTCTACATTCTGGTGTTCGGACTCATCACGATGCTCATCTATTCGTTTATTGCGGGCGAGCCGATACAGATGCTTCAAACGCCTAAACAATGGCTCTGTGCTGCCCAGCTGGCTTTGTTGCCAACGGTATTGTCGCTTTTCTTCATGACCATCTCCATCAATCTTATCGGCAGCACGCCAGCCGCCATCATGGGAGCCCTGGAGCCAGTAACAGCCGTCATCATCGGCGTATGCGTCTTCGGCGAGAGCTTCTCTCTGCAGCTGGCGATAGGCATCCTCGCTATCCTGGCTGGCGTAACGATTATCATCGCAAGAAAGAAAGGGTAAAAAGGCTGTTTAAAGGTAAAAAAGTAAAAGGGTAAAAAGGTAAAAAAGCCTAGCGGGGTTGCGTGTCATCCCTCTGGTTCCCGTTCCCAGCGATTCCATCGCTGGTCCCCATAAAGGTAAGAAGAAAAAATCCTCGCTCGAAAAAGAACTCGAACGAGGATTTTTTTTATCTGTTCTAGCCGCAAGCAAATAGGCTCGCAAGCCGCCAGGCGTTAAGATGATTATCTCAGGATATCCTTCAGGGCAAAATTGGCGAGGATGCTGGTGCTCTGGCTCAGCATGCGGATAAACTCCTGGGCTGAGTTTTTCATGTAAGCATCTTTCAGAATGTGGATGCAGCCATCCATTTCGTTGTCGGCAGCATCGATAGGAATCGCCTTCATGCCGTTCTGCAGAATGGTGGTCGATTCGGAGAGAATGGTCACCAGATTGCTGCGGCTCAGAAGGTCGAAGATGATGTTTACATTATTCACCTCTACCATAATCTTGTAGTTCAAATCTTTGCCCTCTACCATGTGATCAAAGGCGTTGCGTGCCTGCAGACCCTTGCAAGGAAGGATGAGGTCGTAACGCTCCAGATCGGAAAGCTTGACCGATGAAAGGCGCGCCAGCGGATGATTCACGTTCACGATGGCGGCAAGACGGTTGCTGAAAATAGCTCGGCTGTCTACCGCCTTTTCGTTCTTCAGAGGCTTGAAAGCCAGAACGAGGTCGAGTTCGCGCTTCTTCAGTCCGTCCATCAGTTCCTGCATGGTGCGGTATTGGATGTTGAGCTTTACATGAGGATAGGCGTGGAGAAAGGCGATGAGCGTCTCGGACATGATGTTGCTGAAGGAGAACGTTACGCCGATGTTCAGTTCGCCTGTAAGCATTTCCTTCAGATCGTTCATGTGGTCTACACAGGCTTCGGCAGAATTGACCGCGTTTTGGGCGTAAGGTCTCAATTCCTTGCCCGCCTCTGTGAGGTAAACCTCATGAGAATTGCGCTCGAAGAGGGGCAGACCTATCTCCTGTTCCAGATGCGAAATCTGCTGTGAGAGGGTGCTCTGGGTGATGTATAACTTGCGCGAAGCTTCTGAGAAGTTGAGCGTCTCGGCTACCTTCAAGAAATATTTCAGTTGTCGTATTTCCATATTGTTCCTTTATTGAAGCTATCGGCTATAGAAATAACCGATAGCTAAATTTGGGTGCAAAGATAAAACATTTATTTTAATATCCTCTTTTTTTGAAGAATAAAATGGTGTTTTATCGCATCTCTACTTCTTTTTATCCGGTTATCATCCGATGAAAAACCGGTTAACATCGGATGAATTTCTGATTATCATCCGATGAAAATCAGATTTCCAACCAGATGATTATTTGATTTCTACTTCGTGCAAATCTACGAATTCGCCATTCTTCTTCTTTCTTTCTACCAGCATGGCAAGCAGCTTGCGCTTGCGGTTGTCGGCGATGAAACGGCGGAAGAATACGTTTGGAATTGCCACACCAAGGGCGATGCAGATGATGGCGAGCGAAGCCTTGATGAGGTTGTTCATACCTACGGTTACTTCGCCTACCACGCCATGCATGTCGATGAAGGCGAACAGGGCGCGATACATCAGAACTCCCGGTACCATTGGGATAACGCTAGGAATGGTGATGCATTGGTGAGGGGTATGGAACCAATGGCGCGCCTTGATCACAATGATGCTGATGAGCGCAGAACCGGCAAGCGAACCGATGCTCAGACCCATGTCGAGACCGATGTTGCCGTTAGATGGACCCAGATTGACGAAATTGCGGAAGCAAACGGCGATGATACCGCCCACAGCTACAACCGGCAACAGACGGCGAGGTATGCTGAAGATGGTTGAGAACCCCATGGCCGATACGGCAGCTGCTATGGCAAACTCCCAGTATTCGTGATGAGGAGTCATCGTAAGATCCTTCACAAAGTTGTCGATATGGCAAACCTGGATAGCGAAGGCGATACCGAACGCCATCGCGAAGAGCATCAGCAGGGTGTTCAGGGCACGAACCATTCCCACCTCAATATATCCGTCGAGCATATCGCACACAAAGTTGATGAGTGGAACTCCCGGCACGATGAAGAGGGCACATGCCATCAGCGGATGCCAAGGGGTATCTGAATGCATGAAGGCTGGAAGCGCTTCGGCAATCGATGGGTTGAGCGAAAGGAATGAGGTCAACCAGGCTATCAGAGTGGCTACGAAAGCCGAAATACCGATGGCTACATAGTTGTTGCAGCCCTTGGTTGGCAGGAACATTCTCAGGCGGAAACCCAGAATGGCTGCAAGCGAACAGAAGAAGAAGGCTGGCCAGTCGCAACCGAACTGGATGCAGAATCCGCCGCAGGCAAAACCGCCGCCGATGGCTACCTGCCAAGGGGTGAAACTGCGTGGGGTGGCCTTGATGTCGTTCAGGGCCTGCTCATACTGTTCGAGTGAATAGTTATCCTTGATGGCCTTCCAGGTGAGCTTACTTACCTGGGAAATAGAGGTGAGGTTGATACCGTGCTTCTCGCATCTCTGGAACTTGGAGAAGGAATGCTCCTCGTCGCTATAGTTTACCATCAGCACGTTCCAGTTGATGTAAAGGTGCATGTATCGCTCGTCGAGACCGAGGAAAGCTGCTGCACGCTTCATGGTTCGCATGATGCGGGATGTGTCGGCAGCACTCTCCATGAGAATGCTACCGGTACGTAATAATAAGTCGAGTTTTCTTCTGAGTTCTGATTCTGCTATTTCCTTGCAGTTGCAGTTGTCCTCTACGCAAGCGCAGGTTTTCAATTCTTTTTCTGTCATATATGTTTATCCGAATACAAAAATAATAATCTGAATGGTTACAATTCTGAGGAACATGGCGAATGGATATACATTCGCATAGCCTACTGTTGGCGCATCTGCCGAAGTCTGCTCACGTACGTAAGCCAGGGCAGAAGGGTTGGTGTTGGCACCTGCCAATACGCCGAGTAATGTATAATAGTTGATGTGGAACACGAGCTTGCCGATGATGCCGCCCAGAATGATTGGTATCATGGTGATGGCGATGCCGTAGAGTATCCAGGTCAGTCCGCTTTCTGATGCTACGGTCTGGATAAACTGTTCGCCTGTGCCGAGACCCACGCAAGCCAGGAAGATGCAGATTCCGATTTCGCGCAGCATCAGGTTGGCTGAAATGGTATTGTAGGTAACGAGGTTGTATTTCGGTCCGAAATAACCTATCAGAATGGCTACTACCAATGGGCCGCCGGTAAGTCCGAGACGCAGATTCTCGTTGATGCCTGGGATGAAGAACGGAATGTTGGCTACGATACAACCCAGCATGATGCCCAGGAAGATTGGGATGAGGTTAGGGTAGTTCAGACGCTTCATCTGGTTACCCAGCACCTTCTCGGTATGAGCGATGGCGAGTTCCTTGCCCACTACGGTTACGCGGTCGCCCAACTGGAGTTTCAGGTCTGGGGTTGCGATGAGGTCTACACCATTTCTGTTCACGCGGGTAATGTTGGCGCCAAGGTTGCTTCTAATCTGCAACTGGCTGATGCTCTTGCCGTTGATGCCCGGCTTGGTAATCAGGATTCGGCGGTTGATGAGTTCGCTGCTGAATTCCTCGTCCTTTACGTCAACCTTCTCGCCGAGCAGGGCGATGATAGGTTCTTCTACGGTAGGATGAGCCACAATCTGCAGAATGTCGCCCTCTTCTATCACGGTCTGTCCGTTAACTACCTCGTCCTGGCGTTCGCCGTTGTTACGGATAATCTTGGAAACCATGAAGTCGCGCTTCAGAAGATAGCGGATCTGCTTGACGGTATCTTTGAAAACCATCTGGTTAGAAACCTTTACGGCGAAGGTGTTCAGGGTCATCGCTTCAAGATGTCCCTTGCCTCGCTTAGCTTCATCCTCTTCCTTCTGCTTGTCTACGCGTAGCGCGAACCTTAATATAATGAAGCTGAGGATAACGCCGAGCACACCCATAGGATAGGCGATGGCATAGCCGGCTGCGATGGATGGGGCGTCGATGTGGCGCAGGTCGCTGAATGCCTGCTGGGCTGCACCCAATCCAGGAGTGTTGGTTACGGCACCCGAAAGGATACCTGCCATAGAGGTGATGGATGTTCCCGAAAATGAGAAGATGACTAAGGTAGTAATGATACTCAGGGCCACAACAATCATGCTGAGCAGGTTGAGACTCTTGCCGCCGTTCTTGAACGAAGCGAAGAAGCCCGGACCTACCTCCAGACCGATAGAGTAGACAAAGAGGATCAAGCCAAACTCCTTGAGAAAGTGGAGCAGATGCTCGTCAAGATTGAGAGAGAAATGTCCAAAGATAAGACCGATGAACAGAATCCAAGCCAAGCCCAGGGAAACACCTTTTACTCTGAGCTTACCTAAACACAAACCCAAGGCGATGACCAGCGAAAGAATCATCACAGAGTGGGCTACTCCGCCTCCCCAAAGGTCTGGGAAGCCATAAAATAGATTTTTTAAAATCTCCATTTTTCTTTATCTATTAATGTAAATACTGAATTTTCAAAAACATTCTTTCTTATCGATTTCTGAAATCGATTGCAAAGGTATAGATAAAAACGAAAGCAAAACTCGTTTTATGTTTAAAAGCTACGAATGCGGCTATAAGTGTTTTCTGTAGCGTAAATAGGCTTTGCGGGCTTTTCTTTTCTCTTTCTCATGCATTTCTAGCCCTTTCTTTGCTCATTATATCAGTTTTTTTTCGTAATTTTGCAACCGGATTATTATAAACAGGAAAGAATATGCTGAATATTGACGAAATAAAGGATAAGAGAATTGCCGTGCTCCTTTCGGGAGGCGTCGACAGTTCGGTTGTGGTTTGGGAGTTTGCCCAGCTGGGCCTGCATCCTGATTGCTTCTACATCAAGATTGGTCCTGAGGAGAAAGAGGAGTGGGACTGCTCTTCGGAGGAGGACCTGGAGATGGCTACGGCTGTGGCCAGAAAGTATGGGTGCAAGCTGCAAGTGGTTGACTGTCATCATGAATATTGGAACGAGGTAACCCGTTATACGATGGAGAAGGTGAAGGCTGGTTTTACGCCTAATCCGGACGTGATGTGCAACCGCCTGATTAAGTTTGGTGCCTTCGATGAGAAGATGGGTCACAACTACGACCTCATCGCCACGGGGCATTATGCGCAGACCGAAACGGATGAAAATGGCGACAAATGGCTTGTTACGAGTCCTGATCCTGTAAAAGACCAGACCGATTTCCTGGCTCAGATAGAGAGCTGGCAATTGAAAAAAGCGATTTTCCCTATCGGCCATCATATCAAGAATGAGGTTCGCGAGATAGCCGAAGAGGAGCATCTGATAAATGCCAAGCGCAAGGACAGTCAGGGAATCTGCTTCCTGGGACAGATTAATTATAATGATTATATCCGCCGTTATCTGGGCGAGAAACCGGGCGATGTCATAGAGATGGAAACGGGCAAGCGCATAGGCGAGCACAAGGGTTTGTGGTTTCATACCATCGGCCAGCGCAAGGGCTTGGGCTTTGGCGGCGGTCCCTGGTTTGTGATTAAGAAGGATGTAGAGAACAATATCCTGTATGTGAGTCATGGTTATGATCCGCAGTCGGCCTACAAGAAGGATTTTCCTCTCCATGATTTCCATTTCCTCACACGCGAGGTTGCGATGCAGAAGGTAACTTTCAAGATTCGTCATACGCCGGAATATCATCCTGCTACGATAGAAAAGCTGGAAGACGGCCGCTGGATGATTCATTCAGAAGAGGCGATTCATGGTGTGGCTCCCGGCCAGTTCTGTGTAGTTTATGATGAGCATCATCATCGTTGCTATGGCTCGGGCGAGATTACGGTATAAAAAGAAAAAGGGAGTATCATCAGCATTTTTTCATTTGCTGAATACTCCCAATATTTATAATTCTGTTTCAGGCATTTTGCTCGTGGGCATAATTTGCATAGTTGCCCAAAATCTGTTCAATATGGATTACTTCTGGACAAGAATCCCAAGTAAAGCCACCCCCCATGAGATACCAGTTGTTTCTTTCTTTTACTGGGACTTTTTTCATGCTTGGGAATGCAGAGATAGGCATCGTTATGGAACGGCCATCTTGCAGGGTAACTTCAAACTTACCTCTTTTGGGAAAGGATAAAGCCTTTATCTTTGGCTTCACATCCCAATAACCTTCTTTCTGATACATATTCTTACTCTTTTATTTTAATGATTTTTATTGTCTTACCTTTCTTGAACTGCTTCCATTGATGAAGTAATTCAGATTGGTATTTTTCTGCTATCTTAATCACTTCTTTGACCTGCTTATCTGTTAAGTCACCTTGTTTTGCCAATTCTATATTTGGCTCTAACCAAATTTTGCAGAGTTCTTCTGTCCCTCGTTTACCCACATGAACATGAGCTCTGTTTTCATGGAAATCTGTATTGTAAAACAGAAAGTTCCATATTATTTTGGCAGTTATATAGAGAAGTACTTTAGGCATAATTTAATATAATCTTATTGTTTTAACAAATCTATTTGCAAAGATACAAAGTTTTAGCGAAACAATAGCACTTTTATTGATTTATTTCTCTAAAAAATCAAACTGCATAGGAATTTATACTTTTTACCCTTCTCCGATAATGCTGTCCAGCAATTCCTGGCAGGCATCTTCGAGAAGCGTGATGACGAGTTCGAAGTCGCTATAGTCGCCATAATACGGATCGGGAACGGTGGTGTATTCACGATGGTGGGTCAGGAAATCGGCCATGCGCACAACTTTCTTCCTATCAGACTCAGAAGAAGCCATGGAGGTAATGGCACGGTAGTTTTCGTTGTCCATTACCACGATGGTTTCGAAACGGGCGAAGTCTGACTTCTGGAACTGGCGGGCATGGCTGTTGAAATTGTAGCCATGCTCGGCGCCACATTTGCGCATGCGGCTGTCGGGCAACTGACCTATGTGCCAGCTCCCGATGCCCGCAGAATCGATTTCAAACTCATCCTGAAGCCCTGCTTTTTCTACAAGACTCTTCATGATTCCCTCGGCTGCCGGAGAGCGGCAGATGTTGCCCAGGCAGATGAATAATACAGTATGTTTACCTTTCTTTGTCATGTTGCTAACTTTTTTTGTTTGCAAAGTTAGCATAAATCTCTGTATTATGCAAGATTTTTCTTCATTTTTCTTCCCACAAATTCTTAATTCTCACTTTATTTCCGTATATTTGCAGCCAAAAAAAGCACATGACAACAACACTTATCATATTGGTTATTACGGTAGCCCTATTCATCTGGGGCAGGGTGAGGGCCGACATCGTGGCGCTTACCGCCCTGGCAGCACTCCTGGTTCTGGGTATCCTGACGCCTGCCGAGGCGCTGGCGGGCTTCTCTTCGCCTATCGTCATCATGATGATAGGACTCTTCGTGGTGGGTGGAGCTATCATGCAGACCGGACTAGCCAAGCTTGCGGGCAATAAGCTCATGGCGCTCTCGCGCGGCAACGAAACCATCACCTTCCTGCTGGTGATGCTCGTAACCTCCTTTATCGGCGCCTTCGTGAGCAATACCGGAACGGTAGCCCTCATGATGCCTATCATCATGAGCATAGCTGCGGGCTCGGGCATGCAGTCGTCGCGTTTCCTCATGCCGCTCGCCTTTGCCGGAAGTCTGGGTGGAATGCTCACCCTCATCGGTACGCCGCCCAACCTGGTTATCGATGAAGTATTGACCGAGGGCGGTTATCAGCCGCTTGCCTTCTTCAGTTTCTTCCCTGTGGGCATCATCGTCATCGCCATCGGCATCATCGTGCTCATGCCGCTCAGCAAAATCTTCCTCAGCAAAAAGCAGAGCGGTAAGAAAAAGAAGCAGGGCAAATCGCTTGATGACCTGGTAGACGAATATCAGCTGCTCGATAATCTGCATCGCTACATCGTGCCTAGCCGCCGCCCTTCTGCCGCAATCGACGAGAATGGCGAGCAGATGGATATCGTGGGCAAAACCCTGAAGGATCTGAGCATCCAGAAGAAATATGGCGTGAGTATCATCGAGATAAGAAACGAGAAGAAATCGAGACTCGGACTGGTGAAGGATGTGAGCCAGAACATGGCGAAGAGCAGCAGCACCATTCAGGTTCACGATACCTTATATATAATAGGTGAGGAGGAGAAGATGAAACGCTTTGCCAGCGATTACGGCCTCAGGAAGATGAAGGATGTGAAGATTGATTTCTACGATCTGGGACTGACCGAAATCGTGGTGATGCCTACGTCTAATTTTGCCGGTCTGCGCATAGGCGAGGCTAATCTGCGCAAGCGTTTCGGCATCAACGTGCTGGGCGTAAAGCGTGGCGATGAATATATTACCGACAATCTGATAGCCACTAAACTGCATGTGGGCGATATGCTCCTGGTGCAGGGCGAATGGACCAATCTGGCTCATCTGGCTACCGATACGAGCAACTGGGTGGTTATCGACCAGCCAGAGAAGACTGCCGACAAGGTGCTCTTGGATTATAAGGCGCCTGTGGCGGCTGCCATCATGCTGCTGATGATTGCGATGATGGTGTTCGATTTCATTCCTGTGGCTCCGGTCACGGCGGTCATCATCGCCGGACTGCTGACCGTCTTTGCCGGATGTTTCCGGAATGTGGAGGCGGCTTACAAGACCATCAACTGGGAGAGCATCGTGCTGATAGCCGCCATGATGCCGATGTCTACGGCGCTTGAGAAGACGGGTGCTTCAGCCTTGGTTTCTCAGGGGCTGGTAGAGAGTTTGGGTTCGATGGGGCCTACGGCTCTCTTGGCAGGTATTTACTTCACCACTTCTATGATGACGATGTTTATCAGCAATACTGCCACGGCTGTGCTGATGGCTCCTATTGCCCTGGTGGCGGCCCAGCAGGTAGGTGTGAGTCCTTATTCCTTCCTCTTTGCGGTTACGTTGGGCGCCAGCATGTGCTTTGCTTCTCCGTTCTCCACGCCTCCTAATGCGCTGGTGATGAAGGCGGGTGGCTATACGTTTATGGATTACGTGAAGGTAGGTTTGCCGTTGCAGATTATCATCGGCGTTGTGATGACCTTCGTTCTTCCGCTCCTGTTTCCTTACTAAGGATTTTTGATATCAAAATAAAAGCCCCTGATGCTCGTTTCCTTGCATCAGGGGCTCTTTTCTTATTGTAGTAAAATCAGGGATTCCTGTTCGGTTTTTCGGGGAGTTCGCTTACTCCAAACCGTCTCCCTCATTACCGCCGGTGGTTCCGCCGCCTTCAGTATTTCCGCCGCCCGGGGTGTTATCCGAACCGCCGCCACCTGGGTTATTGTCTGGGTCTTCCACATCGCCCTTATCGTCGGAGGTAACGTTTTTCACCACCTTGCCGTTGCGGTCGTAACAGGTAATCTGGATGGAGGTTTCCTGCAGCTCGCGCTTGATGTCAACGCTTGGGGTGAAGATTACACGGCGGTTGGTAATCAGACTGGTAGCCACTTCGCCTACGGTAGGCACACTCTTGGCTCTTACGCCGAATCGCATGGTTCCCAATCCCGGAACGGCTACGGAATGGCCTTCGGTACACCACGCCTTGATAACCTCGCCTGCTGCATCCCAGCAAACCTGCATCACGCCCACGCTAACGCCGCTTCTGATGGCAGCCTCCTTGATAACCTTGCTCTCTGAGAGCTTGTTGTAAAGTTCGGTACCGAGGATGAATCTGTACTGACCCTTCATTTCGCCTACTTGGATAAGGGTCTCCTTTGCTTTCAAATTAATTGCCATAATCTCAATAAATTTTAATGGTGAATACTATAAACTATTAACTATCAACTCTAAACTACCTGATGGTGATGGTTGGCACGTAGTAGGTAGAATCTACTTTGGTGGAGATGTTGTTCTCCTGATGTTGCCGCTGGTTCTTTCCGATTACGAGTCCTGCCGTGCAGGAGCTGGATAGGAAGGTGACGATGGCTGAGCAGATCGCCACGATGAGATACCGGATGAATGCCTTCATGCTCTGGTTCATGATTTTTTTCTGCCCCCTGTTAAGTTTCGCTAGCGAAACGACTCGTTTCGAGGCTTGGAGTCTTGTTTTCATTACTTTTTTATTTTCCCAATTAGGGAGATATTTTTCTCCAACTGGGCAAGTGATTTTGCGCGCTTTCTGAATCACGATGCAAAGATACGAAATCCCGATTTATCAGGTGTGCGATAGCGTGCGATACCATGCGATAGCGGAACATTTTATCCCGGTTCCCCGAGGTTATCGATAATAGCCTTCACCTGCTTGGGTGTGAACGACTTGCAAGTCTTTTCATACCCCATCTCCTGCAATTCATCCCAGAGCGGTTGGCATCGCCGAATCCAACTCATGAGATGATTCACGGCCGTGCGTGGCATACTCTCGGGAAAGTACATCAGCCCCAGTTCCTTCTTCGTATACGTGCGGTTTATAAAATCTTCCATAATCTTAATTTTTTAATCATTTGTTCTTCGGCTCCCTGCTCCCGGAAGGTGCAGCCCCTAAAAGATAGTATTCGCTGAAATCCTTGCAGCCCGGTGGCAACTGGTGGTGAACCAGCTGGGGGAGCATCTCCCTAAGTTGCATGAAGAGGCTTTCGCCCGGTACATCCTGATCGGGAAACATATGGAATTCCACCTGATACAGTCTTCCGATATCCGTCAGCAGCTGCTTATCCTCAGGTTTGAGAAGCGTGGCAGAAGGGATGGCAATCGCCTTATGTCCGGCAGAAAGCATCGCCCAGCAGTCGCTACATCCCTCCGTAATAAACAGCCTTTCGCCCGGTTCCAGTCTCTTCACAACCGGCAGGTTATAGATGCTGCATCTTGCGCCGTAAGGGAACCGGAAGCGGGGAGCATCCTGCTCCTTTTCTTCGCCCGGACTTTTTTCTTCAGAAGAAACATTCCCCTCAGAAGAACAACCTCCCGATGAAGATTTTTTCTTCTTGTAATCCAGATTCCTGTTCTGGATTCCGATAAGCCGCCCATCGGTATCGAAGTAAGGAATCTGCAGCCAGTTGATGCCCTTCTTATCCGTCCATGATGTCAGTCGGCACCAGTTCACCACTCTCCAGTCAATCTTCCTCTCCTCGAAGAGAAATCTCCGAGCTGCCTGATTGAGCCAGGGATGTTCGAAGAACCTAGCATACCTGCTTGCATCGAAGGAAGATTTCTCCGAATTATTACCCGAAGAAGAATCACCGGATGAAGAGCCCCCAAAGGAAGAGTTTTTCTCCGAAGAAGAATCCTCCTCCAGCTGAATCTGATGTTCCCCAGCGAGCCATCGGCAAGCCGCCGGAAAATCCTTCCCCAGGTATCGCATCACCAGGTCGATGGTGCCGATGGAACTCCTCATGCAGACATAACATCTGCAGCTGTTCTTGGTCTTGTTGAACGTGAGGCTGGCGTGGTGGTCGTCATGGAAGGGGCAGAGCGCCTTATGGTGCTCCACCTTCATTCCCATCTCTTTCGCGACCTTCTCTATCGGAAGTTCGCGCAGTTTCTGTATCTCATATTTCTCCATTCATTTTTCTTTTTATAGAATTATGTTTATTTCTTCTCCTTCGCCTCCGGCGTGCCCGTAAGATACTCCTGCGTCTTCGTGTAAAGCCCCGTCTGGCTGCAATAGGTGATGAACTTGCGATGCACCCACTTGTAAAGTTGGTTTTTCGTGCCCTCCTTTGTCTTTCCCTGCGAAATGCGGAGTGCTTCAAGCTGCGCCTCGTTAAATGGATTAGGCAGATTATCGAGCAGATTCTTCGGCCCTCTTCTCTGAGCCTCGCTCACCGAGTCGGCATCCTGGTTCAGCAAATCTGAGAAAAGCTGCGCCTTGCTCCAAAGATCGTGATACACCAGCCACTCCACCAGCTCGCCCATCGACTTCGTCCAAGTCTGGTTATTCAGCACCCAGAGCAGGCAACCCGCCTTCCATGCCGATACGATGGAACGCTTCGAAATGTCCCAAAATACATCGTCGTCAGTTAAATCGGCAAGTGTAGCCATGTCTTGAGCCAGCTGGTCAGTAAGTTTATTCAGCGGCTTGATGATGAACCTGCCCTTGCAGATGCTTAGCTTCACAATATACTCATCCAGCTTCTTATAGAAAGCCTCATCATATTTTCCCTGTCTCGGAATTCTGCCGTCACGTCCCATTCTCGCCTTATACGAGAACACCATTCGCCCGAATGTACCATTGAAGAGCTCGTTCTTATAGAACTTGCGGGTTGCATACGGAGTGGAGGAGATGGTGAGGTTGGCACGGAGCACCGGATTACCGGTCACGCCATCGGCTGTAGCTCTTAATGCTCCCGAGCGCTGGCGGTCGTAGATATTGCGCAGCATCTGCGAAATCTGCTTGTGCCCGCCGCACATCCTGTCGGCCATCTCCACCTCGGGCAGATTGAGGTATTGCGTTCTTTCGCCCAGGTTCTCGCATCCCATGGCGTTCAGAATAAAGGCCGCATTGGTTACATCGGCAGGTGGAAACCAGAAACTCACGTCGGGTCTTACAGGCTTTTCCTTGTTTGCCGACTTGGATTTTATCTGTTTTTGCCACTCCACGAGCTTCTCCAATTCCTTTTCATCGTGTTCTCGGAAGTTTCGGCAGATGGCTTCCACTAAGTTTCCCAATTGTCCTTTATTGCAGCCAGAATCGGCAACGAGATTGGCCATCATGCCACATGATTCCTTCCAACTGAGGTCGGGATACTGAAATTCCGTGCCGCTGACCTGCGCTCCAAGAATAGGGAAGAGCATCGGAACAAGGGGTTCGTGCATGTCTTTTGATACCTGAGAGAGCAAAAGTTGCACACATTCGGTGCCTTTTCCCAGTTTGGGCATCTTCGGAGCGGCGTTTTTTGTAATGTCGTACTTCAATTTTGTTTTGTTCATTTTTCGATAATTGTTTGATAATGAGCTTTTTAGAGGAAGTGGGGATTTGGGGAATCTTCCAATTCCAGTTCTTCCAATTAATTTTTTGAGGGTTTCCTTTCTCTTCTTTTTTATATAACTATCTATATATTAATTAGTTATAGAATCTATAAAAAGAGGTTTTGTCTTGAAATACCCTTTTTGGAATATTGGAAGAACTGGAATATTGGAAGATTTTGTTCTTCTTGTTTCTCTTATTCCTCTTCTTCTAGAAAGCCCTAATCCTTTAGTTTATCTCTTCAGCTGATACTCAACGATGGCATCTCGTGCTATCTCAGCCTCGGCAGCAATAGCCTCGCTGATGTTCACACCCTCATCGCAGTAAACCTTCAGGGTGAGCTGGATGGCACCATCCTTGGTCTTCGACACCCTGCCGTGCGCCAGCTTCCTGATCAGCAGCGACTGCGTCTTGAGCTGCGGTTTCGGAACGAATTCGAAGGAGCCGTCATTCAACTGCTGTGCAACGCCGAGACGGTGGAAGCGTGGCATGCTGCCCACCACAGGCTCATCGGGGGCAAACAGAAAATAATGAGTATCATCGTAGTAAGCCATGCCGCTCTTCTGAGTGTGCTGGCAGTTCATCAACTTGTGGATGTCATTAAAATCCTTTTTCATAATCGAATGAATTTTAAGAGTAAAGAAAGCGAGAAACGTAGCGCTACTTTATCTTCGGAGATTCCTTCACTCACTTCACCCGGTTAATAATTAAATGATTGCAACTCGATAAAACTGATAGAGTTTTCAATTCAATTTATACATATCAGTGAGGAGAATATCCTGGAACACCTGTCCATTATATTCACGTGTAGAAAATCTGAGCGTCACCGCCACCACATCGCCCGGTGCCAGTTTAAACATAGCCATGTTTCCGAGCATAGTAGCTACGTATTGGTTCTCAAACTTTCCGCCCATTTCCTGTAGCACGATATTGCATTTCATGAGCTGTCCGTTCTCACTCTTCTGACTCTGTACAGCGAAGGCCTCGCCCTGCTGCACCACACGCATTAATTTTGCGTTCATAATCTTAATAAAGCAAGACCTAACCTTCCTTTAAGGCTCTTTAGTTTGTGGCTCCGATCTTGCTGAAAGCTGATGCAAAGTTAAGGAGAAATATTCGTGTAAGTGCAAATTTCTTCGTTTTAAATCGTTGAAATTCAGTGTTTTCGGAGTCATTCGGAATCATTCGGAATCAATCGGAATAAAATCAAGGAATCAATCGGAACCATAAAAACACAAAAAGCGGCAACCACTATCCTTTGGTAGGATAATCGTTGCCGCTTTCTATAGCGTATTTAGTTTTCAGGAAACAACAGATTATACATCTTTTGTAGTCATTGCTTTGTAGATAGCATCTCCGATATTTCTATCAGTTCCCGTCCATTGTAAATGCTTTGGTGGGAGTGAAGGTACTTTTTTGTCCTTCTTCTGGCTTCCGTGCAATTTTCTGTTCATTCCATCTGCCATATTTTTTATGGCTTTTTCATCGCTATACTTTAGCACTCCAATTCCAATCAAGGCACGGATAAAATCAATACACTTTGTTCCTGGACGAATAGCTTTTACTTCCATGACAACAGCCATCATCATAGCTACCTGTACATTGGTTGTCAAGTCAATCACAGAAACTGCTTTTATAATTTGATTTCTTGAATTCATCACAACTCCATTGGGTAAAGTAAATGTAGGCTTCATTATTTTAATAATAGCTTCTCTACAGTCGTGTGGGATGATTACTTCATCAGGAACTACGTTTTGTTGGTCTGTATTGGATTCCTGATTAGACATTGACTCGTTTTGATAGAGTTGCTCTTTGAGTCTTAAAACCACAAGTTCGGTACCCATGATATCATACATTTCTCTTCTTGAAAGGTGCAGATAACGCATTTGTGGTACGATATCTTTCTTTTGCAAGTTGTGGGAGTGGAATATACCTCTTGGCACTTTGTCTAGCCAATCTATCAGTCTGTTGAGTTCAGATTTTAGAATATCCGTTTTAGCCAGATCCAGTGGTGCTTTTAGATAGTTGTCGTCGTATCTTTTAAAAAATCCATCCTTTTCATTTGAGAAAAACTCTTTCATTCTTGCCAGATGGTTCTCGTAAATCTTGTTTCTATCCTCTTCTCTATGTATATTTGCCACAAGGTTCTGGATTTTATGGCAGAGATCTTCTAATTTCTTTTTAGTTGAACTTGATATTGCAGGGTGATTGTTTGTGAAATCTTTCAACTTGTTGAGAATGCGACTTGTGTTTTTGCAATCAACATCGCAGAGTGTTAGGGGAATTTGGGTGTAGTAGTACTCACTTAGATTAATGAGTTCTTCGGCATCCTTATCATTAAAATCTCTTGGTAGCAGTAAGTTAGTAACCAATTCAATCTTATTCTCTTCCTCCATGAATGGCATGGAAATATCAAATGGGGATGGAGCGATTCGTCTTTTGTATGGTTCGGGGGCCAATAGGCATTCCTTGGGGGTGTCAACATCTGCCGTTAAAGTGATGTTGCCAATCTTGCCTATCACCTTAGCCTTTACTATTGTTGTAGAGGACAGCTCTGGGGGAAATACACGTTGTATTTCTTTTGTATAGTTTTCTGATATATAACCAATCTTGTTGTAGTTCTGATAGTACACGGCGATAGCGTTTGAACTATAAACATTATCTGGTTCTCTTTTCAAATAGACCATAGATGGAATAGGTAGCTGTGCTACAAAATCTTTGGCATTTTTGGTCTTTTCCTCGAAATTCTTTCCAGGCATTTGGTATCTGATTGCTGTAATCTCAAAATTCATTTTTATCTATATTATTAAGTTTTCTATATAATGTTTTTATACTCTCCATACAACTCGGTCTAATCCTCCTTATCTAGATAAATACTTCCAAGGAATGGTAAATGAAGTCGCTCGCTTTCAGCATCTGTAACAGGAAGTGCTTCTTGCGGCTGTGATTATCCAGAAGAAAAGGAATGTACCCATTTCCATATTCTTGTTTTCCGGCTTGTCGAGCATGGTGCGGCGGAAGAATGACAGGGCATCGAGCAGGGTGGTTTTGCCGCTGGCGTTGCTACCATACACGATACCAATCTTGAGGAGTTCAACACCTTCTGCCACTTCGTATAGGTATTGGCTTCTCATCTTGTCATCATTAGTAGGAAGGAAACTTAGCGTTTGACTTTCTCTGATGCTGAAGAAGTTTTGTATTTGAAATTCCTGTATCATAGCTGTTCTTTTTTATAGTGGTGCAAATATACGATAAAAAAGCAGAAGTGCAAAATTAAAATTCTGTTTTCGTGAAAAAATCACGTTATTTAATATTAAAAGCCGTGTCTTCCGTAGTTTTTCCTATTTTAAAGAGGTTTTTCATACAACAGTATCTTGATAACATGTTTGAAGCGTGATGCGGCTGATCTGTATGTTAATGTTTATCAAAATATGATAAAGTTTCGTCTTTTTTTGTTATCTTTGCAACCAAAAGTTTATTCATAGCATGGCAGAGTATTCAATAAATCGAATAAGAGTTGTCTTAGCCGAACAGAACAAAACAAACCGTTGGCTGGCAGAACAAATGGGCAAATCTGAGATAACAATAAGTAGATGGGTACAAAATAAAATACAACCATCATTGGAACAGCTTTTGCAAGTTGCCAAATTATTATCAATAAGCCCTAAAGATTTAATCAACGACATTAACAATAGTAGCACAGAAAATGTTTAGATATATAGAGAATAAAGATAGAACATTCCTTTTTGGCGCATACCGAGGAGAAAAGTCGCAGTTGGACTGGATATTGGGAGAAAAAACTCAACGATATGAGAAACTTTACAATATCCGTTTCAACCAAG
This sequence comes from Segatella copri, assembly GCF_026015465.1. GTDB lineage: Bacteria > Bacteroidota > Bacteroidia > Bacteroidales > Bacteroidaceae > Prevotella > Prevotella copri_E. The sequence continues at coordinate 221,673 of NZ_JAPDUQ010000004.1, forward strand.
ACTTGTTTTCTCAAAGAAATGGTGGAACTCTTTCAAAAGTTCTGCCCGATTACATATTGATATACAACACCCAAAATCCCCAGGAGGGTTACCATCTGTTCCCTTGTGTAAATTCGTCAATCAAAGAACAAGCGGAGATGGAGCAATTAAAATACCCTAATCCAAATGGGGCGTATGTGGTTTTTTCATTGGGGGAAGAATTAGCTGCGGAGCCGTTGAATATAAATGAATTAATAAAAGAGGCTTTTCCTAAAGGTGATAAAGAAATACCATTTACACCAAAAATACTCAAAGGAAAAGATATAGCAAATGTAGTAGATGCCTCTTTCAGCCAGCCCAAAGTTGCTGTTTGCAAGAACCACAAAGTATTGCGCTTTATAGATCTGTTTGCTGGCATTGGCGGTATTCGTTGTGGACTTGAACTGGCAGCTAAGGAAAAGGGGTTAAAGCCTGTTTGTGTCTTTACTTCAGAAATTAAGCCATATGCTGTCAAGGTCTTGCAAGAGAACCATCCTGGCGAAACTATAACTGGTGACATCACAAAGGTTGAAACAAAGAACATCCCAGACTTTGACATCCTTTGCGCTGGTTTTCCCTGCCAAGCATTTAGCTCTGCTGGCAAGAGACAAGGCTTTGCCGATACACGAGGAACCATGTTCTTTGAAGTTGAGCGTATATTAAAGGATAAACGCCCGAAAGGTTTTATCCTCGAGAATGTGGAAGGACTCGTAAATCATGATGGAGGCAAAACGCTACAAGTAATTGTAGATAGGCTTGCAGCATTGAATTACAAGTTTGATTTCCGTGTTCTCAACTCAAAATTCTTTGGAGTTCCACAGGAGCGTAAAAGAATATATATTGTTGGTAGCGTCAATGAAACGCCAAATCTTAATAATTTCCCAATGAAGGAAAGCAAGTTAGGGGATATTCTTGAAACTGGATTGCCAACAACAGACACTCCTTTCACAAGAACATTGCTCAAACACTTTACAATAGAGCAACTATATGGAAAATCAATAAAGGATAAGAGAGGAGGCAACACCAATATTCATAGCTGGGATTTGGAAATCAAAGGCTCAGTTTCATCAGGACAAAAGCGGCTTCTTGATACAATTTTGACAGAACGCCGTAAAAAGAAATGGGCTGAAATCATCGGCATTGATTGGATGGATGGTATGCCGTTGACTTTGGAACAAATCCGCACATTCTTTGACTCGAAAAATCTCGAAGAAATGTTGGAAGATTTGACGCAAAAAGGCTATTTGAAGTTTGAGCATCCAAAGAAACTCATTCGTGAAACAAATGAGAATGGAGTTGTAACCACACACCGAGAATATGACACGACCAAGCCAAAAGGCTACAATATTGTTGCTGGAAAATTGAGCTTTGAAATAAACAAGATAATGTCGCCAAACGAAATAGCTCCAACGCTTGTCGCTATGGATATGCAGAAGCTCTATGTTGGAGATAATGGTGGATTGAGAAGATTGTCACTTCGAGAGGGGTTACGACTTTGCGGCTATCCTGACAACATTAAGTTCAATGTGAGTGAGAAAGATGGTTTTGACCTATTAGGCAATACCGTTGTTGTACCTGTTATCAAGGCAGTTGCAGAACGATTATTAGACAGTACAAATATAAAATAAATGTTTATGAAAATGACAGCGACAGAGGTTTACAATAAACTTCTTAATGACGATAAAATATTAACCCAACAAGGTCGTATCACGTTTAAATTTAGTGATGTTGACATCATTGTAAAGCAGAGGGATGTTGTTGGTAATATTATGCAAGAATGGCTCGAGGGTTGGCTTCGTCACAATGGTGTAGAATATGCCCCGAACGAGAATACCCAAATGCCACCTGATGTATTTCTTGACCCACAAGACAAGAAGCACAACCTTATGGAAGTAAAAGCATTCAACTATGCAGCAAGTCCTGGGTTTGACATTGCGGATTTTCGTATGTATGAGCGAGAAATCAAAGAGAAACCGTGGATGCTTGATGTGGACTACCTTGTTTTCGGCTATGACATGAGCGAAGATGGTGTGGTGACGGTTAAAAACCTTTGGCTGAAGAAAGTATGGGAAATATGCCGTCCTATGTCGTCTGGTTCTGGCAAGAATAAAGTGATTTGGCCATTAAACTTGCAAATCAAACAAGGAGTGGTTCACAAGATTCGTCCTGCAAAGTGGTATGGGGTATCAAAGAGTTTCAAAACATTCGAATGTGTTGAGGATTTCCTTTCGGCTGTAGAAGAGACTGTTTACAAAAACAAAGATACCCGTGATGATGGCCCAGGTTGGCTTGATGGCACTTTAAGAAACTATGAGACATTCTATGGAAAACAACTTCGTGTTCCACGGTGGTATGAAATAGAAAGTAAGTACTACTTGAAAAATAAGAAAAAGTAATCGTTTGTGAATATTCAATGCTGTTTTCTCTAAACGAAAGCAGCATTGGATGTTTGTCAAAAAGAAGGATGTTACTATCGGCATCTTTGACACCAAAGAAGGTCAGACTGCTCATCTTTTATCTATTGTGTAACCGATGATGGCAAGCATTTCATCGTTGAGATGCAGAACAGATGGGTATCCTTCTTTGTGAACCGTTCCATCTATTATGCTAGCAAGGCTTTTGTCGCCCAGCGCAAGAGGTTTGATGAAGCAGGAGAGCGCACTCCTGTTTTATACAAGTTTGTGCCGGTTTATGTGGTTTGCATCATGAATTTTATGCCAAAGGAGCATGAGGTGATAAAGTTTAGGACAGACGTTGCTTTGAGGGAGAAGTCTAGCGACTCCGTTTTTTCTGACAAGCTTCGTTTTATCTATCTTTCTCTTCCCTTCTTTGATAAGAGTGAGGAAGAATGCGAGACTGGTTTTGAAAAATGGATTTATGTGTTGAAATATATGGAAGTATTGGAAAGATTGCCTTTTACGGAACAGAAGAAGATGCTCGATCATCTTGCGAAATTGGCAGATGTTCGTTGCTTGAGTAGTGAGGAGCAGGAAAAATACGATGAGAGTATTAAGGCTGTTGACGATTACTACTCGGGTCTTTATGGCTCTTATGTTGAAGGCGAGGAAAAGGGAATAGCTAAAGGTAGAGCTGAAGGCCGTGTGGAAGGTCGTGCGGAAGGTGAGCTGTCTAAAAGTTTGACAATAGCCCGCAACCTATTGGCAATGGGTATGACTTTGCCTCAGATTGTGAAGGCTACAGGATTGAATGAAGAGCAGTTGAAGCAGCTTTTGGAGTAGTTCCAGAAGATAATGAAGCCAAGATTGCTACCATCGGCGTTTTTTAATACATTATCAGCTAAAGAAAAAGGGCAAAAGCATTACCTAGTCAATATATGGTATGATGCTTTTGTCCTTTCTCTGTTATTTCCCTTCTTATTCTACTTCCTCGCACATCGCCATCTCTGCTCCCCGGTAAATCACAACGAGCTGATGAAGCTTCGTGGTTTTCACGGATTTGTGCACGATGTCGCTATTGGCGTAGCGCCTTATCTGGGCTGAGGCTTCCTCGAAGAGATGGTTCAGCTGCTCATCGCTGGTGCCCGGCTTGCAATATTTCAATTCCACGATGTAGGAATCTTCTATGTCCTTATAGATGTCGCAGAGGGGCAGCAGGAAGATGTCGGCATAACCGCCATCGTTGTCAAGTTCAGAAATAGGACGGTAGAACTTGCATTGGCTCGTCATCGCCAGAGTGAAACCATGAACGTAGGCTTCGCCCTTCTGCTTGTCGCGCTGGGAGGAGAAGCGTTTCAGACAATCGGCTATGTAGGCAAAGTAGGGCTTGAATGCGCCTTCGTAGGCAAGCTTGCTCTCCAGTTGGGTTTTGTCGTATTGCTCAAAGGTGAGGTCGTTCTCCTTGTAGGTATCCAGCAGATAGGTGTACATCTGGTCGCGTACCACCTCGTTGGGAACCACAAAACGGGTGTTGCCCTGGTAGGTTCCGCCTATCGTTACCATGCCGAAATAAAAGAGCAGACTCAGGAAATTGTCAGGATCGTTGATGCGCTCGGCAGGGAAATTCTCCATCAGGGTTCCCGTGGTGTATCCCTTGGTTACAATATCCTGTATGATGCTGGCATCGTGGGCAAACTCCTTGTCATGGCGGATGAGCATGCGAATCTTGTCGTAGTCGATGCGGATGTTGGTTTCCACCAGTTTCTTCGGAATATCATAATCGTTGCGGATGTAATTATCTACAAAGTAGAGTACCATCACGGAGTTGTACATGGTTGTCTTGCCGTACTCTTCTTCTGAGAAGCAATAATTATCATACCATGGCTTCATCACTTCTATCAGCTCATCCACGCTGTGATGAAATGGCAGCACGCTAGAGTAATAAGCCAGCATTTCACGCACTTCCTCCTCGGTGAATCCCACCATCTCGTTGAACTCCGGAGCCAGGGAATAGTTGGTACCGATGTTGAAAACATTGGCTAAATTGTACATGGTTACAGGGGTTACTCCTGTAATGAAAACTCTTGCTATAGAACTTGCTGCGGCACCCTTGATATTATTGAAAAAATGTCGCAAGTGTTCTTCGCCAAGAGTCTGTTCTTGGTGTTGTCCTTCATGTTCCTTGTGGGCAAGAATCTGATTGGTTAAATGGTCGTATTCGTCGATGAGGAGATAAATCTTCAGGCCTGCTTCTGCACATTGGTCGCAGAGAAATCCCAATTGGGCAACGGCATCTTCCTTTTGGTTCATCTCTTCCTTTGTGTCCGGTGGCAAAAGGTGGGCGTATCTGCTGCAGAAGGAATTGAACTTGTTGTTGCAATGGGCATCAAGTCCCTTTTTATAATTATCCAATCCTGCTGAAATCATGGCAAAATTCAGATGCAGGATGAGATAGCTGTTGCGTTCAGGGGTAGGATTCTCTCCGATGTAAAGTTTGCCGAAGAGGCTCTCGAACTTGTCTTTTTTATTGATGTCGTAATAGTTTTCGAGCATGGAGAGGGTAAGGCTCTTGCCAAATCGGCGAGGGCGAATGAAGAAGAAATACATGTTAGATTCTTCTATTTTCTCAATGAATGGGGTCTTGTCAACATAGTAACAATCTCTTTCCATTACATCTTCAAAGTTCTGCATTCCGTAAGGGATGCGCTTGCGATAGATTCGCTTTTGTCTTTCTATTCTTTCTATTTTTGCCATAATCGAAACCATTTTTTGTTTGATGCCGCAAAGTTAAGATTATTATTTGGAATAAGCAAAGTTTTCGGGGCTTTTTCTTGGTGGTTTATCAAAAAATGAGTAGTTTTGTGGGCGTGAATCAAATAGACAATGGATAAGATTATGGATAAGATAACGAATCAAATTACGATGCTGGGTACGGGAAATGCTACTGTTTCCCAGATTTATAACACCTGTTTTCTGCTCCAGACTCCCAGCTCCATGATGCTGGTGGATGCGGGCGGAGGAATTGGGGGTGAAGAATCTTATTCTTTATCATACGGAGGAGAAGACTCTTGCTACCCGTAAGGAAAATTATACCCGTGAAGCTGCCGAGAACTTCAAGGGTAGAATCTTCGTTCCGGATGATTTGGAAGTGATTGAGCTATAGGGCTTTTCTTTGTCCCACAGATTTCTTTGTCCCACAGATTTCTTTGTCCCACAGATTTCACAGATTAACACAGATTTTTTGTTTGGATATTTGGGGGAATCCTTCTCCCGATTATGGCAAGAATGAATCTGTGTAAATCTGTGGAATCTGTGGGACTTTTGAATTAATGAATTAATGGGGTTATTCAATAGAATCCGGTAGGAAAATTTCGGTTACTTCCCGCTCCCCGAAATCTATCATGGCGTTGAAGAGACTCACTTTTTCCGCCTTTCTGAGGTCTTCTAGTGTGAGGTCGGCTTCCTGGATGATGCCGGCTTCCAGGAGCTGGGCACGCTTGGTTCCCAGGAGCAGGGGATGCTTGGGGGTGAGCCATCTGTTGCCATCAAAAAGGGCGAGATTGGTGAAGGAGGTATCGGTAATGAGCCCGTTCTTTACAATGATGATTTCATCGCAATCGTCCTTCTGGGCTACCAGGGCGTTGAGCGCACTTCGGTCTGTGCTCTTATAGGTGTAGTCGATATTATTATCCTCTACCACCTTGAGGGAATGAATCTCCTTCATCTTGTAGGGGGCGTATTCGATGGCTTCCACGCCCTGGGCACCATAAACCACTCGTGCCTTGTAAAGGTGCATTTCCTCATTTGGGGAAATGAGGGATGAGAGTTTTATTTCTTCAGATGCGAGGGATGGAAAAGATGGAAAGAACCTGCGGATGGTTCTCTCCATTCTTGCCTGATGATAGGGCAGGGCCAGGGCCTTGCCGTTCTTGATTTTTATTGTTTCTACAAATTGCTGTTTCATATTTTAAAAAAATCGTGTATTTTTTTGGGGGAATGAAAGGCGAGTTTAAAACGGAAGATAGATTTTCTGAATCACTTCCTCGTATTCCTTCCGGCAATCGCTCTTTGAGGTGATGCCGCCGCCTGCTTTGAAATACAGTTTTCTGCTTGCCTCATCTCTCTTTCCTTCGCTTGCCTCATCTCCCTTACCTTCGCTTGCCTTGAAATTCTTTTCTCCATCTGTTTCAAAATCAACTGGCGAAGTTTCTTCTTCTATGAATCGAATCATGACGGCGGAATTGAGTTCGCCATGGTCGTAGATTCCCATGATGCCCGTGTAGAAGCCGCGGTCGTAGCCTTCTGCCTCTTGGATAATCTGCATGGTTTTATCTTTCGGGGCACCCGTGATGGAACCGGCTGGGAGCTGGGCATCGAGGATTTCGCCCAGATGGTGCGGGTAATCTTCGGGCAGGCGACCGCTGATTTCTGAACTGGTTTGCAGGATGTCGCCCTTGTTGGTGTGCAGCACGTCGACGTAACGGTATTTATCTACCCTTACATCTTCTGCCACCCGGCTCAGGTCGTTTCTTATCAGATCTACGATGGTGGCGTGTTCTGCTGCCTCTTTCCTGTCTTCCATCAGCAGTTTTTCTGCATTGGGGAGTGATGCATCCAGGGTTCCCTTCATGGGATAGGAGTAGATTCTTCCGCCCTTGATTCTGACGAAGGTTTCGGGAGAAAAGCAGACGAAGGGGGTGAGATTCTCTTCTATGTTCTCTTCTTTCAGATGAGCTTTATCTTCTGCTTGAGTTCTCTTTCTTCTGAGCAGCAGTTTATACTTCCCTTTTGCGCGATGAAAAATATCCTCTAAAGAGAGATTGCAGCTCACGGGAACCCGGCAGGTGAGATTCGTAAGATAGCTGTTGCCCGCCATAATGTTGCTCTTCACGATGTTGAAGCTTCGCTCGTAATCCTCGTAAAGTGGGGGTTCTATCTGCCAGGTGGTCTCCGAAATCTCTTCCTTCCAAATCTCTTTCTCCGAAGTCCCTTCCTTCCAAGTCTCTTTCCAGGCATGAGAAAGGTTCCCTCTTCCTTCGAAATCGAAGAGGCATTCTTCGGGATTTATACCGGATAGCAAGCGGATGAAGGCCTTGTCTCCCTGATAGTTAATAACAAAGAGAAAAGGCTCATCCTGGCTTGCCAGCTGATTGATTTTATCTATGATTTCCTGTTTCATGCCTGCAAAGATACTGCTTTTCTTTGGATGAGCAAAAGATTGGTGATAAAAAATCCCGAAACATGGAAAATGCTTCGGGATTCGGTTGATATGCGTTTGTGTTCTTTATTTTAATACGCTTCTCCCTGCTCTATTTCCTCCTGCGTGATGCGCTTGCGGTCGATGGCGCGCCAGGCAAAGACGATGTAGGCGAGCACGAACGGGATGAGGAGGGAGACTATCGCCATGGTGCGGAGCGTGAACTCGCTGCTACAGCTGTTGGCGAGAGTGAGCGAACTCTGAAGGTCGATGTTGGATGGATAGTAGGCGGTATTGTTCCAGCCGGCTATCAGCAGCAGAACCAGCACGGTGAGCACGGTTCCGATGCCCGTAAACCAGATTCCCTTTCTATACTGCACGCTCCTCGATGACTTGAAAATGCCAAAAAGAACGAGTACTACACCTATTAATAATATTACAAGCAAGATTGGCATCTCCAGAAGATTGTGAAGATACTTCATGCTCTCAATCGTAATGCCGGAAGAAGAAGTGCTGAATCCGTCCTTTACCAGTAATCTGATGAGGAATGGCAGGAAGAACAATAGAAAGAGGAGGGCATTCCATGGCAACTGGCGGGTGCAGCGCTCCTGAATCTGCTGGTGCTCGATGTTGTTCTTGATGTAGAGCATGCCCAGAATACGGGCTAGCATCAGTACGGCAAGTCCCAGCACCACGTTCCATGGGTCGAGCAGGGCATCAAGACCATGACTGGCGTTTGCCCAGCGGCTGATGACGGGTTGCAGACTGTTGGTAATATTGCCTTTGTCTATCAGGAAATTGCTGCCGTTGAAGAAGGTGGCTACGGCTCCGCCAAGAAGCAGCGGACCCACGATGCCGTTGATGATGAGGCAGATCTGAAAGGTTTTCGGTCCAAGAAAATTACCTATCTTGTTCTGGAATTCATAGCTCACGGCTTGAATCACAAACGAGAACAGAATGGTCATCCACAGCCAGTAGGCTCCGCCGAAACTGGTGCTGTAGAACAATGGGAATGAGGCGAAGAAGGCTCCGCCGAAGGTGACGAGCGTGGTGAAGGTGAACTCCCATTTTCGTCCCGTAGAGTTGATGATGAGGCGACGCTCCTCTTCCGTTTTTCCCAAACAGAATATCAAGGTGTTGGCTCCCTGTACAAACATGAGAAACACCAGCAGGGCTCCTAATAATGATACGAGGAACCACCAGTATGATTGCAAAAATTCGTATGCCATAATGCTAATGTCATAAAGTTAATTCATAATCTTAAGTTTTTATTCATATTCCGGTCCTTTCTTGATCTGCTTCACCAGGATGCTGATTTCTACGGCAAGCATGGTGGTGAAGAGTGCCAGGAAGATGAAGAAGGTGGTGGCCACGCTGCCTGCCCCGATGTCGGAGATGGCGGCGCTTACTGGCAGCAGGTCTTGGATGGTCCAAGGCTGGCGACCGATTTCTGCTACTATCCAGCCCGATTCTGAGGCGATGTAAGCCAGCGGAATCATGATGATGGCGGAAATGAGGAACCATCGGTATTGGGCGATTTCCTTCTTATAAACCAGGAATAGGCTGAGGGCGAAGAAGAGGATGAGCAGGCAGCCTACTCCCACCATCAGGCGGAAGGCGTAGAAGCAGATTGGGATGCTCGGCACCAGTTCCTTGGCGTCCTTGATGTAACCATATCCGAAGTATTTCATGTTCTCCCTGAGGATAGGGAGCTGGTCTTGCGCCTTGGTTTCGCGATAGGTTTTCAGGGCAACTATCGCTTTCTTGCCCCGAGCTATCTTTTCCTGCACGGATGGTTCACGTGTACCATCCTCTTTAGTGTAACCCTTGATAATATCGTTCACGCCTGGCACGTAGCCATCGGCTGTGCGGGTGGCTAAGAACGAGAGCATGTTAGGGATGGCGATGCGCATGGCTGGCTCCTGCTCGTTTTCATAATCGGGCTGCTGGAAGGGGTGAACGGCTGCTATAGCCGTAAGACCCTCGCCCTTGCCACCATTATATAATGCTTCCATCGCAGCCAGTTTCATCGGCTGCACCTGTGCCACCTGATAGGCAGAGCTGTCGCCGGTCATCGCAGCCAGCAGGGTGGCGATGAGTCCTACTCCGGCACCCATCTTGATGCTCGCCTTCGCCAGTTGGGTTTCTCTCTTCTTCAGGAGATACCAGCAGCTTACGGCTACTACGAAGGTGGCACCGATGATCCAGGAGGAAGTAACGGTATGGGTGAACTTGTTGATGGCGAATGGCGAGAGTGCCACATCCATAAACGAAGTCATCTCGAAGCGCATGGTGTCGGGATTAAATTCCTGCCCTACAGGATATTGCATCCAGGCGTTGGCTACGAGAATCCACCAGGCAGAAATGGTGGCGCCAAGTCCCGTGAGCCAGGTGGAGGCAAGGTGGAAGCCCCGGCTCACCTTATCCCAGCCGAAGAACATTACGGCTACGAAGGTGCTCTCCATGAAGAATGCCAGGATGCCTTCGATGGCTAGGGGAGCGCCGAATACGTCGCCCACGAACCAGGAGTAGTTGCTCCAGTTGGTGCCGAATTCAAATTCCAGGATGATGCCTGTGGCAACGCCCATGGCGAAGTTGACGCCAAAGAGTTTTTGCCAGAAACGGGTTACGTGCTTCCAGAACGGCTTGTTGGTGCGGTAGTAGCATGTTTCGGCGATGCCCATGATTACTGCCAGTCCCAGGGTGAGCGGCACGAACAGCCAATGGTAGATGGCCGTGAGTGCGAATTGCGCCCTCGACCAGTCGATGGTGGCTGATGTAATGTCTAACAATAGATTTGTCATCATAGTTGAATGGTTTTAAAATTGTTATTATATAATGTTTTTGTATTTCTCTCGATAATATAGGATTGAAATCCATAGCTTTATCTGTTTAGAATTTCCTTGGAAACGAAGCCAGCCTTGTCTCCGTTCTTGGCATTCGTATTGATAAAATCAGGAAAGAAAAAGAGCTTGAGCACTAGGAAGATGATGGCAAGCTTGATGAGGATGATTGTCCAGAGCGTCTTGCCCAGGGTCATCGTCCTGAAACCATCGTAATAGAGATGGAAAATCCGGGACAGCAGTCCTTGTTTCATCGGTTTTACATCCGTTTTCATCAGGTTTTTATCCTTTTTCTTCTGCATAAGTACTCCTTCTTAAAAAAATCTGCAGCAAATCTACAATAAAATTATGTAACTACCAAATATTTTCTTGAAAAAGTTACAAAAAGATTGCTTTCAGGTATCCCATAAGGGAGTTATTTTAAAGTTTTTCTTTTTTTTTATGGAATAAGGCTTGCCGTTTCATCAGAATTTATTATCTTTGTCCCCTAAAACATAGAAACATTTTAATCAGAAATAATCAGAAGAAATGATGAATATAGAATCTGTTAGAGCGTATTGCCTCTCGCTTCCCCTCGTAACCGAGGCTTTTCCTTTTGATGAGCGGACCTTGGTGTTTCGCATCTTGGGCAAAATCTTTGCCTGTGTTGACCTGGAGCGCCCCGAGTGGGTTACGATGAAATGTAATGCCGATTACGCCCTCGAACTCCGGGAAGTGCATCCCGAAATAGAAGGCGCATGGCATTGGAATAAGAAATACTGGAATCAGGTAAACCTTTATGGCACGCTGGAAGATGATTTCATCCAGGCCCTGATTCGCCACAGCTATTCCGAAGTGGTGAAGAAGCTCAAGAAACAGGAAAAGCTTGAGCATCCTGAAATCATGGTGGTGGTGGAGTAGTTCCTACCACTCCACCTTATCATTCAGAATCACGCCGTCGGTTGCATCTTCGGCTGTAAAGGTTTCGGCCTTATACTGCACGCAGAGCATCACGAGTGGTTCTGTACCGTTGTTGCGAACAGAGCGCTTGCCGTCTGGTGCTACTCTCACTACGCTTCCCTCCTGAACAGGGAATACCTTGCCATCCACCTGGAACTCGCCCTTGCCGCTGAGGAAGAAATACAGTTCCTCGTGGTTCTTGTGGGTGTGGAGGAAACCAGTCTCCTGACCTGGAACCATAACCTGGAATGAGAATTCGCTGCCGGTTGCGTTTACGCTCTGACCGCCAAATACCTTTCCGGGAATCTTAATCTCAGGACCCAACTCTAAGGTGTAATCCTTGATTTCACTCATCTTACCAAAATCTGTGGCTGTGAAGTTCTCAGCCTTTGCAATAAGCTTTGTTTCTTTCATCTTTTCTGTTATTTTTAAATGTTTATATTTCTCTTTTTATTTCTGAATTGCGCTGCAAAGATACTGCGAAAAACTGGTTCCTGCAAGAGGGCACTTGGGGGTAAGATGGTTACCAGGAGGTAACTATTGCGTGGGAATGGGAGAAAGAAAAATGAAGCGTTAACTTAGATTAACTTGGTATGTTTGCTGTCTTTTCGGATATTAGTTACTTTTGTAGCCTATTGCAGATTATTAAAGTAGAATAATAAAAAGAAAATAGATTATGGGAAGAATGATAAAAGAAATGGTTGTGCAGGACTGTCCCATCCGTAACGTCCTGGCGCGTGTTTGCGACAAGTGGTCGCTACTGGTAATCTACACCCTGAAATATCATCAGGATGGCCCCCTCCGGTTTAATGCCCTGCGTAAGCTGATTCCGGATATTTCGCAGAAAATGCTTACCAGCACGTTAAAATCGTTGGAGGCTGATGGCTACGTTACCCGCAAGGCTTATGCCGAAGTGCCGCCAAGAGTGGAGTATTCTCTCACACCCCGTGCTGAAACCCTTGTGCCTATTATGGATCATCTGATAGAATGGGCGCTGGATAACATGGCTGTGATTCTGAAGGATAGGGAGAAGGCTGTAGGCTGATTTCCAAGATGAGTTTTCCGAAAAATATTCCAAGATAAGATTTCCGGAAAATCATTCATTTTTTCTGTAGTTGGGGTAATGCGTGTTTTCGGGAGTCTTCGTATCTTTGCACCCGGAAATCATGATCCTCATATAATCATGATTATAATCCTCATATAATCATAATAACTCATTGGCGGAATTAAAATTCGCCTAAAAATTAGTATCTTTTATGGAGAAAAAGTTGTGCATCTCGCTGATTTTTAGTAACTTTGTGGTGTCAAAACATAAAGTTATAATCTTTCACGCTATGCACAACTTGTATGCAAATTTCGTAAAAATTCTTGAGATATGCAAGAATTTCTCCATAAATTTAGTTAATGAGCTAGGAAATATTCCTCGCCCAGGAGTCGTCCCACGTTTTTCAGACCTCGAAGTTGTTGCTTTGAGCTTAACTGCTGAGCATCTAAGTATCGACAGTGAAAACAACTTGTTCGACAGACTGAAGGAGTATAAGACTGAAATGCCAAACCTGATTTCTCGACGTCAATTTAATGACCGCCGAAAATTCACAGCGGAATTATGCGAGACGATTCGTAAGCGCATTGCATCAAAGATGGATGGCGCAGAAGAATATTTCTGCATTGATTCCAAACCGATAGAGGTATGCCGTTTGTCCAGAGGATTGCGTTGCAAGATGAAAGGAACAGACGTGACAAACTCTCCAGCATTTGGCTATTGTGCCACTCAGAAGATATACTATTATGGATTTAAACTCCACGCAGTCTGTGGGTTAAGTGGAGTTATCCACTCGTATGATTTGAGTCCAGCTAATGTTCATGACATTCATTTTCTTAAAGATGTTAAGTTTCAATTTCATGACTGTTGCATCCTAGGTGATCGTGCTTACCTCAGTGCAGAACTACAGCAAGACCTGTTTTCTTCTGTAGGCATTAAGTTGGAAGTTCCATATCGTCTGAATATGAAGAATTGGAGACCAACATTCAAGCCTTATGCAAAGGCGAGAAAGAGAATCGAGACCAATTTCTCTCAACTTTGTGATCACTTCATGCTCTTCAGAAATTACGCAAAGCAAACACCAGGACTGTTTACCCGAATCATCGGGAAAATTAGCGCATTCACAGTCTTGCAATATATAAATTATGTAAACAATAGACCGATTGGCAGGGTTAAATATGCGCTAAACTAATTCCGCCAACAGGTTCATAATAGAATTATAACTATAAGTATAAAAAATATGTATATTGAAAAAATAAAGTCGCCAGCCGACTTGAAGATGCTGGATTTGAAGGAGCTGCAGGTGGTGGCTGATGAAACCAGACAGGCTGTACTGAACCGTGTGAGCAAGCATGGCGGTCATGTGGGACCAAACCTCGGATTCGTGGAGGCTACCGTGGCGCTTCACTACGTGTTTGATGCGCCAAAGGATAAGCTCGTGTTTGACGTAAGCCACCAATGCTATCCGCATAAGGTGCTCACCGGACGAGCTGCGGGATTCCTCGGCGATGTGGATGACATGAATGCCATTTCGGGCTATTCTTCTCCAGCCGAATGTCCGGAATATGATAACTTTGAGGTGGGGCATACTTCCACTTCCGTGAGTCTTGCCACCGGTTTGCAGAAGGCGCGCGACGTCAAGGGTACCGATGAGAATATCATCGCCATTATCGGTGACGGCTCCCTTTCGGGCGGCGAGGCTTTCGAGGGACTGGATGAGGCTTCGGAACTCGGCACGGGCATCATCATCGTGGTGAACGACAACGAAATGTCTATCGCCGAAAATCATGGCGGAATCTATAAGAACCTGCGTGCCTTGCGCCAGAGCAACGGCACCTGCGAGCACAACTGGTTCAAGGCGTGGGGCTTTGAATACAAGTATCTGGAAGAGGGTAACGACATCGAAAAACTCATCCAGGTTTTCGAGAGCGTGAAGGATACGGATAAGCCTACCGTGGTTCACATCCACACAGAAAAAGGTCATGGATTTGCGCCAGCCGTAGCCAACAAGGAGGCTTGGCATTGGGGATTGCCTTTCAACCTGGAAGATGGCAGCCGACCAAGAAAGAATGCCGATGGAACCCTCCCGGAAGTTGCTCCAACAGAGGATTACGGCACATTATTCTCTGACTGGATGCTCAGCCAGATGAAGCAGGATAAGACCCTCATCGCCGTAACCGCCGGTACTCCTACCGCTGGCGGCTTTACTGCCGATAAGCGCCAACTGGCTGGCAATCAGCACATCGATATGGGAATCGCCGAGGAGCAGGCGGTGGCCATGATTTCGGGAATGGCAAAGGGCGGATTGCATCCTGTCTGGACCGTTTACAGCACCTTCATCCAGCGCACCTACGACCAGATAGCGCAAGACCTCTGCATCAATTCCAACCCAGCCGTAATCAACGTGGTAGGAGGCGGAGTGAACTCGATGAACGACATCACCCACATCTGCCTTTTCGATATTCCGATGCTCTGCAGCATTCCGGGGCTCATCTATCTGGCTCCAACCACCTGCGAGGAGTATTTCGCCATGCTCCGCTGGAGCATTCTGCAGGATAAGAAACCTATCGCCATCCGCGTGCCAAGCAATGGCGTGGTTCATACGTCAGAAGCCGTTGATGCTGAGTATGGCTACGAGGCAAAGTCCAAGGTGATGCACCAGGGCGAGAAGGTGGCAGTCATCGCCGCCGGTTCGTTCTATCAGAAGGGCGAGAATGTGGTCCGCCTGTTGGCTGATAAGGGCATCGATGCTACGCTCATCAACCCTCGCTACCTGAACGAGGTGGATGCCGAAGTGCTGGATAGCCTGAAGGCAGACCATCAGCTGGTAGTAACCTTGGAAGATGGTTTTAAGGATGGCGGATTCGGAGAGCGCATCGCCTCTTACTATGGCACTTCAGAAATGAAGGTGATGGTGGGCGGCATCAGAAAGGGTCTCTACGACAGATACGATGTGAAGCAGTTGCTTTCGGATAATCGCCTGCTCGATGAGCAGATTGTGGAAGACATCTTGTTAGTAATTAATGATTAGTAATTAATGATTAGTTAGACGGCATAGTTAGTTTTTATTTAACGAGAAATCCAAGCCGGAGAATGATCTCTAGCTTGGATTTCTTCTGTTTTATCATCGAATGTTTGTCTTAATCTCAGTCTTAATCTTAGTCATCATCCCTGTCATTATCTCAATCATCATCATCATCATCATCCCAATCTCTATCGTGCTTCCACTTCTTGTCGTGTTTGTGATACTTGTGATGCTTGCACGGCTTTCCTGGTCCATAAGTTACATGGGTTCCGCCTGGCCATCCTGGTCTTCCGTAGCTGCACTCAGGGCGAGGGCGGCGCTTGTCGTGTCCCCAGTTATGCTTTGGATACTTGGTGTAAATATGGTGAACATACACATGATTCTGCCAGCCGATAGGGCGATAGAAATAGTAAGAGTCCTTGAATCTCTTCCATTGTCTGGCGGTCATCATGCGCTTGAGCTGCTTGTTGCGGTAATGCCAGCCGTAGGCATCGATGTCGCGATAGCTTCGGATGCCATTGAGATAATTGAGATTGATGTTCAGGATGCTGTTGCGCTGGGCGCTGCTCAATCCCAGTTCCACCACCATCTTATCTGTGATAAAACGGGCTTCTGCCTGAATATTTGTCAGTCTCTGAGCATTCATAGATGTAATCATCATCCATACTGCTACCAATGTCATAATCATTCTTTTCATAACTATCTTCTCTTTAAAGGGTTATTACTGCATTTATTTATTTCTGGTGCAAAGAAAGTGCAAACGAGCACAATGAAAGCTTGCTTTCAAATTGTCGAGTGCAGCCTTTCTTCTAACGTAGTGCAAAGATAGGGAGAATAGCTGAAAACAACAAGGGGAAAACCATAAACCAGCGTATGATTTTCCCTAAAAGCATCGGGGGAAACTCCCGTAATAAAATTGTAGTATCTTTTATCTGCTAATTAAAATCCTTGTAACCTCATTGACACATAATACCCCTACCTTTGCACCCGAAATTTAACAGGAATTACCCGAAAGGGGAAATCTTTAATAAAGGTATTATAGAAAGGTATTATAGTTAGATAAAGAAAAATGGAAAAGAAAGTATCGGGTAAGCATAGCAGCATGAATGGCTTTGCTATGATGAAAGGTAGAGTAGCTACTGTAGTTTTGGCTTCGGCTTTATTGTTGGGCGGAGGTTTGACTGCACAGGCGCAAAACGCAGCATTAACAACCTGCTCTCAGAGTGCAGCAACCGCTATTCCGCAGAATCCTAACTGGAAGGCGAATGCTGCCGAATGGCAGAAACTGAAGGGTGAAATCACCCTCTACATGACCAATGATATGGGCCGCAACGGCTACTATGACCAGAAGTCTATCGCCGAACTGATGGGCGAGATGGCGGGTACGGTAGATCCGGAATGCGTACTTGCCGTGGGCGACATCCACCATTTCAATGGCGTGGCTTCCCCCAAGGACCCTCTGTGGCTTACCAATTACGAATATGTTTATTCTCATCCAGACCTGATGCTCGACTGGTTCCCGGTTTGTGGAAACCATGAGTATCGTGGTAATACTCAGGCTTTTATGGACTATGGTAAGGTGAGCCGACGCTGGATGATGCCAGCCAAATATTACACCAAGGTGTTCGACCACAAGGGAACTACCATCCGTGTCATCTTCCTCGACACCACACCTCTTATCGATTCTTATCGCAAGGCGTCAGAAAAATATCCTGATGCCTGCAAGCAGGATGCAGAGGCTCAGCTCTCCTGGCTCGACGAAACCCTGAAGAATGCCAAGGAAGACTGGGTCATTGTGGTAGGTCATCATCCTATCTACGCCTACACCGAGAAGAAGGAGAGTGAGCGACTCGACATGCAGAAGCGCCTTCTTCCTATCCTCCATAAATATAATAATGTGGCGATTTATGCCTGCGGCCATATCCACAACTTCCAGCACATCCAGAAGAAGGGCGACAACATCGACTACGTAGTTAATTCCTCTTCATCTCTGGCTCGTCCTGTGAAGCCTATCGATGGCACCGTGTTCTGCAGTCCTGCCGATGGCTTCTCTGTATTTACAGCAGATAAGAAGCAGCTGAGAATGTCGATGATTGACAAGGATGGAAAAATCATCCACACGATTACAAAAAGTAAGTGAAGAGTGAAGAACGAAGAGTGAAGAATTCAATAGCGATATAGATGAAAAGAATTTTACTGAGTGCGGCGCTTCTAGCCGCTGCGACTACCTCCATCCAGGCACATACGCTGGATGGTATAGTCAAGGATAACAAAACGGGTGAACCCCTCATCGGAACCGTAATCCGAGTAAAGGAGCTGCCCAACGTGAGTACCACCACTGGACTTGATGGTACTTTCACCCTGAATGAATTGCCTGATAAAGGCAAGTTTACCATCATCGTTTCCTACATGTCGTACAAGACCAGGGAGATGGTAGTAGATGTGGCTAAGAAAGACAAGGTGGATATTCCGATGGATGAAGACCTGAAACAGTTGGGCGAAGTGGTGGTTACCGGTCATCGTGAATACCGCAGCGACCGAAGCGCCATAGAAACCGTGAAGAATGCCGGCAACGTGCTCAACGTGATGAGCCAGCAGAGCATCCAGCTTTCGCCTGATGTCAACGTGGCAAGCGTTCTGCAGCGAGTATCGGGTGTAACCATGGAGCGTGATGCATCGGGCGAGGCTTCCTACGCCATCCTCCGAGGCATGGACAAGCGCTACAACTACACCCTGGTAAACGGCGTGAAGATTCCAAGTCCGGATGATAAAAACCGTTACATTCCGTTGAATATCTTCCCTTCTGATCTGATGGATCGCCTCGTGGTATCCAAGTCTTTGACGGCTGATATGGAAGGCGATGCAGCCGGTGGCGTGGTGGATATGGTGATGAAGGATGCGCCATCCCACTTCCAGATTCTGGCGAATGCAGCCATCGGAGCAAGTGATTATTTCTGGAAGGATGGCAGAGATTATCTTACCAGCAACCGCTCTGATTATACAAAGAAGGCTCCTTACGAGGCTTTCGGAAAAGACTACAAGGCGCAGATGAGTGATTTCAAGAAAGGCCCTGTTCAGCTGAAGAGTCATTCCATGCCATCTCCTAACTTCATCGGAGGTTTGAGCATCGGCAACCGCTTCTGGAACGACCGCCTGGGCGTGATGCTTGCCGGAAGCGTGCAGAATACTTTCCGTGGCACCGAGCGCACCTACAATTCCGTAAAGATGGCTTCGGGCGAGCAGGCAATGTACATTTTCAATCTGCAACATCGCTACTACAGCATCCATGATCTTACCACGGGTGCTCATGCCAAGATAGATTTAACCCTGCCTGGCCACAAGCTGGAATGGTACAACATGTATGTGCGCACCAATTCCAAGGGCACCAGATACAACAATAGCGTCAATACCGAATACATCGGAGCCGACAGCTATACCCAGGACGATGAGGTGCGCTCTCTCTCAACCACCCAGAGCATCTTCGCCACTAACCTGAAGGGTACGCATCATCTTACCAAGGATTTTACCGTAGATTGGTCGGGCGTATTTTCGCAGGCAAAGGAGGAAGATCCGGACAGAACCTACGTAACCCTGACGAATACCGTGAGCAGAAAAGCCGAGAATGGCGGCGATGCCGTTTCGGGTTCCATCTGGGATGCCAATAAGAATATCATTAAGACCCTGCCTAAGGGTGCCGAGCGCCGGTTCCAGCACAACAAGGATACCGATTGGGCAGGCTACATCAACCTTTCTTACGATACCCATTTCGCCAACGATGTGGAGGCTCTCTGGAAGGCGGGTGCGCAGTATCGCAGAAAAGAACGCAGCAATAGATATTATTCTTACATCTTCAATCCTGCCGACATCTCGCAGACGATGGATGGAAACGGATTAGAGCAGTATGCCAATATAGATTGGGTTTGCAAAACTCCTTATTCTCAGGCTTCGCAGCTCAACTACGATTCCAAGGAGCACATCGGAGGCGCCTACGCCATGGTAACCCTGAAGAGCGAGGTGGGTGAACTGAATGCCGGTTTCCGTGCCGAGCATACCAACCAGATTTACACCATGCTCCAGCACTTCCGCAACATGGGACAGGTGGGCGAGCAGAGCTACTGGGATTATCTGCCATCGGCATCCATCAAGTGGACGCCAACCAGGAAGATGAACGTGCGTCTCTCTTACTATCGCTCCATCAACCGTCCGGGCTTCTATGAGATTGTGCCTTATCAGATTATGGGCGAGGAGTATCAGGAAAAGGGTAATCCAAACCTGAAGCGTGCCCGCATCGACAACATCGACCTGCGCTGGGAGTGGTTCCCAAGCAAGACCGAACAGATTCTTGCCGGCGTATTCTATAAGTATCTGAAAGACCCTATAGAACAGGTGTTCGTAACATCGGATGGCAAGATTGGAGCCGGAACCGATGCCTATTACATGCCTGATAACCTGGGTAATGCCAAGAACATGGGCTTCGAAATCGATGTGATCAAGTACATCCGCCACTTCGGAGTAAAGGCGAATTATACTTACACCCATTCTGAAATCACCACTTCGAAGCGTGAGTACAAGGAGGGTAGTGCCGAGTATAAGACGGGTGTAACCCAGACCCGTCCGCTGGTTAACCAGGCTCCTCATACCGCCAACATCTCCTTATTATATAAGGATACGGAGAATGGCTGGAATGCGCAGTTGGCCTCTTCCTTCACGGGTACCAAGCTCGCCCTGGTTTCTCCCTTCAAGGATGCCGACCAGTGGGATAAGGCTATGTTCGGTCTCGACCTGAGTGCCGAGAAGCAATTCAAGAACGGCATCTCTGTCTTCTTCAAGGCAAACAATCTGCTCGATGCCAAGCGCGAGAGATACTTGAAGACCGTGAACAAGAGCAACCTGGAGTATGAGGGCCAGAAGAGCGATAAGACCATCGTGGGAACTTATCAGTATGGCAGAACCTTCCTGCTGGGAGTAAGATACAAGTTATAAAAGGTAAAAAGAAAAAAAGGTAAAAAGAAAAAAAGGTAAAAAATGAAAAAGATAAATACTTTAGCTTGCATGCTTATGATGGCAGCAGCTGCAATGTTCTCCACATCTTGCGAGAACGATAATATAAATCCATACGATTACGTGAATAATGGCGCTAATGGAAGTGATGGCAACCAGAACCAGGGTTCTAAAGATGTCATTACAACTAAGGTGGCAGAATATCCTAAAGGCTCTCTGGTTTGGAGCAAGGATACTACCCTCAGCGAGAGCGTGGAGATTCCTGTAGGAACATCGCTCTACATCGAGCCGGGCGTAACTGTTACCTGCAAATCAGAGGTTCAGGTACCGGTAGAAATCGTGGTATTGGGCAATCTCTATTGTCTGGGAACCGCCGAGAAGCCAGTTACCATCACTTCTGATACCAAGAAACCAGCCGATTGGGGCGGCATCATCTGTGGCTACAATTCAGAAGAAGTGGTACTCAACCACGTGGATGTGGCCTATGCCGGAGCTACTCCTACCGAGAGTTCTGCTTCTTTCCAGAACAAGCTTTTCAAGACTACCATTGATGGTGGTGTGCCAGCCTTCCACTTCTGTAATGTGAATGGTAAGTTCGTGATGGCAAACAGTTTCTTCCACGATAACTACAACGACCAGACTTACTTTACTGGTGGTAACGGCGTGATTATCAACAATATATTTGCTGATAGCGGAAATGCAGCCGATGGCGGCGAGGCTATCAACGTAAAGGCGGGTTGCAAGCTCGATGTAGCCAACAACATCATCTACAACGCCTGCACCAACGCCTTCAAACTCTCTAATGCCGGCAATAGTGAGGTGATTCCGCTTACCGAGATGACTGCTTACAACAATACTGTAGTTAATTGCGGATGGCGCCGTGCCAAGAACAAGAAGGGTGGTTCTGTATGGGTAGAGAAGGCTGCGAAGCCAATCTTTGTGAACAACCTCATCTATGATTCACGTTTCGGCCTGAAGCAGCCAAAGAAGGATGGTGCTGATATGGAGCACAGCCGTTTTACTCCAAACTACTACTTTGCATCTACAGAGACAGGAGTAGAGCAGATGGCGAAGGATGCAGCTTTGGGCATCTGGTTTGATACTGATATCAAGAGCAGCGTGGCTGGTCAGTTCAACCCTCTCTTCAAGAGTTTCACTCAGAGCGACAAGATGAATATCAACTGCGAGATTGATAAAGTGGAGAATGGTGCTCCATTGGCATTCGATAAGACTTGGAATTTCGATTATCAGGATAACAGTCCTGCTCTCTCTGGTGGTGTAACCGATTTTACTCCGCTCTTCCCAGAGGGTCTGCCATTCTTCGGTATGAAGCAGGTGAATTTCCTGGATAAGAATAACGACCAGAACTATTACTTTGCCGCCCCATTGCCAAGCGCAAGATTCGGAGCGAGATTGTAAAAAGCTATTATATATCATAGCGCGATTAAATAAAAAGAGGATGCGTGCAGGCGACAGAGATGTAGCTTGCACGCTTTTCTAGTATAATCGGTTTAGTTCAAGATAGAAACAACGTCTTTTCTTCATCTCTCTTATCTCCTTTCTTCCTTCTTTCTGTATTAATAATGTGTTAATCTCAGGAAAAGTCTTGGTTGATTATAGGATAAAATGTTCTTTAACCCTATTGAAATCTCCGTTCATAGACGTTGAATGGCGGTTCAGCGTCTTTGAACGGCGGTTCAATGTCTTTGAACGGACATTCAACGTCTATGAACGGAGATTTTATCTAGGTATAAATGCTTTTTTTCTTAGTTGAAAGAACTGTTTTAGTAGGTTAAAATCCTTGTTTTACCCCTCTTTTTGTTCTAATAAAAAAAGAAAAAGCTTTGAAAACAATCTCGTTTTCAAAGCTTTTTCCTTATTTATGCCTCTTTCTTCTTCGTCTTAGGAAGAACGAGGTTGAGAACTACGCCGATGACGGCGGAAAGACCGATGCCGGAAATGGCAAAGGAACCGGATGAGAGAACGGCGCCACCCAAGCCCATCGTCAGCATCACAGAGATGATGATGACATTGCGGGTTTCATTCATGTCTACCTTGTTCTGCATCAGATTCTGAACGCCCACACTTGCGATGGTTCCGAAAAGCAGCAGCATGATACCACCTAAAACCGCCTGAGGAATGCTCTGCAACAAAGCACTCAACTTGCCCACGATAGAGAAACAGATGGCGGTGGCTGCGGATATGCGAATCACGGCAGGACTCGTTACCTTGGTGATAGACATCGCACCTGTTACCTCTGAATAAGTGGTCTCAGGAGGTCCGCCCAGAAAGGCTGAACAGAGACATGCCAGTCCATCGCCCAACATCGTGCGATGCAATCCCGGATCTGCCACGAAATCCTTCTTGGCTACGGCACTCACCACATATACATCGCCGATATGCTCCAGCACCGGAGCTATCGCCACGGGCAACATATAGAGGAATGGAGCCCAGGAGAAATGGGTGATGGTATCGAAGGATACAGGACAGGAGAACCATGATGCCGCTGCCACGCCCGAGAAATCTACCTCGCCCATGCAGATGGCGATGACATAGCCCACTATAACCCCCGAAATGATAGGAACCAGCTTCATCAAGCCCTTGCAGAAGGTAAGCACCAGGATAGCGGTGATGAGCGATGCAAAGGCGAGAATCCAGTTGGTCTTTGCCATATCCACAGCGCTGCCCGAAAGGGAGAGACCGATGAGAATGATGGCGGGACCGATGACTACCGGAGGAAAAATCCTGTCCAGCAGTTTCTTGCCCTGCCATTTCACTAGGGCGCTCATGACGAAATACACCAGAGAAACGCTGGTTAGTCCGGCGATTGTTCCCGGCAGTCCCCATTGCTTGGTTGCAGCGATGATAGGGGCAATAAAGGCGAAGGAACTGCCCAGAAAAATAGGCACCTTACCCTTGGTGATGAAGTGAAAAAGAAAGGTTCCTACACCAGCGGTGAAGAGAGCCGTTGCCGGATCGATGCCTATCAGAAGAGGCACCAGAACCGTTGCACCGAAAGCCACAAACAGGAACTGTACTCCCACAAGGGTTTTCTTGGTCATAGAAAGTTGTTCTGTATCCATAGTCGATATTCTTTATTAGTCTTTCAGACTCTCCTGATACCAGTCGAAGAGTTTCTTCACACCATCCTCAATCTCTACCTTATGCGTCCATCCGAGGCTGTGGAGCTTATCAACAGAGATGAGCTTGCGCATGGTTCCATCTGGCTTGCTGGCGTCAAACTCTACCTCGCCTTCGAAACCTACTGCCTTTACTACAAGCTCAGAAAGTTCACGGATGGTGAGCTCCTTGCCGGTACCCACGTTGATGTGGCAGTTGCGAATCTCACCGAGAGAAGGGATAGCGCCACCACGGCCCTCAGAGTTGTTTCTATCCACAGCACCATCTACCTTGGCACCATAGAATACAGAACTGTACTTCTCGATACCGATGATGTCCTTGAAATCTACATTCAGTAGCACGTGAACGCTGGCATCTGCCATATCCTCGCTCCAGAGGAATTCACGCAATGGTTTGCCTGTTCCCCAAAGCACTACCTTGTTGTCGTAGATGCCATAGAACTCCAGCGCCTTCAGAATGCGCTCGTGAGAGTTGCTGCCGTCTACGTTACCCTCGCCGATGATTTCGCGGAGCTTATCAGTAAGGTTGATAGGGCGCTTGTTCATATCCACCTCGATGCTGTGCCAGTCGCCATCGTGGATGAGTTTGGCAAGATAAATCTTGCGCATCATCGCAGGCATTACGTGGCTGTTCTCCAGATGGAAGTTATCGTTAGGGCCATAGAGGTTGGTTGGCATCACAGCGATATAGTTGGTACCATACTGAAGGTTGTAGCTCTCGCACATCTTCAGTCCGGCAATCTTGGCGATGGCATATTCCTCGTTGGTATATTCCAGCGGAGAAGTAAGGAGCACATCTTCGCTCATAGGCTGCGGTGCATTCTTAGGATAGATGCAGGTAGAGCCCAGGAAGAGGAGCTTCTTCACGCCATGAGAATAAGCGTTGCTGATTACGTTGCATTGCATCTTCATGTTCTGCATGATGAAGTCTGCACGATACAATGAATTCGCCATGATACCGCCTACGAAGGCAGCAGCCAATACTACTGCATCAGGCTTTTCCTCATCAAAGAACTTCTCTACTGCATACTGGTCGGTCAAGTCGAGTTCTTTGTGAGAACGACCTACCAGGTTGTTATAACCTCTCTTCTTGAGGTTATTCCAGATAGCAGAACCCACGAGTCCGTGGTGTCCTGCTATATAAATTTTAGAATCTTTTGATAACATTGTTTATTTACTATAAACTATCAATAGTTACTTTACAATACCTTTCTCAAGATATTCTGCAAGATTGCAGCGAACCTTCTGACCGGCATCCTCAGCAGCTACCTTAGCCATATCGCTCTCTACCATGATCTTTACGAGATCCTCGAAAGAGGTGGTGTTAGGATTCCAGTTGAGCTTAGCCTTAGCCTTTGTTGGGTCACCCCAAAGGTTCACCACGTCGGTAGGACGGTAGAAATCAGGAGAAACCTCAACGAGTGTCTTGCCGATGAGTTCCTCAGGACCCTCAACGCAGATACCCTTCTCGTTCTCTTCCTTGCCTTCCCACTTCAGTTCGATTCCTACATAGTGGAAGGCCAGCTGGGCGAACTCACGAACAGAATGCTGCTTACCTGTTGCAATCACGAAGTCCTCTGGCTTCTCAGCCTGGAGAATCAGCCACATACACTCTACATAATCCTTGGCATAACCCCAGTCGCGGAGTGAATCCAGGTTACCGAGATAAAGCTTGTCTTGCTTGCCCTGCTTGATGCGGGCTGCAGCCAAAGTAATCTTGCGGGTAACGAAAGTCTCACCACGGCGTTCACTCTCATGATTGAAGAGGATACCAGAGCAGCAGAACATATCATAAGCCTCACGATACTCCTTGACAATCCAGAAACCATACTGCTTGGCAACAGCGTATGGAGAATAAGGGTGGAATGGAGTGTTCTCGTTCTGAGGAACCTCTTCTACCTTACCGTAGAGCTCAGATGTTGAAGCCTGATACATGCGGCAGGTCTTCTCCAAACCGCATTGGCGGATAGCCTCCAGAATACGGAGCACACCGGTAGCATCTACATCTGCTGTAAACTCAGGGGAGTCGAAGCTCACCTGTACGTGGCTCTGAGCCGCAAGGTTGTAAACCTCTGTAGGTTTCACCTTGTTCATTACCTGGATGATACTCATAGAGTCACCGAGGTCAGCATAGTGAAGATGGAAGTTAGGTGTACCCTCCAAATGAGCAATTCTTTCGCGGTAGTCGGTAGATGATCGGCGGATAGTTCCGTGAACATCATACCCTTTTTCCAACAATAATTCAGCCAAGTATGAACCATCCTGGCCTGTAATACCTGTAATTAAAGCTACTTTTCTATTCATGTCATTATATGTTTTTAATGATGTCTTTTTATTGAATAAGTCAGAATATCTGTGGGTGAACCGGATTAAGCCTTAGCAATCAGGTTTTCAAAGTCATCACAGAATTCAGTCATTCGGTGATAGAGTAGATTGCAACCTTTATTGGATAATTCATCATCTGGTAGCGGACCGCTGTTGATAGCCACCGTAAAGATGTTGGCAGCTACGCCGGCACGTACGCCCAAGGGAGCATTTTCTACCACGATGCCTTCCCAGGGTTTCAGATTACCTGCTTTCTGCAATCCCATGAGATATGGGTCAGGATTAGGCTTCCCGCGCTTCACATCATAAGCAGTTACGATGTGTGTTTCATCCAGAAAATCACCGAAGTCGTTGAGCAGTCGCATGATGAGCGGGCGCTGTCCGCTTCCGGTTACCACTCCCACCTGCATGCCGGCCTCTTTAATCTTCTGCATGATTTCCTTTACGCCAGGAAATATTTCGGCAGTAGGCATCGAGTGGAATATTTCGGTCTTCACATCATACATCTTCTGTGCTTCGTCCAGCGTGATGTCGATGCCCTTCTGCTTCTTCACCATCATCTGAATGGTGTCAATGCCTCGGGCTCCTTCGGTGGCATAAGCATCGGCTGCTGTCATGTGGATATCAAACTGTTTCATCGATTCCTGCCATGCCACAGCATGATTTGGCATACTGTTGTACAGTACGCCGTCCATATCAAAAAGCACGGCTTTAGGGTTGAATTCCCCAAAGCCGTGTTCTTTCATATATTTAAAAATAATTTCCTTCATCAATTATTCATTCTTCAAGCGCTCCTGGATAGCTTTGCTCTCTGCCTCATAACCTGGCTTGTTGAGCAATGCGAACATATTCTTCTTGTATGCCTCAACACCAGGCTGGTTGAATGGGTTCACCTCTTCCAAGAGACCGCTGATACCGCAAGCCTTCTCGAAGAAGTAGATCAGCTGACCGAGGTAGTAAGCGTTCAACTCTGGTACGTTAACCAGGATGTTAGGAACACCACCGTCAACGTGAGCCAGACGTGTACCGAGCTCTGCCATCTTGTTCACCTCGTCAACACGCTTGCCCTCGAGGAAGTTCAAACCGTCGAGGTTTTCATCGTCGTGAGGGAAGAGCAACTTCTCGTTAGGAGTCTCTACGCTGATAACAGTCTCGAAGATAGAGCGCTCGCCCTGCTGAATCCACTGGCCCATAGAGTGAAGGTCGGTAGTGAAGTCGCAAGCTGCTGGGAAGATACCCTTCTGGTCCTTACCCTCGCTCTCACCATAGAGCTGCTTCCACCACTCTGCGAAGTAGTGAAGTTTAGGCTGGAAGTTGCATACAATCTCAATCTTCTTGCCAGCCTGAGTATAGAGAGCCTGACGTGTAGCTGCATAGATAGCTGCAGGATTCTCCTCGAAAGCTACGTCCTTGCCGCAAGCCTTCTCCATGTCAGCCGCACCAGCTACGAGCTGCTTTACATCGAAACCTGCTACTGCGATAGGCAACAAACCTACTGGGGTCAAAACAGAGAAGCGGCCACCTACATTATCAGGGATGATGAAGCTCTTGTAGCCCTCCTTGTCAGCACAAGTACGTGCAGCACCCTTCTTGGCGTCGGTTACAGCTACGATAACATCCTTAGCCTCTTCCTTACCGCGCTGATCCTCGCATTGCTTCTTCAGAAGACGGAAAGCGAGAGCAGTCTCAGTAGTGGTACCAGACTTAGAGATATTGATGACACCAAACTTCTTGTCCTTCAAGAAAGAAGTCAACTCGAAGAGGTAGTCCTCACCGATATTGTTACCTGCGAAGAGGATAGTAGGGTTCTTCTTGTCGTTTACGAGCCAAGCGAAAGAGTTGCCGAGGCCTTCGATAACGGCGCGTGCACCGAGGTAGCTACCACCGATACCTGCTACAACAACCACCTCACACTTTTCGCGCAAAGTATTGGCAACAGCCTGAATCTCATCGAGGAACTCAGGAGTGATAGAAGATGGCAAATGCAACCATCCCAAGAAATCGTTACCTTCACAAGTGCCGTTCTCAAGAGCTTCCTGAGCGGCCTTAACCTTAGGCTCGTAAGCCTTTACTGCACCTTCTGCAAGGAATGATGCAGCCTTTGTAATGTTTAAGCTGATACTTTTCATTTTTCTTTTAATATCTAAATGAATGTGTTAATGTTACTACTTGAAGACAAACTCTTCTGCCGAAACCGAAGGATAGGATGTGTCTATCTGAACGAGTCGGTCAAGAGCTTGATTTCGATTTGCGGACTGATGCGCTCGTACAATATATTATATACAGCATCGAGAATCGGCATGTTGACGTGCATGTGGCGATTGATTTCCTTCATACACTTGGTGCCGAAATATCCTTCTGCAATCATCTCCATCTCTATCTGCGCACTCTTCACGCTGTAGCCCTTGCCTATCATGGTTCCGAAGGTGCGGTTGCGGGAAAAGTTGCTGTAACCTGTTACGAGCAAGTCGCCCAGATAAACTGAGTCGTACATGCTTCGGTCGATAGGGTGGACGGCTGTCAGGAAGCGGTGCATCTCCTGAACGGCATTTGACATGAGTACCGCCTGGAAGTTGTCACCATACTTCAGACCGCCACAGATACCTGCTGCGATGGCGTATACGTTCTTCAGAACCGAAGAGTATTCGATACCGATGACATCGCTCGAAGTCTTGGTCTTGATGAATTCACTCGCCAGACAATCGTTGGCGAAGGCACGCGCCTTTTCGGTATCGCTACAGCCCACGGTGAGATAGCTCAGTCGCTCCAGTGCCACTTCCTCGGCATGAGAAGGACCTCCGATGCAGGCGAGGTTTTCGTAAGGCACATCGTAAACCTGATGGAAATACTCTGAGCAAACGAGGTTTTCATCTGGCACAATACCTTTAATGGCTGTGATGATGAACTTGTCGCTTAGTCGCGTCTTGAGTTTTTTGAGATGATTCTTCAGATAAGGCGACGGGGTGACGAACACGAGGGTATCGTAATTCTGCACTATCTTGTTGATGTCGGAAGAGAAGTAAATCTCATCTACATTGAATCGTGCCGACATCAGATAGGCAGGGTTGTGCCCCATGCGCTTGAAGTCCTCGATGCGGTCATCGCGACGCATATACCAGCCTATGTGATGAGTATGACCCACCACAATCTTGGCTATTGCCGTAGCCCAGCTACCGCCGCCAATTATCGCTATTTTACCGCAGTTGAACACTTCGAATGAATTTATAATTAATTATGCATTATCAATTAAGCATTTGCTGCATTAATCCAGCCCTGGATATTGTCAACAGAAGGCTTCTCGTAGCCGAGCTTGTACTTCTTGTTGATTTCTCCAATCTTCTGCTGCAAGCCTTGTGCTTTTTCTTCACGGATATCAGAGATGAGGTTGAAGCCTGCCTTGCGGAGCACGTATGCCCAATCCTCTGGCACGCCAATCTCTGCCCATTCCTTGATGGTGCTCTGTGGCATCTTCTTCTCTGGCTTCATCTGTGGGAAGAACAGTACCTCCTGAATGAAGGTCTTGCCGGTCATCAACATGACCAAGCGGTCGATACCGATACCGATACCTGATGTTGGAGGCATACCATACTGGAGGGCACGGAGGAAGTCCTGATCGATAATCATTGCCTCGTCATCACCCTTGTCAGCAAGCTTCATCTGGTCGATGAAACGCTCTTCCTGGTCAATTGGGTCGTTGAGCTCAGAGTATGCATTGGCAAGCTCCTTACCGTTTACCATCAACTCGAAACGCTCGGTCAAGCCTGGCTTAGAACGGTGCATCTTGGTCAATGGAGACATCTCTACAGGATAGTCGGTGATAAAGGTTGGCTGGAGGAAGGTTCCCTCGCAGAACTCACCGAAGAGTTCATCAATCAACTTACCCTTACCCATGGTCTCATCTACATCCATGCCCTTCTCCTTGCAGAATGCGCGAATCTCTTCCTCGGTCTTGCCGTTGCAGTCGAAACCGGTCTTTTCCTTGATGGCATCGAGGATAGGAAGACGGCGATATGGAGCCTTGAAGCTGATGATGTTGCCATCAATCTCGCGCTCTGGCTTGCCGTTTACTGCGATACAAATCGTTTCGAGTAACTTCTCTGTGAAAGCCATCATCCAGTTGTAGTCCTTGTACTGAACATAAAGCTCCATACAGGTAAACTCAGGGTTGTGGTTGCGGTCCATACCCTCGTTGCGGAAGTTCTTGCCGATTTCATAAACACCCTCGAAACCACCTACAATGAGGCGCTTCAGGTAGAGCTCGGTAGCGATACGCATGTACATATCCTGATCGAGCGCATTGAAGTGGGTGATGAATGGGCGGGCAGAAGCACCACCGGCAATGCTCTGCAGGGTAGGAGTCTCTACCTCAGTATAACCTGCGTTGTCGAGTACGCTGCGGAGTGTGCGGAGTACGGTAGCACGCTGCAGGAAAGTATCCTTTACGCCATCATTAACGATGAGGTCAACGTAGCGCTGGCGGTAACGCAACTCTGGATCATCGAACTTGTCGTAAGCCACGCCATCCTTATACTTCACGATAGGGAGTGGCTTCAAGCTCTTAGAGAGCAGGCACAGTTCCTTGGCGTGAACAGAAATCTCGCCAGTCTGTGTGCGGAATACGAAACCCTTTACACCGATGAAGTCACCGATATCGAGGAGTTTCTTGAAAACAGTATTATAAAGGTCCTTGTTCTCGTCTGGACAAATCTCGTCGCGGGCGATATAAACCTGGATTCTTCCCTTTGAGTCCTGCAACTCAGCGAAGCTAGCTTTACCCATTACGCGGCGCCCCATCATACGTCCGGCGATAACTACCTGGCGTGGCTCGTCCTCGTCCTTGAATTCAGCTTTGATATCTGTGCTGAATGCATTGGTTGGAAACTCTGCTGCTGGGTATGGGTCAATACCCATCTCGCGCAATGTCTGAAGACTCTGTCTGCGAACGATTTCCTGTTCGCTTAGCTCTAAAATGTTCATATTCTATTCAGATATATCTTTTATTTTCTTATTTTTGGTGCAAAAATACAAAATAAATCTGAACTATATGCCGTTTTTTATGTTTTTTATTATTAAAGAAAGGAAAAGGTATGTAAAGTTTGCCCTTCATCAAATAAAAAGTGCGATAAATTTTGTTTTCTCTAAAGAAAGTCTTACCTTTGCGTTGAGTTTATCAGAAACATACTTTGGAGCGAAGAGAAAACGAATAGCTCTGAATCAATAACAAAATACGAAAAATAGGAGATCATAAGATGAACATAGATGAATTAGTAAAAAGAATCAGCAAGACTGATGGATTATCCAAGACCCTCGGAATGCATTTCATTTCTACCCCTGAGCCTGATACGCTTCAGGCAACGATGAAGGTAGATGAGCGTAATCGCCAACCTTTCGGCTTCTTGAGTGGAGGTGCTTCTCTGGCTCTTGCCGAGAATGTGGCGGGTATCGGTTCCCTGGCGCTCTGTCCGGGACAGATTGCCGTGGGTATCAACGTGAGCGGTACTCATGTTCTGGCGGTCAGCGAGGGCGATATAGTTACTGCCTTTGCCAAGATTGTGCACAAGGGCAGAACCTTGCATACCTGGCAGGTGGATATCAAGAATACGGCTGGTGAGGTAATCTGTACCGTACAGGTAACCAACTATGTGTTCACTCCAAAGAAAGACAATCAGAAAAAGGGGGCAGAAACTAAGGTATGATAGCTTTTGCGTATTATCGTCTGCCTTATCTGCACCATGCTACCTATGTGGCTCAGCATGAGGGAGAACCTGAGGTACTCTCTTCTGTGGCAGAACTGAATGGCAAGGAAGGTTTCGTGATAGCTCCTTTCGCGCCATCCAGCGAATGTCCCGTGGTGCTGATGCATCCGGATGAAAGCAAACTGATCTCTGCCGAGGGGGCTGAAAATGCATCGCGATGCGGCACTTCCTACGTCGTGACGCAGCAGGATTTACGTCGTGACGTAGCAGACTCTACGTCGGGACGTAATTTTGAAGCCTATGCAAGGGAGTTTGAATGCTTTCACCAGCAGCTCTCTGAAGGTAAATTCAGCAAGATTGTTCTGGCAAGAAAACTGCGTATTCAGAGCAATCGGCAGCCTTTAGAATCAGTCCATACTTCAGCAGCGCAAGATGCCGGCAAGACTTCAGATGTGCAGAATACAGCCAATGCTTCAGTTGTGCAGGATGCAGACTCTTTAAAGGCTCTGTTTCTGAAAACCTGCCGGATGTATCCCCGTCTTTTTGTAGCCTTGGTTTATACACCCCAATCGGGTTTATGGCTGATGGCTACACCTGAAATTCTGCTCAAAGGTGAACAGAATCAGATGGCAACCATGTCGCTGGCAGGCACCCAGAAGGCTGAACCTTCCAAGACCGTAGCCGATTATCCGGTAGAAGGGATAGAATGGTCGGAGAAGAACAGAGAGGAACAGCAGTATGTAACCGATTATATCGAGGATTGCATCAAGGTCTTTTCGGATGAATATCAGAAGAAGGGACCTTATACCACGATGGCTGCCAATCTCTATCATCTCCGTACCGATATCGCTTTCCGTCTGCATGATACGGGGCGTTTGGGCGATGTGCTCGATGCCTTATATCCTACGCCTGCCGTCTGTGGGATACCGAAGGATGAAGCTCGCCGGTTTATCCTGCAGCATGAACATCAGTCGCGCAAATACTACAGTGGTTTTGTGGGACCGATTTCGCCGAAGGGAAAGACGCATCTCTATGTTTCCCTGCGCTGCATGAACATTCTGGATGACGGCTCCTGCGAACTCTATGCCGGAGGCGGATTGCTGAAGGAAAGCGAGATGGAGAAGGAGTGGAAGGAAACTGAAGCTAAGATGCAGACCATCCTGTCGGTCCTGTAAAGGTCTTGCAGAGAAAATGATAGGGATTCATTCTGATTTTATAATGCTAAAAGACAAAGGCTCTTCAAGAATCTGCAAACATAAAAATAACCTAAAAAATAAGGTGAAATGTATAGCAATAAAGAAAACGTCAATATTTTGACAAGTTTACTGGTAGCGCATGGTGTTCGCCATGCTGTGGTGTGTCCGGGCAGCAGAAATGCAGCCATAGTTCACAATCTCAACGAGTGTGAAGACATCACTTGCTATCCTGTAACCGACGAACGTAGTGCCGGCTTCCAAGCTCTTGGACTTTCTATGGCTGAAGGTTATCAGCCTGTCGTAGTGTGTGTGACTTCGGGTTCTGCATTGCTCAATCTTTATCCGGCAGTAGCTGAGGCTTATTATCAGCAAATCCCGCTCATCGTGATTTCTGCCGACAGACCGGCACAGTGGATTAACCAGCTGGATGGTCAGACGCTTCCTCAGCCTGATGCTTTGGGGCAGATGGTAAGAAAAGCAGTATCTCTGCCAGAAGTGTTCGAAGGTGAGCAGCAGGAAGAGATGCATTGGTATTGCAACCGGTTGGTCAACGAAGCGCTGTTGAAAAGCATGGGGCGGGTAAAGGGACCTGTACACATCAATGTACCTATCTCTGAGCCTTTCTATTCGTTTACGAAAGAAGCTTTGCCCGTAGAGCGCAAGATAGAGGTTGCTTACTGCAGGGCAAATATTGACACATTTGATGGGACCCCTTTTGAATGTGTGTTAAAAGCCAAACGTCCATTGTTGGTAATAGGCCAGTTGGACAATACCGAAAAATATGTAGACTTGTTGGCTTATATTGACCGGATGCCTATATTATGGGAATCTCTGGCAATGCCACCTTATCTATATAAGGTTCAGGAAGAACTGGGAGAAGATTGGAATAAAACCACCCTGTATGGCGCTTTCGAGAATTTGCTGGATGAAATAAAGGACGATGAAAGATTCCGTCCTGACCTGGTGGTTTATATAGGTGGACATATTGTGAGCAAGAAGCTGAAATCTTATCTGCGTTCGCTTAAAGGAGTTGAGCAGATAAGAATCTCGCAAGAGGCTGATATCGAAGATACGTTCATGCATCTTACTAAAGTGATGGATTTGCCAAACAGTGATGCTATGTCATGGTTGGGTAATTTTGGCTGGCACAACCACTGGGAGGATTATCGCAAATTGTGGATGGATGCGTTGGCTAAAAGCTATGAACGCAAAGAGAACTTCAAGCCTGAGTTCAGCAGTCTGGCTACCGTAAAGGAATTCTTCAGCCAGCTTCAGAAGGTTGAGCCTCAGGATTTCAAAGCGTTCACCTTAGGCGGTAAAGATGCTCAGGACGATGGTATCTATGACCGCGAATTCGATACATTCCTTCCTGGTCTGATGAGCAGCGTCATCTCCGGCAACAGTTCTGCCATCCGGTTGATGAATCTGTATGCCGACCGCCATGTTTACTGCAATCGTGGTGTGAACGGTATAGAAGGTTCTCTTTCTACGGCTGTAGGTTTCTCGATGTGCAAGAACATGTCTGATAAGCATGTATACTGCGTTCTCGGCGACCTGAGTTTCTTCTATGACCAGAATGCGCTCTGGAATAGAAATCTGAACGGCAAGCTCCGTATCATCGTGCTCAATAATGGTGGCGGTGCCATCTTTGGCAAGTTCCGGGGATTAAAGGAGAGTCAGGCTCGTGAAGAAATGATAATGGCAAAGCATCATGCAACGGCTGAAGGAATCTGTAGTCAGAATGAGGTAAAATATCTCGCAGCTCATACGATGGAAGAGATGGAACAGGGCATCAGCCAATTGATTCATGTCGAGAGCGAGCGCCCGATGCTCCTGGAGGTTTTCACAGATATGGATGTAGATAATGAGATGCTGGAAGCCGTTCAGAAGTGCTGATAGAGGACCTGTAAGGAACTATAACTGATAGTTCTTTCAAAAGAATAAGATAAATAGTAATCATAAAGTTCAAAGTAAAATGAGAGAATGGAAAAAGATAGAAGGTTTTGATTTCAAGGAAATCATCTTCGAGGAGTATAATCATATCGCTAAGATAACCATCAACCGTGAGCGCTACCGCAATGCTTTCACACCGTTGACCACTTGGGAGATGGCGCAGGCATTCAACTATTGCCGCGACTGTCTGGATATCCGTGTGGTCATTCTGACGGGTGCCGGCGATAAGGCATTCTGTGCAGGTGGCGACATGCATGTAAAGGGCCGAGGCGGTTATGTGGGTAACGATGGTGTGCCTCGCCTGAATGTGCTCGATGTACAGATGCAGATTCGTCGTTTGCCAAAGCCGGTCATCGCTATGGTGAATGGTTATGCCATCGGTGGCGGTCATGTGCTTCATGTGATGTGCGACCTGACTATCGCTTCAGAGAATGCCATCTTTGGACAGACCGGTCCTAAGGTGGGAAGCTTCGATGCCGGTTTCGGTTCTTCTTATCTGGCAAGAATGGTGGGTCAGAAGAAGGCTCGTGAAATCTGGTTCCTCTGCAAGCAGTATTCTGCCAAGGAGGCTGAAGAGATGGGAATGGTGAACAAGGTGGTGCCTCTCGAAAAGTTGGAAGATACCTGTGTAGAGTGGGCTGAAATCATGATGGAACGTTCGCCTCTGGCACTCCGTATGATCAAGGCTGGCTTGAATGCCGAACTGGATGGTCAGGCTGGTATTCAGGAGTTGGCTGGCGATGCCACGATGCTCTATTATACGATGGATGAGGCTCAGGAGGGTGGCAAGGCGTTCCTTGAGAAGCGCAAGCCTCGCTTCGAGGATTATCCTCAGTTCCCATAAATTCATCATCTATAAACAATAAAAACCTCGGAAGAAAAGCAATCTGCCAATCTTCCGAGGTTTCTTGTTTCTTATTCGTGAGTAGCGAATCTCTGTTCTGCCAGTTTCTCGTATTTGGTGCCTGGCTTGCCATAGTTGGCATACGGCCAGATGCTGATGCCGCCACGAGGAGTAAAGATGCCTGTTACCTCTATATATTTAGGGTCCATCAGTTTGATGAGATCCTTCATGATGATGTTCACGCAGTCTTCATGGAAGTCGCCATGATTGCGGAAACTGAAGAGATAAAGTTTCAGACTCTTGCTCTCTACCATCTTTACGTCAGGAATATAGCTGATGCGAATCTCAGCGAAATCTGGCTGACCCGTAATAGGGCAGAGCGATGTAAACTCAGGGCAGTTGAAACGTACCCAGTAATCATTGCCAGGATGCTTGTTCACGAAAGTCTCAAGCACTTCTGGCGCATAATCCATTCTATATGTAGTCTTGGCACCTAATGCCTTAAGACCGTCTTCTTTTCTATCCACGCTTGGTAATGTTTTAATGTTTGCTATTTACTGATGTCTTTTAGCCGAGGCTGAAGATTTTGAATACATTGTAGGAGATGTTATTGTCGTATGCATCTTCACCTTCATGCTTCTTCACGTATTTCACTACACGGATGGTCAGAGGCAATACCACAATCTCGTAGGCTGTCTTCAGTATCACCTGCCAGAGCATGAGCCAAGGCAATTCTGATGCAGGCACCACACCGCCCAGGGCAAGTGGGAAGAAGATAAGACTGTCGCAACTCTCACCTGCAATGGTACTGAGGATGGCACGGGCAGAGAAATGCTTGCCACCATCGCGGATTTTCATCACGCTCATTACATAGGCATTGGCAAATGAACCGATGATGAAGGCTACGAAAGAGGCTGCTGCAATGCGGGGTGCCAGACCGAAGATGGCATGAAAACCGGCATCGTTGGTCCAATAAGGCGCTGCAGGAATGGCATCGCAGATAGCACCCAGCGCCACGAAGAAGAAGTTCATCGCAAAGCCGGTCCAGATCAACAGACGCGCTTTCTGATAGCCCCATACTTCACATACCACATCGTTGATGATGTAGCTTACAGGGAATACGATAAGTCCACCGGTAAGGGAAACTGGCCCGAAGGCGATTTGCTTTGTTTCGAGTACGTTTGCTGCAATCAGGCAAACGCAGAAGAGGATGCTGAAAAGCATAAACAGCACGCTCACTTGAGTTTTTTTCTTGTCCATTTTCTTGTTTTTTACGAGGTTTACCAAGCACTCGGGTTATTGAATATGATGATTCTTTTCAGAAATCGGCTGCAAAATTACAACATTTCTTCTTAATAGCCAAATATTTGGGCAAAAAAATGGCTCCAAATACTAATCACTAGCACTTGGAGCCCTTATCTAACTAAAAACCTAAAACTTTTTTCTAAAAACTAAACCTAACAATCTTAACCTATGAGAAACTAACCTTTTCAGATTATATTGTGATAGCGAAATAACACTCTTGTTATCCGCTGTCATCTGTCATCAAGCAACAGATATACCAAAAAGTAGTTTCATGACAAGATGTCAGAGAAAATTTACTTTTCCATAAACTTCTTTGCAGCTCTTAACTGATGCCTCATCACACTCAGGAATTCCTGACTCTCCTGCAGTACGTTGAGATAAACCAGAGAAATCTGCATCAGCGTATTGTCAGTCATGTGCTGGATGCGGTCGATATGCTTCTTGCGGAGAACTGAAAGCTCGTCTTTGCAGGCATCTGCCTCGGCAAGAATCTCGCGATAGCTGTCATATCTGCCGGTTTCAATCAGTTCGCAGCTCATGCGCATCAGGTCGTTGATCTTCTGGCGTACAGGAGTAAACTCCTTGATGTATTCAGCAGGAAGCGGATTGAAGTTGTTGTCAACATGTTCCTTGATAGGTTCGAGCATACGGCGCAGAGAGTAGATAAACTGCTGGTTGCTGTTGGCACCCAGATGGAACCAGGTGTTGCGCTCGATGGCAATCTCGATAGGCGATTTCTTCAAACCGAGCATCTCCTGACGGCGGAACTTCTTCAGCATATCCTGTTCCTTCTTCAGATCCTTGTTGGCATGACGAAGGTTGCGGGTATTCTCGTTAGCAAGACCATCCATAATCTGGTTGAACTCGTTCAGGGCGAAGTGGCAGACGTAAGACTGGGTGCGTGAAACCTGACGGCGAAGCAAATCCCATACAATCTCTGGGTCGCGGGAACGCATCATCAGCTGGAAGGTACTACTCTTGCCCTCTTCCTTAGCCTTCTTGTTATACTTGATGTTGCTGCGGATGAGCAGGTAGATAACCAAGCCCATGAAGCAAGCCTGGATGCCCACACCACCGAAGTGCATGATGATACAGACAATGGCGCAGGCTGCGAAAGCTACACCGGCTGTGATGAACCAACCACCGATTACACTCAATACACCTGTTACACGGAATACGGCACTCTCGCGGCTCCATGCTCTATCAGCAAGTGAAGAACCCATAGCTACCATGAAGGTAACGTAGGTGGTAGAGAGAGGCAACTTGAGGTTGGTACCGATGGTGATTAGCATAGAAGCAAGTACCAGGTTAACGGCTGCACGAACCACGTCGAAAGCTGCACTCTCCTCGAGTTCAACATCATTCTTGTCGAAACGGCTGTTAATCCAGTTCATCAGCGCCTTTGGCATAAACTGCTTCAACCATGAAT
This sequence comes from Segatella copri, assembly GCF_026015465.1. GTDB lineage: Bacteria > Bacteroidota > Bacteroidia > Bacteroidales > Bacteroidaceae > Prevotella > Prevotella copri_E. The sequence continues at coordinate 260,022 of NZ_JAPDUQ010000004.1, forward strand.
CTGTAGCCTGGCAGTTGCGTACAATCACGCGAGCTGCAGAAGAACTGCCGAACATCTCATCGCCCTCATCTTGACGGCTCAAGTCAACAGAAGTCTTGATTACGTTCTGTGCTTTCTTGGATGTCGCCATGGCGATAATCATCACGGCACCGGCAGCAAGCAGGAAGCCAGGAGTAGTCTTGGCACTCTCCATCAATGAAGTCATCATAAACTGGTCTGGCGCTGCACCGTTGGCATTTGCCATATAGTCCTGATAAGAAGAAAGACCAGCCAGAGGCACACCGATGAAGTTGACCAGGTCGTTACCTGCGAAAGCCATAGCCAGGGCGAAAGTACCCATCAGCACCGTAAACTTGAAGATGTTGACACGGCAGAGGTGCAGGAATTCCATTACAACAGCAGATACCACGAAGGTGATGCAGATGAGGAAACCGAGATTCTGGTCGATGTAATCGCGCACCTCAGCAGGCAGGTAAGGACTCTTGCCCAAACCCTTCATGAAGATGAAGTAAGAGAGGGCCGTAAAGGCGATACCGCCGAAGATAGCGATGCTGTAGCGGCTGTGCTTGCGGTAGTTGAAGGTGAAAACGATACGTGAAAGCCACATTACAAAGGCACCGAATACGAAGGCGATGATGACAGATGAGAAGATACCCATGATTACCTCCAAAGCCTTGTTGCTGTTGAGCAATACGCCATAGTTGAGGCTGTCGTCGCCATACATCTTCAATGTTGCGAGGATGAAAGCACCACCCAGCAACTCAAATACCAGAGAGACGGTAGTAGATGTCGGCATACCTAAGGTATTGAACACATCCAGGACGATAATGTCAGTCACCATGACCGCCAGGAAGAGCGTCATTACCTCTTCGAATGTAAAGTGGTCAGGACTCATGATACCATGGCGGGCGATATCCATCATTCCCGATGACATGATGGCTCCGAGAACCACACCGCAGGATGCGATAATCAGCACCGTGCGAAACTTAGCCACCTTAGCTCCGATGGCAGATTGCAGGAAGTTGACAGCATCGTTGCTGACTCCTACGAAGAGATCGAACACTGCTAAACAGAGCAGGAAGATCACAATACATAAATAAATTGTACCCATATATTTTACTATTGTTTATATACCTTATTATATAGGGGGATCTCAACATAGCTAGATACATTTCTCCCCTTGATTTTCCGGGTGCAAAGGTACGAGTACAATGTTACAGGTGATTTAAACAGGTGTTACAATATTGTTAAGATGTTGTTGTGCTGGTGAGGTCTAAATAATATGTTTTTCGTGAAAATTGGTTTGTAAGGGTGAAAAGTCAATATCTTTAGTCTAAAATCGTAAAAATGAAAGAATTTATCCACAAAGATAAAGAAATATGCGAAAATATTTGGAAGTTACAGAAGTATTTTATATTTTTGCATTGTCCTCACGCTGAAGTTGCATGTCGTATGTGACGTGGAGGCTGAGGGCATATATACATAAGGCGTTACTGGACGCTTTGGTTTTGACTGTAGAAGAACTTCGCAAACTCATCTGATTGTCAAAAACAAAGCAACGGAAACGCCCCAAGGGTGTAGTATAATATTACGCTTGCATTATCATAATGTTTGTGATAGTGTGGGAGTTCTATATATGCATCAGCGTGGGGCTTTCGTCGTTGCTCGTTTCGACAATCAGGGCAATGCGAAGGCCTTTCTACAGTGGAACGAGTGACAGGACTGGCTCCACGTTTTTTGTATATATGTAACATGTGTAATTATTGCTGCAAAGGTAGCCAACAGCACTAATAATCTAAAGCTCTATGGATAGATGGCCTATTTTTCAAACTCTGACGTTCAGAGAGTTTCCATTTCCTGTTGAACGATATGAGGAGTATGTCGACGGTAAACTCATCTCACAAGGTGAAGTGCATTTTGAAATTCGTTTCAAACAGCATAATGGTGGTATCTTTACGAAGGCAGGATTGATTACTGTTAATTTACAGAATAATCCTATTCCTGAGAAAATTCTATCAAAGTTTGAGTTTGATAATTGTATCACAAACAATGATCGACTCGTGTTTTACATCAATGCAGAGCAATCCAACATTAACGATGCAGGACTTTCGGCGATAGGCATGGTGATGGGGTATTCTCGAAAGAAAAAGAAATATGTTGAGAATGAACCTATTATCGGCAATGTTTTTACTATCGACCAAAAGGTCGCAAAAGTAGCGTTCCGTTTCGTGAATCCTGATAGATTAATTGAATTTTACTAAAATAAGATAGTTATGGATGAAGTAAAAGGATATTTGGAGTATGATGGGGACATTTATAAAATTCAATCTGTCGAGCAACTTCAAGAATTTATGGATAGTTTAGAAGACGATACAGATGAATTTGATGATTTTTGTAATGAGGATGATTATTACAATGAATGGGATGATTATGGTACATCTGGAGAAAAATATGGCTACTATAACGGATATAGTGATGATGTCATAGATGATGCATTTGATGGATGTCCAGAAGCTACATGGAACGTAGATTGACAAAGACTATTAATTACAAGGAACGTAAATATAAATGGAAGTTATGAAAGAGTTAAATGGATATTTAGAGCATAATGGGTTGATTTATAAGATTCAGTCCATAGAGCAACTTCGAGATTTTATGAATGGGCTCGGAGAAAGAGCAAAGGAGATGACAGAGCAAGAGCTTGCGTCTTTATGTGTTAATCCAAATCCTGGTAAATATGTTGATAAGGAATATAGTGATAGCTGTGGCGTGCGTTATTACTATGATGGGACAAAATTGATACAAGGGCGTGCGGATTTAAAAGAATATAAAATAGCTGATGGTACTGTAGCTGTTTGCAATTATGCTTTTAATTTGAATGGAACAATGCATAATAGAAAAAAGATATTTTGTCCAAATACGCTTGTGGCTATAGGAAAATGGGCTTTTAGTAACGCATGTGTAAGAGAGATAAAATGGTCTCCAAATTTGAAATATATTGGTGATAGTGCTTTTTGTGGTTGTGCTTTTCTTAATGCAGAACAAGAATTGCATATGCCACAAGTGTTAGCTTATATTTGTGCAAGTGCATTTGAAGGATGCAAGAAAGTGACAAGTGTTGTCTTCCCAGACTCGATAGTAAAAATAGATAGCCATGCTTTCAGAAATTGTGAATCGTTAAAATGGGTCTATATTCCTGATACGATTAAAGAGATTGGCTCTGGTGTATTTGATGGCTGTACAAGTCTTAAGGAGATAAAAATTCCAAAAGGTAGTCACACAAAGTTCGAGAAGTTATTGCCATTTTCGGTTGATAAGTTTGTAGAAGTGTGAACCCTGTAATAGAGATAAAAAAATAGATAAAAGCTATGAGTGATTATAAAATCAAAAGTATCGGAAAAGTTGACTTCCGAACATATAAGGATGTAATTAGAGTTATAGCTATAAAAGAAAGAGGCTTTTGGACTTCTTTGTTCTCTTCTCCAAAAGAAGCATATTTTATTTTGTCGGATGAAAGTCCGTTGTATGGAGCGGTGAATGCTGCGAAAAGCAATGAGTCTATTTGGGATGTTTCAGAAAGTTCCTTCACGGTCGAAAGAGTGAATGGGACATTTTATAGCGTGGAAAAATCTATAGCTCTTTATGAAAATAAGAAGGCTAAACGAATTGCAGAAACTAAGCGCAAGGCAGATGAAGCAAAAAAGGCTAAAGAACAGCAAACTCAACGAAAAAAAGAAGAAACTGCTAAGCGAATAGATGAAGCGTTTAAAAAGGCAACAGTGCAAAAGGTAAGATTGTCTGATTTTCAGGTCAGTGTGGATGAGAATGCTAGTTTTTCAGATCAAATGGCAGGAATAGCAGGCAATGTGAATCTTTGTTTTGTTACAGGAAACAAGCAAGGAGTTACTGATAATCTAGTAAAGCTATATACAAAGGTACAGGGATATAATAGTCATTTGCTAAAGAATGTTGAGGCTAAGGATGGTCAAATTGTTGGCCTTGCATTTATAAAAATGGCATTGTATTTCACGAATGGAAATTTTCTGGTTAATGAAATTGCTGCTCAGAATGCATACTACTGCATAGCGAAGAACTTCCTAATTGCGAAAAATACATATGCCTTACCTGCTTTATTTACATTGTTTGTAAAAAGACCACAAACGCTAGTTGATGAACTTTATAATGTAAATCCTGATCCAACTTTATTGGGTTTGGGGGGAATGACACCTTCTGCATCATATAGAAGAAAAGATAGGGCAATGGAGAACAGATTGCCTATAATGACATATATCCTATCTAAATTTTATGATGAGAACAAAAAGGTCTTTTTGATAGATACCTCTCTACCATATCATATTCCAAATCAAGAGGACATTAATGCTTTTCATAAAGAATTGAGAACTGCTAAACTTGGTAATAAAAAGGAAATTTTAGACAAAGGTGAGGAGTATTTTCACGAATTATATGAAATAATAGATGATCATCTAAATCTTTAATGATGCCAAAAACTGTTTCTTTATATGTAAAGATAATAAATATAACTCGTCTATAGTTTATATGTTAGCAAAATGTGCTGTAGTACAGGGTGTCAGTAAGCCTTGTGAATGAAAAGATCAAGGCTTGCTGATACAACTTATCGATTTTTTGTTTAATTTTGCAATCGATATTAATAATGCTACTATAATATGGGAAATGATACAGAAAATATAAAGATATTGTGCATCGGTGTCGGTGGGGCTGGCACTAATGTAATCAATCGTATGAAGGATATTGGTATTCCGAATGCAGAGTTTCTGACATTTGGAGGATATCGCTATGACTATAGCCATCCAGAAATTCCTCATTATAATCTTATAGAAGTCAATGAAATTGATAGCTTGCCTAATGGCTCTGGGCCAAAGGTCTTTGAAAGATTGGCTAATAATGTTGCCGATGATATAAAGGAAGTTCTTTTGTATCATTTAAACTCTCGTAAGTTAGAAAATGAAAGAGTGTAAATATTGGATAGTTGTACTGCTACAGCTGTGCTTTCTTTCTATCAGCTGTGGAGAAAAGGGGGCAAAACAAGTTGCTCCTGCTCAAGATCATGTCATTTTGAAATTTGAAAATAATGAAGATGGAAAGTATTCGCAAGCGATGATAGCACAAATCATCAAACATTTTCATCTGCCAAATAATACTGTTGTAACAGATGAGGATGTTGATGCAATCTTGTTGAGAAGCGTTGATGGGGGAGATGGCATTTGTGGCGGTGACGTAGTTACCATTTGGAAGTATTATAAGAAGCAGAATGATATTCAAGAAATAGTTACGGCGCATCCTATGGCAGATTTGTTATGGTATAATCCGGATAAAAAACATGGTGTAACGATAGGGCTAGATTCAGTTTTTGTGGCAAGTGAAGCCATGCTTGTCCCTCTAAATCCTGATGTGGTAGTTGTAAATGGAACAACAGACAAGATGAATACAATTTATACTTTTATAGTAGATAAGGATGCGGGAGAGGCGATATTGTTGCCGTCAAATCGTGGCTGCGTAGGCTTTACATCAGAGGAGGGCCTGCCTATATGCTTATCTTTCAGGCATCATGCTAATGGCGAGTCTGGTAGGTATTCTGTAGTGTCTGTTTATGATGAAAAAGGAAACCTCGTCAAGGAAATGTCGTTTGAAGATTATAAAAAAGATGAGAAGTAATGACATATTCAATAGAAGAGAATCATCATTCGGGATTGGAGTTGTATTTCATGCCTCGTTTCTTTGTCTATAATCCTTGTTGTGCGGAGCCTCATACCCATGAGTTCTACCAAATTTTCTGTGTCTAAAATGTAAATTCGTTTATTCCGCTATGAAAAGCTATTGGTTGTGACGTAAGAATATAGTAATGATGATGCAAGAAGTCCTTTTTTGCAATCGCACGACATATGTCATGTAGTCGCACGGCATATGCCGTATGATTGAATGATATATGTCGTGCGATTGTATGACGATTGTCATGGCATCTATGAAAAGGCTTTCTTGCACCAAGAAATATAAGTTCTTACATTACGTCATATATATTCCGTCAACAGCATTAGCCTTCATATTGTTGCTTTATTTGAATTTTTGGCAAAGTTACGAAAAATATTGGTATATGCAAAAGAAAGCAGAATAAATTGTTTTCCTTTTCGGATAAAAACATTAACTTTGCAACTAAAAGAAATGAAAAGTATGGAAAAACTGAAGAATATCAAGGCGATAGCCTTCGATGCCGATGATACGCTCTGGGCATTACAAAACTATTTCGAGGACGTGGAGCATGAATATTGCGAACTTCTTTCTGAATACGGAAAAGAGAAAGAAATCTCTGCCGCTCTTCTGGAGACGGAGAGTGGTAATATGGCTGACTTGGGGTATGGCTGCAAGGCTTTCACCATTTCGCTGGTAGAGAATGCCGTGAAGGTAAGTAAGGGCAAGGTTTCTGCCTATGTGATTGCTCAGATTATAGGGCTGGGAAAGAGTCTGCTGCATCTTGATGCCAAACCGCTGGAGGGGGTAGAGGAGACGCTGGCTCTGCTGCATGAAAAGAAGAAAGAGGGCAGGGGATTGAAACTTGCCGTCTTTACGAAGGGAGAGTTGCAGGATCAGGAGAATAAATTATGGCGCTCGGGTTTGCAGCGTTATTTTGATGTGGTAAGTATCGTGAGCGACAAAAAGCCTGAAGCTTACCGCCGCCTCTGCAGGGAACTGGATGTCCAGCCTTCAGAACTCGTCATGGTGGGTAACAGTTTCAAGAGTGATATTGCTCCTGCGCTGAGCATCGGCTGTTCTGCCATCCATATTCCTGCCCAATCTATTTGGGCGCATGAGAAGACTGAAGAGTATGAACACCCGAAACTCCGCCGCATCTCATATTTCAAGGAGATTCTTGATTGGATATAGAGGGATGGATATCAGCCTTTCCTCTTTATCTGCTGATACCCATCTACCGTGTTTTACGGTTTCGTGTATGCTAAATATCTGAAAATCAGTTAGTTTGCTATCTTGTTACCGCGTTTTATGGTAGCAAGGTGGTTAAATGTTTGAAAATCAGCTAATTTACTACCTTGTTACGGTGTTTTATCGTATTGTGTATGTTAAGTGCTTGAAAATCAGCAAGTTTACCCACTTGACACCTTAAAATAAGGGGTCAAGCCTTACTTTAGGATAACTCTTAGTAAAAAGGGACTAAGAGTTATCCTATTTCTTTATCAATATACGCAAGGATTTCTTCTTGCTGTTCTGGATGGAACCATTGGATAGTGGTATCCCGCTTAAACCAGGTAAGCTGCTTGCGCATGTATTCACGGCTGTGCGACTGGATTTGTCTGATAGCTTCATCGCGGTCTATCTCGCCGTCAAAGTAAGAGAACATTTCTTTGTAGCCCACGGTTCTCAAGGCGGTGAGACCCTTGTGTGGGTATACGCTGCGTGCTTCTGCCTCCAGACCTTCGTCCATCATCATCAGTACACGCTGGTTGATGCGGTCGTAGAGTTCAGCTCTGTCGCGGTTCAGACCTATCTTGATGATGCGGAAAGGGCGCTGCTTCTTTTCGGCTGTGCGGAAAGAAGTATAAGTCTTGCCGGTCTGATGGCAGATTTCCAGGGCATGAACCACGCGGCGTGGATTCTTCCTGTCTACTATCGCCCAGTGCTCCGGATCCATCTTGTGGAGTTCTTCTACCAGTGCCTCCAGCCCTTCCTCTTCCAGACGCTGTTTCATCCAAGTGCGTATGTCGTCACGAACAGTAGGGATGTCGTCGATTCCTTTGCATACAGCATCGATATACATCATGCTGCCACCTGTAAGCAGCGCCACATCGTGATTCTTGAAGATATCTTCCTGCAGGAGATTCATTACATCAGCCTCATATTGGGCAGCGCTGTAATAATCTTCGATGTGGTGGTTTCCTACGAAATAATGCTTTACCCGCTGCTGCTGTTCGGCAGTAGGGGCTGCGGTTCCGATAGGGAGTTCGGCGAAAATCTGGCGGGAGTCGGCATTGATGATAGGTATAGCGAGATGCTCTGCCAGTGAAAGGCAAAGCTCCGTTTTACCTACACCGGTAGGACCTAAGACCACAATCAATGTTTTCATATATCATTCTTTATATTCAAGAAAAAAGCATCCTTGCTCGTTTCATAAACCTATGCAAGGATGCTCTTTTTACCTTTTTACTTTTTTACCCTTTTACTTTTATCGGATAATGCCTCGCAGAGAACTCTCTACGAAGTCGATAATATACTGAATCTCCTTGGTAACCTCAAGATTCTTCTTGATTTCCTCGATACCTTCCTTCAATATACCCTTGCTGTAGAGCAGGCGATAAGCCTCGTGGATGTTCTGGATGGTCTCATTGCTAAAACCACGGCGACGCAAACCGATGAGGTTGATGCTGCAATAGCGGGTTGGCTCCTTGCCGGCAATGATATAAGGAGGAATATCCTGAGAGAAACGGCAACCACCCTGGATCATCACGTAGCCTGCGATATGGCAGAACTGGTGAACGAGAACGTTGGCGCTGACGATGGCGTTGTCATCTACTACCACCTCACCGGCAAACTTGGTAGAGTTGCCGATAATCAAGCCGCTGCCGAGCACGCAGTCGTGAGCCACGTGAACGGTCTCCATCAGGAGGTTGTTGCTGCCTACTACGGTCTTGCCCTTAGAGGCTGTACCACGAGAGATAGTAACGTTCTCACGGATACTGTTATTATCGCCCACCTCGCAGGTTGTCTGCTCGCCCTTGAACTTCAAGTCCTGAGGCTTGGTAGAGATGCTGGCGCCTGGGAAAAATTCATTATTGTTGCCGATGCGAGCGCCCACGTGGATGGTAACGCTGTTCTGCAATACGTTGTTATCGCCCAAAACGGTGTCCTTGTCGATATAGCAGAAAGGACCGATAATGTTGTTGTCACCGAGTTTTGCCTCTGGATGAACAAACGCTAATGGACTAATCTGATTCATTTCTATTAAGTTTAAAGTTTATAATTTATAGTTTATAGCCTGAACCACCTAAGCAATCTTGCTAAACGGCGCAGCCGCTATAAACTATTAACTATTAACTGATTTTTACTTGTTCTTAACAATCTGTGCAGTGAAAGTAGCCTCTGCCACTACCTGGTCGCCTACGAACATATAGCCCTTCATAGAGCTGATGCCATGACGTACAGGTGCGAGGAGTTCTACACGGAAGAGGAGGGTATCGCCCGGAACCACCTTCTTGCGGAACTTCACATCATCGAGTTTCATGAAGTAAGTGCTCCAGCGCTCAGGCTCTTCCAGCTGGTTCAATACGAGCAGACCGCCACACTGTGCCATAGCCTCTACCTGGAGAACACCCGGCATCACTGGCTCTTCAGGGAAGTGACCGGTGAAGAAAGGCTCGTTGCTGGTTACATTCTTTACGCCCACGATGCTGTTAGGACCCATAGCAATGACCTTATCGACCAGCTGCATAGGGTAGCGGTGAGGCAGGAGCTGACGGATGCGGATATTATCCATGATTGGCTCCTCATTAGGATTGTAGATAGGAGCCTGAATCTCGTGCTTGCGAATCTCCTTGCGCATGAGGCGGGCGAACTTGTTGTTTACGGTATGGCCTGGACGTGTAGCGATGATGCGGCCTTTGATAGGCTTGCCGATGAGTGCCATATCACCGATGATATCGAGCAGCTTATGACGTGTACATTCGTTCTCCCACTGCAATGGACGGTGCTGGATGTAACCCAACTTGTTGGCATCCATGTGAGGCACCTTGAGATGGTCGGCGAGCTGGTCGAGCTGAGCCTGTTCTACCTGGCGCTCGTAGATAACGATGGCATTGTCCAGGTCACCACCCTTAATGAGGTTAGCCTGGAGCAGAGGCATGATGTCGCGTACGAAAACGAAGGTACGGGCTGATGCAATCTCCTCTGCGTATGTCTCCATCTTTTCGAGGGTAGCAAACTGGCTGTTGATGAATTTGCTCTCGAAAGAACACATGGCTGTGATGCTGAAGTCCTCGTCAGGAAGGATGGTGATGACAGACCCATTATCATCTTTCACCTCAATCTTATGACGGATGATGTAGTAGTCTTTCTCAGCATTCTGCTCCTGGATGCCTATGCTCTGGATCTTCTCTACATACGGAGCAGCAGAACCGTCGAGGATAGGGAACTCAGGACCGTTTACCTGGATGAGGCAGTTGTCGATGCCGAGGGCATAGAGTGCTGACATACCATGCTCGATGGTAGAAACGCGGATATCGCCCTTACCGAGTACGGTACCGCGCTGTGTTTCAACAACGTTTTCAGCTACAGCCTGGATAACAGGCTCGCCTTCGAGGTCGATACGCTGTATTTTATAACCGGTGTTCTCTGGTGCAGGATTGAAAGTTACGGTGAGGCTCAAGCCTGTATGCAAACCCTTTCCGCAAAGAGAGAAGCTACCTTTCAGTGTCTTCTGTTTTGACATAACGATTTATTTTAATGTTAGGTGTTAAATGTTAAGTGTTAACTTGTTGGGGCATTCGCTCATTTAACATTTAACACTTTACATTTAACATTGAAAAAAATTACTTTTTCTTTAATTCTTCGATTTCCTTCTTCAGGTCGTTGAGTTCCTTGTACATGTCAGGCAAACGACGGAAGATAGCCTGAGACTTGAAGTAAGCGCGCTGCTCCATAGGAGGAGTTCCGATGAGCTGCTGACCGCTCTTGAGGCTGCCAGGAACACCGCTCTGGGCACCGAGGAACACCTTGTCGCCGATAGTGATGTGGCCGGCAATACCCACCTGACCGCCAAACATACACCATTCGCCTACCTTTGTACTGCCTGCTACACCTACCTGAGAAGACATCACGGTATTGGCGCCGATGTCGGTATTGTGGGCAATCTGTACGAGGTTGTCGAGCTTTACGCCCTTGCGAACATAGGTAGAACCCATTGTAGAACGGTCTACACAAGTGTTGGCACCAATCTCTACATCGTCTTCGATGGTAACTATACCAATCTGAGGAATCTTGTCGTAACCTTCAGGACCTGGAGCGAATCCGAATCCGTCGGCACCGATTACACAACCGGCATGAAGCGTAACGTTATTGCCTAATTTACAGCCGTGATATACGGTAACGTTCGGATAGATGAGTGCATTCTTACCAATCTTCACACCCTCTCCGATGTAGGCATGAGGATAAATCTGGCTACCTTCGCCTACCTCTGCACCATCGCTGATATACGCGAAAGCACCTACATATACACCTTCAGCCACCTTAGCCTTTGGAGATACGAAAGCCAGCGGATCGATGCCGGTCTTCTTAGGCTTCATGGATTCGTACATCTGCAGGAGCTTAGCCACACACTCGTATGCATTCTTCACACGGATGAGGGTTGTGCTGACAGGGTGTTCCAATTCTACGTTCTCATCAATGAGTACGATGCTTGACTTGGTTTCGTAAACATAATGAGTGTATTTAGGGTTAGAAAGGAACGAGATGGCGCCTTCCTTACCTTCTTCGATTTTTGCGAAGGTGTTGACAGTTGCGTTCTCATCACCTTCCACACGGCCCTGAACGAACTGGGCTATTTGTTGAGCGGTAAATTCCATAATTTATCTGACTTCTAGTTTGTTTTATTTAGGTTCCCAAGGCATCATTACCTTTAGGTAACCGCAATTTGTTTGCAAAAATAGCAAAAAAGATTTAGATTCTCGACTTTATTTTGTAATATTTTGCTTTTTCGCCCCATAAAAGGGTATTTTTTAGGCGCAAAGCCTCTTTTTAAAGATACTTTGCGCCTAAATTGAGTTTTTATAACTTAGCAAGTTCTGCTGCCATTTCAGCCTGCAACTCCTTAGCTTTCTGACCTGCTACCTCAGCAAAGTCATCGCCGTTGCTGGCATAGATGATGCCGCGGGAAGAGTTGACGAGCAAGCCGCAATCCTTGATGATGCCATACTTGCAAACTTCCTGCAGGCTGCCACCCTGTGCACCTACGCCCGGTACGAGGAGGAAGTGGTTAGGAGCCACCTTGCGGATGTCTTCGAACATCTTGCCCTGTGTAGCGCCTACTACATACATCATGTTCTCATCGTTGCCCCATTCCTGGCTCTTCTTGAGAACCTTCTCGAAGAGGCGCTCGCCCTCCTTATCCTCGGTGAGCTGGAAGTCGTGGCTACCCTTGTTGCTGGTAAGTGCCAGGAGGATAACCCACTTGCCGTCATACTCGAGGAATGGCTTGACTGAATCCTCGCCCATATAAGGTGCTACGGTTACAGAGTCGATATTGTACTCCTCGAAGAATGTCTGGGCATACATTTTGCTGGTGTTGCCGATATCACCGCGCTTGGCATCTGCGATGATGAAGTGGTTTGGATAGTGGCTGTGGAGATACTTGATGGTGTTTTCGAAGGCAATCATGCCATCGATGCCGCGGCTCTCATAGAAAGCCAGGTTTGGCTTGTAAGCCACACAGTATGGGGCTGTTGCGTCGATGATAGCCTTGTTGAATCTGAATATCATTTCGGCTTCTGCGCCCTGGATGTCTTCACTCTCGGTGATGCACTTAGGCAACTTGTTGATATCTGTGTCAAGACCTACGCACAAGAAACTCTTCTTGGCGAAAATCTGCTCTACGAGTTCTTTTCTGTTCATAATGGATTGATATGATGATTCATCGCCCCGATGTACGGAACGATGAATCGGGGTTTTACAATTCTGTTTCTTTCAGCTTTTCTGCGTTCTCGGCTACAGTCAGGGCATCAATCATGTCCTGAATATCACCTGCCAGGAAACCATTGAGATCGTGAGTGGTGTAACCGATACGGTGGTCGGTAACACGGCCCTGTGGGAAGTTGTAGGTACGGATTTTCGCACTGCGGTCGCCGGTAGAAACGAGGCTCTTGCGGCGGCTGGCGATATCGTCAACATACTTCTGGTGCTCACGGTCGTGGATGAATGTATAGAGGCGGCTCAAGGCACGCTCCTTGTTCTTTGGCTGGTCACGGGTTTCGGTACACTCGATGAGGATTTCCTCTACCTCGCCTGTGTTAGGGTTTTTCCAAGGGTAGCGGAGACGTACACCAGACTCCACCTTGTTCACGTTCTGACCACCGGCACCTGAACTTCGGAAGGTATCCCACTTGATGTCTCCTTCGTTGATGTTCACTTCAAACTTGTCTGCCTCTGGCAATACGGCCACGGTAGCAGCTGAGGTGTGCATACGGCCCTGTGTTTCAGTAGCAGGCACACGCTGAACACGGTGAACACCTGATTCGTACTTCAATGTACCGTAAACGTCAGTACCGCTTACTGCGAAGTCGATTTCCTTGTATCCACCTACTGCGCCTTCAGAAACAGAAGTCACGCTGACGGTCCATCCCTTCGATTCGCAGTATTTCTTATACATATTAAATAGGTCGCCTGCAAAGAGGGCTGCCTCGTCGCCTCCGGCACCGCCTCGGATTTCCATCTGTACGTTCTTGGCGTCTTCTGGGTCCTTAGGTACCAGCGCAATCTTGATTTCTTCTTCGAGTTTAGGCTGCAGCGCCTCGTTCTCGTTGAGTTCTTCGCGAGCCATCTCCTTCATTTCCGGATCGCTCTCGTTGGCAAGGATGTCCTTTGCCTCCTTGATGCTATTCAGGCAGTTGATGTATCGCTTGCGTGCGTCCATGATGTCACCCAGGTCTTTCCATTCCTTGGTGAGCTTCACGTAGCGTGGCTGGTCGGCGATGACATCTGGGTCGGTAATGAGGGTGCTTACTTCCTCGTATCGGCTTTCTAAGCCTTCTAGCTTCTGTAATATGTTGTTATTATCCATTTTATTTTAGTTTATAGTTTATAGTTTATAGTTTATAGCATGAACCACCTATGGCAAGTTTGCTAAACGGCGAAGCCGCTATAAACTATAAACTATTAACTATCAATTAGTATTCGAATGTTCCGAATTCGCTCTTGATGGTCAGGCTGCGCTTGCCTTCTTCGATGTGACCCACAATCTGGGCATCGATGTTGAAGCTCTTGCTGATGGCGATAACTTTCTCGGCAACCTCAGGACGTACGTAGATCTCCATGCGGTGACCCATGTTGAATACCTGATACATTTCCTTCCAGTCGGTCTCTGAGCAGTCGTGGATCGCCTTGAAGAGTGGAGGTACTGGGAACATGTTGTCCTTCACTACCTTGCAGTTCTCGCCTACGAAGTGAAGAACCTTGGTCTGGGCACCACCGGTGCAGTGAACCATACCGTGAACCTCTGGGCGGAGTTCGTCGAGAATCTTCTTGATGACCGGAGCGTAGGTACGGGTAGGAGAGAGAACCAACTCGCCGGCATTGATAGGTGAACCCTCTACCTCATCTGTCAACTTATACTTACCGCTGTAAACCAACTCGTCTGGCACGGCGTGGTCGTAGCTCTCAGGATAGTTCTCTGCGAGATACTTGGCGAATACATCGTGGCGGGCAGAAGTAAGTCCGTTGCTGCCCATACCGCCGTTGTACTTCTTCTCGTAAGTAGCCTGACCTGTAGAAGAAAGACCTACGATGACATCGCCTGGACGGATGTTGGCATTGTTGATGACGTCGCTGCGCTTCATGCGGCAGGTAACGGTAGAGTCAACGATGATAGTACGAACCAGGTCGCCTACGTCAGCAGTCTCACCGCCGGTAGGATAGATGCCGATACCCATCTCACGCATCTCGTGGAGCAGGTCGTCAGTACCGTTGATGATAGCTGAGATTACCTCGCCTGGGATGAGCATCTTGTTGCGGCCGATGGTAGAGCTAACGAGGATGTTGTCTACGGCGCCTACGCAGAGCAGGTCGTCGGTATTCATCACGATAGCATCTTGAGCGATACCTTTCCATACAGAGAGGTCGCCCGTCTCTTTCCAGTACATGTAAGCCAAGCTCGACTTGGTACCTGCACCGTCGGCATGCATAATGTTACAATACTCTGGGTCGCCGCCCAAGATATCAGGTATGATCTTGCAGAAAGCCTGTGGGAAGATACCCTTGTCGATGTTCTTGATAGCGTTGTGAACATCTTCCTTTGCTGCGCTAACACCGCGCATCATATATCTATTATTCATAATTAAAAGTTTAAAATTTATAGTTTATAGCATTCTTGCTTATAATTGATTATTTCTTTTTGTTGTCTTGATGATAGAAGTCAACAATTTTATCAACTCTAAACAATCTTTATTCATGCTATCAAACTTTTTTTTATCAATATACTCTGTTTCATATAATAGTTCTAGCCAATAGTTTGTTTCGTTGGCTTCCTTTAGTGAAATATAGAGTTTTGCTAAAAAGTCGCTGGTGCTTTGAGCATTGAGACCTTCTGTGATGTTAGCTCCTATGCTAGTACCACTTCTTAGGCATTGTTTGCAAAGAATGAATTCCTTCTTTTCTTTTGTCAACCATTGGTACATTCGGATAATCCGAATAGCAAAAGCTTTACTTTTTTCTCTAAGTATACTATATTTCATAGTCAGAAAAGCCCTATTAACTATAAACTATAAACTATTAACTAGTAACTAATCCTGGTGCCAGAAATCCCATGATGCAAAGGCTTGCAACAAGAGCATTTCCAAGCCATTCTTTACTGTGGCTCCGTGTTCTTTGCCCTTCTTCATGAAGAGGGTTTCGTCGGGATTGTAGATGAGGTCGTAGAGCAGGGTGTGGCTGTCCATTGCCTCGTAAGGCAGCGCAGGACACTCGTCTACGTGTGGGTACATGCCCACTGGGGTACAGTTTACGATGACGTTATACTCCTTGATAACCTCAGGGGTGATTTTTTCGTACTGGATAGTACCCGGACGCTCGTATCGACTCACGAAGGCTGTTTCCAGTCCGAGCGATTTCAGACCAAAGTTGATAGCCTTTGAAGCTCCGCCTGTACCCAGGATGAGAGCCTTCTTGTGATAAGGCTCGATATAAGGTTCGATGCTCTTGGTAAAACCGATTACATCGCTGTTATATCCTTTCAGATAAACATCTTCGCCTCTGTGCTCCACCTTGATCACGTTGACGGCTCCGATAGCATTCGCCTCAGGGCTTACCACGTCGAGATAGCTGATCACTTTCTCCTTATAAGGTATTGTGACGTTGAGCCCCTTTAGTTCAGGATTTGAGTCGAGAATCTCGGTAAGATTTTCGATAGAAGGTATCTCGAAGTTGATGTATTGGGCATCGATGCCCTCGTTCTCAAACTTTTCGTTGAAATAGTTCTTTGAGAACGAATGCCCCAGAGGGTAACCTATGAGTCCATACTTGTCCATAATATTTTTGTTTTATTTGGTTGCGAAATAGAGTGTGCAGATACCGAAGGTGAGTCGCTTGAACTCTGCCTTTGCGAATCCTGCCTTTTTGAACACCTCCATCATGACCTCGCCCTGAGGGAATGCCTCGATGGTCTTGTTGAGATAACTGTAGGCGCTCTGGTCTTTGCTGATGAGTTTGCCATACATCGGCAAGACAGTGTTGCTGTAGATACTGAACAGCTGCTTCATCGGGAAACTGACCGGCGTGGTGAGTTCTACGATGCAGAGATGTCCGCCTTTTTTCAGTACCCGGCACATTTCCTTCAGTCCCTGGTCCAGGTTCTGGAAGTTCCTGATACCGAAGGCTGCGGTTACTGCGTCGAAGCTCTCGTCCTGGAACGAGAGGTTGAGGCAGTCTTCCTTGGCAAAGGAGATGGTGTTTTCCAGTCCCAGCTGCTTTACCTTCTGTCTGCCTATCTCCATCATGCCTTCCGAGATGTCTGCTCCGATTAGCTGGTCGGGATGTAGCATCTGTGCAGCTAGGATGGCGAAATCGCCGGTACCGGTAGCGATGTCGAGCATCTTTTTAGGAGAGAAGTGCGCAAGACGCCTGATTGCCTTCTTGCGCCATCCCTTATCGATATCCCACGAGAGACGGTGGTTCAGGGTATCGTAGGTAGGGGCGATGTTGTCGAACATCTCCTCTACCAGCTTGCCCTTGTCTCCTGTGCCCTCGTAGGGCTTTATCTGTTCTTGCTTATACATTTATATATAGTTTTTTACAGTTTCTAATTTATAGTTTATAGTTTATAGCATGAACCGCTTTGTTGCTCAACGGCGTAGCCTCTATTAACTGTAAACTATTAACTGTAAACTATTAACTAAAAACTACTTGTGTGCAGCAAGCCACTCGCTTACGTTCTTCTCGATGCGGGCAGCGATGTCGCCTTCCTCAGCAGCCTTGTCAAACTTCTCGCCGGTGATGTGCTCGTAGAGTTCGATGTAGCGGTCGGATACGCTCTCTGCATACTCGTCGGTAATCTCTGGCATGGTCTGGCCTGGCTCGTTCATGAAGTTGTGCTCGATGAGCCACTGGCGAACGAACTCCTTAGAGAGCTGGCGCTGTGGTTCACCCTTCTCAAACTTCTCCTCGTAACCGTCAGCATAGAAGTAGCGGCTAGAGTCTGGAGTGTGGATCTCGTCGATGAGGTAAACCTTGCCGTCGCGCTTGCCGAACTCGTACTTGGTATCTACGAGGATCAAGCCCTGCTTGGCAGCGATTTCCTGACCGCGGGCGAAGATGCGGCGTGTGTAGTCCTCCATCACAGCGTAATCCTCTGCACTAACAATACCCTGGGCGATGATCTCTTCCTTAGAGATATTCATGTCGTGACCCTCGTCGGCCTTTGTAGTAGGGGTGATGATAGGCTCTGGGAAACGCTGGTTCTCGCGCATACCGTCTGGCAACTTCACACCGCAGATCTCGCGGCAGCCCTTCTGATACTCGCGCCATGCACTAC
This sequence comes from Segatella copri, assembly GCF_026015465.1. Taxonomy (GTDB): domain Bacteria; phylum Bacteroidota; class Bacteroidia; order Bacteroidales; family Bacteroidaceae; genus Prevotella; species Prevotella copri_E. Next base: position 277,798 of record NZ_JAPDUQ010000004.1, read on the forward strand.
CGGTGAGGATAGAACGGATGATCATCTCCACGCGGAAACCTTCGCACTTCAAACCTACGGTAACCATTGGGTCTGGAGTAGCCAACTTCCAGTTTGGACAGATGTCTGTAGTTGTGTCCAGGAACTTAGCTGCAATCTGATTGAGCACCTGTCCTTTGAAAGGGATACCCTTAGGCAGAACAACGTCGAACGCTGAGATTCTGTCGGTAGCGACCATCACGAGGAGGTCGTCGTTAATGTCATACACATCACGTACTTTACCGTGGTAAACACTCTTCTGTCCATCAAAATGGAAATCTGTCTTTGTTAATGCTTTCATTTTATTTAATTTATAATTTATAATTTACAATTTATAATTGAGCCTGCCCCTAGAGCAGTACTGTTAATTATTAATTATCAATTATTAATTTTTAATTGTTTTCTTTTCTTCCGCTCTCTCCTTGTCATACTTGTCGTATGCGTTAACGATGCGGGTTACGAGTTTGTGGCGCACGATATCCTTCTGTCCCAGCTTCACCACTCCGATGCCTTCCACTCCGTCCAGAATCTTGAGCGCCTCCTTCAGTCCGCTTCGCTGTTCGCGTGGCAGGTCAATCTGTGTCAGGTCGCCGGTGATAATCATCTTGGTGTTCATGCCCATACGGGTTAGGAACATGCGAATCTGTTGGGAGGTAGTGTTCTGCGCCTCGTCGAGGATGACGACGGCATCGCTGAGTGTGCGTCCGCGCATAAAGGCGAGCGGAGCAATCTGGATAATGTGCTTTTCCATCATATCCTGCAGCTTTACGGCAGGTATCATGTCTTCCAGCGCATCGTAGAGCGGCTGGAGGTATGGGTCAATTTTGTCTTTCATATCGCCAGGCAGGAAACCGAGCTTTTCGCCGGCTTCTACGGCTGGTCGTGAGAGGATGATTTTCTTGATGGCTTTTTCCTTGAGGGCCTTTACGGCAAGGGCGATGCTGAGATAGGTCTTACCGGTACCGGCTGGTCCCACGGCAAATACCATGTCGTTCTTCTCGTAAGCATCTATCAGCTGCTGCTGGTTTTCGCTGCGGCTCTTGATAGGTCGGCCACTGATGCTGTATACCAGTACGCCTTTCACGCTGTCCGCCTTGGTCTGTTTTCCTTTCACGATGTCCAGGATGTCTTCATCATTGAGCATGTTGTATTTAAGCAAGTGCTTGCGCATCTGCTCAATATCCTCTTCCACCTTTGCCATTTCCTCTTCGTCGCCGAGCACACGAATCACGTTGTCGCGTGCTACGATACGCAACTTAGGATACAGCGATTTAATCATCTGCAGGTGGGCGTTGTTCACACCGTAGAACATCACTGGATCGATATCTTCGAGTACAATATGTTTCTCTATCAAAATGTCTTAATTCTATAAAGTTTAAACTATCCTATCTAATATTTTGTTATATAACGCTGCAAAATTACTACTTTTCCATGAAATGAGCAAATTTCGGCGAATAAAACATTCTTTAAATATTAAAAAAGCTATTTTTTCGAGAGATTTTGTTACCTTTGCAGCTAAATTTGGCGATGCGGTTCCCGTTTTGCCTGAAGAATATAGAATATTATTTCTTGAAAATAAGATAATTATGAAGATTAGTAAGAACAGATATTTACAGGGTTTTGGTATTGTGGTTTTGCTTCTGGCGCTGGTAAGAGTCATCTTTCCGGGAGTAGCAAAACCGAAGGTTGCGGCTGCTGGTGCGGCTGATTCTACGCTCGTGGCAGCGAAGGATTCGGCTGCTTCTGATGCTTCTTCTGCTGAGATTTCTGATGCATCGGCTGATGCTGAAGGGAATGTGGCTGAGGACCTGAAGGAGGATGAACTCTCTGTTATGCCTGATACGGCACAGAGCGGCAAGCCTTCTATCTTCTTCGACAAGGATGGCAAGGAGGTGAAGCATCGCATCTTCTCGGTGCCTCATTTCGGCAATACTTTCCCCGACCAGCAGGATGTGCAGATTCTGGCGGCTACTAAGCATGGTGTGAAGCCGGTACAGAACCGTCTGGAGGCGGAGAACAGCAAGGGCAAGCTGGTGTATGTGGGCAGCAACCCTTTCTTTTATGTCGACAAGCTGAGCAACAGTATTCCTTACCTGGTGCCTCGTGCCTCTGTGCTGCTCCAGGATATTGGTCGTGCCTATTTCGATTCGTTGCAGATCAAGGGCATTCCGCTGCATAAGATTATCGTGACGAGCATTCTGCGTACCAAGGATGATGTGGCGAAACTGCGTACCCGAAACGGTAATGCTACCGAGAATTCGTGCCATCTTTATGGTACTACCTTCGATATCTGCTACAACCGTTACAAGCAGATTCAGACCCGTGAACAGCCTCGCCGCCAGGTGCAGAATGATACTCTGAAATGGGTGTTCTCCGAGGTGCTTCGCGATTTCCGCGACAAGAACCGCTGCTATATTAAATATGAGGTGAAGCAGGGGTGCTTCCATATCACCGTGAAGTAAATCCCTGGAAAATGTCCCCACACGCGCAGTGGGTATAAATAAAGGCACGGATTACACGGATTACACGGATTTATGGCGCTCATGTAAATTAAGCGATTTATCATCTCATAAAAAATCCGTGTAATCCGTGCCTAAAAAACTCAAGTTTATTAGCTCTTTTCCTGAATTTTCTGAAGGTCAGCCTCTTCGCCTACCAGCCAGATGATATCGCCTTTTTCGAATACTCGGGTAGGCAGAACACGGGTCAGGTTCTCCCGGCCCTCTTCCAGTCCTACCACCATACAGTTGTATTTATCCCTTATTCCGCTTTCTATCAGTGTCTTTCCCAGGAATTCGCTGCCGCCGCTGATGATGAGCTGGCTAAGTTTCATCTCGCGCTTTTCTATTTCAGCCTCCTCAGGCAGCAGGTCGCTCTGCAGGGCTGTGTTGAATTTCTGCAGCTGGTCGTCGTTGCCGATTACCTGCAGTTTGTCGCCCGGGAAGATGATCATGTTGCCGTTCGGGATGTTCAGCCGGTGAGAGCCGCGGTGAATGCTGCTCAGGTCTACACCGAACCGCTGGCGCAGATGCAGTTCTCGCAGCGATTTGCCAGTCCAACTGCTATCTTCAGGCACTTCAAATTCGCTGATGTGGATATCCCGGTCTAGCAGTCTGCCCTCGTAGAGCGGCCGCTTTTCGCCATTCACCTGAGCCGCAATATCGCGCGAGCGGAGGTTGTGAACGAAGACGCGCTCCATCACGATGCTACGCTTCTTGATACGGCGGGAGGTTATCATCAGCATCACTACTGCTGCACCGATGCAGACAATCAGCGCATTGGTAAAGCGCGAGAGGAAATTGATGATGTAGAAGATGAAAGCCAGTGCTATCATAAAGCGCACGAACACCGTAAAGAGCAGCGGCACGCGGTTGATGCTGCTCTCCACCCAGAGGCGTTTCCACTCGGCACTGTGGTTCTTCTTCATCACGATGGCGCGCAGGAACGGCGAGATGAATAGGACGGTGAGCAGACCGGTGATGGCGTTGGCATACCAGTGGAGATGCCAGCCGGGCAGCAGATTGCGCATCAACGGCAGCACGAAGGTGAACATCAGGGCGATGACGGCTGCCGAAAGGATGGAGTAGGCGGTGGTGTTGACCAGCATCTGTCGGATCAGCGATTTCCACTTGCTCTGCTGCTGCGTCTGGGGATGACTCATCGCAAAATGGTTCAGAATATGGATGAGCTTGTCGGGCAGATGTTTCTCCATCACCTGATAGGTAGGTGTGGCAAGACGGATCATATAAGGTGTAAGGAAGGTGGTGATGACGCTCACTGCTACCACTACCGGATAGAGGAACTTGCTGATGACGCCGAGCGACAGACCCAGCGAGGCGATGATGAAAGAGAACTCACCAATCTGAGCCATCGAGAAACCGCAGCGCATCGCCGACTTCAGCGACTCACCTCCGAGCATGAATCCGAAGGTGCCGAATATCGCCTGACCTACCAGTATCGTGCCCACCAGGGCGAGGATAGGAACGGCATATTCTACCAGAATCTTCGGGTCTACCAGCATACCTACCGATACGAAGAAGATGGCTCCGAAGAGATTCTTTACCGGTTCTACGAGTTTGATAATCTTCTCTGCCTCAATGGTTTCTGCCAGTATGCTGCCCATGACGAAGGATCCGAAGGCGCTGCTGAACCCCACCTTGGTGCTCAGTACCGCCATGCCGCAGCACAGACCCAGCGAAACGATGAGCAGGGTTTCGGCATTGATGAGTTTCCTCACCGAACGCAGGAACCACGGAATGGCGAAGATGCCCACGATAAACCACACGCCCAGGAAGAAGCCTATCTTCACGATAGAGGCAAGCATCTGCCCGCCGTCGGGACTGCTTCCGCTCGCTATCGCCGACAGCATCACCATCATCACGATAGCCAGGATATCTTCCAGTATCAGTACGCTCATCACCATCGAGGCAAACTTCTGGGTGCGCAGCCGCATATCATCGAATGCCTTATATATAATAGTGGTGGAGCTCATGGCGAGCATACCGCCCAGGAAGATGCAGTCCATCCTTCCCCAGCCGAAGCCGTGGCCTACGCTGATGCCCAGCATCATCATGCAGAACACGATGACCACGGTGGCGATGATGGGAGAGGCACCCATCTTCACGATTTTCTTGAACGAGAAGTCGAGACCGAGCGAGAAGAGGGTGAAGATGACACCGATGTCGGCCCAGGTCTGGATATCCGTCTCGTCGACTACCGACATGGTGTAGGGCATGTGTGGCGAAACCAGGAATCCCGCCATGATGTATCCCAGCACCAGCGGCTGCTTGAGCCTTTTGAAGATGAGGGTTACGATGCCTGCTACCATCAGGATGAGGGCAAGGTCTTTTACTAAAAAGGGAATATCTGCCATTAGTTATAGTTTATAATTTATAATTTATAGTTTATAGCGGCTTCGCCGTATTATTTATAGTTTATAGTTAATAGTTAATAGCGGCTTCGCCGTATAGGGGCAAACTTGCTTAAAGAAGAAGGATGCTGATAAAAATAATAGTTTATAGTAGATAAGACGCTTGCTTTGCAGCAAGAAAGCCCTATTAACTATAAACTATTAACTATAAACTAGTTGAGGCTTCTCCTTTGCAGCAAGAATGCCCTATAAACTAATCATTAAATTCTTCTGTGATTTCCGCTATCTTCACGATGGTCTTCACTACCTTCTCCATTACCTGGATGCTCACAAACTCGTGAGGGCCGTGGAAGTTGACACCGCCGGCGAAGATGTTAGGACAAGGCAGACCCTTGAAGCTCAGCTGGGCTCCGTCGGTACCGCCGCGGATAGGTTCTACGCGAGGTGGAACGCCGCTCTCCTGCATCGCTCTGAGCACGATGTCGATGACGTGCATGTTAGGATCAATCTTCTCCTTCATGTTATAGTACTGGTCGTAGATAACCGCCTTTACGGTTCCGTCGCCATACTTCTCGTTCATCTTGTTTACGCAGTCCTCGATGAAGTCCTTGCGGCTTTCAAACCTGTTGCGGTCGTGATCGCGGATGATGTAGCTGAGCTTTGCCTCCTCGCAGCGGCTCTCGATGCCGATGAGGTGGTAGAAGCCCTGGTAGCCTTCTGTCTGCTCAGGAGTCTCGTTCTCAGGAATCATGTTCTGGAATTCCACAGCCAGTCGGCTTGCATTCACCATCTTTCCCTTGGCATAGCCTGTATGAACGCTCACGCCCTTGATGATGATTTTAGCTCCGGCTGCATTGAAGTTCTCGTATTCCAGGTCGCCCAGGTCACCGCCATCTACGGTGTAAGCCCAGTCGCAGCCAAACTTCTCTACGTCGAAATGATGTGCACCCATACCGATTTCCTCGTCAGGATTGAAACCTACGCGGATATCTCCGTGCTTGATTTCGTCGTGGTCGCGCAGATAGCACATAGCCTGTACGATTTCAGCGATGCCCGCCTTGTCGTCAGCACCCAGCAGGGTAGTACCGTCTGTCACGATGATATCCTCTCCCTTGTGAGCCTTCAGCTCTGGGAAAGTCTCAACGCTTGAGATGATGCCCGGGCTCAGCTCGATGTCGTTGCCGTCATAGTTCTTGATGACGCGCGCCTTTACATCCTTTCCGCTGGCATCAGGCGATGTATCCATGTGTGAAATAAATCCGATGGTAGGAGTCTTTTTCTTGGTATTGCTCTTCAGGGTGGCATAGATATAGCCCATGTCATCCATTTCGACATCGCTCAGTCCTTCGTTCTCAAGTTCCTTCTTCAGGTACTTGGCAAATTCGAGCTGTTTTGCCGTACTAGGCACGCTGGTCGATTCTTCGCTCGACTGTGTGTCGAATTTCGTATAGTTTATAAATCGTTCTACTAAATCCATGTTTTCAATTATTAATCATTTCTGTTGTTTCGGGTGATCTCGGTGGGATTCAAACCCACGACCTTCAGAACCGGAATCTGACGCTCTATTCAGCTAAGCTACGAGACCCTCTTTTCTGCCGCCCGTTTCTCCGGTTGTGTATGACATCGAAACGGGAAGTCGACTGCAAAATTACTGCTTTTATTTGAAATAACCAAATATTTTGGGCAGATTTTTTTATATATATAATGTGTATTTGCAAATTGTTCTACAAAATGCTACTAAAAAACTTAAAAATGCTATCATTTTGCGAAAAAATACGGAAAAATGCTTGCAGATTAATTATTATTTTGTACCTTTGCAGCGCAAATACTAAATATGAAATAAAAATGAGCAATTTGATAAAACCTGAAGGGTACAAGGCGCTGCTGGATATGCGCCAGACCGAAATGGGTATTAAAATGATAAAAGAATTCTTCCAGCAAAACCTGAGCACCGAGCTCCGTCTGCGTCGCGTTACCGCTCCGCTCTTCGTATTGAAGGGTCTTGGTATCAATGATGACCTGAACGGCGTAGAGCGCCCTGTAAGTTTCCCTATCAAGGATTTGGGCGAAGCCCAGGCTGAGGTGGTTCATTCTCTTGCCAAGTGGAAGCGACTGACGCTTGCCGAGTATGAGATTGAGCCTGCTTATGGCGTATATACAGATATGAACGCCATCCGTGCTGACGAGGAGCTGGATAATCTTCATTCGCTCTATGTTGACCAGTGGGACTGGGAGGCTGTGATTACCAAGGAAGACCGTACCATCGCCTTCCTCGAGAATATCGTGCGCCGCATCTATGGTGCCATCTTGCGTACCGAGTTCCTGGCTTGCGAGCATTATCCTCAGCTGAAGCCTTTCCTGCCTAAGGAGATTCATTTTATTCATGCGCAGGATTTGCTCGATATGTATCCAGACCTTTCTCCTAAGGAGCGTGAGGATGCTATCTGCAAGAAGTACGGCGCTGTATTTGTAGAGGGCATCGGAGGTAAGTTGAGCGATGGCAAGAAGCATGATGGCCGAGCTCCTGACTATGATGACTGGAGCACCGTGGCTGAGAACGGCAAGATGGGACTGAATGGTGATATCCTCATCTGGTATCCTGTTCTGGGTCGCAGTTTCGAGCTCAGTTCTATGGGTATCCGTGTCGACAAGGAGAGTCTGCTGCGTCAGCTTAAGCTGGAGGGCAAGGAGGATAGAGAGAAGCTTTACTTCCATCAGCAGCTCCTGAACGACAAGTTGCCTCTGAGCATTGGTGGCGGTATCGGCCAGAGCCGTCTGTGTATGGTATTGCTTCATAAGGCTCACATTGGTGAGATCCAGGCTAGCATCTGGCCTGAGGAGATGCGCAAGGAGGCTGAGGAAGCGGGCATGAACCTCATTTAAGCTTTTCTGCCGGTGCGTCATGGTGTATACTGTGATGTGCTGCATATTCAGTTGATCTTTTTAAGATAATAATAATTTGCTTACGAAGGCTCCTGGTGCTTTTCTGCATCGGGGGCTTTTTTTTGTTTTATACCTTGAGGCTGTGTTTTACAGCCTCAAGGTTTGACGTTGTGTTTCGCAACGTCAAACCTTGCTTTTCGCAGGGTGTAAAACCTTGATGTCGCGTTTCGCGACATCAAGGTCTGCGCTTCATGGAAAAAAATGAATACGGTGCAAAAGTACTACAAAATTTCTGAACCGCCAAATTTCACCCTGCAGAGTTATGTTAAACCGATTTTAACATTCCGGCTTTCGTAGTTAAACAAAAAAAGTCGTAGAGTTGCGGGGGAGAAAACTATATTTTTCTAATTTCCGCAACACTATAATTTAATATTTTTTATAAGCACCTGAGCAACAAAAAGTTGCTCAGGATTTTGCCATGTCAGAAATTTCACTTATCTTAGTGTTGCAAAATAAAAACAAACAAAATTCTGAATGACATGGCAAAAGTACAAATAAAATCTGAGAAACTCACTCCTTTTGGGGGAATTTTTTCGATTATGGAGCAATTTGATGCTCTTTTAGCTCAAACCATAGATTCCACCTTGGGATTGAGATGCACTATGTTTGGTTATCAATATAGCGAGATTCTACGCTCTCTGATGTGCGTATATCTTTGTGGTGGCTCATGTATTGAGGATGTTACAACTCACCTGATGAAACATTTATCTCTTCATCCAACTCTTCGCACTTGCAGCGCAGACACCATATTACGTGCTATCGAAGAACTGACCTTTAAGAGCATCACCTATAAGTCTGCTTCTGGCAAATCCTATGATTTCAATACTGCAGACAAGATGAACTGCTTACTGGTCAATGCCCTGCTTGCTACTGGTCAATTGAAATCCGGTCAAGAGTATGATTTTGACTTTGACCATCAGTTCATTGAAACAGAGAAGTATGATGCAAAACCAACCTACAAGAAGTTCTTGGGCTATAGTCCAGGTGTAGCTGTCATTAACGACATGATTGTTGGTATTGAAAATAGAGACGGCAACACAAACGTGCGCTTCAACCAAAAAGAAACTTTGGAAAGAATCTTCAAGCGATTGGAGGCTTCGGAAATATATATTTCTCGTGCCCGCATGGATTGCGGCTCATGTTCGGAGGAAATCGTAGATATGGTAGAGGCTCATTGCAGGTATTTTTATATTCGTGCCAACAGATGCTCTTCTTTCTACGATTCCATGTTTGCCTTAACTGGATGGAAAACTGTTGAAATCAACGGTATTGAGTTTGAGTTGAATTCTATCCTTGTTGAGAAATGGAAAGGAAAACCGTATCGTCTTGTCATACAGAGACAAAGGCGAATAGATGGAGACCTTGACATTTGGGAAGGCGAATATACCTACAGATGTATACTGACTAACGATTACAAGTCGAGTGCAAGAGACATCGTGGAATTCTACAATCTTCGTGGTGGCAAGGAACGCATCTTCGATGACATGAACAATGGCTTTGGCTGGAATCGATTGCCAAAATCGTTCATGGCACAGAATACTGTATTCCTGCTTATGACAGCTCTCATCAGAAACTTCTACAAAGCTATTATGCAGAGATTGAAAACCCATGAATTTGGATTGCGTGCCACCAGCAGAATCAAGACCTTTGTTTTCAAGTTCATCTCTGTTCCTGCGAAATGGATTAAGACATCACGTAGGCATGTATTGAACATTTACTCAGACAACAATGCTTATGCCAACCTGTTCAAGACAGACTTTGGTTAAAGACCATGCTTTTCTGGTTAAACCAGCGTATTACCTCAAGTCGCTTTATGGGGTAAGGGGATTTTGTGTCTGCGACATTTCTGTTGTGCAAGAAATATGTACAATAAAATGAATTTTGTCGCTTTGCAAGCAAAATCCCACTAAACCCTATAGGTTGCGGATTTGAGGATTTTGTAAAATGTTTCTCTGTGTGTTTTGAGCAAGGAAACAATGCGATGCTATAAAAAAGCCATTCCTTCTGACTACTTCCTTTTTACCCAGAAAGCGTTACAGTTGTGACAGTTGTGACAGTTGTGACAGTTTTCAGCGCCTACCCCCTCCTTCCCTTTCTTTAGAGGTAAATTATTATATATAAATATATATATAATAATTTAAATATATATACTTATAATTTGATAGCTGCAAACTCGCAATATACCCCCTCCGCTGAAAACTGTCACAACTGTCACAACTGTCACGCTGTAACGCCCCTTGGTCTTTCACTTTTATGTATCTCTTATAGCACCAAGTCTCGATATTTGTAAAAACATTTTCTACACTCCGTATAGGTTGTCCTACATGGAGTGGAGAATTTCGTATCGTGTGGAGTATCTTCTATGTCATGACCAGATCCAGGTCCTTTGTGAGTTTTTTCATCGCAGGGTTCTTCTCCATAAGAAGTTCCAGAACTTCATTCTTGGTCAGAACCTTGCCTACCTCTTCCTGGTCGGCAAGGCGGTAGCTGATGCTCAGTTCGCTGTTGTGAAGCCCTAAGACGAAAGTCTTGAGAATGCGGTTCTTGATGTTCAAAACGTCGTCTAGTAAGAGCTGGTTGTTGATGATAACCTCTATCTGCGGATAGTTGGTTATCTTCGGTACAATACTCTTCATGCGGTTGGCTAAGCCTATGAAATCCAACTTGTTCTGCATTCTCATGCACATACTGAACCATGTTGCTTCCACCTGCTCCTGGGTGAACTCGTTCTGGTCGCCCGTGATGGTCGCTTTTTCTTCATTGGTATCATCATACGGACTGTGCAGGCGGCGCTGGTTCTCCTCCCTCTTCTTCAGGTTAGAGAAAGTCATGCCTATGCCGCCCAGCTTGATATTCTTGAGTCGTGGCTTGTGAGGCGATGCAGCATCAGTAGCAGCTCCGGCAGCGGCTGAGTCTTCAGGAGAGACAGATGCGGCAGCGGTGGCAGATGCAGAATAAGATGCAGCATTGGAGGCTGCAGAAGCGGCTGTCGGTGCCCCTGACGAAGGCACGGCAGTAGCGGTAGCAGCAGACGTTCCCGGCTGTGATGACCGGTTTTCGCTGCTGCCAGAAGGCTCAGAACCTGCACCCTGAGAGGCAAGCTTAGACTGAGCCAGAAGTTTCTGAAACAGGGATTTTAATCTATTGGGCGTACGCCCCGCACTAGGCACATCCTGATCCTCGGGCTGCGTAATCTGGCCTATCTGTATCAGGGTGAGCTCTACCAGTAATCGCTTGTTGCTGCTGGCGCGGTAATGGATATCGCACTGGTTCATCAGTTCCAGCGCCTTATATAAGAAAGGTGTAGGTGCCTTCTGGGCCTGAGCCTGGAACTTGGCTTTCTGGTCGTCACTGGTTTCGAGCAGAGGCAGGGTCTGAGGGTCCTTCGCCATCATCACGTTGCGCACATGCTGGGCAAGCCCCTGTATCATGTTGCCGCCATCGAAACCGCGGCTCAGAATGCCGTCGAGTGTTACCATCATCTCGGGCACCTTATTCTCCAGAGCCAGGTCTACCAGACGGAAATAGTTGTCGCTGTCGAGCACGTTCAGGTCCTCGATCACCTTCTGGTAAGTGATGTTGCCCATGCAGAAGCTGGCAGCCTGGTCGAAGATAGAGAGGGCATCGCGCATACCTCCGTCAGCCTTTTCGGCTATCACGGCGAGCGCCTGCTCTTCATATTGTATGCCTTCCTTCTCAGCCACCATCTTCAGGTGGTTGATGGTATTGGCTACCGTCATTCGTTCGAAGTCGTAAATCTGACATCGGCTCAGGATGGTAGGCAGAATCTTATGCTTCTCGGTAGTGGCGAGGATGAAGATGACATGCTGAGGCGGCTCTTCCAACGTCTTGAGAAAGGCGTTGAAGGCAGCTGTAGAGAGCATGTGGACCTCATCGATGATAAACACCTTATACTTGCCCACCTGAGGCGGAATGCGGGTCTGCTCCATCAGAACCTTAATCTGGTCAACACCGTTGTTGCTGGCGGCATCCAGCTCGAAGATGTTGTAGGAACGCTGCTCGTTGAAGGCACGGCAGCTCTCACATTCGTTGCATGCCTCGCCGTCTTCACGAGGATGCTCGCAGTTGATTGCCTTCGCAAAAATGCGGGCACAAGTGGTTTTTCCCACACCTCTCGGACCGCAGAAAAGATAGGCGTGCGCCAGCTTGCCGCTCTTCACTGCATTCTTCAAAGTGGTGGTCAATGCACTCTGTCCGACAACCGAATCGAAGGTCATCGGACGGTACTTTCTTGCAGAAACTATATACTCTTCCATTATTTTTTCTTAATTGATGATGCAAAGATAACAAAAAAATATTATCTTTGCAAACAAATTCGGAAGAAATGAGTAAAAAACTTGGTATTATATGGAATTATCTCGCTCATTATAAGTATCTTATAGTGATTGTAACGGGTGTTCTGGTAGTTGGTGTAGTTGACGACAACAGTGTAAGGCAGCACATTAAGTACCAGATAGAGATTGCTACGCTCCGTTCGGAGATAGAAAAGTATCGTGAGCAGTATGAAAACGACAAGCATACCCTGCGCGATATGCAGCATGGTGCGCGGGCATTTGAGAAGATAGCCCGCCAGCGTTATTTCATGAAGGCTGATGATGAGGACATCTTTGTATTGAGTTCGGATATTCCGGAAAAAACTAACGAACAAGACGAAAATGAAACAATTGAGTAAACTGGAAAGTGCTATTTTCTTGCTGGGCGGCGTGCTGATGGTTGTCGGTGCGGCTTGCTTCGCATTTGGTTTTTCACATCCGCAGCTGGTGCAGGTAACGAGCTGGGGGTTCCTGCTGGGTACCATACTCTTCAGTGTAATGCAGGCGATGCAGTTCTATGAGGGACCTTCGCTGGTTATCCACCGCCTGAAGCGCATGCAGTATGTAGCAGACATCTTCTTCGTGCTCTCAGGCATCTCGATGGTAGATACGGTGTATGCTTTCCTGCGCCGCTGGTTTGAGAATTATGAGACCTATATCACCTATTTCTATAATAAGTGGGTAGTCTTCCTTCTCATCGCAGCCCTTCTGGAACTGTATACCACGCATCGCATCTCTCATGAACTGAAGAAGGAAAACAATCAGTAATATAGAAAGGACGAGAAAAAAGCTTTCGGTGGCCAATAGGAGTGCAAACAAAACATAAATCTTGTAAGAATGAATTAAATTGCTGCAATTTATTTCGTCAGTTCAAATTAAGATTGTATTTTTGTTCACCGAAAGTGATATAGATAGCTTATGAATAGAATATTTTACGCATTCATTGCCTTGATGGCACTTGCATCTTGTGCCAACAGTTACGATATCTCGGGTACTTCTAACGTAAGTACTCTGGACGGACGCATGCTGTACCTTAAGATACTGGAAAACAACGATTTCAAGAACGTGGATTCTTGCGATGTAGTGCACGGACAGTTCCATTTTCAGGGTTCTGTCGACTCTATGAAGATGGCGAATATCTTCATGGATGATGACCCTGTGCTGCCGCTGGTGCTGGAGAGTGGAAGCATTACGGTGAAGCTCGATGATACACAGCAGGTGGTAAGCGGTACTCCTATGAACGATAAACTCTTCGGATTCTTCAAGAAATACCAGCAGATTCAGAATCAGTTGCGCGAACTGGTACACAAGCACGACCAGGCTATCATGAACGGTAGCGATATGGAGGCTGTCAACAAGCAGCTGAACGAGGAATCCATCCGCCTTTCTGAGCAGGAAGACAAGCTCATCACTTCGTTTGTTACCGACAACTTCAACAATGTGCTGGGACCGGGCGTCTTCTTCCTCGTTACAATGGGCAACCAGTATCCGATGCTCTCTCCTTGGATTGAGGATATCATGAGCAAGGCTACCGACTATTTCAAGAATGATCCTTATGTAAAGGACTATTATAAGAAAGCTCAAGAGAATCAGGAGATTATGAACGGTACACGAGATGCGCAGAGCGGCATGCAGTCAGAGATGGAAGCGGCTCCACAGGTAAATCCTGATGCGGCTCCGGCACCTACAGCCAACGAACTGGCTGCGCCTACGATTCCTGAAAAACAGGAAGGTCAGGAGTAGAAACAGGGCTCTTTCAAGGTCTTGGGCATTAACATCTTGTAAAACTCTTCATTTTATAAGTTTAGTAATATGAAATTAATCAAGAATGGAACCATTATAAATGAGGGTCGCTCTTTTGTGGGCGACCTCTTGTTGGATGGTGAATTTATCAAGGAGATATATGAAGGCGAGGCACCCCGTGGCAATTACGATGAAGTCATCGATGCCTCGGGGTGTTTTGTTTTGCCGGGTGTGATTGATGATCATGTTCACTTCCGTGAGCCGGGACTTACGCAGAAGGCTGACATCGAGAGCGAAAGCCGCGCTGCTGCCTTTGGTGGTGTGACCAGTTATTTTGATATGCCTAACACGGTACCTCAGACTACCACTCTGGAGGCCTGGCAGGCAAAGCGGCAGCTGGGCGCTGAGAAGAGTCATGTGAACTACAGTTTCTTCTTTGGTGCTACCAATGATAATGTAAATGATTTTGAACAGCTCGATACGCATCGTGTGCCGGGAATCAAGCTCTTTATGGGCTCCAGTACGGGCAATATGCTGGTGGATAAATATGAGGCGCTGCAGGCTATCTTCAAGAAGGCGAAAGAACTGGACCTGCCGGTGATGACCCACTGCGAGGATACCGAAATCATTAACCGCAACATGCAGCTGGCTAAGCAGAAATGGGGTGAGGACCCTGCCGTAGAACATCATCCGGAAATACGCAGCGAGGAGGCTTGCTATGAAAGCAGCCGTCTGGCGGTGCAGCTGGCTAAGGAAAGCGGGGCGCATCTCCATATCGCTCACGTTACTACGGCTAAGGAACTGGAGTTCTTTGGTAAGGATGAAAATATTACAGGAGAGGCTGTTGTAGCTCATCTCATGTTCTCTGATAAAGATTACGCTGTGAAGGGCGCACGCATCAAATGCAACCCTGCAGTAAAGACCGCTGCTGACCGCGAAGCTTTGCGTAAGGCGCTGAGTAATGGTAAGATAACTGTAGTAGGTACCGATCATGCTCCTCATCAGTTGAAGGATAAACAGGGCGGTTGTGCCAAGGCTGCATCAGGTATGCCAATGGTACAGTTCTCACTGGTAAGCATGCTGAAACTTGTTGACGAAAAGGTAATCAGTATCGAGCGCCTGGTTGAACTGATGTGCCATAATCCAGCCCGTCTGTTCCATATCAGTCAGCGCGGCTTCCTGTGTCCGGGTTATAAGGCAGATGTCGTTGTGGTGCGCAAGGGAGAGCCTTGGAAGGTGACCGCAGAGGTGATTCAGAGCAAGTGTAAATGGAGTCCTGTAGAGGGTGATGAGTTTGCATGGAAAGTGGAACAGACTTTCTGTAACGGTCATCTTATCTATAACAAAGGCGTGTTTGATTCCGCTTGCAGAGGAGAGGAACTGGAGTTCAGAAACAATTCCTGAAAAGGGAAATCTTACGGGGATTGTAAAATAAAATATCGTATCGGATGCGAAGAATAGTATACAATATAAGCGAAATTGAGCCATATATCAACTGGCTATACTTTTATCATGCCTGGGGATTGAGCGGCAAACCTCGAGAGGAAAAGGAAAAACTGAAGGCTGAGGCGCTCGATATGCTCCATTCATGGGAAGGCGAATATCATACCTATGCCGTCTTCGGACTCTTCGAGGCGAACAGCGAGGGGGATGATATCTGGCTGGAAGGGCAGAAAGTCCGCTTCCCGATGCTCCGACAGCAGCATCCGGCGGCTCAGGGAGAACCCAATCTCTGTCTGGCTGATTTCATCCGTCCTCTGGGTAGTGGAATAACAGACCGGCTGGGTATCTTCTGCACGACGGTAGATGGCGGTCTGGAGAAGAAATATCGCTCGGACGACTACCTCAATATGATGGCACAGACACTCTGCGACCGGTTGGCTGAAGCCACGGCAGAGAAGTTGCACGAAGAGGTGAGACGCAGCATCTGGGGCTATGCTCCCGGCGAGCAGCTGAGCATCGAAGACCAGCATCTGGAGCGCTATCAGGGCATCCGTCCGGCTATAGGATATCCTTCGCTTCCCGATACCAGTGCCAACTTCATCATCGACCAGCTCATCGATATGAGTCAGGTGGGCATCCGGCTCACCACAAGCGGAATGATGACGCCTCATGCCAGTGTTTCGGGGCTGATGTTTGCACATCCCAAGTCGCGGTATTTCGAACTGGGACGGATAGGAGACGACCAGCTTCGCGACTATGCACAGCGCAGAGGAGTGCCCGTGCAGGCAATGAAAACGTATCTTCAATCAAGTTTGATCAAGAAATGATAGCAAGAATATTGATACCCGTAGTGGTATTCACCCTGTTGCCGTATCTGTGGATATATAAAAGGTATGGCAAGTTACGGCTGAAGAGTCTCTGGCAGCGGGTGCTCTTCTGGTTTCCGGCTTTCGTGGTTATCGCCTACAGCGCATATATCACGATGCTGCCCAACTTCCTGCCACGCAATCCGGTGCTCATCGACATCTGGTTTGTGATGATGGCAGTATGTGCGGTTCCGCAGTTTGTCTTCAGCCTGTTCAGTGTCTTCGGTTGGTGCTGTATGCGGCTCCTTCACGGCCGTCGTAACTGGGGCAAGCTCCTCGGACTGGTAGTGGGAGCGGTGGCGTTCTTCTGCTTTATCTACGGATTTACCGAAGGTTTTCCTAAGATGCAAGTCAAGCGTATCACCATCTATGTACCTAATCTGCCGAAGTCTTTCGAGGGCTATCGCATCGTTCAGTTCAGCGACATCCATCTCGGGTCATACTATGGCTGGCGTGGTCATCTGCCTCAGCGCGATATCGACAGCATTAATGCCGAAAAACCTGATCTGATTTGCTTTACGGGTGATTTACAGAATGTTACGCCCGATGAACTGCCTGAGTATCAGGCGCTGCTCAGCAGTCTGAAAGCCAAAGATGGCGTGATGAGTGTGCTGGGTAATCACGATTACACCTATTATATGGATGTAGATGATGAGCAGGAGATAGCTGCGCTCGAGAAGCGGATGCAGGACTTTCAGCGAAGTTGCGGATGGCGCCTGCTGATGAATGAGCATGTGGCGGTGCATAGAGGCGCTGACAGCATCTATGTGGCTGGTACAGAGAACTATGACAAACCCAAGCGAACCAACGTAAGGAAGGCGCTGTATGGCATCAGACCGGGCTCTTTCGTGCTGATGCTGCAGCATATGCCGAAGCAGTGGCGCGAGACCTGGCCTTCTACTATTAATAAGGAGAAGGATGAGGATGGCGATGTGATAGGACCTGACAGGAAGGATTCGCTGGTCGTAGCACCGCAGCTTACGCTGAGTGGTCATACGCATGCGGGGCAGATCAGCGTACTGGGCTTGCGTCCGTCGATGTTTACTCCTTATGATTACGGCCTCTTCGAAGAGGAAGGTTGCCAGCTCTATACCACATCGGGTCTGGGCGGTACCGTTCCAATCCGCATCGGGGCTACGGCAGAAATCGTGGTCATCACACTGAAGAGAAAATAAGGAGTGTTGAATGTTAAATGTTGAGTGTTAAATTATTCATTCTTAATAAAAAATGAAGTACTTATATCGTCTGTATCAGCTTGTGATATGCTTGCCTATCCTCTTGTTGGCTAGCGTTTTAACCAGTGTAACTACTGTTTTGGGATGTATGCTGGGTAATGGTCATTTCTGGGGTTAT
Source organism: Segatella copri (assembly GCF_026015465.1). Taxonomy (GTDB): domain Bacteria; phylum Bacteroidota; class Bacteroidia; order Bacteroidales; family Bacteroidaceae; genus Prevotella; species Prevotella copri_E. Next base: position 295,368 of record NZ_JAPDUQ010000004.1, read on the forward strand.
TATCCTGGTAAGTATTGGTCCTGGCTTTGGGTCCGCATCCTCCTTCTGCCTGTAAAAGTAGAGGGACGTGAGCATCTCAAGAAGAACCAGAGTTATGTTTTCGTGGCCAATCATCAGGGTGCTTTCGATATCTTCCTGATTTACGGCTTCCTGGGCAGAAACTTCAAGTGGATGATGAAGAAGGGCTTGCGCAAAGTGCCTCTCATCGGTATCGCCTGTGAGTATGCGCACCACATCTTTGTAGACAAGAGCGGACCTTCGAAGATCCGTGCTTCTTATGACCGTGCTCGCGAGGTACTCAAAGAGGGCATGTCGCTGGTGGTATTCCCTGAAGGTGCCCGCACGTTTACGGGTCATATGGGCGTGTTTCGCCGTGGCGCTTTCATGCTTGCCGATGAACTGCAGTTGCCGGTATGTCCGCTTACCATCAATGGCAGTTTCGATGTGAAGCCTCGTATGAAGGACATCTACTGGGCTTTCTGGCATCCTCTGAAGCTCACTATTCATGAGCCTATTGAGCCGATTGGCAAGGGAGCTGACAATATCAAGAACCAGATGAACAAGAGCTATGAGGCGATTATGAACGGACTTGACAAGAAATATCAGGGTTTTGTAGAGAATCCGGACCAATAATTTCGGGTTTTCGCTTGTTATTTCAAAAATAAGTTGTAATTTTGCATCTGTATTACATTATTTAGTATCAGAATCATTAAAATTAGAAGAAGTTATGAGTGATAGCATAGTAATCATTCCTACATATAATGAGAAGGAAAACATCGAGAAAATCATCCGTGCTGTCTTCGGTCTCGAAAAGCAGTTTGATATTCTCGTTATCGATGACGGAAGTCCTGATGGTACTGCTGCCATCGTCAAGGGCTTGATGGCTAATGAGTTTGCCGGTCGTCTGCATATCCTGGAGCGTTCGGGTAAACTCGGTTTGGGTACTGCCTATATCATGGGCTTCAAATGGTCATTGAAGCAGGGCTATGACTTCATCTTCGAGATGGATGCCGACTTCAGTCATGATCCTAATGATTTGCCTCGTCTCTATGCGGCAACTCACGATGAGGGGTATGATGTGGCTGTAGGCTCAAGATATATTTCGGGTGTGAACGTGGTCAACTGGCCTATCGGACGCGTTTTGATGAGCTATTTCGCTTCTAAATACGTACGTATCGTAACCGGATTTAAGGTGAATGATACCACAGCAGGATTCGTCTGCTACCGACGTAAGGTGTTGGAAACCATAGATTTGGATGCTATCCGCTTCAAGGGCTATGCTTTCCAGATAGAGATGAAATATACGGCTCATCGAATAGGTTTCAAGATCAAGGAGGTGCCGGTCATCTTTGTTAACCGTCGTGAAGGTGTGAGCAAGATGAGTGGTGGCATCTTTGGTGAGGCTTTCTTTGGCGTGATGCGACTGCGCCTGGATGGCTGGTTCAAGAAATATCCGAAGAAGGATTAATACTCAGTAATCACTACTCAGTAATCAGTAATCACTAATCAGTACTTGGATGGAAATCCAAAAGATAGAAAAAACATACGGGCGTTCGCCACAGGCGGATGCCCTCTTTGATTTGATGGGGAAGAAGTCGGTTCATTCCATTTTTCTCCAGGGTTTGCTGTGCTCTTCAGCTCCGATGTTCTTTGCTTCTCTGCAGGGGAAGATGAGGCGTTCGGTACTCTTCGTACTGGATGATGCCGATGAAGCAGGCTATTTTTATCACGATCTCACTCAGATGATGGGGCAGGAGAAGGTCTTCTTCTTTCCTTCCAGCTATCGGCGTGCCGTGAAATACGGGCAGCGTGATGCAGCGAACGAAATCCTACGTACAGAGGTGCTGGCGCGCCTCTCTTCGGGAGGACATTTCCCGGTAGTCACTTATCCCGATGCACTGGCAGAACTCGTTGTGGCTAAGCAGAATCTGGATGAACGGATTCTGAAACTGACTGTAGGTCAGCAGATTGCTCAGACCGATGTGGTTCATACTCTGCGCGATTTCGAACTCAAAGAAACCGATTATGTTTATGAACCGGGCCAGTTTGCCGTGCGTGGAAGCATCCTCGATGTCTATTCCTACAGCTGCGAATATCCGTTCCGTATCGACTTCTTCGGCGATGAGATTGACACCATCCGTACCTTTGATGTTGAGACTCAGCTCTCGCAGGCAAAGCGCACAGAGATAGAAATCGTGCCCGAACTCGCCCATATCGAGAGCAACAAGCTGTGTTTCCTCAATTTCCTCTCCGAAAGTACGCCAGTCGTTGCGAAAGACCTTTCTTTCGTTTGCGACCGCATCGGTCAGATCTATACCGAAGGCTTCTCATCGCAGAGCCTTACCGAGCAGCTGGAGGGAGCTACTGAGGTAGAGGCTGAGCGCATCAGACATGACATGAAGACCGAGCTCAACCTCGTTTCTCCGCTCGATTTCAAGAAGGCAGTAGCGGCTCATCTCCGTATCGAGTTCGGCAAGGTCGCTCCGCCAGAGAGTTCGGCTGTGATACCTTTCAATATCGCTCCACAGCCTCTTTTCCATAAGAATTTCAATTTGCTTTGCCAGGCTCTGGAGGATTTCCTGCTCCAGGGTTACACCTTATATATATTGGCAGATAGCCAGAAGCAGCAACAGCGCCTGAAGGATATCTTTGAAAGCGAAGAGCTGAAGCGCTACGCCATCCGTTTTACACCGGTAGACAAGACGCTTCATGAAGGCTTTACTGACCATGACAAGAAGTGCTGTTTCTTTACCGATCATCAGATTTTTGACCGTTTTCATAAATATAACCTGCGCTCAGATAAAGCGAGAGCCGGCAAGATGGCACTCACCATGAAGGAACTGCAGGAGATGGAAGTGGGAGATTTTATCGTGCATGTAGACTTCGGTATCGGCAAGTTCGGCGGTCTGGTTAGGGTTCCTACGGGCAACAGCTATCAGGAAATGATCCGCATCGTCTATACGAACAATGACAAGGTGGATGTTTCTATCCACTCGCTTTATAAAATCAGCAAATATCGCCGCAGCGATACCGGTACTCCGCCTCGCCTGTCTACACTGGGTACAGGTGCCTGGGACAAACTCAAGGACAAAGCTAAGAAGCGAATCAAGGACATTGCGCGCGACCTGATCAAACTCTATGCCCAGCGCCGACGCGAGAAGGGATTCGCCTTCAGTGCCGACAATTATCTGCAGCATACGCTGGAGGCTTCCTTCCTGTATGAAGATACGCCAGACCAGAATAAGGCTACTCAGGAGGTGAAGAAGGATATGGAGAGCGGCAGACCGATGGACCGTCTGGTTTGTGGCGATGTGGGCTTCGGCAAGACTGAGGTCGCCATCCGTGCAGCCTTCAAGGCAGCGTGCGACAGCAAGCAGGTTGCGGTGCTGGTGCCTACTACCGTTCTGGCTTTCCAGCACTATCAGACTTTCAAAAAGCGTCTGGAAGGCATGCCTGTAAGGGTAGACTATCTCAGTAGAGCCCGTACAACGAAGGAAACCAGAGAGGTGCTTGACGCCCTGAAAGAGGGTAAGATTGATATCCTCATAGGTACACATAAGCTGATATCAAAGACCGTGAAATGGCATGACCTGGGACTGCTCGTCATCGATGAAGAGCAGAAGTTCGGTGTGTCTACCAAAGAGAAACTCCGTCAGCTCAAGGTAAATGTCGATACACTCACGATGAGTGCCACTCCGATTCCGCGAACCCTCCAGTTCTCTCTGATGGGCGCCCGGGATATGAGTATCATGCGCACTCCGCCACCTAACCGTTATCCGATTCATACCGAACTGGTAACGTTTAGTAGTGAAGTTATCTGCGATGCCATCAATTTCGAGATGAGCCGAAACGGACAGGTTTATTTCGTATGCGACAGAATATCCAAGCTTCCGGAGCTCAAGATGCTCATCGAGAAGCATATTCCAGACTGTAGAGTAGCAATCGGTCACGGACAGATGAAGCCTGAGGATTTGGAGAAAATCATCATGGGCTTTATCAATTACGATTATGATGTACTGCTTTCTACCACTATTGTAGAGAACGGTATCGACATTTCCAATGCCAATACGATTATTGTGAGCGATGCTCATCACTTCGGATTGAGTGACCTGCATCAGATGCGTGGACGCGTAGGAAGAAGCAACAAGAAGGCTTTCTGCTATCTGATGGCGCCACCTAAGAGTGCACTTACTCCTGAGGCGCGTCGCCGTCTGGAGGCGCTGGAGACGTTCAGCGAACTGGGTAGCGGCTTCAATCTCGCCATGCAGGACCTGGATATCCGCGGTGCGGGTAATCTGCTGGGCTCTGAGCAGAGCGGTTTTATGGAAGATCTGGGTTATGAAACCTACCAGAAGATTCTCTCTCAGGCTGTCACAGAGTTGAAGAACGAGGAGTTCTGTGATCTTTATCAGGAGAAGATGGATGAAGGTGCCCAGCTTACGGGTGATGATTTCGTTGACGATTGTGGCATAGAGAGCGATCTGGAGATGTATTTTCCTCAGACTTATGTGCCGGGTGACAGTGAGCGCATGCTCCTTTATCGTGAACTGGACCGTCTGGAGAGCGATGAGGAAGTAGAGGCTTACCGCAAGCGTATGATAGACCGTTTTGGTCCTGTGCCTCATGAAGCAGATGAACTGATGCATGTGGTAGGTCTGCGTAGGGTAGGCAAGAAGCTAGGTTGCGAGAAGATTATTCTCAAGCAGGGCTATATGCAGATGCAGTTTGTGAGCAATGTAAACAGTCCGTTCTACAGAAGTCAGATGTTTAATCGCATACTCGCTTACGTTACCAGTCATATTCAAGATTGTGTTCTGAAGGAAAAATTCAACAAGCGAATGCTTCGCATCAATGATGTGAAGACTGTAGGGCAGGCTGTAAATCTGTTGAATCAGATATCGCAGATAGATTTAGGTAATGAAAAGAAATAATCTGTGTCTACAGTCTATGGGTAAAAATCCTGTATCAATTGTGAAAGTAGACAATGAAATAGACTACTGATTTGTACTGAAAGATTATAAATCAGACAACGTTACATGATGATATGTTTCAGTTTGGTGTATAAAAAAACATTGGAATCCCAATATCCCTATTGAGTTCCAATGTTTTATTTTTTGTATAAGTAAAAGATGATGATAAGCGTTTCACAACGCATTTTGAATTTTTCTGTTGCAAAGATACTATTTTTCATTATAATATAGGGGGTAATATTTGATATTTTATGGGGTAATATTTGATTAAATTTATAAAAACGACACTGAAAACGCACTTATATAACAAATAATACCTGTAGAATGAACTATTTTATTGGATAAAAATAAAAAAATAGTGGAAAAACACATAAAAAAGTTCTTTATTTCATTTTTTATTTGTACCTTTGTTCTGGCATACAACAATTTTAAACATATATATAAATATGAGACAGAAAAAGTACATTTTAAGCGAGCAGGAACTTCCTACTCAGTGGTACAACATTCAGGCAGATATGCCTAACAAGCCATTGCCACCGTTGAACCCTCAGACACACCAGCCAATGAATGCTGATGATTTGTCACACGTATTTAATAAGGAGTGCTCAAAGCAGGAACTTGATACAGAGCACGCTTGGATTGATATTCCGGAAGATGTGCTGGAGAAGTACACCTTCTACCGTTCAACCCCTCTTGTACGTGCTTACGCCCTTGAGGAGGCACTCGGTACTCCGGCGCATATCTATTTCAAGAATGAGAGTATCAACCCGTTAGGCTCTCATAAAATAAATTCAGCCATTCCTCAGTGCTACTACTGTAAGCAGGAGGGTGATACCAATGTCACTACAGAGACTGGTGCAGGACAGTGGGGTGCAGCCCTCTCTTATGCAGCAAAACTCTACGGTCTGGAGGCAGCAGTTTATCAGGTAAAGATTACCATGCAGCAGAAACCATACCGTTCCAGCATCATGCGTACGTTTGGAGCCACTGTAGAGGGTTCTCCTTCCATGAGTACACGTGCCGGTAAGAATATCATCACACGTGATCCTCATCATCCTGGTTCGCTCGGTACTGCCATCAGTGAGGCTGTTGAGCTGGCTACCACAACACCGGGCTGTAAGTATACGCTGGGTTCTGTGCTCAATCATGTGGCACTTCACCAGACCATCATCGGTCTAGAGGCAGAGAAGCAGATGGCGATGGCAGGTGAGTATCCTGATCAGGTGATTGCTTGTTTCGGTGGTGGTAGTAACTTTGGTGGTATTGCTTTCCCATTCCTCCGTCACAACTTCACAGGCGAGCGCCATACTGAGTTTATAGCTGCAGAGCCGGAGAGCTGTCCTAAGCTGACTCGCGGTAAGTTTGAGTATGATTTCGGTGATGAGGCAGGTTATACTCCATTGCTGCCAATGTATACTTTGGGGCATGATTTCAAGCCAGCCAACATTCATGCAGGTGGTCTCCGTTATCATGGTGCAGGCATGATTATCTCCCAGCTTCTGAAGGATGGTTACCTGCATGGTGTAGATATCCCTCAGCTGGAGTCATTCAAGGCGGGTATGCTCTTTGCACAGACCGAGGGTATCATTCCTGCTCCAGAGAGCTGTCATGCGATTGCAGTCACTATACGTGAGGCTCTGAAGGCTAAGGAAGAGGGCAAGGAGAAGGTTATCCTGTTCTGTCTCTCAGGTCATGGACTTATCGATATGCCGTCTTACGATAGCTTTATCAATGGCGATTTGCACGATTATTCTGTGAGTGATGAAGAAATCCAGCAGTTCCTCAAGGATGTGCCAAAGGTTGACTAATTTTCAGTTAACAGTTAATAGTTTATAGTTTATAGCAAACAGTTGACAATTATTCTTTGAGATATATTGAAATAACAATATCACATTATAAAAGAAGCCAGGCTGCGAAAAGCAACCTGGCTTTTTATTTAGAGATTCTATTCTCTTTTATTTAGAAATTCTATTCTCTGTTCGAGACTTCTATCTTTCATTAGAAGTTCAACCACTCTTCGATAGCCTTAGCGATGACATCGAAGCTTGTGGTAGGCTCGAAGCGGGCTACAACCTGACCCTTCTTGTTAACGAGGAACTTGGTGAAGTTCCACTTGATATCGGCACTCTCCTTGTAGTTAGGATCAGCCTCGCTCAACATCTTGTCGAGAACAGGGTAGAGAGGGTGGCTCTCGTCCCAACCAGCAAAGCCCTTACATTCTTTCAGAAATTTGAAGAGAGGGGCAGCATCGTCTCCGTTTACCTTGATCTTCTTGTAGCGCTGGAACTCTGTGCCGTATGTAAGCTTGCAGAACTGATGAATGCTTTCATCTGTACCAGGGGCTTGCTGACCAAACTGGTTGCAAGGAAAATCAAGTATTTCGAAACCTTGAGAATGATAGGTCTCATAAAGTTTCTCCAGTTCCTCATACTGAGGGGTGAAACCACACTTTGTAGCGGTGTTAACGATGAGCAGCACTTCGTTGGCATACTCCTTGAGGGAAACATCCTTTCCCTTTCTGTCTTTAACAGAAAATTCGTAAACAGTTCTCATTTTTTTTATCTTTATGTATGTGTTATCTATATTTCCGATCTCAACTTATATGATCTAGAGTGCAAAGATACTACTTTTCTCTAAGAATACTTCAAGAGTTTTTTTAAAAATTCTAAAAATCGAACAAAATCATAGATGAAGGAATAAGCGTAATATATATAATGTAGATAGATATTGTATATCTAGGTAAGCAGATACCATATACCTGAGTATAGATATCGGTTAGATATAGAATATAGAAGAATAAAATATGTAGACGATATAACTACACAATATCAGTATGAAACAGCATAAAAATAAAAAATGCAGGATTTTCACAAACCCTGCATTCCTTTTTCTTTACCTCTTTTTCCTCAAAAAAACAAAGAAAAAGAGGTTTACGATTAATCTATCATTTAACTTTTCTAAGAACTTGTTGCAAAGGTACTACATTTTCTTATAACACCAAACTTTTTCTCAGTTTTTTTTGCAGTAAAAAGGGAAAATTAATCAAATACCCCCCCATTTTTGTGTTTTTTTGCAATATTCGGTCAAAAAACAAAGCAAAACGGCTCAATTTTATGACTATTCTGCTTTTTTCCTTGCTTGAACGTTTTGCTGTGTACGATAACGAAGAAGGCTGTGCCCGGCAACAACTGAAGATATGTTCTGTGATATGTATTACTTTTTTGTCAATACAGATAAAAGCAGCCATCAGTAATGATGACTGCTTTCATCTGTAATTATGCGGGCTATCCCTGCGTTCTGTTTCGGTATTCAGTAGGCACGATACCCGTTTCTTTCTTGAATACTTTCGAGAAATACTTAGGGTCGGTGAAACCTACTGCGAAGGCGATACTGGTCAGTGTATCGTCTGTATTGCGCAACATCTCGCATGCCTTCTTGATACGTATATGGCGAACGAAGTCTACCGGTGTCATTCCGGTTGTTGCTTTCACCTTATTATATAGTACGCTTCGGCTCATACCGATTTCGTTCGAGATGTCATCAATCTTGAGTCCCGGGTTGCCTGCATTTTCAACAACAAACCTGAAGACACGCATCATGGTTCTGTCTTGAATCTGTGCCGCCATAAATGCCAGCTCGCTGCTTGGGTCAACCGCTTCGTTCTCGGCACTAGTTTCAGCCTGGTTAAGAGCAGGCAGAGGAGCTGCTGCAGGCAGTATTCGCAGGGCTGCTATGGCATCTTTATCGCCAGTTTCCTTCAGTTTTCTGATGACATCCATCTGAATGTTGCGGCGCTGGGTGAGGATAGCCTCTATTTGGCCGAGCAGATAAGTGGTAGAGAATGGCTTGGTGATATAGGCAACAATACCTTCATCAAAGCCTCGCTGCTGATCTTTTACGCTTGCTTTGGCCGAGAGAATCATCACTGGGATGTTGTTGAGGGTGGTATCCTGCTTGATCTCGTGAATCATCGACAAACCATCCATCACAGGCATGGTAACGTCTGTAAGAATAAAGTCAGGCATCTCCTTGCGCGCCATCACCAAGCCAGCCTTTCCGTTCTCTGCGAGCAGCACGTTATAGGTAGGCGAGAGGATACTGTAGAGGAACTTGCGCAGGTCGGCATTGTCTTCAACTACCAGTACAGTCTGGTCTTTGTGTTCCGTTTCTCCCTGTGCTTCTTTCTGTTCCTTTCCCATTTCTTCCAGTCGTTCAGCCTCTTCATCCTTTTCTTCTTTCTGTTTATTTACTTCTTCCAGATAGTCGGATGCATTGCGGTCGTCAATCTGTCCGTTCTCTATCTCCCTTTCTGCCAGGTCGTAATCTTCCTCGCTCAGACCGCTGTTCGTACGGAAGTCTGCCTTGTTGCCATATCTCTGAACCTTGTCCAGCATTACCAGCATCTCGTTAGCATTGTCTGCTACCATTTTCAGCAGTTCCTTGCCCTTTCGGGTGATACCCGGCTCGGTATCCAGAATGGTTTTTACCGGGGCTCCGATGAGCGTTAGTGGGGTTCTCAGATGGTTGGCAGCTTCGTTGTAGAATTCGTTCTTCAGCACGCTCATCTCGTGGGTTACGTTCTCGCGTTGGCGCTGGTTGTAGGTATAGAAGATTGCGCCTACGATACCGAAGAGCAGAATCAGCATCAGAAACTTGCCCCAGATGCTTTCCAAGAAGGTAGGGCGCACTTCGATAGGCAGTTCTGCCACATACTTGCTCCATACACCGTGAGAGTTGGTGGCTCTCACCTTGAGTACGTAATCGCCATGACTGATACGGTTGAAGCCGATGGTATTGCTGCTTCCGTTTGATATCCACACGCCTGGAGCTGTAAAACCATCTATGCGATAGAGATATCTGGTCTGATACTTGCGCTGATAGTCGAGTGATGCGAAGGTGATGGTCAGATTTCGTTTGTTGGCAGGAATCACCACTTTATCCTTGTGCAGGATAGGTTCCGACTCTTTCTCTCCGCTATAGTGGAGGGAACAGAAGATGACTTTAGGCTGATAGTTGCTCTTCTTCAGCGTAGCCGGATTAAAGGTAATCAGTCCCATAGGGGTACCTACCGATATGTTGTTGCTTGCCGGATCGTGGTAAGGACGGCTTTGCGAGAACGACATGTTGAAGTCGAAGTCGTTAGGTCCGAACACATTGCACTGGCCTGTTTTCGGGTTTACGCAGTCGATACTTGATTCTCTGATTACCCAGATTCTTCCCTGGTTGTCTTCTACCATGCCCTGTACGATGCCTTCGTTAACATCGATGGCATGGAAGTATTTCATCTTCAGGTTCTCTTGCAGGAGCGATTTGCTCACAATCTCTTCCATCACACCGCCCTGTTGCGATATATACATCTTGCCGCTGGTGTGCTCCATGATATAGTTCATATCGTTTGCAGCCAGACTTGTTGTATCGTTCGGTATGTAGTAGGTCTTGTGGTAATTGATCTTTCTTGCGTTTGTAAAGGCATCACTGAAGGTGATGAGACCGTCTGTGGTTCCTACGAGAATGGTTCCCGTAGTAGTGCAGCAGATGCGGCGTATGCGGTCGTAGTGCTGTTTCTCCCAAGGCAGTCCGTTTCGTTTACTGATGAAGCTGATACTGCCGTCTGCCGCCTCGTTAACAAGTGCCAGTCCACCTCCATAGGTACCTATCCAGATGCGTCCGGTGCGGTCGGCTACAATGTCTTGTATCTTGTCGAACGGCAGTGATGACGGGTTGTTGGCATCATAAACAAAGTGTCTTACCTGCATTTTATCTATCAGATAGACACCATTTCCGAAGGTTCCTATCCAGGCTCTTCCCTTGATATCGAAGTGGATGGCAAAGATGCCCGTCTCGGCGAAGTTTACCTGCTGTGGCACAATCTGTCCGCTTGGCGACAGGTATCCGATGCTTTGGTAGGATGCGTTGAGCACCTGGATTACTCCGTTGTGATAGCCAGTCCAGATATGTCCGTCTGGCGATGCATTCACCGAGAACACTTCGTCTTCGCCCACATCCAGCTTGTTGATAATGTAAGGGTGATATTTGAAGACTACCTGTGTCAGGTCGTGAGAGCCTGTCAGCCAGAGGATTCCCTGGTCTGAGAGTACATATTTCGTAATCTTCGGTATGCGGTAGTTGCCTGATGAATTGCTTCTCAGCAGATAAGGCACCAGTTTTCCTGCCTTGCGGTCAAAATAACTGAAGGTTCCTCCCCTTGGCACTACCCAGAGGGTCTTGTGTTCATCTTGTGTGATGAAATTGCTTTCGCAGGTTGTGCGGTCCATCGGGTCGTCCTGATCGGCAAAGAGCCACTGTGTCTGTCCGGTCTTCGGATTGACGAGGGTTACTCCCATGCCGTCAGTGAATGCCCATACCATAGCGAAATCATCGGTATAAATCTTCTTTACCTCTGCCAGAGGCTGACTCGGGCTCTGTACGTTGATGATTTCAAACTTGAAGGTGCGCGGGTTGTAGATTGCTACACCCAGGTTGGTTGCCAGCAGGAGCTGGTAACCTGTATTTTTCAGTTCGTTGATACGGGTTACGCCTTCCGGCATCGGTATCATGGTGAGTCGGTTCTGCAGGTCATATTTAGCCAGTTTACCGTCTTCTGTAGCCAGGAACACATCTTCTCCCACCCATCTGATCCATTTGAAAGGCAGCTGGCTTGGGAATTTCGAGTTGTATACGTATGCGCCTTTGTCGGTAAGCACCCATTCTCTTCCGTGTGTATCCTGGTGGATGTACCATATATTTCCGCTTCCGAGTCCCTTTTCTCCTACTTTGATGAGTTCTATGTTAAGCTTGTCATAAGAATCTCCTGTTGTTCTAACAGTTATTCCATTTTCAGCTGTAATCCATGTAGCTCCGTTTTTCATTTGGTATACCCGGCTCACGCGCAGGTCTATATTGAACATTTCGTTTATTCTTTTTCCCAATGGTCTAAACTGGCATAAATGGGTATCGTATATGTAGAGCTGCTGGTCGTATGTGATACACCACACGTTGTTGGTATAGGATGGTTCTATTTTCAGTATACGGTTGGTTGACAGGACGTCAATATCATCGGGGTTGTCTCTGAAAGTATGAAACTTGTAGCCGTCATAGAACGACAGTCCGTTCCATGTACTGAACCACATGAGGTTGTCTTTACCTTGTTTCAGGTCTGAGATGGTATTGGCAGCGAGTCCGTCTGTGATAGAGAATTTTCTCACATCGCAGTAAGGTACAGCTACTGTCATGATAGTAGAGAGCAGTCCTAATAGGGTGATATATAATTTTCTTTTCATCATTTTTTATTCGTATACGTTTAAAAATCGCAACAAAGGTAGTGAAAATAAATGAGATATCGTAGTTTTAGGTGTGTTTTTTTATGTTATTGCATTAAATTATTCCACTTTTCATGTTATAGGGGTAATATTTGTTTGATTTGCTGGTGGTTCCTTCTTATGTTATGCCTAACAAAAAACTCCCCCGATAAATGAATATCGGGGGAGTAGTAGGGATATGTTGTTTTGAATTTGATTACTTCTGAATCATCTTCTTTCCGTTCTTGATGACTACACCCTTGTAAGCCTTGGTTACCTTCTGGCCTGCGAGGTTGTAAACAGGAGCGTTCTTTGCAGCTTCATCTGTTGTAATGTTAGTGATGCCGGTAGTTTTACCATTCAGAGAGATGAGAATGTTGTTTTTATCAAGCTCATAAGTAGTTTTATACTTCGTAAGCTTACCATAAACAACAACTACGTCACCCACCTTGATATCATCTACAGAAGTGAATTTCTGACTCTCGAAAGAAAGACCACCATAAACCTGCAATTCATTTCCTGTTGTACCATCGTCAGAAATGTAGTAAGAAAGGCTGCCGTATGTAGGATCTAATTTTTCACTAGCCTGAGATACAGTACCCTTAACATATACATTTTCGCTCAAGCCTTTACCTGCATCAATCAGTTCCTTAGCCTTAGCAATGGTATAAGCAGTTTCTGCTGTGTTTGTAATGTCTACGATTTCAGGAGTATCGCCTACCTTATAGTATGCAATCTTAGAAACCTGAATCAAACCATTATTACTTCCAGCCTGGCAGTCAAAGATAAACTTATAGTAATTGTTTGCAGCGGACTTAGTTGGCTCGAAGATCAAGTCTCCATCTTCAATCTTGGCAGAGATTTCTTCAGTTACATTGTTACAGTCAGCATCAGTTGCTACCTGCAACTTGATAGAATTGATCTTATCTTTAGTAATATTGTCGATGGTCAAGACAATATTGCTAATTGGCTGATCAATAGCAGGTGAAGTGATGGAAGCTACTGATGCGACTTTCTTTCTTCCGCATTTGATGTATTTCCAACCATTCCACTGGTATGTATTGAAATTCTCAATAGTCCAGACATCTTCTCCAATTGTAGCCTTCCAGGTTTTGTCATAACTGTTTATATCCTTGCCTTCAGTACCTTCGTCAGGGAAAGTCAATACTTTGTAAGGAGTTGTTCCTGCAAACGTAACGCTAGCTACGAATGCCAAAACCAATGATAATGAATAGCGTAAAAATTTGTTCATAACTTAATAATTTTAAAGGTTTAACGTATAATTAATAAACTGTTGAAACTCATTTTGTTGAGTTGATTCTTAGAATTTGCTTTGTGCTAAAAGCATGTTCTTTGAATAATTAC
>NZ_JAPDUQ010000005.1:0-173882 GCF_026015465.1 Segatella copri
CATGCAGAACTGATACTTCCTGGCATTAAGAAACTTCTCCAGTTCCATGGAGTAGCTGCCGGTGAACTCCATTCCAAAGAGACAGTTCGAGAGAACCACATGTTTCTTCTTGAGCCATGTGCACATTTCGCCAAATCCCTTGCGGGAATTGTTGAATACATCGTGAGGAAAGTCCTTAATTGGGGTTCCTTCACAGAAAATTGATACGTCAATGACATTTTTTGAGATGTCGATGCCGATAAATGATTTATTTTTCATACCTTTGTACCGCATTTTGCAGGAAGGAACTCTCTATGTCAGGGTAAGCCACATCTTTTACAAGCTGGCGCACAGCTAAATCCCTAAACGGCACTTGACCTGGCATTTCAGGCAGGGGAGACTATATCAGGGAAAGGTCTTTGCCTACGGCAAAATAGTTCACTACCCCCGTCCGGAGTTCCTTCCTTTTCAGATGCTCCGGCAAAGGTAGTGAAAAAAACGCAGACAAAGGACTTAATCGGGGAATAGTTATGCTCTAAGAAGTGCGATAGTTCACTTTTGCTGCATTTTAGTTCTTGTATGCATCTGTCTCCACATATGGTGTTCCACGCTTTATCACGGCAAACATACGAAGGACTAGCTTGAACTTGATGGCATTGAGTACGATGCCACCGCATTTTTCCTTTCTCTTACGTATCCAATAGTCTCTTATTGAAGGATTGTTCCTTATGGCGGAAAGGACAGCTATGGATAAGTCTGCCTTGGCTTCAGAAAAGCCTTTCTTGGAAACACCTGTTTTCTTTCTTACTGAGGTACCAGATTCCTTTTTAAAAGGGGCTATTCCTATGTAACAGGCATATTTGCGAGGATTGTTGATGGCAGTGAAATTTTCCGTCAATACAATAGTTTCCAACGCTATGATGCGACCAATGCCAGGAATGGAGGACAGCAGATTGAAATTTTTGCTGATGCTTGCATCTTCATTCATGTAGCTGTCAATCTCCTTGTCTATTGCTTTCTGGTTTTCCTTCATGTTCTTCAGCAGGAGTTTCTTGCGTTCAACGGATAAGTCTGTGTCGTATGCGCAGATATCATGAAGCTGTTGCTTGTAAAGAACAGACTGCTTGGTGTTCTGCTTACGCTCAGCCAGCAGTCTCTTCAACTTGAAATAGACAGGTGAGGGAAGCTTGGAGGGATTGCGAAGAATCTTCTTGTGGTTCTGCTCACAATAGATTGCTATTCTGAAAGCATCCAGTTCATCAGTCTTGATACGGTCTAGAGAGCGCTGGTCATCATCCAAGTCTGGCTCAAAGCGATGCATTTTGCGAGGTTCCACCATACTATAGATATATTCTTTGGATTCTAACCATAATCTAAAGTTTTGGTTATAGAGTCCGGTATATTCCAGACAGAACAAAAAGGTATCAAAGTCTTTTCCTACCTTTGCGACCCAGGAGCCAATCTTTTTGAACCCAGCATCATCATTGCTCACCTTAATATGAGCATTCTTCCAATCGATGGTTTCACCATCATAATAAGCAAGGTCGAGAGTCTTCTTGGAGACATCTACGCCAAAATACAGTTCTTTATCCATATTATTAACATTTTAGAATTTAATGGAATCAAGAAAGAATGTTGGGTAGGCGAAGGACTGAATCGGTGAATAGAGAATATCTAGGATACTTACTAGTACATCTTAACACCTATTAACCAACTTTAGCTTTCGTGATTCCGGGTGCAAAGGTAAAAGAATACTTACTTTACAATTTATAGTTTGCTGTTTGTAGTTTACTGTTTATTCGGGGGAAATTGGCTGATGAGTTGCAGAATTATTGCTTTTTTCTTGGTGGTTTCGAAGAAAAAGCGTAATTTTGCGGAAAAGTTTAACGTTTAAAATTATAGGTTATGGCAACATTAACTATACAAGTGGAAGATAATAGTGTTATGGCTGGACTCAAGAAAGTTCTTGAGGCAATGAAAGGCGTTGTGATTGTTCCTAATCATCAGAAAAGCATGTCAGGGATAGAAGAAGCAATGGATGATATTCGTCATGGTAGAGTGACGGAGTATGAAAGTGCTGATGATATGTTTGAAAAGTTGGGAATATGAAATACAGAATCATAGCCACCAGTCGCTTTGAAAAGGATGTAAAGCGTTGTAAAAAACGTAATCTTCCAATGGAAAAGCTAAAGAAGGTAATTCGAATACTAGAAGAGACCGGAAAATTACCTCCTGAATATAAGCCTCATAAACTATCTGGGCAATATGCGGGAAGTTGGGAATGTCATATTATGCCAGATTGGCTGTTGATATGGAAACAATATAATGATGAGCTGGTTTTAGTGATGACTAATACTGGTTCTCATAGTGATGTTTTCTAAAAATATTATCGCCAGCAGCTTTACGCAACGAACTGAAGCTTCTGTATTGTGGAGTCAGAAATACTTTCAGCTTAGAAAATGTAGTTGGTTTCTAAAGTGTAGTTTATGAAGATGCTTGATAGACAAGAATATGATGATTTGATGTCATATCTTAAGCCCGTATTTAAGAAAATTTGGGCGCATGAGAATGATGAAAGGCAAAAAGTTGGTAAAAGTTTGGATGCTTTCCAATTTGGCTTTCCAATTAATAATATATGGCTTTATCTGACTGAAAAAAATGGAGAAAAGTTTTATATTATTTTTAATGTTAGCTTTTTTAGTATGATTTCTGACCAGATAAAGCAAGCACAAACACAATATCCTGAAAATTTTGGGACAGGTAACGCAGATGATGTTATGGATGCACTTTATCAGGTTAGCAATTATAAGGGTTTGGGTGATAAGAATGCGTATCTGGATTATTTGGTGGATCATTGTTGCTGTTATGTCGTGTATCGAGTTAATGGTGAGTTCGGTGATGTGTTACGAATAGATTTGCTCCGAGCTATCAAGCCCAATATAAACACTCCTGAGAAAAATGATGTTGTTGGCGGTCTTCTTCATGTTTTAAAACATTTTTCTTTGAATGGAAAGAATCTTGCAACAGGAACAGATAAAAATGATGTTTTCGATGTCAGTCATATAATTTATTTGATAGCAATGGCATTTAGACAGAAAAGAACAGTCAAAGGTAGTTCTTGTAAATATGAAGCTTTGCAAAAATTACAATCGGGTACGGGGCATGCTGTTTTCTATAGGAATCCTGATACAGGAGTATATTATCTTAATACGTATTTTTATGACAAGAGATATTTGTAGGCCAATGGTAAGAAATTAACTGGCTGCACATTGCATCCTCCCTGCTATATCAAGCGTGATGTGATGATGAAATGTGGTCTCTATGATGAGAACTACAAGATTGCTGCTGATACCAATCTCCTGGTGAACTATCTGTATAACTGCCATCTGAAGGTGGCGTATCTCCCTGAGTTCGTAACGAGAATGAGAATGGGTGGCATGAGTACTGATTCTACCAAGCGCAAGAAAGTGTGGGATGAGGATATCAGGGTATATACCGGATATGGCTTCAAGCCCGTGACATTGACAAAGCTGATGAAAATGGCTTGGAAGGTGCCACAGTTCATTAAGGCAAAGTTTATGTAAAACTTTGTCTTGAATGTAGGTTAGGGGCGATGGTCTCCTGGACCTGGACCGAGTTTGCGGTCTATAGCATCAAGGATTCGCCAAAGAAGGAGTCGAAATGTTTTAATTATACTATGGATATGTCGTAATCTCATGTTTCAACTTTTTTATATTATAGAAACGTGGCAGTTTTTAGTCTATTGTATATCTGAATAAATGATATGATTTTTGATTTTCTGAAATATTGTCTTGGTGAAAAGGATAATATGAGTAATGTTGTTGCTGATATAGACTGGCAGCAACTGTATTCCTTTGCTTCTAAGCAAGCTCTGCTGGGGCTTTGCTTTGAGGGTATTGAGAGACTGGGGAAGGAGTATCCTGAGGAGTTGAAGCAGAACCCGATAGGGAGGGAACTGCTGATGACTTGGATGGGTAAGGCGCAACAGATTCATCGGCAAAACATGAAGGTGAATGCTGTGGCGGGTAAACTCTTCTCGATGCTGAGAGAGGATGGGATGAGGTGTTGTGTCCTGAAAGGACAAGGGAATGCCTTGATGTATCCGAATCCTTATTCACGTACTCCTGGGGATATTGATGTTTGGATAAATGCCAGTAGGGAGAGGATCATGGAGTATGCTCAAAAGCGGTTTGAACTCGGGGATGATATCAGACTGCAGCATCTGGAGACTTCTCTTGATAGAGTTCCTGTAGAGTTGCATTTTTTTCCTTGCTCCATGAATAATCCTATCTATCATGCCAGATTGCTGAAGTGGTTCAAGCGGAATGCGGATTTGCAATGCTCGCATATTGTGAGTCTGCCGGATGGGACAGGGGATATTGCTATTCCTACATCGTCTTTCAATGTTGTTTATCAGCTGACGCATCTGTATCACCATTTCTTTGATGAAGGAATTGGAATGAGGCAAATCATTGACTATTTTCTTGTAGTCAATGATTTCTCAAAAAATGTATTTTTGAATAATAAATCTTCGAAAATCACCCCGTCCCTCTTTACCCTTAAAGAGGGCTCCACCTCTCACCCCGACCCTCTCACCCTCAGGGGAGAGGGAGGAAACCGCCCTACTCGGTGCTCGGAACCGCTACGCTCTAAGGTTGGCGGACCATCAAAGGTCTCGCCAGATTGTGCGGGATGGGACCGCCGGGGTGTTAGTGGGGATACGAGTTCTGTTTCCTGTTCTTCTGCTCCTGGTTCTTCTATCACTTCTGTCAGTTCTGCTTCCACTACTGATCCTTCTGCCTCTACTGCTTTAGTTGTGGTGCAGAGAGAACTGAAGTATTTGGGATTGTGGAAGTTCGCAGGGGCGGTGATGTATGTTCTGAAGGAGGTGCTTGGATTGTCTGAGGATAAGATGATAGTGCCAGTGGATGAGAAGCGTGGGAGGTTGCTGTTGGCAGAGATTCTGGATGGTGGTAACTTCGGTAGGCACTTTACGAAGTATGCTGGGTTTACGCATCAGAGTATGGGGAAGAAGTATTTCCTGAAGATATGGAGGAATATGCATTTCGTAAGATATTATCCTGCAGAGGCGCTTTGTGAACCATTGTTCCGTACTTGGCACTTCTTCTGGAGGCTAAAATATAAAAAATAAATTAATCAAATAATTAATTGAAATAACTCTGTTTATGTTTATCGAGATGCAGATAGGTAATCAGCTAGATGAAGATGACTGTCTGCACTTCGATTATCAATGAAAATCTAATGAAGAAAAAAGTTTTTGTAAGCGGTTGCTATGACCTGCTACATTCTGGTCATGTGGAGTTTTTCCAGCAGGCATCACAGTATGGTGACCTTATGTAAGCATGTATCATCCGGGATGGGCGATTACCATCTCGCTGGAACCTACCTTTGAGGTGCGCGACCGCTGCGGTCTGTCTACCTCTACCCGTAAGATGATTCAGAAGATATGGCCGGTGAAGTTGCCGAAGATGGACCCGGAGATGCTCGCCCGACTGGTATTCTGCTTTGAGAACAATCCGGAGCGTCACGATGGTATCATCTCGGGTGCCCAGGATTCTATCGGTATCTGTGTTCCCGGTCTGGTGCGTCATTATTATGACAACAACTTCTGGCCGGAGAAGATAGAGAGTACGCAGGATGAGATGACCCTCCGTTTCCTGGAAGACCATCTGGTGATGATTCCGATGGAACCGAGAAGACCGGGATGCAGTGTGGTGGAAGGTAAGGATATCACGTCTGAGAAGGTGAAGGCGCTGGCTGATGCAGCTGATGTCTGCTGGAAGGCGATTCTGGCGCACGACCTTGATGCCTTTGCTGCAGCATACAGGGCATCTTTCGAGGCCCAGATTGCGATGTTCCCGGGTATGGTGAATCCGTCTATCAACGGTGTGATAGAACCGGAGGCGAGTGTGCAGCCGATGATTGACCGCTACTGCAACATGGAGGAGGTTCTGGCATGGAAGATGCCGGGAGCTGGTGGCGGCGGTTATCTGGCACTGGTAGTAAAGGACAGTCTTAAATTTGCAGAGAATCATGACGAAGCCATCCATCTTCAGATACGAAGGGCATAACTATCTGGTGCCCTTCCTCATCATCAGCAGCCTCTTCTTCATGTGGGGCTTTGCCCATGGCATCCTGGAGGTGCTGAATCCGCATTTCCAGGAGTCGTTTCATATCAGCAAGGCGATGTCGGCCCTGACGCAGGCTGCTGTCTATGGTGCCTACTTCCTGATGGCGCTGCCTGCCGGATGGATTATCCGGAAGTGGGGCTACAGGAGGGGTGTGATAACAGGTCTGGTTCTCTTCGGTATCGGTGCCCTGATGTTCATACCGGGAAGCAGGATCAACAGTTTCTACTTCTTCGTTCTGTCGCTGTTTGTGATAGGATGCGGTCTGACCTGTCTGGAAACGAGTGCGAATCCTTATACTACGGTACTGGGACATCCTGACAAGGCGGAGAGCAGAATCAACCTGTCGCAGTCGCTCAATGGTATCGGCTGGATTGTTGGACCGCTGGTTGGCGGTCAACTTCTGTTCTCGGGTGTCAACATTGCCATTCCTTATGCCCTGGTGGGTATCTTCGTGCTTGCTGTGGCGCTGGTCCTGTCAAGAATCAAGTTGCCGGACCCAAGGAGAGCGCATGAGGCGGATACGAACGAGATGGTGGAGGAGAAGCCGATGCGAGTGATGGCATTCGGTTTCGGTATGCTGGCCTTGTTTCTCTATGTGGCTGCCCAGACTGGTGTGAACAGTTTCTTCATCAACTATGCTGAGGAGAGCATTCATATAGAGAAGCAGACTGCCAGTCTGTATCTCGCCTTTGGCGGAATGGGCCTGTTCTTTATCGGCAGGTTGGCTGGTGGTGTCATCATGAATTATATCCAGCCAAGGCTGGTGCTGCTGGTCTGTGCCATCCTCACCTTTGTTGCCACATTGATTGTGGTGGTTTGTAGCGGCACCTTATCTCTCATTGCGTTCTTCGCCCTGTATCTGGGAGAGAGCATCATGTTTCCGACTATCTTCTCGCTGGCATTGAGAGATGCGGGTACAAAGACCAAGCTTGCCTCTTCATTGCTTATCATGACGATAGTGGGTGGTGCGGTTGCTCCAGTAATCATGGGGTATATTGCGGATACTACGGGCAGTATGGCGATTGCCTTTCTCATACCGCTAGTTTGTTATGGGGTGATTGGAACATATGCGCTTTTGAAACCCTCTGCCTCCCTTTAGATAAGATTAGCTGCACTCGGCAATTTGAAAGCAAACTTTCATTGCGCTCATTTGCAAAATCTTTAGCCAAAAGGAGTTTTTCCGAAAACCTACCCGTCCTTCCTTACCCTTAAGGAAGGCTCCACCTTTCACCCCGACCCTCTCTCCTCAGGAGCGAGAGGATGTAACCGCCCTACTCGGTGCTCGGAACCGCTACGCTCTAATGTTGGCGGACCTTCAAAGGTCTTCGCCTGATTTTGCGGGCAGGCGACCGCCTGACTGTTGCGGTGGGAAATCTAATGCTGCTTCAAAGCCCTCGCCATGGTTGTGCGGGTTCCCGGAGATATTGATATTTGGGTGAATAAATGTTATAAATATGGCATTTGACATGATTGTAGCTGAAAGGAGGGATTATGTCTTGTTGACGGTGTCTCTTCTGGTTAGATTTATTTAAAAATCGAAAAAGTCCATTTTTTAATACTCTGTATCCACAGTAAACATTGGGGAGAAAGTTGTATTGCTATAGGGGATGGATGCTTATACAAACTTTATTATCTTTTTTTGAATTATGGTTTATATTCCTAAAAGTGTAGTTGAAAAGCTAAATGAACTTTCCTGTGAAGAGGTTGCTGAAAAATTAGGAATTGTAGTGAAGTATCATAGAGCATTGTGTATTGCACATGATGATCATCATCCTAGTATGGGGTTCTTTGGGGAGAACCGTAATCGTTGGTATTGCTTTGCTTGCCACAATAGTGGCAATGCTATCAAATTTGTTGAGACCGAATTAAATTTGAGTTTTGTCAAAGCATGCGAATGGTTATGCAGTCAGTTTGGGATTTATCTGGAAAATGTGCCTAGAAGATCAAAATCTCTGGTTATACCAAAACGAATAATAAAGAAACCTGTAGAGAAAGAAAAAATATTTGTTACCGAGGTTGCACAGTATATTCTTAATCATTGTAATCTGACTGCTACAGGAAAGAAATTCTTGTTTGATGAAAGAAAATTAAATCCTACAGTCATTAAGTCTTTGAACATCGTGTCTCTAGATGAGCCTTGGGAACTTCTAAAGAAATTGAAAGATTCGTTTTCGCAAGAAACGTTAATAAAAAGTGGATTTATATCCCAAACACTATATCTTAGTATATTTACTCCGTGTTTGATAATTCCATATTATGACGTGGATTGTAATTTAGTGGGACTGCAAACACGATATTTAGGGGCTGCAGACAAGAAAGTGCCTCGTTTCCAGTTTATTTCGTCTCAGAAAACTAGACTTTATAATTTACCGGTTCTAAATACGCTGGAAAGAGGGGATGATTTGTATATCAGCGAAGGTATTACAGATTGCCTGGCATTGTTATCTGCGGGTAAAAAGGCATTGGCGATTCCGAGTTCTACTATTTTGCCAAAACTGGATTTGATGATGTTGGACAAGTTCCGCCTGCACATGTATCCAGACAATGATGATGCCGGGCGAAAGGCTTATGAACAGCTTCAGCGTTTCTTTATTAATCTCTGTGTTTTTTTGAGATGTGAAAAACTGCCGCTAGAGGTAAGTGACTATAGTGAATATTATAAGAATAATTATGCCACAGGAAAAGAATAATAAAAACAAGATTCCTGCTTATTCTGCTTTTTTGTTTAAGCTTGATATTCAAAAACAGCTTGAAGAAGAGGAAGATGAAATACTTGAGGAGACAACGAAAGAAAATGCGCATAGTGATTCTTTTGAAAAGGATAGTTCTATTCGTAATAAAAAGCATCAATTAAAGGTTCTGAACTTTTTTTTGAATCTTCTTGTAGATAATGTTGACAAGAAACGGGATGTGAAACAAATCGTAAAATTGATAGTAACTCAAGATGAGCCGCTTTTTGGATTTGCATACTTTGTATCATGTAATTCTCAATTTGGTAATACTTGGAGCTATTTAAGAAAACAAACTATTGGCTATCAGGAGAAGCTGGTTGATTTGTTTTTCTTTTTTACTAACATTGTAGAAGCTGTCAACCAATTACAAGAGCTAGACGCTGAGTATAAAAAGGCAGAATTTATATTTAATGATCTGTTCGTCTTATCTTTTAATGAATATGCTCGCCCCAAAATGACTTTGGAATGGAGTAAGTTTGATCATCTTCTTCATGTAAAGGATGGTTTTACGATTGCGGTGAGAAAAGACAAACTGATGTTGTTTTCTATGTATTGTAAGTTTGTGGATGAAGAACAGGATGATGTTCAACAACGGCCTATACTTGTCTTTATAGACAAACTAAAAAAAATATGGAAGGGGTATTTTCATGAATAGTGTTGTTTCAAAAATCGATAACCGTAAGAAGAATAGCTTGAAAGACAGGCTTGTAAGTTATGAAAATATTTATAATGCTATTTACTGTTTGGAATCTTATGTCTTTGAGAAAGGTCTTCTAGATTGTGTGAATCCTGTAATAGGAACAAGTGATAATATCATAGCAAAAAATGACCTTGAACTATTCTATGCTTTGGGTGACAAATATAATTCAAAGCTAATTCTTGAAGTGATACAGGCTTGCGAGAAGCGACTTAATGAAATTTTGGATACTGAGAAGAAAGTTCTTTTCGGCATTTCTGTATATTTCAAGATGAAGAAGGTTGAAGGGAATAAATTGGTTTATCGCCCGATGCACTCTGCCCGTTTGATAGATATGATCTGCATGGTTTGCATTTTGGCAAAATTGATGTATGATGATTCAGATGGGATACGTAACCTTTCTGAACTGTCTAAGCTGATTCCACATAATTTCTATGGCAATCTGCCTAGCACTGATGTAAAATACTTGTTTAAAAACTGGAAGAATCAATATAAGTCTTTTTCTGATGATGTTGTGCAGCATTGTCGTACCTATCAGAATAGCCATCGCTATTTGACAGAGGTATGTCTTGACATACAAAACTTCTTTCCAACGGTTTCCCCTAAGTATCTATATAATCTGATTGTAAATAAGCTTTCCGCTACTTTTGGTAGTGAAAATAATTGTAAGGGTGATATTGAAACTTTAAAAGTAGCGATTGCGAAGTTACTTTATTTTGATATTGATAAGACTTACCTCGAATCATGGGCAGATGAATATTATATGAATAAGACAGAGAATATAAGTGACTTCTATATGAATTGTGGCATTCCACAAGGTTTGCCTCAGTCATATTTCTTTGGTAATCTCTGCATGCTGGCTGTTAGAAAGGAAATGATGAGGAAAGAAATATTCGAAGGAGATGCTTATTTTTATGTAGATGACTCTGTAATTTATATAAAGTCAGAACTGGACAAGAGTGAATTTAATGAAAGGATAAAACGGCTCAATGGCTCATTAGATAAATTTTTTAATGATAAGGATAGTGAAGACTGTGATGTTTATAATTTCCTGCCAGCAAACTGTAAGAAATTCCAGGAAAACTTAATATATAAGGTGCATTTTCATGAGGATGGAAAAAGCTCATGTAGTTATATAGATGATGCTGATAATCATCTAGAAGGTATTGAGAATATACCTAGGGAAATATCTAAAACCGGCGGCATGTTTTGGAGTTTAGATGATATAGATGATTCTATTTCATTCAAAAAACTTTGTGCAATCCAAATGGTGGTTGATGCAGAAATTCAAAGACTTAAAAAGAAAGAGGATGATTCGAATGCTGGTAAGGGTCAGATGAAAGAGAAGGATATTTCAAGACTCAAATGGCTGAAACGATACAAAAAATACTTCCTTTATCGTGTAAATCTCTTCAGATTGAAAACAGAATCAAATTCTGGAGAAAAAATGATGGAGGATTTTATTCAAAAGATACTAGATGAAGAAAATAAATATAAAAAAGAAAATGATAGAGAAAGTCTAAATGCGTTAAAGGATTTTCTTGAAGCAACCGAAGAGGAAATCTTTCAGTCGAAATATCGGTTACTTATAGAAAAACTTTCATCATCAAATGCGGATAAAATAGGAGAAGTAGTAAGGGATTTTGAATCTTTATGTACTCAAAAAGGCGAAACAAAGAATCTATATTATCGTAAGGATGTAGAGAATTCTCTTGTGATGAAGGAACTTTATTTAGATAAATATGCTTCGCTGAAACGGGGGATGAATGGAAACTATAGAGGAAATAGGGATTTGAAGCAGGCTACTCAATTTGAGAAATTTAAAGAGTTCCTGGATAATATAAGTAACTTGGAGAATCTGCATAATCAGGAGGATTTAAAAGATTATTCTGTTTTGGGAATAGAGAAATATACATTATTCGTAGATAAGAACTCTCCTGATTTCCGACGTAAAATATTGAATGCTTATTATTCCGAATCGATAGGTGTTAGATGTTCTGACGATTATTCGTTTGTAAAATCCAACTCAAAGAAATTATGTTATACAGAGTTGCGCATCTTGTTGAGGTTGAGAAACCCACATTTTGATTTCGACGATTTCGTTGCATTCGTGAAGAATATCAACAATGAAGATATTTCTAATCAGATGAATGTTGATATGTCGCTTTTAGGGGTGTTGGGTACATTCATCTCCTTCGTTAAGAATCCTGATTGGATAGATAGCTTGATTCAGACTCATCGAATCACCAAGGGCTTGTGGTATAATGGCTCAAAATTCTTGAACTCTTATACCTTGCACAATGAAGAGCATGCTGTGACGCTAGTCAATAATGCGGTACACATTGTAAGAACCATAGATTATTTCGTGTTAAAGCCAATTGATTACTATATCTTGTTTTTATCATGTTACTTGCATGATATTAGTATGGTGATCCATCCTGACTTATATATTTTAGGTTCTGCCAATAGCAATACATTTGACTTTTTATCAGAGCAAATTCTAAAAATGCAAAATGCTGTTGACGAATTCTTCAAGTTGGGCGAGGATAATCCTGTGCATAATGATGAGATAGAGAAAAAGAGAAAAAGAAATGTTCATTTTAAAGAAGCTGGCAATCATCTGGTAGAGGTATTTGAAGCTGTATATGATTTTTTTAGTGATAGAACCAGAGTAAGGCATCACACGGATAGTGCTGACTTTATCCTATCTAAGGCTCATTCTTTGTTGAGTTATTTGGAACCTACACTTGTTTCTTTTGTTGCTAAGGTTTCTGAGAGTCATTGTTGGGATTATAAGGATGTGTATGGATTGAAGTCTAGGGCCAAAAGAGATACGGTAAGTCTGAAATATTTAATGATACTGATTCGTTTGGCTGATCTTTTTGATGTTGCCAACGATCGAGTCAATTATCATTTGTTGCGCCAGAACATAAGTTTCATGGCTGGTATTTCAAGATTCCATTGGATTTCACATCTAATTACCGATAAGCTCGAGTTTGATGCAGATTATGAAACTCCTTGTTTGGATGAAAAAGGTAATTTTATAGAGCAGAATATCTACATGCCTTTATATGATAAACCCATAACGGAGATTCTCATTGTCAGGTTGTATTTAAATGTAAAGTATTTAACAACCATCAAAAATACAGAAAAATGCGAAGGATGTAACTGTTGTTTGAATGATGGAAGGATAGAGATAAATATAATGGATGGGCCTGAAAATGTTAATGACATTCAGTGTGAGAAAGACAAATGTACCCTGATATGTCGTTGGATGATGAAAAAGCATGAATGGTTAGTTCAGGAGTTGAGGGCTTTGAATGAATATCTTTATTCCGTCAATAATCCTTTAATACAGACAAAAATCAAGCTTGAGATTATATGTAAGAATGACATGAAGCTAGATGCAGACTTGTTTGATGATGTATCTGCTTTTCTTAAAGTAGAATAGAAATTGATAAACTATCTATAACAAAGAAGCTTATGAGCGACGGGAGAAACTTTACTTTCATCGGCATGGCAAAGATAATGAAAAACGAATTGATATGAATGTTCAAAAGCAATTTGACACAGTTACAGGTGCGTTAAACATCTTTGATATGTCGTACTTGATTTCTGGTACGACTATGTTGGGTGTTTTGATATATACTTTTTCTGGCTTTAAAGATTTTGTGTTTCATAAGGAGCAAGTAACCTTATCTGTGATAGTATGTATTGTTATCGCATATGTGTTGGGGATGATAAGTTGGATAGCGGGTAAGCAAATTCGCTATTGGCTGATGAAGCATTTTTGGGAAAGGGATAAAGATGCCGATTTTGAATTTATGTTTTCTGAGGCTGCGACACATTTTACATGTAAGCGTCCAAAAACGGATTTGGTGATTTGAGAAAGATGATGTAACTTTGTCGCCAGTAATTTTAAACGTAAGTATAATGTACAGCGACAAAGACTTTCAGACATTCTGGTTCCGCTACAAGACGGAAGGGGAGCCACATGGAATTTCAATTAATTCCTTTTGTATTAACCAAGGTGTTCCATACAAGCAATTCTATGCGTGGTTCAAGAAGCATGCCAAGGATACTGTTATCCCTGTTGAAATAGAGGGAGCACCTACAGATGAAGAGACAGATGATGTTGAAGTCCCACCTCAGCCAGCATCCAAGCCAAAAGCAAAGAAGTCGAAGGGTGGCATACTCATTACCATCCAAACGACGGATGGTTTGTTTGTCAAGAAGGGTGGGCTTGACTATGCCGGCATGAAGGACTTAGTGTCTAGATTGGAGGGATTATGCTAAGGCTCTCAGGTCTTGACAACTTCTACTACTTACCCATGCTTCATGATATGAGGTACAAGGGGCCTCGTCTCTCTGAGATCATACGTAATATATATCATCGTGACCCTCTCAATGGTGACATCTATATCTATATGTCTCGTGATCGACGAACGATAAGGTTGTTTCAATATAAGCATCATGTCTATGCCCTTCACGAACGTACTTTCAGCAATGAATATCGATTTAAGAAAGTTGTACTTCGAGAAGGAGTTCCTACCTATAAGATGGATTGGAAAACCGTGATGATAGTATTGGAATCGCCTGTTATAAAGCAGATTAGAGTGTAATTCGTATTTAAGTATAATTAACTAATAATCAGATGGTTATGTGTTTTATAAATTTGCATAATTCAAATATTTTTTGTATCTTTGTACTGAAATACAAAGGTTATGGAATTAGACGAATTAGGCATAGATATAGAGGCACAAAACTGTCTCAATCAAATTCAGCAGGAGTCTTGGACTTCTGCTGACTATGACCCGTCCCAAGGTATGACAGGAGAAGAACTACATAACTTTTGTAAATTCTTGTATTCGCAGATTCAGTCCAAGGATGAAGAGATAAGCCGCCTTACTGCCAATATTAAAGAGTTGACGGATGAGGTTCGATTGTCTCGTCTTCAACAGCAAACATACAATGATGAAAACAAGGCGGTAAGTGCCAGCCATTCTCAAAAGTTGGATGTTGTGCTTCAGCAATTACAAGAAACCAGGCAAGAGCTTACTGATACAAAGAGAAAGCTGAAAACTGCTGAGACCCTGTTGGCAGATGCCAAAGAGAAGAATCGTCAGTTGGAAGCTGAACGAGAGAAGGATGCCAAGGAGCGTAAGGACTTGGAGAATGACATCGCTCTCCTTCGTTCTGATCTTTACAGTGGAACAAAGAGCCAGCAGTCAGGTCGTTCTGCGGAAGAGGTAGGAGCTAATGATGGCAGGGATGATTTCGATGGTACGGATGCATCTTTACCAGAGGCGAATCGTAAGGATGAAGTGTCCTCAGAGGCAAACTCTGATGGCGAGAAATCAGAGAAATCTCAATCCGGAGAGCCTAATAACTCTTCGGAAGACAGAGACTCTAGTAAAGGAACTCCGGGAACACCAACTCCTAAGACAATATATCATGGTCCTTCTCGTAAGGGTCGTACTTATAATAAGTATACAGTTGGTACGCCGATTATCCATAAGTGCGATTTGAGTCACTTGCCTGAAGGCGTAACTTATCATATCAAGAAGAATCCGAAGAAGGTACTTCATACAATAACTAAAGTAGAGGAACATTGGTTCGAGGAAGTTGTCTTGACTTATCCTGATGGTCATAAGGAAACGTATTTTATGCCTCAGGAGAATGATAAGAATGGCTACCTCTATGACGAGATTGTGCCTGGTACTCATGTAACATCAGACTTCTTGACGGAAGAAACATCGAATATGTATGACATGGCCTGTCCTGCTTATCGTGAGGTGAAAAACAGACTGTCCGAGATGGGATTGAAGACTCATCGCCAGAATCTGGCCAACTATGCGGATAAGGGCTATGAGATATTGAAGCTAGTGCTTCCGGCATTGAAGGACCGAGCCTTGGCTCCTGGTTCCAACGTAAACGTAGATGAGACATGGGAGCGATTCCAGACCCACTTCGGTCATCGTAAGACCTATATGTGGTGTTTGGTAAATCGCAAGGCCAACATCGTGATATTCTTCTATGAGGATACGGTAGACAAGTATGGCAATCAGAAGAGTGGTGGCCGTAACCGTGCTGTTTTGAAGGACTTCTTGGGTGACGCCAAGTTGAAGTCTCTTCAGAGTGATGGTTATATCTGCTACATGTATCTCGACGATGACTTGATAGACATAGAGCATCTATGTTGTCTTGCCCACGTTCGTGCCAAGCTAGAACGTGCGGAACGTATGGGTTGCAAAGAAGCTTCTTCACCTATGAGTAAGATTCGCAAACTTTATAAGCGTGAGGACTTGTATGTAGAAAAAGGTTATGATGCCGAAAAAATCAAGGAGATGCGCAATGATGAGTATACTCGAGGTATCGTAGATGAACTTCAGAATGAGATGTTCGACTTGATGGCGAACAAGATGGATAAGTTGCCTAAACTGATGCAGCAAGCACTTAACTATCTCCATAAGTTTTGGAAGCAAGTCTTTGCCTATCGAAATGATGGTGAATATTCCATAGATAACCTGGCAGCAGAACGAGCGATACGTCCCCAGACCATACAGCGCAAGGGCTCGTTGTTCTTTGGTAGTGTTCAGGGTGCATTGAGATCGGCAATGTACAATACCTTTATCCAGACTTGCAAGCAAGTTGGAGTCTCGTTCAGGCAATATTTCAAGGCTTTGCTCAAGGCCGTGAAATCTGGTAGAACGGACTACGAGAACCTGCTTCCAATGACAATCTGCTTGGATTAATGAATTTTTTAGTGAAAGAAAATTAAAAATGAGATTTGCGGACTTTGCAAAAAGCCCGCAAATAGGGGCGTTGTGACATTTTTGGACGCTTACATTTTACATTCAAAGATGAGTTGATTACAAAACTGATAGAGGAAAATAAGAAAGTTGCTTTTTCGTATATGTGGATGAGATTGGACAACTCTCAAGATGAGGATTGTCGAAATCGGTTTGTGTATATTTCTCGTTTCTGGGTGTTGAGAGCGATATATGAGGGATTGATGCTGCCCGTCTTGTTGTTGTTTGTGAGTTTACTAATCAAGCATTTTACCATGTGGAGAAGTTGGTTTGAGGTTTTCAATCAGTGGCAAAGCAACTGGAGTGATAAAGTGATATACAGCTGGGCAGAGAATATTATAGTATTTATTCTCGGTGTTTGTATCATGGCTACTTTCACATATTGCATCATGAATTTACTTGCTAAAGAGGCAAGAAGGTGTGCTAATACGCAGATAAGGGAAGTAATTGTGGCGTATTATCATCTAGTGGAGGAAAGAAGCCTTGGAACAGAAGAACAAGGGTAACTGGGTGATTGAGGATATGCGGCAATGCCAAGATACTCTTCGACTGGTATCGAGAGGGACTGAAAGAGTGATGATTTTGGGAAAAGCTCCTCTCCCCAATGATGAGTTTGTTTTTGGGGATGGAGATTTGTAAAAATATTACCTTACGAGAATGCAAGAGCTGGGTGGATGGGAGGATAGTCGTAAGGAATCCACAAATCGGGTGGACTAATTATATTATTAAATTTTAATTTCTTAAACAAATGAAAAATTTAAAATTAAATTAGGTCGGGCATAAGATTGCCCGACTCATCGACAAAGTGAAAGGGCAGAGTTTTGAGGAGTCTGCCAAGTGTATAATCGCAATTTTGGATTTGTCAAATATTGCAATCAAGTTGTACTTTGGTATTCCAATTGACCTTGTTGACGTGTTCAACGCAGGTCAAGACATTATGTCGATTGTGTAGTACATTAAACAGGTGATTCAAACTCATGTTTGACACCGGGGAGGCGGTTCGCCGTCTCCTTTATTATGTTTTTTATAAGTATTCATTATGAAATATTCCATAGAACAATCAGAAATAACAGAACGAACAGAACAGATAAACAAGTTTGCTCTATTGGTTGATTTGTTTAATAAGAAAGCCGTTGACAGAGAAACATTCATGGCTGAATTATCGAAGATTGAACAAACAGACTGGGCAAAAGAAAATCTGTTTAATCAGTTGATAGGGTATTGTGTTCTAGGAGATGCTTATGGAATTTTGAAAAGCCGAGAGTTGGATTTCAGTAAGGCGTATTATAACAACGAATATGTCTATAAGGAAGTAAGCTACTACCATAATGTACAATATTTGATTACTCGTGTAAAAAGAGAAGAATGGGCAGCATTGTATCTTACTGCTTTCAGAACATCATGCCGTGCTTATTTGTGTTTAGCTAATGCGTATGATCATCTTGGAAGATTCTGCGAAGCTCAACAATACTACAGAATGGCATTGCAAGATAGCTATAATACCCCAAAGGTTGAAGTGAATCAAGGTTTTGCCTATGCGAACATGCATAGCTTTTGGACTGAAGAAGAACCATTTATTGTAAGAAAAGCCCAACAGATAATAAGAAAGTATCAACAGACTTTTGATAGACAGTCACCTTATTTTTGCCAGATTTGTTCATGGCCCTCTCCTTCTTTTGATGCACCATTAATTGATTATGACAATATACAAGAAGGTGGATACGAAAAATGGATATGTCAACATTATCTGAGAATCAATCGTTTTAATGATGTTGAACCTGATTCTATGCTGTCACTATGTGATAATGTGAAACTTCCTGTCATAGTTGACACGCCAGAGAAAAAAGCTCTTTATGAAAGCACCTTTAAAGAAATCAAAGGTAGTTTCATCAGCACCAGGAAGATTCTATATTCTATCATAAATGAGGATAAGAACAGTGTTAATATGGAGATGCTGAAAATGGCATATAAGAACTTTTATTCCATATTCGACAAGATAGCCATGTTCTTATCCAATTATTTTGATATTAAATTAAAATCATATGAGGTAGACTTTGCCAAAATATGGAATTGTAAGAATGGAGATATTCGACAAGAAATCTTGGCACATTCACAGAATATGCCTTTATTAGGCTTGTATAACATCAAGTTGGATGTTTATGGAATGAAAACGGATTGGTATGTTGTTGATGAACAAACAAAGGACTTGAAAATGCTACGCAATTATATGGAGCATAAGTCGATAATTATTAAGGACGAGCCAATGTCCCATACTGAATACCAATTAACCATTTCGAAACAAGAATTGGAACTCAATACTATTAGGTTGGCGCAACTTGTTAGATGCGCCATCATATATTTGTGCAATTTTGTTATGCACGCTGAATATGACAAACATGGCTCATGAAAGATATTGACATGATAAATATAGAACGCCCTTGGATGAAACCAAATTCTAAGGAGGATTGTAATGAAGGAATGGCTTCTCGTGGATTAAAATTGGTTGGGCTGAAATTGTATTCTCCCAATGAAGAGAATGCTATTTACCATGCAAAAATGATGCAAAAGTCCCTGTATGGTCGTGAAGATTGGCTGTATATCAATGAAGGCTTTTCTATATCAGGCGATGTTGAGAATGGTTTTAATGTAGCAATTCGAGAGGATGCTTTTGATTCCGAATTCCTGCTATACTCACCAGACCATGGAGTGAAAGTGAGTATAAGTGCCATTGTAGGTCAAAATGGTACTGGCAAAAGTACCATCATAGACATGATATTGAGGACTCTCAACAATCTTTCGGCTGCTATTTTGGGTGAAACATTCAATTATTCGAGCGCCCAGCATCTTCATTACATTGACCATGTGTATGCTTCGGTTGCCGTCTATTTGGGCCGTGAGGTAAAAATACTTACCGTAAAAGGTAGAAATGTCTGTATATCAACTGTTGACGAAAATAACCATTGTGACACTATCAAAATACTTGAAGAACAATCAGAGGGAGATGTTGATGAACCATTGAAATACCAAAAAGGCAAACATGCTTATCTAAGTGGATGGTTTTACACCATTGTAAGCAATTATTCTCTCTATGCTTTTAATTATAGAGATTATGAAAGTGAGAGAACGTCTGTTGCAAAACTAGAAAGGTTATATGGCGATATCGAACATTTGAAGAACGAGGATTATTTTTGGCTCAAAGGGGTGTTTCACAAGAATGATGGCTATCAAACTCCTGTTGTAGTTCATCCCATGCGTGAAGAGGGCTATATCAATGCAAGCAAGGAAAACATGCTTGGGAAGAATAATCTTGTAAATCTTGCGTTTTACGAAGTCCCAAAAACGGATGAAGAAGGAAAGAGTATTCGCGAATTCCCTTTGCGAATCATCAATAATACATATGAGGTTGTAGGTTTCACGTTTAAATATAAGGAAGAAAATGAATATGAGGGATTCGAAGAACTTTATTTAGGCAAACTTCTCTCTGCAAATAAGAATAAAGACGAGAAGGAATACCTGAAACAAAGATTTGTTTCTATGGTAAATCCGATTTGTAAGTTTTGGGCAAAACAGATGCGCCTCATTCTTAAAGAAGATATTGAGACCTTACCTAATTTAAAACGACAGGCATGGGAATATGTGGCATACAAGACATTGAAGATTATTCAAACATATAAACCATACGAAAGAGATTGGGAATGGTTAATTGGTGGCAGATATGATGAAAAGAAGATAAAACGTTATATACACGATTTACTCCATGACCAGACTCATAGAACGAAGAAACTTCGTCAACAATTAGCTTTCTTGGTATTTCTAGATACAGAAGAGTATTATGCTATTCGTACGGGAGTCGTTCTTGCCAATGACGTAGATGGATTCATAAAAACAAATGAAGGTAGGTTCTTTTATGAAAGTGAAAAGAAATGTGATAAACCAACTACTGATTTCAAATTTCAAAAGGAAGACCTATTACCTCCACCTATTGCAGAAGTTACATTGATGATTGTAAAACGTGAAGACAAGAAGGCGTTTGAGAGTAAATCCAAGTCTGTTGGGCTGATACCATTTACCGGATTAAGTTCTGGAGAAAGGCAAATTGCCTATACGTTAGGGAATGTGTTGTATCATCTGGTCAACATAGACTCAACAGTACAAGATGATTCCATAGAAAAAGAACATTTGTCATTTCTTAAGTATCATCACGTATGTATGCTTATGGATGAAGTTGAACTGTATTATCATCCGGATTTACAACGTAAATTTGTGGAACTTCTGCTGAGTTCAATCAACTCAGTACATCTTAAAAATATTTATAACATCAATATAACTTTAGTTACTCATTCACCATTTGTGCTGAGTGATATACCGCGAAGCAACATCCTATGTCTGCAAAAAGGAGAATGTGAAAAACAACGTGGGCAAACATTTGGAGCTAATATTGTTGACATGCTAAGTGAATCTTTCTTTTTGCAAGGGACGATGGGTGAAATAGCTCAATCATGTATCAATGAAGTTGTTGAGTTTTATTTCAAGCACAGAAGGTATCAAGAATCGCTAAGAGATAACGAAAACAAGCAAGAATTGCATATTGATGATATGGAACTGAATAAAGCTTTCGAGAAGCAGAAATCCAAATTTAATTATGTTACCAGTATCATTGGTGAAGAGTATCTTCAGAGGGAACTTAGGGAAATGTATGATGAGTTAGTGGATTTTTATGACAACGAAGAATGAAACCAATTGAATATCCATCCAAAGGGAGTAAAGAATTTGCAGATTTAGTCAATGACTATATAGGCCTTTTCGCCACTGATTTAGCAGATAAAGTTACGAAACGAGGAAGAAAAAGACTTGGACTCGAATCAAAATGGGAGAATTGGAAACGCAAATACAGATGTGTCAGAGCATTGAATAATTCTGTTGCTGACTTATTGACTATGGATTTCGAAGATTTGGCATTATTCTATGAGGCATTTCTTCGAGTTTGTTCCAAAAAGAGAATTACATCTAAAAGTTTACATGACTTACATGAGATTTTCAAGTATACGAATAAATACGATTCCAAAATTTCCGCATTTTTTAAGAAGCATGCTGATGGACTAAAGATTTATACATGCCATTATTGTGATATGGCTTATATCAATGTATATACAGAAACTGGTAAAGGTGTAGCCAAAAGACAATTTGATATAGACCACTTTTTGCCAAAAGGAAAATGTCCTCCTGTAGCATTGTCATTATTCAATTTCGTTCCTTCATGTCCTGTTTGCAACGAGCGAATAAAACGTGAAGACTTACCATATGTGAATCTTAATGAACTGAAATTTCTTAGTCCTTCGTCCTTTGCTTTTGATTTACACAAAAGGATTAAAGTTAAGTTAGGTCACTTAATAAGTCCGCGCAAGGATTTCATTTATTTTGTTGCAAAATACCCTTATGACAGATATGTTGATTTTTTTCACTTGCAAGAGCGATATGATTATCACAAAATTGAAGCGTTGCGATTGGAGAAACTTAAAAAGAACTATTCAAGGAGTCAGATTGCACAGATTGCTAAATGCCTACACCGGGCAGAAAAGGAAGTGAAAGAGGATATTTTCAATCAAAGATATATGCAGAATAGCCATCGTTGTTTTGCTAAATTTACCATTGATATTTTGAACAGATAAAAATTATGGAGCCAAACAACACCCAACACAAATCATTCCTCTGGCACCTCGACTTTGAGCCATTCACATGGCATACCTTCTACGGAGAGCAATGACCGCCATTTGTTACCGAAGAGAACAAGGAGGCATGGCGACGGTATCTGAAAAAGTCATCAAGATGCATCTGAAGGCAGAGGTGATGAATACACCTGAATTCAGAGATATTGAACTCAGATAAGGGAAGAGAAGCTGTTGCGCATTAAATGGGACGAGAAGAGAAAACGGTCTATGGAGAAGCAACGTTATCGCGCCAAGATGGAGTGACCGAGAATCAACTATATTCCCAAAGGGCTGAGCGTAGACAATGACGAGGAATACTCCAAATATCTGATGCAGAAGTAAGCTTTGAGCCAAGAGACAATGATGATTTCATGGCTCAGCTGCGTCTGCTGGAACGATGGCATAAGAAATCCATTCCACAGATATTGGAGAAAAACAGACCCGATGCAGCGTATGCCATCGCCATGACGCTGTGCAAACATATACCACTGCTCATCAACCGAGATGACATACAAGAACTGGTAGGCGAATACAAAAGACGTATCGGGAAACTGGTATTCGACAGCTATCAAGCCCTGGTGGAAGCTGTCAAGATATGGAACAACGAGGAGAAACGCCAGGAGGTATGCCGCTATATCAAAGAGACAGCAGGACAATACCCCAATCATCGGGGCATGAAGAAGAAACTGATGGATTTGATGCCGATGGAGCCTTTTCATGGGGAGCCTTCGGCTGTGGTTCGTGAGCCGAATGAATTGGAGAGCTCTCTGATGTAGATATTTTTTTTCTGATTATTTTTGACTTTACATACTGACATTTATATAGGACATGATGAGAAATGCACCTGTAATTTTACCTGTGTTTACAACGAGTGTGCCTTTGGATTTTCCGTCTGAAGGCACGTTTGCGTTCAATAAAAAAAACAACAAGCAGTTGGAGGTGACGGTGAGGATTAACGAGCACCAGTACTTCAATATGAACTTTCTGAACCATGACGGTTACATCATGGCTTGTTGCCGATGGGCGCATGTTCTTGATTTTGCGGAGAATGGTTATGACCGTTTTGAGCGCATCATCAAGAAACATTTCCGGAAGAAATATCCTGTTATCAGCAGTTTGTATGGACAGCATACTGATACGGCTGAGGACATTCACATATCTACCATTGGTTTTGAGGGTAATCCCAAG
The DNA here is from genome assembly GCF_026015465.1 of Segatella copri. GTDB lineage: Bacteria > Bacteroidota > Bacteroidia > Bacteroidales > Bacteroidaceae > Prevotella > Prevotella copri_E. The sequence goes on from NZ_JAPDUQ010000005.1 coordinate 23,290, forward strand.
GAGTGGTATATCTCCATGCGCATCTATGGGGAGAAGTTCGAAGATTTGCTGCATGGTAATTTTCTGATGAACGTGGCGTTTGCCTCTGCAGTGGGTAATCTGTGCATGGCAAGCGTGGATGTGTTCAAGGAAATCATGAAGAGCGATGCCAAGCAGCCGAAGATATTGCTGAAGGAGTTGACGGGTATGGACTCAATTGACAAGGGGTTTGACTTTGGCAATTATCTCGATGCCCGAAATCCTGAGACGGGCGAGATCATATCGACAGCAAGAGAGGATGGCAAGGCTTCGGGGGTAGAGTTGCCGGAGGAAATGGAGATGCCTCAGAGTATGGAGGTTTATCCTGTCATCTGCTATCTTCCTATCTTCATGAAGTCGCTGAAAGACATGGATTTTGTCACATTTAGCAATGCCTTGTATTTTGAAATTCATGGCATGATGAGCAAGTTGGAGCAATTTGGGTTCTTTTCTTCCGATGAGTTGGGGAAATTGGAGAAGAATATTGCTTGCTTGGGTGACAAGGTAATTGCTGGAGAAGATGCTGCTGCTGAGCGGGAGTTGATTTCTTCAACAGTTTATCAGTTGTTATCGAAGATGCGCGACTTATTATTGGATGAGAAATTACAGGTGAAGGAGACTCTGGAAGGTAAGTTGGCCTTGGAACTGGACGTCTATATCAGGAAGCTCATCTGGAGGAAATGGGACACGACCTATCTGGAAGAACAGATTAAGCAGGAGAATGAGATTGCTGCGAAGGTGGAGGCAAATCAGGTTCTTGTCAAGAAAAAGAGTGCTGAATTGAAAGCCGTCATGGAGGGCATGTCATTCAATGCCTTTTTGGTATTCCACAGCAAAATAAACGAATTGATGAAGGGTAGGAAGGCTACTTTGATAAAGTATGTTTTTCTTACTTCAGAGATTCTGAATGATCATCAGCGTAATTGGGCGGGTGCCTACTACTGGCACAACAAGGAGTATGATGAAAGGCAATATAGGAGATTCAGGTGTCAGGCTGAAAGCCTTGTCATCCTATTTTATGAAAGTATCCTGAGTGGTACGCTCTATGACAATCATGCCAGAACGAGATATGCTAAAAAGATTTATGGCATGATAGAGGAACTGATGAACAGAGAATGGAGCAAAATGAATGAAACGCTTAAATAATTCTATTGGGTGATGAAAATCAAACTTTATGATTATCAGGAGGACATGAAGGGGCGCATTGAAGGTGAGTTGCGCCTTCATCGATCCGTGATGGCACAAATGCCAACGGGAACAGGTAAGACATACCTGTTAACAGCTGTCATAGACTCTTTTGTGAGCAACAATCCAATGGAGAAAGTATGGATTGTAGCCCATAGAAGAAAGCTGGTGTCGCAGATAGACGAAACCGTAAGAAAGTTCCATTCTTATTTCGCATCAAACACCTCTTCCCTATTGTCATCCGTCAAGGCGATGTCCATTCAGTGGCTGATGAGACACTATGACGAGATAGAGGAAGAACCGGGAATGATAGTGATTGACGAGGCACACCATGCGCTTGCCAAGACCTATAAGGAGATGTGGGAGAGATTCCCGAAGGCTAAGTTTCTGGGACTGACGGCTACACCTTGCCGATTGAACGGTAAGGGTTTTACTGATCTGTTTGACGTATTGGTGCAGTCGTGGAGTGTTCCTGAGTTTATCAGCAAGGGAAGATTGGCAACATACGATTTCGTGAGCATCAAATCGGATGGTGTGACGCAACGGCTCATCGACTCCTTGCAGAAGCGAGGGGCTGATGGTGACTACCAGAACAAGGAAATGGATATGTTGCTGAATAAAAAGCCGAGTATCGAAAGGCTCTATCAGAGTTTGGAAGAATTTGGTAAAGACAGAAAGGGCATCGTGTATGCTATCAATATTAGTCATGCTAATGCTATTGAGGGTGTGTCATAAGTCTGTGACGCACCCCTTTTTATTTTTTGCCTTTTCACAGATACGAAATCTTTAAAAAACATTTTTATTTACAACAAAGCCCAAACTTTCACAAGCTCGGGCTTTGCCTTTCCGCAAAAGATTTGTATCTTTGCAGAAAACTTCTTTAAGTATGGCAAAGATACAAATAAAATCTGAAACTCGGCACGAATTGAGCTTTTTTCCTAACTCTTTCGATGATTATGTGCCAAAAGACAGCAAAGTTCGTATGGTGGATCATATTATTCGCAGTATGGACATCAACCCTCTCATGGATACCTATGATGGGATTGGTGCTCCTCCTTACAGTCCGAAGATGCTTCTAAGTTTAGTTGTTTTTGCCTATATCAATGGCGTTTATTCCTGTCGTGGCATAGCGGACGCACTTAAATACGATGTTCGCTATATGTGGATTTGTGGAGGTAAGCAATTATCTTTCGCAACAATCAACCGCTTTAGATCCAATCATATGATTAAATGCATCGACTTTTATTTTGATGCAGTCGTCTCCATATTGGTTGAAAAGGGCGTGATTAGTCTGGAGGAACAATATGTTGATGGCACTAAGATAGAGTCGAAAGCAAACAAGTACACGTTTGTATGGAAGAAGACTGTGGAAAAGAACAGGGCTAAGCTCTTGGAAAAGACCTCTGCTGCATTGGCTCAGATAAAAGAACAAATTCGCCTGAATGGCGGGAGTGACATTAAGGAAGAAGACAGCGAGCCAGCCACTTCCGCCAAGGATGTAGAGAGAAGTGCACGTTTGTGTGAGAGGCAAGCTAAGAACCTTCCTAAGGCAAAGCTTACAGGAAGAGAGAAGCAAAAGCTAAATACTCAGATAGATCACTTGTTCAAAGCCTCGGACAAACTGTGCGAGTATGAAAAATCACTGGATATACTGGGCGAGAGAAACAGTTACTCCAAGACTGATCCCGATGCGACCTTCATGCGCCTCAAGGAAGATGCCATGAACAATGGGCAGACAAAGCCTGCCTATAACCTTCAAATTGCGACAGAGAATCAATATTGGACGAATTTCGCCCTTTATCCCAATCCAACAGACACCCTGACCTTCAAGCCTTTTTTGGATAAGTACAAGAAAAGATATGGAAAGCAATCCAAGAGCGTCACCGCAGACTCAGGGTATGGCTCGGAGGAGAACTACGAGTACCTAGAGATGGAAGAAATGATGGGTTATGTAAAGTACAACTGGTTTCACAAGGAACAGCATAAGCCTTTCAAGGAGGATGCCTTCAACCAAGCGAACTTCTACTACAACAGGGATGATGACTATTATGTCTGCCCCATGGGACAACACATGGAACCTTGTGGACAACGGCAAACGAAAAGTGACTCCGGCTATGTGTCTGTCATTACATTATATAGAGCACAACGATGTGATGGATGTCCGCTTGGAAGTCTCTGCAAGAAATCCAAAGGCAACAGAACCATATATGTCAACCATAAACTGAATGCATATAAAAAGGAAGCCTTCCTGCTACTAACGTCTGAAGAGGGCTTGAAACACAGAAGCCAGCGACCGATAGAGCCGGAAGCTGTATTTGGGCAGATGAAGGCAGATATGCATTATAAGCGATTCAGGCATTTTGGAATGGACAAGGTTTACATGGATCTAGGATTGTTCGGAATGGGATTCAATTTGAAGAAATATTTGGGTATAAAACGATAAAACTCAATTTTGGTTGTTTTATCGTCAGGGATAACTATGCCCTTTTGTGAGCTTTGGGGCTGTTTTGTTATCGATAAAACAAGAAAAGTAAAGTTTCTATACAATATAATAAGATTCCCTTTGTGAAGAAAGACTACGATTCAACTAGAATATATAGAAACACACACAAAAAAAGGGTGCGTCACAGACTTATGACACACCCTCTAGCAGCTGTTGCTATTGATAGTAAGACTCCAAGTTCTTTACGAAAAGAACTTATTGAAAGATTCAAAGCTTCTTCTAATACTTCTTTTTCGAAAACCCACCCGTCCTCCCTTACCCTTAAAGAGGGCTCCACCTCTCACCCCGCCCCTCTCACCCTCAGGGGAGAGGGAGGAAACCGCCCTACTCGGTGCTCGGAACCGCTACGCTCTAAGGTTGGCGGACCATCAAAGGGCTAGCCAGATTGTGCGGGATGGGACCGCCTGGGTGCTACTTGCTTGCGGGCTGCTGATGGACTTGCTCCTATACAAGTATTGGTGAATGTGGACATATTCTCGGAGGGATTTGACTGTCCGGATGTGGAGTTTGTGCAGCTGGCTAGACCAACGCTGTCACTTGCCAAGTATCTGCAGATGGTGGGACGTGGATTGCGAGTAGCCAAGGGAAAGAAGAACTGCGTAATTATAGATAATGTGGGACTATATCGGGTGTTCGGGTTGCCTTCGCAAGTATGGAACTGGAATGCTATGTTCGAGGGAAAGCTGAAAGTTGGCAAGAGAAAGGAGACTCCGAAGGATAGAGAGTTTTTCCTGATGGACGAGAAGCAAGACGATATTCAGATTCATCCAGACTCAGAAATGATGATGGTGATGAGCCATGAAGAGTTGCTCCAAAGGATACAGTATCGTGAGTTTGTAGATAGCAAAGGGGAGTTCGCCATCATCAAGCTGCCTGATGGAAAGATGACGGTAGTGAACCGACAAGGCGAACAGGTGATAGAACCAGGCAACTATTATGACATAAAGTTCTTGCAAGGTAATATCTTATCCTACCGACCTCGCAGAAAGACTGTATGTTACTACGACCTCTTGGCGAGAGTTGTCATAGACGAGGACATTCATGCGAAAGATGCTCCCGAGGTAATCACCATCAATAAATAGGAGTTCGTCGAATATAATGGTCTCTTCAGGTCTCGTACCTACGAGTACTTTGCTTTACCTTTTCGCCCTTCCCAATATGACCTATGGAATTATGGATATTATTTAATCTACAACTTTCGACGCTCAACAGCCAGTGGTTGTCAGGAATGGATATATAAAGAGGAGGATGGCGGCTCTATGCGAATGCATAAAGAAAACAGTGAAAAGGTTTGTTTTTTACGTGGCGACCATACTCATGTATATTGGCTATGTGCCGACCTATACGACAGTGGCATAGTGGTCATGGACAGCCATGAGGATTATTACTTCGTTGACTCCAGCTTGAAAAAGCAAGAGGAACAGGAGTTATTGCTGATGAAAGAGAAGACGGAGGCAGGGCATGTAGAATTATATCAAGCAGGAAAGAAATGGGGTGTGAAGGTTGATGGTAAAGTTATCGTGCCACCTCTCTACCATAGTATAGCGCAACCAGTTGGTGCCTATTGCGCCTTTGAACAGATTCCCAGACATTGGGGTGTTATGACAGTAAAAGGCAAGGTGATAGTTGATGCCAAATATGAGAAGGTGGAGATTCGTGATGGGGGATCGCTGTGGTAACTGATATTACGGGGAAAACACAGACCATCCATCTGAAATGATTTACTATATGAGAATGGAATGCTATTAAGGAGGAAATCAAGTTCATTGCCTACCTGGTCTTCTTGAATAAAATTGTCCTCTGCATAACAATCAAGCAAGCTTGTAGTTCTAAGTGTTTACGTATCGTTTACGTTAAAATAATGCAAGAAGTTTGGTGGTGTGAGGGGAATAATGTATCTTTGTATATTCAAAAAGACGTTTTAAACGTTTAAAAGGAGAAGATTATGGAACAATAGTTCGTTAATAATTCAATAATGTGCTAAGCAGCTATACGCTGTAAGCACGAGAGATTTTTGAAAATCTTGCTAATTAAAGTTCGGTTCGGGGTGTACGAGACCATTGTCCACTACAATAAGGATTAATGCAGCAGCTTAACTCGGGCATATTCTGCCGGATCTTCGGTACTAGACCATTGTCCATTACAACAAGGATTAAAATTATACAGATACCTTTGGTATTTTATTAGTTGTTTCTTGCTTTTGATAGCTCCTAATCATCTTGAAAGTGTAAAAAGTCAAAAATATTAGCTAATAGTTTGGCGGTTACTCTCGTTTTTTATACCTTTGTAGGGACTTTGATATTGGAATGAAAGGGATATTGTTCTTCTTTAAAGATGAATAGTTGTAGATGATGCCTTATTATGTAATAGGTGTCAAACTTGGATTTTCGGTGGATAGTTTATGCAAGGAAGGCTTAGATACAAACGAGAGTCTTTAACTTGAAGTATAACTTATAAACAAACAATATAATGAGTATAGAAGAAGTAGATGCAGCTAACAGATTAATCATAATTTAATCTCTAAATACAGAGTCATCATTGCAGGATGCAGAGATTTCGATAACTATGAGTTGTTGAAAGAGAAGTGTGATTATTTCCTTCAAGACGAAAAGAAGGAAGATGTTGTAATCATTAGTGGTCATGCCTCTGGTGCCGATGCTCTCATCGCCTTCTGGGATGGTAAGAGCCGGGGCACAAAGAACATGATAGATACCGCTACCAAGCGAGGCTTGAAAGTGGCTATAGTTAGATATTAATGATTAAAATCAAAGAATATGGATATTATAAAGGAAATCATCAACTGTGAGACGAACAAGAAATTCATTAAAGCTCACGATGATGGGCGTATCGAGATACCAGACGTAATCTTCTACGTTCTCTATGAGAGTGGAGATACAGACGTAGTAGGGTGCTGTCTGGGTGACGTGTACCCTCAGATTGCTGGAGAGGTAGATAATGAAGACAGTCGTCTTCTAGGCTTTCTGGAAGGTGATTATGTCGATGAGTATTTTAATTACCTGGAAGGTGAATGTGATGATGCCTTAGGCTCTGTCAAAGCATTCGTGAAAGAGATAAAGAAACTTCTTCCATATCTCCGCATAGATAAAAGCGTGGATGAATGGATGAAAGAACACTAATATAATTATAATAGATTATGTTCAAAATGCCAATTTGGCATCTTGAACAAAGTAGGGTAGTAACAATTTAAATATAATGAAACAGAATAAAAACAAGATAGAATGCACACCTACCAAGCATGAGGAAGGTGCTGTAAAAAAAAAGTTTGATTCAAATGTGCAAGGAAACTAATGCTGTAGCCTTTTTCGGTATGACCTGTGAGGGTGACTACGAAGTAATGATGACAGCTCGCAAGAAGGGAATGGTATCTTGCGATGAGTTCTCTCTAGAGCAGTTCGAGGCTATCAAGGCTATGGCTGAAGAGAAGCTTGCCCAAGCTGAGGACAAACAGAAGTTCCAGGACATCATCGATGTTTGCGAAAGCAATATTGCGGATGCAAAGGAATAGATGAAACTTACTTGTTAATATGTTTTTGAAGTTTTAGTGTTTTAAATTAATAGATATGGAACAGAAAGAAAATGAGATAAAGGGGAAAGAACTGTTTGAGTTATCGCTTACTTTCACAGAAGGTGACGAAGAGAAACAGTTCAGTGTAACCATGAAGGCGAAGAAGGACGGCAAGGAAACGTCTCTTGACCTGTTCGATAGTGACTTCATCGAAATGAGCTATAATGGTGTGAAGATGGTGTTAAGCCAGATTACTTACCTATACGTGAAGAACCTTCATGATACAGGGCGAATGTCTGACGAAGAGTACAATGCTATCATGGCTCATGCTGGACAGAAACCACAAGGCAAAGCTAAAAGTGGAGAGTAAGAGTTCATATAGGAAATGGTATGATGCTGGGTGCGTAGTGTCCAGCATCATACCATTTTCAAATATATTATTAAGGTATGTATAGAATCCTACATGTATCTGCAGACTATCTGCAATGTTCTTTCGAGTTTGAAAACACGAAAACAGGAGAACAGGAGAACATGTGATGATTCTCAGCATGGCTTGCTCTCTCTGTTTAAGTTGCAGTCTAATCATGAGTTTGAGGGAAAGGTAATATTCCTTTCTTGAAGTCTGTTTTCTCGTCATTTAATGATGTTCGTGCCTTTGGGATGAATTGGCACTATTATATAAATATCATCAAAAATCTCATTCTACAACAGTCCTGCCATATATAATGGCAGATAAATCACTCCATCCTTCTCCTCTACATCACCTGGGTGAAGCACATACGCTTCGGCAAGCATAGGAGCAAATTTGGCTCTTAGCTTATTAAGAGAGGTCGTGGTAAAGTTTTTACCTGATTTCACTTCTATAGGAGAGATGTTATGCCGATTCGTGATGACAGGCTTAGGAATCAGGAAATCTATCTCCATCCTATCTTCCGCACTTGTAGCAGAGTTCTTCGAAAAGAAAAACAATTCATAGCCAGAAGCTCTCAACATCTGCGCAACAACATTTTCGACCAACATACCTTCATTTAACTCCAGTTTTCCCAAAGCCAATTTCAGGTAAAGTTCATTTCCCATAATCGTCTTCAGGTTAAAAGCATGACTTATCAGCAAACCTGTATCAGCCATATAGCACTTCAAGGTGGTGCGTTCCTCATTCAATCGCAGTCCGATATCAGGGGCAGTAGAGTTATAGCAGATGTTTACCACCCTTGACTCAGCCAGCCAGAAAAATGAAGATTCATACTCCCGATAACGAGCCTTATCGCTAATGGCAGTCAACCGGAACTTCTTCTCATGTTTGCTGAGAGCCGAAGGAATCTCCTCGAAAATTGCTTTTACCTTGATTTCGTTGCCCACAGCATACTTCTCAATATCAGCCTTATACAGGGAAAGGATATTTCGCTTAACCATATCCACTTTCATGAAATCATGGGTTTCTACATATTCAACAACTGCCTGAGGCATACCTCCCACTATCATATAATGTCGGAAGTAATCCATTACCTTACGATGCAATGGCCCCAAAGCTTGCTTTTTCTCATAGCAATCGCGGATGAACGGCATCATTTGCTCATCTCCCATTGCCCATAGAAATTCCTCAAAATCCATAGGATACATATTCATGCGACATTCCTCCGATGGAATAACTATATCTTTCACATTCCTATTGATACTAACCAGTGAGCCTGTTTCAATATAATCGTACCGACCATCTTTTACCAGATACTTGATAGCAGCACGTGCTTTTGGATAAAGCTGTACTTCATCAAATATAATGGCGGTATTACGAGGATACAGCGTTACATTAAAATACAAAGACAAGTAACTGAAAAACAAATCCAAGTTTTTCAGATACTTATCAAAAATTTCCATTAAATCACTATCTGCATTGTTGAAGTCAACCAGAATATATGATTTATATTCTTTTTGGGCAAACTCCTCCACAATATAGCTCTTACCTATTCGGCGTGCTCCATCTATCATCAAAGCAGATTTTCCTTGAGAATTCTGCTTCCATTGCAGCATTTCATTATATATTTTTCTCTTCATAATTTTCTGTTTATCACGTTATGACGACCTATCTATGCCCTATTTCTCACGTTTTGATGGGATAATAGTAGGCTATTTCTCACGTTTTGACGTTTTTTTATGTTGCAAAGATATAAAAAAATGCCTTAAGTTATTCACCTAAGTCTTCTTTTTACATTATATTAACCTGTAATTTACAAATATTCTTTAAGATGCTGTCCTATTCATAGATTTCAAAAAGACTGATGATAACAAAGAACATATATACAACAAGCTAACATTCCATCTACACCATATCATATCTCCTGATATGGTGTCCCAAGTATAGTCGTAAAGTTCTTGTTGATGGAATAGATGAACGCTAAAATTGCTTCTTCGCTAAAAAGTTGCTTACCGAGTTAATGGTTAAGGCTATACTATGGCGAGGCTATCGGTCATATATCCAAAATTAGCAGAATGGTGAAAAAAATAGTTGCTCTGGAGAAAATATTTTCAACCTATGAAACGAACTTTCATAGCTGCCCCGTAACTTTGCACCAGAATACAGAATCAGGCACAAAGTATATGAGTGTCAATTGTTTTACTTTTAAAATATCAGACAGATGAATACGGCATTAAAGATGAAATTGGAGGAAATGAACAGACGTTTGAATGAGGCTCTTGATACTGACCTCTTCGAAGAATCTGAGTCTGAATTTAATGAATTTCAGGCTGAGGTAGATTCCTTTGAGAGAGAGTTGGAGGAGATATCGGAGTTCAGGCAGGATCATCTGCAGCTTTCTGAGCTGAAGAAGATTGGTGCCATCCAGAAGAAAATCCGGCAGGTGAAGAATGGGTATAATTTTTATGACCCTGAGTATGAGAGAAGTGTTATGTTTCCTAATGGTGAGGACGAAGAAGAGGATGATTTCTTCATTTAAAAAAGATGACTGATGGGAAATAGACCTTATTTGAGAACCATATTGGGAGGAACTGACTTCAAAAGTCTTTCTATTGATCAAATAAGATTTTGAAGATATCAGGCACTTAATCTTGGTAAATATAATACATATGGTAATATTCGGGGATTTGTTCAATATATGAGTTTGGTTAAATGGCATGTATATAGGATTTCCAGCATGAATAATTGCACTCTCCATGAACAAAAATTGATAGAATTACCACTTTTGGCTTTAGATTTCAGGTGAACAGAAAGGCTCAAAACCACATTTCTGTTTACCTGCAGGGATGTGGGCTTGAGCCTTTTCTTATGCGATTTTGTTTATATTTTTTATTTATTTTGATGTTTTTGGGGGTGTTGAGATGGTGAATTGGGGTATTGAGTGGCCATTCTCTTGACCGTATCGTACATTAGCCTGTTGAGCTTCTCATCGGGCATTGTCTTTTTCTCCGGGTGGATGTGTTCTACCTTTTGATCGTAGAACATTGCCCTTTCCTGTGCCCAAGCGAAGAGCTGCTCATCTACTGGTTCCAGGTTATGTTCGTTGCTTCTCTTTTTGAGTTCCAGCAGGTGAGCGATCTTTGCTTTCATGTCAGTATCCTCTACAGTGGCATCCACCAGTTCTGTGAATCTTACAGGAGGGATGGTGCCTTTGTCAGATAACCATTTACAAACAAGGATACCTCTGAGGTAGTAGAGGAATCTCTTCAATGGCAGTCCATAGTCCTTGATGTATCTGTCATTATGCTTCTTGTAGATATGGTTGTAGTGGAACATGGCTTTCTCTGGGTTGAAGTATTGGGTTTCCATTTGGCGGATCTCGTTGATGAACGTTTTGTCCATTTGGTAGATGATAGGAGAGTGGAGCCATTCAAAGAGTGAAGGGTTGGAGCTTTTGAAGAGGCGCATGGCTTTCTTCAGATCCCAGCCGGACATGTCTGTTTCATCAGGGAACATCTGCTCGATGGTATCCTTTTCCTCTTCGATATGGAAGTACCACTCTGGTTCATGGACATAGATGAAGCGTACATCCCAATCGCTGTCAGGAGATGAGAAGCCCCATGCCCTGCTGCCGGATTCTACGGCATACAGTATCTTGATGTGGTGTTGCTCCTCGATTTCCCGAAGGTGTTTGCAGATTCTTTTCCGGATGGCGTTCTGCTTTGGTTGATTATTGTTCTGTTCTTTCATTTCTTTCTTCTTTTTAATTGTTGTCTTCAATTGTCGGCTTCTTCGAAATGGAAAGGCTCTTCATAGATGTCTGCCATTTCCTTTGTCTTGTCTTGCATATAGCTCACGGCACATCGGGGAGAGATGACTCTTACTCCTGGGCCATAGCTCATGAGGACGGAGTAGAGTTCGAAGTTGATGACCACGGAGATCTGGAAGATGCAGCTGCCGTCCTCATTCTGTCTGATCAGTTCCTGGCTATGATGGAGGGGCTTGGTCTTGATATACTTGCTTTGTTCCACGGAAGCCCAGAACTTGATGGTGCGTGGTCTGTTGTCGATATTCTTGCTCACTCCTATGACATCGTCAAAGAACTTCTCGCTATCGAACTTGGGATTCTCACGGAATGGCTCTTCGATTGGTTCAATGGATACCATTCTGTCAAGAGCCAAGTTATACAGGACCAGGTCTTTCTTCACTGAGCCGAAAAGGAACCATCTGTTTCTGTATTCCTTCAGCAGATAAGGGTAGAGGATGTATTCGTTTGCCTCCTTTGCGTTGAATGACTGATACATGATTCTCAGCGTTTGCTTGTTGGCTATGTAATTGTAGAGAGGGTTCAGGAGTTCCAAGCCTTTGAGGTTCGGCATCGAGTCAAAGTGGATGATGGGCTTTCTGTTGCTTTTGCTGATAGACAGCTTGTCTTGCAGTCTTCCCACCACGTCTGCCATTTCCGAGAAGTGGTCAAAGTCCTCCAGCTGTTTGAGCATTTCTACGGCTTCTTTCATGATCTCATAGTCGTTTTCAGACAGAGGCATGTCGAAGATGGAATAGTTGGGGTCTGCATAGCGGTAGTATTTGCCATCATACACCTCTATAGGGGCATTCTTGTTTGCTGGCATAAGCGATTCATTTTAATTCATGCTGCAAAGATAATAAAATACTCCGCTATCATTTGCGGAGTAGCCAAATTTTAACTTTTTCAAACAATGAAAATACAAAAAGAGGATTCCTGAAGGAAGAATCCTCCTTGATTTGTCGATAGAATGGATGCATCCACGAAAGAACAGGTTCGTAAGCGCTATATTTTTACCTGTTGTCGTTCTCGTTGCCGGTAAGGTCATTCTTACTCCTAATATTATGTAGATACCTTATCTTCCGTTGTCATGGGCATGAATCCATGCCTTCTGCTCATAGCTGAGTCTATCCCAGCTGGTACGAGGCTTTTTCTTGTCGGTGTGGGTAATGGCTTTGCCAAAACCCTTTAACAGCCATGCAAAGAACATAAACAAAAAAAATACTTCCCATAATTTTAAAATAGTTAGTCATCACCTTGTCAAAACCGATTACCATTTTCGGATATTTCTTGGCGAGATTATGCTTCTCTTCCGGATCCTCTAGCAGATTGTAGAGTTCCAGCGGCTTGTTTGGCTTGATGTTTAATATTTTACTTTATCCTCAAACTCCACATGTACTTCCAGGTTGAACTCACGGACATATATGAGGTCGTATAATGAGAAGTAGCAATGATCGTATAGATTATGAAAGGGCTGTATAAGATGCAGGTATTCTTGATAAACTGTCATCGTCCGGTGATAAAGCTACGTACATGCCTTTCGAAGTGCATCATTGAAACCGATGAGGAGCTGCTTCGTCTCATCGTCATACACATTCAATTGCCATAGTACGTTGCAACGCTTTTTGAGCAAGTGCTTCATCACAAACTTTTCTTCATCAGAGTATTGACAATACTCGTTTATTCTTGCAATGTCTTTCTCCAGCATAACTATGCGAGAGTCTTCAAATACATGTTTTATGTTCATATCTTAATCCCATAAATTACGGTTATACTTATAGAAAAACTTAATTCCTTTATCCGTTAAGAATCTTAATGGCTCTGTTCTCTTTAGTTCAGCCACTGTCTCCGGGTCAAAGAAAACTCCATACTTGTCTTTCCAGGATTTCCCATGATACATAAGCAAGTTCTGGTTGTACTCAGTATTCAGTACACCGTCAAAATCGAGAAAAATTATTTTCTTCATACACATTATTTATTGGATAATGAGAGATGTACCAATCCAAAAAGAGTGCTTCACGGTATGAACCCGTGAAAGCAACTCCCTTGTAGTGCTATTGTCATTTTTGTGACAAAAAACATTAAAATGAGTTGTAAGAGTTATAGTAGTTCCCTGGCAATCCAAGCACAAGCCTCTGCGTCAGCCAGGGCATTATGGTGTTGGGTTAGGTCGTATCCGCAATAAGCAGCTACGGTTTGTAGTTGGTGGTTGGGTAGGAGAGATCCCAACATTCTTCTGGAGGCTCGGCATGTGCAATGGAACTCATAATCGGGATAGTCCATCTGATACATTTGGAACACAGACTTCAGGCATCCCTCGTCAAAGGGTGAGTTGTGAGCCACCAATGGCAATCCCTCAATCTTTGGCTGAATCTCAGCCCATACCTCTGGAAATACCCCGGCGTTCATGGTATCCTCCATGGTTAGTCCATGTACCCTTGTATTCCAATAGGAATAATACTCAGGCTCTGGCTTGATGAGACTGTAGTAGCTATCCACAATCTCACCATCCCTTACTATCACAATGCCCACGGAGCAAACGCTGGTTCGTTGCTGGTTGGCAGTCTCAAAATCTATCGCTGCAAAATTCTTCATGAGTGCAAAGTTACTAATTATATATGTATTATCCAAATTTTTAAAGTGGGCTCAGTTAATTATGTAGGCATAAATGTTAAATCTTAGTTAATGTAACAAAAATGCTACCTATATATTTGGTGGTTAGTTGCTTTTTTGTTACCTTTGCAGTGTCGAAATGACAAAGAGCTCTTACAAATAATGAAACAATCAGAATTACTGAAGAGACTGAGAGATGCGGGATGCATCCTGTCTCAACATGGTTCAAAGCACGACAAATGGATCAATCCCAAGACTGGCGCTTACGATTATGTGCCTAGGCACTGCAAGGAGGTGGCCAAAGGGACTGCTATAAAAGTGCTTAAAAATTTGGCAGGGGAATAGCCCCTGCCAATCTATGAGCCATGTGTGGATTTATTTGTAGAGCTCTTTTAATAAAAATATAAATGTATGGAGAAAAGAAAGGTTTTAGTTACAGTAGAACAAGCATCTGATGGTTCGTATTGGTGTCATACAGAAGATGCGATAAACAAGGGGCATTTCAACTCTGTGGGACGTACCGTAGAGGAGGCAAAGCAGGATTTGCTTGATTGCTACGAGGAGGCTAGGGAGTTTGAAGATGATTTGCCGGAAGTAGATTTTATCTACAAGTACGATATTCAATCATTCTTCAATTACTTTTCATATCTCAATGCGTCTGATATTGCCCGCCGTGCTGGCATCAACCCATCGCTCATGCGACAATATATCAGCGGTGTGAAGAAAGCCGGAGAGAAAAACTATCAACGCCTGTCAGCTTGTGTCGGCAAGATTAAAGAGGATTTTAGAGCAATCTCTTTCTAGTAAAGATTGATTGTTTCATATACATTGTTAAAGAGCTCGAAGCCCTGGTACGAGACGTATCGGGGCTTTTTTCTTGCTGTTTTCTGGAAATGTTCAGCAAAATGTTAATATAATATTGACAGGTAAGCGCTATGTTCTTTAGCTTGTGGGTAGTTCAATGCATTGGTGCAGGTTACAAGAGCAACATCTATGTGGAGAATAGTGTTTATGCTACTGCTGCTACCCAAAAGAAGCCTTGGGATTGCAAGACTAGTGGCAGTTATAAAGACTACAATGTCACATTGAAGGGTTGTGAAGGTGCTTCGGATGCACAGAGCAAGAGTGGTAACAACGAGTATTTCGTTCCAACGAAATACTATACTTATAAGGCTAATGATGCTTCTGAAGTGAAGAACTATGTAACAGCAGCTGCCGGTGCAACTCTCAAGGTGTCTTATGGCTCAGGTGTAAGCAAGTCAAGATCTGTTTCCTTCGGCGATACAGATGGACAGACTACAGGCATCTGCGACTTTACAGAAGCTGCATCTGTACTCTCTACTCGTATTTTTACCTTGAAAGGTAATGAGGTACAGACTCTTCAGCCAGGTTTGAACATCGTGAAGACCACTTACTCAGATGGTCATACAGATGTGAAAAAGTATTGAAGAAATAGAATAATGACCTTCGGGATATGATTGTCCTGGAGGCTTTTTGGGTTATCGTTACTTCCATGACATCTATCTATTAATCAAAACAAAAACTCCCTGATAATATGAACTGTAATTTTTAGTTGCACAAAACAGCCTTTTTCCGAAAAGAATCAGATAATCCACTAAAATTCTACATATAATCCACCATACTTAGCCTCTTTTGGCGTAATTTTGCCATCACCAAACGTATTTTCTGAAAAAGGAAAGCATTGAAAAGTCTATGCTTGATTACGGATTAGCAAGAGAATAAACAATTACAATTTCATATAAACCGAAAGTAACCAATGAAAAAGAATGTTTTAATGACGGCTGTTATACTGCTTGGCATCATGACAGGTTGTACTGGCAGGTTGGGACCAGCGTGGCAGTTGGAATTTAGCCAACGTGCATGACCCTACAGTCATGAAGGCTGATGACGGCTACTATTACATGTATCAGACTGATGCCTCTTATGGTAACAGTTTGGAAGGACATGGCCATTTCTTCTGCCGTAAGAGCAAGGACTTGATCAACTGGACTTGGGTAGGCTCCACCATGAGAAGACAGCCTTCTTGGGTGGCAACCAAGGTGAATGAATATAGAGCAAAGGAGGGCCTTCCTGCTATCAAGCATTTTCGTTATGGATTTTGGGCGCCATGTGCTCGCAAGGTGAGAAATGGCTTGTACCGAATGTACTATTGCATCGTGGTTGATAATTACATCGGCAATGGCTTATATGCCGATGCAGCCAATTTTGACAACACCTGGACAGAAAGAGCTTTCATCGGGATGATGGAAACTTCCGATCCGGCAAGCAACCATTGGACAGACAAGGGCATGGTAGCTTGCTCTTCCACTGACCGTGGGTTCAACTGGGGAAGAAACGGTCAAGGTGACTGGAATGCATATTTTGACGATAGCGCTGTATCGGTACCAAGCGTAGCGGTGTAATCGGTACCATGCTATCACTGCAATCGGTACCGCTTGTATCGCTGCAAGCGGTACCAAGATTTCAGTTCTGCTTTTCAATTTGCAAAGGTAATTTATTTTTTCAATTTCTGGCGCATAGAATCGCCTTTTAACTCTATTTTACTTGCAT
Source organism: Segatella copri (assembly GCF_026015465.1). Taxonomy (GTDB): domain Bacteria; phylum Bacteroidota; class Bacteroidia; order Bacteroidales; family Bacteroidaceae; genus Prevotella; species Prevotella copri_E. The sequence goes on from NZ_JAPDUQ010000005.1 coordinate 39,923, forward strand.
TTGCCACCAAACGGTCCATAATGGCATCTGCCAAGGTAGGATCACCTATGTAATCATACCATTTGGCAATGGGAAGCTGTGAGGCGATAATGACGGACTTTCTTTCGTATCTCTCTTCTAGGATTTGAAGCATTGCGAGTCTGGTCTTGTCATCCATTGGCTGCAACCCGAAGTCATCCCATATGAGCAAGTCATACTTTTCCAGATTGGTTATCATCCTCAGGTACGATCCATCCAGCTTGCTGAGTGCAACTTTCTCCACAAAGCTGTTCATATTGAGATAGAGAGTTCTGTAGCCTAGCATGCAAGCCTGTCTTCCAAGGGCACAGGCAAGGAAGGATTTTCCGCAGCCGCACTTTCCTTGTATGAGCAAGTTCTCATGTCTGCGTATGAAGGCACAGTCGGCAATGGCGGCAAGGTCATCCTTGGTGAAGTTGCGGTCTGTTCCACAGATGACATCCTCTAAGAGTGCCGTATATCTAAGCTTGCTGATTTTTAGATACATGGCGGTCTTTCGATCTCGTCTGTCCTGCACCTCTGCATCCACCATCTTGGAGATGGCGACTTCCAGGGATGGGCGGTTCTGTACAGGAAGGCTGGTCATGGCCTCGAAGGAGGATGACATACCTCTGAGTTTCAACTCGTTGAGTTGTATGATGGTTTCTTGTAAGTTCATGTTACTATGCATATTTAAATGTTCATAAATGCCTCCGCGCCTCTCACATAGTCGTTCTGTGGCACGTTTGAGACTGTTTCTTCCCCGTCAACTTGGTCAAGGTTCTTTTCCAACACGTTGCGGATGGTCGTGTAGGTGATGGATGAACAACCTGCTAGACGCTTACAGGCCTTCTCCAGACGCTCCTTGCCATACTTGCGCTTGAGAGACAGGACTCCTTGGCAAGACTTGTACGACTGCTCGACATGCTTCGTGCGATTGAGGATGGATTGGACTGCGGAAGTGGTGTTGCTGCCAACCAATGCCGCCTCCTCCAGAAAATAGGCGGCGTTATATCCCTGTCCGTGCTTGTAGGCAAGATGTTTGTCTGGCATATGCTCGTCATGCGTGCTGTATCCAGATCCTTGGCGACGCTGATGGATGGCTATGCGAGAACTCCCGGAGTAAACCTCCACGGTATCTAAGTCCCACAGTACGCTCACCTTTTGCCCGACATACTGGTATGGCACGCTATAGTTGTGCTTATCAACCATGACGTGATAGGTACCGGACAGTTTCACCTCCTTGCGATATCTGAAGCGGTATGGAGTCATGGGCAGCTTACCCAACGTTGGTTGCTCTTCCGCCTCGAAGATGTCACGTCTGCTTCTCCCTGTCGTTCTGGACGGCTTTTCATTGAAGCCGTCCATCAACTCATAGATACGGGTATTCATACTCAGAAGATTGTAAAACACCTCGTCATGTAGCAGAGCGTAGACGGCATTGTATGTCTTTTGGACGAGTCCCTCGACTGGACCTTTGTCCCTGGGAGTGCGAACCCTGCAGGTTTGGAGGGATGTATCGTAGTAGGCAGCCCATTCCACGGCAGCATCATTGAACGCTGGCTCGTAGCGGTCGTATTTCTTCACCCACTGCTTCATGTTGTCACTCTTGGCTATGCGAGTTGTTCCGCCGAAGTAAGAGAAGGCATCGGATATACCGCCGAAGAAGTTCTCCATGGAAGCGTTGTACATAGCCTTGGCAAATCCCAAGCCGCTGTATGGCAGGATACAGACCAAAACGACAACCTTGGTTAGTTTACCTGTCTTCGGGTCGGTAAGCCACAGGGCATCGCCGGCGAAGTCAATCTGCATCTCTTCCCCAGGAATATAGGTGTTATGGAAGCTGAGGTTGTGTGAGTACTGATACTCACGGATTGACTTCTTGAACTGGGTGTATCCATATCCGTCGGGATGCTCCTTCTTGTATGACTCGTGCAGGGCTTGAATGGTGAGGTAGCGGTTATGCGACAAGTCTGACACATATTCAGGCAACAGCCCATCCAGCACCTGACGTTGGGAAGATGGGGCTGCTGTGGGTTTGGACAACTGGAGGAAAGATTCTATTTCCCCGTCACTCATGCGGCCTATCACGCCATAGGACAAACCTTGGGAATCCGCCAAGGTCTTGTAACGGTTCAGTACGCCACGTCCCATGTGTAGTTGCTCGCAAATGGTGCGTTGCGGTATTTTTGCCGCTAGCATTTGAAATGAACGTTTTAATTTGCTCATGTTTACATTACTTTGTGCCATATCTATACAGATTTAAAAATTCTTCTGCAAAGATAGGCGGTTATTATTATACATGAGCAGAACTTTACATCTTTTTGGTACCGATTGGGGCGCTATGATGGTACCGATTCAAGTGATACGATGGTACCGAATGCAGTGCTATGATGGTACCGATTCATGCGCTATAGTGGTACCGATTCGCCGATACTGTCACATATTTCAAGTATAATGCCATCGATCCGTCATATATCATCTGCCCTGATGGCAAGCATTACCTCATCTACGGTTCATGGCATTCTGGTATTGTTGCCATGCGCCTGAACCCGAATACAGGTATGCCTTATGAGAATATCGGTGACCCATGGGGAGACATCAGCAAGTATGGCAAACGTATCTATACTCGCAATATCAATAGTCGCTGGCAGGCATCTGAAGCTCCGGAGATCATATATCACAATGGCTACTATTATCTTTTTCTGGCCTACGATGAACTTTCTGTGGCTTACAACACTCGTGTGTTGAGAGCCAAGAATATAGAAGGTCCCTACTATGGCAAGGATGGCAGAGACTGTACCAACAAGGGTGGAGAGGCATATCCAATTCTGACACATCCGTACAAGTTCAACAATAGTCCAGGTTGGGTAGGAATCTCTCATTGTGCTGTCTTTGATGATGGAGAAGGTAACTGGTATTTTTCATCACAAGGTCGTTTGCCGGCAGGAGTAAATGGCAATCCATATTCAAACGCCCTTATGATGGGACAAGTACGTTCCATTCGATGGACACAGGATGGCTGGCCAGTCATTATGCCTGAGAGATATGGTGATGTGCCACAGCTTACCATTCTCGAAAGTGAATTGAAGGGAACCTGGGAGAATATCACCCTGGAGTATAATTTTGGTCAGCAGTGCAGTTCTGAAAGCATGACATTGGGTAGTGGTCATAAGATTACTGCAGGTTTCCATGCTGGTGGCAAGTGGTCCTACGACAAGGCAAATGCCATTCTCTACATAGATGGCATACCTATGTATTTGCAGAGAGAATGTGATTGGGAATCCAATCCTAGAAAATATACTATTGTATATTCCGGACTCAGCAACTACAACAGTACAAGGAACCGCAAGTCATATTGGGGCAAGAAAAATTAAGACATCAAAGGAATTAAGGTAAAAGGTAGATGACAAAATCGGGTAGAAGGTAAATGCTAATCATAAAAGGCATTTGCCTCCGAAAAAATAATTATCAACCCATACTTTGCGGTTGTTCCAAGGGTCAATACACCTCGACAAAAGGGTGTATAGACCCTTTTCCCTATTGCATGATGTCTTCAGGTAGAAGTATCTTAGCTTCTTCGTTCATATAAGTAGGGGCTTCTTTCATAAACAAGACAAGATGTACCTGCTGTCCTTTCTTGATAAAAGGAAGATATTTCGCCTTTTGCTCAAGAATTTCCATCAGGCGGTCAGCACTATCATTGTGTGTCCATTTACATTCGCCAATCAATATATGTTTCTTATCTATTGATTCTGCAACAACGTCCAATTCTACCATTTTACCATTCTTTTCTTCTGGCGGAAAAATTTTACCCCACCATCGTGAAGCCACATTGTAGGCAATGCCATCTATGATATTGCCACTTACGTAATCACGGCATAGTAACTCCCAACATTGGCCAATAAACTGCGGTAGCTGGATTTCCACAACCTGCATCACCGTATCAATCTTTCCCAACTCAAGGATAGAACGATAAGGCACGATAAATTGATAATGGAATCTGAGAAGTGAGTCGTTGATGTGGTAAAGTCCCTTTTTGCTTTTTTTCGGATTGTCGCCAAAAGGTACCTCTCTTCTTATGTACCCTAAATCTCTTAATTTGCCTAGAGGCTCTGACAAGGAGTTGGCTTCCTTACCAGCCCTGGATGCTATTTCTGAAAGTTTGTTGGCGCCATTACCGATAATAGTGAGTAAGGTTAATGCCTGAACGGTATCTCGCATATCATCACGAAGCAGTCGCTGAGGTTCTTCCATCAAGGAGCCTTGTGGATCAAGCAACACCTTGCGAATCGCCGTTTTTGTATCAGGATAGTCACGACGCAATTCCCAATAGCGAGGCACACCGCCCCATATTGCAAATTCTTCTACCGCTTGCACGGCATCACACTCCATTGCCTCCCTCATATATTGAGCCGCAATCGGTTGCATCTTGATAATCTCATTGGCAAGTCCATAAAGTGGTGACTGGCGATTGAGCACATAGCCATGCATCAATTGCTGTGAAGAACCGCAAAGAACAAAATCAAACTTTAAGATTTTCTCGTTCAGGAGCTTTTGAATGATGGAAGGAAGTGCCTCACAGCTTTTTACGAGATAAGGAAATTCATCCAGACATACCATGATTCTCTGAGATAGTTGATTGTTCATACTGCGGAAAAGTGATTCCCAGTCGGGATAGATAACCTTGTCGAACCCATCAATGACTGTTGCCACAGATTTGGCAAAAGCAGATCGCTGTACAGCCTCTGTAGAAGTATCACTCAAAAAGTAAATAGCCTGTTCTTGACTATTCACAAGATATTTGATGAGCGTAGATTTTCCTATTCTGCGACGACCATATATAACGATAAATTGGGTATTCTCTCGTTTCAGAGCTTCTGTTATTCGGTCTGTCTCCGCCTTTCTATCTATTAATCTATTATATTCCATAATGTTATGCTTTATTATTATCGTTCACAAACGATAATCTTTCTGAACGATAATTCCAAATATTTGAGCAACAATTAGTTACTTGTTATTGTTATTTAACTATTAATCAAAATCATTAAGTAGTATTTGCATGTTCTTTACTGAGCCCACTTTAAAAAGTAAGGCCTGTTTAAGATGTTTATATTTCACGAAAATAATCTCTGCTTTATGCTGTTATCTGGAATATTTTTCGTATCTTTACACCATCAATTAAAAGAATGACTATGTTTAAAAAGACAGATCCGAATCCTCAGTTAGATATATTCACGGCTCCCTCAATGCAGTCAGGAAGTCTTTTACCAAGGAATACGGAATTGTCTTCTGACCTACTGTAAAATTCTTGGTGATGAAATCAAAGTCACCGACAGCACTTGCCACTTCAGTTTGTGCTCCTGCAACCATGGCAATAGCTGAGAATGCTGATACTAGTAGAGTTCTCTTCATGACTCTTCATTTTTTTGATATGAGATGCCCCTCTCATACCGGTTATTTTGATGTTTAATCTGCACTGCATTGCGAGTCGTAGGGGGCAAACGAATCTTATGATGAAGACAGAGATGACAACGCCTCACAAAGACACTGCAAAACTACATATTTTTGTCCTAACAGCCAAATATTTCTCATCGTTTTACATACTGCCGTATCAAATAACCTTTAAGTTGTGCTTGACTTTGATGATTTAGAGAAGCACTGACTGTGGAGGTAAGTCAAATATATACCATCTAATGAGAGCATCATTGTTCGGATGATATGGAGGAAATTAAATTTAATTTAAATCTTACCCTATTTTACTCTTTTCTATCTGATATTTTGTATCTTTGCAAGTAGGTGGCATCTTGCCATCTGAATCATCATCTTGAGTAATGAGAAAAATCATATTCATCGTATTAATAATAGTAAGTATTATGATGGAAGCTAAGATTCGCAAACCTGCTGTAGCAGGAAGTTTTTATACTGGCGATGCCAAAGAACTCCGCCAGGATGTTCAGAATTGTTTCTCTAGGTGCAAGAATCCTTTAATGGAGAATGTACAGGCAGTAATCGTACCTCATGCCGGCTACGTGTTCTCTGGGGTGACTGCAGCATCGGCATTTGCTGCCATCAATCCGGATGCTGAATATGAGCACATCTTTCTCCTGGGACCTAGCCATCATGTGTATTTGGGGAAGGCATCAGTAAATATAGGTGTTTCTGCCTATGCCACTCCTCTGGGAAATGTTCCTGTAGATACCGCTCTCTGTAAAGACCTTATGGAAAAGAGTGATGCTATTACTTATGCTCAAGAAGCACATGAGAGCGAGCATTGCCTGGAGGTGGAACTGCCATTCCTGCAATATCACATGAAAAAGTTACCATCCATTGTTCCTATCATCATTGCCACGCAGGAATTGACGACCTTGAAGAAGATTGCTGATACCCTGAAGCCCTACCTGAATGAGAAGAATCTTTTTGTTATCAGCAGCGACTTCTCTCACTATCCTGCATACAAGGATGCAGAGATTGTAGATGGACTTACCAAAGATAGCATCATGACAGGAAAGGTAGAAGCATTTGTGAACGCCACCCTTCACAACCAGGAGCTTGGCATTGACCATCTGGCAACGAGTGCATGTGGCATGGCTCCTATTGCCACATTGTTGATGATGACAGAAAATGATGCAAATATCAAGCCACATCATGTTATGTACTGCAACTCCGGTGATTCCCCATATGGCGGAAAAGACAAGGTTGTGGGGTATCATTCTTTTGTTTTTACTACAGAAACCTGTGGTTTTGATTTAACTTCTGAAGACCGAAAGATGCTCAAGTCTATCGCTTATCATACCATCAAGGCAACTCTTGAAGGTAAGAAGTATGAGCCAGGTAAGTTATCTGATGTTCTTCTTACAAAGTGTGGAGCCTTCGTCTCTCTGCACAAAAAGGGAAGACTCAGAGGTTGCATCGGCCATTTTGGTGAAGACATGCCACTATATCAGGTAGTTGAGCACATGGCAAAGGCGGCAGCCTTTGAGGATCCACGCTTTTATGGGGTGACCATGGAGGAACTGGATGATATTGACATCGAAATCTCAGTACTCACGCCGATGAAACGCATCCAAAGTATAGATGAGTTTGAACTGGGCAAGCAGGGTATTTTCATGCGCAAGGGCTATCATACGGGTACTTTCCTTCCACAGGTGGCTGATGAAGTATCATGGACCAAGGAAGAATTCCTGGGACATTGCTCTCAGGATAAGGCTGGAATAGGTTGGGATGGCTGGAAGACAGCTGAGCTTTATACTTATGAGGCTATTGTATTCTAGCAGCCGATATTCAGATGATTGTGTAATCATGAAATGGTTTGGGTATGAAAGAATGTCGTTTTTATCAGAAAGTTGATGGGGAAGGAGAGTATGCTTCTGATACCGTAAGGTGCGAATTATGTCCCCACTGTTGTGTTATCTTGGAAGGCAAGCATGGAAAATGTGGCAGCAGATGGAATTTTAACGGAATGCTTTACTCTGTTGTTTACGGAAAACCGTGTGCTTTGGCAGATGATCCTGTAGAGAAGAAACCGCTGAATGAATTCCATCCCGGAACCCGTTGTCTGTCTCTGTCCTGTACAGGTTGCAACTTCCGTTGTCTCAACTGTCAGAACCACGACATCTCGCAGGTACTTCCGTCTGCTGTAGATTTCTACGAGTTGTCTCCATCTGATATTGTAGATATTGCAGTCAAGCATCATATGCCGAGCATTGCCTATACCTACACGGAGCCTCTTACCTATTATGAGTACATCTATGACATCGCCAAGGAGGCTCATTCCAGGGGGCTTTGGAATATTCTGGTATCTGCAGGTTACATCAACCCGGAGCCTCTTAGGGAGATAGTTTCACTCATTGATGCTGCCAATATCGACCTCAAGGCATTCTCTGAAGATGTGTATCAGAAGCTATGTGGCGGTCATTTACAGCCTGTACTGGATACGCTTTTAACGATGAAGAAAGCAGGAGTGCATCTGGAGATAACAAACCTGCTGATTCCAGGGGTTAATGACAGCGAGAGCATGATAAGAGATATGTGCAGTTGGCTCAGAGACAATGGTTTTGCCGATTGTCCTCTTCATTTTAGCAGGTTTTTCCCACAGTACAAGATGCAGGATTCTGTACCTACACCTACTGAGACTCTGTTTACTGCCCGAAGGATTGCACAGGAAGAAGGGATGAGAAAAATATATTTAGGAAATATTTAACACAAAAATATAGATTGAAATGAACAAAACAGCATTAATTACAGGAGCCAACAAAGGTATTGGCTTGGGAATCAGTAAGTATCTAGGGTTAAGTGGCTGGGATATCATTCTCGGTGCCCGCAATGAAGCAAGAGCCTTGGAGACTATGAACAAGTTGAAAGATGCAGGATGTACAGTGCTTGGTTGGGTGAAAATTGAACTCTGTGATCTCGACGGCATCAGTTTGGCGGCAAAGGAGATCAATGATAAATATCCTTCGCTCAATCTTCTAGTGAACAATGCCGGTATTCCTGGTGATATGTCGAAGACCAGTTGGGAGACAGACATGAAGGATATCAAGGAGACTGCTGACGTAAACTACTTTGGCACCTTGGCCGTGACTCAGGCCCTTCTTCCGCTCATCAAAGCCAACAAGGGTAGAATCGTCAACATCACCGTTCCTAGTGAAATCAGTCCGTATTGGCATCCTCTGGCTTACGTGGCAAGCAAGGCTGCCCAGAATGCTATGATGGGTGTGATGGCAATGGAGTTTGAGCAGAACAACATACCTGTTGAGATTTTCAGCGTACACCCTGGTCCAACTACCACTGATTTGAATGGCAACATGGCTTTGCCTGGTTTCCATACAATTGATACAGTAGGCGAGAAGTTTGCAAAGCTCATCAATGATGGACAGTCCCATAATGGCGAATTCATAGAATTGTATCCTATCGTGAAGGAAGATTAAGGAAGAAAGAGAAGACTTTTTGAGATAGCACCGCAATAGAGATTGACACATACTCAGAAGCTAAGACTTACGTAGATGAGCACAGCTAGGTGAAAGAGGTGCCAAAGTATGAGTAGATAGATAAGATAGGAGGGTGTGTCATAAGTCTGTGACGCACCCTTTTTTTGTGTGTGTTTCTATATATTCTAGTTGAATCGTAGTCTTTCTTCACAAAGGGAATCTTATTATATTGTATAGAAACTTTACTTTTCTTGTTTTATCGATAACAAAACAGCCCCAAAGCCCACAAAAGGGCATAGTTATCCCTGACGATAAAAAAACAAAATTGAGTTTTATCGTTTTATACCCAAATATTTCTTCAAATTGAATCCCATTCCGAACAATCCTAGATCCATGTAAACCTTGTCCATTCCAAAATGCCTGAATCGCTTATAATGCATATCTGCCTTCATCTGCCCAAATACAGCTTCCGGCTCTATCGGTCGCTGGCTTCTGTGTTTCAAGCCCTCTTCAGACGTTAGTAGCAGGAAGGCTTCCTTTTTATATGCATTCAGTTTATGGTTGACATATATACCTCAGTTCGGGATAACGAACTCTATCTAAAGGCTTTATAATGTTTTTATATAAGGGATACAGAGGCTTGGCAACCATCTATATATCTTGGATGGTTGCTGAGACAAAATCCTCCTGTAAAATATGCAATGTTAGAAAAGACTAAGCTGTTTCGTATCTTCGATAACGTATCCAGTAAGTGCCTTGGGCTTGTTGTCAAAGAAACAGTATGCCCCTAATGCAGAAATAATATTTATGATGAAATTCGCAACAGACCTGTGACGTGAATGTACTATCTGAGCCGTATTTTTCAACAGGTCATTAATCGTTTCAATGATGTATCTTTTGCGTAGCATCATCTTGTCATAGAACGGCATTAGTTTGTTCTTCATGTTCACTCTCAGTCCTGTTACCAACTGGATGCCTTCCTCAAAAAGCGAATCGAAGAGTTTTTGCGAGATATAGCCTTTGTCAGCAAACAGCTTGCCATACAGACGTTTAGCCAACACATCGAATACCGCTGGATCTTTGTCGCTGACGTTTGCACCAGTGAGAACAAAAGCAATTATCTCACCTCTATCATTACAAGCCAGATGTAGCTTGAACCCATGACACCATCCCATTGTTCCCTTTCCGTCTGTGGCAATGCCTTTGAACACTTTGTTGGCATAACGCCTGAGATTGTGGCATATTGGTATCATGGTTGAATCAACAAAGGTTATACCTGTACATCTGCCAAAAGCACGGAGATTCAGGAAGAACATGAGAGGGAAGAATACGCGACTTTCAAGTTCTACAAAACGGTTATAAGACACCGCATTTGGAAAATATGACTTCAAAGTTCCTCTAATAAAGAATAGGTAATAATGCTTGAAGTTTCGGAACGAGCCGAAATGGAAATACAGCAAAATCGTCATGATTTCACTATCAGATAAAGAGGCTTTACGTCGTCTGCGCTTTACTCCATCTTCACCCAAAAGCAATTTTCCTGCATTTTCAGCATCAAAAACTTTGTAAAATTCATCAATAATACAAAATAATTCTGTAACTTTGTCCTTGGTAATCTCCATAATGATATCTTTTTATGTTTGTAACTAATTGGATTTCAACTACAAAGATACAAAAAATATCGGAGATTACCAACTTTTTTAGGCACTATTTCTTATCCCGAACTGAGGTATATATGGTTCTGTTGCCTTTGGATTTCTTGCAGAGACTTCCAAGCGGACATCCATCACATCGTTGTGCTCTATATAATGTAATGACAGACACATAGCCGGAGTCACTTTTCGTTTGCCGTTGTCCACAAGGTTCCATGTGTTGTCCCATGGGGCAGACATAATAGTCATCATCCCTGTTGTAGTAGAAGTTCGCTTGGTTGAAGGCATCCTCCTTGAAAGGCTTATGCTGTTCCTTGTGAAACCAGTTGTACTTTACATAACCCATCATTTCTTCCATCTCTAGGTACTCGTAGTTCTCCTCCGAGCCATACCCTGAGTCTGCGGTGACGCTCTTGGATTGCTTTCCATATCTTTTCTTGTACTTATCCAAAAAAGGCTTGAAGGTCAGGGTGTCTGTTGGATTGGGATAAAGGGCGAAATTCGTCCAATATTGATTCTCTGTCGCAATTTGAAGGTTATAGGCAGGCTTTGTCTGCCCATTGTTCATGGCATCTTCCTTGAGGCGCATGAAGGTCGCATCGGGATCAGTCTTGGAGTAACTGTTTCTCTCGCCCAGTATATCCAGTGATTTTTCATACTCGCACAGTTTGTCCGAGGCTTTGAACAAGTGATCTATCTGAGTATTTAGCTTTTGCTTCTCTCTTCCTGTAAGCTTTGCCTTAGGAAGGTTCTTAGCTTGCCTCTCACACAAACGTGCACTTCTCTCTACATCCTTGGCGGAAGTGGCTGGCTCGCTGTCTTCTTCCTTAATGTCACTCCCGCCATTCAGGCGAATTTGTTCTTTTATCTGAGCCAATGCAGCAGAGGTCTTTTCCAAGAGCTTAGCCCTGTTCTTTTCCACAGTCTTCTTCCATACAAACGTGTACTTGTTTGCTTTCGACTCTATCTTAGTGCCATCAACATATTGTTCCTCCAGACTAATCACGCCCTTTTCAACCAATATGGAGACGACTGCATCAAAATAAAAGTCGATGCATTTAATCATATGATTGGATCTAAAGCGGTTGATTGTTGCGAAAGATAATTGCTTACCTCCACAAATCCACATATAGCGAACATCGTATTTAAGTGCGTCCGCTATGCCACGACAGGAATAAACGCCATTGATATAGGCAAAAACAACTAAACTTAGAAGCATCTTCGGACTGTAAGGAGGAGCACCAATCCCATCATAGGTATCCATGAGAGGGTTGATGTCCATACTGCGAACAATACGATCCACCATACGAACTTTGCTGTCTTTTGGCACATAATCATCGAAAGAGTTAGGAAAAAAGCTCAATTCGTGCCGAGTTTCAGATTTTATTTGTATCTTTGCCATACTTAAAGAAGTTTTCTGTAAAGATACAAATCTTTTGCGGAAAGGCAAAGCCCGAGCTTGTGAAAGTTTGGGCTTTGTTGTAAATAAAAATGTTTTTTAAAGATTTCGTATCTGTGAAAAGGCAAAAAATAAAAAGGGGTGCGTCACAGACTTATGACACACCCTCATCAAAGACAATTACTGTATGAAAGGAAAGCGTGGCAAGACAAATATGGAACTTGTTTTGACCCAGAAGCCGTGAAACAACTGCAAACCATAGTAGATATGACCCATGCGGACATCGTAATAGAATCCTCATGGAAATATCTCGGTTTGGAGGCAATGCAAGACATGTGGAAAGACAGACAATTGCCAGGAAAAGTAATAGGTATAACTCCGTCTGCTATCAGTGATAACATTTTGCTCTCGACAGACTTGGATGTGTTAGATTCTTCTATGCTTCATTGTAAAGGGGCGGAAATAGCTTCGTGGCTTCATGAGAATAATATGCAAGAGGTTCCGTATGTCATTATTGATGATGAGTATGTTATATTGGAATCTCAACTTCCTCATTTCATTTTAACCAATCCCTACGATGGTATTATAGAAGAATTGGCAATGAGAGCCATTGGTATTCTGAATCGGCAATAAAAAGCAAAATAATTTAATCTTAGTCTCGACGTGTCATAATTTGTGGGACACCATCGCCATATCTTTGCACTCAGTTAAGCAATTAAAGTTTCAAAGATATGACTAATGATAAATCAAACAAAGAGTTGGATAAATCTACTTTGCGTATTCCTACATTTAATATGATACTTCGTAAGATTCTTGTTGTTAATGCTTACGGAGACAAAAGCCTTCGCGATGAAATACTCCTCCAAGATGAACTGTTCTACAACACCGTCAGTCAGTTGAACTTTTCAAAGGATTCAAGCGAAGTGAGACAGCTGTTGTCCTATCTTCTCGAATTGACAGGAGAGCCTGATAGTTATCTGGTGGAGGAGATTCTGCTGGACTTTGTGATAGGAAAGGGATGCACAGAATGTTCAAGGACAGTCTGCGAAAACATCTTTGGCAAGCATCCTACGTTTGTCGACATGATGCGCCATCCTTGGTTTGAACACTTGATGAATCATCCTGCACAAACTGAACCCTACAATCCGCGTCCTTCATTTGTTCGCAACGACGCTTTCTACTGGCGCAATTTCCATTTTCCTCTGTTCTACCATCTTCAGAAAGGTAACAGTTTGGCTTTGGAAGTGTTGGAGCATCTTGCGGCTAAAGGCGACATTCTTTCCATGGAACGTGTGTCACTTTACTACTTCGATAAATGCCAATTTTCCAAGGCGTTTCTTTTATTTAAAGCATTGCATGAGAAAATGCAGACAACCGAATGGTATGATTGGGCGATTAAGCAAGAAATCACCTACAAACTCGCTCATCTATATACCTATGGAGAAGGTGTGGAGCAAAATCTCGACAAAGGGGCTCAATACTACAAAGAACTTGATAGCGGCTACAACTGGGGAAACAGAGCCCAATACCAGTTGGGAAGAATGGCAGAGAAAAGGCATAACTATCAGGAGGCGATGGATTACTATCGTAAAAATATGGATTGTAGCGAGTATAGCAAGTACAGCTTCTACAGGGGAGATAAGCCGAAAGACTTGTTTCCACTTCGATTGGAGATTGCTTTTAGACAGATGAAGAAGAAGCTCAACCCTATAGTTGACTGTCTGACACTTGCGACTTGCCAAAAATGTAACGACATGGTTCTTCAGTTGAAGGTCATGATGAATGCAATAGTCACAATTGAATGGGGTGATGGTGAAACTGAATCAGTAAAATGGAAAGTGGATGACTGGGGACAGGTAAGACATTCATATCAATCGCCAGGCTATTACTGTATTACAATAAAAACAGACGAGGAGAACGTATTGACTGGATTCCATATTGTTTCTCACAAGGCAATATGCTCAATAGACGTTTCCGGCTGTAAGGGATTGACGCATCTATTGTGTCCAAATCAAATGTTGAAACAAATGTCTTTAAGCAAGACTGAATATCTCTCTGTGCTTGATGTACATGGAAATAGGCTGCAAAGAATCAACCTCAGAAAGAATCCGTTACTTACAATCGTTGATTGTTCTAACAATCCGTTGCAAAAGATAGAAGCAGTGAAGCATCCTCCATTCAGTTTAATGTGCATAAGAAAAACAAGGCTGGGAACTAAAGCAAAAAGGAGATTTCATGAAATCGTTCGTTTGAATGCAGGTCGATTATTGAGTGAGGGCTTTGTTAACCAATTGACAGAGCCGCTTTTGCCTACGTTGCTGTTTTATATAAAGAGCAGCACTTGGGAAGATGTCTTGGCATGCTTGCAACAGGAAAACGAAGATTCAAAGGTAAATAATAACTTCACGGTATTGCATAGAGTCTATGCCTTGCTTAAAGCATATCGTCACGTCACTCCGTGCCCATACAAAAATGGTTTTATGTGGGCGTCAGGAACATGGGTCGTTATTGCACATAAGTTTAAAACCAAAAGAACGGGTCAAATAGTAGAATGTGAGACTTCCGAAGAAGAGTTCTATTTGTATGAACACCCTTGGAGCATGATTCTTGGAACACCAGTAAAAGCATGGGACAATCATTTGCCATTCATGATGCTTCCACAACATCCAAATGCCTACTATGCAGCCATGTGCTTATATAATATGAACAATGAAAAAGAAATGAAGAAACATAAAATTCCAAAGATTGCTTATGGAAAAGAAAGTTGCTAAAATAATTTTTCTTGACTTTGATGGTGTTCTGAATACAGAATACCATCAAAGACAATTACAGTTTGAAGGAAAAATATGGCAAGACAAGCACGGTGCAATGAGAGCCATCAACATATTGAATCAACAATAAAACTTTCAAGGAATTTTAATTTAGTTCTAACCTGTCATAAATAATGGGGCACCATAGCCATACCTTTGCACCCAATAGCGTAATTAAATTTTCAAAGATATGGCAAATGATAAGTTAAACAAAGAGTTGGTTTCTCGTATGATGGACGATGCTGCATGGAAAGAACTCTCCAAAGACTTTCCATGGACAGAACAGTTGCTTGAGAAGTATATGAACTATGTGGACTGGAAAGAAATTTCAAGAAACTACAATGTAGTGTGGACCAAAAGCCTACTTGAAAAATTCAAGCACAGACTTGACTGGCACGAATTGACATCAAACAGTAGTACACTATTGTTTACAGAAGATAACATAGAGACATTTAAGGATTGTTGGGATTGGAAAGTGCTATCAGACAAGTCTTGTATCGACATGACCCACGAACTTTTAATCAAGTATGCTGACAGATGGAATTGGGCATACATAATAGATCGATATGGTGACGATTCTATTACCTACAATGAGGAATTTCTCGAAAAGTATGGAGATTATATTTCTGCATCAGAACTGGGCGGTTCTAAGCTGTGGGACAATATTACCGAACACCGCATAAAAGCAATCAAAAAGAAAATTCTGACTTAAATTATTATTTTAGGTACCGATACACGACTATTGTCAAAGGAAAGCAATGCATATGGCTTTAGTTTCAAATACTCTAAAGCCACATGCATAGCTTTTTATCTACCATAATGCTACTTTTCCTGCAATCCCCAAATCAATGGTTGCAGTTACCACACCAAGAGCTTTGAATACTCTTCGCATAGTAGGTATTGTTATACTATAACCTCTTTCCAAGCGAGAAATCTACGCTCTTTTCACACCTATACGCTCACCAAGTTGTTCTTGTGTCAAGTTCTGTTCTATGCGAGCCTTCTTGATGGCTTCTCCCAAACGGTATGCATGCAATGCTTCATCCACATCACTTTCAAAAGCATCACGTTTTGGAGTGCCAACTTTCCCAAAGTGCTTGTCGAGCACATCGTCCAATGGGGTAAGATTCATTTGTGCCATACATTCTCTATTTGCTGCAAAGATCGGTATTATGTTTCATAAATAAGAAACAATTCAAGACACACCGCTATCATTACTACTGGCTGCTACTATCTTTATATTTTTGTCGCACCATGATTTTCCCTTTACCATCAAGACGTCAGCTTCGTCCTTTTGGCATCTGTGATGTCTGAAGATATCCTTGGAGAGTATATAGGTAAAAGAGGTATGAGGGTAGCACTGGCGCCATGAAAAAATCTCATAAAAGAAGCATACAAAAACGTTCTGACGTTGCCCCTTTGAAGAATGAAGTTTTTGTAAATATAGGTTTTCCACATGATATGACTATCTCTGGTACTATGAATGTAGAGGAATTGGCTAGGCAACTGGATTGCAGCAGCAAGATTTCTTCATCCTCTTTCGGGAACTTGCTTTCACCCCCACTCCAATTATATAAGGTGTCTTATGGTAAATAGGATGTTTGCAGTACACCCTATTGAGAGGAATCACTATATAACTTTAGCAATTAGTTTCTTTAATGATAAAGCATTTAAATTGCATTGCAAGGATTATGATAAATAGTAAATTTAATATGGTCTGTATAATGTAATATCAGCCTCTCTTTTGTGCCGTAAATATTAATATCCTATTCTAATTAAGACATGAATGTTATTAGTAGTCTAAAAATAATCGTAAATCTTTAAAGAAATACGTTTAAAAATTTGGAGGTTACATAAAATCGTTGTAACTTTGTGCGCATAATAAAATTATAGTAATCATGAGAATTAACAAGATAGATATTGTAAACTTTAAAGGATTCCAGCGTGAAATGAGGGAATTCAAGTCGAATCTTATAGTGGTTATTGGCAACAATACCGCAGGTAAGACTACTTTGCTCAAGGCTTTACAGATAGGATTGGGTGCCTATTTGCAATGTTTGAGTAAACTGCCTAGTGCAGTACAATATCGTCGCAACTTTAGTATTCATGATCGCTTTATGGCATTTGATTCAACAGAAAAAGATTATGTCCCAAACGGAGAGCGTACTCGCATCACAATAGATGCAGATTTCTACGTTACTGATTCCATAGAAAATAATGAGCCACAATTTACTCCTATTTCTATTTCATGGTCTCGCGAATTCACTGGTAGTACCACAACTCATAGCAGATCATGTGCAGGGGAACTGATGACTATGGTTTCAGACATGGAAGCCAAAAGATATGAGCATCATGATGGTGCAATATATCCATTAGTCTTATCTTTCGGAGCCAAGAGAACCAGCGATGCCCAGATGAAGATTACCCGTAAGATAAAGGAAAGAGCGTCTAGAATAGAGAAAGCCTACAAATTTGCTCTCCATGACAAGGTTGACTTTGATGGTGCTATGGAATGGTTAGCTCGTTACGATAAAAATGTCAGGGATGGAAAAGAATTTGTGGGAACTCGCGAAGCTTTCTTTGAGGCACTGCAAACAGCTATTCCTGCTTTGTCAGAAATCGATTTTGATCATGGTGAAATAGAAGCTGTGGTATCGGTAACAGGACATATTCCCTCTCGCCATCATTTCTCTTACATGAGTGATGGACTTCAGTCAATGATTAATATTGTAGCAGAGATTGCCCATCGTTGCATCGAATTAAATGGTTGCTTGGGACGGAATGCTGTTAAAAAGACACCTGGTGTTGTGATGATAGATGAGATTGATCTCTATCTGCATCCTCATTGGCAAAAGCATGTGCTTCAGGATTTGGCTCAGGCTTTCCCTATGATTCAGTTCATTGTATCTACCCATAGTCCATTTATCGTTCAGAGTCTTCAAAAGAATCAGCTTATCAGCTTCGATGAAAATGTAATGATAGAAGGTGAACCTTACCGAGAATCATTAGAGGATATTACTGCCGATCGAATGGGTTTGGAACAGAATATTAGAAGTAAAAGATTTCAGGAGATGCAGGAAATCGCAAAAAATTACTTCAAGTCGATACAAAACGGAGAAGAAGACAAGAATTTGTTGGAGAAGCTAAGAGAGATTGAAGCTACCTTCAGCGATAATCCTGCCTATCTTGCTTTATTACAATCTGAATATAATACGAAAGGAAATTAGCCGATGAGACCAGTAGAGAAAAAGAATGTTGGCGAAACTGTCTCTTATGTAAATTCCAAGAATCAAACAATAACAGAGACTATACAAGAATACTATTCTCCCTATAATAATGCCAAAATGCCATTATTGGGTAATCTTGGCTGGTTTTGTTCTTATTGTGAAGGAACCAAGTTGCCAAATGAACTCGCAGTGGAACATATTGAACCAAAAGGAACAAATGGAGAAGAGACGGCATGGAATAACTTTTTAATATCCTGTGATATCTGTAATTCCACAAAAGGGCACCCTGAAATTCATGAAGAGGATTATCATTGGCCACATACTGATAATACTTTCAGAGACTTCATCTACACTGCAGGTGGAGCGGTCATGCTGAATCCTCATTTGGATGAAGATGAAAAGGGCAAAGCCAAGAAACTATTTGATTTAGTAAAACTTGGAGCATATCCTGGCAATGAATTAGGACCTACTCCAAGAGATTTCCGATGGAAGAAACGCCTGGAAACATGGGATTTAGCAGAACGATTACGCAATAAGTTCAATGCTGGCATTGCAGATGTTGAAGAAATTATCTGTTTGGCTCAGAAACTAGGCTATTGGTCTATTTGGTTTACTGTCTTTAAAGGATACGATGAAGTTAGAAAACGTTTAATCTCTGACTTTACCGGCACATGCGCCTCCTGTTTTGATGCAAATAATCATTATGAGCCGATCAAGCGAAACAAATAGAAAGCGTAGCCTCTCACACCTTGGTGTGAGAATAAGTTTTTTGGTGATTACAAATACTCCTTACATGATAAGGTTCTGGATGATTCAAGAGCCTTCATCATGTGAGGAGTTTCATTTTCTTAAAAATGTCTGATTTGAAGGCAAGCACATAGCCGTTGCTTCAAGTCTTGAGCTCCTGTGAATAGGATACCATGTATACCCACATGGTTGGCGCCATCAACATTCACTTGCCTGTCATCTATGAAGATGCTTTCCGATGCCTGGAGGCTATAGCGATTCAGAAGAAGCTGATAGATTTCTGGATTCGGTTTTACCAACTTCTCTTCCCCACTCACTACAATTCCTTCAAACATGCCAAAGAGACGGGCATGGACTTCCTTTACTATCGGGAATGTCTCATGAGACCAGTTGGTAAGACAGTATAGACGATATCCTCTTTGCTTCAGTTCACACATGATCTCATAGATGCCAGGGATTTCACCACCATCCATATCTTTGTAACAGTACCAGTAGGCAACAATATAAGGAGCATACTTGGGATAAGCCTGTTTTACATTCATCTATAGGCTTTCCCAAGTCTGTCTGATCATTCCATTCATTCGTCACCACATGATCGATTATCCACTTAGCCTTCTCCCTGTCGCCATGGAACAGAGTAGTATAAAGGTTCATGCGCATCCAGTTCACCAATACACTTCCTACATCGAAGACGATATTCTTGTATCTACTCATTGCTATCTGATTCTTTAAACATTCACATAGAAAAATTCAGGCTGCTTAGGTTCCGAATACGCTTTTTCGAACTTCCAGCTGACAGCCTTATACAGCAGGCCACCGAAATGTCGGGCATGCTCGGGACAGACCACGACACAGCGTCCGCAAGAGATGCATTTCTTTTCATTGGTCTTGTAGGGTTCCTCCATAGTGATGGCTCCGACAGGGCACATTTTCACACAGGCATGGCAGGATGTACATTTTCCCCTACTCCCTTCTGGATGCAGAGGAATAGGCTTGGTATCACGATAAGGGCGATTCCCCTTTACCATCAGTCGGCTAACTGCTGACATCTTTGGTATCTTGAGTAGAAGTTCCCTACTCTTTGAAGCAAAATCATGGAGTTTCTCCATATCATCCGCATTAGGTCTTCCTTCTGCTATCTTGGGAAATATGGAATGCTGGGCTATGACGGCAGCCGCAGAAAGTAACTTGAAGCCATTGGATTCCACCAGATCCTTCAGCTCTATGAGCGTATCATCGTAGGCTCTGTTACCATAGACTGATACGATGATGGCTGGGGTATTGTTTCCAAGAAAACGTCTCAATGAACGAACTGCCATTTCCGGGACTCTACCAGCATAGGAAGGTACGCACACTATCAGCAGATCGCCATCACTTCCCAGCGAGACATCATCCTTCAGCACGTCTGAGGTAATGTCATACTCAATGACAGGCTTCTGAAACTGGGATGCTATCTCACGAACGATACGTTTGGTGGAGAAAGTGGCACTAAAATAGGCCAAATGGATATTCTTAATGTTCATAATGTCTTTGGTTTCTTTTTGTTCGATGCAAAGTTACTATTTTTAGGCGAAACCAGCGAGTGATTTCTAGAATTTTGTTATCTTTGCAGAAGATTTGCTGCACTCGGCATCATATTGACGAGGATTTTTGAAATAACAAAGGAACATAAAATGATAGATACAAGACTGAAAGTTTTCAGAAGTGTGGCTACACTCCTGAGTTTCACTAAGGCTGCCAACGAACTGTTCATCAGTCAGCCTGCCATCAGCAAGCACATACAAGAGCTTGAAAAGGAATATGGGGTGCAACTGTTCGACAGAATCGGCAATCGCATCCAGCTCACCCGTGCCGGACAACTTATGCTTGACCATGCCTGCAAGATTATCGATGCATATCAGAATCTCGATTTCGACATGAAGAAGCTCACAGAGAAATCAGGTGGCGAACTGCGCATCGGAGCCAGTACCACCATCTCACAATATGTTCTCCCCGAACTGATTGCTGAATTCAGGAAACTATACCCCGACATTCGTATTACCCTGCTCAGCGGAAATTCTCATGAGATAGAGGATGCGCTTGCTGCAGGAAGGATAGATCTGGGTATGGTGGAAGGTATCAAGCGGCAGCCCACCTTTAAATACACTCCTTTCATGAAAGATGAACTGGTGGCGTTCGTACATTGTTCCAATCCCCTAGCCCAGCAAGATGAGATTTCTCTGGACCTTCTCAGGCAGACACCGATTGTACTGCGTGAATTAGGTTCCGGAACTTTGGATGTCATCCAAAAAGCCCTGCAGGAAAACGGCATTGCTCTTTCTGATCTGAACATTGAAATGAATCTTGGAACCACAGAGGGCATCAAGCATTTCGTGGAACATTCCTTAAGCATGGGTATCATCAGCATAAGAGCCATCTACAGGAGTATCTATGAACAAGTATTCAAGGTTCTGGAAATTGAGAATCTCAAGATGGAACGAGAATTTCTATTTGTTGAGAAGAGGGGCGAGACCGCTAAACTCCAGCAGACATTCAAGAGATTCATAACTAAAGATTATAACGTATAGTTATTATGTATATACAACATCTCATGATTTTTCGTACCTTTGCACCCGCTTTTCAAAAGCGAATAACCGACAAAAAAAGAAAAATATGAGATTATCAGAACAAAGGAGCAGTATGCTGCATGGCGTATTGCTCATCGCGCTCTTCGCATGCGCTGCTTTCTACATCGGTGGCATGGACTGTGTGAAAGCTCTTTCGTTTAGCCCCATGGTAGTGGGTATCATCATTGGTATGCTCTATGCCAATAGTTTACGTAACAACCTGCCCGACACCTGGGTACCGGGCATCAAGTTTTGCAGCAAGCGAATCCTCCGCACAGGCATCATCCTTTATGGTTTCAAGCTCACCTTCCAGGATGTGATGGCTGTGGGCTTCTCTGCCATCGTAATTGATGCCATCATCGTATGCGGCACCATCGGCTTGGGAATCCTGGTGGGAAGACTCCTGAAAATTGACCGCAGCATCGCACTGCTCACCGCTTGCGGAAGTGCCATCTGTGGAGCTGCTGCAGTATTGGGTATAGATGGGGCCATTCGTCCGAAGCCTTACAAGACGGCAGTAGCCGTAGCCACCGTAGTCATCTTTGGAACATTATCCATGTTCCTCTACCCTATTCTCTACAGGGCTGGCATCTTTGACCTATCACCAGATATGATGGGACTCTTTACGGGTTCCACCGTTCATGAAGTAGCCCATGTGGTAGGTGCAGCCAATGCCATGGGAGCCGAGGTGAGCAACAATGCCATCATTGTGAAGATGATAAGGGTGATGATGCTGGTACCGGTATTACTGGTGATTGCATGGACCGTTGCAAGGGATGTTGCCAAAAGAGATAATCTGGAAAATACTGATACCAACAAGCCTAAAATCAGCATTCCATGGTTTGCCATTCTCTTCCTGGTAGTGATCGGATTCAATTCTCTGGGTTTGCTTCCGGAAAGCATAGTGGATTGGATTAACCAACTAGACACCTTCCTCCTGACCATGGCCATGGCAGCATTGGGAGCCGAAACAAGCTTTGACAAATTCAAGAAAGCTGGCATTAAGCCTTTCCTTTTGGCTGCCATTCTTTATTGCTGGCTCATTGGAGGTGGATATTGTCTGGTGAAGTTTGCCATTCCTTACTTACAATAATAGTATCACATATATGATACCGTCAAAACTGAATATCCATGTGAAAAATTGAACGATTCACATGGATATTTTTATTCGTTAACGTCTTTACTTTCTTCTTCTCCAAGGAATTTCAACCGTAGGCTCGTAAGCTTTCAATCCTTCATCACCTGTAAAGCTTTCAACTTCATATCCTAAATCTGTATAATATTTTACCACCTCAACAATAGAAGCATCGCCTAAAGCTTGCCCTCCTATAACAGTGATCTTCCACTTCTCTGCCAACTTTTTTAAGTTTTCAGGATTCCACAAACTGCTTTGTTCAGTAAATGCAGCCCATGGTGATTTCTCATCAGCAGAATCAATCATGATTTGAGCAAATTCCTCACCTAATGACATTCTGTCTCCTGAAGAATGAGCTATATGATTTTCTGTCTCAATGATCGTTGCCAGTGCCAGGATAAAGGTTGTTCCTTTCTTCTTTTCTTCCTCTATTTTCTCAGAGACCATCTCGTATGTAACCAAGGCATTGCTTGGACCACAAGTTTCCTTTCCTGGTATTTTGAGCCAAACGTAAAGTACACTCGTATCAATCACCAATACCTTTCTCATTATATTTTATCGTTAACCATCATTCTACCAATTGTTCCTGAAGCCATCAATTTGGTTAGATCCTCTTTTTCTTCCAAGAGATTGACATGACTATCACCATTCTCATCACGGGTAACATAGCTGACAAACGGAATCATCTTGTTGCCTAACTCATCTAACAAAACTGGATTATGCGTCGTACAGAGCACATCAACCTGGCGCTGTCGTGACAAGTCCTTCAACATATCAACCAACTCCTTAGAACGAGAAGGATGCAAGCCATTATCCACCTCTTCGATAAGCAATAAACTATGAGGTGCAACCGCCAAAAGAGCTACGACAATCGCTATAAAACGAAGCGTACCATCACTCATACCTCTTGCATCAACAGGTTGTTCGGGATTCCAATCCTCATAACAATAAAGCATGGCATCCGACTTAATCAGGCCAACAGGCTCAGATATAACCTTATTTATATCACGTTCAGGAAGTGGCGAACATAGCTGGACACCAGTGCTTCCACCTTCTTCTTTTCCTCTGGAGACAACGCACATAAAACACCTGCTACATTACTACCATCAGACTTCAACTCTTTTGAAATCTTGCAGTAATCACGCATCTTAGCAGGAACAGGATCAAGAATGATGATGCTACTATACTTGCCCAAATTGCGGTGAGTTAATAGACCGTGACCTGAATGTAGCAAAAAATATACTTGATAAAGGTTTAAGAAATATATCGGCAGGAACTGTCGATTACACCGATGGAGAGGGCGTAAGACTTGCTTGCAAGCATTCCTTGAGGAAGTCGGAATCCTACAAGTCTTTAGCTTGTGGGTAGTTCAATTAATGTTAGCGGATAATAGTATCCGTTTTCAGCCTGTAAAAGTACAAAAATAAACCTCAGTTCGGGATAACGAACTCTATCTAAAGGCTTTATAATGTTTTTATATAAGGGATACAGAGGCTTGGCAACCATCTATATATCTTGGATGGTTGCTGAGACAAAATCCTCCTGTAAAATATGCAATGTTAGAAAAGACTAAGCTGTTTCGTATCTTCGATAACGTATCCAGTAAGTGCCTTGGGCTTGTTGTCAAAGAAACAGTATGCCCCTAATGCAGAAATAATATTTATGATGAAATTCGCAACAGACCTGTGACGTGAATGTACTATCTGAGCCGTATTTTTCAACAGGTCATTAATCGTTTCAATGATGTATCTTTTGCGTAGCATCATCTTGTCATAGAACGGCATTAGTTTGTTCTTCATGTTCACTCTCAGTCCTGTTACCAACTGGATGCCTTCCTCAAAAAGCGAATCGAAGAGTTTTTGCGAGATATAGCCTTTATCTGCAAACAGCTTGCCATACAGACGTTTAGCCAACACATCGAATACCGTTGGATCTTTGTCGCTAACGTTTGCACCAGTGAGAACAAAAGCAATTATCTCACCTCTATCATTACAAGCCAGATGTAGCTTGAACCCATGACACCATCCCATTGTTCCCTTTCCGTTTGTGGCAATGCCTTTGAACACTTTGTTGGCATAACGCCTGAGATTGTGGCATATTGGTATCATGGTTGAATCAACAAAGGTTATACCTGTACATCTGCCAAAAGCACGGAGATTCAGGAAGAACATGAGAGGGAAGAATACGCGACTTTCAAGTTCTACAAAACGGTTATAAGACACCGCATTTGGAAAATATGACTTCAAAGTTCCTCTAATAAAGAATAGGTAATAATGCTTGAAGTTTCGGAACGAGCCGAAATGGAAATACAGCAAAATCGTCATGATTTCACTATCAGATAAAGAGGCTTTACGTCGTCTGCGCTTTACTCCATCTTCACCCAAAAGCAATTTTCCTGCATTTTCAGCATCAAAAACTTTGTAAAATTCATCAATAATACAAAATAATTCTGTAACTTTGTCCTTGGTAATCTCCATAATGATATCTTTTTATGTTTGTAACTAATTGGATTTCAACTACAAAGATACAAAAAATATCGGAGATTACCAACTTTTTTAGGCACTATTTCTTATCCCGAACTGAGGTAAAAATAAGATACTACGTCACAAATTACTCAATAATTTGCCACAAAAGTACAAATTTTCAGTGCATCCTATCTGCACAGTACTAAAAAAGCCACCAGTTTTACTGATGGCTCACCGATTTAAGAAACAAACTAATCAATTTACTATCCGTTGTATTCCAAACATTATGATTGTTCTAAATACTACAACTCCATCCTGTACCATACAAATGCCTGTTATGAACCAGGTACTGATGAAGCTATCAGAACTTCCTTGCCAGTTTCTCTGCCTCTACCGGCTTATTGGTAGTAATGAAATCAACATTCATTTCAATGAGCTTCTTGATGATAACATCATCATCAGAAGTCCATCCATTTACCTTCAATCCCAATTCATGAGCTTCTTTAATCCACTCAGGATGCTTGAAAAGTATCTTATAACTATAATCAATACCTTGATAACCAAGTTTCTTCACTTCAGCTGGTGTATAATTGCCATTAACATAATAAATAACAGCATTAGAATCCAACTGACGAACCAATGCACAAGCTGCAGAACTGAAAGAGATATACTCCACCTGTTTGGTCAAGCCCATACGATTCACCATCTCCACCGTTTTGCGAGTAAGACGATCTTCGTCGCACTGTAAAGGTTGTCTTTTGATTTCAAGAATCAGTTTTATTGCAGGATGATTCTTCAACTCATTTAAATATTGCTCTAAGGTTGATACTTCTTCTCCATTTTTTAGAAGTTGTATTTTCAAATCAGCATACTTTGAATCAGCAATGATCAAATCATTGATTTTCGGGTCATGGTTAACAATGATAACACTGTCAGCAGTGATATGCACATCACATTCAGAACCGTAAACCTTGGCATCTGCAGCCTTACGCAAAGAAGCTATCGAGTTTTGGGCCGAACCTTTCGTATCCCAATACCCACGATGTGCTATTATTTGAGTCTTAACTTTTGAATTTGAAATCAGAACAGTTTGCTCATATTTCTCTCCAAAACGATTGGTGAATACCACCGTAATACTCTTGGCATCAGAAGAAGGCAAGGCTCTAAACAGATGCCCGGTAGCAGTAAGACCTTCCTTATGTCCTTTGCTCGCAGCATAGGCTTCATCTACATCAACAAACTTCTCCATCGCACCCATGGATTGTCCGTCCTGCAGCCATTCAACCTTGCAGCTTGGATCCCAATCCCAAACATTTACCACTACATATTGAGGCTGACTCAACATATCACCTTTACCATAAACACGCATCTGATAATCAATGCTATGACCTGTGGATTTATAATGCCATTTCAGCTGATTCCCATCCACATCCATCACCAGATAACCATTAGGCGCTCCACAGCGATTAACCTGACTTTTCCACCAGGCACCACAGGCGGCACCAATATTGTGTTCCAAAAGTTGAGCATCCATGACATTGTTCTGGAAATAATGAGTATGACCAGTCAAGACATGTACCTGATAATCCTTTAGGGCATCGGCCAACTCCTCTGCATTGCGAACATTGCCCTCACCCTCTGTGCTATTCCAAACAGCCGCATGCATATTGAGGAAGACCAAAGAGCCCTTCGGTACAAAACTCAAATCATGCTTCAGCCAGTCTAAATCAGCATCCGTAATAGCCTCTATATACTTCTTGTGACCCACGTAATTTATATTCTTCAACGTAACTACGTGTACTTTACCTATGTTGTAGGAATAATTGACAGGTCCGAAAAAACGGTGATAATATTGCTCTCCATATACAGGTGTACCAAGTGTCATATTATGCAAATCCTGATAACGCTTGTCGAAATCATGATTGCCTATACATTGGAAGGTAGTCATTTTGATGCCATCAAATGAGGCGGCATATTCACCATACAGGTTCATACTGTCAAATACTAAATCTCCCAAGGTATTGGCCACTACCTCTCTCTCTTGGCTCAGGGTATCCACATAGCCCTTCAAATCGCGGATAGATTCCTGCTTCCAACGCTTCATGTCATGCTCATTCTTTACCTGAGGATCAGAGATGGCAATATAATAAAACTTATCAGATAACTTTTTCCTCTTCTCCAAAATGAAATCATGTCGGCTGTGATCTTTTACAAGTTCATCCACGCGAACGTAAAAGCCTTTAGCAAGGCTCTTCTGGCAGGGAAGCACATAGGATGAAGGAGTGGATATACTGACGAACTTGCAGACATTGGTATCAGTAGGCAATGTCCATTCTCCAAGAGAATTGGTTTGCACAAAACTTCGGCCATTGTTTACAACCACCCCGGCAATCCCCTTACCCTTGATGTCTTTTACCTTACCGGAAAAAACAAAAGAAGAAGCTTGTTGGGCAGCCATACCCAATGGCATGGCCCCAATAGACGCTAACAACAGAATTTTACTCAGATTTTTATTCATCACGCTAAAAACTAAACATTTATCAATTTAATATGGTCAAAGAAAGCCAAAGCCTCTTCTGCAGTATTGGCATCACCGGCAGCTTCCTCCAAGGCTGCAGTATCACTCTCCAGGCAGATGATGTTGGCACAATCCAGTACATGACTCATGATTCGAATTGCCTCCTCTTTGGTCATATGCTGCGACTTATAGCTCTTCTTTACATATTTGTTCACACGCTCCACGGCCTTGAAGACAGCCGGCTTTCTAAATTCTGTTCCTGAAGAACTCAACCCCACCTCTACCTCATAGGTGTGGGTATAGTTACAGAGGAAAGTATTCCATTTCTTGGTAATCTCACCACCTAAGAAATGCTCTTCATCAAAAGCTGGCTTGACATTGGGAATCTCCCCACCATATACTTCGAGCGTAAACTCTTTCTTGCCCTGTGCAGCCATGTGGGCAACAGTACCCATCAGAAGCGCTGCAATCAAAAATAGTCTTACTTTCATTTTTTCAATCCTTTCATTAAACATCTAATCAATTATAATTCTGGTCTCTTTTGCCAAATCAGTCGGGTATTGAAATCATCACCACCCATCGATTTCACAGCCTCCAAATAATGTTCACGATTCATACGTTGCAAGATAGCTGGGTATTTGAAACGATATGGCATATGCAATGAAGCATCTACACCTGGACCTTTCGGTACATCAGGATAACCGGTACGATTATACTCAAACCATTGCTGGAAATCAATGAAGAAGAGTGCATAGAACTTCTGTTCCATGATGCGGCGAAGCGTTCCATCATACGCTGCCTTCCCGTTATCAAAATACCCGTCAGGAACCTCAACTCCCCATTGCGTAATAGCTGCAGCAACAGCTTTTTCATAGAGCAGCTTGGCATCATCAGAGATAAGACCGCGTTGTGCCAACTCTGCCTTGATGAAGAGTACCTCTGCATAGGTGAGACACTGTATATTCTGTGGCGCTGTGGCCAGATTTGCCGCATTTGGAGAAGAAGCAGTAAATGTAGGCTCCACATCATAACCACTAGGCAAACCGATAAAGGAAGTAACCTCTTGACCGGTTTGAGGATCCTTATTGGTAGCCTGAGTTGCAAACACTTCCAGACGAGGATCCTTCCAATCCTGAAGACGATCGATGAAAAATGCAGAAAGTGACTTGTAGGCAGAAAGGTCTGATGGACGTGTCATTGGAGCTTCATCAGGAGCAATTCCTGAGATATGTACCTTAGCATTGTCATCATTCGATTCAAAAACCGGATAAGTAGTAGGATCTGCCAACATCTTCTTCAACTCTGCCTTGGCCAAATCACCCAATTCCTTGGAATCTATGACACGCAGCAAAGCGCGCAAACGCAAGGAGTTGGTAAACTTCTTCCATTTCAGGATGCCCTGCAAGTCAGAACCGCTGCTGCAATACATCTTGTCACCATTGGTATTGAACTGCAAACCTTTTTTGAGATTATATATGCTGTTCGCCACATCCAAGCTGTCGATGATAAACCTGTAGACATCAGTCTGAGACTCAAACTTTGGATAGTAGAGCTGTTCCTCACCACGGCATGATTCCTGTACAGGAATATCACCGAAGGCATCTGTCGTGTTCTCAAATATCCAGCATCTGAGGGTCAATGCAATTGCCTGATAGTTCGGATCTCCCACTTTCACGGCTTCGTCATAGATGGCCTTGGCATTGGTATTCCATTTGTAATAATTGGTCCAGACGCCATCACCTGCCGTATCACTGATGTTGAACCAGCCCACACCGCTGGTGGAGTTTGTTGTTACAAGGCACTGCATCAACTGGAAGGTCCAGCTATTGTATCGGGTCCAGGTGTAAGTGCCCATACCATAAATGAGAGGATCCAAAAAACTTCCAGCATTAGCAGTATTCATACGGGTTGGATCCACATTGGTATCGTCCATTGATTCGCATGCCGAGGTCATCAGCATGAAAGGAACGGTCATCAGCATCATTATATTTCTAAAAATCTTTTTCATCGATTCTTTCTTTTTTTGTTCATTACATCTTATTCTTAACTAGAAATCAACTTTGAGATTAACACCCCAGGAACGACTGGTAGGAAGAGTACCCACCTCTACACCTGGTACAAATGTATTACCATCAAGTGAGGTTGTCTCCGGGTCATACATTGGATAACTGGTAATGCAAAGCAGATTGCGCCCATATATACCCACTGAAGCATTGTTGATGAAAGTATTCTTCAACCAAGATTTTGGCAACTGATAATCCAGACGAACCTCGCGAAGCTTGAGATAAGTGGTACTGAAAGTATTGGTTTCCACATTACCAATGCGGTAATACTCCTTATAATATGACTCCAGGGTGACAAGTTTCTGATTCGGACTATAAGTACCATCTCCGTTATCAACCACACCCGGTGCTATGCAATACACACCAGCTACAGGAGTAATCTTCTGCTTTTCAAAGAGCTTCAGAACATCAGGGTCCGCAATATCCAGGTAGAGACTGGTTCCAGGCTTTCTACCATTCAGGGTCTCAGCTAGGTGACCCTGTTCGCACATCTTGTGATGTGACTGAGAATAGGTCATACCTCCAACCTTTCCATCCCATTGCATGGAGAATGACCAGTTCTTGAATCGCAAAGAGGTATTGAACGCACCCTCCCAGTCTGGTAAGGCACATGCCACATATTCAATCTCAGAAGGTCGAGCAGGCAAACCGGCAGAAGTGATAATCACCTCACCCTTAGCATTACGCTTGAGTTTGTATCCCCAGATATCTCCCGTGGTTCCACCTTTAGTGCCGATGATACTTACATTGCCACTCACATAAGAACCGAGAATCTGACGCTCATCAGCAAATTCAGAAAGTGATTCTATCTTGTTCTTATTGGTTGACCAGGTAGCGGTCATATCCCACTGCCAATCTCTATTCCTGATAGGAGTACCACGGAGTACGATCTCCACACCTCTGTTGCTGACACATCCCGAATTGATGGTACCCTTGGTGTATCCAGTAGTAGGATCAAAGGGAGCATTGAGAATCTGATTCTTGGTGCGATTATAATAATAGGTCACATCCAATCCCAAACGGCTGCCAAATGCTTTGAAATCTAATCCTCCTTCCCAGTTGGTAGACATCTCGGGCTTGAAGCCGGCATTATAAAGTGTACCTGGCTTAACCAAAGAACCCGAGAAATCACTAGTTGTATAGTAAGGTGATGTCTTGTAAGGCTGAGTATCATTACCCACCTGTGCCCAAGAAGCGCGCACTTTCAGCAGATTCACCCACTTTGGCATTTTCATCATGCTATTTAACACACCACTCAGACTCACAGAAGGATAGAAGAAAGAACGATTCTTGCGCGGCAAGGTAGATGACCAGTCATTGCGCCCTGTTATATCCAGGAACAACATCTCCTGATAAGCCAGATTAGCCATGAAATAAAGCGAGTTCACACGCTTCTTGCGAATAGTGGTACCAACCAATGGATTTGAAACTCCATTGGCCAAACTATATACACCAGGCGTATTCAAACCGGTAACAGAAGCTGACAACAAATCATAATACGACTGCATCATGTTACCACCCGCTGAAGCATTCACGTTGAGTCCATTCTCGAAACTGTTATGGTAAGATAAAAGTACATCAGAGTTAACCTCATAGTCAAAGATGTTCTGCTTCTTGAAGAAACCGGTAGGGAAAGCCTTGTCATCCCATGGTCTGTGCTGCTCCTGCTGCTGAGCCGTAGCCTGTAAACCAGAACGCAACTGCAAATCAAGGAAACGATTGATGGTAAAATTGGCAGAAATATTACCATTGAAACTATGCTTCTTTGCAGGGTTGGTTGCCTCGTAAAGCAAAACATACGGATTAGGCAGATAACTGGAGAATGGACGTATCTGCTTGATATTCTCCTTACCCTTGTACCACATTGGCTTAAACCAATCGAGGTTGAAGTTAGGATTCATGAATATCAGGAAATAGCTTAAGGAGTTAGAGTTATAGGTAAGCTGAGGAGTATTCTCCACATCTCTGTAAGTATAACTCATACGTGCATTGATCTTCACACGCTTGGAAATCTGCTGTGATCCGGCGAAAGCTGCAGTCAAGCGCTGATAGCCAGAGTTAGGCAAAATCCATTCACTCTTACTATGAGTCAAAGAGATACGCATATTGCCTGTACCGTTATTACCAGTCAAGGCCAGGGAGTTGGTCACCGTATGCCCCGTTTGGAACAATCCGGAGTGATTGTCTTTATAGGCTCTCCAAGGAGTGGCCACATCAGCACGACCTTCTTTCTCCGGGTCATATTGATAGAACATCTGTCCATCAAACTTCGCACCAAAAGCTGAGCTTGTACCACTGGTGCTAGCCAAACCATCATCACCTGCACCATAGGAGTAATAAGGTTGTCCAGCCCACTCTGTCCCCTTAGAACCGATGTTCTTGGCTACACCCTGTCCGAATTCATACTGATAATCAGGAAAGTGAGCAGCCTGTTCCCAGGAATTATTGAAATTATAACTGATACCTAATCCCCTCTTGGCTTTCTTACCAGACTTGGTGGTAACCATAATGACACCATTAGCAGCTCTTGAACCATAGAGAGCAGAGGCAGAAGCTCCCTTCAATACCTGAATGCTCTCAATGTCATCCGGATTTAAATCAGAGAATCCATTACCAAAGTCAATCGAACCTTCGGAGTTGCCACCAGCACCATAAGAGCCACCAGGATTATTTATAGGGCTGGAAAGTGGCACACCATCCACAACGATAAGTGCGCCATTTCCGTCCATATTCATGGAAACGTTGCCACGAAGATTAATCTGGGTTGATGACAGGGGACCACCGGCTGAAATGACATTCAAACCTGCCACCTGTCCCTGCAAAGCTTGAGACC
Organism: Segatella copri; assembly: GCF_026015465.1. GTDB lineage: Bacteria > Bacteroidota > Bacteroidia > Bacteroidales > Bacteroidaceae > Prevotella > Prevotella copri_E. Next base: position 72,305 of record NZ_JAPDUQ010000005.1, read on the forward strand.
AGTTGGCAGGCATCGTTGCCGTAATTTCAGAACCAGATACGGTTTTGGGTAGCATATCCGAGACTTTTTTCCTCACGCTTGATACCCAAAGCGGTAACCACTACATTATTCAGTTCTATAGAATCGTCGCTGAACTTCGACTTCTGTATTTTTTTACCATTTACAGAACTTTTCTTTTCAATAGTCTTGCTGCTATCCTGTGCAACTTGACCATACATGCTTCCTGCAGTACAGCATAATGTGAGCGCGAAGAAACAATGCTTCATACGTTGCTTTTTCATTTACTACCTTTTTATAGAGAATTCATAACTAACAATTTCTGGTGCAAAGGTAGGACTATGATATTACGTATTGAGGTCAATGAGGATACATTCTATTTACTTTCTTGTTACCAAAGAATTACAAACAAAGCTAACTTCCACATATACAACTGATTGCAAAAATTTAGAGCAAACTAAAGACAACAGTTTGCAAAACTTAGCCAAAGGAAGAATGCTATGATGCCTTTACTTCATTACCTGTTGCTATCTTCCTCTAACCTGTGATACCGTTCATATAAATCAAGAGCATACTCCTGCCTGAGCAGTTCACCCCGATGAAGCCCTTCAACCACCTCTTCCGTAAGTCCACAATCACTGAAATCAACAAGATAAGTACAAAGCAACTTGTTGATGATAGGAATGAGATCCTTTGCTCCTAAGCTGCAAGCTAAATCAATGGCCGCAGCCACCACGTAACCATCACAACAGTCAGCGGTTTCCAATCTGTCATCATAGAAGACGAGCATGTCCTTCACCCACGCTGTCGCCTGTTCCTTCAAGGCAGGATTCTTTTCAACATAAAACCCCACATATTTATAAACGTTCATGCGGCAGTAATGGTCAAGCTTTGGCGTTTTCAGGAATTTCGTGAATTCAGAGAAAGGATCCGGATTCAACTTGTAGAGGGTTGGGGCAAAGAGATAATTGGTCGCCAGCCAGCTCAACTGATCTAAGAAATAGGGTGTCCAGTTCTGTGTTCCAGTTTTTAGTATCAAAAACAATGTAATAACCATCTAAATCATTGATAATCATTCGCTAAATAAACTATAATCTTGTGCGAATCTACATCAGACTTTTTGACAGTTAAATTTGTCTTATATTTTGTGCTTAATTTACAGATTTACAGTGTGCTAAGTTGCTAAAGCATAATCAAAAACGAGAACATGGAACTGGACACCCTAGTTATTTGATTACCAAGAGGATATGAAGGAACGGATTGAGAAGGCGATGCGCCTTCATCGGTCCGTGATGGCACAAATGCCAACGGGTACGGGAAAAACGGTTCTACTCGCTTCGGTCGTAGAATCGTTTTGGAGGGAACATTCCAATTGCAATGTTTGGATTGTTGTCCATAGAAGGAAGTTGATGTCGCAGATAAAAGACACTTTGAATAAGTTTCTTTTGAATTTCAGTTTTTCGAATCACCCCGTGAGGGTGTGTCATAAGTCTATGGCGCACCCTTTTTTCTTATAATCTGACAGGAATCCCTGTCTTGTTACACACATATCAATGCGAGAAAAATGATATATATAAATTATTGCCACAAAAACAACATATCCGATAGCAAAATGTCATTTTTAAGGCTAAAAACAAGTGGTTGACCCATATCAAGAAAAACATATTGCAATGATATTTCTCGGCAAAAGATGCCGTTATTCGATAAAAAAGTGTTAACTTTGCACTCGCATTTAAGGAATAACAAATAATAAATTTTAAAAAGGTTAATAATTATGATGACTATTTTTACAATGGCTTTCGCCGCAGTTATGTTTTCAGGTATGGTTCTTTGCATGGGCATGTTCTTGAAACACGTAGTAGACTCAATTCCAGAAATGGCTAACATGAGCCATTCTGTTAGCTTGAGCAAGTAAGAATAGAACACTACAATATACATAATATATATATATATGAATCACTTTAGAAATAGAGAGAGATTTATATAACGATGGGGCGGGTTCCTTTTACGGAACTCGCCCCTCTTGCTTAATATTCCATCGAGAAGGTGATACCTCTTCGCATCATATCCTTCACAGTCGGCTTCAGTCTTGTCAGGAAGCCCTCCCATGAACGGTTCTTCTGGAAACTCCATCTTGCCTCTTCCACAAGAGACACCCATTCTTCCTCTACTCCTCCACAAGCCCATGAAAACTCATCACCATTCGACCAATTCTGAGCAAGGATATACAAAAAGAACGACTCCTCTATGTTCAAACCATCAGCTTTCTCCGTCACATACGCACTAGCCGCCTTCTCTATTAGATAAGCCATGACCTTGAGCTTACCGCCGGCAGAAATCCAAACAATCGGAAAAAAAGCAAGGAAACATCAGTACAGCTTAAGACAAAATAAAAAAAGCCATTGCCTAAGATCCAACAATCTCTGTCAATGGCCAACCCTATCTCTTAGCAGACATTTTACTTAAATGCCTGAATATACTGCTTTAAAGCATCACGTAATATCTCTTCACAACTCTTTTTTGTCTTAATCTTAGTGAGCATAAGCTGCTCATAGTCTTCATCAGACAAATAAGTCTGAACACCATGCATAGTGGCTCTTTTCTCTGCAAGAGACATCTTCTGTTTCTTTACAACAGGCTGTTCATTGCCAGGACGTACTGCCTGATTCATATTACTAAACGCTGCGCGAAAATCCTTTCCTGCCATAATTCTAAATATTTATAGATTAACAATACTGCGTTAAATTAACATTTAATCGTCTGTAAATCAATAACCTATATTAAGAAATGCTTATGAAAACTTAACTATAAAAAGTTGGTCAAGTCGCTGATGACCAACATTTATCTGGTGAAACGAATTTTTAAAGCATGTGGGCACACCCCGAACCGAACTTTAATTAGCAAGATTTTCAAAGATCTCTCGTGCTTACAGCGTATAGCTGCTTAGCACATTATTGAATTATTAACGAACTATTGTTTCATAGATTCCGGAGATTTCCATTATCTTACGGAATATTGGGTGTCAAGAATTCATGAACCTTTCTCGCTCATTGTTTTCGATCATCATCCTGATATGCAACAACCGGAATGGGAGGGTGTTGTTCTACAGTCAGGCAGAGATAGACCATCACCAGGCTTGGCCGTCGAAGGCTGGTAAACTTATACATGAGCCGGTTTACATATCCATAGATAAGGATGTATTGAGAAAGCAGGATGCCATCACCGACTGGAGCAATGGAGATATGACACTTATGCAGCTCCAAGCCGTGCTTCGCATCATCTATGCCCATGAAAAAGTGATAGGGATAGATATTACAGGCGAATGTTCAGCTACGCTTGACTATTTCTCTGAGTTGGAGGATGCAGAGATTAACAACGAGGCAAATGAAGAATTGCTAAGAGGGTGTGTCATAAGTCTGAATAATAGTTGGCGCATAACAATTGACCACCGCATGCACAACAGCTGTTGTGCGGCCGAAGATACTGACTGTCTCAACAACATATCCTATCTCATCCAACAACAAGAAGAGGGTGAACCATAAACTTATGACACACCCTCTTAGCCTTCTTAAGCGTAAGATTGAAGAATACGGTCTAGCTCGTCGAGTTCTTCCTCCTTTGTTGCCCAGCTTGTCACGAATCGACAGATGATTTCATGTTCGCTCTTTCTTTCCCATATCTCGAATGCTACTTTTGGGGAAAGGGCTTCGTAGAGGGCAGGTGAGAGTACAACAAACTGCTGATTGGTTGGAGAATCGTAGGCAATGGCGATGCCATGCTTTTCGAAGATGCTGCGGATGCGGGTAGCCATAGCGATGGCATGGCGCGATATCTTGAAATAGAGCTCATCCGTAAACAGCGTGTCAAACTGGATGCCGAGCATTCTGCCCTTGGCAAGCAAGGCTCCATGACGCTTCACGTTGGTGAAGAAGTATTTCGGTGCCTTCATGCCCGAGAATACCACAGCTTCTCCCATCATGGCACCCACCTTGGTTCCACCGATATAGAATGCATCACAATGTTTTGCAAGGAATGGCAAGTCGTAGTCGCATGCCGCTGAAACCAGACCGTATCCCAGTCGTGCACCATCGATGAAGAGACGGAGGTCATATTTCTGGCAGGTTGCATACAGCGCAGCCAGTTCTTCTCTGGTGTAGACCATTCCGAACTCAGTCGGCATCGAGATATAAACCATGCCTGGCTGTACCATGTGAGGATGCGATTCGTCGGCTAGGAAGGAATCCATATAGGCTGACAGGGTGCCGGTTGTCAGCTTGCTGTTTTTTCCTGGCAGGGTAATGACCTTATGCCCGAAAGCTTCTACTGCTCCTGATTCATGTACCTCGATATGACCGGTTTCCACACAGATTACTCCTTCGCATCCCATGAGGACGGAATCAATGACCGTAGTGTTGGTCTGCGTACCGCCTATCAGGAAGAACACTTCTGCATTCTCATTGTCCACAGCCTTGCGGATTTTCTCTTTTGCAGATTCTGAGTATGGATCAAAACCATAACCAGATGTTTTATCACCGTTTGTCTTGCCAAGAGCTTCTAGAATCTCTGGCAGCATACCATTGTTGTAATCACTTTCAAATGAAATCATATTCTTAATATTACGTGTCTAATTTAAACTAATTTCTTTATTCTGTTTCTATTTTACTTCTGTCAGTTTACCCGTCTGTGAGTCGACGGGTATAACCATACAGATTGCAAAAGTAATGATATTTGCTAAAATGTGAGTAAAATAACTATTAATTAATCAAAAATAGCCCTATTTCAGGTCTAAGTGGTCATTATACAGATGTCATGTTCCGTCAGTAGACCAGGCTTATTTTTTTTTACAAAATCATGATTTAAATCCTCTGAAAATCACGAATTTCCACTCGGAAAATATTTCTTGAAGAATATTGGAAATATGGCGAAATTCGTAATCGTCAGATATTCAACGTGTTATAAATCTCACTAATTTCTTCGGAAATCCGGAATTCTGTAGTCGTACAACTGTAGCCTTACGGTCGTACAACTATAGGTGATTCGTCTTGCAGAGAGCAAGTAATACGCTATCAAACCAAAAGATTTTTATCATCATGACCTTCTAGATTGAAAATACGGAAATTGCGATAATTAAGAAACAATATTTGACACCCGCATATTTCCGTAGTACAAATTCCAAACTGATATATACGTACCGTCTATTTATCATAATCACCCTTAGAAAATGGGAAAGTACTAACCAAGAAAAATTCCATGAAATAATAATTTTTTATAAAAAGAATATTATATAGGACCTTTTCTTGCGTAATCTGGAAATTTTAGTTACCTTTGCACGAAAAGCACTACTTGGCATGAAAATTCAAGAAGTAATGAAATGATTTGTGTTCTTCAGCAATCCAGATGGTTTGCCGATAGAACTGTATGAAAAATAATAATTTAAATTAATACAATGAACATCAAGTCAATAGGTAGTAAAATCAAGGGAAATCCTAAGATGGTAGAGGGTACGGTATATTCCATGCTCATCATCTGTAGCATTTCCCATTTCTTGAATGATATGATTCAGTCGATTATCCCTTCCATCTATCCGATTGTGAAGGATAAGTTCGACTTCTCGTTTGCACAGATAGGTATCATCACGCTGGTCTTCCAGATGACGTCTTCTATCCTGCAACCTTTTACGGGGCTTTATGCTGACAAGCATCCCCGTCCCTATGCTCTTTCCCTCGGCATGTGCTTCACCTTGGTGGGCTTGCTCCTGCTGGCTTTTGCCGAGAATTATTTTCTGATTCTCCTGGCTGTGAGCGTCGTAGGTTTGGGCTCATCCGTGTTTCATCCCACAGCTTCAAGAGTGGCACAGATGGCATCGGGAGGCAAGAAGAGTCTGGCACAATCTATCTTTCAGGTGGGCGGCAATGGCGGATCGGCAGTAGGTCCGCTGCTGGCTGCCATCATCATCCTGCCTTTCGGACAGCATGCCATCTCCTGGTTTGCCCTTGCAGCCCTCCTCGCTGCCATCATCATGGTAAGATTGGGAGTCTGGTACAAGGCACGACTGGCTTACGTGGTGAACCATCCGCAGAAACAACCGCTTCTCAATACCCATATTTCTAAAAGGGTGAAGTATTGGGCACTGTTTATCCTCATCATGCTCGTGTTCTCCAAGTATTTCTATACGGCATGCATCACGAGCTACTTCACCTTCTTCCTGATGGATAAGTTCGGTGTCTCGGTACAGACTTCACAGCTGTGTCTCTTCGTGTTCCTTGCAGCCTTTGCCATAGGAACTGTGGCAGGAGGAATGCTAGGTGACAAGTTCGGCAGAAAGTATGTCATCTGGTTTTCCATTCTGGGAGCAGCACCTTTCGCCATCGCCATGCCTTTCGTCAACTTCACGTGGACCATCATCTTTACCTTCCTGTCAGGATTGATCATTGCCTCGGCTTTCTCTTCCATCGTGGTATATGCCACCGACCTGATGCCAGATAAAGTAGGACTGATAGCCGGCATTTTCTTCGGACTGATGTTTGGTTTGGGAGGTTTGGGCTCTGCTTTCTTCGGCTGGTTAGCAGACAAGACGAGCATCGAGTTTATCTTCCAGGTGAGTGCCTTCCTGCCATTGCTCGGCATCATAGCAGGATTCTTGCCGAATACACAGAAGAAAAGCGTTGAAGAAACGGATGAAAACGCAAAGTAAATGAAAAACTAAAATGATAAGAGAATATTAACAAATGGAACAAGAAGAAAAGAAACAGAAATCTCAAGCTGCAGAGAATCAGGCATCCTGCTCGTCTCTGCAGCCGGTTGAACCACATCCTTTTATTTCTGTCATACCGCTGGCAGTACTTATCACCCTCATCGTCCTGGTTGTCAAAATCTTCCCTGATGATGCCCTGGCTGGTGCCTCTCAGGTGGCCCTCATGATAGCCACAGCCGTTTGTGTAGCACTCGGTATGGGCATCTATAGGATGAAATGGAATATCTTTGAAGAGATGATCAAAAAGACCGTGGGCGATGCCGGAGTATCTATCCTGATCCTGCTGCTCATCGGAATGATGTCAGCTACCTGGATGATCAGTGGTGTGGTACCCACATTGATATATTATGGTGTACAGATCATGTCGCCAACCTTTTTCCTTCCCTGCGCATGCATCATCTCCAGCATCATTTCTGTGATGACGGGAACCTCATGGACCACTATTGCCACCATCGGTATTGCTCTGATGGGAATCGGTGATGCCCTGGGAATACCAGCCCCCTACACCGCTGGAGCCATTATCTCCGGTGCCTATTTCGGGGATAAACTCTCGCCAATGAGCGATACCACCGTCCTTGCTTCGAGTATAGCCGGAGCGGATCTCTTCTCACATATCCGCTATATGCTCTATACTACCATACCAAGCATCCTGCTCTCGCTGGTACTCTATCTCATCATCGGACTCTGTTATGATTCCAAGCCAGTGGATATCAGCCAGTATCTTACCGGTCTGAGCCATGGATTCAATATCTCTCTGTTTACGATGCTGGTTCCGGCTTTTACAGGATGGCTCATCTACCGCAAGACGCCATCTCTCATCACACTTCTTCTTTCAGCCCTTTCAGCATGCATCTGTGCCCTCATTCTCCAGCCGGAAGTACTTGTAGGGATAGCAGGTGAAGACAGCATCTCTGCCAAAAGCCTCTTTGAAGGAATCATGACCACCTGCTATACCCATACCCAGGTAGATTGCGGTATGGTGAACATCAATGATCTCGTAGCCACCCGAGGTATGGTTGGCATGCTCAATACCATCTGGCTTATCCTCTGTGCCATGTGTTTCGGTTCATGTATGGTAGCCAGCGGCATGCTCCACGCCATTACCCACATGCTCCTGAAAAGCATCCACAGCACCGTATCACTTGTCTGCAGCACCGTGACATCAGGCGTCTTGCTCAATCTCGTTATGGGTGACCAGTTCTTGAGCATTATTATGAATGCATCTATCTATAAGGATGAATATGCCGAACGAGGCTACCGTCCGGAACTCTTGAGCCGAAGTACAGAGGATAGCGCTACCGTAACGAGCGTATTGGTTCCATGGACAGCCTGCGGTATGACGCAGAGTACGGTTCTTGGTATTCCGACACTTGTCTATCTCCCCTTCTGCTTCTTCAACATCATCAGTCCTTTGATGAGTTGTCTGGTTGCCATTCTTGGCTTCGTACCCAACCCACAACCCAGGGTAAACAAAGCATCTGCATCGGAAGAGTCTGATATCCATTAATATGAATAGGAGATTCCTAGATATAGGAGGCTAATTTTCTGCAGTCAGGACAAGACATGGCTTCGATATGCTGTCCCATGAAGCCACGTCCCTCATATACTTCGGTCTCGTACCCACAATCCTGGCATCTGAATATCTTCTGGGACCGCCATGCTAATGGTGGAGATACATTGGAGACAGAATAATATAATTATTCTTTGTCTATTCGTTTAAGTTCTGTTTTCATCTTTTTACCATAGGCTTCGCCTCGTGGAGCAAGATATTGAAAGAATATAGTATCGCCAGAAAACTCAATTTCTAGAGTAAATAGTGCTCTATAGTCACCTAAACGAATTCTATATATATTACGATACCCAACAAGTTTCTTGCAGTCAGAGATATCTTGAATACCTTTGGCTGCTTTAACTTCTACTATCGTACGTCTTAAAGAATCGAGCATCTTGCCTGAAAGACGTTTGGAAGCTTTGACAAAGGCTTTGGAAAATTCGACATTCATACGCCTAACCACTTTTCAAAATCTTCTTGTTCTTCTTTGTTGGCACGGATGAGACCCTCTGGCTGCTCTTTTCTTAATTTAGCATAGAGCTTTGCGTCTTCGTAATCTTCGGCTATGCCATTGAGTATATCCTCAATATAGTTTTTGAGGTTGGTTCCCTTCTGAATAGCCATAATGGATAGAGTCTTAAAAGTATCATCTTTTAAGTCAATGATCTTTCTTTTAGAAGGTGTTACTGAAACTGTACTCATAAGTGTATTTATTTAAATGGTTCTACTTTGGTGCAAAGATACATAATATATTTCATATATATGGTATATCTCTATGTATAATTAATAAAGATTAATAGTTAGATGGATGATAAAACTGCTTTTCAACACATTAAGTATTTACCTTTGCATCCGAATTCTTAAAAATCAGAATTATGGAATTGTCATTAACCACAGCCAGAGACATTTTTTCTACTACCATACTTCTACCCCTATAGGTTCTTTACCAGTACGTTCCAGACAGCTTTTGCGAACCAAGTTCTCCAGTTTCTCCACCATTTTACGTTTGTTTTCCTTAGAAGCATTCCAACGGCGTAGAGCCTCTTCTCTTGTTAATTTTGTTGTATCCATATATTCTTCCTCCTATTTATTCTAGTTCAACATTCAGCCGCCAAAGTTACGCTTTTTTCTCGAAACCGATAAAGAAAATCACAAGAAATCTGCAAGTTATCAACGAATTGCTACAAAATCAACTGTAAACAATAAACTATTAACTGTAAACTATAAACTGCTATTCCCAGGCGGTCCATCCCGCACAACATGGCGAAGACCGCTTTGGTCCGCCAACCTTAGAGCGTAGCGGTTCTGAGCACCGAGTAGGGCGGTTTCCCTCTTCTTCCCTAAGGGGAGAAGACCGAGATGAGAGGTGGAGCCTTCCTTAAGGGTAAGGAAGGACGGGTAGGTTTTCGAAAAAGCCCTCTTTAATGGAAAAAAGCGATGCCAATGAGTGCAATGAAAGCTTGCTTTCAAATTGCCGAGTGCAGCTCGCTTTATCAACAAAGAGGGACGGGATGATTTTAGAAAAAGCAGCACTAAGGGCGGTTACATCCTTCCCATTTCGAGAAGGGTTTCTGTCCCTTGTGAGGGGAACCGAAGGGGTCGTAAAGACTTGAAGAAGACCGAGATGAGTTCCTTCTGCTACTTATTATAATCAACAGTTACGACATCTTAAACTATTAATTAAGATGATTATTTCCTTGATTCCGCAATAATAACTCCACGAAATCTTACGATAAGGGCTTATCCTTGGAAGGCTCATCAATAAGCAATTAGTATCAAGAACTATCTTTCTCATTTGCCAGAAGTACGTAAATGTTCATTACCCCAGCTCTCTATGGTATCAAGAGTTATACTTCCATTATCGCACAACTCATCAATCCCCTCATCAACCTTCTTTGCAAAGTATTGAGAGAGAACATTTTCAAGATTATCTAATTCCTGTGGAGTCTTGATATAAGACATCATTTGAAGAATCTTCATCAGAGCAGGGTTAAATACAGTCTGTTCCATTCTATTTCAATTAAACGTTCAACTTTGCCGCTAAAGTTACACTTTTTTCTCGAAACCACCAAGCAATTAACAAGAAATCTGCAACTTATCATCAAATAACCACGAAATCAACTGTAAACTATAAACTGCTATTCTATAATGAATTGTGCATGCAAAGTTAAGAAAAAAACAATATTCAAAGGCAAAAAATCAAAATAAATCTCAGGAACTTATAATTTTTTATAAAAAGAACAATATATTACACCTTTTCTAGCGTAATCTAGATTTTTTTGTTAACTTTGTAGGAAAAGTACAATATAATACACTACTTGGTATGAAAATTCAAGAAGTAATGAAATTGCAGCGTAAGAGTCTGATATCCATTAATATTAATAGGAGATTCCTAGATATAGGAGGCTAATAGAAATGAAAAAAGAATCAAAAGTAAACCAAGCAAAATATGTAGAACTCAATTTGTTTCCTGAGGAGAAAGAGGATCATCAGAAAGACCCTATCTCTTCAGAAGACATGGAAAGCGAAACTTCTCCAGACAAAGAGTATGACTTGACTGATTTGTTTGAAAGACTTTCCAAATCAGCTTTTCGCAGCCGTTTCCATCTCTCGAAGAAGGATAAGGAATATATTGCAGAAAAGGGTTTGGCTACCATCCGTAAGCATGCGGTGGATTTCGTTGCCAAACGCCTTGCTCCTGCCGTGATTCCCAATGACGGCAAGCAGACGCCTATGAGAGGGCATCCTGTATTCATTGCCCAGCATGCTACAGGCTGCTGTTGCCGTGGTTGTTTCTTCAAATGGCATCATATACCTGCCGGAAGACAGCTGACAGGAGAAGAACAGCAGTATGCTGTAGCAGTACTGATGGCATGGATTGAAAAACAGGTTTAAAAAGCATGAAGTTTTAGCAGCAAAGTTTAAATTAATTATCCATTGTTGTCAATTTTGCAGAATCTTTAGTCAAAATTGGCAAAAACTGTTTACTCCAAATCTATAAACCGGGTTGGCACGTAACTTGCTCCTACATAGAGTGAAAGCCGAAGCCGAAAGGGCAAGGGGAACGATAAGAACCCTAAATAATGACAGTTGAGGGTTTCTAGAAATCCTTGAGCCTCGTAAGCCGAAGCAATCGTTATTAAAAAGGATAAATTAAAAACAATGAGAAATCCCGACTGAGCCGGAAGGCGAAGAGAGGACGAGAAAAATAGAATTTGGAGGTTTTACATGATGTTGTTAGCTCGTAGAAATAACAGTGTTTCAAATTGGTTGAACAGTTGGTTTAATGACAACTTCTTTGATACAAGCTTGATGCCACGCATGAACGCAACAGCTCCTGCAGTCAACGTCAAGGAAAGTGCTACAGCTTATACGATGGAGGTTGCAGCTCCTGGTTTGAAGAAAGATATGGTCAAGATGAACATCGATAAGGATGGCTATCTGAATGTATCCATCGAGAACAAGGATGAGAAGAAGGAGGAGAAGAAGGAAGAGCATTACTTGCGTCGTGAGTTCTCTTACAGCAGCTACTCTCAGAGTTATGCTTTGCCTGAGGATGCTGATCAGGAGAAGATTTCCGCTGAGGTCAGTGACGGTGTCTTGAAGGTTGAGATTCCTAAGACAGCCAAGGAGGAGAAGAAAGACGATGTTAAGCACATTGAGGTTAAGTAATCTTTCTTGAAGTGCTATGCAGCTTTCAAGATACATTCATTGCATCGAGAAAATAATTAAAACTGGGGGCTAGTCCTGATTATGGGGCTAGCCCTTTTTTAAAAACGAATAATTAGATGAATTAAAGCAACCTTGCTGTCAGTAATAATGTCAATATGAGCTTAGCCACTCTTAAACCTAGTGCCCTTACGCATATATCATTCATTCAACTATTAATCTTTATTAAATTATTAATACTATCTCAATATTTTACGTCATAATGATGTATATTTGCAATCAGAATGATTATTAATTAAACATTTTAGGCTTATGGCACAGACAGCAATGACAGTCCGTATGGACAACCAGCAGAAAGCACAGTTTGATAAACTCTGCGAACAGTTCGGTATGAGTGCGAATACCGCCATTAACATCTTTGTTAAGGCAGTAATTCGCAGTAAGAGCATTCCATTCTCCATTCAGGCAAAGAATGAAGAAGAAGATGAAGTGACTGCGAAAGCAAAGGCTGCGTTCAAGCAACTTAGAGCTAAAGCAGAAAGAGGTGAAACCCCAGAGCTCACGCTTGATGAAATCAATGAAGAAATCAGAGAAGTCAGACGATTAAGAAAAGAACGCAATGGTATATGCAGTCATTGATACAAACATATTTGTATCAGCCCTTATCACCCACAACTCAAATGCTTCAACAGCAAGAGTTCTTGAAAGTTTGTTCCTTCATCGTATTATACCTTTATATAATGATGACATTATAAAAGAATACGATGAAGTGCTTCATCGCGCAAAATTCAAGTTGTCAGACGACCAAATCTGACAGTTATAGAACTTGTAAAACAAAACGGAATTGATTCGTCCCGTTTTCCTTATGCTGGCGAAATGCCAGATGAGGACGACCGAGTCTTCTACGAAGTCTGCCTGAGCAAGGAAGACTCCTTCTTAGTAACAGGAAATCTCAAACACTTTCCAAAAGAACCGCAAGTGATTACAGCTGCAGAAATGATGGAAATCCTAGACAACGAACTATAAGATGTCTATAGTGATTCCTCTCAATAGGGTGTACTGCAAACATTCTTATTTATCATAAGCTTCCTGTCTGCCTTATCAAACATGATTTTTGCATTTGCCAATAATATCAGCATAATAATCTATCTTTTATTTTTTGCATACCTCTTTTACCTAATATACTCTCCAAGGATATCTTCAGACATCACAGATGCCAAAAGGACGAAGCTGACGTCTTGATGGTAAAGGGAAAATCATGGTGCGACAAAAATATAAAGATAGTTGCAGCCGGTAGTAATGATAGCGGTGTGTCTTGGATAGTAGAAGTTGCAGGCAAGCGTATCTTTCATGCAGGCGATCATTCCAGGACTAGCAAGGCAAGAGATACGACAATATTATAAACATAGAATGACATAATTAACAATGAATCCAATTGATATAGCACTCCGTATAGCAACGTCAGCCCATGCCGGTCAACTTGATTGCGATGGCTATCCTGTTATCCTTCATCCCCTCACAGTGGGCTTGAGGAGAAGTAATTTTCAGCAAAATATCAAAGAGGTAAATATAGGCTAGAATTTTCATGTCCAGAACTCTTCTTCGCCAGTGGGTTGTATCTTGCCCCCGCACTTTGGGCAAGTATGCATATCCCACCTGTGAATCCTGTCAGAACCACATCTTAGACATAACCTTCCTACAAGAGAATTGAAATTAGGTGCAGCATCACCAATTACTCCACCCACCACAAGAGGTACTATGTTTCTGCAGTCAGGAAAAGACATGGCTTCGATATGCTGTCCCATGAAGCCACGTCCCTCATATATTTCGGTCTCGTACCCACAATCCTGGCATCTGAATATCTTCTTTAGTGACATAAATAATCTCCTTTCTTACCATTTTAACACCCAACTTGCATCGGAGTATTTTCCTATAATCTCTGCGTCCTTGATGACATGAAGCTGGTGGTTGTCGGATTATCCCCATCATTTATGCCTTTCAACTGATTTATCTCATTCTGCTTAGCTGCCAAGCGAGCATTGAAATCAGAAGTAAGTTTCTCCAACTCACTAGCATATGTTTCCTTTAGTTTTTGTTCACGTGCCTCAAACTCAGCACGCACACCCGCAACTACAGCTTCACGAAGAGAGTCTGAAAGATTAACCTCTCTATTACCAGTCATGAATGACACAAGTTTTTGCATCATGTTATTCAATTGATCTACCTTTTCACAAAGCTGCTTGTTCAGGTTAGAAACCATAGCCTCAAGCTCCACCACCCGTTTGTCACGAGCCTGGAGTTTCTTGCGGAGCAACCTGTTGTCAGCTGCCTCGCTATGCGCTTGCGCACTTATAGCCTGTATGGATTTCTCTTCTGATTTCATACTGCAAAGATACTAAAAATATTTGAGATAGCAAAATTATAAAGTATTGAATATCAATATTTTATGTTAAATATTATATATTAAATAGCTTCTTTTAAGAGTTCTTTTTCGACTATTTTTCCTTGGGCAGGCTCTTCAATATCCATACCCAATTCTTCGTCATTTTCATCATTCAGGTCGTTAAAAGCAACCTTACGGTCTTTTAGAACAATTCCTTCAACCAGATAGACAAAGCTCTCCCATGAGATATGATAGCATCCCTTTTTCTCATCGAAGACTGGCTCGACGAAATGGTTGGAATGGAGTATCTTTTCGGTAAGAATCTCGCCTTGATGATGAAAATAATAGATGCGAACACGATGACTGTCCCTTGAAAGGAAGATATAAATGTCTCCATTAGTTGGATCACGATGGAGTTGACTCTTGATATAATTGCGCAAACCAGCATGGCGATAACGCAAGGTTACGGGTTCACTGCACAGATAATAATTAAAAACACTTGATAAACTCAGCATAGCGTTCCCTCCATTTCCTTGATCAGTGAAACCAAAGCAGACTTGGAACAGCTACCTATGTGCAAGCTAATCTTACTACCAAAGTTCAACTCGATATCATCAAGCAACAAATCCACATCTTGCTCAACAGGTAAAACTGCTGGTTCTATCGTGACAGAATCTGCAGGTTCTACGACCAATGGATGCAAGCCCTGCTCTTCATCTGAACTCACAGGCGTGGCACTTGGCTTGCGATAAGAAGCGTTACGCAAACAATGAAGCATCTTGGTATAGCTTACATTTTGTTCTTTACAGAACCCATGAAGGTTCTTGCTCTTGTACTCGGTTCGAAACTTACGAACCATTGAGGCATAGTACTTGCCTTCTTCGTTTATATTCATTTTGTCCCAAATTTAAAATTCGGGGCAAAGGTATATATTTTTATTAACGTACGCAAGACGGCCCTAAGTGACTGCTTACTTAGGGCTCATTAGGGACTTGCACCCATTAGAATAAGCTCATGCCGAGCATACAAACAAAAAAGCCTCAGAAATCTTTCGAAATCTGAGGCTCTTGATAAAAGGAGGCGGCTACCTACTCTCCCGCATTGCATTGCAGTACCATCGGCGCAAGTGAGCTTAACTTCTCTGTTCGGAATGGGAAGAGGTGGGACCTCACCGCAATAACCACCTGATAATGGGTTATGACGTATTTGCACACAAGCAAAACAAGATAATGAACTGAAAATACAGTTGAAACTATGAACTTTCATAAAGAAAGTGTTCGGGCAATTAGTAATGCTCGGCTTTGACATCGCTGTCTTTACACCTGCATCCTATCAACGTCATCGTCTCTGACGACCCTCAATGGAGTTCTCATCTTGCGGCTGGCTTCGCACTTAGATGCTTTCAGCGCTTATCCAATCCAGACTCAGATACCCAGCGGTGCGCCTGGCGGCACAACTGGTAAACCGGAGGTCTGTCCATCACGGTCCTCTCGTACTAGTGACGGCACCACTCAAAACTCCCACGCCCACGATAGATAGAGACCGAACTGTCTCACGACGTTCTGAACCCAGCTCGCGTGCCACTTTAATGGGCGAACAGCCCAACCCTTGGGACCTTCTCCAGCCCCAGGATGTGACGAGCCGACATCGAGGTGCCAAACCACCCCGTCGATATGAGCTCTTGGGGGGGATCAGCCTGTTATCCCCGGAGTACCTTTTATCCTTTGAGCGACGGAGTTTCCATACACATCCGCCGGATCACTATGCCCCAGTTTCCTGCCTGCTCGGCATGTCTGCCTCCCAGTCAAGCGCCCTTATGCCATTGCACTCTTTGAGGTCGGTTACCAATCGACCCGAGGGCACCTTTGGAAGCCTCCGTTACGCTTTTGGAGGCGACCACCCCAGTCAAACTACCCACCAAGCAGTGTCCGCGCAACTGCGCGTTAGACCTCAGACAGCCAAAGGGCCGTATTTCAAGGATGGCTCCACGAAAGCTGGCGCTCCCGCTTCGAAGCCTCCGGCCTATCCTACACATCGGATGACCAAGGTCAATGCTAAGCTGTAGTAAAGGTTCACGGGGTCTTTTCGTCCCATCGCGGGTAATCGGCATCTTCACCGATACTACAATTTCACTGAGCTCATGGTTGAGACAGCGTCCGGATCATTACACCATTCGTGCAGGTCGGAACTTACCCGACAAGGAATTTCGCTACCTTAGGACCGTTATAGTTACGGCCGCCGTTTACCGGGGCTTCAATTCAATGCTTCCTCTTGCGAGTGACATCTCCTCTTAACCTTCCGGCACCGGGCAGGTGTCAGGCTGTATACGTCATCTTTCGAGTTTGCACAGCCCTGTGTTTTTGTTAAACAGTTGCCTGGACCTATTCTCTGCGCCTCGCTCATCACGAGGACCCTTTATCCCGAAGTTACAGGGTCAATTTGCCTAGTTCCTTAACCATGAATCTCTCAACGCCTTAGTATGTTCTACCCGACCACGTGTGTCCGTTTGCGGTACGGGTGCCGCATGGGTTAAGCTTAGCGGATTTTCTCGGGAGTATGATTACCCACACTATCAGATTCCTCCGAGGAGGACTCCGTACTGTCAGGTTCAGCTCGGATGGTGGATTTGCCTGCCATCCTCAACGCCTACACCCTTCAACGGGGACTTCCGTCGCCCCGCGGTGGTTTCACTGCTCCGTCTCCACGTCGCCCCATGCGGCAGTGACGGAATATTAACCGTCTCTGCCATCGCCATCGCCGTTCGGCTTAGACTTAGGACCCGACTGACCCCGGGCTGATTGGCATTGCCCGGGAAACCTTGGTCTTACAGCGGGAGGGAATCTAACCCTCCTTATCGTTACTTATTCCTACATTTGCTTTACTCACCGCTCCAGGATAACTTACGTACACCATTCGACGCTGTGAGTATGCTCCCCTACCGATACTTTTAAAATTGCTATCCCGCGCCTTCGGTGTCTGCCTTATACCCGATTATTATCCATGCCCGGACCCTCGACTAGTGAGCTGTTACGCACTCTTTGAATGAATGGCTGCTTCCAAGCCAACATCCTAGCTGTCATAGGGACCAGACTTCGTTAGACTAACTCAGGCAGAACTCCGGGACCTTAGACGGCGGTCTGGATTCTTCTCCTCTCGGGGACGGACCTTAGCACCCGCCCCCTTACTGCCGGACTGCAGACCGTGAGCATTCGGAGTTCGTCAGGACTCGATAGGCGGTGAAGCCCTCTTGTCCTATCGGTCGCTCTACCTCTCACGGTGACCATCCGACGCGGCACCTAAATGCCTTTCGGGGAGTACGAGCTATCTCCAAGTTTGATTGGCCTTTCACTCCTACACTCGGCTCATCCAGAAGCTTTTCAACGCTTATTGGTGCGGACCTCCATCCCGTGTTACCGGGACTTCATCCTGGCCAAGTGTAGATCACTTGGTTTCGCGTCTACCCCCACTGACTGTGCGCCCTCTTCAGGCTCGCTTTCACTGCGGCTACGTGTCTCATGACACTCAACCTCGCCAGTGACGGTAACTCGTAGGATCATTATGCAAAAGGCACGCCGTCACACATTGCTGTGCTCCGACCGCTTGTAGGCGTATGGTTTCAGGAACTATTTCACTCCCCTGCTCGGGGTTCTTTTCACCTTTCCTTCACAGTACTCGTTCGCTATCGGTCTCACGGGAGTATTTAGCCTTACCGGATGGTCCCGGCAGATTCGCGCAGGATTCCTCGTGTCCCGCGTTACTCAGGATACCGCTATGCCTGATCTGGCTTCGTGTACAGGATTATCACCTTCTGTGATGTAACTTTCCAGATACTTCCACTCACCATTTCAGTACAATGTCGCGGTCCTACAACCCCAGCCACGCCTTGCGACGCCACTGGTTTGGGCTGTTCCCCGTTCGCTCGCCACTACTGGGGGAATCATTCATTTATTTTCTCTTCCTGCAGGTACTAAGATGTTTCAGTTCCCTGCGTTAGCTCTCTTACACTGGTAAGAGTAACCGTCCTTCAGACGGCTAGGTTGTCCCATTCGGAAATCTCCGGATCAAGGGTTATTTGCACCTACCCGAAGCTTATCGCAGCTTATCACGTCCTTCATCGCCTCCGTGAGCCTAGGCATCCGCCATACGCCCTTTCTTACTTTCTTTACGACTGTATTCTTGTTACTCGTTTCCGAATAACGAATAAGTAGCTCATACTTTCAGCTGTATTCTAACAAAGTGAAATCTCATCTTGCGATTTGATTTACTTTAGTCTGAACTAAAGTTCATTACTTACAGTTTTGCTTGTGTCAATATGTCAAAGATCTTTTTAAGTGAAGAGTGAAGAATTCACTTGTCTTACTCAACCTTAGAGTGGAGATTGTGGAGTTGAACCATTTTGCTTGAGCCATCCCTATATATATAATGTATAAGGAATCCCAGTCTCCTATTTAATTAAACAGATGGTGCGTACAAGAAGAGAAGCGAACTTTAATCAGTCACTATCTCAATAAATATAAGTGAAGGGATAATCAATAATAATTAATCACTAATCACTAAATATATTCGTCTCTCCAGAAAGGAGGTGTTCCAGCCGCACCTTCCGGTACGGCTACCTTGTTACGACTTAGCCCCAATTACCAGTTTCGCCCTAGGCCGCTCCTTACGGTCACGGACTTTAGGCGCCCCCGGCTTTCATGGCTTGACGGGCGGTGTGTACAAGGCCCGGGAACGTATTCACCGCGCCATGGCTGATGCGCGATTACTAGCGAATCCAGCTTCGTGGGGTCGGGTTGCAGACCCCAGTCCGAACTGAGACAGGCTTTAAGGATTTGATCCGTTTTGCAAGGGACCGTCTCTCTGTACCTGCCATTGTAACACGTGTGTAGCCCCGGACGTAAGGGCCGTGCTGATTTGACGTCATCCCCACCTTCCTCACACCTTACGGTGGCAGTGTCCCCAGAGTGCCCAGCTTAACCTGATGGCAACTAAGGAGAGGGGTTGCGCTCGTTATGGCACTTAAGCCGACACCTCACGGCACGAGCTGACGACAACCATGCAGCACCTTCACAGAGGCCCCGAAGGGCGTCATTGTCTCCAAATCCTTCCTCTGCAATTCAAGCCCGGGTAAGGTTCCTCGCGTATCATCGAATTAAACCACATGTTCCTCCGCTTGTGCGGGCCCCCGTCAATTCCTTTGAGTTTCACCGTTGCCGGCGTACTCCCCAGGTGGGATGCTTAATGCTTTCGCTTGGCCGCTGACCTATTCAGGCCAACAGCGGGCATCCATCGTTTACCGTGCGGACTACCAGGGTATCTAATCCTGTTCGATACCCGCACTTTCGAGCTTCAGCGTCAGTTGCGCTCCAGTGAGCTGCCTTCGCAATCGGAGTTCTTCGTGATATCTAAGCATTTCACCGCTACACCACGAATTCCGCCCACTTTGTGCGTACTCAAGGAAACCAGTTCGCGCTGCAGTGCAGACGTTGAGCGTCTACATTTCACAACACGCTTAATCTCCGGCCTACGCTCCCTTTAAACCCAATAAATCCGGATAACGCCCGGACCTTCCGTATTACCGCGGCTGCTGGCACGGAATTAGCCGGTCCTTATTCATAAGGTACATGCAAAAAGTCTCACGAGACTCACTTTATTCCCTTATAAAAGCAGTTTACAACCCATAGGGCCGTCTTCCTGCACGCTACTTGGCTGGTTCAGACTCTCGTCCATTGACCAATATTCCTCACTGCTGCCTCCCGTAGGAGTTTGGACCGTGTCTCAGTTCCAATGTGGGGGACCTTCCTCTCAGAACCCCTACTGATCGTCGCCTTGGTGGGCCGTTACCCCGCCAACAAGCTAATCAGACGCATCCCCATCCATCACCGATAAATCTTTAATCTCTTTCAGATGTCTTCTAGAGACGTCATTGGGTATTAGTCTTACTTTCGCAAGGTTATCCCCAAGTGGTGGGCAGGTTGGATACGCGTTACTCACCCGTGCGCCGGTCGACGCCTATCGGAAGCAAGCTTCCAATATCGTTTCCCCTCGACTTGCATGTGTTAAGCCTGTAGCTAGCGTTCATCCTGAGCCAGGATCAAACTCTCCATTGTAAAATATCATTTTTACTTCATTTCTTCCGAAGAAGAAAGTCGGTGTTTGTTGTCTGTACTTAGGACGAATATCCTTTTTCGTTTATTGAAGCTTAGTAAACCTGACTTGTCAATTGCTTGACGGTTCGTTTCTTTTACCCAGTCAACTTTCTTATTTCTAAGAAGTTAACCGCTTCTTGTACTACTTGTCTGTTTATGTAAAATCTTTCAAAGAACTCTTTCTTTAGTTGCTAAGAGAAACCGCATTTCTCAAAAGCGAGTGCAAAAGTACTAACTATTTTTCATTCCACCAAATCTTTTCGCAAAAAAGTTGCTTTTTTAGCAAGTATTTAACATATATAAAGATTTTAGCATGGCGATTTATTGTGTATACATTATTATATATATGCATGCTTGCGCTCGAGTGCATATGCGCTAGAGCGCGCACATGATTAAATTATGGTATAACTCAAATCATGCTTAGTTTTAGACAAAAATAGAAACAGAAAGATGAATTTTCCTCCGATAATTTTTGTCTATTCACATATTTATATTACTTTTGCAGCAGAATTACATAAGAAGCATTAAAACAAGAACAAGCATCATGAAAAGATTTACGATTATCATTTCTTTCATTATGCTCACCTTCATGCCGCTCATGGCACAGGTGAAGCAGACCGTTGCCGTTCTCGGTGACTCGTATTCCACTTTCGAGGGGTTCATTCCTAAGGGTTATGCCACCTGGTACTCACCTACTACTCCACCAGAAACTACAGATGTAAACAAGGTTGAGCAAACCTGGTGGTGGCAAGTTATCAAGGAAGGAGGCTATAAAATGGGAAATATCAATTCCTATTCTGGTGCTACCATCTGCAACACTGGCTATCGTGACGAAGATTATACCGACCGTTCTTTCATCACCCGAAGTTCTCTTCTTGGCAATCCGGATATCATCCTGATTTGCGGTGCTACGAATGACAACTGGGCTGATGCCCCGCTCGGCAACTATCAGTATAGCGACTGGAAGCGCGCAGATTTGTATTGTTTCCGCCCAGCCATGACCAAGCTGCTTTCTGATATACGACAGCATTATCCTAATGTAGAGGTATATTTCATCTTAAATTCTGAACTCAAGGATGTAATCAATGAGTCGGTAAAAAAGATCTGCAACAAATATCAGGTTCCTGTCATTGCTCTTCATGATATTGACAAGAAAAACGGTCACCCTACTATCAAGGGAATGAAAAGTATTGCAGACCAGGTTCTGAAGGTTATAAAAAAGTAAAGAAATAAGAAGTTTTAAATAGATAAATGATAGATTCAATACAAAACATTTTAGTTCAGGTTAGCGATTTTCTTTGGTCGTATATCATCATCACCGTCTTGATATGCTGTGCCCTGTTTTTCACTTGGCGTACCCGTTTCGTCCAGTTCCGCCTAATCAGAGAGATGATCAGGCTGCTGATTCATCCCGACAAGGTACAACCGGAAGAGATAGGACACGATGAACTGTCGATGGAGGTGAAAGTGGATGGAGAAATGAAACACATTTCTTCCTTCCAGGCTTTTGTGGTAGCATTGGCTAGCCGTATTGGCACCGGTAACCTTGCCGGTGTGGCTACTGCTATCAGCATCGGTGGACCGGGAGCCGTATTCTGGATGTGGATGCTGGCTTTGCTGGGCTCAGCATCAGCTTTCATAGAATCAACTCTCGCCCAACTTTACAAGCGGAAAGGCAAAACATCTTTCTATGGTGGACCGGCCTATTATATGAAGTATGGTTTGGGAAAAGGATGGATGGGTATTCTTTTTGCCGTGCTGATGATCATTACATTCGGCTTTGCCTATAATTCTGTGCAGAGCAATACCATCTGTCTGGCATGGCAGAAGGCTTTTGGCATAGAACCTGCCACCATGGGAATTGCCCTCACTGTGCTCACCCTTCTCATCATCTTCGGTGGCATCCATAGAGTGGCTAAGTTCTCTTCTACCGTGGTTCCTGTGATGGCTGTCATTTATCTTCTGATAGCTGTAGGTGTTGTTGTTTGGAATATCACCAGTCTGCCAAAGGTTCTGCTTACCATTGTTGAGAATGCTTTCGGATTCAATCAGGCTGCTGGCGGAGTTCTTGGCGTTACAGTGATACAGGGTATCAAGCGAGGTCTGTTCAGTAATGAGGCAGGTGAAGGTAGTGCACCGAATGCTGCTGCGGTAGCTACAGTCAGTCATCCTGTAAAACAGGGATTGATACAGGCTTTGGGTGTTTTTACAGATACGCTGGTGGTATGTTCCTGCACTGCATTCATTATCCTGGTGAGCGGTGTGGATATTACGGCTTCAAATAGTATTCAACTCACCCAGGATGCCCTGACCCACGAAATCGGAAGCATCGGCAATCCGTTTGTTGCGGTAATGATATGGCTGTTTGCCTTTAGCAGCATCATCGGCAATTATTATTATGGAGAAACCAACGTGAGATATATCAGGGACTCCAAGCTGGGTGTATTTGTCTATCGTCTTGCTGTAGCAGCAATGGTGATGGTTGGAGCTGTAGTATCTCTGGATTTTGCATGGAGTTTTGCAGATATCACGATGGCTCTTCTCACCCTCTGCAATCTCGTAGCCATCGTCCTGCTTTCCCGTCAGGCCGTCTTCCTGTTGAAAGACTATCGCCAACAGAAGAAGGAAGGTAAGAATCCTGTATTCACCAAGGATAAGATGCCAGAGATTGCAGATAAACTGGAGGCATGGTAAAGTTACAATGATGGATTTTCATTTCGCGAAAATCTATCCTTCATACAATTCATCAACAAAATTCCCCGATACGAATCCTGCAGGAATACTGAGGATTCATATCGGGGAATATTTTATGCACTAAACTATTTTATTTCTTATAGTAATCGAACAAGAAAGCATCAAGATAGAGGATCCCATAGCTTTTGTGTTATGGAACCCTCCCCTACTCTACTTAGAGTATCATTTCTTCATATTCCAGTCCGAAGACATCCGCTACGGCCTTGAATACCACCTTTCCATTTACGATATTCAACCCCCTATACAGGGCTTTATCCTCCTTGCAAGCCTTTCGCCAACCCTTATCAGCAAGCGCCAATGCATATTTCAGCGTAGCATTGGTCAAGGCTGTAGTAGAGGTATTCGGCACAGCACCAGGAATATTAGCTACTGCATAATGAACGATTCCATCGACCATATATGTCGGATCAGAATGTGTGGTTGGATGCGATGTCTCGAAACAGCCACCCTGATCAATTGCTACATCAACAAGTACTGTTCCTGGCTCCATCAATTTCAACATATCTTTCGTGATAAGATGAGGCGCCTTATCACCTGGTACGAGCACACTACCCACAACGATATCCACATCTGTCAATTCTCTACGAATATTATGCTCGTTGGAATAAAGCGTGTGTACATTGATAGGCAGCTCCATCTCTAACTGACGAAGACGAGGCAAACTGATATCTGTAATCCATACATCAGCTCCCATTCCTGCAGCCATTCTTGCTGCAGCTTCTCCTACGGTTCCGCCGCCCAGTACCAAAACCTTGACGCGGTTCACACCAGGTACACCACTCATCAGTTTTCCCTTTCCTCCCTTTGTCTTCTGCAGATAAAAAGCACCATTAATAATGGCCATTCTTCCAGCTACTTCACTCATCGGAATGAGTAAAGGCAAATGGTGGTTATCTGTCTCCACAGTCTCGTAAGCCAGACAGACAGCACCACTCTTGAGCATGGCATCGGTAAGTTCCTTGTCACAGGCAAAATGGAAATAAGTGAATACAAGCTGGTCTTGATGGATAAGTGGATATTCCTCAGCGATAGGCTCTTTCACCTTTACTATCATTTCCGCCTCACGATATACACTCTGAATGTCGGGTAAGATTATGGCTCCTACCTTTTCATACGCTTCATCAGCAAATCCGCTGTTCTCTCCAGCCGTATGCTGAACCATCACTTCGTGACCATGTCGAATGAATTCTGCTACTCCTGCTGGTGTCATTCCAACACGGTTCTCATTATTCTTAATCTCTTTTGGAATACCAATTTTCATGATGTTATAGTTTTAAAGGTTCGACATCCGTTTAACTCTGTAAAGATACTGAAAATTTCAATAGATTGTATGCACTTAGAGGAAAAATTAACATATCTTATATAAACTATTCCTATTGAATATACGTATTTTAGTTTATTAGGCAATTAGACTAAACTAATATTCTAACTTTGTACATTATAGATATTCTACAAAAAGGATAATCAAAATGCTGAATTATAAAGCGTTAACATGTTAAGTTTGTAATATACATGTTTACCTCGCCAATCATTAGATTATTATAATTGCTGGCATTTAGTATATTTGTTTAAATGTAGTTTTGTATTTTCATCTATTCAAACATACGTCTTTACGGATATTAGTTTATCTGTTCGTATGTTTATATGATTATACATAAATATGTTTATTAATATGTTAGTATAATCATTTATTAGTATAATAGCCTATACAAATATATGTTTAATAGATAGTTCATATATAAGTTTAATTAATTTGTCCGTCTATTAGGATATTCATATTTTCGTTTAGTAATACATTCGAAGTGATGCTTATTCTTCATGAAGATTGTTAGAAAAGTATAAAAAAGAGGATATTTACAAAGAAATAAGAAGATAAATTCTTTTATATCAACTATTTTGGCTATTTTTGCAACCAATATTAGAACTAAAGAACATTAGATAATCCAGAAATAAGACTTTTAGTCTTTCAGAACGAAAGAATATAAGTCAATCCGTTTATTCTAATTGCCAGCAATTCTAATATATGTAAATTGAATTAAACAATAAAGTGAAATAAGGAAAAAAGAAATATGAAACATGAACTACAGGAAATTGTTGCAGTAGTGAACAACAAGGGTGGAGTAGGCAAGACAGCTACTGTGCAGTCTCTGGCTTCTGGCATAGTCCGGTTGAATCACAATCTCAGGGTTCTGGTAATAGACTTAGACCCACAATGCAACCTCTCTTCGCTTTTCGGAGTGAGAGATAACGAATATGATAACATATACAACGCCATGTGCAAACAGAGTGGTGTGCCAGTCTACAAATGTAAAAATGGGGTATATGCAGTTCCAGGATCTGCTCAGATGGAAAATATAGAACAACACCTTCCAGGAGGCCCTTCACTGAGAGAACAGATGAAGAGCTACACGGTATTACTGGGATGCTTGCAAGACAACGATTGCCATGACATGACAGGAGAAGGACTGAAAAACGTATTTGATGATTTCGACTACATTTTCATCGACTGTCCTCCAGCACTTTCCAAGAACACTTATAATGCTTTGGTTGCTGCGAGCAAGATTTTGATTCCAGTACAGATGGAAGCATTATCTGTCAAAGGAGTAAGTGAAGTACTCAGCGTAATGGATGAAGTGAAGGAGTTCCACATGAACGATAATTTGGAATTACTTGGACTCCTGCCAGTTATGGTAGATGAACGAACCAAGATTACCAAGCAGTTGAGCAAACTTTTAGGCGAAAAACATGGCGACTTAATTCTGCCTTGCCGTATCCGACGCTCTGTAAAGTTCCTGGAAGCTCAGGCACACGGACAAAGCATATTCGAATATGCACCTTACTCAAGTACAGGTATCGATTACGAAATTGCTATCAAGCGCATGTTCAACATCAAAATCTAATCTTGGTAGGGTAGGTTGAAACATGTAATAATAAAACAAAAGAAGATAAACTTATAAAATATAAGAATTATGGCTGTAGCAAAAAGAAATTTAGAAGAAATTGGTGAGTCTCTTGAAAATATGGGTATGAACGACCGACCAAGTTTATTGAACACAGAAATGGCAAAAAGCGAAGAGGATAAAAATATATCTAAAGGTGGTCGCAAGAGAAAAAGTTACTGGACTGCAGAGGAAAGACGCACTAGAACGAGTGTGGCTACATATCTTAACAAGGAAGAACTCCTTCTCCTGAAGATGAAATGCCTCTCAGATGATATCCCACAGGAAAACCTGCTCTACAATATCCTGATGGATTACTTGAAAAAGTAAGCAAACAAAAAGTAGTTATTAAAAGGGTGAAAACCACAAAACTGTTTACCTAAAAAAGCGCTAAGCTTAAAAATAAGGTATAAGTTCCTACAAAAACCACATTTTTGTTTACCAAAAGAATGATAATTATAGATTATTCTTTATAATAAATTATATATCTCTTATTTATTACAGAAAGTATAATAGCTTGATTAATAATGAGTTATATTTGAAATGGTAAATAGAAAAGTGGTTTTAGGTAAATAGGAATATGGTTTATGGTAAATAGCTTGGTGGTTTCGGGTAAATATTTATGTGGTTTTAAGTAAATAAAAAAGTGGTTTTAGGTAAACAACTTTGTGGTTTATGGTAAACAGAAATGTGGTTTTTATATGAGCGAACCAAAAGGAAACAAGAATCTGGTGTGGATTAACACACCTTTTTCGCTGACAAAATTGGATAAGCAATATACATTATTGCAACAAAACATATTGATGGTTGCAAGTACCCATCTGCAGAAGTATGTTGAAGAGTATTTTACCGAGAAGAGAGTGCTTGGAGATGCACGCTCCGACTATCTTTTCGAGAAAGGAATAGAGCATGCTGTTATGGAGATTCCGCCCATCAAAATAGACATCAAGGATTTTCAGGTATCAACGGAGTTTCATAATTATAAGAATCTGCGTGATACGCTGAAGAACGATATCCTCAACCTGTCGGTGCGTGTAAAGACGGATAGCAAGACAGAGAAGATACAGCACGTATTTTCAAACATCGAGATTCCGACAACGCAGAAAGGCTATACAAAGAGCGATGGTGAGAAAGTAGAACGCATCAAGGGTGAAGTAATACTTGAGATAGATCCAAAACTCACTATGAGCCTTTTTGACATGCGTCAGGGATATATTCACCATATCTCCATGATTGCTAAATATTCCAAGAAGGTGAATACACCTCGACTCTATATATATCTGCTTCGTCAGATGGGACTAGACAAGAGCTTGGATGTTAAGGTTGAGTTTTTGCCGATGAAACAGTATTTGGGTCTGGTAGAACTTGATGAACATGGCAATATTCTGCTTGACGACAAGGGGGAGCCTGTGATGAATAAATATCCTAAATTCTCGCAATTCAGAAAACAGGTACTCGATGTGGTGAGGGAAGATCTCAACAGAATGGCTAGTCGCAGTGAGACAGATATCGTATTTGATGAATTTTCTGAAGAAGACTTTATTTATCGGAACGGAAAGCATAAGGGAGATCCTGAATATGTTATCTTCCATATCAAGCGGACGGATGTAGGTATCAATCATATCGGAGATAAAGATGCAGATATTGCTCGTCGTCTGAATGAAAAAATAAACCGTAATAGGGGAAAGAAAACATCTGATGATGCCACGCAGCAGGGAGATCTTTTTGCGCATGTATATCAGAATCCTGACAAGAAGATAGAAGTAGACACGACTCAAGGTTTTGAGCAATGGAATCAGTTTATTTCAATGGTACAGGATACCAGTCAGCAAGCCCTGTTGGGCAGATGCAAATTCATAGGAATCAAGAATGACAGATTCTGTATTGCTGCTAGTGATGATGATTTTGCTGCTTTGAAAACATCGGGTCTTGAAAGGCTGGCACAAGAATTTTTTGACTGTGTCGGTTCATTCATGCCTGTATTCTATAGAGGCTAAGCAGAACAAGAAAGCAGAAGAGGAAGTAGGGGAGTACCGTACTTCCTCTTTTTGTACCGTAAAACCACATTTCTGTTTACCTACTTTTAAGAATGACTTATCATCAAAACCACAAAACTGTTTACCTGAAATGTCATGTATATAATTCATTCCATTTTGAGGTTATATTAATTATTTACCAAATCCCGTGTTATAATTTGATATGTAATAAGTTATATCATTTTTATATCAGTCTTTTATTCTTAGGTAAACAGTTTTGTGGTTTCTGGTAAACAAAATAGTGGTTTCAGGTAAACAGTTTTGTGGTTTTTATCTTGATAAGATACTGTTTTTTATCTTATTTTATTTGAAATCAGGCACCTTAATACAATTTGAATATGTGTGTAACTATCAGTATATTAACATGTTATGTAAAACGCCTAAAGGAGTTGTTAGACTTTTTAATTTTTTCTTTAGTAGCAACTGAATAAGAATTTAAAAACCACAAAACTGTTTACCTGGCAGAACATTCATCGATTTTTCTCATAAACCACATTTCTGTTTACCTGTTTTTCTCATGAATTTAACTAGGTAAAAACCACATTTCTATTTACCTAAAAAGGAGCAACTGCTTTTTACTAGGATAGGTAAACAGTTTTGTGGTTTCTGGTAAACAGTTATGTGGTTTAGGTAAATAGAATAGTGGTTTAGGTAAACAAGAATGTGGTTTGTGCTACAAAATGCAGTGATTTTTGGTAAACAACTTTGTGGTTTATGCGTAGTTTTGTGGTTTTAGGTAAACAGAAATGTGGTTTTCTCCTTATAGAGAATCAAATTCTTAATTGTCCAATTGTAGAATTGACTAATTGCCGGAAAAACTACAAGTAAGTTTCTTTTTTAGGTTATTATTTTGTCATTGAACTGCTTTCAAGTAAGAAACATTTTAGTAAGAGACTGACTCAAACGTTAGTTGCTGCTACAGTATTATATAATAGTGCCAAGAAAACCCAATGGTCTTTTAGCCTTTGGATTTTCTTGGCACAAAATTTAGCCTTAATCTGTTTCCTTATGTTTATGTAAACGGCTGATTATCTTGTAGCCTCTTCCATATCTTTTGCCTTTTATTCCAATCAGTCCACCATTATAATAATTCAGAACTTCATTTTTATGGAGTCTTGATAGGGTGGTGTTGAAACAGTTTATCTTGAGAGTAGGATAGAGTTGCATAGTCTTATCAATAAGACTCTCTTTGGTTTGCGGGAGGGACTCCTCTGTTAAGACTTTTACCATCGTAGATGCCAAAGAAGGTTTGGAATTATCTTTCAGGATAGTCTTTTCTTTTTTCTTTTCCTTCTTCTCCTTCTTCTTATGGTTATCTACAGTTGGAGTGGCAGTCTTTTTCTCTTCCTTCTTTGCCTGTTTGGCAAAGGATTCTGCATTGATGTCAAGCTTCAGTCCCAGAATTTCCGAAATGATGTTCTTGAGGACATAGATGAACAACTCGCTGTCTTTACTCTTGAGTGAGGTCTCTTGTTTCCAGTAGCGACTCTTGAAAGCAAGTTGGGTCAACTCTTCAATCTCCTGTTCAGAAATATCTTCTTTGTTAGCGAGACGTGCATTGGCCACATTGAGGAATGAAGCAAAGGAGAAGGTGGAGAATTGACTTGGAATTACGTATGTGAAAATATGATTGTTTTCTCCCTTTGCTGAAGGATGTTTGAGATTAATCATACTCATCCCTTTTACCAGAGCAATTAAAAAAGCCATGCTGGCGTATGAGAGATTTGTATTTTCAACCTCACAGATTCCTTTATAGTCGAGGTTCTTATCCGAGATAAAGTTCATGGTAAAAATACCATAGTTAGTCCATTCTGTAGAATGGAGCAACTGCTGGAGTGTGGGATCTTCTGGTGCACCCAAGCCTCTGTTAACGCTATCTATATAGCGACGCATTGTTTCTACTTCTTCCCATTGGAGAAGTGAATCATCTCCCGGCTCATTGTTTCTGATGCAGCCGATGGTTCCCAGTCTGATAACATCAGCAGAAGTTGAAGTTCGCAGGTGATTTGCGAGCTTGGCAAATAAATTAGGCATCCAGTCGAAATCATCAACCGGCGAATCTATATAATCTTCCTGATAGTAATTGTTATCAGTAAAATCTAAATCTTGATACATGCTATATTCTGTAAAAAATTGAGTTCAAATCTTTCATTTGCAAAGGTAAGAAAAAATATTCTATTCTCCAATTTTTTTGCTAACTATTTGAACATCAGAGTATATTTTATGGTTTTGTTTGCTGAAAAATCACAAAAAATGGTCTTACTTGTAAAAACAGACAGACTTTTTAATAGTTTACAGGTCAAAAGGTGAGAAAGAATCTGTATTTTTTCTTGTATGATTAAAATGTTTTTTGTAACTTCGCAGCATGATTTAACGTGAATAATAATACTTATATATATAATTAAGGTGAAAGCATTTACATATATCCAGCAAGGAAAGTTTGGCTTCACAGAAAAAGGGAAGCCTACGATAATAGATGAGCATGATGCCATCGTAAGAGTAACGCTGAGCAGTATCTGCACCAGTGATCTTCATATCAAGCATGGTTCTGTGCCTCGCGCAGTACCGGGGATTACTGTTGGCCACGAAATGGTAGGCATTGTAGAGGAAGTAGGGGAGAGGGTTTCCTATGTGAAGCCGGGAGACAGAGTATCCGTGAATGTAGAGACCTTCTGTGGAGAATGCTTCTATTGCAAGCATGGATACGTGAACAATTGTACATCTCCACATGGCGGATGGGCACTGGGATGCAGAATCGATGGCGGACAGACGGAATATGTGAGGGTTCCTTATGCTACAACCGGCTTGAACAAGATTCCTGATTCGGTAAGCGATGAGCAGGCGCTCTTTGTTGGCGACATCCTTGCTACTGGATTCTGGGCTACGAGAATATCTGAAATTACGGAAGAGGATACTGTCTTGATTATCGGTGCTGGCCCTACGGGTGTCTGCTGTTTGCTTTGCACCTTGCTCAAGAATCCGAGAAACATCATCGTCTGTGAGAAATCAAAGGATAGGCGAGAGTTCATCCAGAAGCATTATCCGCAGGTGATGGTTGTTGAAACGGAGGATTGTGAGGCATTTGTCAAACAACATAGTCTGCATGGGGGAGCTGATGTGGTGATGGAGGTTGCAGGTGGACCTGATACCTTCCAGCTTGCCTGGAAGTGTGCCCGTCCTAATGCCATCGTCACCATCGTTGCGATGTATGACAAGCCGCAGATGCTTCCGCTTCCTGATATGTATGGCAAGAACCTCATCTTCAAGACGGGAGGTGTGGATGGATGTGACTGTGGGGAAATCCTTGATTTGATAGCCCAGGGAAAGATAGATACCACTCCTCTGATTACCCATCGTTTCCCGCTTTCAAGAATAGAAGAGGCATACGATGTTTTCGAGAACCGCAAGGATGGAGTCATCAAGGTGGCGATATTTCCTGGATTAACAAGAGAGGGTGGGTCATAACTCCATGACCCACCCTCTCTTGTTAAAATGCAATGTTCTGTAAATATTAAGCTTTACTGCTAGGAATGGCAGAAGCAACACCTTGGTGCATCATACGCGATTTTTCCTTAGCCAAGGCTTGCATGTCTACAGCCACATCGTCTTCATCCACGATTTCTACGCCAGTCATCGTTTCGATTACGTCTTCCATGGAAACCACTCCTCTCAGACATCCGTATTCATCCACGATGATAGAGATGTGTTCTCGTTTTTCCAACATCTTTTCCCATATCTGGTATAGAGATTCATCCTCGTTGAAGGAAAGAATCGGACGCATCAGTTCGGATAATCTGGTTTGGAACTCATCGTCTGAAACCAATTTGAGAACCATATCTTTCAATACGTATCCCACAATGATATCTTTATTGTTGTCATAAACGGGAATGCGTGAGAATTTCCATTCTTTCTGTTCGTAAAACTCCTTGGTAGTCAGATTCATGTTGGCTGATTCTACTACGATGGATGGAGTCATCACCTCCTTTGCCTTTACTCCTGCCAGGCGAATGCAGCTTTTGATGATCTTGCTTTCCGATTCACGGAAGATGCCTTCTGTAGTACCTACGTCTACCATGGCCGATACCTCCTCGCGACTCACGGAAGCCTGGTGGTTCTTCGGAGTAAATACCTTAGTGATAAGTTCCGAAAGCAGTACCAAAGGATAGTTGATAATGATGAGCACACGGATGATCTTGGTAGATGTCATGGCAAGAGAGCGCCAATATGAAGCTCCGATAGTTTTCGGGATGATTTCTGAAAGTACCAGAATCAACAGAGTGAGAATGGCGGAAATGATGCCGAAGTATTCTTCGCCAAAGAGTTTCATAGACTCGGCTCCTACACCGGCAGAACCGATGGTGTGGGCGATGGTATTGAGCGAAAGGATGGCACCCACCGGACGGTCTACGTTGTTCTTATACTGTTTCATCAGTGAGGCAGTCTTGTTGCCTTGATTCTCCTTCATCGAGATAAACGACATCGGAGTAGAAAGTAATACCGCCTCCAGGACGGAGCATAAAAAGGATAGTGACAGAGCACCTAAAAAATATAAAATGATTAAACCCATGTAAATTTAAATTCGTTAATAATATGTTGTCTCAAGCAAGATAGATATTATTTCCGAAGACTACAGTTGAGGATGTAATGGGGAACATTACATCTATGTTTATCCAATATAAGTGCATTTTTAAATACCATATACTATATGTTTCATATTTTCTGCAAAGATACTGATAAAAAAATGAATCTAATATGTTTTTGTTGAAAATTAAATTGTTTTAATATGTTTTTGGTAAATTTGTAGAGAAGTATAAAAAATCTAATTTTAACAGTAAGCGTCTCCGCGTTTATACTTTGCCCTTTATCGTAAAAGTTCTTACCTTTGCACCATAATTTTAAAAGCAACGCAATTATGAGAGCAACAGAACGTTATGAGAGGGCATGGAATGCCTTCCAGATTCTTCCCATGGAAATGCCATCCGACCCCGTCTGTCCAGAGAACTATCTTTTTGGCATACCCCTAACCTTCCCAAATGGAACGATAGTCACCATCAAGAAAGGTAGCGTCAAATCTGTCATGCATCTGATGAAACTTTACGAAAAGGAGGATATGCTATGTTTGGACTAAACGAAAATACCCAGTATTACGTCTGCCAGCGATATGTCCGAATGAACATGGGCATAAACGGTTTGTATCAGATTGTGAGAACCGAGATGGAACTTCCGCCACTTGGTGGTGCGGTATTCATCTTCTTCTCCAAGAACCGCCAGCAGGTAAAAATGCTCTTGAAGGAGGAGTGGTTGGTTTTTGTGGTGATGGGTCTCGGAGTCCTGGATGAAAGAGGTTTAGATTGTCTCTCTTTTCTCAGTGATGTTGATGGATACGCAGGGATTTGGCAGGGCTGCTGTTCTCTAAGTTTGGTTGTTGGAATGCGTCCTTTTTTGTTTTTCTACTACTATTATTGTTTCTTTGGGTGAGCGTTCATTCATTTTCTTAAGCGTCATCCCTTGATTTTACTTTGCAAATTTACCACAAGCGGCGACAGTCAAGGGCACACCCAGGGGCTTGTCTCCACATTTTTTTCATTGTTTTTGGGTGGAGTGGAGATTACCTCTTCTTCCATCCAGAGCTTCGAGACCTGGATCAAGAATGATGACCAGGCACTCCTCGATCTCCTCAAAAAGGGCAAGCGAGTAAAGGTGGAGGGTTTCTTAAAGAGTGAGACCTATCAGAAGGATGGCAAGGACCATCATGTGATCAAGCTTATTGCCACCAGCTTCTCAGAGGTAGAGAAGCAAAAGAAGGAGGAGGCAGCTTAGCCTCCTTTCCTATATCTGCCATGTTTATCTTTCCAAGGCTATCTTTTAGGTAGTCTTGGATTGATGGTACTTGGGGGATGGTATTATATCTATCTTCATCTTATTATTTGCGAGGGGGAATTTGGAATGTGAATCTGTTCATTCCTTTAATGGGTCGGCTTTAGGGCTTGTTTTGTATGCTTTTGGGGATTTTTGACTTACAGAAAGGTTAAAAAGTATGCAAAAAACAGAAAATCTTCATGATAGTTGAAATTATCTGAAAATAAATGTGTATTTTTGTGCCTATAAATATAAGTATAATATAATTTAAAGCTTAATAAAGCGCATAACTTATATTATAGTATAATTTAAAAATGAGATATTATGGTTGATTATTACGAGTATTCTATACCAGAATTGGTAAAGCTTCTTGGTGCAAGATTCAAGGATTACCGTCTGCGTAGCCACATGACACAGAAAGAGGTATCTGAACAATCGGGTATTACAATCGCAACCATTCATAAGTTTGAGAATGGTACATCCGGCAATGTTTCGCTCGGCACATTTCTTTTGCTGCTGAAGGCGATAGGGCAGATAGATGCCCTTGATGAACTGATGCCGGATTTACCGCCATCTGCTTACCTGATGAAAGAAGAAAAGAAAGTTCAACGAATAAGACATAAGAAGTCATGATAGCTAGTTCATTACAAATAATGCTTTGGGACAAGGAAATCGGTCGCTTGTCCTGGGATGCAAGGAGAGGGGTTTCGTTTTTTGAGTACAATCCTGCTTTTCTTGGTGGGAGGCTTGATCCGTTCCCTCTGGTGGCTTCTGTCAAGTCACCTGCCAGCCGTCGTCCCATCATGGGTGACAGGGAAACGAAGCTTTACCGCAAACTGCCTCCTTTTCTTGCTGATTCTTTACCTGATGCTTGGGGTAATCAGGTGTTTGAGTGTTGGCGCATACAGAATGGCATTCGCAATCAGGAGATAACTCCGCTTGAAATTTTGTCCTTCATTGGTAAGCGTGGTATGGGAGCATTGGAGTTTATTCCTGAATCATCCGGCATTAGAAAGTCGGAAAAGCTGAATATGAAGCTGTTGACGGATTTGGCTCAGAGAATATTCTTGGAGCGTGAGAATGTGAGGTTGTTGCCAGATGAATCGCTGACCATGCAGTCGTTGATCGCTGTAGGTACTTCGGCAGGCGGTCGCCAGCCGAAGGCTATCATCGCGATCAATCCGAAAACCGGAGAAATCAGAAGTGGTCAGATAGCCGGTCACAAGGGCTTTGATTATTGCATCCTGAAGTTTGGTGATGCAGAGCATTCTTCTGCAGAACTGGAAATGGCCTATTACAAGATGGCTAGGGCTGCAGGCATAAGCATGATGCCTTGCAGGATTATTGAGATCGAAGGTCAGACTCTTGAAGATGCTTTGGCTCTCGGCAAGGAAAATGGTATCAGGAAGGCTGAAAGTATTATTGGTGAGGTTGCCTCTGCTATCCGCCAATTCAGACACTTTGCAGAGGAGTGCGAAGTTAGCCAGCGTTGGATAGGTGCTGTAGAAGCCACCCTTAACCAGCATCTGGCAGAGTGGGGATTGCTCGAACGAAGAAAGAATGTTGCATTCAGAATAGGCGAAACCCTTTTTGAGAAGGTACGTGTAGAAAAGACATACAAAGGTAATTATCATCTTTTGTGTGAAGTGGACGGGAAAGAGCACAAGTTCGTGATTACCGGAAAGAAAGAAGAATATGCGTTGATTGATAGGGTTGGTACTGATAATCTAACTGATGAACAATTGTATTCGTTGGTTGAAACCTTCTTTGTAGGATAAAAGACATTATTATATTTATTAAGGAGAGCGGCCTTTGGGTCGCTCTTTTTGTGCCATCTATTCAAGACTACCTGGTTGGAGAGTCTAAGATAAACAGGAAGTGTTTGGAGGATGCTGGCTCCTCTTCCTTTTGCTTCACTTTTTGGAAGAAAGGTGGCTTGGTCTTGGAAGGTGGTAGTCCTTTGCCATCCTTGTGATCAAGCTTATTGCCACCAGCCTCTCAGAGGTAGAGAAGCAAAAGAAGGAGGAGGCAGCTTAGCCTCTTTTCCAATATCTGCCATGTTTATCTTTCCAAGGCTATCTTCTGTTTCTGCCAAGGCATGTTGTCTTATGCATACAGTTGCTGCTGATTGCTCTTTGTGGAGCACTGATGTGAATGGTGCCAATGGTGGAATTTCGGCTTTCCTATCAAATTTTTAAAGTGGATGGAATATAGAGCTTTAGAAATGAACCATTATGAACCGTTTTTCTGAATCTCGATGTTAGTGATGCAGGAAAATTGTAACTGTCTGATAATCGGAATGGTAGAGAAATGCACTTCATACGCCTCTCAACTTAAAAACAGAATATCTTAGTGAAAATCAATATTTTAACATTTGTAATTTGTGTGTTTACATTTTTTTTAGTATTTTTGCAACGTATTTCTGTGTTCCTCATAGAGAGATGCAGGAGAGTTAAAATTTATAATATGGCTTTCATCAGAAGCAGAATGTTTATGAAACACAATTTGCTAAACACTAGCCTGTTCGCATCATGTATGTGTAAGGTTGAAAGACATAAAAGTATTGAAGATTAGTGGAAGTTAGTCTATTGGTTTTTCAATGCTGTGATACATTTCACAACCCCAATAACTCGGGAAGAGGCATCTTTTCAGGGGAAGCCGAAATATGTCTTGCGACCAGATCTAGTTGGACATTTAGCTACACTTTTTAACTCTTCCCTTGCGTTTACAATTCAAATTCAAAATCCAGTATGTGGTTTATAGTCAAGACTGATGTTTTTTCAGAGCAGCAATCCATAGATTTTCTGCGTGAAAAATACAATCATATCATCACCGACTTCTATTTTCCTTTAGGAAGAAAAACCTACAAGAACGAAAATGGAGAAGTGAAGGTACGCTTTGTGCCGGTCTTGCAGGGAATGTTCTTCATCAGAGTGCAGAATGAAAGGCGTTTGAAGAAGGTTCTCTCCCCATATGGCTACTTTATGTACAAGGGTTTTGAAATGGAACCGCATACTTCCGAACTGATAGAACGCACCTTCTTTACCAAGGCGCATATCCTATCTGCTGACAGCAAGCAGATGTCATTGGACGAAATAGTAAGACAGTCAAAAATCCCTGATGAGGATATGGAGACTTTTGTCTATTTCAATGACAGGATAGGCGATGACATCAATGGATTGAGTATCGTAGAAAAGCGTTACAGCGACCTGGTCAAGGAGAATGACACCATCCGCATCCTCTCCGGGCCTCTGGCTGGTCGGGTTGGCGTTATCAAGCAAATCAAGCATAAGGGTAAGAAAGATCGTCATCTTTTGGTGCGCTTTGGAAACAACTACTGTCTCAGTATCTCCAATATCCGCCAGTATGCCTTGCAGATAGAGCATGAGGCTCCTTCTGAATCCGTGGGTGCATGGCGGGCTATTGACCAGATGATCGGTTATCTGCAGATGAAGGAACCTTCGAAAAATGCGGGGGATCTATTACGCAAGCTCTTCATGAATTATCAGAAGAAATTGACTATATATCACAACCGTCAAACTTCTGATATCGCCTACAGTAAGATGATGGCAAACAGGAAGGATGTCCAGCAACAGGAGGTGCTTGAAAATTTAGATGAATCGATGTGGAAGAACTTCCGCATCCTGGCCAACTACCTCCCTTGTGATAATGCAACCCTCGAACAGGGATTGAAGGAACTGATTCCAGATGTCGTTCTCCGTCCGTTCCTCACGCCTGCTTCAGGCATTGCTATTCCTGAGGGACAAGGCTACCATGTATTACAGCATAATGGAATTACGGAATTCATCTTTCCATGCAACCTTCGGGAATTCTTCAGGGGCAAGGAATATGAGGCAGATAAATATGCACCGGTCTTCGATGAGGACTATGAGTATGATGCTCATTTCGCACTCTTGAAGACTATAGAAGGCAAGGTCAAGGCTATCTGTTCATGGGGAGGCTTCTATGACAATTATGCTTCTCAAAGTAAAGATGAAAGGGCTCTGTTCCTTTCAGACCTGGAAGCAAAGAAATATTCCCGATTGCTCTACCTGCTTACACAAAGCGACTATCGGTTTGAAAAGATCGATGGAATCGGGGGCTTTTCGCTAGAGACAGGTATTGAATACACTGATGATATGGAGGAGTTGGGGAGAAGAGCTCATGAGTTTTTCACTCTTCATTCATCTCTCTTCACTTCCCTCACCGCAGCAGCCGTAGAAGTATGGCAGGGAGCGCGTCTTCTGATTTGGCGTAAGTATCTCCAGCGCTACGTCTTGCTTCATAAGGTGCCTGTCATCGACCAGCCTTCTGTCATCACTGTTGATTCCAAGCAGGAAGATGCATTTGCAAAGACTGACGGCAAATCGGATATGACAAAGATAACCGCAGTTTTGAATGATGCGAAGGAAATCATAGAGAACCATCTGGCAAAGGAAGAAATTGCGTATGCTATATTACGGTTTCTTTCCACCTCATTGGTATTCTCTTCCCATTTTGCAGAAGATGAACTATATAATTATATCACAGACTCATTCCATCCGGACAACACGCTTTCTGAGTTGTTCCATGAAATTGTAGGGAAAATCACTCAGATGGATCGCTGCTGTTCAATTGTCAGCCATCTTCACAAAGGAATGGTAGAGTTGCAGGAACAAGATTCGTGGATATACTTCAAGTTCCCATCCTATCTCAAGCAGATTCAGGCGATAGATAAGATGGTAAAAAATAAAGAAGGAATTAAAAATTAATATTATGCAGAAACTGAAACTGGTAATTCTTAGAAAAATTGAATCCAAATTCAAAGATTCTAAGTATGTGGCAGATATTGTGAAAATCAATGATAAGACAGGTTGTGGCGGTCTTCATGGCTATACTGACATCAACGACCCCGCCCTTGATGAATATCGTGATTGGATCAATTTCCATATTCGGATGATGGAGAGCATGAACGCCAGTAAGATGACCCTGACTGTTGGTGAGAATGTTGAACTCTGAAATCAAATTACATATGTAAGCAACCCCTATTTTGGCGGTTTGAGACAGAGGCACTTTTAGTTAAACCTGTTTAAAAATCAGAAAAGTCCAATTTCTTAAAATACCCTGTATCCCCAGTAAACACTGGGGGTGGAGTTGTATTGCCATAGGGGTTGGATGCTACAAAGAAGACCGAGATGCTGAACGATTTCGATTCACCATTCGATATCACCGTAGATCTCTATAAGTAATTGGGCGGAGTTGAAAAAACACCCCAAAAATTTGGTAGTTTCACGGAAAACCCTTATATTTGCAGGCGATATTAAAATAAAAAATAAAAAATTATGGGAAAAATCATAGATAAGACGGTAACAAAGATAGTTACAGAAGAGGGAATCTCTCTCTTTCGCCGTGTAACTAAGGTTTTGATGCCAAATGGCAAGTATCGTTATCCTGTAGATTATTTCGATGCAACTCCTGGAGTTGTTAAGGTTTCGAAAGAAGAAATGGATAAGGTTGCAATACCTGTTTACAAAAAGTTAATCTAATGGAACGGTTGATGTCTGATGGTTATCCTTTTATCTTTCAAATGATAGATAAAAGTGAGAGTGATGAGTATCTGATTCAGACCTTGCAATATCGGTTTAAGTCAGACAAATCCCATCATGCCTATATCGTAAGAGTTGAATGTTATAAGAAACACGCTTATTGTGTGAAGTTCTTCGATAAGGCAAACATCAACAGTAAAAATAAGTTTAGTCTTCGTTCCAATACTTTCGAGGTTAGAACGATACTCTATACAATGTTTCACATAATGTTAGATGTAATGAAGCGAGACGAAAAGGCTTCTTTCTTTTTTATTGGAGCAGAAGACGAAAAAGATCAGGATGGAATGGTATCCCGTCGTTTCCGTCTTTATCGTCGTTTCGTGCTTTCAACGGTTTCTGATGACAAGTTCGAGCATTTTAGAAGAAATGATTTATCACTTTATATTCTTGTAAATAAGGAATATGTATCAGATACATCCTCTTATGCTGATGAACTAGCAAATATTGTGCAACAATATTTATAAGATAACATCCTCATTCGAGCGACGACAAGTGCAGAACGATACTGCAATGAGGAACAATTCTGGCGGGCTTAACCTGCAAGCCCCCTCCATGCACTCACTTTCAGCAATATAATTGCAAGCTGATCCCCATAACAGCCCAGCGGTCCCATCCCGCACAACCATGGCGAGGGCTTTGATGCCCCGCCAACCTTAGAGCGTAGCGGTTCTGAGCACCGGAGGGCGGTTACATCCGAATCGTTGCTTGCAACGAAGAAGATCCGTGAGATCCGTGTGAGCCCTTCGATGATAAAGCGATTCTTAGAGGAATGCGACAATTAGAATCCGTGAGATCTGTGCAATCTGTGGGACTTAAAAAGAATAAACTCCTCATTCGAGTGGCGACAAGGGCAGAGCGATACTGTAATGGGAAAAATAAAACATCAATATAATACAATGAACAAAGAAGATAGAAATTCCTTCCGAAAGGAAATGCTCGGTAAGTTAGAAGAACAATGGGCTAAGAGTAATAGCCCCAAAGACGACCTCTTCTATTATCACCCTTCTGAAGATAAAATCGTCCTCTCCCATGCCCTGTTCTGGGTGATGACCCAAAACATAAAAGGTAAGGTAGGCAAGGAAAAGTACTTCTTGCTTCTCCGCCAATATCAGGAAGAGATGCTCGAAGCCTGGCTTACGGAATCGTCAGATTTCAAAGACCTCTTGCACTATTGCAATGTCATCTATAATACTCTTCCCATGATACTAAGAGGTGTCTATAATTTCAGCATAGACAAGGACGCACGCCGTCTTGGTGCTATCTGTGTAGTAGCAGGTGGTTATGGTGGGGACATGAAAGAAGAGAAAGCCAATGAGTTGCTAGATGACATCGACTTCTATTACAATAAGGTGAAGTGTCGCAAGATAGAGCAGATGCTTCCGACCTTAAATAAATTAGTAGTTGCAGAACAACAGTCTTGGATGGGTTCAATGTAGATTTCTTTCTTCTACGCAAGATTTTTTGAAAATCTCTTGGTTGTTCCGAAATAAAGTTGTATCTTTGCTTTCTATAAAAATAAAGTAGAATAATAGCATATGTCTAAAGATAATAACAACTTAACAATATTGTCAGGGCAATCAGTACTCTTGCCTTCTCAAAATGAAATTCAAAGGAGAATATATTCTATTCGTGGCGTGCAGGTGATGCTTGATCGTGACCTCGCCCAGCTCTACCAAGTTGAGACAAAAGTTCTTAATCAGGCAGTAAAGCGTAACATGAAGCGCTTTCCTGATTATTATATGTTTCGTTTGACAGAAGAGGAATGGAATAATTGGAAGTCACAATTTGTGACCTCCAATTATATGAGTGAAGATGAAATTCAGGCTATAAAGATGGGAGTCAGACGTCCTCCTTTTGCTTTTACTGAACAAGGTGTAAGCCAATTTTAGATTGTTATGTGAAAAGTCGATTTGCATACCTTTGAGCGTTCACATGATCGTTGGCTTATTATAGACGATATCGTTTATCATTTTGGTGCATCTCTAAAAGATTTAGGAAAGCGTTGGTTTTCTGTCGATATTGTAACAGAACATACAGCAGATGATTTTATTTCGCGCCTGTAAAAGGCAGAATGTTAAAAACATCCTCATTCGAGCGACGACAAGTGCAGAGCGATACTGCAATGAGGAACAAAAATATAAAATCATGAAATCTTATTTCTCAACAAAGCCAGGAGCAACCTTCTTTTTAGGTAGCTCCCGCACCCTCGTCTATCATAAAGATGATGCTGTATGGGGACAAGAAACATTATAATGTTATGATTGTAATTCCAAATAAGAACTTCACAGTTGATAGCATCCGCTTGGTTCAGCTACTCAATAGCACAACGAAAGTCAATATGCTGAAAGCATGTGACAAACTCGACTTATACGTAAGTCCCAACATGAAAAAAGATGAGACTGCTAGGCGAATAGCTCAGGAGATGTTGGATAATCCAATAGAGATCTTGAGCCGTTTGAATAAGCAGGAACTCCAGATAGTAGATGAGTTTGTAAAAGGCGATGCCAGCACCTACGTGGTGCGCAAGATGCGCAAGACTCAGTACAAGCTTCAGAAGCTATACTTGGTAGCCACCTACGAGGATAAGGAGAACCAGGAATGGCACATGCTGATGCCGTCAGAGTTAACCAAAGCCTTAACCACCAGTCTCAACTTCTATTTGGATATGGCAAACAAAGGCATTAAAGCCCCATCTGCCAAGCAACTCCGCATGATGTCCGCCTTAGGTCAATTCTTAGGGGGCAATGAGCTTTAATAGCTTATCAGTTTTATATCAAAAAGTCTAATTTCTTATAATACTCTGTATCCCCAGTAAACACTGGGGATGGAGTTGTATTGTCATAGGGGTTGGATGCTTACAAATGTTGGATGTGCTAACTGTTGAAAATCAGTAGTTACGTTCTAACGGTAATTTACCACTGATCTCACGGATAATAAAAATCCCAACCTGTATTGCTACAAGCTGGGATGATTTTGAACACGAATAACTCGAATAGCACGAATATCCGGGAACTGTCCGGGCTTTCTAGAGATGGAAGTCGATTTCCTTCAGCCATTCCTTGACATCGAAGCAAGGACAGCTCTTGCGAACCCAGGGGAGGTCGCGATGACCTAGGATCTCGGCATCGGGATAGTCGAGGACGAGACTGTAGAGGAGGTCTTCCAAAGATGCTTTCTGGGCAGGAGTGCGAGTATCGGCAGGCTTGCCTTTCTCGTCGAGACCACCCTCGTAGCAGATACCGATGCTATGGGCATTGTAGTGGCGGGCGTGAGCGCCCTCCTCGCTTTCTGGACGGCAGGGATAGACCACGCCATCCTTCGTAATGTAATAGTGGTAACCGATGGAGTGGAAACCACGGGCCTTGTGGCAGGCTTCTAAGGCTTCTACTGGGAAGTCCTGGTTAATACGTGTGGCACTGCAATGTACCACGATCAAATCGATTTTTCTTTGATTCTTCATTGGATTCTATGGATTTTAAAGGGTTAATGATTGTCTCCCACAGATTACACAGATATTCACAGATTTTAGACCAGTTCGGTCTTTTTGTTATGGCTTATGACAGATTATGATATTACATATAAGATTAGAGGTGCCATTTATAAGGTTTATAATTCCTTGGGACCAGGCCTCTTAGAGTCGGTCTATGAGGCTGCTCTTTGCTATCAGTTGCGAAAAGAGGGCTTAACTGTAGAAAACCAAGTCAAGTTAGATGTCGTATATGATGGTGTTGTCTTGCCAGTGGATTATAGGCTCGACATTATTGTAGAACGTTCTGTCATCATTGAGTTGAAATCTGTTGAGGAATTAAAGCCTGTACATCATAAGCAACTTATGACTTATCTGCGTATAGCCAAGAAACATACTGGTATTCTTGTCAAT
The DNA here is from genome assembly GCF_026015465.1 of Segatella copri. Classification (GTDB taxonomy): domain Bacteria; phylum Bacteroidota; class Bacteroidia; order Bacteroidales; family Bacteroidaceae; genus Prevotella; species Prevotella copri_E. Next base: position 115,859 of record NZ_JAPDUQ010000005.1, read on the forward strand.
TTTAATACAGACGATATAGCTAGCCAAATATTCCGTAAGGTTAATGGCTATTAGCCGCATCTGTGTAAATCTGTGAGATCTGTGGGAGAACTAAAATATCACTTGCAGCTCTGCACACAGAAGGAGCTGAGGACGGCAGTGAGGACGGTGATGACGAAGTTGATGACTTTCTGGATTGTTTCCTTTTTCATTGTTGTTAGTGATTAATGTTTAATTTTCCCACAGATTACACAGATTTTCACAGATTATAGACTCCTTCGGAGTTTTTTGCAGTGAGACCTGATGAGTATAAGACCGTTGCTTGCAACAAAGAATTATCTGTGTAAATCTGTGAGATCTGTGGGAGACCAAGAAGGAAGCGGGCAGGATGAGCAAGTATCCGTTCAGGGCGATGATTTGACAATGTTGAATGGTGAGTGATGAACTCATTCCTGATGGGGCCCTCGGATTACTCCGGACTGCATCCTGCCGATGCGCTTTCTCTTGTTTCAGATGCGAGGCGGGTAGGACTACTCTAAGCCGTCGCCTCCTCCTTCTCCAGTGGTTCCGCTACCGCCCTGGTCGGTGTTTTCACCACCAGGGGTATCCTTTCCGGTATCCGGGGTGGTATCCGGGGTGGTGCCATCACCTAACAGAGCAGAGGCCTTCTTCAGCGTAGCTTCGAGGTTGATGGTCTTGGCGCTGAACTCACCGGTGCCACGAGCACGGAGACGGAAACCTTCGATGTTCTTGGCGATGGTGAACTCCTTCTCTGAGGCGGCTCCCTCCTTGTTGCGGATGCCGATGGAGAAGATGGCGAGGTCGTCAATCTTCACAGCGAAACCTTGCAAGGTGAGTTCCTTGATGCACGATACCATATCGGTAATCATGCCCTTGATGGCTCCCTTAGAGAAAGGAGTGTTGTGGCTAGCCATGTGTTCGGCCAGGCCGTCGATGTCTACCGTCTGAGTGATGACTGGATAGGCGTAATACTTGCCGTATGCCTCTGGCATCTTGGCGTTCTGATTTAGTTTTAGTACGTAAAGCAACATAAGTTTTAAGTGTTTAAATGGTTAATGGTTAATGTTGAGTGGGCGCTGCGCAGTGCCTGATTTTTGAACACGAATCTCTCGAATCTCACGAATTTTTCTCCTCGTGGAGGTTTTGTTTTCCCACAGATTACACAGATTTTCACAGATTTTTGACTCCTCGCGGAGTCTTTGCTGTGAGCCTTAGTGAGTACCGTTGCTTGCAACGAAGAGAATCTGTGCAAATCTGTGAGATCTGTGGGAGACTCTTTCTGAATCACATTGCAAAGATACAACATTTCATTTTCCCAACTCACCGATGCTCACTGTTGCTCACCGATACTCACCGATTATCACTGATAAATATCAGGGTTCTCCCAAATGGAAGAAAATATAGGATACTTGCAGGGGATTGAACTCCTTGCAGCTCTTGTTGTATCCACTCTTCTGCAACTGCTCGTAGAGCTGGGTGCATCTTACTATCCATCTCATCAGATGGGCTCTTGCCACGTCCGGGTCGGAATCCGGAAAATAGAGCAGGGCTAACTCCTGCTTGGTGTAACTTCGTAAATCCATTTTCTTATAATATTGAATTTTCCCACAGATCTCACAGATTTTCACAGATTTCGACTCCTTCGGAGTTATTTGCTATGAGGCATAGTGAGTACCTGTTGCTTGCAACAAGATTATCTGTGTAAATCTGTGAGATCTGTGGGAGACTAAAAAATAATATTGAATGTTGAATTTTTCCCACAGATTACACAGATTATCACAGATCTGCTTTACTGTGAGAGTTGATGTGTATAAGACCGTTGCTTGCAACGAGAGTATCTGTGTAAATCTGTGAGATCTGTGGGAGACTAAGATACCACCCGTAAGTATGATACTTAGCCATCGTAAATATGATACTTAGCGGTCGTAACCAAGATACTTAATCCTCCACGGTATCGTTAGGATCGATGAAGGCATCGTTGTTGATTTCGCTACCTTCCTTCTCTATCACAGCCCAGCCGTTGCCGTTCTTCTTGTGAATCTTCTTGAATCCAAGACGCTTCATCACGTTACCGATGTTCTGGTTGTTCAGGTTCTGGCGAAGGGCAGGGTTCACACCTATCCTCTCCAGTATCTCAGCACTGTAGCGGAACTTGATAAACTGTATCGGCGTATCTGGCTCCGGCACCCGGTAGTAACGGAGTATCTGCTCCTCGGCATAGTTGGCAACCATGAAGAGGCGGTTGTGACTGCGCATCAGTTCGATGTCATCCCTCGTCAACCAGTATGTCCACTCCAGGGGCTCGCCCTTAGGATGGCTCATCACCTCCTGGCCCAGTGCCACTGCCTCGGCAAACACGTGGTCGTAGTCTATCGGGTGCTCTATCGGACTCTCGATGCTCTTTACCAGCCACGGACAGTAGCGGCGGTTCTCCTCGTCGGTGATGAACTGCTGGTTGTTGGTGGTGCCGCAGAGCGATCCACGGTGGGGCATCTCCGAACGGTACTTGTCGTAAGGTCGGCGTATGGAGAATGTCACCTTGGTCATGTTGCTCTTGAAGGCGCTCAGGTTCTTGCCGAATACCATCTCAAACTCGTCGAGACAGAGCAGAGCCTTGCTGCTGAAAGCCTCCATGAAGTCCTTGTCGGTATAGGCGCCCGTCGAGTCGTTGAGGAAGTACTGGCGCAACTGTGGGGGCAACAGCATATGGAAGAAAGTGGTCTTGAAGATGCCGCCCTTGCCCACGAAGATGAGTATCATCTGGTTCACCACCTTCAGCGTTACCCACGCCACCACCATCGCTACCAGCCACTTCTTGAAGAAATAGCGGAAGAGGCTCTGCGTATGCTCGTTGTCGGGCAGGTTCTCTACCTCGATGCGGTCGGCAAGCTGGTCGATGTAGTCGGGATCCTCTCCCTTCTTCCATTTCGACAGACTGCGCAGGTAATCGTCCAAGGGGTCGAAGGGCTCGCTGAAGTCGCTGTTGATGATGTTGTGCAAGGTCTTCTCTGAGAGATGCAGTCCCGACTCGTCCATTTCGCTCCAGATGGAGTTCTCGATATTGTCGTCGATGCGTACCCAGTCAGGATACTTGCCGTCTAAAACGAAGCGGCTCTCCACCTCGTAAAATCCCGTCAGCACGTTTCGGCGGAACAGATAGTGGGTGAGTAGCCACTGCTTGATGCCCCTTACCGATGGCTTGGCGCTGCGCCCCTCGCCATGGCGATAGAAATGCCAGATACCAAACTTGTTCAGATGCTTGTAGCGAGACTTGATGACAGAAGCCGTATCTTCGTAGCTGGTGCCAAACTCACGGTCGGCGTAGGTAAGAACTTCTTCCTGCGGGATGCCATAGTAGATGCAGATGTCGGCAAAGTGCCATACGTACTCGTTGTGATGCTCAGGCTCGAACCGATAGCCCCACAGGTCGAGCAGTTCCTTGATATGGGAAGCCGCCTCTTCGATGGTAGGCGCACCCTTGTCGCTTGACTTTGCCTCCTCTTTCACCTTGCTGCTTCGCTTTCCTCCCTTGGCGTTTCGCCTGGCAGAATACTTCGCCTGCAGTGCCTTCTTCGTGTAGAGGGGGTTCAGGTCCTTCGGTCCCAAGGCAAAAGGCTCAGCATCCCAACGGAAATAGGCATCCGGGTCGTAGGCAAGACCGGCGCATCGGGTGATGTCTACACACTGCTTGTCGGGAGCGATACCCAGGAGCTGGGTGTAGTAAGCCATCGCCTTCTGCAGCACGGCATCGAAGAGTTCGAGCACGCTGATGTCGTCGTCATCCACAGGACGGTAGGCACAGAATACTCTGAATCCCCTGCCGCTTACGGTGATATACTCTACCATCGTATGACTGTCGCCTCTCACCAGTTGGATAAGCTGCTCCATATCCTCCTTCTTCACATGGTCGAAGTCGAGCTGTAACATGTAGGTAGGTTTGAGGAAGTCGGCAAGTTGTCTGCCGTAGCCGTTCATGAGTGCCGAAACCGTGATGGCAGGCATCTCAGGCTTGTACTGGTCGGCAAACTGCTTGCTGATGGCGAGGCGCTTGCGGTAAGTCTCAGTCATCATTCGTAACTCAGGGCTAGAGGTAATCACGCTCTTGAGATACAACCAGTCGGCGAGTGGATGGCTCTCCGAAGATTTGATACAAGGGAAGTACGATGGCATCGTAGCTGCCTCATACATACAGTTGGTGTTTGATTCTTTTTCCATATCGTTTTAAAATTGTTGTTGTTATATACTATTCAGTCGTTTCCAACGTTCTCTAAGTAAGAGTGTGGGTGAACACTTGGCGATGAAGTCGGTGAAGGGTGAACCCTGATGCCAACCTTTAGCGTTAATAATGTGTTAAAAACACTATATAACCCATTATAATAGAGAGTAAGCGTCCAAAAACGGATTTGGTGATTTGAGAAAGATGATGTAACTTTGTCGCCAGTAATTTTAAACGTAAGTATAATGTACAGCGACAAAGACTTTCAGACATTCTGGTTCCGCTACAAGACGGAAGGGGAGCCACATGGAATTTCAATTAATTCCTTTTGTATTAACCAAGGTGTTCCATACAAGCAATTCTATGCGTGGTTCAAGAAGCATGCCAAGGATACTGTTATCCCTGTTGAAATAGAGGGAGCACCTACAGATGAAGAGACAGATGATGTTGAAGTCCCACCTCAGCCAGCATCCAAGCCAAAAGCAAAGAAGTCGAAGGGTGGCATACTCATTACCATCCAAACGACGGATGGTTTGTTTGTCAAGAAGGGTGGGCTTGACTATGCCGGCATGAAGGACTTAGTGTCTAGATTGGAGGGATTATGCTAAGGCTCTCAGGTCTTGACAACTTCTACTACTTACCCATGCTTCATGATATGAGGTACAAGGGGCCTCGTCTCTCTGAGATCATACGTAATATATATCATCGTGACCCTCTCAATGGTGACATCTATATCTATATGTCTCGTGATCGACGAACGATAAGGTTGTTTCAATATAAGCATCATGTCTATGCCCTTCACGAACGTACTTTCAGCAATGAATATCGATTTAAGAAAGTTGTACTTCGAGAAGGAGTTCCTACCTATAAGATGGATTGGAAAACCGTGATGATAGTATTGGAATCGCCTGTTATAAAGCAGATTAGAGTGTAATTCGTATTTAAGTATAATTAACTAATAATCAGATGGTTATGTGTTTTATAAATTTGCATAATTCAAATATTTTTTGTATCTTTGTACTGAAATACAAAGGTTATGGAATTAGACGAATTAGGCATAGATATAGAGGCACAAAACTGTCTCAATCAAATTCAGCAGGAGTCTTGGACTTCTGCTGACTATGACCCGTCCCAAGGTATGACAGGAGAAGAACTACATAACTTTTGTAAATTCTTGTATTCGCAGATTCAGTCCAAGGATGAAGAGATAAGCCGCCTTACTGCCAATATTAAAGAGTTGACGGATGAGGTTCGATTGTCTCGTCTTCAACAGCAAACATACAATGATGAAAACAAGGCGGTAAGTGCCAGCCATTCTCAAAAGTTGGATGTTGTGCTTCAGCAATTACAAGAAACCAGGCAAGAGCTTACTGATACAAAGAGAAAGCTGAAAACTGCTGAGACCCTGTTGGCAGATGCCAAAGAGAAGAATCGTCAGTTGGAAGCTGAACGAGAGAAGGATGCCAAGGAGCGTAAGGACTTGGAGAATGACATCGCTCTCCTTCGTTCTGATCTTTACAGTGGAACAAAGAGCCAGCAGTCAGGTCGTTCTGCGGAAGAGGTAGGAGCTAATGATGGCAGGGATGATTTCGATGGTACGGATGCATCTTTACCAGAGGCGAATCGTAAGGATGAAGTGTCCTCAGAGGCAAACTCTGATGGCGAGAAATCAGAGAAATCTCAATCCGGAGAGCCTAATAACTCTTCGGAAGACAGAGACTCTAGTAAAGGAACTCCGGGAACACCAACTCCTAAGACAATATATCATGGTCCTTCTCGTAAGGGTCGTACTTATAATAAGTATACAGTTGGTACGCCGATTATCCATAAGTGCGATTTGAGTCACTTGCCTGAAGGCGTAACTTATCATATCAAGAAGAATCCGAAGAAGGTACTTCATACAATAACTAAAGTAGAGGAACATTGGTTCGAGGAAGTTGTCTTGACTTATCCTGATGGTCATAAGGAAACGTATTTTATGCCTCAGGAGAATGATAAGAATGGCTACCTCTATGACGAGATTGTGCCTGGTACTCATGTAACATCAGACTTCTTGACGGAAGAAACATCGAATATGTATGACATGGCCTGTCCTGCTTATCGTGAGGTGAAAAACAGACTGTCCGAGATGGGATTGAAGACTCATCGCCAGAATCTGGCCAACTATGCGGATAAGGGCTATGAGATATTGAAGCTAGTGCTTCCGGCATTGAAGGACCGAGCCTTGGCTCCTGGTTCCAACGTAAACGTAGATGAGACATGGGAGCGATTCCAGACCCACTTCGGTCATCGTAAGACCTATATGTGGTGTTTGGTAAATCGCAAGGCCAACATCGTGATATTCTTCTATGAGGATACGGTAGACAAGTATGGCAATCAGAAGAGTGGTGGCCGTAACCGTGCTGTTTTGAAGGACTTCTTGGGTGACGCCAAGTTGAAGTCTCTTCAGAGTGATGGTTATATCTGCTACATGTATCTCGACGATGACTTGATAGACATAGAGCATCTATGTTGTCTTGCCCACGTTCGTGCCAAGCTAGAACGTGCGGAACGTATGGGTTGCAAAGAAGCTTCTTCACCTATGAGTAAGATTCGCAAACTTTATAAGCGTGAGGACTTGTATGTAGAAAAAGGTTATGATGCCGAAAAAATCAAGGAGATGCGCAATGATGAGTATACTCGAGGTATCGTAGATGAACTTCAGAATGAGATGTTCGACTTGATGGCGAACAAGATGGATAAGTTGCCTAAACTGATGCAGCAAGCACTTAACTATCTCCATAAGTTTTGGAAGCAAGTCTTTGCCTATCGAAATGATGGTGAATATTCCATAGATAACCTGGCAGCAGAACGAGCGATACGTCCCCAGACCATACAGCGCAAGGGCTCGTTGTTCTTTGGTAGTGTTCAGGGTGCATTGAGATCGGCAATGTACAATACCTTTATCCAGACTTGCAAGCAAGTTGGAGTCTCGTTCAGGCAATATTTCAAGGCTTTGCTCAAGGCCGTGAAATCTGGTAGAACGGACTACGAGAACCTGCTTCCAATGACAATCTGCTTGGATTAATGAATTTTTTAGTGAAAGAAAATTAAAAATGAGATTTGCGGACTTTGCAAAAAGCCCGCAAATAGGGGCGTTGTGACATTTTTGGACGCTTACTAATAGAGACTCTTATATTTCTAGCATGCGCTGTATATACAAAGTTCTTTTTACTAGGGTTCACCCCTGAGCCGAAAAGGTGAATGCTTGGGGCAAGTGTTCACCCCGCTGTTCACCAATCGGTAACTTAAGATTGCTTCAGCCCTCGTTCTTGAAAGCTGCTGCGAATTTAAGAAAAAAGGTTGAGACCGCCAAGAATCCTGTACCTACATATATAGGTACAAAAAGGCGATGATTTTATATTAGCTTAACAAAAGATATTCAAATTTTTTAAATATATTAAGAAATGACACGATTTACAAAAACCAAAAAGGCACTGCGCGCTTTGACGGATACCATTCTCGGCGGCAGTAGCAATGTGGTACGCACCTTAAAGGTGGCTGGCCACATGAATGAGAATTCAGTCAAGCATGTCTAAGAGGGTTATGCCAGTCATACCCAGTCCTACTGTCTGCTTCGTTCTTCGCTGAAGAAGCATCACTGCACCAAAGACCAGGTGATGCAGATAATGGACTATCTTGACAACATGGAAGAGGAATATCACAAGTCCTATCCCGACGATCCCTGCCCGATGGACGGCGGCTATAAGGCGAGCTTCGAAAGGTTTGTGATAGAATCCTTGAGAGCAGAGTGAGGAATGTTGAATTTTCCCACACTGATCTCACTGATCTCACGGATTTTTACTCCTTCGGAGTTTTTACTGAGAGACAAAATGAGAATCCCTCGTTGCTTGCAACGAAGAAGAATCCGTGAGATCCGTGAGATCCGTGTGCGACTTAAAACATAATGTTGGTAAATCACCATTAGCCCGTATGGCGGTACCTATATAATATATTACCTTTGCATCCGTAATCAAAACAGTTTGATAATGGAAACAAGGGAATATTTCGAAAAAGTGATGCAGGATTACAACCAAAATCGTAAAGGTCGTAGCTTGCGCAAGTATTGTAAGGATGAGGCAGTGGATTATGACTGGCTCATTGAGTTTAAGAAATCATATCGTTCAAATAAGCTTCAACCAGATGAAAACAAGAAGCTAGGCGAAGGTGAGTTTATCGCTTTGACAGTTGAGGAGAATTTTGTTCCCGAGCAACAAACTCCTGCAGGTTGGCAAGTTGAGAGACTGATATTGAAGTCTCCGACAGGTGATGAGATGGAAATCAAGTGTACTAACCTGTTTGCAGTTGCAGAACTGCTGCGTAAAATGTCATAGCCATGCTGAACTTCACTTCTCGAACAACTTATTATTTGAGTTCCACGCCAACTGATATGCGCAATGGTCGTGAGGGCTTGGCAGGAATCATCCGTGAAAAAATGCAGCATGATCCTTATAGTTATGATGAAGCCTTCATCTTCTATTCCAAGGATTACCGCAAGGTTAAAATATTACATTATGATATCAATGGTTTTGTCTTATACCAGAAGTGGTTTGATGATGGTAAGTTTCTCAAGCCTCGTTTCTTGGAGGCAGCTCGCTGTCATAAGATAAGCCGTGAGACATTGATACTGTTGCTATCAACATCCGTACAAACGGAAATCATATTATGAATACTGATATTAAGAGTTTGATACCATCCATGCATGCAGAACTGAAGCGTATGCAGTCTCGTGTTGCAGAGCTTCAAGTCTCATTACAGCAAGGTTCATCTGATGAAAAGGCGATTCGAGAGGAAATTTCTCGAATGAATCTGCGTCAGGTTGAAATCATGGATGTGATGGTAGAGATACAAGAGTATATTTTGGGCAAGCAGGAAGCTCTGCTTGCTCTATTGAGAGAGCGCAAATCTCTTCTGACAGCAAAAGAAACTTTGGAAAAGAAAAACAAGGAATACGAGGAAAAGTTGTTTCTGAAATCTTATAAGCTTCTGAAAAACAAGTAGTTGTATAACTTTTCTTAACAAGAAATAGTTGTATATGTCGCAGAAATTTAGTACCTTTGTAAACATGATAAATAACAAGAGTAATATAGAGATGCAGCTTGCTACGTATAAGTCAATGTTGACTAAAGCTAGCAATGACCTTGCCAAGTCCAAACAGCTTGTTGGCTTGCTCAAACAGCAGATTGAGCAAGGTAATACAGAGTTGTCGGAGGAACTTGACAAGGCAAACGAGCGTATCTCTATGTTAAGCGAAGATTTATCAGATGCAAATGCTCGTATCTATGTGTTGGAGGTGGCTTTGACCCAAGCGGAATCTGATAACTCGGAATTACGAGCAGAGGTATCTCGACTTCATTCCAAGGCAGATGATTATGAAAAGGCAAATGCCTTGTTGGATATAGCAGACAAGGCTCAGGTTGATTATAAAACTATCATCGAGGTTCTCCTTCATAGAAAGTTTGCTCATAACTCAGATATGACCAATCTCTTGAATGGTGTGTTGGATACATCCGACGCAGAGGTCAATGAGTTGGGACTTGATGGATTGAAAAAGAAAATCAGTGATGCTGCTGACGAGGCGTTGGATGAAAAGCATAAGGATGAAGAGTCTAAGGCATCTTCAGCCCCAGAGCAACCAGCTGTAAAACTGCCTAAGAAAACAGAAAAAGAAAAGCAGAAATCAGATAGTCAACTCCCTCGCAAGCGTTATACTACAACAGCTAGAGTTTTGAAGTCCTTCGGCATAGATAAATCTGATCTTCCTGAGAATGCAAAGGTTATCATACGTAAGGGTAAGAAGGACATGTGGGTAGTCCGTCTGTTCTTCTATCAGAAACAAGAGGTTTATTGTAAGGAATACAAGATAGCGCGCTTTAATGTACCTGGCTCTGATCCTCAGAGCAGCAAGTATCCTCAGAGTATCATCAAGGGTAATCCTTTGATGCCATCCTTCTGTAGGTTCTATCTGGAGTCGAAGTTTGCCTATCATCTCTCCGAAAACCGCTTGTTGGATATGTTGTCACAGATGGGTATGAAGGTAGCTCAGTCAACCTTGAACGGTTGGATGCAGCAAATCATGACTTATCTTCGTGAACGCTTGGGGCCTGTGATGCTTGAGCGTATCCGTCAGTGTGTCTATACCCAGAATGACGAGTCAAGAATCGTGGTTCGCAGTCGTGAGAGTAAGGAAGATAAGTTTAAGTACAATGTGGAGTACATCCATGCTGCCCTCTCCATGGAAGCCAAGCTTTGTGTGATGGAATATAAGGAGGGTAGCCGTAGTCACAGTGTGCAGGAAGATGCCATCTTCAAGGACTCTTGCATAAGGGTGTTTACTGCAGACAGAGCAGTCTTGTATGAGACAATTGAGAAGGATTTGGAGGAAATGGGACTGGTGCGTACAGCTTGCTGGTTCCATGCCCGCCATCGCTTCGTGGATGCTTATATCTCTGACCATCGTGTGCGTGTAATCATCTTGATGATGAACTACCTCTTCCAGATAGAGCGAGAGTCGAAGATACGCAAGCATACTGCAAAGCAGCGACGCCGATTTAGACTTAAGTACAGTGCATCGATCGTTGGCAAGTTGATGAAGTTGTTGAAGAAGATGAAGCTTGATTCTTCTTATGGTGCAATGGTTCAGCGAGCAGTCAACTATGTACTTGATGACGAGAAGGCCTTCAAGGTGTTCTTGCAGGATGGCCGTGTCGAGATGCATAACAATGCGGTCGAACGAATGTTCCGCCACTTGGCTATGGGTAGGCGAAACTGGATGCATACCGGTAGCCATTTAGGTGCGGAAAACATAGCTTTTATGTTCTCACTTTTTGAGAGCTGCAAGTTGAATGACATTAATTTTGGCGATTATATAGAAGATATACTCACCCGACTGATGGAGGGGGAGCAAGACTTCATGTCCCTAATCCCATGTAATTATAACTCGAACAAAAAGGTGAATGTTAAGGCTGCCTAATAGGTAGCTTTGGCAATACCAATTAATAATATGCTTTTTTTGAAAAATGTTGGATGTGCTAACTGCTGAAAATCAGTAGTTACGTTCTAACGGTTATTTACATAATGTTGAGTGTTGAATTTTCCCACACAGATCTCACAGATCTCACAGATCTTTTACTCCTTCGGATTTTTTACAGAGAGGCAAAATGAGAATCCCCGTTGCCTGCAACGAAGAAGAATCCGTGTTAATCTGTGAGATCTGTGGGAGCTTAAGAAAATATTCAAAAAATCGCTTGGCGTTTTCGAAAGAAAGTCGTATATTTGCAGGCGTAAAGATATAAGTTATCGTTATGAGTCGTGTTAAGTTAAACATAGATAAATCCATTCTTGCTTGGGCTATAGAACGCTCAGGTAAGGATTGCTGTGCGTATCTGGAGCAGCATCCTAAGGTAAAAGAGTGGGTGGATGGTTTGGATAGACCGACTCTTAAGCAGTTAGAGCGGTTTGCCAAGGAACTTTTTGTGCCAATGGGATATCTGTTCTTGCCAACTCCTCCTGTCGAGACGATGCCTATACCTTTGTTCCGCCGAATCAATGACAAGCTCGACATCAATGTCTATGATACGGTCAATGAGTTGCAGGAACGTCAGGAGTGGTTGAGTGGTTATCTTCATCAACGTGATTTTTCCAAAGTTCCTTTTGTGGGAATTCATCGTGTGGAAGATGGCATAGATAAGGTATGTTCTTCTATGCGCCGAATTCTAGGCTTGCCTGTCAACTGGATGATGGAATATAGCAAGGTGGATGATGCTTTGAGATTCCTGACAGAGACGATAGAAAACCTGGGTGTAGTCATAAGCTATAATAGCGTAGTCGGTTTTAATAATAAGCGACCTATAGCTGTAGAAGAGTGTCGTGGCTTCGCTTTGGTAGATGATTATGCTCCGTTTATCTTTGTCAATAGTAGGGATGCCAAGTATGCCCAGATGTTTACTTTGGTACATGAATTTGCGCATATATTGACAGGATATAGTGCCGGATTAGGTAATAGCGACATTTCCAGCACGGATATTACGGAACAATTCTGCGATGCAGTGGCTGCTGCATACCTTGTGCCGGAAAACTTGCTGAAAGAAGTCTGGACAGAGGTGGGTGAAAACTATGAGATCTTGTCAAAGAAACTCAAGGTGAGTCGCTTTGTTATAGCTCGATGTGCAAAGGATTATGGCTTGATTACGAAAGAGCATTTCTTTGCTTTATATAAGAAATGGATGGCAGAGCCTCTTGTCCGCAAAGAAATAAAAGGTAGCGGCGGTGATTTCCGTCGTACAGCCATCAAGAGAGTGAGCCGTTTGTTCCTGATACATGTAAGCAATGCAGTAGAGAACAATGCGCTGCTCTATATGGATGCATTCCGTTTGACGGGACTAAAGGGTGATACTTTCCGTAAAGTTGTTGGTAAGCAGTCACTTTAGGCCGTCTTGCGTACGTTAATAAAAATATATACCTTTGCCCCGAATTTTAAATTTGGGACAAAATGAATATAAACGAAGAAGGCAAGTACTATGCCTCAATGGTTCGTAAGTTTCGAACCGAGTACAAGAGCAAGAACTTCATGGGTTCTGTAAAGAGCAAATTGATAGACTTACTCGCTCAGTAAGCATCCAACCCCTATTTTGGCGGTTTGACAGATAAGTGTTACCTTTGCGCCATGTTTCATTTAAAACTTGAATAATATGGCAGTAAGTAGCAAAGATCTTGAGAGCTTGTGGCAGCGCTACACAGTTGAAGCTGTACCAGCAGGTATCTCGGTAAATCAGTTTTTTGAGTCCAATGGAGTACCTTACCATGTATTTGAGAAGTGGTACAAGAAAAAGTACCAGTCTCCCAATGTTGTTGAGTGTGTGGTCAAGGGGGCACCTGAGGCACCCAACGTGAATCAGGCAAATGCTAAACAAGTTACATCAACTGCAAGTGTATCTCCAGTCGAGGATGCGGTTGTCGTCAAGTATGTCAATATTGGACTTAGCAATGGTATGAAGATAGAGCATCATAATTTGAGTTATTCTAGTCTTCAAAGTTTCATCTCCAAACTTCAAGCCTTATGTTTAGCTTAAATGGTGCCGTAAAATATAAGTATATTCCCAACTATCAGGATATGCGTGGAGGTTATGACAAGTTATGTGGTGTTGTTCGCTCACTGGGAGAGGATCCTGATGATGGTACAGCCTACGTCTTTACGTCCAAAAATCAGAAGATAGTCAAGATAATCCGACATGAGCACAATGAGTGCCAAATGTATTTTCAGAAGTTCGACAAGAACATGAGCTTTGTTCGCTTGGAGTTTGAGGGCGTTGCTCCTATATATGTGCTGGAGTGGAAATATCTTGTGGCTATGCTGTCGTGCCCAGTCATCAAGAAGATTGGTCCGATAGAAATGAAATGTTATCAAGAAGTAGCATGACATACATCTTACAGTTAAATATACTAAATTTAGTGTATGGGATTTTAACTGTTTGTTTTATTTAATTTGTTGTGTATCAGTTATTTATAAGGTATTACAAGATGCGTTTTAGCATTGATGTGGCAGCCTGTGCAGGACTTAAAAAAGACTCACATAGGGTGGTATTACTAATCATGCCAAATGCGGTTTAATACTCTAAATTACTGAATATCAGATTGTTAAATTAGATTTATGAATTTTGTTATGTCTTATAATATGGGTACTTTTGCATCAGCAAATCGTTTCATATTATGGCAGAAATACATACAGACATAGATCGCATGATAATGCAAGCTCAGTATCTGTTGGCGATGAACCAATCGCCAGTGGATACTGACATGACAGATATGGAACGTAAGCAATATCAAGACCAGATAAAGGAACTCATTCAGACAGTCAAGACGCTTTTGGATGCCAATGTTACCTTGGGTGAAAAGCAAAAGGAGGCAGAGGCGAAAGCCCAGAAGTCTGATGCGAGAATTGCAGAGTTGCAAGCCCAAGTGGATAAACTCAACGGCGAGCTACAGGCTCGCCGCCGCAAGATACATGGCAAGAACAGCGAGAAGAAGTCTGGCGCAAAGTCTGGGGACAAAGGTAAAACCAAGGATGAGGCTGAGGATGACTATATAAATAATGGGTGTCAGCAGTCTAAGGAGTCTGAGGAATCTTCGGACGAAGAGTCTGATGAATCCTCGGAGGCAACCAATCCCAAGGGAGATTTGAGTAAGCGCCCAGACCACTATAACACCATGCAAGCTGAGACTTGTGTGGTTCATGAGTGTGACTTGGAAAAGGTCAAGGCAATGGGTTTGACCTTCTTGCGCTATACTCGCCCTGTGGACCAGTTTGACCGTATCAGCATGATTCGCCAAGACCGTTACCGCTATGTGTGGGTTCGTGATAAGGAGGGTAAGGAGTTCGCTTTCTTTATCCCTATGGATAAGGATGTAGAGCAACGCTCCTGCAAGTTTGTCGATGAGTCGAAGTATGACATGCCTACAGTCGTCCCTCATACGAGTGGTACAAGTTCCATGGTATCCGACTTGGTTGTCAATCGCTTTCAGTATGCGATAACGAGCGGACGTGAGATGTACCGCATGATTAATGAGAAGATGAAGATGTCAAAGATGTCTATCTTCAATTGGTTGCGTCATGGTGCAGAGTTTTTGGAGAATTGCTTGGAAACAATAAAAACATGGCTTCTAAAACCTGGTACCACAATCTATTGTGATGAGTCTTGGGTTGACACCAAGGTGACGGAAGCCAATGGCGAGGTTCATTACAGACGACGGTATATGTGGGTCATAGTCAATTTGACCACGAAGGTTTGTTATTATTTGTATGGTAGCAGGCGACAAGAGGTTATCAAAGAGTTTCTTGGCGACTTCAAGGGTACATTGATGACCGATGCCTATGCGGCTTACCTTTACTTCAATAAGTTGAAGGACTGCACTCATGTATGTTGCTGGTCGCACGTTAGAAGACTGTTTGTCTCAGCGAGTCGTGACTACAAGGATACCTTGGCACAGGCATTCATAGATTTGATCGGTATATTATATAAGGTCGAAGTTGAGAATCAAGTATTGGGTCGCACAGAAAAAGAGATAGTCAAGCATCGAGGTGAGGAATCCCTACCAGTGTTACACGACATCTATCAGCAAGCGACGGCACTGTTGAAACAGTTTGAGAAAAACGAGATTAAGCTCTCCGCTAAGTTGCAACAAGCCTTGATATATATGACCAAGCATTGGGAAGAGCTGATGGCATATACGAAGATAGGCAGCGTCTTGATAGATAACAACTGCTGTGAACGCGCAGTCCGCCCATTCACAAATCTCCGAAAGAACTTCGGTGGATTTAGTAGTGAGCAGGGAGCCAGGGTCACTGCGACCTACCTTAGTTTCGTAGAAACCTGCAAGCTAATGGCAATGGCTCCACTGGATTTCTTCAGGAGATTCTTCGACATGATAGTAGCTGGCAGAAGGGATTATGCCTTGATGACAGAGGCACTTTTAGTTAAACCTGTTTAAAAATCAGAAAAGTCCAATTTCTTAAAATACCCTGTATCCCCAGTAAACACTGGGGATGGAGTTGTATTGTCATAGGGGTTGGATGCTTACCTCGCTCATAGATGGCAGCTGGCTATTGTTACTGCTGGGCATAAATTCAAATGATTTATTTTTAAAAGATAATAAAAAAGCATTCATTTTAGGGCTTAACGTACCTAAAGTGACCGCTTACAATCTTTCGAGACTAAGCAACTTATTCGTGTAATTCGTGCAATTCGTGTTCCGAAAAAAATACGTAATTCGCGTGCAGAGAAATATCTATTGCTGTGAGGCATAGTGACTACCGTTGCTTGCAACGAAGAAATCTGTGTAAATCTGTGAGATCTGTGGAACTTTAGAATAACCTCCTCATTTGAGTGACGACAAGTGCAGAGCGATACTGCAATGAGGAACAAAAAAGTATATAATCATGAAATCCTTTTTATCAATCAAACCAGGAGCAACCTTTTTCTTAGGTAGCTCCCAGACTCTCGTCTATCATAAAGATAGCATCGAGATTATTTACCGTTACCAGTCTGGTAAGAAAAGCTTCTACACTCATGTTTACATGTACATTGTAGATGATACCAAAGTAACCCTTTATGCCGATTGGGGTGATTACTTCCTCCATTTGGATTCAATAACCCAAATCGACCATTTCGACGGTATCATGAAGCGCCCATGTCCTACATTCGTAGAAATCCTGACCAACGATGATTTCGAGAAAGCAGGCATCATGTCGATGAATGGTAAGGAGACGATGGGCTTGGGCATGGATGTAAAGGTAGATTGGAATGGCAAAATCAAGCCAGCCGCTCTCCCATATCATCCATCGGTATCCGATGGCATTGTCAAGTTAACAGAGAAGAGCCTCAAGCTCTATACCGAGATCTCCAAGAACTGTCCTCTGAAACTCTGGAAAGACCGCCTGGTAGCCGTTTGGGGTGAAGAAACAAAATAGAAAGCGGATTTCAGAAAATGAAGTACATTCTTCGTACGAAAATTCAGTATGTAAGGAGCTCCTTACATACTGTCGCTAATATACGTTGATTTTAGAAAATAACACTATTATGGCAGATAAAGAATTTTTAGAGCGAATGCTCTCGATGCTCCCAGAAGAGTTTCAAGACATTTACGATGATACGATTCCAGAGGCAAAGGAGATTCGCAAGAAGATGGGGAAGAAGGTTTCTTCCATAAAGTCCTATTCCTGCGCTATGCCGATGTTTGAAGACATTCGTAAGCTCAACTACAAAGGTCAAGCCCAGGTCTGCAAGACCTTTCATCAGTACTTAAAGAAGCATCCCAATGTGGTATCCTTCTTTCTCGACCGTTTCGAGGAAACCTATTCCCGAATCAATATGAAAGACCTTGAAAAGTCCATTGAATGGATAGGCTATGCCGTTAATGATATGGACAACACCATTTCGGAGATAGATTACAACGACCCCATGACCTTCTTCGATATAGAGAAGGTCATGGGAAAGGTAATCAGTAAAGAGCTGAAGAGTAATTCTCTTAAATAAGCTATGCTTCCATGTTACTATGTTGAAAAAACTGATGAGGTGAAGGAGTGCGCTTAGCAATCCTTCACCCTATAAACGATACAAGAATAACTTTTTTCAAAAAACTGATAGGTGTAACTACTTGTAATATAGTGGGGACGCCGTATTGGTGATATACTATCTACCGTCGTGACTAATTAAAAAGAGTAATAGATCTTTTAGAATATAATCATATGAAATTAAAAATGCATATTAGTAAGATAAAATGTGTAAAGGATCTTACTATTGAACTTCCTATAGAAAGAGGGTTGTACGCAATAACAGGTCAAAATGGTTCTGGTAAAAGTACTATTGTGGCATGTGCTTCAAGTGTATTCTTTAATTTGCCAATGAAAGACTATTTTGGCGATACTGCTAATGATGCTAGAATAGAATTTGAATTAGATGGCAATAAACGTTCTTGGCATAAAGAAGGTAAATCTTGGAAACAAGAACAAAATGGTAATATGAATATTAGAGGCTTTTATGAGGGTAGTCTTATCTATGGTTATCGTTTTAGAGATACAACATATGATAAACTTAAAAAGTCAGAAAGTATTAATAGAGCTAAACTACGACCTTCACATGAGTTTATTAGAAAAAATCTAGGTCAAATTTTACAAGGTGATGTAGATTACTATGATAAGCTCTATGAAGTTCCTCATGAATATGCTAAATTTGATTCTTCTGTATTCTTTTATGAAAAAGATGGAATTCAAGTTAGTCAATTTCATATGTCTACAGGAGAAAATCTATTGTTAAGTATTCTCAATTCATTATATATAAAGAACAAGGAAAGAAAAAATGCAAGTAAGCAATGTATAATATTTTTGGATGAGATAGAATTGGCATTGCATCCTTCTTCTCTTAAAAGATTAGTTGCTTTTCTTGAAGATATGGCTAAACAATATGACTATGCTATATATTTTTCTACTCATTCTATTGAATTGATTAGTGGTATAAAGCCTGATAATATCTTTTATATTGAGAGATATACTGATGGGACAATTGGGGTTAATAATCCATGTTATCCAGCTTATGCTACTAAATTTTTATATGATCAGTCTGGATACGACAATGTTCTTCTAGTTGAGGATGATTTGGCTAAACTTATAATAGCAAAACTTCTACGTAAGGAAAAACTTTTGAATAGCCGCCTGGTACATGTTTTACCTTGTGGTGGCTTTAGAAATGTCATAAAGTTAGCTGATGATGTTACTAAAAATCTTTTATTGGGCAAACGGGCATCTATTAGTATTATCCTAGACAAAGATGTAAAGCAGGAAGCTATTTCTTATAAACAAAAAAATGGATTAGCAAGTAGCTGTAATATGAATTTTCTTCCGATAGAAAGTTTAGAGAAGTATTTAAGATCTTCTTTGGTTATTGAGGTTGATCATAAATTGTTTAAGAGATTAAGTGATTATATATTTCAACAGAGGAGTTTGCATGATATTGTAGCTGAATATCGTAAACTAAATGAGTTTAAATCAGACAAATCGGGAAAAGTTTTCTATTCTTTATTAGATACGGAATTAAGAAATAGAAGAACTGATAGAAATGAACTTATTGAAATAATAATAGATTATATGTTTGAGGAGAATTTGAAGTCTATACAAGATATAGTCTCATTTCTTCATAAAGAATTGTCTTAATATAGAATGACATACAATATAAACATTAATGAATCATCTCAAAAGAAGATTATTGTTGAGGCTTTGAAAACAATGATTCGTAATAATAATCCTGAGCCTCAAGCAACATATCTTTGTAATCAACTGGATGATGCGAGCTGTATGGCTGATTGTTTGGAGGAAATCTTCAAGCAGTTAAGGTCGAATTACGATAACGGATTATAATAAGGCGGTCCCATCCCGCACAATATGGCGTAGACCTTTGATGGTCCGCCAACCTTAGAGCGTAGCGGTTCCGAGCACCGAGTAGGGCGGTTTACATCCTTCCTTCAGAGGAGGAAGGCTTGGTTAGAGGTGGATCTCCCTTTGGAAAGGGAGACGGAGGGATTCGAAAAATCTTATTATAACAACAAAAATTAAAACAAAAACAATGAATATAGTAAAAACAGAAATAGAAGGCGTTCTCATTATAGAGCCACGCCTCTTCCGTGATGCTCGTGGCTACTTCTTCGAGAGTTTTAGCGAGCGAGAGTTTGAAGAGAAGGTAACCCCAATTCTGGGACACAGTGTTCACTTCTGCCAAGACAACGAGTCTATGAGTAGCTATGGCGTGATGCGAGGCCTGCACTTCCAGCGCCCACCTTACACCCAGAGCAAGCTGGTACGCTGCATAAAAGGTAGAGTCCTCGATGTAGCTGTAGATATTCGTAAAGGTTCCCCTACTTATGGCAAGCATGTAGCTATAGAACTGACAGAAGACAATCATCGCCAGTTCTTTATCCCTAAGGGGTTTGCTCATGGCTTCGCAGTACTCTCAGAAACAGCCGTCTTCCAATATAAGTGCGATAACTTCTATCATCCAGAGGCTGATGGTGGAATCAGTATCCTCGATGATACCCTCGGTATTGATTGGAAAATCCCAACCGATCATGCAAATCTCTCAGAGAAAGATACGAAACATGTGATGCTGAAGGACTTTGATAGTCCGTTCGATATCAATGAGGATTTATAAGTGTAACTGCTTGGAAAAGTTAGGGACATTGTATTTAGTGATTTACATTAATTTAAAATAATATATGAATATTGCACTATTAACAGCTGCCGGTTCTGGTACTAGAATGGGGCAGGACATACCAAAACAGTTCATGAATATAGATGACTGTCCAGTAATCATATATACTATGCAGGCATTTCAAAATCATCCACAAATTGATGCTATAGCAGTGGTTTGTCTTGAAGGATGGGAAATGGTACTGAAGGCTTATGCTAGCCAATATGGTATTACAAAATTAAAGTGGATATTTCCTGGAGGTGATAGCGGCTTTCAGTCTATACGCAATGGTTTGCTTGGTCTCAGAGAAAAGGGGGGTGGAGATGACGAAATCGTTATAATTCATGATGGTGTACGTCCTCTAGTTTCAGATGATATAATCTCTAATAACATAAAGGTATGCCAGAAGTATGGGTATGCCGTTACAGGCCTTCTTTGTAAGGAGGTGATTATGGAGTATCATGCAGATGATGAGACGCTTAGCTATATTGATACTCCTCGTGAGAGATTGTGTAGAACTCAAACTCCTCATACCTATCATTTGGGCTCAATTTTAGCAGCACAAGAAGATGCTCTTCGCCAAGGATTGGGAGGAAGCAAAACTGCAGCAATGTGTCAAATGATTGGACAAATAGGAATAAATGATCAACACTTAGTATTAGGTTCTGAAAAGAATGGACTTAAGTTGACTAACGTGGAAGATATTGAGTTGTTTAAGGCATTACGCCATGTGTCTAAAGCCCCTTGGCTAAAATAATATTATAAGTGCAATGGAAAAAATCAAAAAACATATCCTTTATCAAGAGGACATTCAAAATATTTTATCTGCGATTGAAATTGAAAAAATTAAAGGTAAGTCATTCTTGATAACTGGAGCAACAGGCATGGTGGGTGTACTGCTCATTGATGCATTGATGAACATAAAAGATGCTAAAGTATATGCTGTTGGACGCAGTAGAGAAAAAGCTAAAACCCGATTAGGTGAATATTATAACAATCCTAACTTTATATTTTTAGAGCAGGATGTGCAAACGTCCTTTCCTAAAGATCTAAAGGTTGATTATATCATTCCTTTGGCAAGCAATACTCATCCATTGGCTTACTCACAATTTCCAGTAGAGACGATGCTGATAAATATTGAGGGTGCTCGAAATGCTTTGGAATTGGCAGCTTCTTGCGATGCAACAGTAGTCTATCCTTCAAGTGTAGAGATCTATGGCAATTCGCAAGATGGAAATTCTTTTGTGGAAGATGGCAATGGCTTATTGAATCTGTCTAACTCAAGAGCATGTTATACGGAATCCAAACGTTCATGTGAAGCTTTATGCCAATCTTATAAAGCTGAACGAAATGTGAATGTGAAAATCGTTAGATTGTGCCGTATCTTCGGACCTACAATGCTAATGTCTGATACTAAAGCATCTTCTCAATTTATTATCAAGGCAATAAATAAAGAAGATATTGTCTTGAAGAGTGAAGGCAATCAGTATTTTTCCTATACTTATGTCGCAGACGCAGTACGAGGTATGCTAACTGTGCTGTTGCATGGAGAGATAGGCGTACCCTACAATGTAAGCAGTGAGAAAACAAATGTTCATTTAAGAGATTTTGCAAGATTTTGTGCAGAGACTGTTGGCAAAGAGGTTGTTTTTGATTTACCTTCTGAAACGGAGAAAAAGGGCTATAGTATTGCAACTAAAGCTATTCTCGATAATGCACGAATTAAGTCGATAGGTTTTGAACCTATTTACGAAATGAGTGATGCTGTGAGCAGAACAATTGAAATTCTGAAGAGCTAAGATAAAAACTATTGGCAGGCGAAGTGCATGGGGGCACATTTTTATAAGCTACTTTTCTGCTCTTTGCATGTAGCCTGCCTTTCCAAAAATAGTGACTATGAATATTGTACAATTGATTTTTAGATGGCTTCCTGATTTTTTATATTTTAGGGAGTTGAATCTTACCAAACAACAGTGGTTCTTCTATAAGTGGGTAAAAAGACATTTGAAGTGGGCTTATATGTCCATAGAATGTGAAAAAGTGATACCTCCACATGATGTAGTAGAAAACCAATCTATTTTTATGTATTGGAAACAAGGTTGGGAGAATGCACCAGAATTGGTGAAACGATGTTTGGTCAGTGTGAGAGCTAATGCAGGTGAACATCCACTTGTCTTATTGGATGAGAATAATTTGGCTCAATATGTTAAGATGCCCGCATTCATAGAGAAAATGCATGCTGAGGGTATTATTCCCGAAGCAAATTATTCTGATATGCTGCGTACTTGTCTTTTACTTCAATATGGTGGATATTGGTTAGATGCAACTTGTCTCTTGACATCTTCATTTCCAGAAGTAATTGATAAGAGTGAGTATTTTATGTTTCAGCGCCATCTTTTTCCTGATTGGGCTTCTCCGGTAAAGTGTTCTAGCTGGTTTATTCATAGCAAAAAGGAATCTCCAATATTGCGTGGAATAAAGAACTGGATGTTTAATTATTGGCAAAGAAAGAACTATATTATTAATTACTATATGTTCCATTTTGCTTTATCTGCTTTGGTTGAAGAGGATAAGCAATGTAAGGAACTTTGGCAAAATATGCCGTATGTTTGTAATATGAATCCTCATGTTCTTCTGTTTAGCTTTTCTCGTAAATATACTCCAGAGTATTATCAATTCATAAAGGATTCTTGTTTTATACATAAGTTGAGTTATAAGTTTGATAAAAAGTTATTAGAATCAGAAGAGAATAATATACTTAAACATTTCCTCGAAAAATAACATTTTAATGCAATATAGAAAAATAACTTTACATAGGATTCTTCACGGAATAAAGTGGAGATGGGAGCATAGAAGATGGGATGTTCTTTATCCAATATGCTGTAAGATGTTTCCTGTTTCTTCAAATAAGGTTTGTTTTATAAGTTGGAATGGAGCTCATTTTAACTGCAATCCGAAGGCTATTGCTACTTATGTAGCAGAGCACAACTATGATGGCAAGTTACAGTTAATTGCTGTAGTAAACCATCCAAAACTTTATAGAAATCAATATAGTGGTATAAAGTTTATCCGTACGTTTTCTCTAAAGCATATATATATGCTGGCAACTTGCAAGATGTTGGTCGCAAATATCAGAATGAGTTCGTTTAACAAACGTAAGGGACAGTTATATATCCAAACTTGGCATGGAACAGGACCCAAAAAGTCTGAGAAAGACAGTGTTGCTGTATTGGACAAAGTTTACATAGATAGTGCTATCAAGGATTGTCGTCAAACAGATTTAATGCTGAGCGGAAGTATCTATTTCTCAAAATGGATACGTCATTCTACTTGGTATACAACTGGTAAAATTCTTGAAGCAGGAACTCCTAGATATGATGATTTCTTTAATCAGAAGATATATGATTCATTGAGAAAACGAGTTCTTGCTAAGTATCATATTGAAGAACATATCAAGCTGGTGATATATGCACCAACATTTCGATCTCTTACAGAAATCGATAATTATGGCTTTGATTCTGAAAGGCTCATAAAATCATTTGAAGAAAAGTTTGGGGGTGAATGGAAGTTACTTTTGAGATTTCATCCGAATGTAGCAAACTTTCCTCTTCCCGACATCTTTGCTAAGCATTTGTCTCGTTATGTCATCAATGTAACTCAATATGATGATATGCAAGATTTGCTTTGTGCAGCAGATGTAATGATTACAGATTTTTCATCTGTTTCTACAGAATTTGCTGTGCAAAGAAAACCTTGTTTCTTGTATGCACCAGATTACGAATCGTATGATAGAGGTCTTTATTTAACCCCAGATCAAATGCCTTTTATGTTTGCAGAAACAGAAGAGAAGTTGTTATGCAATATCCGAACTTTTGATAAAAGTAAATACACTGCGGCTGTTGACAAATATTGGAAACTTTTGGGTATTAAAGAAAAAGGTACAGCTTGTCAAGCTGTTTTTAACGAAATGAATAAAATGTTATGGCATCATACACAGGAGTAAGTGCAGCTATTTGGAGCTTCTTCGAGAAACTATCCAGTCAAGCTGTAAGTTTTGTCATTGGCATCGTCTTGGCGCGATTGTTGACTCCTTATGACTATGGAGTTGTAGGATTGACTGCTATTTTCATAGCTGTATCAAATGTGTTTATCGAAGCAGGCTTTGCAAATGCACTGATACAAAATCAGCATCGCACAGAGAAAGACCTTTCTACAGCGTTTTATTTTAATGTGGTGATAGGTTTAGTCTGTTATGCTCTATTATGGATATTCACTCCAGGCATCGCTGCTTGGTTTAAGGAGCCTTTGTTGATACCTTTGCTTAAGATTGTTGGCATAAATGTCATCTTAAACTCTTTATGTATTGTCCAAACTGCAATCTTGACAGCTAAGTTAAATATACGCCTTCAGACAATCATCAATTTGTCGGCTCAACTCCCAGCAGGTATTATCGCTATTGTCATGGCGTATCATGGTATGGGTGTTTACGCTTTGGCTTTGCAGGCTGTTTTAGCATCGTTGATTCGTGTTATATTGCTTTGGATATTTGCCAAATGGATACCTAAGGAAAAGTTTGATAAACAATCATTAGCAAAGTTATGGAGCTTTGGAAGTAAATTGTTGGGTGCTAACTTGATTGGTACTTTGTTTAGTCAGGTTTATTCCATTGTTATCGGTAAGTTTATAGGCAAGAATGAACTGGGCTATTTTTCAAAAGCAAATGGCTTATGTACCAATGTAGATGGTGTAACATCTGGAATTGTGCAGAGAGTAGCTCTTCCTGTACTTGCAAAGTATCAAGATGACGAATTGATGCTAACTGAAAAATTCCGAGAAAGCATGCGTTTGTTAGTAATGTTGATCGCCCCATTAACTGCATTTTTGAGCTTTGCGTCAGATGATATTATCGTCTTGTTGTGGACGGAAAGATGGCTTTATTGTTCTTTACTTTTTAAAATACTTATAGTGGGCATCATGTTTGGACCAGTTGGGCAGATGAGTCTTAGTTTAATGCAAGCACTAGGAAGAACTGGAATGGTGTTAAAACTAGAATTTCCGAAGAAAATAGTATATTGTATATATCTATTTGTAGGTTTTCAATATGGAGTAGTTGGCTTGGCGATAGCAAACGTTTTTATTAATATCACAGGAACATTGATTAATGTGTGGGCAACTCGTAAACTCCTACCATATAGTTATGTAAAGCAGCTTATAGATGTTTCTGTTTATGTAATCATTGCATTTGTTGTGGGATGGTTATCTTCTCTGATGATAGATTTTAATAGTAATATTTTAAATATTCTATCCTATTTGTTGATAGTCATGGTAGGGTATGTTGCTGTATTATTTGCATTGAAAGATAAAATTTTCCAAAAGTACTTGTCTAAATTGGCGACCAATTTAAAACACGTATAGAAGAAATACTAATATCGTTGTTACTAGTAACAGGTTGTTTTATGAAATTATCAAAACTATATATTAAGGGTTTCCGAAATTTTAAGGAAGCGACTATAAATTTCAATAATCAGAGTTTGATTATTGGAGCTAATGATGTTGGCAAGACCAATCTTCTTTATGCACTTCGTATTTTGCTGGACCGAGGCTTTTCTGATTTAGATCTGGAATTAAAGGAGTCCGATTTTTATGCCTATGAAGAAACGAATGAAGTGATAATCACAGCTTTCTTCGATGATATTAAAGAAGATTGCATTTTATCTAAAATGAAAGGTGACATTAGTGGAGATGGAAATCTTGTAATTAAGTATCTGGCAACTAAGGGAGAAGATTATAAATTTTTCTGTGGTAAAAGTGATGCAGATGAAGACTTGCATGAATATGCCATTCCTTATTACCGCAAGGTTTTGAACATAAAGTATATCAATAGCAAGAGAGATTTTTGGGGGTACATCAACAAAACCAAGAATATTCTCCTTCAGCAAGCAAAAGAGGATCGTAGTGCTGAAACTATAGATATGGACGATGCCCTATACAAGCAAATTTCAGATAAGTTGAAAGAGGTAGATTCGCAGATACCAGAACTTTCATACGTAAAGAATGCTACAGAGCAAATAAATGAAGAGCTAAATAAACTTGCAATACACAATCAAGAACAGAAAGTAGTATTTGATACCGCATCTACTGATACAGATTCCGTTATCAATAAGATTTCCATCACTTCAAAGCATGGGGACAAGAAATTGTTGATAGGTGGTGAAGGAAGACTCAATCAAATCTATCTATCTTTATGGGCTTCACAAAACCGAATAAGTGAATACTCTAATGAGGTATCCATATTATGTGTGGAAGAGCCAGAGGCTTACCTGCATCCACATCAGCAGCGAGAATTGGCTCGTTACCTGTGTCAAGTTCTTAAAGGTCAGGTTATTCTGACAAGCCATTCGCCTTATATAGTATGTGAGTTCTCTCCAAATTCTATTATGAGACTCTATAAGGATGACCAAGAGACGAAGGTTGCTTCTGATGGTTGCTCTTCTGTTATAGAGGAAGGGTTTGATGGATTCGGGTATAGAATGAGTGTAATACCTGCTGAGGCGTTTTTTGCAGATTGTGTAATCTTGGTAGAGGGACAATCTGAACTCATTTTCTATAAGACGCTAGCCAAGCAGATTGGTATTGATTTAGACAGATTGAATATCTCTATACTTAGCGTGGAAGGTGTTGGGTTTAATACTTATGCGAAAATCTTAGGAGCATTAGGTATATACTGGGTAGCAAGGACAGACAATGATATCTTCAAGATTCAGCATCAAGATGCTTATAGATTTGCGGGCATAGAGCGAGGACTAGATTTGGCTAAGCAGAGTTGTGATTTGGAAGAAACTGACGAAAAAGTAATTGATGCTTATTCTTGTAAGATACATGGCTTTGTAGATAAGAATTCAATACCATCTAAAGTGCTAGAAGCTGCTGATAAACTTCGTGATGTACTTGCTAATTATGATATTTTCATAGCAGATGTTGATTTTGAAACGGATTTGTGTAATGGTCCGTTAAAAGATGCCTTGAAGGAATATTATGGAGATTTGCTTTCTGATAGTAGTCTTATCAAAAAGATGAAGTCTCATAAAGCAATTAACATATATGACTTCCTCAAGAATCATAAGGAACGTTTGGAGGCATTGGCTGATGATTATGTCGCAAAGCCGCTATTATCTGCAAAGAATTATATAGAAGATAAATATGGAACTTACTGATGCCCAAAAAATCATCGTTGAGCAAGATGGTAATTGTGTTGTTTTGGCAGCACCGGGAAGTGGAAAGACTTTTGTCATCTCTGAAAAGATCCGCAGGATTCTCCTTGGAGATGAATTGCGAGATTATCAAGGTGTAATAGCTATATCCTATACTCGTAAGGCTGCCAAGAACCTAAAGGATAGAGTCTTTGCAAATATTCCATTTAGCAGAAGTTCTTTCTTTGGTACCATAGATGGATTCTGCTTTTCCGAGGTGATTTATCCTTTCTTATCTCATATATGGGGTAGTAAAAAAATAGAAATATCTATTAAGTCATTGAATGATTGCGATAAAGATAATCAAGAGTTATTTTTATGGATAAAAGAGAAACGTGAAATATACTCCATAGCTGAAGAAGAATGGGCACAGTTGTGGGAACTTTATTATGAAGAAGGATTTGTTCTAGTTGAAGCTTTGGAGCTCTTGGCTTGTAAGATTATAAAGGAAAGTACTGCTTGTCGCAACTATCTGAAAGCAAGATACCGTTACATCTTTATCGATGAATACCAAGATGCTGATATTTACACCAGCATTTTGTTTGATGAATTGGTGAGCCTTGGGCTTGTAGGCATAGCTGTTGGAGATGCGAAACAGTCAATATTTGGCTATGACAAGAAGGATAGTAAATACCTACAAGCTTTGGTAGAAAGAGGTGATTTTCATTATTTCCCTTTGGATAAAAATTTCAGATGCTCTCCTTCCATTATTAATTATTCGAATAGATTGATGGATTCTGATTCTACTTTACTTCCTGCCTTGCAAATAGATGTCCATCTTGTAAGAATTGAAGGTGAAGAGAGTGCTGTCTCCAAATTTTTGTCTTCCAACATCAAGGATTGTTGTAAACGATATCATGTTGAGAAACTTAGTGATGTGGCAGTACTAGCAAAAACCAATAAATATTTGGATTTGATAGCTTCTCATCTGTCTCTGCCTTATAGAATGTACAATACAACGGGATTGGATAACGATTCGAATGTGTGTTCGTCATTCTATGCAGCCTTATTGAGATTTTATTATGATAGTAACATGACTTTCTTGGAAACATTGGAGGATTTTGTGGATATAGAGATGCTTACTCGATATGACCACAAAAGAGTTCTGCAATTAAAGGTTCAATTGCGTTCTCTTAGCCTTCCTGATGATGTTGAACTATTTGTTGGATATTGTACCGAATTGGCTGATATTATTTTGCCCAATGCATCAAACGATGTATCATCTGCAATATTAAGAAAGGTTATAGGGGATAAAAAATCTTTAGAATCATATAGACCGCTCAATGATAACGAAGTGAACTTAATGACGCTCCACAAGTCAAAAGGTTTGGAGTTTGATTTGGTTTTTCATCTGAATTTGCATGAATGGATACTTCCAAACAAGAAGCCAATAAATGGAGACTTTTATAATTGTGAATACCCTTCGTGGCAACAAGATTTGGATTTGCATTATGTTGGTATAACGAGAGCCAAGAAAGCTTGCTATTTGGTCATAAATAATCAAAGGCTAGGTTTTAAGAATAAAATTGTTACAGGGCGTGATTCTGAATTCTTAACATTGAATGGAGTTGATAAATATAGAGAAATTTTAATATTTTGAAATATGAAGCATTGTATTTTAATGACGGTTTATAAAGATGTTGAACAAATAAACCGCATAATAGAGTTTGCACCAGAAAACTTTGACTTTTATGTCCATATCGATAAAAAATCAAAGATAACTCGTTCTGATATATCTAAACGAGCTAATGTCTTTAGTGAGTATCGAATATACTGGGGAGCTGTAGAACATTTAAAGGCTTTTCTTTTCTTGATGAATAAAGCATTTCATTCAGAAAAGCGATATGATTTTTACCATCTAATAACAGGACAGGATTTTTATGCGACTTCATTTGACAACTTTGAAAAACTTCTGGAAAAAGATAAAATATATATAAGTTATTTCAATTTGCCAAGAAAAAAATGGTGGCATGGAGGGTTTGCAATAGTTCGTTATAAAAGCTTCGCCTCGAAACTAGATTTGAGAAAACGTAGTTGTAAAGTTTTGAATTATTTATATTATATCTGTCAACGTCTTTTCACAAGAGGTTGTGATTTGCCTTCTTATAGACTTTATGGAGGTTTGGTATATTGCTCAATTTGTGGGGGGGCAATAAAATGGGTCTTAGATTCTGAAATTTCTAGAGATTTATTGAACCGCTTAGAAAACACTACTTGTGGCGAAGAATTGTTTTTTCAAACAGTGTTACTGAATTCTCCATTTTCAGAAAATATCATAAATAATAATCTTCGTATTATGGATTGGAATGTTAAAAGTCCTCCAAAGGTATTAAGAGAAGAGGATTTCCATAAGATTATAGATAGCAACTGTTTGTTTTGTCGAAAAGTGGATTCTAAAGCATCCAAGATGCTAATTAAATTATTGATGAACAAAATTTGTTTAGGATGAATATAATTATTGGTATATTATTTTTTTATTTGGCCATAAAAGCGTATGGGAATTTTGTAACAGTTTTTCCATTTATATTGGTGACCTATACTCTTCTTGGAAGTTTTGTTGTTGGCTCTATAAGCCCATATAACTTTTTGTCTGTGATAGTTGCAACTATATTTTTTACTCGTTATAATCGATTTTTTGTATATTATAGGTCATTTCCATTTAAATCGACTATGTTTTTGTTTGCTCTATCAATGATATGTACGAATTTTTTCGTATCAGCAAAATATCGACATACTCCTACATTGGTATTTAATATTTGTCAATCTGTAGGCTATATCTATATAATATGGTATTTGTTACAGAATAATGCTCAAAAGGCTATTCGTGCTTTGGTAAAAACTGCTCTGGTTTTTGGATGCTTAGTATCATTATATGCTTTATTCGAAACTATAACTAGAAGTAATCCTCTATTGAAAAGTTTAGTTTTGAGTGGGTGCTATATTGAGTCTCCTTTTATTACAGAAATTAGATTTGGACTAAAACGTGCGCAGGCTATATTTTCTATGCATACTACGTTAGGTGGAGTTATGTTGTTCAATTATGCTTTGCTTTTGGTTGCTTACAAAACTGCATATATAAAAAAAACGAGATTAAATATAATTGCAATTTGCTTATGTGCAATGTGTGTTTTTCTTACAGGTGCCCGAAGCTGCATTATAGGTTTATTAATGTGTACTGGAATGTCATTTTCAAAATTGAAGGTTAGCCATATATTGCTTTTATGTTTTATAATTCCTTTTGTATTTATCTTTGCAGGCGATTATTTGTCGCAAATCTTCGATTCTATATTTAATACAGAGAAAGTAAATGGAAGCAACTCTGATATGCGCTTAATTCAATTTATGATTTCATGGGATTATATGATGCGTTCTCCGATTATAGGTAATGGACTTGGTTTCCTATATAATGATGTAGTTTTAAACCATGTAGAAAAAGAGTTATTTGGTGCAGAATCGTTGTGGTTTGGAGTAATTGCAGATCAAGGAATTTTAGGATTGGTTTCGTATTTACTTCTTTTTATTTCACCAATTTTATACTCATGGCGTAAAGATAATAAGTTTATAATATTATTTGTTATAGGAATTTTGGTTATGCATTCTTTATCAACAATTCCAGGCGTAAATCCTGCAATGGTTTTAGTGTTTACGTTGATATTTAATTATATGCAGGATACTGCTAAATCCGGAAAAATTAGAAAAACATGATAATTTCAATTATAGTTCCTATATATGGAGTAGAGCCATATATAAAGAAGTGTTTGATATCAATAATGTCGCAATCATTAACATCGGGGGTAGAATGTATTCTTGTAAATGATTGTACTAAAGACGAGAGTATTAATATTGCTCAGAAATTAATAGATGAACATAGGGGAAACATCAAGTTCAGAATCATCAATCGAGAAGAGAATGGAGGACTTTCTGCGGCTCGTAATACTGGTATTCTAGAAGCTAAGGGTGATTACCTTTATTTTTTGGATAGTGATGACTATATAACTCCAGATTGCATTAAGGTACTTGCAGAAACGGCTCAAAAGTTTCCTAAGGCTCAAATTGTGCAAGCAGGTGCTGAGGCTACCACAAAAGGTTTTGAATATTTGAGTTTAAAATCAACGAAATTAAAAGAATATACTGAAGATAAAAGATACATCAAACGTGAAATGCTGATGGCTCATTACCCACCGACGGCATGGAATAAGCTGATAAAGCGTGATTGGTTGTTGAAACATAATCTTTTTTTCAAGGAAGGTTTGCTTCATGAGGATGATTATTGGAATTTCTTCGCCGCTAAACATGTTACAGCGTATGCCATTTGCAAGCAAGATACTTATCTCTATAATATTCGACCTGGCAGCATCACTCAGGCTCCAAATGAACGAAATATCAAGTCTCGCTTAATTTCAGCCTTCGACTTTATGAATAATATAGATGACTTTTGCAAAAAAGAACAATTGGCTGTGATTTACAAATTGTTAATTGCAGATTTCCGAAAAATATCATTATCCAATAGTATGGCTTATTTACCATTGTTCTACAGTTTAAGTTCTATGTGTGGTATCGTTGGTAAAATAGCGATCTGCCTTGACCTTCATTTGCCAAAGTGTATCTTGAATACTCGACTAATGCAATTGTTTAACGATAAAATAATACCTCGATTGTTATGAATAAACATAAAATTTCAGTAATTATTCCGATATATAACTGTGCGGAATGGATAGAGAAATGCGTGAATAGTATTCTTAATCAGAAATTACCAAATTTCTATGAATTGCAAGTTGTTCTTGTGGATGATGGAAGTAGTGATAATTCAGGAAAGATTTGTGATACATTAGCTCATGAAAATTCTGTTGTGATAGTGATTCATCAGTCCAACGCAGGTGTGAGTGAAGCCCGAAATAAAGGAATTGATGTTTCTGATGGCGATTGGATTTGTTTTGTTGATGGTGATGATGTGCTTAAAGATGATGCTTTTATGATATTATCAGATCAAGAGGTTGCAGAACATGATATTGTACGATTTGGTGCTTATGTCTTCAGTGATACTTTGCCTCAATCATCTTTTGAAAAAAAATATAGTAAAGATAAAGATGAATATATCCAACTTGTTGTTCGTAGATTTGCAATGTTGGGCGTGTGTGGGGCTTTCTATAAAAGGGAGTTGTTTTTAAATAATAATATTCGTTTTCAAAACGGCATACGTATGGGAGAAGATTGGATGGTTTTGTTTAAGCTTTTGGTTAAGGCTGAATCTTTCACCTATATAGACAAGGAACTTTATGGTTACCGTGTGAATGATAATAGCGTAACAAGGCGTTTGGTTTCATCTGTTCGCCCAGATGCTCTCATAGCTTTGAATCACATAATAGATTATGCAAAAGAAAATAAATATGTCATATCTTTAAAAGATATTGCTATTGCTCGATCGGACATTAGACGCAATATGATGAAAGAGGCTATACTAAATAAGAATAAGGAGTTTTTTATTAATACAGATAATGCTTTAAAAAAATATGCTCCTCAAAGTTTTTGGGCAGATGTATGGTATAGCCAGAAGTTTAAGCATAAGGTTGGCTTTGTTTTATATTTATGTATGGATAAATTGTATAGATTTCTTTTTTTGATAATTGGTTTAAGATTCGTAAATGGTCTTTTGTGAGTATTCTTTTACCTTTTCACCCATTAATCAACTTCCGGGTGCAAAGGTAAAAGAATACTTACGATATATTTAGATGCTCCTATTTACCTATGGAGAAGTACTCCTGCTTTTGCTTTGGGAATGCTTTACAGGTTTTACGAGGATACTGTTTTAAACTGTAAGAGACGCACGATGATTTTCAATATCATTATGGCCTTTGTGCTCTTTGTTATAGCTAACGTATTGGCACTAAAAGAATTAAATTTTCTCTTTATTTGTATAATGGTTTTCGGTGCATTTTCTTTATTTAGTATCAAAAACAACAGAGTAATTTTATTTTTTAACAGAATCTCTTTTGAAATCTATTTAGTACAATCGATAGCTATAGGCTTAGTGAGTTTACTGCCTTTAAGTAAAACATATTTGTTTTGTTTTTTAGTAGTAGTTGTAGATATTGGCTTAGCTGTAGCTTTAAATAGGTATTCTGTATATATGAAGAAGATAGTCTTGTAGTATTCTTTTTGTAAAGCTTACCAGGTTGTAGAGATAGAAGAAAGATAATCGATGGTTATGATCCTACTTGGTCTTACATCGGGCACTGTCTAGGTTGGTTGCATAAGTAATAATGCTATTATAGATTATGTACTGCTGGTAGTGGTGTCGTTGGTGAGTTAGATGTGGAGAGGAATATATAAAGGTGCAATGTTGATTTTCAAAAAATAATTTGATGCAATACAATTTCAAGACATTTAATGTTGGTGTAGGCGATTGTATTACCTTGTTGTTAAAAAATGGCGACAAGGAAATGCATATTATGGTGGATTGTGGTCTCTACACTCAAGAAGTTAATGACTACATTGTGAATGAATTTCATGGTTATATTGATTATCTGATCGTTACGCATATAGATAATGATCATATCAATGGATTGATAAGGATGCTGAAATCCAAACCGAACCTAACCATCAATCATATCTTTTATAATTGCTATCAGCGGACTTCTGAAAATCTGCAGGAATGGGATGAGAAGATGGTGGAGAATATGAAGCGAGTTTTCGACCATTTACCTGTTGTTGTCGATATGCTGGAACAGAAAATTAATGCAGAAACTTCAATGTCTCTTGCAAAATTGATATTAGAAAACGATAATTGGAAGAAGGCATGGCGTAGGGAGTATATCATAGACGAAAGTTCTATGGTTGATCTGGGGAATGATATGGGACGCATAATCTTCCTGTCTCCAAATAAGAAGGCATTGGATACTTTGGACAAGAAATACCGATTACTATTTTGGAAAACCTTATATAAGCCCAAAAAACTTGATTATGATAAGGAAGAAACCATATACGAATCATTGATGCGTATAATGGAGCAAGAAGATAACGAAGGGTTTGATGAGGAGCCTGTATCATCTAAAGTTCTTGATGAGAATGCCTTGAAGTTTTATGCGGCTGAAAAAATGAAGGATTTATCTCCGGAAAATGAAGCCTCAATTGCATTTATATGGGAGCATGAAGGACATAGAATCTTGTTTATGGGTGATGCTAATCCTAACCAGGTAGTGAAAAAAATAGGGGATGTTTATAATGATGCCCCAAAGCCTGTATTGTTTGATGCCATCAAAATATCGCATCATGGTAGTGCGCATAGTACATCTAAAGAATTGGTAAATGTTGCTGATAGCGAACGTTATTTTGTAACAGGAGGTGCAAGCGCCAGACCAAGTTACCAAGCCTTGGCTCGTATTATCATTGCTCCACTTCCTGAAGATTTATCTCATCGGGAAATCAGATACAATAGAGAAAATGATATATTGAAGTCGCTTGCCAGTAACGAATCTTTGAAAGATAAGCTACATTATTCAATAATAGCTAATGCAAATGAGTATGAAGTATCCTATTGATATACGAAAGGCTATTTATGCTTCTGTCGTGCCTGTAAAATGTGACACAGAAAGAGGAACAGCTTTCTTTATCGCTCCTGATACATTGGTTACGGCTCGACATATTGTTGCGCAAAATGCAGTAAATGGTGTCCCCGTCTTTATCTCTACTGATAAACAGGTGCTTTGTGATGTGGAGTATATTGCGGAAGAAGGGGTCAATGTGAATGTTGTGTTGCTAAGATGCAAGGATTATCAGCAAGAGGATTACTTAAAGTTGCTGGCTGCGGTGTTTAATGAGGACAGACAGCTTACCATAGTTGGTTATCCGAAGGAGTTTGGCAACTGTTCCGATATCATTAGCATGGAGGTGCAGGACAGACTCGGTAACAGAAAGGAAGACTATGATACAACTGTAGTAAGAACTGATTCTCTGGCTTTCACTTCTTATAAAGGATTCTCTGGGTCACCAGTGCTCAATGAAAAGGGCTCGGTGATAGGAATAACAGTCAACCAACTTGGCGGCAGTTTGGGGTATACTTCAATCAAAAGCCTTGCTACCCGATTTGAAAACCACAATGTGGTTGTTTCCAAGGATTGGCAAAGTGAAGACTTCTCACCTTGTGGCAGAGGTACAAGCCAAAGGCAAGTGGAAAAGGCTGTAGGGTATGCGGCGTTGAGGTATAATAGAGATTTGCATGTAAGTAATGCCACGTTGGATGGTGAGTTGGATTTGTTTGCACAGAGAAGGCAGAGTATTGATTTAGAAGAAAAGTTGAGGAAAATAGAGTCTGATGCCTTAGGCTACAATTTTGATTTTAGTGAAAGCTTAAATGAGTATCAAAAAGGAGATTATGACAATCTGCAGAAAATTCTATATAATTGGCATAATTCACATGAAGAAAAGGATTTCACCTCATTCACCTTAAAATTCTTTCAAGACAACTACATAAAATTTCCGGAACTCATAGAGGAGTGGCATAGAAGCCAAAAACAAATTGTGTTGTTCAAAGGCAAAGCTGGAATGGGTAAGACGCACTATGTTTGTGCAACAGCAGAAAGGCTTTGCAAAAAGATGAATGTTTATCTGTTGTTTGGCAGTAGATTTTCAGAAGAACAAGATTTTGAAACCCAATTATATAGCATGATGGGTATTGGTGAGAATGCTCTTCAAAAACTCAACGGCAAGATGATGGAAGAGAATTCCAATGCCCTTATCATTATAGATGCCTTGAATGAGGGAGCTACAGAAAACTTTTGGAACGTGGCGATGAAGAGAATGGAAACCTTGCTCAAACTGTATGACAGACTCAAACTACTGATTACCTATCGTGATGATGAAGAATTCGATTTGAGCATTCCATGCAGCATAATAGAACTCAGAGGGTTTGAAGATAATACGCAAGAAGCTATACAAAAGTATTTTGCTCATTATCAGATAGACGATACTGATGGTAATATTCAAAAGAGATATTTTGCGGAATTTAGCGAGCCTCTGTTTCTGACCATGTTTTGCATTGTTGCAAGTCATGATCTGCGATATATGATGGACGACTTTACTTATTCTGACCTTTTCCATCAATATATCAAATACCGTAATGACATTGTTTCAAAAGGCGTGGATGAGGATTCTCATCGCAATGTGACAGAAAATGCACTCATGAAATTTGCCAATTACTCGCTGTACTACAATCAATGTCGTGATATTTCCCGTCAGAAAGCAAGGCATTATGCTGATCAAATATGCAGAAACAGAACGTGGTCGAACAATCTGTTGAACTGGATATTGAAGGAGAATTTGATGTTATCTACGGGGCAACAGGGTGAACGGCTTATGTTTGGATACCAGAAAATGGGTGATTTTCTGATGGCAGATATATTTGCGCATAATAAAATGACTGATGCAGCCAAAGTAGATTTTATACTTGAGAAAGGTACGCATAGGGAGTATGCAAGCTATCGTCGTTTCATTATAGCCTTGTTGTCTGAATGGGAACTTACATCTCAATTGCTTGAACGGAAGATTGCGACAAAAATGCATCATTTGATACTTGCCAGTTTGCGCCATCACGGAAAGAACGATCAAGTGATTTTTGAATGGATGCAAACCAACAATATCTATAGCGTAAGAATACTACATGACTTCCTTAAAGACATAACTATAGACGTTTTTATGTCTGCCCATCAAAAACTTAAAAGTATAGATATAGCTCATCGAGATAAAGTTTGGTCAACAATGGTAAATCAGGAGTATTCGCATCGGTTGGATGCACAAAGGTTTGCAGACTTCATTGCCATAATTCCACGTGAAGATACAGATGAAGGATGGAGTAAGGTTGTTCTTTTGCTTTGTTGGATGTGTACCTCTCCTCATCCATATGTAAGAGGGGCTGTTATGAGAAAGTTGGTCGAGATATTCTGTAACAAGACTCAAATGGCTCTTTTCGCACTAAACGAATTCTTTGATTGCAATGATCCATACGTTGTACAAGTCATCACATGTGCCATCTATGGATACTTGCTTAGAAAACGTGATGCAACCGAAGCTGCTAAGATTGCAGATTTGATATTGCAGTTCTTTTACCAAAACCATAAAGCGCCTGAAGATATATTGGTGCGCCAATGGACAATGTTGACTTTGGCTTTAGCCGATGAACTGAATGGAATAAATACTCACTTTAGTGCTATAAGACCACCTTTCGTTTCTAAGAATCCTTATGATTTGGTTGTTGACAAGGCTGAAGAAATATCTAAGGATTATTTTGGTTTAAGTAACGGTTCTTGGAAGATGTATAAAACACTTTATGGATTTTCTGATTTCCGAAGGTATATTATAGGAACAAATAGCCGTGCAAACAGTGATGTTTTTTTGAAAAAAGAAGGTACTCACGTTAAGGCTCTGCTACTTGCAGATATCATATTGATGGTTGCCAATATTGCCAAGCATGATTTCCACTGGAATGATGACTTAGGCAAATTGGATGACAATGTTTATTCTGAAGGAAGGTACAACAACCTGACTGAGCGTTTTGGGAAAAAATATCTTTGGTTGGCTTTGTACAAGGCTGATACATTATTGAGCGACCATTTCAAGGTTGCAGATGGTTGTAATTATTTGTATTCTCCGACAGAAAAAGACATAGAGCCAACTCCTTATCCATGGCATACAAGAGAATATTCAAGGATAGATCCTACTATTTTGAATGCTTCTGATGCGCAGGCTTACACTTCGTTTCAAGCTGACGAGTTGGAGGATATACAGTCAGAAACGAATGAGCAATGGATGTCGAAAGAACATCAAATTCCAAAACCGAGATTAATGTTGAAAGATACTGATGGCTCAGAGTGGATAGTGTTGACGTGTTATGATGGTTATAGGCTTGATGCAGAAGAAGGCACTGTAAAGGATTTGTTTTTGTTCTCTAATGCCGCTTTTATCAAGTATAAGGAACTTGAGATTTTTTGGAGATGGGCTGCTATGCAGAATTTCTATGGACGATGGATGCCTGAACGCAGGAATGGTAGCATAGATTATCTTTGGAACGAATACCCTTGGGCTGAAACTTATAAGCGAACTCTTCGTGATGTTGATGATTGGGAAAATTCTGGTAAAGGAGCAACCTTTAAAATCAATCTTTCATACGAAGCCCAATTACAGGAAGAATGGATTGGGTTGGATGAAACGGAAATGTATTTGAAAGAAGTAAGTATGCCGAATCACCTTGTAATGGAAGCATTAAACTTATATACCGCAGAGCGTGGTGTTATCAGAGCTAAAAGTGATAATACAATTGTGGCAAGAAACTTTTCTATCGGCAAAATGAATGGATTAGTCATGAGAAAGGAGTATTTGGATCAATATCTTTCAGAACATAACCTTGCTTTAGTCTTCTATTCGCTTGGTGAGAAATATATCATTCAGAAAGGAACTTATCAAAGCATGGGACAAAGATATGATTTATCAGGAGCGTACTGCTACCATGATAACTCTTTTGATGAGATACAGCCTATGCATATCAGTAATACGTTATAAAAAATGAAAGTACTATTAATCGACGTATATAATTATAATAAAGGTGGTGCGGAAACGGTTTGCTTCAATACTGGTAAACTGTTAGAGGAGCATGGCCACCAAGTGGTTTACTTTACCTTGAAGTGGGAAGAGAATAATCCTTCGCCTTATAGCAAGTATTTCCCTGAATCGAAGGAAACCCGTAAGGGACCTTTGAAACAGGTGAAGAATATGGTTAACTATTTCTATCACTTTGAAGCTGCAAAGAAGATGGAACAGTTGATTAAGGACGAACGTCCTGATATCGCCCATATTCATCTGATGTGGGGACAGATTACTCCTTCCATCTTTCCGGTTCTGAGGAAATATCATATTCCAATCTTATTCACCGTGCATGACTATCGTATCGTGTGTCCTGCCTATACTTTCAGGGATGGCAGTGGTCGGATTTGTGAGGATTGTAAGGGTAAGTACTTCTATAAATGCTTTACCCACACCTGTTGTAAAGGTAGTAAGGTGATGAGTGCGGTGATGACAGCAGAGCAGTATTTCCGCAATGCCTTCTTCAATCCAGCCAAGTATGTCGATGGTTTCCTGTATGTGAGCAACTTTGCGAGGGATATACAGGAGAAGTATATGCCGGCAGTGAAGAATATACCGAACATTACGCTCTATAATTTCTCTACTTCTATAGCAGAAACACCCAAGACAATGTCTAAAGAGAAATACTTCCTGTATTTTGGAAGATTGTCGTATGAAAAAGGTGTTAGAACGTTGCTGGAAGCTTTCAAGGATTTACCAGAGTGTAAACTGAAGGTGGTCGGTACAGGACCGAAAGAAGATGGACTCAAAGAGTTTGTTCGTACTTATGGGATGAAGAATGTGGAGTTCCTGGGATACAAGCGAGGTAAGGAATTAAAAGACTTGGTTGCTAATGCTTACTTTGTAATTGTACCATCTGAATGGTATGAGAACAATCCGATGACGATAATTGAGGCTTATTCTGCTGGTACTCCTGTTATTGGCGCCAGGATAGGTGGTATTCCGGAAATCGTCGTGAAAGGTGAAACGGGTTATCAGTTTGAAAGTGGAAATAGCAAAGAGTTGAGAGAAGTTGTTGTAAAGGCAAATTCTTTATCAGCTGAAAATTATATGAATTATAGTGCAGGGGCAATCAAATTTGCTCATGATAAATTAAGTTTGGATAATTATTATCCAAGATTAAGCGCTTTCTATGAAAGCTTCTTGAAAAAATAATCAAATAAAATGAAAATAGTTGTAACAGGTACTCGTGGTATCCCGAATATCATGGGTGGCGTGGAGACGCATTGTGAGGAATTGTTCCCTAGAATGGTGGAGCGTGGGTATGACGTAACGCTGATCCGTCGCTCGAACTATGTGAAGGATGACTTGCATGAATGGAAGGGGGTGAAACTGGTAACGATTCCTTCTCCTAAGAAGAAGAGTTTCGAGGCCATCATCCATACTTTCCGTGCCATCAATGAGGCGAAGAAGTTGGGCGCAGATGTATTGCATATCCATGCCATCGGTCCTGCGCTGCTGGTTCCATACGCCAAACTGCTGGGCATGAAGGTGGTGTTTACACATCATGGTCCTGACTATGACAGGGACAAGTGGGGATTTGCTGCCAAGACAATCCTGAAGATGGGTGAACGTATGGGCTGCATGTTTGCCGATGATGTCATCGTCATCTCGAATGTCATCAAGAACCTCATTGCCCGTAAATATGGAAGGACGAAGAATGTACACCTTATATATAATGGTGTTTCTGAGCCTGAAATCTGCGACTATCCTGAATATTTCAAGGAACTGGGGATAGAGAAAGGCAAGTATATCCTGGGAATGTGCAGATTTGTGCCTGAGAAGAACCTGCATCATCTGGTGGAAGCGATGATTAAAGTGAAGAATGAAGAACGAAGAGTGAAGAATTCTAATGCCGATGAGATAAAGTTAGTGCTGGCTGGTGATACGGACTTCGAGGATGAGTATTCGTTGGGATTGAAGCAGATGGCAAGGGAGAATGGTGTGGTGCTTACTGGCTTTATCAAGGGCAGAAAGCTTCATTCGCTGTTAACGAATTGCCGTTGCTATTGTCTTCCGTCTTCGCACGAAGGTTTGCCGATTGCCCTGTTGGAGGCGATGAGCTATGGTGTAAAGGTAGTAGTGAGCGATATTCCTGCGAATCTGGAGGTTGGCTTACCAAAGGATGATTACTTCCATTGTGGCAACGTGGATGAACTTTCTGAAAAGCTCGGAAAGATTATCGAGACTCCATTGCAGCATGTGAATTACGACATGAGCAAGTATGATTGGGACCGGATTGCTGATGAAGTAGGAGGAGTGTATCAAGGGTTGAAGGAATGATGATAGTATCAAAGCAACATCAGATATTCTTTGATTTCCTAAGGTTCAGCATCGGCCCAAAGTCAGAGATTCCTTCTTCCTTGAAGGAGGCGGATTGGAAGGCACTATATGCTATCGCCCAGAAGCAATGTCTGGTGGGTATTCTCTTTGATGGTATCAAGAAGTTGCCTGCTGAATATGTAGGGATGAAGAAGGAGTTGCTGCTCCAATGGATGGCAGAAAGCCAGATGTTGGAGAAGGCGAATGTTCGGCTGAACGATGCTGCCATTCAGGTTTCTGAGTGGTTCCGAAAGAAGGGATTCAGAACCTGTATCTTGAAAGGGCAGGGAAATGCATTGATGTATCCGAATCCTTATTCCCGTACGCCTGGTGATATTGATATCTGGGTGGAAGGTGGAGATAAACGGGTTATCTCCTTTGTCCGCTCTATCTCGCCTCATGAAAAGGCGTGCTATCACCACATCGAGTTCCCATCGTATAAGGGTGTGGAGGTGGAAGTGCATTATCGACCTAGCTTCCTGCTGTGCTTCTGGAATAACAGAAAACTTCAGAAATATTATGAGAGGGTGAAGGAGGAGCAGTTCTCGCATCGGGTGATGTTGGGAGAGCAAGGGGAGGTTGCGATTCCGACAACGGAGTTTAATCTCATCTTCCAGTTAACGCATATCTTCTCGCATCTGATGAATGAGGGGATTGGGTTAAGGCAGCTGGTGGATTATTACTATGTTCTTTGCGACTTTTATAAAGTCTATCAAAATTTTTCGAATCCCTCCGTCTCCCTTTCCAAAGGGAGCTCCACTTTTTCCCCAAGCCCCTCTTCCTCAGGAAGCGGGGATGTAACCGCACCTTCTCGGTGCTCGGAACCGCTACGCTCTAAGGATGGCGGACCATCAAAGGTCTCGCCAAATTGTGCGGGATGGGACCGCCGGGATGCTATTGGGGATATGACTTCTGCAACTGCTTCTACTGACTCTTCTGCAACTGCTGCTCGCTCTTCTTCTACTGCTATTGATAGGGTGCAGAAGGAATTGAAGGAGTTGGGGTTGTGGAAGTTTGCCGGGGGTATCATGTATATCATGCAGGAGGTGTTCGGCATGCCTGCCTCTCGCCTTATTGTTCCTCCGAATGAGAAGTATGGTAAGTTTGTGCTGAACGAGGTGCTGGAAGCCGGGAACTTCGGAAGGCATGATGCCCGGAATCGGTTTGGTAGGTCACAACTTGGACATAATCTCCAAAGGGTGTATAGGGATATAAGACTCGTGAAGTATTTTCCTGCTGAGGCTATGAGTGAGCCTTTGTTTAGAACTTGGCACTTCTTCTGGAGGGTAAAGAATAAGAAATAACGATATATCGGGCGAATGGCTCCTTATCTCCTTTTTAATGAAGCGACTTTTTGGTGAAAGAATTTAGTAGCCGATTCTTAGAAAAAGAAACTTTAAAATAATATACGTATGACAGCATTAGTATCAGTAATGAATAAGCACGCTGTTGTAATAGCGGCAGATAGTGCAATAACTGTAACAACTCCCTATGGGCATAAGGTTATAAATAGTGCAAACAAAGTTTTTGCTCTATCTAAGTATCACCCTGTTGGAATCATGTTTTGTGGTAATGCTAATTTTATGAGTACTCCTATAGAGGTTATTGTAAAATTGTATAGAAAGCAATTGAAAGATAGATGTTTTGCAACGATTTCTGAATATTTATCTGATTTTCTAGGGTTTATTAAGAATAACCATTATTTTTGTTCTGCAGAAATGCAAAATGCAAATATGGAGAACGAGATAGAAAATTTCTATACGTTGGTCTTTAAGATAGCAGCAAATACTGCAAATGAAAAGAAAAGTTTATTTCTAAACGAATTTATTCTGCAGCTAAATAGTATTGTTGTTAATTCTTGTGAGAATTGTACTTCATTTCAGAATTTTCTAGAAAAAGACTTCGTTCAATCCATCAAGGGACATTGCGCAAAAATAATAGCTAAACATGAAGATGTATTTGGAGATAATGCTCCTCTGAAAAGACTCTTTATTAAGGCTTTTGCTAAATTTGTAGCTCATGGAAATAGTAATTTCGCTAATGAAACGCAGATTGTAGTTGTAGGGTATGGGGATAAAGAAATATTTCCTTCTCTTCGTTCTGTATGTTTATATTGGGGATTTTATGAATATTTTCGTTATAACAGTTATATTTCAGCTGGTATTACAGAAGATAATTCTGCATCAATTTGTAGATTTGGGCAAACTGATATAATCAATACTTTCATAAATGGAATCAATGACAATCTGAAAAAAGCTTTATATGATATTTTTGGAAATTTTACTTCTCAATTGAAAAATCTGATGATAAATAATGTTGATACTCAATACTCCAAAGATATTATAAATTCGGCAATTGATGAAGGTAAACTGGTTGCTACATTGGGTGCAACATTGGATAATATCATTAGAGAAACGTCAATAGCGCCTTTGATGAGTTCTTTAGGCATATTAGACAAAGAAGATATGGCAGAACTTGTTGAAAGTTTAATTTCTATAACTCACTTGAATCGGCGTATTACTATGTCTGAAGAGGGAGTCGGTGGTCCTATTGATGTTGCCATTATATCTAAAGGGGATGGTTTTGTATGGAAAAAACGTAAGCACTATTTCAAACCAGAGTTAAATCAGATGTTTTTTGATAATTATTTTAGGAGTTAAAGGTATGGTTAATATTTTGAATCTTGCTGAAGTTCAAGAACAGAAGCAAATTGATGAGATAACAAAATGTATTGTTGATTCTTTAATCAATGAAGTGGAAAAAAGTCTTTCTAAAACAAAGATAGAAAGATGATCTGCTTAAAACTGTTTCATTAAATAAGTAATAACTATGTATATTGAAATTTGGGTATTTGCATTATCACTATTGGCAGCTTTGTTGGTAGATGGATTGATAGGTTATTTGTTTCGTTCAAGATTCAATAAACATCTTGGTTCTGATGTGACTTGCTAAATTTGCTAACGATGCTTCATCAATGGTTCACTTGCGTTCATCTCCTTGACACATACCTTGCCAACCTTACGGAAGACTTTCAATTGTCGTTCACTACCCATCAGTTTCCATCAGAGCAGCACAAAGTAGTTTGCAATCAGCACCTGCATGCCGAATGCGGTGGGTCTGCCTCCATCTCTTTAGAAGTTAAGGCAATAGACGAATTGATAGAAGATACCGTATTGCATTCTCACTTGGCGCAAGCTGGCTATGAGAGGGTAAAAAAACTCTTTGTGTTGCCGAAGGAAATTGAGGCTTGTAGGGAGTGTTATGGGAGATTATAGGTGGTAAGGATGGTATTTATGAAAAACATAAGAGGGTGTGTCATAAGTCTGTGACGCA
The DNA here is from genome assembly GCF_026015465.1 of Segatella copri. Lineage (GTDB taxonomy): Bacteria > Bacteroidota > Bacteroidia > Bacteroidales > Bacteroidaceae > Prevotella > Prevotella copri_E. Next base: position 160,384 of record NZ_JAPDUQ010000005.1, read on the forward strand.
CCCTTTTTTTGTGTGTGTTTCTATATATTCTAGTTGAATCGTAGTCTTTCTTCACAAAGGGAATCTTATTATATTGTATAGAAACTTTACTTTTCTTGTTTTATCGATAACAAAACAGCCCCAAAGCCCACAAAAGGGCATAGTTATCCCTGACGATAAAACAACCAAAATTGAGTTTTATCGTTTTATACCCAAATATTTCTTCAAATTGAATCCCATTCCGAACAATCCTAGATCCATGTAAACCTTGTCCATTCCAAAATGCCTGAATCGCTTATAATGCATATCTGCCTTCATCTGCCCAAATACAGCTTCCGGCTCTATCGGTCGCTGGCTTCTGTGTTTCAAGCCCTCTTCAGACGTTAGTAGCAGGAAGGCTTCCTTTTTATATGCATTCAGTTTATGGTTGACATATATGGTTCTGTTGCCTTTGGATTTCTTGCAGAGACTTCCAAGCGGACATCCATCACATCGTTGTGCTCTATATAATGTAATGACAGACACATAGCCGGAGTCACTTTTCGTTTGCCGTTGTCCACAAGGTTCCATGTGTTGTCCCATGGGGCAGACATAATAGTCATCATCCCTGTTGTAGTAGAAGTTCGCTTGGTTGAAGGCATCCTCCTTGAAAGGCTTATGCTGTTCCTTGTGAAACCAGTTGTACTTTACATAACCCATCATTTCTTCCATCTCTAGGTACTCGTAGTTCTCCTCCGAGCCATACCCTGAGTCTGCGGTGACGCTCTTGGATTGCTTTCCATATCTTTTCTTGTACTTATCCAAAAAAGGCTTGAAGGTCAGGGTGTCTGTTGGATTGGGATAAAGGGCGAAATTCGTCCAATATTGATTCTCTGTCGCAATTTGAAGGTTATAGGCAGGCTTTGTCTGCCCATTGTTCATGGCATCTTCCTTGAGGCGCATGAAGGTCGCATCGGGATCAGTCTTGGAGTAACTGTTTCTCTCGCCCAGTATATCCAGTGATTTTTCATACTCGCACAGTTTGTCCGAGGCTTTGAACAAGTGATCTATCTGAGTATTTAGCTTTTGCTTCTCTCTTCCTGTAAGCTTTGCCTTAGGAAGGTTCTTAGCTTGCCTCTCACACAAACGTGCACTTCTCTCTACATCCTTGGCGGAAGTGGCTGGCTCGCTGTCTTCTTCCTTAATGTCACTCCCGCCATTCAGGCGAATTTGTTCTTTTATCTGAGCCAATGCAGCAGAGGTCTTTTCCAAGAGCTTAGCCCTGTTCTTTTCCACAGTCTTCTTCCATACAAACGTGTACTTGTTTGCTTTCGACTCTATCTTAGTGCCATCAACATATTGTTCCTCCAGACTAATCACGCCCTTTTCAACCAATATGGAGACGACTGCATCAAAATAAAAGTCGATGCATTTAATCATATGATTGGATCTAAAGCGGTTGATTGTTGCGAAAGATAATTGCTTACCTCCACAAATCCACATATAGCGAACATCGTATTTAAGTGCGTCCGCTATGCCACGACAGGAATAAACGCCATTGATATAGGCAAAAACAACTAAACTTAGAAGCATCTTCGGACTGTAAGGAGGAGCACCAATCCCATCATAGGTATCCATGAGAGGGTTGATGTCCATACTGCGAACAATACGATCCACCATACGAACTTTGCTGTCTTTTGGCACATAATCATCGAAAGAGTTAGGAAAAAAGCTCAATTCGTGCCGAGTTTCAGATTTTATTTGTATCTTTGCCATACTTAAAGAAGTTTTCTGCAAAGATACAAATCTTTTGCGGAAAGGCAAAGCCCGAGCTTGTGAAAGTTTGGGCTTTGTTGTAAATAAAAATGTTTTTTAAAGATTTCGTATCTGTGAAAAGGCAAAAAATAAAAAGGGGTGCGTCACAGACTTATGACACACCCTCAAAGTTAGATGAGTCATTTTTTTGTTTTCTTTTCTCTTTGAGACAAAGCACTAGCTGCAATACTTTTAGTTCTTGAGCTAGAACGGCCATCTCTTAAGGCTGCTGATGCTTTTGAGGCAACAGCTTTTGAAGTTACTTTTTTAGCCATAATAATCTTTTTAACCAACAGGTTTCTGTTGATGTTGTTACTCTGTGAACACTTAGCCAGTTCACCTTGGCTTTTTGCTAAAGATTGCTTGGTACAGGAACTAAATCCCAACATACGTAAAATTCGTCTGTACGGGTGTTGCAAGATCTACATATTGGTGTAATGTAGTAATGCTTGTCTGTAGAATTGACTTTCATTACATGTCCTCCTACCAAATCAGAATCGGAACAGCCTCTAACTCCGCAGATAGAAACGGTTTTGCCAGTTTGTTTCTCCCAGTAGTCTAGCCAAGAATCATAACCAGAAGGGACAGAAAATCTACTTGTGCCATTGACATTCTTTACTTTAGTCATTTTCTTTGAATTTAAAATTAATAATTCTATTATTGGATAGTTCCACTTGTTTTCAAAAGTGTTTCTCGAATTAATGAAAACAAGAAAGTTTATTCGCATAGTGCATTTGCAAGTAATGTGCCATTTAGATTTAATATTTGAAAAACTGACAATGTGCATATTTCGTGTTGTCTTTCTTTCTGCCAATATGTCTTGAGACATTCTAGGGAAGTGTTAGTATGGTGAAACAGGTATAGATGTATCTTAAGGGGATGATGAAGCATATGCTAAGGCGATAGATATCTTGTTGGGGGATAAGGAGCTTAGCAGGCGTTATGCAGAGAATGGCATGAAGCGAGTGAGAGACCTCTTCACTATCCCGAAGATGATAGGTGAAATGGAAAAATGTTATGAGGAGCAAGATGTTGAATGCCATCTATCTCCACGCTCGTGAATGGTAGATGATGCGCTATGCCTAGCGCATCAAGCATCTGGGCTGTCTTTATCTCGCACCCTTCCTTGATATATATGTTATATTCTTGCTGTTTCATGGGTGCAAAGGTAATGAGAATATTCTAAAACACTCCAATATCGTTGCATTTTTGCATTTTTTAGGTATAAAAAGGTGAAATTATTATGTTTTTTGATGAAATGGTAGTATCTTTGCAAACTAAAAAATGGTTATAGGCTTCTGGTCTATTATATTTAACAATCATGGATGAGGAATTTTACATAGCTGAGAGTCTAAAGGTAGACAAGGAAGGTATCCTTTTTCTTGCTGATTTATGGGAAAAGATCGAAAGCTTTTCGGGTGGTAAGGTCTTGCTCCATTTTGATGAAGTAAAGGATATTGATGCGAATTTGTCTGCTGCTTTAGGAGCTATATTAGATTCTGCAACTAAAAAGGGAACTTCTATGTTCTTAAATGCTCCGAGAGAAAAAACTGTGAAAAGAGCTTTAGCGCGCATAGGGTTTCTTGGTGCTTTTTCTGTACAAACTAATGTGAAGGAAAGAGAGAACTTTATTATGTATAAATGTTTTTCGGTATTGGAATCTTCTGAATTTAAGGAATATATTCACACTGGATTGATTCAGAAACAACGTTTTCCACAGTGTACCCAAAAAGCAGAAGAAAAAATAATAGAGAGTATCTATGAGGTTTTTGCTAATGCGGTAAGCCATGGTGGGTGTGAAAATGTATATAGCTGTGGTGAATGTCATGAGTTGGATAAGCGTCCAATGTTGGATATGACCATTACTAATTTGGGAAGGTCTATACAGGAGAATGTAAATAATTTCCTTTGCAAAAGAGGAAAAAGTCCTTTGTCTGCTGAGGATACTCTGAAATGGGCCTTTAAAGAGGGTAATACAACCAAAGACGTTCCTGGCGGATTGGGTCTTGCTATATTGAAAGATTTTATGGATTTGAATGAAGGTGAGATACAGATGGCTTCTGGGAATGCTTTGTTGGAATATAAAAAAGGATGTTTTGATACTGCTTTTTTAGAAAAGCCATTTCCAGGTACAATTGTAAACCTTAAGTTTAATTGTGCTGATCAAAAGGCTTACTCTCTAAAAAATGAAATAACTAATTCACAAGATTTATTGTAAGATTATGAATACGATTCGAATTGTAGATCACGTTACTTTTAATCAAGGAGTAACTTCAGAAGAGGGACAACCTATATATGAGTTGATTGTAAACTCTTTTAAAAAAGGTGAGAGTGTAGAGTTGGACTTTGCTAATGTGAAGTTCATGACTACAGCTTTTTTGAATGTGGTTATTGGAGCATTATATCGAGATTATACTAGCGAACAGTTGAAGACGATATTGCATTTGAAAAATTTTACACCAGAAACAGCTTCTCGTATAAAAAAAGTTACAGATAATGCAAAGGCATATTATGCAAATATTGTGGATTTTGATAAAAATGTAGAAGAAGTTCTGTATGAAAGCAAGTAAGATAAAATATGGACAGGTCGGAGAACAGGATAAATACTTCTTTGATACTAATGTATGGATGTTCCTTTTCGCTCCTTTGGCTAGTTCGAAATTTTATAAGCAGAAGACTTATAGTTCTTTATTAAAGGAAATTATGTCTCGTAACGCTACTATTTGGATAAATTCACTTGTTGTTGCAGAATACGTCAATGCTGTATTGAAATTGGAATTTAAACAATGGATGAAAAGAAATAAATTAACAAATGCTGATTTCAAACATGATTTTAGACCTACTAATGAATATTTACTAGCTTTGAGTGAAGTCAAAAATCAAGTCAGCGATATTTTAAGCATTGCCACAAGGCGTCCAGATGATTTCCATGTGGTAGATGTTGATAAGTTGATTTCTTCGATGGGTACTTCTGTGGATTATGGAGATTCGGTAATAATTGATGCTTGTAAAAGAGCAAATATAAAATTGGTAACAGATGATAGGGATATCATAGAAATGGATTTGCCTTTTGCTGTGTTTACAGCATAAAATGATTGTCTAGCTTTTGCTGCAATTGATAGTGTGATGAGTTTTATCACCCTGAGGCTGATGGTGGCATCTCTATTCTTGATGATAGCCTGGGTATTGATTGGCGTATTCCTACAGAGCATGCTAATCTGAGCGAGAAGGATACGAAGCATCAGATGCTGAAGGACTTTGATAGTCCTTTCGAATACTAAAAAGAGCTCACACGGATTTCACAGATCTCACGGATGGGACGGACGTTCGTAGCCCGCTGGCTCTTCTGCCACCAACTTTATCTTCCCGAAGATGGTGGAGAGGATGGAAGAGTACTATTCCTGTTTGGGCTACTCTTAATCATAACTCCTTTGTCATATCAATATTCATCGTTTGTGCTTCAAGTTGTGAACTCTACTGGTACTTCTTATGGGAAGCTGAGTAAATGTGTGGAGTATTTGATAAATGTGACCAAGATAGTGTAATGATACCAAGTATTTATAAAAAGAAAGAGACCGTTCAAAATCGAACGAACTCGAAATGATTTATGTGTTCTGCTGTGTGACAGAACACAAATTCGCTAGCGAAAAACGTGGGATGCCGAAGCTGCGATGAATTAAAGGGATTCTCAGCAAGCCGTTGAAGTTCCTCTTCCCCGTCTATTAGTGGGGCATCCTCTACGCTAAGACTCCATTCAAGATATAAATCAGATTGACCTCCCGCAGGAGTGCACTCTGAACATCGCTTATTTTAAGTCGCTACCCCCATAGTCCGAGAGGGCACCTTTTTCAGTGCCCTCCCTCAGGGGAGAGGGAGGAAACCGCCCTACTCGGTGCTCGGAACCGCTACGCTCTAAGGATGGCGGGGCATCAAAGCCCTCGCCAGGTTGTGCGGGATGGGACCGCCAGGGGATAGCAGTTTATAGTTTACAGTTAATAGTTTATAGTTTACGGTTGATTTTGCGGTAATTTGCTGATAACTTGCAGATTTCTTTCGATTTTCTTGGTGGTTTCGAGGAAAAAGTGTACTTTTGCGGTTAGATATTAATAAAAAGAATTATTATGGCACAGGTAGCAACAATGAATCAAGCTCAATTGCAAATCCTCGATATGCTGTCATTTATCAAGACTCCTGAGGCTTTGCGAGATTTGAATAAGGTAATCTCCGATTATTTTGTTCAGATGGCTGATGCTGAATTAGATAGGATGTGGAATGAAGGAACCCTGAATGAAGAACGTATCGAGAGTTTCCGGCATCTCCATGAACGTACTCCATACAATAAACCAATATTATAATCTTTAGGTTATGAATATTGTATTGGATACAAATAGTTTGATTATGTCAATCGCCCCTAGAAGTCCGTATCGTAAGGTGTGGAATGCTTTTCTTAGAGGCGATTATAACCTTTGTGTGTCCAATGAAATAATAGAGGAGTATTCAGAGGTTTTATCTCGTAATATATCCCCTCAAGTTTCTGAGGCCATAGTTTATGCTATATTGACTAGACCCAATATAATTCGCAAAGATCCTCATTATACTTTTGCTTTAATTGAGGCAGATAAAGATGACAATAAGTTTGTAGATTGTGCCATTGCTGCAAATGCAAAGTGTATTGTTACAGAAGACAAGCACTTTAAGGTCCTGGAAAATATTCCTTTTCCTAAAGTGGAGGTTATAGGTATAGAGGATTTTAAATGTTATTTGGATAAGTGGATATAGGTTTATGTACTGGTTTTGGTATATCACCATTACATGTAAGGTGCTAGATAAAAATCCTGAGCGTTGGCTTTGTTATGTGTTCCGCAGGATCAAGAAAACGGCAAAGGACAAATTGGTAGACTTACTAGCCCATAGATGGCAGCTGGCTACTGTTACTGCTTGGGCACAAAATCAAATGATTTTTTCTTAAAAGATAATAAAAAAGCATTCATTTTATGGCTTAACGTACCTAAAGTGACCGCTTACTGTGGAGTAAGTAATATTGTAATAAAATTATGGGAAGAGTAAAAGGTAAGTATTCTTTTACCTTTGCACCCGGAATCACGAAAGCTAAAGTTGGTTAATAGGTGTTAAGATGTACTAGTAAGTATCCTAGATATTCTCTATTCACCGATTCAGTCCTTCGCCTACCCAACATTCTTTCTTGATTCCATTAAATTCTAAAATGTTAATAATATGGATAAAGAACTGTATTTTGGCGTAGATGTCTCCAAGAAGACTCTCGACCTTGCTTATTATGATGGTGAAACCATCGATTGGAAGAATGCTCATATTAAGGTGAGCAATGATGATGCTGGGTTCAAAAAGATTGGCTCCTGGGTCGCAAAGGTAGGAAAAGACTTTGATACCTTTTTGTTCTGTCTGGAATATACCGGACTCTATAACCAAAACTTTAGATTATGGTTAGAATCCAAAGAATATATCTATAGTATGGTGGAACCTCGCAAAATGCATCGCTTTGAGCCAGACTTGGATGATGACCAGCGCTCTCTAGACCGTATCAAGACTGATGAACTGGATGCTTTCAGAATAGCAATCTATTGTGAGCAGAACCACAAGAAGATTCTTCGCAATCCCTCCAAGCTTCCCTCACCTGTCTATTTCAAGTTGAAGAGACTGCTGGCTGAGCGTAAGCAGAACACCAAGCAGTCTGTTCTTTACAAGCAACAGCTTCATGATATCTGCGCATACGACACAGACTTATCCGTTGAACGCAAGAAACTCCTGCTGAAGAACATGAAGGAAAACCAGAAAGCAATAGACAAGGAGATTGACAGCTACATGAATGAAGATGCAAGCATCAGCAAAAATTTCAATCTGCTGTCCTCCATTCCTGGCATTGGTCGCATCATAGCGTTGGAAACTATTGTATTGACGGAAAATTTCACTGCCATCAACAATCCTCGCAAATATGCCTGTTACATAGGAATAGCCCCTTTTAAAAAGGAATCTGGTACCTCAGTAAGAAAGAAAACAGGTGTTTCCAAGAAAGGCTTTTCTGAAGCCAAGGCAGACTTATCCATAGCTGTCCTTTCCGCCATAAGGAACAATCCTTCAATAAGAGACTATTGGATACGTAAGAGAAAGGAAAAATGCGGTGGCATCGTACTCAATGCCATCAAGTTCAAGCTAGTCCTTCGTATGTTTGCCGTGATAAAGCGTGGAACACCATATGTGGAGACAGATGCATACAAGAACTAAAATGCAGCAAAAGTGAACTATCGCACTTCTTAGAGCATAACTATTCCCCGATTAAGTCCTTTGTCTGCGTTTTTTTCACTACCTTTGCCGGAGCATCTGAAAAGGAAGGAACTCCGGACGGGGGTAGTGAACTATTTTGCCGTAGGCAAAGACCTTTCCCTGATATAGTCTCCCCTGCCTGAAATGCCAGGTCAAGTGCCGTTTAGGGATTTAGCTGTGCGCCAGCTTGTAAAAGATGTGGCTTACCCTGACATAGAGAGTTCCTTCCTGCAAAATGCGGTACAAAGGTATGAAAAATAAATCATTTATCGGCATCGACATCTCAAAAAATGTCATTGACGTATCAATTTTCTGTGAAGGAACCCCAATTAAGGACTTTCCTCACGATGTATTCAACAATTCCCGCAAGGGATTTGGCGAAATGTGCACATGGCTCAAGAAGAAACATGTGGTTCTCTCGAACTGTCTCTTTGGAATGGAGTTCACCGGCAGCTACTCCATGGAACTGGAGAAGTTTCTTAATGCCAGGAAGTATCAGTTCTGCATGCTCTCCACCCATGTGATAAAGCATTATCCCATGGGACCCAAGGACAAGAGCGACAAGATTGACTCTGCCAAGATTGCAGACTTTCTCTATCGCTATAATGGTACAGAATGTGTCAAGCCTTATAAAATGCCGGACAAGATCATGCAGAGACTCAAGGCACTGATGAATGAGCGTAAGTTCCTGGTAGAACAACGTACATGCTTCATGAACAGAAGACAGCTGTGCACCACAAAGGAAGACGCCCAGCTATATGATAGCTACATCAAGAAACTCAGCCATGACATTGAAAACATCGAGTTGGAAGAACAGAAGTTGCTGGCTACAGACGAAAGTCTCTTCACGACTTACTGGAATCTTCTGACAATACCAGGAATTGGTTTCGTCAATGCCATAAATGTCATTGTCATTACTCGAAACTTTACCGCTTTTGAAACAGCAAGGCAATATGCCAGTTATGTCGGCGTGGCACCGCACTTCCGCACTTCAGGCACCAGTGTGAGATGGCGTCCCCGACCTTCAGCACGCTGTGATGGTCAGGCGAAAGCGGATCTATCCATGGCGGCCACAGTTGCAGTACAATATGATGCAGAGTTACAATCATTCTATAACCGTAAATTAGGAGGTAAGCAAGATTCAGACACAAAACGCAAGGCATTGAATGCCGTTAAGTTCAAACTTGTTCTAAGAATGTTCGCCATAGGCAAACAGAACAGAAAATGGGAACCGTTAGATTCAAAGAGCAGCAATGAGAAACTTGCAATATCATAAGTCCGAAACAAGTGAACTATAGCAGTCTGTGCTACTGCCATTTAGAGTCTTGTAAAGACACAAACACGGATAACTAATTAGGAATCTAGCCATACGCTATTAAAAGAACGAGTTCCGTGTCGATTTGTAACAGAAAAATCATTTTTGACCATTTCTGTTACCGATATTTTAGTGCCTGCATGTTCCAAAATACCTCTTTTGTATTTATTAACACAAAAAGTTGCTCAAAAATTTGGCTATGTCTTAGGAATCGGTGAATGCCGTATTGTGTGCCTAGATAAAGTTTCGTACCTTTGCACCGTGATTTTAAATTATTCAAATTATGGTACAAGGCAAGAAACAATTAAACAGCAAGCCAAAGTTCGCCGAGGTTGTAATCGGTGACAATGAGGCGAGGGAGATGCGTGAGTCTGCAAATGCTCGCAACCGTCGCAATCCTTATTTAAAATTAAGCTATCCCAATGGTGTGACACTAATTCTCCCTGCTGACATCAGTATCGAACAGCTTCGAGCCTACATTAGTATAACTGTGTAGGCTTATGGCTAGAGTTTGTCAGTTGACGGATGCCCTGAAGTACTACTTGTGCATGGAGCCAGTCGATATGCGCAAGCAGTTTCAGGGACTCCAAGGAATCGTGAATGAGGAGTTCGGCCGTTACCTCACCCAAGATGAAGCCTTTATATTTATAGGTAAGACTCGCAAGACTGCTAAGGTCTTGCATCGTGAGAGCGATGGACTGACTCTTTATGTAAGAAAGTTGAGCGAGGGGCGTTTTCAAATGCCTCATTTTAATAATGATAATCGTACGACAACATTGACTCCGGATGAATTTACCCTTTTGATTCTGGGTGAAAAATGGTATGAAGAAACACCATCGGAGAACTAGTTTTTATTAACGTAAATAGCTGATATTTAGGCGTAAATATCAATCAAAACATTCGTTTTTCTCAATAATTTTTAGTACCTTTGTATGGTAAATAATAAGGTAAACGATATGTTTGAACAGCAACAAAATACAGGGAAAAGTGCGTCTTTGGCAGAGAAATATGCCAATGTGCGAGGTCAGGTTGCCACTGCTGTGGAAAGAGCAGATCTCGCAGAACACGCATTGGATGCCGAGCGTGCTTCTCGTCAACAGTTGATTGACGAAGAAGTGGCTCGACAGGTTGCTGCTGCAAAAGAACGTATCAGGCTAGAGGTGGAAGCAGAACTTGCAGAGCAAAAGAAAGCTTTGGAATCTCGTAAGCAGGAACTTGATTCCCGTGAGAAGGAGATAGTTAAGAAGGCAGACACCATAGTACAGAATATAGAGGAGCGTGCAAACAAGCGCATAGCTGAACTTCGAGCAAAAACAGAGAAAACAGCATTGACAAGATTGGCTGACATGTTTGAGACCTTCCTTCAAGCTTTTATAGCTGTGATGGACAAGGATTCGGCAAAAGGTCAGGAATTGCTTGCTAAGTATCGGCAGGCTGCCGAGGAAACGCAAACGCTTCTAAAGGAAGAAATTAAGGAAAAACTTGCAAAGGCAGAAGCCAAGAACAAGGCTAAGACAGATCAGGTAGCCTCGCTTGTGCGGATGTTGTTTACTCAAAAACGTGAGCGTATTGTCTTTACCCCAGAGCAACGTGAAAGTTTGTATGAGCGAGCAATGCAATCTTTGAATCTCACTCCAGAAACCAAGAAGGAGTTTGAGAGATGTCGTGACTATTGCCGTGATTACAGGCAAAAGCAGGAAACCCTTAAACTGTTGAAGAGCGATGGTCAGAAGAAAGGGCATGGTAGAAATAAACTTCCGGCCAGCTTGCCTCGCTTAGTGGAACAAGTGATTTGGCCTGATTGTTATGAAGGACATGAGGATGAATATGACGTGGTGGGCAAAGATGTACAGGAGTTTGTTCTGCCTGCTCCTGCACCATATGTTGTCCAACCAGTCGTTCGTCCGGTTGTGAGGAGAAAGGATGATCCGGATGGTCCGACAGAACAGGCGGATTGCTATGAAGGTCTCTTTTGGAAGAGTTATGCTACTCCAGAGTTGATTGCTAAGATAGAAACAGGAAAGTTTGTGCTACATCAGCCGTTCAATCGACAGATAAAGAAGATGAAACAGGATGGTCTTCCGATGGCTCCAGCCACTGTGGATGATTGGCATCAGGCAACATGTGAGATGCTGGAACCTTTGTATGAACTACAAAAGGAAAGGGTCTTTTCTAGCTCTTTGCTGGCTGGTGACGGAAGTCCTTTCCCGATTATCAATTGCGAAAAGCATAAGACGGTGGGGCATTACATGATTCAGTATCGCTCAGTGATAACAGGAATACCAATTTTCCTCGTCAACACCAAGAACAAGTGTGGTCGAGGTCAGGCTGATATCATGGACAATCTGAAGGATTGGACTGGCAATGTCTTTATGTGTGATGCTTACGCAGGATATGATTGGATGAAGAAGATAGAAGGTCTTATCCTATGTAGATGTGTGGCTCATGCTCGTCGAACGGCAGAACGGGCTTTGAAGGAAAATCCAACGTTGGCTCAGATAGCATTACTCTTCTACCAAGATGCCTATCTGGTAGAAGAGATAATAAAGAAGAAAGGATTGACAGGAGCAGAAAAGACTAAGTTTAGACAAGAGCAAGCTGGTCCTTTATGGGAAACTTTCAAACTCTGGGCGGCTAATGCGATTCTTGAAGTGCCAAGGGATAGTCTTATCTTCAAGGCGTTGAATTACTTGATTAGCAATTATGACGAATTGACCCATTACTTGGATATCCCGGAGATGCCGATAGACAACACGGATACAGAGAGGTTGATTCGTGATATGGTGATGGGCAAGAAGGCTTATTTGTTCTGCCGTGATTTGGATGCCTGCAAGAGAGCTGCAATGATGTACTCATTGTTTGGAGCTTGCAAGGTGTTGGGTAAAAATCCTGAGCGTTGGCTCTGTTATGTATTGACAAACATAAAGACAACGCCAAAGGACAAACTTTATACTCTTCTTCCTGAGTTTTGGGAAGATGAAGAACAATAAAAATGAAATTAAAATTTAGTCAAATCAAGGTATAGCCTCCACTGGTATTAGCTGGTGGAGGGCTAAACCTCATATGCTTATCGGTAATGTGAGGTAATACCGATTCCTAAGACATAGCCAAATTTTTGAGCAACTTTTTGTGTTAATAAATACAAAAGAGGTATTTTGGAACATGCAGGCACTAAAATATCGGTAACAGAAATGGTCAAAAATGATTTTTCTGTTACAAATCGACACGGAACTCGTTCTTTTAATAGCGTATGGCTAGATTCCTAATTAGTTATCCGTGTTTGTGTCTTTACAAGACTCTAAATGGCAGTAGCACAGACTGCTATAGTTCACTTGTTTCGGACTTATGATATTGCAAGTTTCTCATTGCTGCTCTTTGAATCTAACGGTTCCCATTTTCTGTTCTGTTTGCCTATGGCGAACATTCTTAGAACAAGTTTGAACTTAACGGCATTCAATGCCTTGCGTTTTGTGTCTGAATCTTGCTTACCTCCTAATTTACGGTTATAGAATGATTGTAACTCTGCATCATATTGTACTGCAACTGTGGCCGCCATGGATAGATCCGCTTTCGCCTGACCATCACAGCGTGCTGAAGGTCGGGGACGCCATCTCACACTGGTGCCTGAAGTGCGGAAGTGCGGTGCCACGCCGACATAACTGGCATATTGCCTTGCTGTTTCAAAAGCGGTAAAGTTTCGAGTAATGACAATGACATTTATGGCATTGACGAAACCAATTCCTGGTATTGTCAGAAGATTCCAGTAAGTCGTGAAGAGACTTTCGTCTGTAGCCAGCAACTTCTGTTCTTCCAACTCGATGTTTTCAATGTCATGGCTGAGTTTCTTGATGTAGCTATCATATAGCTGGGCGTCTTCCTTTGTGGTGCACAGCTGTCTTCTGTTCATGAAGCATGTACGTTGTTCTACCAGGAACTTACGCTCATTCATCAGTGCCTTGAGTCTCTGCATGATCTTGTCCGGCATTTTATAAGGCTTGACACATTCTGTACCATTATAGCGATAGAGAAAGTCTGCAATCTTGGCAGAGTCAATCTTGTCGCTCTTGTCCTTGGGTCCCATGGGATAATGCTTTATCACATGGGTGGAGAG
>NZ_JAPDUQ010000006.1:0-171775 GCF_026015465.1 Segatella copri
TCATAATTGTAAACAGTAGCATTGCCATTTACTAATTCTTGGGCGTTTGTTTTCCATTTTCCACCTTTCAAGATATATATCTTGGTTTTATCGTCGGCATTCATTCCGTTCTGGATGAATGTTCCTGCTACATAGAGTGTTACGCCAGAGAATGGTTGGTTGCATTCTACAGTTTCGCCTGCTGCCACATAATAAGTTCCAGGAGTCAATGACCAAGTAGGATAGTCTTTCAGATTCTTGGCATCAGCAGGAATAGAAGCTGGAGCCTCTGGCATGCTGATGATATTTGAGAAATATGACTTGTTAGTTTCGTCAATAGTTCTTGACTTAGTTGCAATTTTGCTCTTGTAATTAAAAACACGGCTTGCCAATTCCTGGGCATTCGTGTTTTGCACCAAGTCGCTTCCTATAATCTTGGAATTCATGCTGGCGATAGGCACATTTGTTGTACCATCGCTATTGCTATCACTACATGATGCGAATACGAATGCCGCCAAACCGATGGCAGCAAGTTTAGAATTGAATACTTTCATATCTATTTAAGTTTAAATTGTACTTTCAGTTTTTTAATATCACTTACTTATATTCTTGTCCTTCAGCTCGTGTTTTTTTGGTAGTTTGACTATCGTTTTGGTAGTTTGACTATCATCATCTTGCGTACACTTACAAGTGGAGCTGTTAAACGCTGCAAATTTAATGTAATTTTTTCATAATCAGTTGATTTTTGCCGTTAAATAAAGTTAATCCGTTGCTTTTCGCTCTGATGGTCACGAGGTTGGCTTGGTGTGGGCGGTAACGAATTGGCTCTTCCACTTGTCAAATGATAACTATTTCTGAAATCAATAACACGAAAATTACTCCGAAAGATAGCAGAATATCTCCGAAGAATACGAAAATATCTCCGAAAGATAGCAGAATATCTCCGAAGAATAAACCAGGAAAACAAATGTTGGGAATACGATGATGGATATGTGTTGTGGTGTCGAGGTGAAGGGTGAAGGGTATATTTTAAATCTTATATTATATTCTTTTTTTAGGATTTTTGGAAAATCCAGAAAGTCAGAAAAATGAAAAAACAGATTTTTTCCCTTGCCGCGCGTATATATAAAAAAGAGTTTTCAAACCTTCACCCTTCACCTTTTTATTTAACGTTTTATGTGTCAAATAGTTACGGGTGAAGGGTGGTGAAGGGTGTTTTTCGCTTTTTATAAACATATTTTAAGAATACGGTATGATTTTACATATTTTAAGCGTTTATTTTTGGTTCCGAAAGAGGTGCCATTTTTTTAGGGTCCCATTTTTTCTCTTTTCTTACCGCTGAAATCTTTGAAAAGCGAGTGGGGCAGGCAATCCCGTCTTATGTTGTGTTAAACAATTATCAGATAAAAGAAGTTAACGATACTGAAAAAGGACTGATTTTTAAACAAATATTAACGCAGAAAATTTGAAGTTTCGCATATTTGGTTGAACTTTCGCATGTGAGAAAGTTAAGGGAAGTTAAAGAAATTGTCACTCTCTACGGTCGTTCAGTAAACCAGGAAAACAATACTGTTTCAGTGAGTAACGAATACTGTTTCAGTGACTAACGAAGGCTGTTTCTGTAAGAACAGGAGGCTGTTCCTGTGAGAACAGCTTCCTGCTTCACTTTTTTGTATTTTTTTCTCTTTCCCTGCAACCTTTATGTGTCTTCTGCCAGTGAAATGAAGGGAAATCTCAACTTTATGCAGGATGATTTGAGCGAGAAACCTTTCAAGGCTATTCTTCTTTGTTGGCAATGCCTATAGCCCATTCCGGAATCTCCTTCACGTATTCCTTAAATATTTTACCTTCTGTCATTCTGAAAAGAAGTTGAGCTTCTACACCGTCTTTTGAGTTGTCATATACGTATGTGCGGTCGGCGTATTGGGATGCTATTTCGCAATTGATGATGGATTTGGCATATCTTGAAATAATCTTTGTAATCGGTACATCGTGTCCACCTTTCATTACTCTAGTAGCAATTCTTGAAGCATTTATTGTTGGCGAGGAAGTTCCTACAAAAAAGAGACGAATAAAAAATCCAGCTTCTTTAGCTCTTTTGATAAAGTCAATTTTCTCGGCAGTGGACATTACTGTTTCGAAAATCATACTATGTTTATTGTTGAGGCATTCTTCTCTTTGAGCCTGGCAGTATTGGGCTGCTTTTAATACTGCATCTTGATTGTTCCAATCGCCAAACATATTTTGTGCAATATTGTCTGGGTTGATATAAATAGAATCTTCTAGCCATTCGTGGTGTAATACACGACTGGTTATTGTTGTCTTCCCAGAACCATTAGGTCCTGCAATGACAATTAAAACGGGTTTGTGTATTTTTGCCTCCATTAGTTCAAATTGAATTTTTGTCGTTGTTCTTTAGCCTGTTTTTGCATATTGGCAAAATAACTTCTGTAAGCTTCTTCGTTTTCTCTGTTGTATATTTCGGCTGCCTCATGCATAATCTGAGCCAGCATTTCATCTGTTGGCTCTTCCATGCTTGTCAGCCGATAGCTATTTAATTCTTTTTCTGAAATCATAATTCTCATATTTAAAATATGGCGCAAATATACGATTATTTTCTGAAACGTGCAAGAAAATCTTGTTTTTTTATAAAACTTGCATAATAAGCAAGGCAATTGAGGCTCTTTTTGCAATCTTTTTGGGTTTTCCTGCAACCTTTCTGCATCTTCTTACGTCTAACCATCAGATTTCCGAAACAGAATAGGTATTCGGTATATCACGTATTTAGAAACATAAAATTAGATATGAGTATGAAGAAATTTGGTATTTGGGCGGTGGCTGCCGCTTTATTCTTTGCCCCAATGGGCTTGAGTTCTTGCAGTATGGGATCTTCTGCCAGTGAAATGAAGGGAAGTCTCAACTTTACGCAGGATGATTTGACCGAGAAGCCTTTCAAGGCGATCGATGTGGATGTGATTGCCAACGTTTATTATACCCAGAACAATGGCGATGAATGCAGCGTTCGATTGGATTACTCTGCCATCAAGGATGCTGAGTTCGTACAGAAGCTCAAGGAGAAACTCAAGGTGGTTTATCGTGACGGCGAGGTGAAGATCGGACTCAACGGGAAACTCAAAGTGCCTGCCGCGTGTAACTCTGAAAAGAATAGACTCAAGATTTATATCACCAGCCCCGACCTGGTGAAGATTGCACAGGAAGGCGTGGGCTCATTCTATGCCAAGAGCATCAATAGCGACCGCCTGGAAATCGATAACGAGGGTGTAGGCTCTGTCAAGATTGGGAAGATTCTTGCCAACAAACTGGAGATAACCAACGAGGGTGTTGGCTCGGTAAATATCGATGATGTGGCTGGAGATGATATGAACATTGATAACGAAGGCGTAGGCTCGTTGAAAATCTCTAAGATTGAGATGGGAAGTGTGAAACTGGATAATGAGGGCGTAGGCTCTGTTAATCTAGGAATGTTTAAGGGCGGCAGTCTGATTATCAAGAACGACGGCGTGGGCAGCGTGAATGCCAAGGTTGATTGCCAAAGTGTAAAGGCTACATCCGGGGGTGTAGGCGGAGTTAACTTGAGCGGTGTAACCCGTCAGTATAGTAAGGAAAAAGGTGGAATTGGAGGAATTTCTGATGGCGGATTGACGGTAAGAAAGTAACGTAAGTTGTTGGAAAACAGAAAATAAAGTGGTTAAGAATTAGTGCGGAAAATTTTTAAAATGAATTTTTGAAAATTTTCCGCAGCTAAGAAAATTCGTAATTAGAAGTCCCACTTTACACCGAGGCAAGGGCGAACCATCCAGCCGGCATTGCTGCCGAAGTTGTGGCTGATTTCTACCTCGCTACCTACGCTCAGGTTCTCGCAGCCGAAGTGCTGGCCTATATTATACCAAAGCTGTGGCTCAGTAGTGAAGACGGTGTGCTCAGCTTTGTAGTCGATGTTGCCATCCTTGTCGAGCTTCGGGTCGCCATCCTTATCCAGGAAAGAACTGTGGTCCTCCCACCAGAAATCTGCGAAACCGCTAAAGTTCAATCCTTTTAATCCAAAGATGTCTTTGCATCCCCAAACAGCAGTCAACTGCATCGGTACGTTCTGGTCGGTCTTGCGGATAGTCTTGTAGAGTGCCTGGAGTGTCAAGGTGTTCTTGAAACTCTTGTCGTGCATGAAATACTCCACACCGAAGAGCCAGGCATTGTTGATAGGGTAGTTCTTGGTGATACCGCCATTATACTCAACGTGGAGGCTCCAGTTCTTCATCGGGCTGTTCTGCCAGAAGTTCAATGCACGTGAAATCTCAGTATAGGTTCCACCCTGTGCCACGTTTGGACTGCTGGTGTCCATTTTGTCGTAATTGAAGTCGTGGTCTACAAAGAAATAGGTGTTACCCCATTTGTCCTGCTTGAACATTTCGAGTGTGAGGGTAACAAACTTGCGGTCACTGCCGAAGTCGTAGAAAACTTGGGCGTTGGTCTGTGCTAAAGTTTTGCTCGCAGGGAGCAACGCAAGTGCCATGAGCAGTAGGCTTTTCATCTTTTTCATATTTTTTTTCTTTTCTTTATTATTTATTAAATGAAACAAAAAACTGCGGACGGAAGGCCCGCAGTTTGTAATTATATTTATCCGTAACGATTAGTATGCGAAGAGAGGGTAATCCTTCATTGTAGCATTCACCTTTTCGCGAACGCGGGCAATGACCTTCTCGTCCTCAGGAGCATTCAGAACCTCCTCGATGAGTTCGGCAATGAGGTGCATCATATCTTCCTTGGCGCCACGTGTGGTCATGGCTGCTGTACCCAGGCGGATACCTGATGTCTGAAAGGCAGAACGGCTGTCGAATGGAACCATGTTCTTGTTGACAGTGATGTCGGCTGCAACCAGCGCATTCTCAGCTACTTTACCTGTAAGGTCTGGATATTTACTTCGGAGGTCTACGAGCATAGAGTGGTTATCTGTACCACCGCTCACAATACCGAATCCGCGACCGATGAGGTCATCTGCGAGTACGGCAGCATTCTTCTTTACCTGAACTGCATACTCCTTCCATGAAGGCTGCAGATTCTCGTTGAAGGCTACTGCCTTGGCAGCGATAACGTGCTCCAGCGGACCACCCTGCTGACCTGGGAATACGGCAGAATTCAAGAGCATGCTCATCTTCTTAACCTCGCCCTTCTTGGTAGTCAAACCCCATGGGTTGTCAAAATCTTTGCCCATCAGAATGATACCGCCACGAGGACCACGCAGGGTCTTGTGAGTAGTAGAAGTAACGATGTGCGCATACTTCAACGGGTTGTCGAGCAGACCGGCTGCAATCAGACCTGCAGGGTGAGCCATATCAATCATGAGGAGAGCGCCTACCTCATCGGCAATCTTGCGCATGCGGGCATAATCCCACTCGCGGCTGTAAGCGCTACCACCACCGATAATCAGTTTTGGTTTGTGCTCAAGAGCCAGTTTCTCCATCTCGTCGTAGTCTACACGGCCTGTTTCCTTGTTCAGGTTGTAACCGATAGGGTTGTAAAGAATACCGGATGTATTGACGTGGCTACCATGAGAGAGGTGGCCGCCGTGGTCGAGGTTCAAGCCCATGAAAGTATCACCTGGCTTCAATACGGCAAGCAGAACAGCAGCGTTAGCCTGTGCACCAGAGTGAGGCTGTACGTTGGCATACTCAGCACCGAACACCTTCTTTACACGCTCGATGGCGAGGTTCTCTACGATGTCAACTACCTGGCATCCGCCATAATAACGCTTGCCTGGCAGACCCTCTGCATACTTGTTAGTAAGGTAAGAACCCATAGCGTTCATCACCTCGTCACTCACGAAATTCTCAGAAGCGATAAGCTCCATACCCTTCAGCTGGCGCTGATGTTCTCTTTCGATTAAGTCGAAAATCTCTTGATCTTTTACCATTTCCCTTTACTTTTTATGGTTGATGTTTAATGAAATCGGGTGCAAAAATAAGCAATATCTCTCAAACTACCAAATAAATCGTAACATTTTGAGTGATATTGCTTACTTTTTGTTATAAACTACCTGTTTTTATTACTTGCAGAGCTCTACTTTGCCCAATTGCTGCTCTTTGTCGCAGTAGTGGCAACGTACGATACCGAGCATCTTGTCTACGGTATGGAAGAGGGTCTGCATAGGCTCGTTGTTGGTGATACACTTAGGGTTGTTGCACTTTACGATGCCCTTCAATGTATCAGGAGTCTTGACGGTCTTCTTCTCTACGATTTCGTAGTCTTTGATGATACTCAGTCCGATGTTAGGTGCAACGACAGAGAGTCGGTTGATTTCCTCATCGGTAAAATACTTGTTGGCAACCTTGATGATGCCCTTCTTGCCAATCTTCTTGCTTGGCAGGTTGTAGCCGATAGTAACAGGAGTCTCCATCTTCTCCAACTGGAGCAGATTTACTACCTGATAGGTCTTTTCGGCTGGTATATGGTCGATTACGGTACCGTTCTCGATAGCCGCAACCACTAATTGACTTTTATTGTTTCCCATCTGTCTATTAACTATAAACTATTAACTATAAACTACTCAATAATGGTCTTATCGTTCTTCACATCATCGAGCGAGATGCCGAGGCAGTGGCAGAAGATAGCCTCACGCGCATAGAGGCCGTTCTGAGCCTGCTGGATATAGTATGCATGTGGATCATCGTCTACATCGTAAGCAATCTCGTTGACGCGTGGCAGCGGATGCATGATCTTCATGTTTTCCTTCGCCTTGCAGAGCATGTCGCGCTTCAGAATATACACGTTCTTTACGCGCTCATACTCCATCAGGTCGCTGAAACGCTCCTTCTGTACACGGGTCATGTAGAGGATGTCGGCACCTGCAATCACATCTTCGTTAAAGTCCTCGTGCTCAACATATTTGATGTTGTGCTCCTTGCAGTAGAGTTTATACTCTTCTGGCATGGCGAGTTCCTTAGGTGCGATGAAATGGAAAGTAGGATTGAAGTGGCGCATAGCTGTGATAAGTGAGTGAACGGTGCGGCCATATTTGAGGTCACCCACAAGATAGATGTTCAAGTTCTCCAGGGTACCCTGGGTCTTGTAGATAGAGTAGAGGTCGAGCAGGCACTGTGAAGGATGCATGTGAGCGCCGTCGCCTGCATTTACGATAGGCACTGGTGCTACCTCACTGGCATACTGGGCTGCTCCCTCGATGAAATGGCGCATGGCGATTACATCGGCATAGTTGCTTACCATCAGGATGGTATCCTTGAGGGTCTCGCCCTTGGTGGTACTGGATGTCTTGGCATCAGAGAAACCAATGACACGGGCACCAAGGCGGTTGGCAGCGGTTTGGAAACTGAGTTGGGTACGAGTAGATGGCTCGAAGAAAAGGGTCGCTACGACCTTTCCCTTCAACAACTCCCTGTTCGGGTGCTTTTCGAACTCTTGCGCCATTTCCAGGAGGTACATGATTTTCTCCTTGGAAAGGTCTGCAATGGTCACAAAATTATGTTTTTCCATTTGAAATATGATTGAATGTTCTAAAATCGCCCCCAAAGTTACATAAAAAATCTGATTTATGTGCGATAAGTCAAAACTTTTATGTAATTTTGCACAAATATTTAAAGAAATAGTGATGAGAAAGCGATTTATACATATTTTATGGGCTGTTTTTGGCACCGGAATACTCACGGTAATTCTTGCCTTTGTTGCCATCTGGTTTGGAAAGATTGGCTACATGCCCGACATCGAGGATCTGCAGAATCCTATCAACAGATTTGCCACTCAGGTTTACTCTGCCGATGGCAAGGTGCTTGGTACGTGGAACCTGAACAAGGAGAACCGTATCGTAATTCCTTACAAGAAAATGTCACCTTATTTAATAAAGGCACTGGTGGCTACTGAGGATGAGCGATTCTATGAGCATTCAGGTATCGACTTCCGTGCACTGGGACGTGCCATCGTCAAGCGTGGTATCCTGGGGCAGACTAATGCGGGTGGTGGAAGTACCATCACGCAGCAGCTCGCCAAGCAGCTCTATTCTGAGAAGGCAGGCAGTACGATGGAACGATTGTTGCAGAAGCCGATAGAGTGGGTGATTGCGGTGAAGCTGGAACGCTATTATACCAAAGAGGAGATTCTGGCTCTCTATCTCAATTACTTCGATTTCCTGCACAATGCTGTAGGAATCAAGACGGCGGCCAATACCTATTTTAATAAGGAACCGAAGAATCTGACCCTCTGTGAGTCGGCAACGCTCATCGGACTGTGCAAGAATCCGTCGCTCTTCAATCCGGTTCGCTATCCGGAGAGAGCGAGGGAGCGCAGAAATGTGGTTCTTTCGCAGATGGTGAAGGCGGGATATCTGAGCCGGAGCGAGTATAGCCAGTATGCTGCTGAGCCGCTGACACTCAATTTCCACCGTACCGACCATAAGGATGGTTCGGCTACTTATCTGCGTGAGTTCCTTCGCCAGTATATGATGGCTAAGCGTCCGGATCGTAGTGATTATCCATCCTGGAACCGTGCCCAGTTTGCGGTGGATTCTATCCAGTGGGAGAATGATCCGCTCTATGGATGGTGTAACAAGAACTATAAGAAGGATGGTTCGCCATATAATGTATACAGTGATGGACTGAAGGTGTTTACAACTATCGATAGCCGTATACAGCAGTATGCGGAAGAGGCTATGTATCAGCATGTAGCCCGCTATCTGCAGCCTCGCTTCAGTGCAGAGATAGCCCGCAAACCAAGCTCACCATACAGCGACAAGCTGACACCGAAACAGATTAAGAGTATACTGAACCGCAGTATCACCCAGAGTGAGCGTTACCGTACGATGAAGGCTGCGGGATATTCTGAGGATGAAATTAAGGCGGCATTCCGCAAGAAGCAGGAAATGACCGTATTTACCTATCATGGTGATATTGATACGCTGATGAGTCCGCTTGATTCTATCCGTTATTACAAGAGTTTTCTGCGTAGCGGTTTTATGAGCATGGATCCTAAGACGGGTGCTGTGAAGGCGTATGTGGGTGGATTGGATTATACTCATTTTATGTATGATATGGTGAGTCTGGGACGCCGGCAGGTGGGTTCTACCATCAAGCCATTCCTTTACAGTCTGGCGATGTCTAACGGCTTCCAGCCTTGCGATCTGGCGCCTAACCGTCAGCAGACCTATATGGTGGCTGGTCGTCCGTGGACGCCTCGTAACGCCAACCATTCACGTGCCGGACAGATGGTTCCGCTGAGTTGGGGTTTGGCACAGAGTAGCAACTGGGTGAGTGCTTATCTGATGAGTAAACTCAATCCGCAGCAGTTTGTCCAGATTTTGCGCGACTTCGGCATCAACAGTCCTGACATCCATGCATCCATGAGTCTCTGTCTGGGACCATGTGAGGTAAGTGTCAGCGAGATGGTGAGTGCCTATACCGTATTTGCCAACCACGGCATCCGTACTGCTCCAATGTTTGTGAGCCGTATCGAGGATAATGAAGGTAATACGATTGCTACCTTCCAGCCACGTATGAACGAGGTAATCAGTGCCGATAATGCCATGAAGATGCTCACCATGCTGATGGGCGTTGTGGATAATGGTACGGCAGGAAGACTGCGCTACCGTTATAACCTGGAAGGACAGATTGGCGCCAAGACCGGTACTACCAATAACAACAGCGACGGTTGGTTTATCGGCTTTACTCCACAACTCGTAAGTGGCTGCTGGGTAGGTGGTGAGGAGCGTGATATCCACTTCGATTCCATGAGTATGGGCCAGGGCGCTACCATGGCTTTGCCTATCTGGGCGATATTCATGAAGAAGGTTTATGCCGACCCGTCGCTGGGCATCAGTCCTGCTATCAAGTTCGATTTGCCGGAAGACTACAATCCTTGTTCCCGCAAGGCAGCCGAACAGGATGACTTTGAGGAAGTAGGAGCTGGCAGTATCGACGAAGTTTTCGAATAAAAAACAAGGCATTCGCCATTTTTGCATGTATTTATTTTAAATAGTGCAAAAATGGCGAATGTTATTTGTTTATATGCATTTTTTTTTGTATTTTTGCAGAGTTTTAGAACATGCATAGCCCGAATGATGTTTCTTCGGGTTTTTCAAAATAGAAATAAAATAAAAAATCATTATAATGAACGTTTCATACAAATGGCTTAAAGAATACGTCGATTTCGATTTGACACCACAGGAGACTGCGGACGCGTTGACCTCTTGCGGACTCGAAGTTGACGCTTTGGAAGAAGTTCAGTCTGTCAAGGGCGGACTGAAAGGTCTCTATGTTGGTAAAGTATTGACATGCGAGGAGCATCCTAATAGTGATCACCTCCATGTTACAACCGTTGACTTGGGTAAGGGCGAACCTCAGCAGATTGTCTGTGGTGCTCCTAATGTTGCTGCAGGTCAGAAGGTTATCGTTGCAGATTTGGGCTGCGTGCTCTACGACGGCGACCAGAGTTTTACCATTAAGAAGAGTAAGCTCCGCGGGGTAGAGAGTTTGGGTATGATTTGTGCTGAGGATGAGATTGGTGTAGGTACCTCTCACGATGGCATCATCGTACTCCCGGAAGATGCTCCGGTAGGTCAGCCTGCTGCTGAGTATTATCACCTGGAGAGCGACTGGCTCATTGAGATTGATATCACTGCCAACCGTGCTGATGCTCTCGGCCATTGGGGTGTAGCCCGCGACCTGTATGCCTGGTTGAAGCAGAATGGTTACAAGACAAGTTTGCATCGCCCATCTTGCGATGAGTTTGTTGTAGATAACGAAAATCTTCCTATCGATGTCGAAATTCAGAATACTGAGGCTTGCAAGCGTTATGCCTGTGTAAGCATCACCGGTTGTGAGGTGAAGGAAAGTCCTAAGTGGTTGCAGGATAAGCTGAACATCATCGGCTTGCGTCCAATCAACAATATCGTGGACATCACCAACTACATCATGATGGCATACGGCCAGCCATTGCACTGCTTCGATGCAGACATGGTTACCGGTCATAAGATTGTAGTTCGTACCCAGCCAGAGGGCACTAAGTTTGTTACTCTCGATGGCGAGGAGCATACCTTGGGTGAGCACGACCTGAGCATCTGCAATGCTGAGGAGCCTATGTGTATCGCCGGTATCTTCGGCGGTAAGGGTTCTGGTACTTACGAGACAACCAAGGATGTAGTCTTGGAGAGTGCTTACTTCCATCCAACATGGATCCGCAAGAGCGCTCGCCGTCATGGTTTGAGTACAGATGCCAGCTACCGTTTTGAGCGTGGTGTAGATCCGAACGGACAGATTTATGCTTTGAAGCAGGCAGCCATCCTCTGCAAGCAGTTGGCTGGCGGTAAGGTTTCCATGCAGATCAAGGATGTATATCCAGAGCCAATGCAGGATTTCCCTGTTCGCCTGAACTATGAGTATGCGCATCGCCTCATCGGTAAGGAGATTGGTGCTGAGACCATCAAGAACATTGCCACATCTCTCGAGATGAAGATCGTGAAGGAGGATGCTGAGGGCATCGACCTCCTGGTTCCTGCTTATCGCGTAGACGTTCAGCGTCCTTGCGACGTGGTAGAGGATATTCTCCGTATCTACGGATATAATAATGTGGAGATTCCAACCCAGTTGAAGAGCTCCCTGACAGTTCAGGGCGAGGCAGACAAGGCTTATCACAGCCAGAACCTCGTGGCTGAGCAGCTGGTAGGAGAGGGCTTCATGGAGATTCTCAACAACTCTCTGAGCAAGGCTAGCTACTATACCGACTTCGACCTCAACAAGTATCCTAACGAGACAACCGTGAAGGTGATGAACCCATTGAGTGCTGATCTCGGTGTGATGCGCCAGACGATGCTGTTCGGTGGTTTGGAGAGCGTGGTTCGCAACATCAACCATAAGAGCGCTAACCTGAAATTCTTCGAGGTAGGTAATACCTATTTATATAATAAGGAGAAATGGAGCGAGGAGAGTCCTATCAAGGCTTACTCTCAGGAGGCTCACATGTCTCTCTTCATCACAGGTAAGCGCGTAGAGGGCAGTTGGGCTCATGCTGATGAGCAGAGCAGTATCTACGAGTTGAAGGCTGTGGTAGAGAATATTCTCCGCCGTGTGGGTATGCCACAGAACAACGTGGTTATCAAGCACAGCGACAATAACATCTTCTCTAAGGGCGTAAGTTACGAGACCCGTGCCGGCAAGGTATTGGTAGAGCTCGGTATCTTGAGCCTGAAGCTCAAGAAGGCATTCGATATCGAGCAGGATGTATTCTATGCTGATATCCACTGGGATAACCTGATGAAAGCAGTGAAGAAGGTGAACCTTACTTACACCGACATCAGCAAGTATCCTTCAGTGAGCCGCGACCTTGCATTGCTCGTAGACAAGAATGTAGAGTTCGCTCAGATTGAGCAGATTGCCCAACAGACAGAGAAGAAACTTCTGAAGAGCGTTGTTCTCTTCGATGTTTACGAGGGTGAGCATTTGCCAGAGGGCAAGAAGAGTTATGCCGTTAACTTCATCCTGCAGGATGAGGAGAAGACTCTGAATGACAAGCAGATAGATGCTATCATGAAGAAGCTCATAGCCAACCTTACAGGCAAGCTCAATGCAGAATTAAGATAATATTATAAACAAACGATAAACATTTAAAATTTTATTCCAATGGGAAGAGCATTTGAATATCGTAAAGCTACAAAGCTGAAAAGATGGGGCCACATGGCCAAGACATTTACTAAGTTGGGTAAGCAGATTGCTATTGCTGTGAAGGCAGGCGGTCCAGAACCAGAGAACAACCCAACCTTGCGTGCTATCATCGCTAACTGTAAGCGTGAGAACATGCCTAAGGATAACATCGCTCGTGCCATCAAGAACGCTTGTGGCAAGGATACCAGCGATTACAAGGAGGTAACATACGAGGGATATGGCCCTCACGGAGTGGCTGTCTTCGTTGATACTCTGACAGACAACACTACACGTACTGTTGCTGACGTTCGTTCTATCTTCAACAAGTTCAGCGGAAACTTGGGTACAACAGGTTCTCTGTCTTTCCTCTTCGACCACAAGGCTGTGTTCACATTCAAGAAGAAGGAAGGTCTGGATATGGATGAGATGATTCTCGACCTGATTGACTACGGCGTAGAAGATGAGTTTGATGAGGATGAGGAGAACAACGAAATCACAATCTACGGTGCTCCTACAAGCTTCGGCGAAATTCAGAAGCACCTGGAGGCTGAGGGTTTCGAGGTAACTGGTGCTGAGTTCACTTACATTCCTAACGATTTGAAGGATGTAACTCCTGAGGAGCGCGAAACTATCGACAAGATGGTTGAGAAGTTGGAAGAGTTTGACGATGTTCAGACTGTATATACCAACATGAAGCCAGAAATTCCTGCAGACGCAGAATAAGCATTATGTTGCAGCAAGACAAACAGGATAAGTTGCAGAAGGTAACTTATCAGACTCATGGCACCTGCTCAAAATACATCTGCATCAGTATAGATGAAGATGGAAATGTGCAGGATGCCCAGTTCATCGGAGGCTGCGATGGCAATACCAAGGGCGTTTGTGCTCTGATTAAAGGCATGAAGGCAAAGGAGGTCATCGCCCGACTGAAGGGTATCACTTGTGGCAATAAGCCTACAAGCTGTCCAGACCAGTTGGCGACAGCTTTGCAGGAAATGGGATATTAAGAGTGTTTTAGGCACGGATTACACGGATTACACGGATTTAGGGCACTATATAATAAAGCGTATCTATAAATCCGTGTAATCCGTGTACTCCGTGCCTTTTCTAATACTTGAAGGTATCATCCAGCAACACCTCCTTCGGGTTCTTAGCCGAATGATATACGAAACGGAAGGTGAAATGCTCTTCCTTATATTTCTTCAGACCAGGGTTGTTGTCCAGGGCTTCCCTCTGAATCTTATGGAGTTTATCCTTGTTGGCATCAATCGCCTTCTTGTTATCTGCCTTGTTTCTCAAAGAGATATAGTATGTATACATCTTCTTGGTTTTATCAAATGCAGCACTGTCAGTCCTGGCGTCGTTGACGTATGGAGTAGGACAGTACTTTTCAGTATATTCCTTGGCTTCACGAGCCGCTTTGTCCTCCAGACTTTCTGTACAAGAAACGAGCAAAGAAGCAAAAATACCGATGTAAATCAACTTTTTCTTCATGATTTTTCTATATTTTATCTAAAAAACTCTATTATTTTCAATATTTTGTGCAAAGATACGAAAAAAAATACTATCTTTGCACTATAAAGAGAGAAAATTATATGGAGAATATAAATAAAATAAGAAATTTCTGCATTATTGCACATATAGACCATGGTAAAAGTACCTTGGCAGACCGACTTCTGGAGAAGACTCAGACCATCAAGATTACTGAAGGACAGATGCTTGATGATATGGATTTGGAAAGAGAACGTGGCATCACAATCAAGAGCCATGCTATCCAAATGGAATATAAGGCAAAGGATGGACAGACCTATATCCTGAATCTTATTGATACTCCGGGACACGTTGACTTCTCATACGAAGTTTCCCGTTCCATCGCTGCTTGCGAGGGAGCACTGCTGGTTGTTGACGCAACTCAAGGCGTTCAGGCACAGACCATTTCAAACCTCTATATGGCTATCGAGCACGACCTGGAGATTATTCCGGTAATCAATAAGATAGATATGCCTTCAGCTATGCCTGATGAGGTAGAAGATGAAATAGTAGACCTGATCGGTTGTAAGCATGAAGATATTCTCCGTGCTTCAGGTAAGACCGGTGAGGGTGTAGAAGATATACTGGAAGCTGTTGTTAATCGTGTTCCTGCTCCGGTAGGAGACGAGAAGGCACCGCTTCAGGCTTTGATTTTCGACTCTGTATTCAACTCTTTCCGCGGTATCATCGCCTATTTCAAGATAGAGAATGGCGTGATCCGTAAGGGCGATAAGGTGAAGTTCTTCAATACCGGCATGGAATATGATGCAGATGAAATCGGTGTATTGAAGATGGATATGATTCCACGCCAGGAATTGGGTACCGGTGAGGTAGGTTATATCATCTCGGGCATCAAGAATGCTACCGAGGTAAAGGTGGGTGATACCATTACTCATATCGCCCGTCCTTGCGACAAGGCGATCGCGGGTTTCCAGGAAGTGAAACCTATGGTCTTTGCCGGTGTTTATCCTATCGATCCTAGCGATTACGAGAATCTGCGAGCATCGCTCGAAAAACTGCAGCTCAATGATGCTTCATTGACTTTCTCGCCAGAGAGTTCTGTGGCTTTGGGCTTCGGTTTCCGTTGCGGATTCCTCGGTTTGCTCCACATGGAAATCGTACAGGAGAGACTGGACCGTGAGTTTAATATGGATGTCATCACTACCGTACCTAACGTATCTTATATGGTATACGACAAGCAGGGCGGTGAGAAAGAGGTTCACAATCCTTCCGGATTGCCAGACCCAACTCTGATTGATCATATTGAGGAACCATATATCCGGGCAACCATCATTACGGCTACCAATTATATTGGACCTATCATGAAACTCTGTCTGGATAAACGAGGCGAACTCATCAACCAGGAATATGTGAGTGGAAACCGTGTTGAGCTCCACTTCATGTTGCCGTTGGGAGAAATCGTCATCGACTTCTATGACAAGCTGAAGAGTATCTCCAAGGGATATGCTTCGTTCGACTATCATATCGATTCATTCCGTCATTCCGACCTGGTGAAGCTCGATATCCTGTTGAATGGAGAGCCTGTAGATGCTTTGAGTACTTTGACTCACCGCGATAACTCTGTGAGCTTCGGCCGCAGAATGTGCGAGAAGTTGAAGGACCTCATACCTCGTCAGCAGTTCGATATTGCTATCCAGGCAGCTATCGGTGCCAAGATCGTGGCACGTGAGACTGTTAAGCAGGTGCGCAAGGATGTTACTGCCAAATGTTATGGTGGTGACGTGAGCCGTAAGCGCAAGTTGCTGGAGAAGCAGAAGAAGGGTAAGAAGCGCATGAAGCAGATTGGAAATGTAGAAGTTCCACAGAAAGCCTTTCTGGCTGTGCTCAAACTCGACTAATGATTTAATATATGTATAAAGGAAAAGGAGGTTAAGTATTATGGCAGACTTTAAAGTAATTACCCCTAAGCGTGATATTGCACGCGAACTGGCGCGTAAATATAGTACGATGACTCATGATGAGCTCGATGTGGTGGAAGATATCCTTGAGCCTATCAAGTATGGCAAGGGCGAGATGATCTTGCCTGAAGGTGAACAGTGCATGGGTATCTCGTATATCGAGAAGGGATTGGTACGCCAATTTTACTTTAAGAATGGCAAGGAGGTGACCGAACATCTAGGTGTGGATCATACCATCTTTATGTGCATTGAGAGCCTCTTTAAGGAAGAACCTACCCGCTTGCAGGTGGAAGCTTTGGAGCCTACTCTGGTGTATATGCTACCGAAGAAGAAGCTGGAGGCGGCTGCTATGCGTAATGTCAATATCCAGATGCTTTATCGTAAAATACTGGAAGAGAGTTTGATTCAGTCTCAGATTCATGCCGATCTGATGCGATTTGAGTCGGCACCTAATAAATATAAGCGCCTGTGTGAAATGAACCCACAGGTGGTTCTGCGTGCTCCGCTCACCTATATCGCAAGTTATCTGCAGATGACTCCGGAAACGCTGTCCAGAATCCGCTCGAATACTTTATTATAATTTATAACTTATAAAAAATGGTGTGACTTCAAAACCGAAGTCACACCATTTTTTTATTTCATAATACAGGTTCTTTCTTTATTCTGCCGTATAGAGGAATCGCTTGATGCTCTTCTTAGGAGTCTTTTCAAACTCATCTTCATGTATACGTATTTCTGATACTTTGCTGTAAGCAGGAATCATGGTGTTGAGCTCCTGGCGGTTCTGCTCCATGACATCTGTCAGTTCTTTGGTACCGAGGTTCAGGGTCTGAGCTTCATCATAGTCTGGGTGAACCAGAGCAATGAGCTTGTCGCCCTTCTGTACAACCACGCTTTCTGCTACCAGAGCCAAAGAGTTGAGCTTATCCTCAATCTCCTCAGGGTAGATATTCTGACCGTTTGCGCCGAGCAGCATGTTCTTGCTACGGCCCTTGATGAAGACGTTGCCGTCACCATCCATGGTTCCGAGGTCGCCTGTATGATACCATCCGTTCTCGTCGATGGTCTGCTTGGTAGCTTCCTCATTCTTATAGTAACCCAACATTACGTTAGGACCCTTGGCAAGGATTTCGCCTGGTACATTCTCAGGATCAGGACTGTCGATGCGGACCATCATGTGGAGGGCAGCCTTACCGCAAGAGCCCGGTACGAAGTTTTTGTAATCCTCGTAGCAGATGATAGGGGCACATTCTGTTGCGCCATATCCCACGGTATATTTGAAACCTACGCTATGGAGGAAACTTTCCACTTCCTGGTTAAAGGCTGCACCACCGATAATCACCTCGTAGAAGTTGCCACCGAAGGCATTGGATACCTGGTCGCATATCTTCTCCTTCACCTTCTTGCTGATTACAGGCATGTGGAGCAGCATACGCATGCGGTTGTTCTGGATCTTAGGGAATACCTTCTTGCGGATAATCTTCTCGATAACCAGAGGTACAGCTATGATGACAGCTGGCTTGATGCGGCCGAATGCCTCGGCGATGATGGCTGGACTAGGGATGCGGGTGAGATAGAAGATGTGGCAGCCCTTGATGAATTCGAAGATAAACTCAAACGCCATGCCGTACATGTGGGCCATCGGCAGGATACTGATGACAGAATCTCCCGGCTTAATCTTCTTACCCAGTACGTCCTCAGCGAAATCTGCATTGCCCCAGAGTGCACGGTATGGAACCATTACTCCCTTGGAGAAACCGGTAGTTCCGCTGGTATAGTTAATCATAGCCAACTCATCCGGATTCTGTTCCATATAGTAGTTGACATGGTTTTTGCGGAAGTACTTAGGATACTTGATACCGAACATCTCGTTGAGGTGTTCGCGGGCATAAGTCAACTTGTCGGTACGTGAAACGACAAGTGAATAATCCGGTATATAGATGATGCCTTCAAGACCTGGCATCTTCGTTGCATCAATCTGTGTTGCTACAACATCACCCACGAAGAGCAGTTTGGCATCGCTGTGGTTTACGATGTTGTGAATCTGGTCTGGCATGAATTCATGCAGGATAGGTACGGCAATGGCACCATAGGTAAGGGTAGCAAGGAATGCTACAGCCCAGTTTGCGCTATTTCGACCGCAAAGTGCTATCTTGTCGCCCTTTACTACACCAGAGTTCTCAAACATGATGTGTAGCTTCTCAATTTTGCGTGCTACATCATGGTACTGCAAGGTTGCTCCCTTGTAGTCTGTCAGAGCATCCATATCCCAATGGTCTACGATGCTCTTTTGGATTAATGCGTTAAAGCTTGGAATCTCCATATTCTTGTTATTTAACGATTTGCTTTTTTATATTTTTCTCGTACTGAAGTCTGTTTGCTGATGATAGACCTTATCTGCTGATGGTCTGTCAGCAGATAGGGCCTGTCTCTAGATTGCGTTCTGATAGAGGTAACGCTTGATAGACTTCTTGGCTGTCTTTTCAAATTCCTGATTATGAAGTTTGATGCGTGATACCTTTGCGAAGCTAGGCATCTGCAAGTTCAGTTCCTTGCGGTTCTGCTCCATGATGTTCTCCAGGTCTTCGTCTGTAAAGCCGAGGTTGTTAACTTCTTCCATATCCGGATGAACCAGAGCTACCAGCTTGTCATCGTTCTGTATTACGATGCTCTCGTTGACCATAGCCATGGAGTTGAGCTTGTCCTCAATCTCTTCCGGATAGATGTTCTGTCCGTTAGGTCCCAGCAGCATGTTCTTGCTTCTTCCTCTTACGAAGAAATGTCCGTCGGCGTCCATCGTTGCCAGGTCGCCTGTATGGAACCATCCGTCTTTATCTATTACGGCATCTGTTGCCTCCTGGTTCTTGTAATAGCCCTTCATCACATTGATGCCGCGGCAAACCAGTTCACCGGCTACGTTCTCCGGGTCATCGCTCAAAACCTTTACCTCCATGTGCTTCACGGCAACACCACAGCTTCCTGCCACATAATTGTCCTGATGGGCAAAGGTGATAAGTGGAGCAGTCTCAGTGGTACCATATCCCATGGCGATAGGGAAACCTACGCTGATGAAGAAGTTCTCTATCTCCTTGTTGAGCGGAGCACCACCCACAACAACCTCGCAAGGACGTTCGCCAAACTTTCTCAATACAAACTCGCGAACCTTCTCCTTGATGCGCTTATTGATGACAGGCATGTTCATCAGCAGTCGTGCACGGTTGGTTTGGATATGTGGGAATACTTCCTTTCTTACAATCTTGTCTACTACAAGCGGCACCGCATAGAGAATGTCTGGCTTGATTTCTGACAACGCTTCTGAGATGAGCGTTGGGCTCGGCAGACGGGTAAGGAAGAAGATATGGTTACCCAATACTATATTGAAGAGAAATTCTGTCATGAGTCCATACATGTGAGCCATCGGAAGGGTAGAAAGGATGTTGCAGTTCTTACCTATATGAGGTTTCACTGAATCGATGAGGTAGTCAAGATTACCCCAAAGTGCTCTGTATGGGAGCATCACACCTTTTGAGAAACCGGTAGTTCCACTGGTATAGTTGATCATTGCCAGTTCTTCAGGATCGTCTACGTGATACTTCACGTGTTCTGGTCTGAAATACTTAGGATATCTGTGTCCGAACATTGCATTGAGGTTCTCGCGCGCATAAGTCAGTTTCTCAGAGCGCGAGATGACAAGCGAATTGTCCGGAAGATAGATGATTCCTTCCAGCGAAGGCATCTCCTCTGGTGTTATCTCTGTAGCTACCACGTCACCAACGAACAGAAGTTTGCTTTCGCTGTGGTTCACGATGTTGTGAATCTGCTCAGGCTTGAATTCGTTCTGTATAGGTACGACAATGGCTCCGTAAGTAATAATGGCCAGGAAGGCTACTGCCCACTGGCTACTATTTCTTCCGCAGACGGCAATCTTGTCGCCCTTCTTTACATCGCTGTTTTCGAACAGGATGTGTAGCTTCTCAATCTTTCTGGCAATATCGTGATATTGGAGGGTTGTGCCCTTGTAATCGGTGAGCGCATCCAGATTCCAATTCTTGATAATGCTGTTCTCAATATACGAGTTAAAACTTGGTATTGAATTCATTGCACAATTTACAAAATTTTGTGCAAAGATAATGAAAATAGTGCACACTGCAAAATAAAATGTGCACTATTTTCAAAAACTATATAAAATAATTAGTTTTTTTCCTTTTTAGTCTACATATTGTGGTATTATAGACTGTATTTTACTCATATCTCATTGATTTGGCTGGATGGATATGAGAAATCAGATAGCTTGGTGCTACGAGCATGAAGATGCTTATCAGCAGCGTAGCAATGTTCAGGGCTATGATGGCTAGCCAGTTGAATTCTACCGGAACGGTACTTACATAATAGGTCTGTGCATCGAGTTTGATGATGCCTGTAAAGTACTGGAGGGTAAGAATGCCGAGGGCGATGGTGTTGCCCAGAAGCATACCCTTGCCAATGATGAAGACGGCAAACCACAGGAAGGTGTGGCGGATGGTCTTGTTGCGGGCACCCAATGCCTTCATTACGCCTATCATGGAGGTGCGTTCCAGAATGATGATGAGCAGACCGCTGATCATGGTGACACCGGCTACTATCAGCATCAGACCGAGAATTATCCAGACATTCAGATCCATCAGGCTCAGCCATTGGAAGATGTTTGGATTCAGGTCCTTGATGGTAGAACTGCTGTAGGTTTCTCCATAGTGATCTACCGTGCGGTTCACCTTATTAATAATATAATCTTCAGTCTCGTTGAGCTTGTTGAAGTCGTTTACTGTCAGTTCTGCACCGCTCGTCTGGTCTTCTTCCCATCCGTTCAGCTTCACGGCAGTATAGAGGTCGGTGTATACCATTACCTCATCATACTTCTTCAGGTTGGTCTGATAGATACCCTTGATGGTGAAGCGGCGCATACGCACTCCGTTGTCATCAAAGAAATAGGCAAAGATGCGTTCTCCCGTCTTCAACTTCAACTTATCAGCCATCAGCTGTGAGATGAGAATCTGGTTATGACTCGCTTTGTCATCAAACTTAGGGATGCTGCCTTCAATCATGTTCTGATGGATAAAGGTAGAATCGAAATCAGGTCCTACACCTTTGAACATGACGCCCAGGAAATCGCTGTCCGTCTTCAGGATTCCCTCTTTCATGGCAAATTTCTGCACATGTTTTACGCCAGGTATCTTTTTCAGTACGTTGACCATCGAGTCGTTCATAACCACCGGATACTGGTTTTGCTGCTGCAGCGTCATGAAGTCGGCCACCTGTATATGGCTTCCGAATCCTATTACCTTGTCGCGTATGGTATGCTTGAATCCGAGCACAACGCATACCGACATAATCATAATGGCGAGTCCGATAGCAACACCTGCTGTGGCTATATGAATAGCAGGGCGAGAAACTTTACGTTTATCGCCCTGATCGCTATATAATCTCTTTGCTATAAATAGAGGAAAATTCATCTTTACTTTGAATTTTGAACTTTGATCTTTGAACTTTATGATTAGTGAAGCTGTTGTATTCTTCACTCTTCACTCTTCGTTCTTCACTTTCTTACAGTCCTTCGTCTTCCACTCTTCCCGGATAAGCCTCAAGCGCCTTACCCAGAACTATCAGGGCACGCTCCAGATCGTGTTTCTTCAAGACGTAAGCTACACGAACCTGATTGTGGCCGGCTCCCGGAGTTGTATAGAAACCGGAGGCTGGAGCCATCATGATGGTTTCGCCCTCATAGTTGAATTCCTCCAGACACCAGCGGCAGAACTTTTCAGAATCATCGATAGGCAGTTTGGCTACGGTGTAGAAGGCTCCCATAGGAATAGGAGAGTATACGCCCGGAATGCGGTTCAAGCCGTCTATCAGGCACTTACGGCGCTCTACATACTCATCGTATACATCGCGGTAGTACTCTTCAGGAGCATCCAGAGAAGCTTCGGCTACAATCTGACCAATCAGTGGAGGAGAGAGACGGGCCTGGCAGAACTTCATCACCGCCTTGCGGATTTCTGCATTCTTGGTGATGAGGGCACCCACACGGATACCGCACTCACTGTAACGCTTCGAAACAGAATCGATGAGAACCGTGTTCTGCTCGATGCCTTCCAGGTGCATCGCACTGATATAAGGACTGCCGGTATAGATATACTCACGGTAAACCTCATCAGAGAAGAGATAGAGGTCGTACTTCTTCACCAGGTCACGAATCTGATTCATCTCTCTGCGGGTATAGAGATAGCCCGTAGGGTTGTTAGGATTGCAGATCAGAATGGCACGGGTGCGCTCATTAATCAGCTCCTCAAACTTCTCCACCTTAGGCAGGGAGAAACCTTCTTCTATCGTTGTGGCGATGGTACGGATCTTGGCACCCGCCGAGATGGCAAACGCCATATAGTTAGCGTAAGCTGGTTCTGGTACGATAATCTCGTCGCCAGGGTTGAGGCAGCTCATGAAAGAGAAGAGTACAGCCTCAGAACCTCCCGATGTAATGATGATATCATCGGCAGTTACGTTGATGTTGAATTTCTTATAGTAATCTACAAGCTTCTCGCGATAGCTGAGATAGCCCTGACTTGGAGAATACTCCAAGACCGTGCGGTCTATATGCTTCAGGGCATCTAGGCCACATTGAGGAGTTGGAAGGTCAGGCTGACCGATGTTGAGGTGATATACCTTTACTCCACGTTTTTTTGCTGCGGCAGCCAGAGGAGCCAACTTTCTGATAGGTGACTCTGGCATTTCAAGACCGCGTACAGATATTTCTGGCATCTTAAAATATTGTTTCTTTCTATTAATTATCCGTGTCGAAAATTGAATTCTATGACCTTCTGGTCTTTTCAATTTACGCTAATCGGCTGCAAAGATAAGAAAATTAGATGAGAATTGAGAATAACTTTCGGTTAAATTTTATTTTTTGATTAAAAACTCTTTAAATATGTCGCTCTTTGCTTTCTTTTTTATAACTTTGCACTTAATTTCAAGAATTGTTATAAGATTATACTAATTAATTAAAATAAGTAAGAAGAAAATTATGAGAAGTAGAACAAGTACATGGTTTGAGACCAAAGTGAAATATCAGAAGACAATGGAGGATGGTTCAGAAAAGGTTGTCTCTGAAGCATACGTAGTAGATGCTTTGAGCTTTACCGAGGCTGAGAGCGCCATCATCGATGAGATGTCGGTTTATGTAAGCGGCGAGTTGAAGGTGAGCGGTATCGGTAAGGCTGGCTACGGCGAAATCTTCTTCAGCGATGTGGATGATGATGATAAGTGGTATAAGGCTAAACTCCAGTTCATCACGATTGATGAGAAGAGTGAGAAGGAGAAGCGCAGCAATGTTACTTATCTTGTTCAGGCTAAGTCTCTCGCCCGTGCCCTCCGTTATATTGATGAGGTGATGGGCAAGACGATGATTGATTATGATGTGATTGGTTTGAACGAAACCAAACTCATGGATGTATTCGAGCACCATGCTCCTAACGAGAAGAAAGAGGAGAAGAATGATGTGCCTGAATACGAGGAGCAAAAATAATTGAACTATGTATGATGTAAAAGGAAATCTCCATGAGGTGCTGGGCAGCTTGCCTGCCGGCGTCCGTCTTGTTGCCATCAGCAAGTTCCATCCCAACGAGTATATCGAGGAGGCTTATGCTGAAGGACAGCGTATCTTCGGCGAGAGTCACGAACAGGAACTCGCCAGGAAGGTGGCTTCGCTGCCTGAGGACATCGAGTGGCATTTCATCGGTCATCTGCAGACCAATAAGGTGAAGTATATCGCACCTTATATCTCGATGATTGAATCGGTAGACAGTCTGAAACTTCTCAAGGAGATTGAGAAGCAGGCTGCCAAGCACAATCGTGTGGTGAAGGTTCTTCTGGAACTTCATCTGGCAGAGGAAGATACCAAATCGGGTCTTTCTCTTGATGCTTGCCGCGAACTCCTGGAGGCAGGCGAATGGCGGGAGATGAAGCATGTGCAGATTTGTGGCTTCATGATGATGGCATCTAATACAGACGATGAGCAGCAGATTGCTCAGGAGTTTGATGAGGCTGCCCGGTTCTTTGATGAGATAAAGGCCAGATATTTTGCTGATGATGATGCTTTCTGCGAGCGTAGCTGGGGTATGAGTCACGATTATCATATTGCCGTCAAGCACGGCAGCACGATGGTTCGTGTAGGTACCACCATCTTCGGTCCTAGAATATATTAAAAAGCAAGGGAATTTATAAATTAGGCACGGATTACGCGGATTACACGGATTTATGGCGCTAATGCCAATAAACCATATTTATGGTTTTGTAAAAATCCGTGTAATCCGTGTAATCCGTGCCTTATCTTTCGTTTAGAATATTATCTTCTGTCCCTTGCTGGTGATGTAAATCTTGCCCTTTTGTGGAACAGAAACCTTTCTGCCTTCCAGATCAAAGTATGCTGTCGGTCTGTCTTTACCGATGATGACCGAAGAGATTCCGGTAGGAGAGAAGTTCTTGAGATAATCGAAGGTTACCAGACCGGTTGCTTCATCCTTTGTGATGTTGTAGAGCGGATGACTCGTATCAACACTGTTGTTCAGGGTGATACTGGTCAGACTGTTCACCTCATACTCTGTAGCAGAGCCCGCCTTGTAGGTTGGGAACGGGTCGTTCTGAAGACTCGTTATAATATCAGCATCGCTAACTTTCTTGTTATAGCTGTTGTATACCATTCCGTCTGCAGGAACAATCATTACCCTTGGCTTACCTGTCGTGTTGTTGGGATTATCAAACAGATTAACCGATGGCAATTCATCGTAGTCGATGCGCCATACCAGCAATCCGTAACCCAGAGCCTCCTTGTACCATCCCTCGTTTCTGATATTCTGCAGCAGCAGGTATTCGCCCTGGCTGTTGGCTATAATCTTGTATGCATCCGATGCCTTGTCGTATGGTTCCAGCTTTATCTGCTGCGCCTCGGTATCCGAAAGGAGGGTAGGCTGTTTCCATCCTACGATGCTCTTCTCCCATGGAGAATAGGGGATAGGCTGGTAGCCGTTAGCCTGATAACTGCCCATATCCATGACGTCCCAATATTCAGGACTCTGGTTATGGTTTGTGAGGTTGTTGGTCGGATAGATGTCTGGCAAACCGAGGGTATGCGAAAACTCATGGCAGAAGAGACCGATACCATTGATGTAGTATTTGCCGTCTTGGGTATCTGCAGGCTTATTGTTCAGCTCGTTGTTGATGCCGAATCGGGATACGTATTTCCCGTCATAGGTTCCCACTCCTACGGTACCCGATTTCGGCCAGAGACAATCGCCAGAATTACCTGAGATGCTTTCAGAATAGCCGGCATAGATTACATATACGAGGTCTACATATCCGTCGCCGTCGCTGTCGTAATCGGCAAAGTTAACCTTGGCGTTTACCTGCTGGCAAGCTTCCTTTATCATCTGAGGAAAGTTGGTGTCACTTCCGTCGTCAACTCCGTTCTTGCCATAATAAGCTGAATTCTTGCTTACCGTAACAGGACCCACTACGTCAAACTGTGGTATAAACTGGTTATCGCTCATGTCAGCGAAATACTGCTGTACGCTGCCGTAGTTCTGGCAGTAAGTCTCGTCGGTGATAAACACTTCTTTATCAGCCTCAGGCATAGCTTCTCCTTTCTTTCCGTTGAGGTAATGGTTGAATGTAGCAACCGGATCCTTACTCTTGAACTTCACATCCTGAAACTGCACCAGGAGTACCAATGCCTTCGGACTTCCCTTATGAGGGAAATAGCTTGGGCTCACGGTTCCTATTTCTGAAGCTCTTGTAAGATTCTCTGAAGAGAAAGCACGGGTCTTTCGGGTGTTCAGCTCTTCAGCAGTTATCTTTTCGTATTTTCCGTCTTGGGTTTCCCGCAGGGGCGTACCGTCCAGCAGCATGTAGTAGTGGAAGGTTTCGTCGCCATGCAGGGTAGCACATGCTACGGTTCCATCAGCCAGCATAATCTTGGCGATGCCCGGTTTAGCCTTTACGGCATAGAGATTGGCGATGCCCAGGAAGGCGAGCGCCAGAGAGATGATTGTCTTCTTCATAAACAGTTAGGATAGATGGGGGATTATTTATAAAAGTATTGTCCTTTCTTCTGAGTCTGGTGACCAAACTCGATGGCGTGATGCGGACAATGGTGATAGCAGGTAAAGCAGGTGAGGCAATCCTTGTGATGCAGCCATTCCGGATATTCTCCATGACCGCCCTTGATATCGCCTACAGGACAGACGTTGGCACAGATGCCACACTTCACGCACTTGTCTTTCTCTACATGAAATCGCTTGTCGGTGATGAGCACCTTCTCAAAGAATCCGCCCACAACCTTGGTGAAGAACCAGGGGATAGGACCTTTTACCAGACGGTTCACTCCCTCTTTCCTGTCGAATATCTCTTCGCAGATAACCGCCAGTTCCTGTGCCGATTTCGATTTTTTACGAACTTCGCGTTCCTTCGGATCAACATCCATGAAAGGAAGTCCTACATAAGATTCCGGCATGATGAGAGAGTAGGAGGATTTTACCTCCGTAATACCCAATGCCAGAAGCGATGCATTCAGCGCAATCGTATCGTTGAGGT
The DNA here is from genome assembly GCF_026015465.1 of Segatella copri. Taxonomy (GTDB): domain Bacteria; phylum Bacteroidota; class Bacteroidia; order Bacteroidales; family Bacteroidaceae; genus Prevotella; species Prevotella copri_E. Next base: position 26,702 of record NZ_JAPDUQ010000006.1, read on the forward strand.
TTTCGATGGTGAGTCCGATGCTGTCGCCTGCTGTACAGACGCAATAGGCGAAAGGATGTTTCCTGAACGTCTCCTTGTCTTCAGCTGTAGCATCAGGAGTTTCTCTCCGTATCTTCATCTTCCTGATAAACTCCCTTACAAGGCGTGGAACTCTCCAGCCATGTACGGGGAAAACGAATCCGAGCCGTTCATTCTCTTTCAGAATAAACGGCTCGGCTATATTGTGGCTTGAATCGTCCGCCCGCATATAGGGGGCGATAGGAATCAAGTCTTCGTGTGTAGCCGCTGCCAGTCTGGCTGCTGCCCACTTGGTATTTCCAGTTCCGGAGAAATAGAAAATCATGCTTACTTTTAAATATGTATTGAGCTAGATTATTTCTTTTCTGTCATAACACCTTCTATATAAAGACGTGACATTTCTACATTGCCGTTAGAACGGACGGTGATGCTCTTCTTGAAATGACCAGGGAACATGCCCTTGCCGTTATAGGTAACACTAATCTGTCCCTTCTCGCCTGGAGCGATAGGCTTCTTGGTATAAGAAGGTACGGTGCAGCCGCAGCTGGCAATAGCCTGGTTGATAATCAAAGGCTTGTTGCCTACATTGGTGAAGGTAAAGGTAGCCTTCTGTACCGGATTTGACTCTTCGAACGAACCGAAGTTGTGTATCAGTTTGTCGAACTTAATCTCTGCCTGAGCAGATGCAGTAGCTACAAGAGCCACCAGCATAGTGAGTGTCAATATGATTCTTTTCATCTTCATATCCTTTCTTCTTTTTTATATTTCCTCTTTAATTTGTTTCTTATTTTTATATAATTCGATGCAAAAGTACATATAAAGTTTAGTATTACGCTACTTTTTTACATTATTTAACCGAACTTTCGCAAGTTTTGTCCCACACGCCCTGTTTTACTCTAATTGAGCAAGCTTTGAGCGTATTTTTTAACGTTAATTATATTTAACGACCCTTGGGTCTTGCCTAATGAAGTTTGCGTCATAGTATTCACCTTTTTCCACGAGGGTGAATATGATCCTTAGCAACTTGTTTGCTATGGCATTTAGCACATAATGACGCGGCTTTTTATCTATTAAAGTACGTCTCTCGTAGTACAGTTTAATCTCCTTGTTGTGCAATCTGGCGCTTTCTGCGCAGATGTACAACAAGGTCTTTGACCGTCTATTACCAATCTTGGATATATGTGCTCCCTTGTCCATTTTCCCCGATGATTTTTCGTATGGCGCAGTTCCTGCATAAGCAGCATATTGGCGCGCTGTAGTTATTTTTGTGAAATTCTCTGTTTTTACCAATAGTTCTACTGCGGTAATCAGCCCAACTCCATCGACACTTTTAACAAGCTCATAGTTGTGGCGAATGCTCTCATGTCCATTTATGACTTTCAACATTTCTTTTTCCGTCTCTGCAATTTCCGTGTCCAACATCTCTTTGATGCGGTCCATGCTTCGCTTGACGGCAAGACTTCTGATAGGACGACAATCCTCGCTCTTGTCGGCTGTTATTAGCTGCTTACGCTGTTCTACGAGCATTTCTCGGTGGCGTGCCAATTGACGAAGCTCATATAGAGCCTCTTCTGGAAACGTCTTGTATTTCAGCTTATCAGGATATCTCTCTCCAAAATCTCTGAGCAGTGCACAATCCAGGACATCCGTCTTGGCACGGTCAGGTGTAGCTCTGTATCTATGGATGACATATCCACCCACAAAGGCAATCTTCACATTGCTATCCATGCAGCACTTCAAGAGAGTATCACCATAAACTCCGGTATGCTCAGCAACCAATACAGCATCGCTTGGAAGGGTTTCTAAAAACCTTCCGATACTCTTAAAATTGTTCTTTACAACCTTATGTGAAGGTTGGTTTGATACTTTTTTTGATGTCAAGTCGAAAAAACTTACGTCAAATTTCTCTTTTGCCAAATCTATTCCGTATATTTGCATATTGAATAAAGTTTTTAATAAGAAGGGTGCTCCGTTCTGAGCGGCTACAACTATACTACGAGTCCTGTCTTGTTCTACACAAGCAGGCTAATTTACTCTCAAGCTTCTGTTCAGAAAATATCCAGTTCCCCAAACAGGGCTAAGCCTTTACTATGCTAGAAAGGGCACAGGGTTAACGCTGGATATGGAGTATTCTTCTTTTTTTATTGTACTTATCTAATTTTCTGCAAAGTTAACAAAAGTTTGCAGATATAAAGATTTTTACCTCTTTATTTTTCCAAGTGCAAATATAATAGAAAGGGCAGAAGCTCCTAGCCCAGGGCATCGCCCTGGGTATAATGGCAGTCAACAATGCGCCCTATAAGGGCAAAAGCTTTAAAATACCGGGCAATAAACAAAGCTTTTGCCCTTTCTAACGCTTTCTGAAATAAAGGAGACAAAAAAATCCCCCAACCTTAATCACTTAAGATTGGGGGATAGAGTAGAAAAAATAATAAAGTATGAACAATATCAACAGAATAGAGGGCTAAATGTGGAAATTGATTTCATTCAGCCAAGCCTGAACACTGAAGCAGGGACAGGACTTGTGGACGTTCGGGAGATCACGATGACCTAGGATCTCGGCTTCGGGATAGTCTACGCACAGACTCGTCAGGAGATTCTGGAGCGACTGCTTCTGAGCCTTCGTACGGGTATCTGCCGGATTGCCGTCGGCGTCGAGTCCGCCTTCGTAACAGATGCCGATACTGTGTGCATTGAAATGGCGGGCGTGGGCACCGATTTCTGATTCGGGACGTCCGGGGTAGATGACGCCGTCTTTCGTGATGTAATAGTGATAACCGATACTGCGGAAACCACGGGCTAAATGACAGGCTTCGAGCTTTTCGAAGGTGAAGTCCTGTGTGACGCGGGTGGCAGAACAGTGGATGACAATAAGTGATATTTTTCTTGTGTTTTTCATAGTGCTGAATCTTTAAAGGGTTGATACTACTGGCAGCTCTGCACACAAAAGGCAGAGGCTACGGCGGTGAGAACGGTAATGACGAAATTCAGAATTTTCTTGAGTGTTTCTCTTTTCATTTTCATTTGATTTAAGGTTAATAAATGGATTGGGGGCTCGGATTTTCTATATCCGGGCGATACTGGAGAAGGAAGGCTGACAGGATGAGCAGATGGGCTTGATAGCGCGTGTTTCAATGATGCTTGCTATATTGATGAATAGCCGGGGGTGCTATAGCCGAATCCCGGACTGCATCCTGTCTAAAACCTTCTTTCTTCATCTACTGGCGAGGGGGCTACTCCAGACCATCGCTACCATCGGAGCCGCTGCTCCCGGTATTGCCTGATCCGCCAGTCTGGGTTGAGTCGCCACCCTGGGTAGTATCGCCTGTGTTGTCCTTACCGCCGTCTGGTGGAGTAACATCTCCTGTTACGGCTGTGGCCTTCTTCAGGGATGCATCGAGGTTCAGACTGTTTGCCTTGAACTCACCGGTGCCACGGGCACGGAGCTTCAGTCCGGCAATGTTCTTGGTGATGCTGAACTCCTTCTCGGAGGCAGCACCTTCCTTGTTCTTGATGCCGATGCTGAAAATGGCGAGGTCGGGAATCTTCACGGCGATACCCTGCAGAACCAGTTCTCTTACGCAGCTCACCATGTCGGTGAGCATACCCTTGATGGCTCCCTTTGAGAACGGGGTGTTGTGACTTTCCATGTGCTCTGCGAGTTCATCAAGACCATAGGTCTGGGTGACTACAGGGTAGGCGAAAAACTTGCCGTAAGCGGCGCTCAACTTCTCATTGACATACTTCTTCAATGTGTACAGAATCATAGTGTCTTCATTTTTAAGGTTAATAAATTGTGTTTGTGTTGTAGGGGGCGCTGCGCATTGCCTCTTGGTGGTATGAGATGTTATCTCTGAACCACAATGCAAAGATACGAAATCGGTGAGGGGTCAACTCACAGTTGCTCATACTTGCTCATGTTTTATCATACTTTTTCATAGATTCTTTTTTTTTCTAGAGTTTATAAGCCCACTGAACTTTCGCAAGTAAGATCCACACGCTCTTTTGGGCCTTCAGCCCGTACTTGAACCACATGCGAAAGTTCAATCAATTATTTGCATGTTTTGTAAATGTTTTGAGAATATTTTACCTTTTTCTGAAATTATTTTCGTACTTTTGCAAGCGGATTTCAGATTTACTGAAAGTGGATGTAAACGATTTGTTGAACAAAAAATGTATCAAAGAATGATAGACTCTTTATATTTCCTTCAGTTTGCATGTTTCATCTTCATGCTCATCAATGCCCTTATCCTCGGCATCACCCACCTGCACATGAAGTGGACCAACCGACGCTATGAGTGGTCACGTTGGCTGATACTTGCAGGTATGACGGGACTTGCCATACAATATCTCTTGCAGATGCTCTTGGGTTTTCGTGCGAAAAGCGATAACTTGGGAGCTATTTTCAACATTCTTGTCTATACCCCATGCTTCACCACTATCTCCATGGGCATATACAACATTGAGGCGACCCATGCCAACCGCCGAAAGATGAACATCGTCTGCGCTTGCATTTATGCCGCCATCATTGCAGTTTTCTGCATAGGCTACAGCAATAGCGGAAGTCTTAACATTGGCTACTGGCTCTATGCGATGCTCGTATTGTTCGGCGCAAACGTAGCGTATTGCATCTATATGATTATGATTGAGATGCGGAAACGCAAGAAAATGTTAGAGCTGATGACTGGTGGCGACATGCTGCCCTACGTGCGATATGCCCGAGCCAGTGTCTTCGCCCTGTTCTTCTCTGCCCTTACCATGCCTTTCGTCATCCTCTCTACCACCTTATTATATATAATAGGACCGTTGGCTCTGCTCTCTATCCTTTTCTTCAACCTGAGTTTCGTGGCTTTGGGCTACAATTACGTTCCTACCGAGGAACTCTTGGATAAGGAGGAAGAAGAAAGCGCAGCCATAGCAGATGAAGAAACAGAAAATGGGGGAGCATCTTTGGAAAGCTCCGATGTGCAGAATGCAGAGTCTGCCGATAGTAAAGAAAACTTACAGTCAATTTCTCAGGAGCGTCAGATGTTCATCAAGGAGAAGCTCGACAAGTGGTGTGCTGATTTGGGCTACAAAGACACCACAGTAAACATGTTCACCCTGTCACGCTCGCTGAACATTTCCAAGAACGAGTTATCACGCTACTTCACTTCATGCCTTAACTCTACCTTCCGCATCTGGCTTGCCGAGGTACGTTTTGAGGCAGCAAAGAAGATGATGCTCGACTATCCCGACTACAACAACGACATCATTTCTGCCGAATGTGGCTTCTCTTCACGCTCCTATCTCTATCGCATATTCAAAGAGAAAGAAGGTTGCTCCCCAACTGTCTGGAGAGCGAAAATACAATAAAATCACGCCTTAGGTGTCTACTTCCCCCACCAAGTAGACACCTATTTTGTAGGAAGTAGACACCTAAGTGGGGCAAGTAGACACCTTTTTTGAAAGAAAAACCCTATATTTGCACCATGGAAAATATAATTCAGACTTTCACGAAAGAAGAACAAGCCATTTTTTTCGTGGCATTGTTTCTTCTGATTTTCGCCCTGGTCATGAGCTATGCCATGGTTCAAGACTACAGGATGTATCTTGATGAGAACTACAAGGCTCGCTACAGCTTCTGTGATTTCATCAAGAGAGAACGCTTTTATATCTATTTGCTGTTTGCATCCATTTTTATCAGCCTGACAAATCTCTTGTATTTTCTGGAGTGAGCTTAACAATAAGCAGAAAAATTTAAATAACAAATATAATATTAATTTATGAAAAAAAATACCAATCAATTCAATGGGTCGCATGCCGACCGTATGAACTATGGGGGGGCAAAATTCTGTAGATTTGCTCTGTTCCCATTGATGTTGTTTATGTTGTTGCTTCTGCCTGCCAATATGGTGGCGCAGACCACAACAGAAGACCCTCGCTATGTTTTGTTCAAAGGCTTGGAGGGTATAACCGATGTTACCATTACTGACAATGGCAGTTATCCTTGGCAGGAGCTGGACTTGAACGCAGATGGAATGAAGGATCTTGGCTTCACTATTCCTGATGGTAGCAAGGGACTGATGTCAAGTAATTATCATGTGGACGGAAGTTCTTCAGAGACTGTAGTCAATTTCACTGTAGAAAAGCCTATGTTATTGATGTTTAAGTATCTCGTTTCTTCAGAAGAATTTGATGAAGCCACTATTACTTTAGATAACAAAAAGTCTTGGACGATTAGCGAAATAAATCAAATAGAGATTAAAGAATTATTATCTGTTGGCAAGCATTCTTTGAAGTTGTCTTACACAAAAGACGGCTCAGATAATGAAAATGCCGACCGCACATGCATATACGATCTGAAAACAGCAACCACTTTTTCTGAATATGTTGCAGACTACGTTGCTACGAACTCTACATTGACTTTCAAAAAAATCACTTCAGACAATCTGGAAGGTCTTGATTTAAGCCGTATGGCTGTGGTAGATAACATCGATATGGTGCAAAATGTGTGCACTAATTACAGTAGTATCAAGAATATCGTTTTCGATGAGAGTTTCAAGACTTACGCTCCTACATCGTTGAGTGAATTCTTTGGAGGCTGCGAAACCTTGGAAACAATTTCAGGCCTTGAATATTTGAATACAGCGAATGTGGAGTTTATGGACAATATGTTCAATGGCTGCTCCGCTCTCAAATCTCTCGACCTCACTAACTTCAATACAGCGAAGGTGACGGATATGGGCAATATGTTCTATGGCTGCTCCGCTCTCACCTCTCTCGACCTCACTAACTTCAACACAGCGAATGTGGAGTTTATGTACTATATGTTCGAAGGCTGCTCCGCTCTCAAATCTCTCGACCTCACTAACTTCAACACAGCGAAGGTGACGGATATGAGCTTTATGTTCTATGGCTGCTCCGCTCTCACTTCTCTCGACCTCACTAAATTCAACACAGCGAAGGTGGTGAATATGGGCAATATGTTCTATGGCTGCTCCGCTCTCACCTCTCTCGACCTCACTAACTTCAACACAGCGAATGTGGATTTTATGGACAGTATGTTCAATGGCTGCTCCGCTCTCAAATCTCTCGACCTCACTAACTTCAACACAGCGAAGGTGGTGAATATGTACATGATGTTCAATGGCTGCTCCGCTCTCGAATCTCTCGACCTCACTAACTTCAACACAGCGAAGGTGACGTATATGAACAATATGTTCTATGGCTGCTCCGCTCTCACAACCATCTACGCCAGCGACAAGTTTGATACGGACAATGTTAAGTACGGTTTAGATATGTTCACTGGTTGCAAAAGTCTCAAAGATTATAGCGATAGCAAGACCGACCACGCCTATGCCTACTGCGGCCCGGATGGTTATTTTACTCCTGGTGGATGTGGGTATGCCGAGTTTGACAATGCTACTGGAACTCTTACATTCCGCTACAAGGGAGTAAAGCCAGCAGGAGCTTATGACCTTAATGTGGAATCTAACAATCCGGGGTGGGATGCCCAAAGAGCAAATATCAAGAAGGTGGTCTTCGATGCTTCGTTTGCCAATGCAAGACCAACGAGCTGTTGTAGGTGGTTCGCAGATTGCTTTTATCTGACCGAAATTGATGGTATTGAGAATCTGAATACCCAGAATGTGACGGACATGAGAGATATGTTCGTTTGCTGCTATGCGCTTACCTCGCTCGACGTCTCTAACTTCAATACTCAGAACGTGGAAGATATGACAGATATGTTTCTGGGCTGTGAAGGACTCTCTTTGCTCGACCTCTCTAATTTCAATACAGAGCGCGTGGAAGATATGTCCTTTATGTTCTCTGGTTGCTCAACTCTCCAAACTATCTTCGCCAGCGATAAGTTTGTTACGGACCAGGTTTTTGGGGGTAGTGATATGTTCTCTGGCTGCACAAACCTTAAAGGTTTTATAGATTATATCAGTGACTCAGGCAAGGACGGTAACGAATACGCTAACTATAAGACTGGCTATTTCACCAAGCTGGTAGGTAAGAATGGTGAGAAGAAGATAGGTGCAGCGGGAGAAGCTCTTACTACGGAGAATCTTATTCTTGAAGACGGCAAGGATTTCGTGGCTTATGAGCCGTTCGCAGCCAAGAATGCATCTTACAGCCGAGATATCCCTGAAGGTTCTAAATGGGGAACGCTCTGCTTGCCTTTCGCCATTGACCAGAGCAAGGAAACAGAATGTAAATTCTATCGTCTCACAGGTATTGACAATGATAATGAATGCATCACTCTTGAGAGTTGCGAAGAGGGCATAATCCCTGCCGGCACTCCGGTGCTCTTCAAGATGAATAAGGATGAGCAGACACTCAGCATTTCTACAAAAGATGCAAGCATCGTTAAAGAGCCAGTAGCTGGAACAAACGTTACTAAGCCAGTAGCAGAAACTGCCTCAGATGTCAACCTCGTAGGTTCATTCACCAAGATTGGCGGCAATGGCAATCAGGGTCTTGACAAAAACGACTACATCATTGGTAAGGATAAGTTCTGGCTTGTCTCTGAGTTGAATGATGGCAAGGGCGTGGGCATCAAACCGATGCGTGCATACATCCATCCAGCCACAGCATCTCAGGCAAGAGCAGCCATGCTGAGCATCGGAAAGGGTGATGGCACTACTGCCATTGACAACCTCAACGCTATCAGCAACGATGCCAATGCAGAATACTATGATGCGAATGGTCGTCGTACCAATGGTCTGCAGAAGGGTCTGAACATCGTGAAGCGTGGCAGCAAGACTTATAAAATCATGGTTAAGTAAAGAATTTTAAAATCAAAAGGATATGAAAAAGAAAGAATATAAAAAGCCAGAGATGCAGGTGGTAAACATCACCTCTTGCACTCTCCTTGCAGCATCTACTATGCAGCAAGGAAAAGGTGACAGTGGTAGACCAGAAATGGAAGACGACTGGTATTATGGTGAGTAATAGTCATTATAACGCCTAACGGCAAAATACAGGAAGAGGGTGTGTCATAAGTCTATGGCGCACCCTTTTCGTTTTTCTTCTTTTTCCAGATACAGAACTGAAAAAATTGTTTTTATTTACAACAAAGCCCAAACTTTCACAAGCTCGGGCTTTGCCTTTCCGCAAAAGATTTGTATCTTTGCAGAAAACTTCTTTAAGTATGGCAAAGATACAAATAAAATCTGAAACTCGGCACGAATTGAGCTTTTTTCCTAACTCTTTCGATGATTATGTGCCAAAAGACAGCAAAGTTCGTATGGTGGATCATATTATTCGCAGTATGGACATCAACCCTCTCATGGATACCTATGATGGGATTGGTGCTCCTCCTTATAGTCCGAAGATGCTTCTAAGTTTAGTTGTTTTTGCCTATATCAATGGCGTTTATTCCTGTCGTGGCATAGCGGACGCACTTAAATACGATGTTCGCTATATGTGGATTTGTGGAGGTAAGCAACTATCTTTCGCAACAATCAACCGCTTTAGATCCAATCATATGATTAAATGCATCGACTTTTATTTTGATGCAGTCGTCTCCATATTGGTTGAAAAGGGCGTGATTAGTCTGGAGGAACAATATGTTGATGGTACTAAGATAGAGTCGAAAGCAAACAAGTACACGTTTGTATGGAAGAAGACTGTGGAAAAGAACAGGGCTAAGCTCTTGGAAAAGACCTCTGCTGCATTGGCTCAGATAAAAGAACAAATTCGCCTGAATGGCGGGAGTGACATTAAGGAAGAAGACAGCGAGCCAGCCACTTCCGCCAAGGATGTAGAGAGAAGTGCACGTTTGTGTGAGAGGCAAGCTAAGAACCTTCCTAAGGCAAAGCTTACAGGAAGAGAGAAGCAAAAGCTAAATACTCAGATAGATCACTTGTTCAAAGCCTCGGACAAACTGTGCGAGTATGAAAAATCACTGGATATACTGGGCGAGAGAAACAGTTACTCCAAGACTGATCCCGATGCGACCTTCATGCGCCTCAAGGAAGATGCCATGAACAATGGGCAGACAAAGCCTGCCTATAACCTTCAAATTGCGACAGAGAATCAATATTGGACGAATTTCGCCCTTTATCCCAATCCAACAGACACCCTGACCTTCAAGCCTTTTTTGGATAAGTACAAGAAAAGATATGGAAAGCAATCCAAGAGCGTCACCGCAGACTCAGGGTATGGCTCGGAGGAGAACTACGAGTACCTAGAGATGGAAGAAATGATGGGTTATGTAAAGTACAACTGGTTTCACAAGGAACAGCATAAGCCTTTCAAGGAGGATGCCTTCAACCAAGCGAACTTCTACTACAACAGGGATGATGACTATTATGTCTGCCCCATGGGACAACACATGGAACCTTGTGGACAACGGCAAACGAAAAGTGACTCCGGCTATGTGTCTGTCATTACATTATATAGAGCACAACGATGTGATGGATGTCCGCTTGGAAGTCTCTGCAAGAAATCCAAAGGCAACAGAACCATATATGTCAACCATAAACTGAATGCATATAAAAAGGAAGCCTTCCTGCTACTAACGTCTGAAGAGGGCTTGAAACACAGAAGCCAGCGACCGATAGAGCCGGAAGCTGTATTTGGGCAGATGAAGGCGGATATGCATTATAAGCGATTCAGGCATTTTGGAATGGACAAGGTTTATATGGATCTAGGATTGTTCGGAATGGGATTCAATTTGAAGAAATATTTGGGTATAAAACGATAAAACTCAATTTTGGTTGTTTTATCGTCAGGGATAACTATGCCCTTTTGTGAACTTCTTGCCTGTTTATAATAGAGAAGATCGGAAAAAGTAAAATTTGCAGACGATATAATATGATTCCCTTTTTGGAATAGGCTACGATACTTCTAGGATTATGCAATAAATAACATAAAAGAGGGTGCGCCATAGACTTATGACACACCCTCCTTTGCAATATACACCGTTGGGTGGACTTCATCCCCATTTCTGTCACGGTCACAGTTGTCACAGTTTTTTCTACAACTGTCATTTCTCATTTGTCATTTCTCATTTTTTTAATCTTTCTCATTTCTGTCCGTCTGCCATATAAAAAGGTTTAAATATTTTAATAAATGATTGTACTATCAGATTATTTATTTATCTTTGCATCATCCAAAAGTTGGAAAAGTGTAAAAAATAGCCTGAAAAAATATTGGAAAAATGTATAAAATAGGCTGTTTTTACCTTGGAAAAATGTAATTTAACGGTACAAGTGTATGATTAACAGAAAGATAGATAAATATTTAGATAATTTCTTTCAAGCAACGCATAAAGCATTGTTGCTTACGGGAGCTCGACAGATAGGTAAGACTTACTCAATAAGACAGGCTGCTCAGCGAATCTTTGATGATTTTGTTGAGATCAATTTCATAACTTCTCCTGAGGCTATTGGCATCTTCACTGGAGCCAAAGATGTAAAGGATATGCTGTTTCGTCTGACGGCTTTCGTGCATAAGCCTCTTGTTAAAGGAAAGACTCTCATCTTTTTTGATGAAGTGCAGGTTTATCCTGAAGTAGTAACCCTCATCAAGTTTCTGGTAGATGAAGGGAGTTATCGCTATGCCTTAAGTGGTTCTTTGCTGGGTATCGAATTGAATAATTTGCGTTCTGAACCTGTTGGCTATTTAGATGTTAAGGAAATGTTTCCACTTGATTTGCAGGAGTTCTATTCTGCTATAGGTTTATCTGCAGATGTTTTGGATGTTATCCGTAAAAACTGGGAAGAAAAGACGCCTGTAGATGATTTTGTACATCATGAATTGATGAGAGCTTTTCGCTTGTATTTGATAATAGGAGGAATGCCGCAAGCTGTTCAGACCTATTTGGATAGCAATAATTTACAGCGTGTGATTGATGTACAGAAGAGTATTCTTTTGGAGTATCAGCGTGATATCATGAAATATAAGATGGATGACAACAATCAAAAGTTGTATATCCAGGAAATATTCCAATTGATTCCATCAGAATTGAATGCTAAAAACAAGCGTTTTATTCTTAAAAGTTTGAATCAGCAAGCTAGATTTGCTAATTATGAAAATAGCTTTCTTTGGCTTCGGGATGCTGGTGTGGCTCTTCCTACTTACAATGTAGAGGAACCTAAATTACCATTGTTGCTGGCTAAGACAAGAAACCTTTTCAAATTATTCCAAAATGATGTGGGGTTGCTGATCAGTCAGTTTGCTGATGGCATTCAGTTGCGTCTTTTAAACGATGAACAGTTTATCAATTTTGGCGCCATCTATGAGAATGTGGTTGCTCAGGAGTTGAAAGCTCATGGCTTTGACCTCTATTACTTTAACAATAAGCGCTTGGGAGAGTTGGATTTTGTGGTGGAGTACAAAGGACAGGTTTTGCCAATAGAGGTGAAGTCTGGTAAGGATTATGACCGTCATAATGCGCTTTCGAATGTAATGGCATCAACAGAATACAAAATTCCTCATGGTTTGGTACTTTGTAATGGAAATGTAGAGACAAAAGGAAAGGTGACTTATGTTCCGATTTACATGCTGATGTTTCTGGAAAAAGATTCTGTTCAGAATATAACCTATAAGATGGATTTGTCAGGATTAAAAGTGTAAAACTCTGGTTCAGGGGAGATTGTCCGTGGATAGACAATCTCCCCTGAGCCCTTTTGTTGGCTCATTTTCAGATTAGGCGGAACAGAGTTAGGGCTCACCTAGGAAGTAGAGGATGTAGGAGACTTGCATCGGGGTGAACTCCTTGCAGTTCTTGCCGTAACCGGTGGCGGCGAGCTTCTGGAGAAGGTCGGGGATGCGCTGGATCCATCGCATCAGGTGAGCACTGGCTACTGCTGGAGTAGCATCGGGAAAATACAGGAGAGCTAGCTCTTGCTTGGTATAACTTCTTAAATCCATAGTTTTGTTTGATTTTTATGAGGGTTATGAATGAGGGTGCAGTTCATAAGCTACTGACTTTTGCATCGTAAGTCTCTGACTTTTTCATCGTAAGTCTCTGGCTTTTGAACTATAAGTCTCTGACTTTTGCACCGTAAGTCCTTGGTTTCCGTTTCGGAAGTAACTGGCTTCTGGGTGACAGGGTGACAGGGGTGACAGGGAATTCTGAAGATTTACTCTCGCGCGGGCAGGCAGGAAAAATCAGGCCGAAAGTTCCTGCCTGCCCGCGTGCGAGGCGAAAAGTTGAAAAACTCGTGTCACCGTGTCACCCTGTCACCCTGAACCGGATGAAACCGATGGTTTGGAGGAACGGCTAGAAGGGGGCATCATCATCGCATTGCGGCGGGTTGATGCAGACGGATACCTGGTAAGCCTTGATTTCCTCGGCTGTACGGACGATTGCCCTGTAACCACGGCTGTGCTTGGTGCGCATCTTTTCGAATCCGAGATCATTGAAAGCCTTGCCCAGTTTCGAACTGTTCAGCTTCTGTGAGAGGTTGCAACTGATGATCTGCATCGCTCTGGCTATGGACACGAACTCCCCTGTCTCCGCCTCCGTTGGCTTTCGGAAGTAGAGATCCACAAGTTCCTGTTCTAGTCGGGGCGCCTCAAAAGCGCGGTTGTGCCGGTTCTGCTTTTCTATCTCCTCATCGGTGAACCAGTAGCGGAAATCACTCTTGTAGAGGGCGTAAGCCTGGGCGTAGATGCCTTCGTAATTGAACGGATGCTCACGGGGTGAGAGGATGCTCTCTATCTCGTAGGGCAGCCAGCGACGGTTACCGGTAGGGTCGCTCAAAAATTCGGGATTGTTGCCCGTGCCGCAGAAGGTGTTGATATGCTTGCGCTGCTCGGCATAATGGCCGTATGCCGCCCTTTCGTTGGTATACTGCATCGTTACCACAGCCTTCAGCTGGTTCAGTTCCGACGGACTCATCGTGTCGAGCTCTTCATAACAGATGAGTGCATACTGCGAAAGGGCGATGATATCATCCTTCGTCATGCGCCTGGCATTCGCCTTCGTATAGAAGTATTGCTTCAGTTCCGGCGGCAGAAGATAGTTGAACCAGGTGGTCTTGTAGGCGCCCTGTCTGCCGATGAACACCAGGATGACATTGTTGACGGCACCTTCGTCTATCCATCCTGCTATCATCGCTACGAGCCATTTCCTGAGGGCTTCACAGAAGGGCATCACGGGGTCTCCCTTCATCTTTACCGTGGCAGCGAGTTCGGCTATATAGTCCTTGTCGCCTTCCTGCCAGGGTGGGAGATTTTCCAGATAATCGGTGAAGGGATTGTAGGGCGGGCTATAGTCGCTCTCGATGACATTGATCATGTCGCTCTTGCTCACCCTTGCGGTTAGCGACATGTTGCTCCATAGCGTATTCAGATTGCGGTCCTGGAGGATTCGCCATGTCTCCTTCAGATACTCGTAGCGTAGGGTGATGAGGTTGAAGCGGAGTTTGATATGCCCGTCGAGGAAGTCTTTGATTTCATCTACGGTGGCATAGGGAATCTTTCCGGTTTCTGCCTTCGCCTTCTGTGGGTGAGTGGTGTTGTCGTAGCACGATTTGAACACCTGTTCTACGTCGTCGTATTCGGGAAACTGCCTGATAGCCCACTGGGTGGCTTCTTTCCTGTCGTACCGTTTCTTAGCCATCATGTAGCCCACCCGCATCACATACTGGTTGTGGTTGCCGGGTTCGTACCTGATCTTTTCGCTTTCCAGCTTGGGTTTGACGATCTGCTCGTAGTAGTCGGCGATGCGTTCCTGTTTCTTTTTCTTCTGGGCGGTCTTGAGCGTAGCCGAATGGAAATGGCTGATTTCCTCGGCGCTGAAGGCTGTGGCTTCAGGATTGAAATAGACTTCGGGGTCGTAGGCGAGTCCGCTGAGCCTTGTGATGTTCTTGCAGAGCGGATCGCTTTCCTTGCCGATGAGATGCGCATAGTAGTCGTTTCCCATGGCGAAGGCGGCGGGATAATCCTCGCCTTCGTAGCGGTAGATGACGCGCAGTCCGTTGCCGCTCATGGTAACGTAACAGAGCAGGGTGTGGGCATCGTGGCAGATTCTCTCTTTGAGCGAGCGCAGGGTGCCGTCATCCGGTTTTTCTGTGATGTGGTCGAAGTCGACCAGCGACAGATGTGTGAGACTCCGGATGTTGTCCTTGCCTTTTCCGCCTTCGAAGATGCAGGCTACGGCGAAGAGGGGTGCATCGTGTTTGTACGACTTATTCCCCGTTTTCCGGTAAGACTCGGTGAAAAACCTGAGTTTCTCATCTTCCTTCATGAAGGTTACCAGGCCTTCCAACTGGCCAGGTGAAGGAATCTTGCTGGCCATGTTAATGAATGTACTGATGTTCATCATCTCCTAAAAATTTTATATTGTTATACAATATATGTATCAGTTATTCGTTTTATTATAGGTAAGCAGATTGTTGTATCTGTTTTACACGATGCAAAGATACTAAAAAGAAAATAAAAAAGAGTTCCCGTAGTGGGAACTTGTAAATAAATATATTCAATAATTTAAAATTTTTTAAGATGAAAATTGAAAAATTTAATGCAGACAACAGCCGTTTCGGTGTTGTTCTGAGTGAAGTGATGAAGAACCATCATGTATCTGGTTCTGATCTGATGTATTATGCTGGGATGCATAAGGAAAACATTTTTGCAATCTAAAAGGGTAAGGGCGATTATCGGCTCAGTGTTTATGTGAGGATTGTTTCTACTCTTCGGTACTTTATCGAAGATCCGGCAGAATACGCCCGAGTGAAGCAACGCCTTATCGAAGCAGCCTTCGATGATGGTTACTTTTATAACAGATAATTCTTTTGAATTGGTTTTTTAAATTAAAAAGTGGAATCCGGCGGTTGTCGGATTCCACTGATATCGTATTTTCACCCTGTGCGGGTGGGATTTCAGATGAATGCCTGATATCCAAAATTTGTTTCAGTTGTATGTTTCCAAATATCCTCTTGCACCATATAATGGTACATTGGTAATATCGTCCTGTTCCCGATAGTCGCTCATCGAAAAGCGCAGGCCTTTCATGCCGGGATTTTTGGCAATAGTCATTTTCAAAGACTTTGACTGAAAATTCTCCTCTGCCTTTACTTCTACCGGTATGACCTGCATTCCTACCTGAATAACAAAGTCAAGTTCCAACTGGCTGTTTTCCTTACTATAATAATATATAGGAATCTGGTGCAGCGATTCCAGCTGACAGCAAACGAAGTTTTCCGTAAAATCACCTTTCCCGGTATTGTCATTACTAGGAAGCAGAAGCAAGGCTGGCGGAGTTTTACTCATAGCCCCCAGCAGTCCACAATCCAAGAGATACAATTTGAAGGCACTGATATCCTCATGAATCTTCAGAGGAAGCCCCAAAGTCTTCACCCTACTGATTTTATATACCAGTCCTGCATCTATGAGCCATTGGATTGCCAACTCATAATCCTTGGCTCTGGCACCTTGTTTTACAATACCATAGATGAACTTTTTATTCTCTTTGGCTAGTTGGGAAGGGATGGAGTTCCATACCTGGTTGATTCTTACTACCTGCTCTTTTGGTGCATGCTTGGAAATGTCTTTTTCGTAGGCCCGAATAATTTCCTCCTGTACTTCCCTTACGGCATTTGCATCATTGGTTTCTATGAACTTATTTACGGCTTCGGGCATACCGCCAACAAGGTAATATTCACGAAGATGCTGAATATAGAGTGTTCTGAGCGATTTTACCACATCCCACATTCCATGCTGCAGCAGATCCATACGCTGCTTGAAACCACGTGCCCACAGAAACTCCTCGAATGTCATCGGATACATTTCCAGGGTGTTAACCTTTCCCACAGGATAGGATTCTCCCTGATGAAGAGACAAGCCGAGAAGGGAACCGGCTACTGCCACATGATACTCCCGTGCATTTTCACAGAAATACTTCAACGAGGCAAGTCCACGATGCAACTCCTGTATTTCATCCATAATGATGAGAGTCTTGCCGGCTTCTATATTAACACCAGTAATAGCTCCGATGGTGAGAAGGATGCGATCTATATTATAGTCTGAAGCAAACAAATCCTTAGCCATGGCATTGTTGTCACAGTTAATGTAGGCCACATTTTCAAACTCACGTTGCCCAAATTCCTTCAAGATATAAGTTTTGCCAACTTGTCTTGCTCCCAACAGAATAAGGGGTTTTCTATCCTCTCTGTTTTTCCAAGCAATGAGGTCTTGCATGATAAATCTTTCCATATATTGCTTTTTTGCTGCAAAAATACTGAAAATTTATGAAATAGTAAAATATATCACATTTTTATGAGGGACTTTTTGAAAGATTAACACACTTTTATGAGGGACTTTTATGGCTACATATACACTTTTATGAGGAACTTTCTGTTTTGCTTTCAGGTCAGTGTAGCAGTTCCCCAAAGTGGACACAAAAAATGATTATTAATTATTTATATTTTTAAAAGTACACATATCTATCAAATTTCGTTCCTTTTCATTTGCAAAAGTAGACAATCTCATCCATATTTGCAAGTTTTTCTTTATAAAAGTGAACATTATTCTTTATTTTTCTCATTTCCAGCCATTTTCTTCCGTTCTGTGACGAACTTCGGTGTTGCATTAGCCTCTCGCTTCCCAAAAGTGTCCTTTCTTGGAAGCTCCCCTTTATAAAACCTCTTCCTGTAATTATTTGGCGTATCATAGCCGATAGCATAACATGGTCTTTTCTCATTGTAATAATCCACGTATGCGTCCAAGGCCTCCTCGAACTCCTTTCTTGAATTACATGTCTCAATCTTGAAGTCTATGAACAATTCCTCTTTTATCCATCCGTTGAGGGATTCGTTCACAGGGTTGTCTGTAGGCTTTCCTGCCCTGGACATAGACCTCACAATCAACGTGTCCTTTATCAGCTCATTATAGGCGAGTGAAGCATACACGCTACCTTGGTCCGTATGAAGAACAGTTGGCTCATCTGTGCCCTTCAACAGGTTGATGACATCATTTAGCCCATCAATGTACTGGTCTCTATGTCCACGTCTCTCAGCCACATGCCACGTTAGGATTTCTTTCGTAAAGACATCGAAATACATGGTCAACTCAAAGAAGAACCAAGAGTATTTGATGACTGTCATGTCAGAGACGATAACTTGTCGAGGTCTGTCTACCGTGTCCCACGTGGAATAAATGAGGTTGGGGTACTTATCCTTTACTTTACGTGGTTTGTAATGTATCTTGTGTCTCGTTTGTGACTGAATACCAAGATATTGGAAGCATTTATAAGAGAAATTGTCGCTGATACTCAACTGTAAATTGATTCTTATGTACGCCGCCACCCACCTGTAGCCATGTGTAGGGTGTTCCGAGTGTATGTCCTCAACCACACCCACCATGAACTCACGATTGATCTCACGGGATGAAGGCTCTCTTCTAAGCCACTTGTAATACCCCGACCGACTTACTCCCATCATCTTGCAGATATCCTTGACAGGATACTCGTGCGATAGCATGTCCACTATTTTGAACTCTTCATTTTTAAACGAACATACTCCGTTTGCCCATCCTCGTTCTGCCTCACCAGATATTTTTTTTTGAGCCGTTCATTCTCAATACGCAAGCGTAGGATTTCTCGCTTATACCCCTCCTTGGTTTTGTCAATGCCCTCAGGAAGTATGTTCCCAATCTCAGCATCAGCACGAGCCAACCCCTCTATGCCTGCTTCTTCATATTGCTTCAGCCACTTCTTAAAAGAAGTTTCCGAGACATTGTTTGCCCTGCAGAAATCACTGAGCTTAACTTTGGAGTTTCCCTTGAACTTACGAATCAAGAACTCCTTTTCCAATGGATTTAAATGCTTTGCCATAAAAAGTTTCCTTTCTGGTGAATACTTGACGATAAGATAACCGTGCTTCGGCAAGTTGTGTGCCCTTACGTTCGGGCTACGCCCTCTCTACAGGGCACACAACTCTATCTGCTTGCAAAGGTAATCATTTTCCATCAGTTTTCCACCTTTCTGTGTCTACTTTTTGAGGGGCAGCACAGGGTCTCAATTGTCCTTAGCCTTTCATTGGTCAATAATTCAGGTGTTCCAATTTACCTGTTGTTCAGATCTGGTTGTACTCAGTATTCAGTACATCGTCAAAATCGAGAAAAATTATTTTCTTCATACACATTATTTTATTGGATAATGAGAGATGTGCTAATCCTAAGAGAGTGCTTCACGGTATGAACCCGTGAAAGCAACTCCCTTGTAGTGGTCGGTATTGAATAGCCAAGAAGTCATCTCATTTTGAAAGCTTTTTCAATATTAATATTCTCATAAATAACCTTAATTAAAACCGGACAGGTCTTCAAATACTCTAAGAAATATGCTATATCAAAAAACTTTATCTTTCAACATATTCTTCAGAATCGTTTATCTCTTCGGCAAAATCGATGATTTCTACATTATACTCTTTAAGTATCTTCTGCCAATCCTGCGATAGGGTTATTCTATTCTTTGAGTCTAAGTAACGTTTCGCTTTCCAGATTCTATCCTGTCCCAAGAATATTTCACTTTTTGATTCTGCATCATCATTCATGTAAAATGCAACATTGGCATGATCGTCATCCCAAATACTTCCATTAACAGAAAGCAAATCATATAGGATGGCCAGTTTCCTGTGACTCCATTGCTTTTCGTTTCTGTCCAAAGTCTTGTTTTCAAAAAAGAACTCGCATCTTTTTTGTTGAAGTAGTTCCTGGATATTCAGACCTTTGTTAAAGAAATCTTTGTAGAAGCTAATGAAATGCTTTGTTCGGACAATCCTCTTCCATTCGCTGGTTTCGTAATTGCTATAATACCAAGGCGATTGCTGTTCCCAAAATGCCTTGTTGTCCACAACATAAAATAGAAGTATTTTCTTAATGTCTATGTGTGACGTATTTGTAGGCTCTGTGCCAAGAAGACTGACAATTTTATCCTTGAATGATGTTATGCTATCGAGGAGCATGTTTCTGGCAATAATCTCTTTATCCTGGAAAAACTCAAGAATGGTATTACCTCCTACACCCTTACCATCCAGGAAGTAGGGAAGCTCCTGAATTTCCCAGATACAGGATTCTATCTTGCTCGTGTTGGCTTCATCAGAGAAGTAGAGACTAGATAAAAGTACTTCTTCTTCACTGAAGGTCTTACTGTTGATGTTATCCTCCTCTTCTTCGTCTTTCGTAGCAATATCAATTTCGTGGATACGTCCACTTTTGTTAATGAACGCATTGACTATTGTTTCGATAGATGTTGCAGAACGTTTGTAGCACCGGAATCTGATGTAATAAAAATGCAGTAATCTCACCAAAAGCTGGTCATCTCTTTCTGAGTCTTTGCACTTTTTAAAATATGTCATCCATGGCCAAAAGAGCATAGACTTGTTTCTGGCGATAGACTTATTCTTGTAGTCATTCCTTACTTCCTGGTTACCACCTCTTGGATCACTAATGTCCCATTTGCCATCATAAGTGTTTATCTCATTCCAAAGACAGTTGATAAATGAGTCGAACCAACCTGTGTAAAGACCATTGTAGAGAGACTGCAGTTCATTTCTGAATTCCTGGCTGCAGATATGCATCAGACCAGTCATATAGTTTTTTATGACATCGACCTTAATATTGCTTTCCTTTTTGGATGGATCATTGAAATATTCCAAGCCTTCAATACAGGCAAGAAAATTGTTGAATCCCTTGTCTGCATTCACATTTTTGGCATTTCCTTTTGTCCTGTTTCTCCAGAAGAAAGTTTGCCACTCCTCCCATTTACGGCCGTATTTTAAGAGTTCTGAGCTAGGCAAGACTCTTGATTTCTGCATTTCATTATCAGATAACTGCTCACCACGAGAATTCATTGTTATGTACAGTTCCTCGCCCTGAGATGTTGCTTCTGTTTTGAAGTGCCAGAAATGAATATTTGTGAGAAGATAATCAAAGTAAAAATTTGATGCGTTACCAAAAATTTTCTTGATTGATTTGAGTGCAGAAATCATGGACATCACTGTCTGGTCACTTTTGTAATCATCAAGGAACCAGTGAGGAGAATTGTTTAAATCCATGATGAAATCAAAAGCGCTGCAGCCTTCTTCTCTAGCATGTCTTATCAATTGAACTAGGAACTGCTGGGTCAGGCTTCTGACTTTGTAGGTGAAGCCCATATGCAAATCATCCTCATCTGCTCTACATATTGTCAAGAAATCATCAATTCTCTCTTCAATGGTTGCTCTATAGAGAAGAAGCAAAAAAAGAGTAGTGATTCTCTGTTGGCCATCAATGAGAAATTCATCAAGGATTCTCTCACTTTCGTACTTTACATATGAGGGCTTGTAGGAATAGAGGAATCCTACGTTTATGTTCTTGTTTGTGTGAACATGGTGGCATTCCTGACAAGGAGAGCCTTTTTTCTCCAACTCCTGAAGAAATTTTTCCAACACATCACTATTGTTACCCCATACATATTCTCTCTGTATCTCCGGAACAATCATATTGTTCAGAGAAAACAGAGTTAGAAGGTTTTCATCTTTAAGATATGCGTTATGCTTGCTCATTTGATGTATTTAAGAAGTTACTTATTCGTTTAATTATATATTCTCGTCTTGCAAGGATATCAGACCTATCCCATCGGTTCATCATTTTCATATCGATGGATTCGTCATGGCGCTCTAGAAAAATCTTGTTGAAAGCATCATATACATGAGGTCTGATAAAGAAACCTTCTTGAGACTTACGCATGATATCTATTCGTTTCTCCAAGAAAAAGTCATTTCCATAGCCTCTGTTGACAGATTCATGAAGCACGCACATATTTCCAAGAGAATTGACCGGTATGACTTTCTCAATTCTATTATTGATACGAGACTTAATACCATCTTTCCAGTTTTGACTTTCCCAATCTATATCGCTGTCATTAATATAGATCTTTTCTTCTTCACTGAGCGATTGGTTTATGATATCAATATATTCTATGAGAATCTGTGTTTGTTTTATCTTGTCCTTGATTCTGTCTCCAACGGGTGTCTGCGGGAATATATGTTCTAAGTCTTCCTTGTAGGCCTTGAAGTGTCTGGCAGGAAGACATGTACTATTCGAAGAGAGGATGCTGATGATGTCGAGTAATACCGATACCGTAATCAGCTTATTATCATACCAGTTTTCTAAGAACGCGGTTTTTTCATTTTCCTCTTTGCATCTTTCCGATTGATTGATTAAATCATTAAAAACTTCGGTGCTTGCAATTCTTTTCTTTAGGAAGCGAATGAAGTCTTTCCTATAAAGCTTCTTCCATTGGCATAAAAGCTCTTTGAAGCTAAGAACTGGCTCTTCTTTTATCTTTTCTCTAGCATAGATGCTTGTGAAGAGTATGAGATGGTATAGTTCTTTATCATTGTACCAGTTCTCCATTGTTCTTTGTAGCAATTGTAACTCATCTAAAAAGCCATCTTCTATTACTTTCTTCTCGAAGAATTCCATATCCAGCACAGCTTCTCCGTATGCCAGAACATACAGTTTATAGAGATGGTTTATAGGGTATGTTACATCATTGAATGATATGGACTCCTCATCTGGGACTTTGGATTCTTTAGTGAATTGATGAAAGTAGTTCTTCTTGTTTTCGTCAGCCCACCAAAGGTTAATGCGGTCAAGCATAAGTCCTATCTTTACTCTTCGCTCGTTAATCAATACGTTCTGTTTTATGCTGTCATCAATTTCTCCAATCTCTTTTTTGGCAACTCTAGTAATGATTAATGCACGGATAAGGTCGGCTCCATCCAAAGGGACTCTTTTTCCGTTCAAATTTTCAAACAACTCCTGCTCCTCGATATTCTTAGGGAGATTCACAATTAGCTTGACATGGTTGAGAATCTTGTCTTTCATCGCTGTAACTGAATTAGGATTGGTTTCAAACCAAGTCTGGATAGCCTTGTAAGCATTGAACAAATAGAATACGTCCTGATAGTCGTAGTCCTTTCCTTCAATGCTTGAAATCTCCAGAAATTGCTCCCAATTCTGTATGTTCTTGAGTTCGTTAGGTTTGAAAATATATTCCTTGAGAAACTCTTCTGTTTCCTTTCTTACATTATATTGCAACTTCTCGTTGATTAACTCATATTCGTTGAGATATGAAAGGATGACAGTAAGGGTAGTCAGCCTTTGCTGTCCATCCACAACGTTGAATGTCTTAGAATCCAGACTCTCAACAAGAGTGATGTTCTGAAGACAGTAAAAAAGATTAAGGTCCTCATTGGGTGAGAACTCATAGATGTCTTTTAGCAAACGCTCGATGTCTTTTGTATCCCATTTGTATCCTCTTTGATAAGGAGGAATGGAATATGTCTTCCCTTGCAAATAGGAGTCGAACAGTTCTTTAGAACTATAAAGTAATTTGTCGCATGCTATCATATTAGAATTTTGTTAAAATTTGTTCTTTGTATTTTTATGCATCATAATATACAAAAGCTATACATCTTTGTTTCATAGCTTTGATTCTGTGCCATTTTTGTATATTACATTTGTTATTGATAACGTTTCGACAGCAAAGATATTGCCATGGTGTGCCTTTTTTGTTCATACTACCATAAATTTTATCAAAACTACAGATTTCTGATAGGTTTCCAACAGGAAATGGCATTTGTTTTACTTTTGCCGATGATGTTTCTATACTCCATGCGGCAAGATTCATTTTAGACACAATATAACACTTTTGCTGCAGTAGTTATAGTAGTTCCCTGGCAATCCAAGCACAGGCCTCTGCGTCAGCCAGGGCATTATGGTTTTGGGTTAGGTCGTACCCGCAATAAGCAGCTACAGTTTGTAGTTGGTGGTTGGGTAGGAGAGATTCCAACTTTCTTCTGGAGGCTCGGCATGTGCAATGGAACTCATAATCGGGATAGTCCATCTGATACATTTGGAACAAAGACTTCAGGCATCCCTCGTCAAAGGGAGAGTTGTGAGCCACCAATGGCAATCCCTCAATCTTTGGCAGAATCTCAGCCCATACCTCTGGAAATACCCTGGCGTTCATGGTATCCTCCATGGTAAGTCCATGCACCCTAGTATTCCAATAGGAATAATACTCAGGCTCTGGCTTGATGAGACTGTAGTAGCTATCCACAAAATCTCACCATTCCTTACTATCACAATGCCTACGGAGCAAACGCTGGTTCGTTACTGGTTGGCTGTCTCAAAATCTATCGCTGCAAAATTCTTCATGAGTGCAAAGTTACTAATTATAGATGTAGTCACGTCCTCCCGCTACAATCACCTTGTAACTATTGAGATACTTTGTCTTGATGGTATGTTTGATGGTTTCTTTATCCATCTTGCCATTTGATATTTTTTTGCCCATATTCATGTTTGTTCATTAAGCTTATGCAAACGTTATGCAAAAAAGGTATGAAAATGAAAAAGGCGGTAAATACGTTAAATTTGTATTTACCGTTTTTAACATTCCATGATGGAACTTGCCGTGCCGGCTGGAATTTCGCAGATACTTTATTATACTTCATCAGATTGTGATGAGGTTGCAAAAGTAAACTGTGTCAAATTACTTTGGTTGTAACTTGACACATTTTTTTTTATATCTCCAACTCTTAACGCAAGAACTTTCCGGTAAGGCTTGCCTTGCAGGCAGCTACTTCTTCCGGAGTTCCGGCTACAACGAGATTGCCGCCTTTATCGCCGCCTTCCGGACCGAGGTCGATGATATAGTCGGCACACTTGATGACATCCAGATTGTGCTCAATCACTACCAGCGAATGGCCCCTTTCTATCAGGGCATTGAAGGCATGGAGCAGGCGCTTGATGTCGTGGAAGTGAAGACCCGTGGTAGGCTCGTCGAAGATGAAGAGCGTAGGCTCCTGTTCCTCCTTACCTATGAAGAAGGCGAGCTTTACACGCTGATTCTCACCACCCGAAAGCGAACTTGAATTCTGACCGAGCTTGATATAACCCAGACCCACATCCTGAAGCGGTTTCAGGCGGTTTACGATGATGCGGCAGTTGTCGAAGTCGCCCTCGTTGCGCTGCAGCTTTTCATCGCTGAAGAACTCAATGGCCTCGTTTACCGTCATGTTCAGCACATCATTGACGTCTTTTCCGCCATAGCGAACCTCCAGGATATCGTGCTTGAACCGCTTGCCCTTACAAGCCTCGCAGGTCAGCGTGAGGTCTGCCATAAACTGCATCTCGATGGTAACATATCCCGCACCCTTACATTCCTCGCATCTTCCGCCTTCGGTATTGAAAGAGAAGTACTGCGGCGTGAATCCCATCTGCTTAGCCAGTGGCTGGTTGGCAAAGAGGGCACGTATCGCATCGTATGCCTTCAGATAAGTGGCAGGGTTGCTGCGGGTACTCTTTCCGATAGGGTTCTGGTCAACAAACTCTACATGATGGATGCTCTTCCAGTCGCCTTCCATCGATGCATATTCGCCTGGGGCATCTGCTACGAGGTCCAGACGGCGACGCATGGCAGGATAGAGGATTCCCTTGATGAGCGAACTCTTGCCTGAGCCTGATACACCGGTTACACAGGTGAATACATTGAGCGGTATCTTAACATCGATGCCGCGCAGATTGTTCATCCGGGCTCCCTTGATTTCGATATACTGGTTCCAGGCACGGTGGCTCGTTGGCACCTTTATCTCCTCGTTGTGGGTCAGGTACTTGATGGTATAACTCTCTGGATATTCAGCCAGCAGCTTTTCCTGTTCAGCCTTGTCGGTGGTTGAATATTCTGATGACGGACCGGCGTAGACCACTCTTCCGCCCAGTCTGCCGGCATCGGGACCGATATCGATGAGATAGTCGGCTGCCCGCATAATCTCTTCGTCGTGTTCTACCACAACCACCGTATTGCCCAGTTGCTGCAGTTCTTTCAGCACCTTAATCAGTCGGGCGGTATCGCGGCTATGGAGTCCGATACTAGGTTCGTCAAGGATATATACGCTACCTACGAGCGATGAGCCCAGGTTGGTGGTCAGGTTGATGCGCTGACTCTCACCGCCGGAGAGGGTGTTGGAGAGTCGGTTGAGCGTAAGATAACCCAGACCAACATCCAGGAGGAACTGCAGGCGGTGGGTGATTTCGGTGAGCAGACGCTTGCTGATTTCCTTCTCATGCTCAGAGAGTTCCAGTTTCTTGAACCATTCGCTCAGGTTCACAATCGACATCTCAACCAGTTCGGTGATGCTCTTTCCGCCAATCTTCACATAGTTGGCTTCCTTCTTGAGTCGGGTACCATGGCAGTCAGGACAAATCGTCTTTCCACGGAATCGGCTCAGCATCACGCGGTATTGTATCTTGTACTGGTTCTCCTTTACCATTCTGAAGAACTCGTCGATGCTCACCCTTTCCTGCTGTTTACGTTTCTTCTCGCCAGGCAGACCGTGCCACAGCCAGTCCTTCTGCTGCTGAGTCAGTTCGAAATAAGGCTTGAAGATAGGGAAGTCGTATTCAGCAGCTCTGCGGATGAATTCCTTGAGCCACATACCCATCTTTTCGCCTCGCCAGCAAACCACACATCCGTCATATACGCTCATCGAAGTGTTCGGGATGACGAGTTTCTCATCGATGCCTATTATGCTGCCGAAACCTTCACAGGTAGGGCAGGCTCCGAGAGGAGAATTGAAGGCAAACATATTGTCGGTAGGCTCTTCAAACTGCATGCCGTCAGCTTCGAACCGGGTAGAGAAGTCGTAGCAGATGTTGCTTGGCAGGAAGACGAGGCGGCAGGCTCCATCGCCCTCATAGAAGGCAGTTTCGGCAGAATCCATCAGTCGGCTGATGTCATCCTTCTCATCGCTTACCGAAGCACGGTCGATGACCAGGAAGATTTCTTCATCCTTCTGTTGCATTCTCTTTCTCAGTTTATCGCCGCTTACTTCCAGCAGTTCCTTATCAGCCTGCTCCATGAAGTCTTCTATGCGTACGAATTCACCTTTTATATATATACGCGCGTAACCTTCCTGGTTGTACATCTCCAGCTGTTTGCCCAGACTGCGCCCTTCGATGACGTGGATAGGGGCGAGGATGACAAACCTGGTACCCTGGGAATACTGTCGGGTACAGGCGAGTACATCTTCGGTAGTATGGCGTTTCACCTCCTGTCCGCTGATAGGCGAATAGGTTTTTCCGATGCGTGCGTAGAGCAGTCGCAGGTATTCGTAGATTTCGGTGTTGGTGCCCACGGTAGATCGTGGGTTGCGCGAAATCACCTTCTGTTCGATGGCGATGGCAGGTGGCAATCCCTTGATGAAATCACATTCCGGTTTGCTCATACGTCCCAGAAACTGGCGAGCGTACGAAGAGAGCGACTCCACATAGCGGCGCTGGCCCTCTGCATATAAGGTATCAAAAGCCAACGATGATTTTCCCGATCCGGAGACACCCGTAATGGCAACAAACTTGCCCTGAGGTATCTTCACATCGATATTCTTGAGGTTGTTGGCTCTTGCCCCTTTTATTTCTATATATTTATCTTTTGGCATATTCTTTTTGCTTTTTATGATTAAGGGTTGGAGGGGGACCAGCGATGGAATCGCTGGGAACGGGGGCGCAAGGGGGAAAGGCTCTTTTTACCTTTTTACTTTTTTACCCTTTTACCCTTTTACCTTTATTCATGGTGGTAAGGCTCACCTTTTATAATAGTACATGCGCGATAGAGCGCCTCGGTAAAGATAAGGCGCACCATCTGATGCGAGAAGGTCATCTTGGAGAGGGAAATCTTCTCGTTGGCGCGGTCGTAGACAGACGGTGAGAAACCGTAAGGACCGCCGATGACAAAGACGAGCCTTCTTGCCGTGGCCTGCTTGCGCTCTATCCATTTGGCAAACTCGATGCTTCGGAATTCCTGTCCATGTTCATCCATCAGCACCACGGTATCCGAAGGTTGGAGGAGTTTCAGAATCAGTTCTCCTTCCCGTTCCTTCTGCTGCTGTTCGCTGAGACTCTTGGTGTTCTTGAGCTCAGGAATGGTTGTTATGTTGAAAGGCATATAATGGGTGATGCGCTCGGCATAATCCTTAATGCCCGCAATGAAATGCTTGTTTACGGTCTTTCCGACCAGAATGAGTTCTGTCTTCATTTTCTTCCTATACACTTGAATTCTTCACTGAAGTTTCGCAAGTAAGCCCCACACGCCCTGAAAGGGCAGAAGCTCCTAGCCCGTACTTGAACCACATGCGAAACTTCAGTTCCTCGTTCTTCACTCTTCGTTCTTCACTTCTTCTCGTCCCTGTAATATCCTGTTCCTATTCTTTTCGGATTCTTCGGGAACCAGCCTTTCTCGCAGCGTTGTCTCTGTTCGAAGAGTTCACCGATGCTCCAAAGGCATGAAGCACCTACTACGCCCAATATGGCAGAGAAGAGCACGTTGGCAACCAGGAAGGCAGCTCCGATGCAGATGATGCCTGCAACGAGGAAAACCCACCAATAGCGAGTGCCCGTATAATATTCCGTCTTCATAACGATAGGGTGAAAGATACCTATTATTAAAAAGGTGGATACGGCGATGATGACGCCCGTGTAATATACTTCCATATTCTATTGTTTTTATATTTCGTTCATTCAACTTCTGCTATCTTACCAATACAATATTGCTAAATATTAGCCTTATTCTATTTTCAATTCCATTTCAATGTGCAAAAATACAAAAAAAACTTCATTCTTGCTTGGTTTATCAAAATTTTTATATAACTTTGTACGCAAATAGAGAAATTATGCATTGTTTTCGTGCACATCCTTCTCGATAAGAATTAATTAATAACATAATATAATCAAACTATGGCTAATAACGCAGAATTGATCAAGCAGTGTGAAGAAAGAGCACAGCAGTGGCTCACACCTGCTTTTGACGAAGAAACTCGTAAGGAAGTAAAGGCAATGCTCGACGCAGAGGATAAGTCTGCTCTCGTTGATGCATTCTATCAGAACTTGGAGTTCGGTACTGGTGGTTTGCGCGGTATCATGGGCGCAGGTACCAACCGCATGAACAAGTATATCGTTGGTATGGCTACACAGGGCTTTGCTAACTACATTCTCAAGGCTTTCCCAGGTGAGGAGAACCTTTCTGTAGTGGTAGGTCACGACTGCCGTAACAATTCCCGTCTCTTCGCTGAGACCGTAGCTGCCATCTTCTCTGCCAATGGCATCAAGGCTTATCTCTTCGAGAGCCTCCGTCCTACACCAGAGATTTCTTTCGCTATCCGTGAGCTCGGTGCAAAGGCCGGTGTCAACGTAACAGCTTCTCACAACCCTAAGGAGTACAACGGTTACAAGGCTTACTGGAGCGACGGTGCTCAGGTTCTGGCTCCACACGATACAGGTATTATCGAGGAGGTAAACAAGGTTACTATCGACCAGGTGAAGTTTGAGGCTAACTGGGATAAGATCAAGATTATCGGTGGTGAGATGGATTACGACTACATGACAGCCGTTCATTCTGCTATGATTGACCAGGATGTTATCAACCGTCAGAAAGACCTCAACATCGTTTATTCAGCTATGCATGGTACAGGTCGTGTCATCGTTCCTCTCTGTCTGCGTTCTTGGGGCTTCCAGAACATCAATGTAGTTCCTGAGCAGATGGTTGTAGATGGCAACTTCCCAACAGTCGTTTCTCCAAACCCAGAGAATGCAGAGGCTATGACTCTCGGTATGAAGCTCGGTACCAAGTTGAACGCTGACCTCGTGGTAGCTACCGACCCAGATGCTGACCGTCTGGCTATCGTTTGCCGCGACGACAAGGGCGAGTGGATGATCATCAACGGTAACCAGACAGCCATGATGTTCTGCTACTACATCATTGAGAACAAGAAGAAGTTGGGCAAGTTGAAGCCAACAGACTTCCTTGTAAAGACCATCGTAACAACAGAGGTTATCGCTGAGATTGCCAAGAAGAACAACGTAGAGTTGCGCGACTGCTACACCGGTTTCAAGTGGATTGCACGCGAGATTGCTATCTCTGAGGGCAAGCAGCAGTACATCGGTGGTGGTGAGGAGAGCTTCGGTTTCTTGCCATACGATAAGGTACGCGATAAGGATGCTCCTGCATCTATCTGTCTGATTTGCGAGATTGCAGCATGGGCTAAGGATCAGGGCAAGACACTCTACGACCTCCTGATGCAGATTTATGCAGAGTATGGCTTCAGCAAGGAGTTTACTGTAAACGTAGTTCGCCCAGGTAAGACTGGTGCTGACGAGATCAAGCAGATGATGGCAGACTTCCGTGCCAACCCTCCACAGGAGTTGGGTGGCAGCAAGGTGGTAACCTGGAAGGACTACCAGTCTTTGGAGGCTAAACATGCTGACGGCAGCGTAGAGAAGCTCGATATGCCTGCTACAAGCAATGTACTCCAGTGGTTCTGCGATGACAACACTAAGGTAAGTGTCCGTCCATCAGGTACAGAGCCTAAGATTAAGTTCTATATTGAGGTTAAGGATCCTTCATTCAAGTGCGCTGGCTGCTACAACCGCTGCACAGCTGCTGCGATGGATAAGATCGAGGCTATCAAGAAGAGCCTGAAGTTGGATTAATTTCATAGGAAATCATATCATGGCGCTCCGGTAATTATTGCCGGAGCGCTTTTCGTTTCAGTAGCCGTTTATTCTTCTCGAAATAGGGTAGCAAGTTACCCTCATTATCATGTTTTTATAGAAAAAAAGCAAAAAGACTTGCATATTTTCTGATTTTTATTTATCTTTGCACCCATATTACAAAATTATAACATATAATTATACTCTTATGGGAGGCATTTTCGGAACTATTTCCAAGAAAAGCTGTGTCGCTGATCTCTTTTACGGCACAGATTACAACTCACATCTCGGCACACGCCGGGGCGGTTTGGCAACCTACAGTAGTGAGAAGGGCTTCGTGCGCTCTATTCACAATCTGGAAAGTTCATACTTCAGAACGAAGTTTGAACCTACACTCAACAAGTTTGAAGGAGCTACATCGGGCATCGGCGTGATTAGCGATACAGATGCCCAGCCACTCATCATGAACTCTCATCTTGGCCGCTTTGCCATTTGCACTGTAGCTAAGATAGTAAACAAGGATGAACTTACTCAGCTTCTGCTCGAGAAGAACATGCACTTTGCAGAGATGTCTTCGGGTAGTACCAATCCTACTGAGTTGGTGGCTCTGCTCATTATTCAGGGTAAAACCTTCAGAGAAGGTATCGAAAACGTTTTCCATCACATCAAAGGTTCCTGCACCATGATGATCCTTACCGAGGATGGCATCATCTGTGCGCGTGACAGTTGGGGACGTACTCCAATCATCATCGGCAAGAAGGAAGGTGCTTATGCAGCTTCCAGCGAAACCACCTCGTTCCCTAACCTTGATTATGAAACAGCATATGAGGTAGGACCAGGCGAAATCGTGAAGATTAAAGCTGATGGCATGGAGCAAATCCGTCCTGCCAACAAGAAGATGCAGGTTTGCTCTTTCCTCTGGGTTTACTACGGATTCCCTACATCTACCTACGAGGGCAAGAATGTAGAGGAGGCGCGTTTTACCAACGGCTTTAATCTCGCCAAGACCGATGATGTGGAGGTAGACTGCTGCAGCGGTATTCCTGATTCGGGTACGGGTATGGCGATGGGTTATGCTGCCGGAAAGGGTGTACCTTACCAGCGCTGCATTGCCAAGTATACGCCTACATGGCCTCGCAGTTTTACTCCTAGCAACCAGAGCATGCGTTCACTGGTAGCTAAGATGAAGCTGATTCCTAACAAGGCGATGTTGAAGGGCAAGCGGGTATTGTTCTGCGATGACAGTATCGTGCGTGGTACCCAGCTTCGTGACAATGTGAAGGTGCTTTTCGACCAGGCTGGCTTGAAGGAGTGCCACATGCGCATAGCGTGTCCTCCATTGGTATACGGCTGTCCGTTCATCAACTTCACTTCTTCAAAGAGTGATATGGAGCTGATTACCCGTCGCATCATCGAGAAGTTTGAGGGCGATGCCAACAAGAATCTTGAGAAATACGCTACCACCGGTTCTCCTGAGTATCAGAAGATGGTAGATGAGATTGCCAGCCAGTTGGGCTTGACTTCCCTGAAGTTCAATACCATCGAGCAGCTGGTAGAGGCCATCGGTCTTCCAAAGTGTCAGGTATGTACCCATTGTTTCGATGGCAGCAGCGCATATACTCTGAATGAGTTTGCTGATGAAGACTAAAATAAGAATATAAGTTCTTGATAGATAAGAAGATAGGTCTAGCGGACCCGTGAAACGCGGTGTAGCCAGACCTATTTTATTTTCCTTTTATATGGTATCGTAATACCCCCTGCGAAATAAAACTGTCACAACTGTCATGTAACGCTTCTGGGGGGTAGGAATCGTGAGGGCTAGAATATATAGCTTTCAATCACTTGTGATATGATACGAATACAGACAGAATCGGAAAATAATGTGGTTTATATTGTTTTCTTCTCGAAAAATTTGGTAGTTACGAAAAAGCAACGTATCTTTGCAGCACATGTTTAGTAAAAAGAAAAAAGTATGAGTGAAGTAAAGCCATATAAATTACCCGAAGAAAAAACAAGTATAGTTTCTGATTCCATGGCAGTCCGTATTACTCCTGATACGGATATTGTTACTTTGCGCCATAATGTGATGGATGCGGTGTATGCTACAACAGATCAGAATGCTTTGTATAGTTGTTTGGTTTTCTTGTCAAGTCAAAAGCAAACTTTACAATCTTCAGTAAAGAAAGAACTTTTGAATCGTTTAGATGAATTGTCAAAGCTTCCAGATGGTTGGGATGGTGAAGGTAGTCTTGCCCTCTCAAGAAATATCGTGGATTTTGTGAAGCGAATTATTCTGCTAGCTGCTGATACTAGTCTGCAAAATTGGGTAGCTTTTCCTGATGCACGAGGTTGTATATATTTAGATTACACGGAAGACAATAATATAGCAGGTGTTACTATAACCAATCATCAGGTTGTAGCATTTATCAAACGGGATGGTCATTTGTCAAAATTCAGTTTTGATAAGTTGGATGAAAAGGAAGTATTGTCATTATTAGAAAAAGCTCATGGATAAACTGATTTCTGAAATAGCAGACGATGAAAAGGTTGCAAGAATCCTGTTCTCGCCTTCTCATATCTATAAAGGGCGTGTTTCGCCGAAGGCTTTTAAACTTGAAAAGTTGAAGAGTGGTGCTGAAGACTATATTTCTGTATTAAGATATAATGCAGATCAATTAGATTCTGTATCAGCTGTTTTTCGTCCTAGAACGAAAGGAGACTCTCGATATGGATTTACATTTTTAAATGTTTTGGATGTTCGAAACCTGGATTATGAATTTAACAACAGAAGAGTGGAGCTATTGCCAAAACCAAGCAAGCGATTACCGTTACATGCTGGAATCTTTTTATCAATTGATGGAAGATTGCAGACTGCCGATGATGTTTCTCCTGATATAGATTTTTTCCAAAAAGAACTTGCCATGCTTTGTGATGGGGTGCATAAATTTTAATCTGCCCCGAACGTTGGAAAAGCAGCCTAGTTTTTCATCCGGGTGAAATCTTTACATCTTCGCCTTTTGAGGCTATCGGTCTTCCAAAGTGCCAGGTATGTACCCATTGTTTCGATGGCAGCAGCGCCTACACTCTTGATGAGTTTGCTGATGAAGACTAATTCATCTTTTTGCGAGATAAATAAATATGTAAGTGGCGAAATGAGTAGGCTGACAGTCTGCTGGTTTCGCCATTCTTTGTTTGTCCTCTTCTGTTAAGCAAATACTTTGTGATACATTTTTGTGTTAAAATATCGAATATTCTTTGAATTATCAGATAATTACCGTATTTTTGCAGAAAGGTTTTAAAATAGAGATGATTATGAAACTATCAGATTATAGCAATATAACATCGACTCCTGTTTGGAATGAAGTGAAAAACTGGAGTGACGATGACAAGAATGAGCTTATCACATTGCTTTATACAACAATGGATAAGGTAAATCCTTATGTCGTTCCTGAGTCTGATGAGATAGAAGCTTTTGTGAACGAGATTCCTCGTGAAGCCTTGGCAGCTAGTGTGGAGATGGCATTAAAGGATCATGAAAATGGTAAAACCATTTCCCATTCAGAATTAATGAGTCGTATAAAAGCGGAACGAGGATGGAAATAGAATGGTCACTGCTTGCCATTAAATTTGTTGAATCAGAAATCATACAGTTATGAGTGCAAAAATAACACAAGACAATCTTTATATGTTGTTGCCATTGAAGATTGGATGGCTTGCTCCTTGGCTCTCGGAAGACAAGGGTATAAGTCTTACAGATGCCATCAATCGTATATATCATTCACAACTATATAAAAAGCTGTCTACAGAAAGTACCAAATATTGGCACTTAGGTCCTGTGGACTTGTATAATGAACTGAAGAAAGAACTATAAGAAGATAGGTCTAGCGACCCCGCTTAGCGCGGTGTAGCTAGACCTGTTTTTATATTATTTCTCGGCAAAATCTTCTTTTGCATAAATCTTGTTACAATCGATGTTGGAGATATCCCACTGGAGAGACAATACCTGATTGTACTTCTTGTATTTATAGGTTTTGTCATTTACTGTGGTAAACTCAACCTCGTAATTATCTGCTATTCTCAATGGTGGAGTTGTAATGCTGGAACCATTCTGCAGGGTAGATTTATAGCTCCAGATAGCTTTCTGTTCTCCCTTCTTGTAAATCTCAACCTTTGAGATGGCAACTTTGTCGTTCAGATTGTTTGTGAACTGAAGCGGTGCATAGCGATCTCGTGTGAAAGGTTGCAGGTCGAAGATGTGATTAACATTTCCTATGTCTGTAAAGGTTAATGTATGAAGATCTGCTCCTGTTGAGATAAAACTCATGGCACCATAGGTTGGCCTAGCGATAAACCTGATGGCTATAGGTGACAGTATCGGCGAATCGGTACCACTATAGCGCATGAATCGGTACCATCATAGCACTGCATTCGGTACCATCGTATCACTTGAATCGGTACCATCATAGCGCCCCAATCGGTACCAAAAAGATGTAAAGTTCTGCTCATGTATAATAATAACCGCCTATCTTTGCAGAAGAATTTTTAAATCTGTATAGATATGGCACAAAGTAATGTAAACATACCTCAGTTCGGGATAAGAAATAGTGCCTAAAAAAGTTGGTAATCTCCGATATTTTTTGTATCTTTGTAGTTGAAATCCAATTAGTTACAAACATAAAAAGATATCATTATGGAGATTACCAAGGACAAAGTTACAGAATTATTTTGTATTATTGATGAATTTTACAAAGTTTTTGATGCTGAAAATGCAGGAAAATTGCTTTTGGGTGAAGATGGAGTAAAGCGCAGACGACGTAAAGCCTCTTTATCTGATAGTGAAATCATGACGATTTTGCTGTATTTCCATTTCGGCTCGTTCCGAAACTTCAAGCATTATTACCTATTCTTTATTAGAGGAACTTTGAAGTCATATTTTCCAAATGCGGTGTCTTATAACCGTTTTGTAGAACTTGAAAGTCGCGTATTCTTCCCTCTCATGTTCTTCCTGAATCTCCGTGCTTTTGGCAGATGTACAGGTATAACCTTTGTTGATTCAACCATGATACCAATATGCCACAATCTCAGGCGTTATGCCAACAAAGTGTTCAAAGGCATTGCCACAAACGGAAAGGGAACAATGGGATGGTGTCATGGGTTCAAGCTACATCTGGCTTGTAATGATAGAGGTGAGATAATTGCTTTTGTTCTCACTGGTGCAAACGTTAGCGACAAAGATCCAACGGTATTCGATGTGTTGGCTAAACGTCTGTATGGCAAGCTGTTTGCAGATAAAGGCTATATCTCGCAAAAACTCTTCGATTCGCTTTTTGAGGAAGGCATCCAGTTGGTAACAGGACTGAGAGTGAACATGAAGAACAAACTAATGCCGTTCTATGACAAGATGATGCTACGCAAAAGATACATCATTGAAACGATTAATGACCTGTTGAAAAATACGGCTCAGATAGTACATTCACGTCACAGGTCTGTTGCGAATTTCATCATAAATATTATTTCTGCATTAGGGGCATACTGTTTCTTTGACAACAAGCCCAAGGCACTTACTGGATACGTTATCGAAGATACGAAACAGCTTAGTCTTTTCTAACATTGCATATTTTACAGGAGGATTTTGTCTCAGCAACCATCCAAGATATATAGATGGTTGCCAAGCCTCTGTATCCCTTATATAAAAACATTATAAAGCCTTTAGATAGAGTTCATTATCCCGAACTGAGGTAAACATGAGCAAATTAAAACGTTCATTTCAAATGCTAGCGGCAAAAATACCGCAACGCACCATTTGCGAGCAACTACACATGGGACGTGGCGTACTGAACCGTTACAAGACCTTGGCGGATTCCCAAGGTTTGTCCTATGGCGTGATAGGCCGCATGAGTGACGGGGAAATAGAATCTTTCCTCCAGTTGTCCAAACCCACAGCAGCCCCATCTTCCCAACGTCAGGTGCTGGATGGGCTGTTGCCTGAATATGTGTCAGACTTGTCGCATAACCGCTACCTCACCATTCAAGCCCTGCACGAGTCATACAAGAAGGAGCATCCCGACGGATATGGATACACCCAGTTCAAGAAGTCAATCCGTGAGTATCAGTACTCACACAACCTCAGCTTCCATAACACCTATATTCCTGGGGAAGAGATGCAGATTGACTTCGCCGGCGATGCCCTGTGGCTTACCGACCCGAAGACAGGTAAACTAACCAAGGTTGTCGTTTTGGTCTGTATCCTGCCATACAGCGGCTTGGGATTTGCCAAGGCTATGTACAACGCTTCCATGGAGAACTTCTTCGGCGGTATATCCGATGCCTTCTCTTACTTCGGCGGAACAACTCGCATAGCCAAGAGTGACAACATGAAGCAGTGGGTGAAGAAATACGACCGCTACGAGCCAGCGTTCAATGATGCTGCCGTGGAATGGGCTGCCTACTACGATACATCCCTCCAAACCTGCAGGGTTCGCACTCCCAGGGACAAAGGTCCAGTCGAGGGACTCGTCCAAAAGACATACAATGCCGTCTACGCTCTGCTACATGACGAGGTGTTTTACAATCTTCTGAGTATGAATACCCGTATCTATGAGTTGATGGACGGCTTCAATGAAAAGCCGTCCAGAACGACAGGGAGAAGCAGACGTGACATCTTCGAGGCGGAAGAGCAACCAACGTTGGGTAAGCTGCCCATGACTCCATACCGCTTCAGATATCGCAAGGAGGTGAAACTGTCCGGTACCTATCACGTCATGGTTGATAAGCACAACTATAGCGTGCCATACCAGTATGTCGGGCAAAAGGTGAGCGTACTGTGGGACTTAGATACCGTGGAGGTTTACTCCGGGAGTTCTCGCATAGCCATCCATCAGCGTCGCCAAGGATCTGGATACAGCACGCATGACGAGCATATGCCAGACAAACATCTTGCCTACAAGCACGGACAGGGATATAACGCCGCCTATTTTCTGGAGGAGGCGGCATTGGTTGGCAGCAACACCACTTCCGCAGTCCAATCCATCCTCAATCGCACGAAGCATGTCGAGCAGTCGTACAAGTCTTGCCAAGGAGTCCTGTCTCTCAAGCGCAAGTATGGCAAGGAGCGTCTGGAGAAGGCCTGTAAGCGTCTAGCAGGTTGTTCATCCATCACCTACACGACCATCCGCAACGTGTTGGAAAAGAACCTTGACCAAGTTGACGGGGAAGAAACAGTCTCAAACGTGCCACAGAACGACTATGTGAGAGGCGCGGAGGCATTTATGAACATTTAAATATGCATAGTAACATGAACTTACAAGAAACCATCATACAACTCAACGAGTTGAAACTCAGAGGTATGTCATCCTCCTTCGAGGCCATGACCAGCCTTCCTGTACAGAACCGCCCATCCCTGGAAGTCGCCATCTCCAAGATGGTGGATGCAGAGGTGCAGGACAGACGAGATCGAAAGACCGCCATGTATCTAAAAATCAGCAAGCTTAGATATACGGCACTCTTAGAGGATGTCATCTGTGGAACAGACCGCAACTTCACCAAGGATGACTTTGCCGCCATTGCTGACTGTGCCTTTATACGCAGGCATGAGAACTTGCTCATACAAGGAAAGTGTGGCTGCGGAAAATCCTTTCTTGCCTGTGCCCTTGGAAGACAGGCTTGCATGCTAGGCTATAGAACTCTCTATCTCAACATGAACAGCTTTGTGGAGAAAGTTGCACTCAGCAAGCTGGATGGGTCGTACCTAAAGATGATAACCAATCTAGAAAAGTATGACTTGCTCATATGGGATGACTTCGGGTTGCAGCCAATGGATGACAAGACCAGACTCGCAATGCTCCAAATCCTAGAAGAGAGATACGAGAGAAAGTCCGTCATTATCGCCTCACAGCTTCCTATTGCCAAATGGTATGATTATATAGGTGATCCTACCTTGGCAGATGCCATTATGGACCGTTTGGTGGCAAATGCAAGTAAAATAGAGTTAAAAGGCGATTCTATGCGCCAGAAATTGAAAAAATAAATTACCTTTGCAAATTGAAAAGCAGAACTGAAATCTTGGTACCGCTTGCAGCGATACAAGCGGTACCGATTGCAGTGATAGCATGGTACCGATTACACCGCTACGCTTGGTACCGATACAGCGCTATCGTCACTATAGGCGATTCATCCGAATTGTCTGCCATTTTAGGCATATACCATGCCCATGCAGCATTCACTTCGGCAGTAGCTTTATATATGTTGGAATTTCCTTCCTCAAATCCATTCTTACTTTTCCATCTGAAATATGGCAGGTTCTTGAATACCAGCTCATAGGCTGCAATGTTCTTCCTCTGCGTATTCTTGATGTCCATGTCGTTAATGGTATAGGTCTTGGAGTGAGTCCATGACCATCCAGCCTTCATGGTGTATTTTGCTTCAGCATATGGGATGTCTCCCTTGGCTCCTGCTGCTACGGATAGCCCAGCTTCTACACCATGAGTATGAGAAGAGGTATAGGTAACCTGGTTAATCGTTGTTTGTGGACTAGGTGTTCCGCTCGCTGTAAAAAATATATCGTCTGTACCCAATTCCGTATATACCTTTTTGCCATCCTTTGTCTCACATTTCAACGGGATACATTCCATGGCGAATGCTTTGCCGTAGAAACCGCAAATACGTACATACGTACCTCCGTGTCTGTTCGACCATCTACCCTTGTACATGTCATTATTGCTTACGCTTGACGACATGTTCACTATATAGTAATCGCCCGAACCTGCCTGTCCCTCATAGCAATGAACCTGATAGATGTCAAACGAAACATTGATGGCTCCGCTGCCTTCGATATAATCCCGTTTCGACAATGCCAGATGGCGAACTTCCTTTTTGTCATTATAAGTAAAAGTCTTACCATAATGGTACTGGGTAAAATCCTTGCTGAGGTCATCATCACCATTTGAATTTTCTACTTTCTTTTCTTCGTATTTGTTCATATCTGCTACCCATCCGTTCAGATAGGTATAGATGTCGTTGTCACCAAGTTCTGGATCTACAGCATCCAGGTCGGCCATCTCATCACCGGAGCCGTCATTATTCAGGTTTTCTTCCTGCAGTTCTGGCTGATTCCATTCCACGTCATCAAACAGATTGGTATATGATTGGGTTTCAGCCGCTTCCTGGCTATTGTCAACGAATACCTCGTCCAGGCTAGGTTCATATACCTTGTAGCTATACCCCTGACCGTCCGTAGCCGATAGCAGAATATCATCAGAAGGCTGGTAGGTTGCTACAATTCCACCCTGCTCCATAACTTGCTCAGCTTCCTTCTGGTATTTATCCCCGGCAGGGATAATCAGCAGGTCGGTTGATTCCGAAACCGTAGCTTGTCTGTTAGGGAAGAGGAGTTCACAGGCTTTCGTCATTTCAGCCTTTTCGCCCAATCCCAGCATTACAGTATTGCCCTTATATTGAACACCAGTTATAGCGCTGTTGAAATGGGTTTCTTCATCTGATGGTGGAAAGTTTTCCGCTGAAGACGTTTTGTCATCATCCGAACAGCCTGTAAACATAGTCAGCGAAGCTATGAGAAGCATCACCAAGTAAGTAGCCTTGTTTAAAAATAATGTTACTTTTTTCATAATCTTGTCCATTTTTCAGTTAATGTATTATTTTGCATAGAACGTAAACTTGTTCTTGTAATCTCTGTTCACGCAGACGGTTGCCTTGCGCTGGGAGAGATTGTATACCACCGACCACTGGGTATGGCTCGTAGGATTGCCCGGAGTTTCTGCCTGACTCACACCATTGAGCAGATTCATGGCTCCTTCCTCTGACAACCGGTTACTGTTCTGCTTGATGACGAATTCCATCATGTCGTAGCGGGTCTTGCCGTGATTCGAGAGTTTCGGTCCTTTGTCAGAACATGCCATGGTTTCAGATACATAGAAGTTGCTGGCATAGCGCTTTTCTATCACCTCGCGGGTGTTTGGCAATACGTCAGGATATTTGAAATGAGTCTTTCCGTCTTCACCCGTATATTCATCGTCGATGTAAATCTTGCTTTGGTGATCCTTGTCATATACGAATTCTACGATGGCATAACGGCCCGTGGCATCTGCCATGTAGAAATGATAGTTGCCGTCGCCGTCCGGTATCCAGAGATCATATCCGTCCAGAATCTTGAGAGCTTCATCTACCGTCTTGGCATGATCCAGCATCATACGTAAGGCAACTGTTGTTGTCAACTTCTTTCCTGTGCTAGCCTGCTGGGTTGGTTTGCCGTCAAGATGAAGAACGGAAACGGCAAAGCCTGCCTCGTTCATGCCGTCCATCAGAAGATATGGGAATGCCATGATATAGGAAAGGTCTTGCGTCTTATGTTTCTCAAACTGTTCCTTGTTATATAGGATGTAATGCCAGAGATCCTGCCGGTAACCTATCCAGTAGGCATCCACCATGCTGATGGATTTCAGTCCACCTTCTGGAGCCGTGCGAACCAGGGCTGCTGCAATCGGTTCATTATCGTGAGAGTAGTCAAAGTTGCGCCCCATCAGATAATCACCAGTATCTGGTGTCGTAACAGCAAAGGCACTGCAGCCGGCATCCAGCTTGACTCTTGCCTTGAGCCAGGATGGTGTTTTGTCGCAGAGGGTTTTCAATACGGCACCAATCAGTTGGGTGTTGTCGGTAAGATTATAGCCTGATATGGTAGAGAGTTTGTAATCCTCCGTATAGTCAAGATAGAAGAATCTTCCGTCTTTCAAGTCCTGGATGGACCGGACCATCTCCAGTTTCTTGGCATCGGTCAGCAGACTGGCTGGTACGTCCTGATAGTGTGCCTGATTGTTTACTTCTTCATGGTCATCATCGCTGCATGAAGATAGCAGAAACATACAGAATGTGATGCTGAAACTTAAGCATAAAAACAGAAACCATTGTATGTGCTTACTGTTGAAAGTGATATTCTTTTTCATACGTAATTAGTATTAAATGATTGATAAATGATTTGAATTTTCAAATGCAAAAGTAATGGAAAACCATTCTCGGTAGGGAGAAAAGTACACTGAAAAATGCTGATTTTTCTGAAATTATAAAAAAATATCCCTCAAAATACATCAAAAGCAATCTTTTTTATTATTTTTGCAAGAAGAAAAAGCGATTCGTCTGTCTGTGCAAAATGATTCGTCAGTCAGGGCAAACCTGCCTCATCTGTTAATACGAAATAATTTATCTATCCATTATGAATATGAAAGAAAAGAACGCAAAGAAATCTAAGATACATCAGTTAGGGTTCTCTTTCCTGAAGAGAGAATCTAATTACTTGGACCGCCAACGTCAAGCTATCCTTGTGTGTTTCTCCGTGATGCTCTCTTTGGGCATCCTGTCAAATATCCTAGGCTTTTCTGGAGCCTTTGATCCGTTTTTTACCGTGTCTAACATCGTTTTTCTGATTGTCGTGTTATCCTCCTTCATGGCTTATCTCTTCGGGAAAATCCCAATGGTGAGGGCAATCGTTTGTATCGCTATCGCCACCCAGTGCTTTATCGGAGCTGATATCCTCTACAGTGCCTTTATGCCTACGCTGAAAGATAACAGAATGGTGATTCTCATCAATATGCTTATCCTTTCAGGCAACATGTTTTTCTCGCTGGCGGCTTATCAGGCGCGTCTCACACGCTGGCTGGTGGGAATAGCTTTGGGGGTTTATATATTGAGTGTGATTGTAACGGGGGATGAATCGCTCATGGATTATTTCTTCATGATGATGCTCATATTGCTTTTTATCAGCGTGCTGAGTCTGGCTGTTGCCAGAAACGGTGAGTATCTTGTCAATGCGAACAGAACGTTGCAGCGTGATGAGGAAGAACTGCTCCAGGTGCTGAAGATAAACAAAAAGCAGATTAAGGCATACGTGGCTCTGGTGAAGGAAAGGCATGATGTTAAACTTACCGCGCATTTGCTGGATCTTCTGGGTGAGGCTTCGCAGAAGAATGTCATAGACAATGTGATGCAATATCTCCAGACCCGCGAATTGAGCAAACAGAACATAGAACGCGTCTTTCCCGAGTTGAGTGCCTCTGAACAGGAAATCTGTTACCTTATCCTGCAGAACAGAAAGCTGAGTGAGATTTGCATGCTGCTCAACAAGTCGGAATCGAACATCACTACCCAGCGGGCCAACATCAGAAAGAAGTTGGGAATGGGCTCTGCTGATAACCTGAAGAAGGTTCTGGAGAAGCGCATAGCTGAAAGCCTGTAGGCCGATGAGGCTGATACTGAACCATATCCTGTTATTTTCGGAAATTTTGAACATATTGTGATAAGATGTGAATAGTCTTTTATCACCGAAAAGCCGTACCTTTGCACCCAGATAATAAATGAAACGTAAATCAATAGAAATCATTAAGAAGAAATGAAGAAAATAATCATCTTATGTTTTGCGCTCGGAGCTTTCCATACACTTGGCGCACAGGAGACGCTTACGCTCAGCCAGTGCCTGCAGATGGCAGTGGATAACAACCTGTCGCTCCAGAGCAGCCGAAACGAAATAGCTAAGGGAAAGTACGCTATCAGCGAAAATCAGGCTAAACTCTATCCGCAGATC
Organism: Segatella copri; assembly: GCF_026015465.1. Taxonomy (GTDB): domain Bacteria; phylum Bacteroidota; class Bacteroidia; order Bacteroidales; family Bacteroidaceae; genus Prevotella; species Prevotella copri_E. The sequence continues at coordinate 69,777 of NZ_JAPDUQ010000006.1, forward strand.
AATGCGGTGGCACAGCTCAACGATAACTTTACGCCACCTGTTTCGGTTACCGACGGCTCGGCTTACGGCAAGCCTTATAATGTAACCAAGACGTTGCAGTATAATGCATCGGCGGGTGTACAATTGCAGATGCCACTGTATAACCAGATGATTCTTACCGCCATCGACATCACCAAGATTGCCGATAAACTCAACCAACTCTCTTATGAGAAGGCGCGTGAAGATCTCATCGTGCAGACTGCCAAGATGTATTACATGGCGCAGAACACATCTGAGCAGATTCGTCTGACGGATGACAATATCAAGCGACTGGTAGAACTCAGAAACATTACCCAGGCTTTCTATGACAACCAGATGAGTCTGGAGGTAGATCTGAAGCGAGTGAATCTCAATATCGAGAACCTCACCGTGCAGCGCGATAACGCCATCGCCATGCTCGAACAGCAGTATACCATGCTCAAGTATGTGATAGATTATCCTGCCGAGAAGGAGATGAAGGTGACAGCCGTAGATCCGGGAAAGATTGAGATGGTGAAGGCTGACGGATTGGATACGGGACTCTACGAACTCCAGTTGCTGGAACAGAAGAAACTGCTCACCCAGAAGCAGACCAAACTTGCCAAGGACGGCTATCTGCCATCGCTCTCGCTGACCGGAAACCTGATGTATTCTGCCTTTACCGATAGGATAGATCACTGGATTCATTCGGGCGAATCAAACCACTGGTATGGTTCCAACGGTCTGGGCATTCAGCTGCGAGTGCCTGTATTCGATGGTTTTGAAAAGCGTTCTAAAATCAGAAAGGCGAAGATAGAGGAGGAGAATGCACGCATCGGTTACGAGGACGCCCTGAAGGGACTGCAGGCAAACTATATGAATGCGGTGAGCGAGGTGAATAACAGTCAGCGCAACTACAAGAAGCAGTTTGATAATTATACCATGGCTCAGGATGTTTACAACGTAACAGCCGACCAGTATAAGGAGGGTGTGGCTTCGATGACAGCGGTGCTGCAGGACGAGATGCGTATGAGCGAGGCAATGAACAATTATCTCACAGCCTACTATCGCTACAAGGTTGCCAATCTCTCGCTGCTCAAGTTGACTGGACAGCTCAACCAGATTTCGGTTGCTAAATAACGGAGAAGAATAAATCATTAAAAAATAAAACATAAACAGGAAAACGGGATGTAAAAAACTTTACTTCATATTCCCTGATTCCAAATTACAATAAAACTATGGAACAGAACGAAAATAAAAATGTAGAAACAGCAGAGGCTACACAGGTATCTCACGAAGAAACCAGGAAAAAACTCAAGAAACAGCGCGTAAGACAGATTATCGCCAGTCTGATAGGTGTTGCTATCCTGGCTTTCGGACTCTGGAAGATCGTTTGCCTCTTCCTCGATTATAGCTCTAACGAAACGAGCAATGATGCTCAGATAGAGCAATATATCTCACCGGTTAATCTCCGTGCATCCGGCTATATCGCCAAGGTATGCTTCAGAGAACATCAGGAAGTACACAAGGGAGATACCCTCCTTGTGCTCGACGACCGGGAGTATCGCATCCGTCTGATGGAGGCTGAAGCAGCCCTCAAGGATGCCAAGGCAGGAGCCAATGTTATCAACGCTACAGAGCAGACCACCGAGACATCAGCTTCTATCTATCAGGCATCCATCGATGAAATAAATGTACGACTTGCCAAACTTGCCAAGGACTGCGAACGCTATCGCAACCTGGTAGAAAAGAAGGCGGCTACTCCTATCCAGCTCGAACAGTTGGAGGTGGAATATGCTGCTACCAGGAAGAAACTCGAAGGGGTAAAGAAGCAGCAGGCTGCTGCCTATAAGGGAGTAAACGAGGTAACTACCCGCAAGCAGAATGTGGCTGCCTCCATCGAGCGTGCCGAGGCTGCCGTAGAGATGGCAAAGCTGAATCTCTCTTACTGTGTGGTTGTGGCCCCTTGTGATGGTAAACTGGGTCGCCGCTCTATCGAGGAGGGACAGATGGTAAATGCAGGAACCACCATTACCTATATCATCCCAACCAACAACAAATGGGTGATTGCCAACTATAAGGAAACCCAGATAGAGAATCTCTATGTTGGACAGAAGGTGCGTATGACCGTAGATGCCATCAGCAACAAGGAGTTTGAGGGTACGGTGACTGCCATTTCTGGTGCTACCGGTTCGAAATATTCGCTGGTACCTACCGACAATTCTGCTGGCAACTTTGTCAAGATTCAGCAGCGTGTGCCTGTAAGAATCGATTTCAACAACCTCAGCAAAGAGGATAATGAGCATCTTGCTGCCGGCATGATGGTGGTTGTCAAGGCTGAGAGAAAGTAAAAAACAGCTAGATGGAAATGAAGTAATATATGGAAGAAGAATATAAGAATTATCCGTTTTATGATTGGGTGCCCAAACCGCTCGGAATCATCTTCATGATCATCCTCTTCGTGCCGATGATTACGATGAGTGGTGTCTATTCTGCCAACAGCGGCGAGATGATGAGCGGGCTTGGCATCCAGTCGGAATACATCGCCTTTGCGGGTTTCTGCACCTCGATAGGAATGGCGGCTTTCTCGCCGTTCTTCTATGAACTGGTGTGCATCCGTAGAGAGAAGATGATGTGTATCGTGGGCTTCTCCATTCTCTTTATCCTCAGTTTCGTGTGTGCCCAGACCGACTCGCTGTTCATACTCGGACTGTGCAGTCTGCTGATGGGTTTTGTCCGTCAGACGCTGCTGATGGCGCATCTCTTCGTGCTCATCAGATACGGTTTCGGAATAGAGGCTACGAGGAATATCACGCCGGGATGCGAGCCTACTACCGAGGAAGCATGGGATGCGGTAGATTCGGAGAAGATGGTTTCGCAGCCGGTCATCTATCTCTTCTTCATGATTATCGGACAGTTGGGAACCTGGCTAACGGCATGGCTTGCCTATGCCTATGAGTGGCAGTATGTTTATCATTTCATGATGGCATTCATGCTGGCAGGCATCATCATCGTGTTCTTCACCATGCCTTATCATAAGTATCCGATGCCTAAGTTCCCGATAACGCTGTCGAAGTTTGGCAATGTTACGGTGTTCAGTATCATGCTCTGTTCGTTTGCTTACGTCATGGTTTTCGGTAAGACGCTCGACTGGTTTGATGATCCAATCATCCGTTTCTCTTCGGTGGTCTGTCTTATCTTTACCGCTCTGTTCATCTATCTGGAGAAGACGCGGCGTTCACCTTATTTCATCATGGAGGTGTTCCAGCTCAGGGTCATCAACTACGGCATCCTGCTCTTCTTCCTGCTGATGGTTTGCAATTCGAGTGCCATGTTTGTCAACGTGTTCACCAATGTGAGCATGAAGATAGACAACTGGCAGAACGCCACCTTGGGCAACTGGGTGATGGTGGGCTACACCGTGGGACTGATATTCGCCGTCATCGCCCGAGCCAAGAATATTCACCTGAAGTGGATGTACTGTCTGGGCTTCCTCTTTATCGGAGCCTATGCGCTGTACATGTATTTCGAAGTACAGAACGACGGCATGTATGAACGTATGAAATGGCCTATCATCATCCGTTCTACGGGAATGATGCTGCTCTATTCGCTCATCTCCACGATAGCCAACCAGCGCATGCCTTACCGCTTCATGTCAACCTGGGTTTGCATCATGCTTACCGTTCGTATGGTCATTGCCCCTTGCATCGGCTCTGCGCTCTATACCAATGTGCTGCAGCACAGGCAGCAGTATTATGTAACCCGCTTTGCCCAGGATTACGACCGCACGAGCATCGAGACGGCGAAGACTTACGACCAGACGGTGAGAGGCATGCAATATCAGGGCAAGAGTGTAACCGAGGCACAGAACATGGCTGCCATGAGTACGAAGGGAAAGGTACAGGTACAGGCCACGCTGGTGAGCATCAAGGAGATGGCAGGCTGGACCTTCTACGGCTGTCTGCTGTGTGCCGGACTGATGCTCGTTCTCCCTTGGCGCAAGCGCAATATCGGGGAACTGACGCGTGAGTATCTGCTGAAGAATGTAGATGTGAAATCTCTGGGAAGAAGGTAGTGGAGTGCTAAAATATCATAAAAGATACAGGCTGCTCATCTGATGAATGGATATTTTTGTTATCTTCGCAGTTAAATCTGAAGATAACAGACCCATATTCATCATGAAAATAACAGATAATATCATCATATACGAGGCTCATGAGTTTCCTCAGCTGTTGATGCAGCCTTTCTACTCCGACTATGTCGGAATCGTAATCTGTCATCAGGGGATGTTCCGTTTCTGTGTAGACGGAACATCCTTTGTTGCATCTGAGGGTGAAACCGTTTTCCTCTCCAAAGGAGTGATGTTTCATGTGCAGGAAGCGGGCAAGAACCTTAAATATACCCTTCTTTTTTACCGTGCTGAACAGATTCGTCACATGTTGGGCAATACCGTGGTTACCATGCGTCTCTATGCTACGATTTATCCCAAACCCTGCCATGTCAGGACGACGGGCTATGAGGATATGCTTACTTCTTATGCCCTGATGCTGAGGAAACTGGAGTTGGAAAAAGAGAAGAGTGGTGAACTAGATGCCTATTGTGTGCATGAGCAGAAACTGTTGCTGATGGCTGTTACGTATCGGTTGTGCAGCATCTTCTCGGCATCGTTCAAGGCTGCCGGCAAGGAGATGGAACGGAAGATTGCCATCTTTGAGTCGCTGGTGCTGCTGATAGAGAAGAACTATATGCGTGAGCGCAGTGTGGCTTTCTATGCAGACGAACTCTGTCTTACACCGAAATACTTGTCGGTACTGGTCAAGTCGGTTTGCGGTCAGACGGTCCAGCAGTTGCTTTTCAAGGCGATGATCCGTCGCAGTATCTATCTGATGAAGAACACCACGAAGACGATACAGCAGATAGCCAATGAACTCAGTTTTCCCAATGCTTCAGCCTTCGGAACCTTCTTCAAGAAACATACCGGTCTGTCGCCTAAGCATTACCGTAATTGGGAAGAGGGGAATGAACCGCCTTCTTTCAAATAAAGATTTCATCCTATACCATAAAATAAAAAAGGGACAGAGGAATTGTGCTGTCCCCTGTCCCGAAACTGTGATATAACTAAAACAACTGAGCGAAAGCTTCGGCTGTCTTTCCTGTATAGGTCTTCATCTCTGTAACCGGCTTGTAACCGAAATCCTTGAAAGCAAGGAGCTGTGTGGCAACAAACTGGTGGTCGTCAGAGATGCAAGCCTGTAACTTCATATTACCCATGCTGATGGCAGAAACAGGGAATTTGCTGATCGCTGTTTCTACATCTTTAGGGGCTGCACTGAGGATATTCTCAAGCTTTCTTCCATCTTCTGCAGAATATTCCTTCTCTTTTATCTTAATCACGCTGTTGGTAGGTTGATAGATGAGCTTGACAGTCAAACCCATGAAACCTTTCTTTACCTGTACATCCTGGAGTGCCAAAACATCAGCACCCATCTCTAAATGATTAATCTTTGCCATAATTTTATACTGTTATTTGCTTATTCTTAATTCTTGAAAAATAATATATATTGAACTGTTTTTTGTTTTGAATAGGGGTGTAACCAGTCTTATCGCAAATCTTAGGAAAGATGCGATAAACCTATATGATATTTTAAAAAGAGAAAAGAATAAGCACTAACAGAGCAGACGCCGCAGGCAAATGACATAATACTTGCTGGCGACATCAAAGTGGATTGGGGCAGTTTCCTGTCGGAAAGGCTCCATGCCACCTTCTATAGCTGATAAAAGGGATGATAAATAACGGATTCTATTTGTAAGCAATCTACTGGCAGTCTGACTGTTGTGCATGTTGCCACTTGGCAATAAGCGCTGCGGACGGCTGCTACAGATGCGGTAAGCAAGCTGTGAGGCGTTTTCAAGTTGTGCCTCAGGCTGGCTCTTGTCATACTCAACCTTCGCCAAACCATCTTTCTTATGGCTTGCATCTTCGGTATAAGAATCCTCGGGTGTAAAAGAAATAGAGGCAGCAGATACCTCTCCATAGCCTGAGAAGACCATGGACACCAGAAAAAGGATGTATAGTATCAACTGCCTCATATTAAATATATTATGGTATCAGGAGAATTTCCTGACACCGGGGATGATTAATAACTTCTTGCGATGATGACACGGGCTACGGCTGGCTTGCCGCTTACCATATCTACACCTGGAGTCTGCTCGTAAGCGAAAGGCACGCAGCGGATGGTAGCCTGAGTCTCTTCCTTAATCTTAGCCTCGGTCTCGGCTGTACCGTCCCAATGGCAGAGGAAGAAACCACCGTCCTTCACACGCTCCTTGAACTCCTCGTAGTTGTCGCACTCGTAAACGTGAGCATCACGGTAAGCACGAGCCTTCTCGAAGATATTCTTCTGGATGTCTTCCAACATATCCTTTACGCGCTCAACGATACCGTCGAAGCTTACGTTCTCCTTCTCCAAGGTATCACGACGCATAATCTCGATGGTGTTGTTCTCCAAGTCACGGCCACCCATAGCGAGACGTACAGGAACACCCTTCAACTCATAGTCAGCGAACTTGAAGCCAGGACGCTTTGCAGGGTTATCATCATACTTTACGGTGATGCCCAACTCGCGGAGCTGGTCAATGACAGGCTGCAACTTAGCAGTAATCTGAGCCAACTGCTCGTCGCCCTTGTTGATAGGAACGATAACCACCTGGATAGGAGCCAGCTTTGGAGGCAATACCAGACCGTTGTCATCGCTGTGAACCATGATGAGGGCACCCATCAGTCGGGTAGAAACACCCCATGAAGTAGCCCATACGTACTCAGGCTTGTTCTCCTTGTTCAAGTAGGTTACATCGAAACTCTTTGCGAAGTTCTGACCCAGGAAGTGAGAAGTACCGCTCTGGAGAGCCTTGCCATCCTGCATCATTGCCTCGATGGTATAAGTGTTGAGAGCACCTGCGAAACGCTCAGTCTCACTCTTCACACCCTGCAATACAGGAACACCCATGTAGTTCTCTGCAAACTCAGCGTAAACCTTGAGCATCTCCTGAGCCTTTGCCTCTGCCTCTTCCTTGGTAGCGTGGGCTGTATGACCCTCCTGCCAGAGGAACTCAGAAGTACGGAGGAACGGACGGGTACGCATCTCCCAACGCATTACGTTGCACCACTGGTTGCAGAGGATAGGGAGATCACGCCATGAATGAATCCAGTTCTTATATGTGTTCCAGATGATAGTCTCAGAAGTAGGACGGATGATGAGTTCCTCATCGAGCTTTGCATTAGGATCCACCTCAACCTCTGTACCATCCTCTGTAGAACGGAGACGGTAGTGGGTAACAACGGCACACTCCTTGGCGAAACCTGCCACGTGCTCAGCCTCACGAGAGAAGAAACTCTTCGGGATGAGGAGAGGGAAGTATGCGTTCTGTACACCTGTCTGCTTAAACATCTTGTCGAGCTGCTGCTGCATCTTCTCCCAGATAGCGTAACCGTATGGTTTGATAATCATACAACCACGAACTGGTGACAACTCAGCGAGATCAGCCTTTACTACCAAATCATTGTACCACTGACTGTAGTTGTCAGCGCGCTTGGTTAAATTCTTGAGTTCTTTAGCCATATTGCTTTTTTCTATTTATTTTGTTTTTTATTTCTTCTGTTATATATATTAAGGTATAAGCTTGAACCTTCATCATCTGCTGCCGGCAGTTCATCGGCCAACAGGTGTCTGAAATTCTATTTTTAGGGATTTTCCACCCCCAAATAGGTGATTTCCTAGCTCTATTTCGACAAATACCCTTAAATTTGCATGCAAAAATACAAAAAAATATTAGAAAACTCTCCATTATGGAGAAAAAAGAGTTATCTTTGCAATTAAATAACATAAATATAGGAGATTTTAAAATGAAAAAGACTAATTTTGCTGTTGCAGGCCTCTCTTTGTGCTTGCTTTTCTCTAGTTGTGGAACCAATCAGAAAACTGGTACAGCAGTAGGTGCCGGTTCTGGTGCAGCTCTGGGTGCTCTCGTTGGTGGATTGCTCAATAATAGCCATCGTGGTACAGGTGCTCTCGTAGGTGCTGCTATCGGTGCAGCTGTTGGTGGCGGTGCTGGTAACCTCATAGGAAAGCACATGGATAAGGTAAAGGCTGAGGCTGAACAGGTGAAGAATGCACAGGTTGAGACTGTAACAGATGCCAATGGCTTGTCTGCCGTTAAGGTAACATTTGCTTCTGGTATCCTCTTCCCAACTAACGGTTCTACTCTCAGCAGCAGCGCAAAGACTGATTTGGCTCAGTTTGCCGGTGTATTGAAGAACAATACCGACTGCGAGGTTTCTATCCAGGGTTATACCGATGCTACAGGTAATGATGGTATCAACTTGCCTTTGAGCCAGAAGCGTGCTGAGGCAGTTTACAACTATCTTGCTTCTTGCGGTGTTACCAGTCGTCAGGTAAAGAATGTTCAGGGTTTTGGTTCTGCTAACCCTGTAGTGAATACTACTGCTGCTTGTGCCCAGAATCGTCGTGTAGAGGTTTACATGTATGCTAGCCAGGCTATGATTAACGCAGCCAACAACGGTACATTGAAGTAATAACTTTCATGATCCTGGAAGGGAAAAAGCAAATAGATGATTTTGAAGAAAATCAAGAATATAGTAAAATGGGTGGTGGTGCTGTTTTTCAGTACCACCATTCTTGCTGTAGTGGCATATAGGTTCATTCCTGTATATGTCACTCCTCTGATGTTTATCCGATGCTTCCAGCAAGTAGCTGATGGAGAGAGTATTACCCTGCATCATCATTGGGTTTCGATGGATAAGATTTCGCCTCACATGCCTGTGGCGGTGATGGCGAGCGAAGATGCGAGATTCCTGAAGCATCACGGTTTCGACTTCAATGCCATCGAGAGTGCGGCGAAGAATAATGCACGTGGCGGAAAGGTGCATGGAGCAAGTACCATCAGTCAGCAGACCGCTAAGAATGTCTTCCTGTGGCCTGGCCGTTCATGGACCCGCAAGGGATTTGAGGTCTACTTTACCTTCCTCATCGAAATGATGTGGAGCAAGCAGCGCATCATGGAGGTTTATCTCAACAGCATTGAGATGGGACCGGGTATCTATGGTGTGGATGCGGTTGCAGAATATCATTTCGACAAGAAAGCGAAAGATCTGTTTCGTGGCGAGTGTGCGCTGATAGCAGCTACACTTCCTAATCCGCGCAAATTCAGTTCGCTGCATCCTAGCGCTTATATGAAGAAGCGCCAGCGACAGATAGAACATCAGATGAGATTTATCCCTACCTTCCCTCGTGAGGGCGAAGATTTCGACCCGGGCACGGCTGTGGGAGGATATAGGGGGAAGTGAAGAATGAAGAGTGAAGAATGAAGAGTGAAAAATCTGGTAAATATTGATTAATGGATTTACTGAACGACTTGAACGAAGCGCAGCGTGCTGCGGTAGAATATATTGACGGACCTTCGCTGGTGATAGCCGGTGCAGGTTCGGGTAAAACGCGTGTGCTTACTTATAAGATAGCTTATCTCCTTAGCCAGGGCATGAAACCCTGGAGCATCATGGCGCTCACCTTTACCAACAAGGCGGCAAGGGAGATGAAGGAACGTATCGGAAAATTGGTGGGAAATGATCTTGCCCAGCATCTCTATATGGGTACCTTCCACAGCATCTTCTCCCGAATCCTGAGAGCGGAGGCTGAGCATATCGGCTTCAACAACAACTTTACCATTTATGATGAAAGTGACTCGCGCTCGCAGATCAAGGCGATTGTGAAGGAGATGGGACTGGATGATAAGAAGTATAAGCCTGCTGCCGTTCATGCCAAGATTTCGATGGCGAAGAACAACCTGATGAGTGCTGCGGCTTATGAGAGCGATGCGGCTATCTTCGAGCAGAACAAGCGTGCGCAGATCCCTGAGGTTGGTAAGATTTTCGTGGCTTACGTGCAGCGCTGCAAGCAGGCCAATGCCATGGATTTCGATGATTTGCTGACGCTTACCTATCAGCTCTTCAGGGAACATGAGGATATTCGCCACAAATATGCCGCCCGCTTCGATTATGTCCTGGTGGATGAGTATCAGGATACCAACCACGTTCAGATGTCTATCGTCATGCAACTCTGTCAGGAGAAGCAGCGTGTTTGTGCCGTGGGTGATGACTCGCAGAGTATCTATAGCTTCCGTGGTGCCAATATTGATAATATTCTCAACTATCAGCGCCAGTTTCAGGGTACGCGTCTCTTCAAACTGGAACAGAACTACCGCTCTACCCAGACCATCGTTGAGGCGGCTAACAGTCTGATCAAGCATAACCGCAACCAGATTCCTAAGGATGTGTTCAGCGAGAATGCGAAGGGTGAGAAGATTCAGTATAAGCCTGCTTACAGCGACAAGGAAGAGGCGGCGATTGTGGCGAAGGACGTGAAGCGTATCCGGCGCGAGGATGGCTGCCAGTATAGTGATTTTGCCATTCTCTATCGTACCAATGCCCAGAGCCGCAGCTTCGAGGAGGAGTTCAGAAAGCAGGGTATTCCTTATCGCATCTATGGCGGACTGAGTTTCTACCAGCGCAAGGAAATCAAGGACATCATAGCCTATTTCCGTCTGGTGGCGAATCCGGATGATGAAGAGGCTATCAAGCGTATCATCAACTATCCGGCACGAGGAATAGGGGCTACTACGGTGCTGAAGATTGCTGACTGTGCCCATCAGAACCAGGTGAGTTTCTGGGCGGTAATCGGTACCCCTGAGCAGTATGGACTGGCGGTTAACAAGGGTACGATGAACAAGCTGGAAACCTTCAGATTGCTGATTTCTTCGTTTATCGAACGGGCTCAAACTACGGATGTCTATGAATTGGGTGATGCCATTATCAAGGAGAGTGGTATCAGTCAGGATATCATGTCGGGCAAGGATGCCGATGATCTGGCACGTCAGGAGAACCTGGAGGAATTCTTGAGCGGTATGTTGGCTTTTGTGGAGGAACGCCGTGAAGAGGGTAGGTTTGATGAACTCTTCCTGCAGGATTATCTGCAGGATGTGGCGCTGCTTACCGATGCTGACAGCGATGGTGATAAGGATGAACCTCGTGTTTCTCTGATGACGGTTCATGCTGCCAAGGGTTTGGAGTTTCCTACGGTCTTCGTGGTAGGATTGGAAGAGAATATCTTCCCGAGTCCGCTTTCTGCTGCTTCGCTCAGAGAACTGGAGGAAGAACGGAGATTGCTTTATGTAGCCATTACGCGAGCTGAGAAACATTGTATTCTGACGAACGCCAAGAACCGCTGGAGATATGGCAAGATGGAGTTTGATAATCCGAGTCGGTTTATCGATGAGATTGACGGCAAGTTGATAGATAGTCAGGATGAGGCTGGTGGAAACTTGTTTGGCTTTAGAGCAGAATCAAGACTTGGTTCAAGGTCTGGTTCAAGAGCTGATTCGATGTCTGACCAGCCGGAGTGGGCGAGAGCGCAACGTCCTCGCAGACCGTGGGAGGATGCTGAGCAGCCTAGATACAGTAGCAGGTATCAGAATTCCAAACCGGTAGCATCGCAGTTTGTAGCAGATCCTAAGCCTTCTCTCTTTGATGATGAACCAGAGACTTTACGTACTTCCGGACGCCCATCTCTCTCTGAAGGTAATTTCAAGTCTGTTAGGGCGCTGAATGCAGCTAAGCGTTATATGGAGACGCATTCCTCTCATCCTGCTTCTCGCGGTACTGGATTTTCTACAGCATCCGTTTCTTCTACAGCTTCATCTGCTGGCAGTTCTTCTTGTGGTTTGCAGGAGGGAATGAAGATTGAGCATCAGCGTTTTGGACGGGGAACGGTATTGAAGATTGAGGGAACTGGTGAGAATACGAAGGCTACAGTAGAGTTCGTTCATTCTGGTACCAAACAGCTTCTGCTGAAATATGCCAAGTTTACGGTTGTAGATTAAGCCTCGTATTTTACATTAGTAAGTACGAAATACAGACATCTATTCTTATTTGCAACGAGTATGTCTTTTGTCTGTAATTTTAGTTTTTTTACAAGATGTTAGGCTCTTTAGTACGTAAAAGTATTAAAGAGCCTTAATTTTTGCCACTATTATTCGTTTTTCTTATAACTTTTCTTTACTTTTGCACTTGTGTTTAAGAACGATATGAAAAAAATAATTTGATATAAGAACTAAGAAACAGAACGATTATGAAAAAAATAATGATGGTGGCAGTAATTCTGCTTACTAGTGTAGGGAGTGTAATGGCGCAGAGCGATTACAAGCGCGGTATCTTTAACCATGTAGGTCTTAACGTGGGTGCAGGTACCGAGGGTATTAGTGTAGGTGTGGCTGCTCCTGTTACTAACTTCCTTGAGGTAGAAGCAGGTGTGAACATCATGCCATCTTTTAAACTGTCTGGCGATTTGGATGTAGATATCAATATGCCTCAAGAATCTGATATTCAGTACCCAACCAGTGGAACCGTTCATGCAGAAGGCTCATTCGACCGTACCACCTTTAATGTAAAGGCTAATCTGTATCCATTCGGTGGTGGCAGCAAGTTCTTTATTGCTGCTGGTTTGTCTATTGGTGGTGAGAAGATTGCTGAGGTTACCGGTTCTTGTGATGAACTTCGTAAGTTCTCTGAGAACAACTTGCATACTCCTGAATTGAAGGATCAGTTCCGTAAGGCTATATCAGCCAACTTGGGTGGTTATAACCTGGAGCTCGATGAGAACTATAACCTTCAGGGCGATATCCGTTGCAAGAATGTTCGTCCATACCTTGGTTTAGGTTTCGGTCGTCTGGTTCCTAAGAACCGTATCGGTTGCCGCTTAGAGTTGGGTTGCCAGTTCATGGGCAAGCTCAAGGTTTACCAGAATGGTAACGAGATAGATATCAATAAGGCATTGGAAGATGCTGGCGAGGATGATCTCTCTAAGTTCGTAAAAGACTTGAAGGTTTATCCTGTTTTGAAGTTCTCTCTTACAGGTAGAATCTTATAATATAGATAAAGAGTTATAAAAATAGATTGGGCAAGGCCAGAGATGGCCTTGCCCTTTTTGTTTCTATATACTATAAATTGAAAAAGCGTCCCCGCAGTAGCCTCACGGTCACTACGGGGACTTATATTACTAACATCTAACTTTAATTTAAAACAAATTCTTTAAGAGAGAGTATAGTCTCCATTATCTATAAACATAAACCAAGTATCTCATATATTGCAAGTAACTTGTATCCTGCAAATATCTTGTATCCTTAAATGCAAGTTCTTAGAAAAGTTAAACCCATAGACCAGTATCTCTACTAATATCTCGATTATTTTTATTTTATTGCTTTTTGTCTGTTTAATATTTAATACTTTTAAGTTCACAATGCAAAGATATATAAAAAATGGGTAAACTCCAAATTAATTTTGCTTGATTTTGTAATAAATGGCTTTTATTGTATTTATGCGGTGGTTTTTAAGAGTTAACCGGTAAAGCTAAGAGGGTGTATCATAAACATTCAAATGCTTTATGATACACCCTCTTTCTCAGGATTCTGAATATTTTCTTGTTTATAACGCTTCGTCTTCAGGACGTGGCATCTGTGTCTGGGGTTTCTGGTTCTTGCCTGACTTCATGAATAGTTTCTTTTTCTTGAGCCATGCAGCCTTTCGTATTTCGTATTCTTCGCGATGACGCTCCAAAAAATTATCTGCCATGTTTCGTTTCCTTTTTTACTTTGCGTTATGAATGCTTATTCTTCTTTAAACTTACTGTAAATCACCTTGATTCGGATCGGACCAGATGCTACCTTCTTACCAGTCTTCTCGTCTTTGGTATAATCCTTGTCAGGATCATTCGTACCCACGATGAGTCGGGTAGAAGCGAGTGACATATCGTGATTAATCTTGGAGATGACGGTAGTATATCCCTGTGTGGTTGTGATGACGTTTACAGGAACCAGCACTACTATATTCCAGTTAGGATGCTCATTCATCCAGTTGGCATTCTTCTTCTCGCCCTCAGCCTTGTTCTTATACATGGCAGAAACCAGGTTGGCGATATTCTGGAATGTATAGGCATTCTTGTAGGTGCCGGTTCTGCTGTAGCTTGCCGTATAAGAAGTACGATTGTCTGCCAACTTGCTCTTTTCGAAGAACGACTGCAAACTGTCTTTCTGTACCATCAGGATGGTGCTTGGTGTAGCAAAGTTATATGCGTTGTCTTCGTCTGCATTGTTGAGTCGTGGGAAGGAGATGGATGCTGTATTGAGCGTATCCTTCTCATGACCTCTCATGATGTCTTCGATAGGGAGGGTAACCTCGGTGAAGATACCTGCTGGTGACTTGAGGTAAGTACAGTTCGGCTGACTTGCCAACTGCTCCAGGTTTTTGGTATCATTCTCAATCTTGTTGAGCTGCAATACCTCTTCTGTACCATCAAAACGGTTGTATCCGATGCCTACAGCTGTACTGTCTGTAACGCCGTCCATTGCCTTGATGGTCTTGTGGCGGGTCCAGTAGAAGATAAGCTCTGTATTCCAGATTTTAGCCATGTTACCCGTACCGCCTACATTCTTGATGAAGAAGCCAGGGCAGACGTTGTGCAGGAACTTGTAATTGGTCTTGAAGTACTCAGGATGTTCTGCGTATGTTTGCATGATGTAAGAACCATAGTTCTTGTATCTCTTACCATCTTTCTTGTACTCCTTATTCAAGTAAATCTTGAAGTTCTTGACATCTGATGTATTGCTCAAGTTGTAATTACTGCTCCAATGCTGGTTGTTTTCGCTTACCCAGCCTTCCTTGAAGGCATCATAATCAGAGTAATACTCCTGATCTTCTGCCATCGGCTCTGTCATCTCATAAGCTGTCACCTTCATTGGGGCGATGGTATCACCATAGCTGGCATTGTATGAAATCAGGAGGTAGCATGAGTCTGCTTCGATAGAACCGTTGTTTGCCTGCTTGATGTAATCGAGTGTATCTACATCGAAAGTAGGCAATACGCTCAACTGGGTCATGTAGTCGCCCTTTACATAGTTGCCGGTTTCCGGGTCTTTCATCTTTCCGATGAGCCCCGTGTTGTTGCGGCTCAATACGGCACCTGCTACTATAGACTTTGTGGTAACATTGAACGCTGAGTCAGAAATGTTAATGTTGTCTATCTTATTAGTGATGCTACCACCGATTTCCTCGGTGGTATCATCACATGCAGCGAAAGTAAGCGCTGCTATTACTAATACTGTTAAGAGTCTAAAAATTTTCATTATCCTTGTATGTATGTGTCTCTGTTGTCGGAATTTTATTCTGCGTCAGGACAAACCTTGTTGATGAAGTCTGTGTATGGCTCCTGGATATCTTCTCCCGGATAAGCCAGTACAGGTTTGTTCTTCTCCTTCGCATAATCAAAGAGAATCTGGTTAGCTTCTTCTTCACCTTCTACCACACCGTCGCTATAGTCGATGGCGAGTTTGCCGAGCTCAATGAAGTCGAAGTCGTCCTGATAGCCGTCGAGCAGTTCAGACTTGGCATCGCGGAAGGCAACGCAACGTTTGAAGTTGGTACCCAGTTCACCCTTGAGTTCGTTGGTATAGAGAGCGGTAATTACCTTTGATTCTGCAAATGAAGGCTCTTCGCTGTAGGCTGTCTTTACATAGAATGGTACTACTGCGCTAGCCCAACCCTGGCAGACGATTACGTCAGGCTGCCAGCGGAGTTTCTTTACGGTTTCCAATACACCACGTGCAAAGAAGATAGCTCTTTCGCCGTTGTCGGCATATTCCTTTCCGTTTTCATCGGTGCCCATCTGACGGCTCTTGAAATAGTCATCATTATCGATGAAATAAATCTGCTGTCGTGTTGTTGGTATAGATGCAACCTTGATGATCAGCGGATGGTCTGTATCATCGATGATAAGGTTCATACCAGACAGGCGAATGACCTCGTGCAATTGTCCGCGACGTTCGTTGATGGTGCCCCACTTAGGCATGAAGGTGCGGATCTCAAAACCTGCTTCCTGCATCTTCTGAGGCAGTTCGCGTCCCATGATTGACATGTGAGACTCGGCTACGTATGGGTCGATCTCCTGATTGATAAATAATACTTTTTTTGCCATAAAATTTAAATTTTATTCTTACGAATTACGTGCAAAGGTACAAAAAAAACTTCAAATAGGGGCATTTTTTCTCCGAAATTCATTATTTTCGGCAATAATTCGCATATTTTTAGGTTTTTTCTTTCTCATTTGAGAAAAAAGTTGTTATTTTGCACCCGAAAACAGATTATGACGATGAAAGTATTCAATAAGATTGTTGACCTCCAGAACGAACTCTTCATGTGTCGTAAGGAGGGAAAGGAAATCGGCCTTGTGCCAACTATGGGTGCGCTGCATGAGGGTCACGCCTCTCTTGTTAAGCGCAGTGTGAAGGAAAATGGCGTGACTGTGGTTTCTGTGTTCCTGAATCCTACACAGTTTAATGATCAGGGTGACTTGGATCGCTATCCTCGTACCCTCGATGCTGACTGCAAGCTCTTGGAGGCTTGTGGTGCTGACTATGTGTTTGCACCATCGGTGAAGGAGATGTATCCTACACCAGATACACGCCACTTTGAGTTTCCACCTGTTTCTACCGTGATGGAGGGTGCCAAGCGCCCGGGTCATTTCAATGGTGTATGTCAGGTAGTGAGCCGTCTTTTCTATATCGTTCGACCAACCCGTGCTTATTTCGGTGAGAAGGATTGGCAGCAGATTGCTGTCATCAAGCAGCTCGTGAAGTACATCAACAGCGATGTGCAGATTGTGGAGTGTCCTATTGTCCGTGATGAGGATGGTTTGGCTAAGAGCAGCCGTAATACTTTGCTAGCTCCTGATGAGCGTGCCATTGCGCCAAACATCTATAAGGCCCTGAAGGAGAGTGTGGAGTATGCCAAGACTCATACCGTACAGGAAACTCACGATAAGGTGGTTGCCGACATCAATGCTGTAGAGGGTCTGGAGGTAGAGTATTTCCAGATTGTGGATGGCGACAGCCTGCAGGATGTTTCTTCATGGGAGGATAGTGCATACGTGGTAGGTTGCATCACCGTTTATTGCGGTAAGACTCCTATCCGTCTCATCGACCATATCAAGTATAAAGGATAATTCCTCGATAGATATTCTTTATTAAGTTTAATCCGTAACAGATCAAGTAATAACAGAACAATGCAGATAGAAGTATTGAAGAGTAAGCTCCATTGTGTGACCGTAACTGAGGCTAACCTGAATTATATGGGTAGCATCACCATCGATGAGGACTTGATGGACGCTGCTAATCTGATAGCAGGCGAGAAGGTTCAGATTGTAGACAACAACAATGGTGAGCGCTTGGAGACCTATATTATCAAGGGTGAGCGTGGCAGCGGTTGTATCTGCCTGAATGGTGCTGCAGCCCGCAAGGTGCAGGTGGGCGATACCGTCATCATCATCGCTTATGCCCTGATGGACTTTGAGGAGGCTAAGACCTTCAAGCCTACCGTGGTTTTCCCAAAAGAAGGAAATAAGGTTTAAATATCGTATGATGATATAGAATTGTATAAAGAATGATTATCTCGTATGATAAAATAAAGAATATGCGTTCCTGTGGATAGATGAATCCGTAGGAACGCATATTTGTTTTGTGACGATAAACTTGCGTTTCGGTGTGGCGAAATAGCGGTAAGCCACATCGATGGTGATGCCCTGTTCACGGATGGATAATGTATGTGTACCCTATATATAATGGTGTAATTACTATTTTATGAAGGTGTAATTACGATGGGTTAAGGATAGATCTCGATATGGCTGCTGCCGGAGTTGCCATTCTTGATAATCCTTATCTGAGTGGTGATGCGCTCGCTCATCGTGTCGGTATGACTGATGACGCCCACCTTCTTGCCTTGCGAACTTTGCAGCATGGCGAGGGAGTCGATGACGGTGGCTAGGGTATCGGGGTCGAGGGTTCCGAAGCCTTCATCGATGAACAGGTTCTCGAAGGAGATGTTGCGGGAAGACAATGCCGACAGGCCCAAGGCGAGACCCAGACTCACGATGAAGGTTTCGCCACCTGATAGGGAGGTGGTGTCTCGGATATCGTCGGCACGGTCGTGGTCGATGAGTCGGATGCCCAGCGAATGCTTTACCTGCTGCAGTTCGTAACGGCTGTTGAACTTTTTGATTTCCTGGTTGGCGTGCGCTATCAGGAAACTGAGCGTATAGCATTGGGCTATCTTGCGCAGCGTCTTGCCGTCTGCTCCGATGGCATCTGTGATGGCTGTCCAGTCGTCCTTTTCCTGTGTTACGAGATTCAGAGCCTCAGCCTTGTCGCCCAACAGTTTTACGGCTTCCTGATGGTTCTGCATCCTGGCGTTGGCAGCAATCAGTTCGTTGCGCTGGCTTCTTTCCTGATACTCCTGCTGAATGGCTAAGAGAGCATCACGGGTTTGGGCAGGCTGATGTTCCATGTGCTGCTGATGCGCCTTTTCTGCACTCTGGTAAAGAGCAGTTGTTGAAGCCACGGCTTTCTCCTTTTCGTCCTTTTCCCGTCGGATAGCATTCCAGTCTTCGGCAGAGTGAAGCATCTCTCGGATGATATTTCGGTTGATAAGGCTTGGTTCGATACTTCTTTCCTCGATGCCTTCCTCTTCGGAGACTTTTCCTTCGATACTCTTTTCTTCAAGCTGCTTGTTATATTCCTCAATCCAAAGGTCGAGTTCCTTTTCCTTCTCTTGCAGATTCTCTTTCATCGTTTTGTTCTGAGACAGCATGGTTTGATGCGAACCTTTACTGTTGGCGAGTTCAGCCTTCAGTTTGTTAATATTCTCGTTCTGAGTATCAGCTGCTTTCGTTGCCTCATCCTTTGCTGCTGTCAGTCTTTGTTCAGCCGCGTCTGGTTCTTCGCCATTCAGAATTTGCTTATATTTCTCCTGCCATTCCTCCATTTCCTTCTTGGTACTATTCCATGTCTGATGGGCTTTCCCGTAAGCCTCCTCCTTACTCTTCTGCTGTGAGGTGAGGTTGGTTGTAAGTGCTTTTTGGTCAGCTAGTTTTGTTGCGCAGGTTGAAGTGTTTTCTTGGGCTTTGTTCTGTATAGTAGAAGCCTTGCTTTCATACGCAGCTTCATCCTTTACAGCCTTATCCTTGAGTTGGGTCAGCCGTTCTATCTCTTTCTGAATCTTGTTAAAGAGGCTCAGTTTGCTGCTCGCATCTTTCGCCTTGTTTTCATAGATAGGCAAGAGCGATTTCAGTTCTGCCTCTGCCTTCGGAATCTTTGGATACTGGGCGATGAGCGCCTTCCAATCCTCTTCGTAAGTTGCGATTTCACCCGAGAGCTTTTCCTGTTGTTTCTGGAGCGTCTGTACTTCGCCGTCGTTCTGTTTTCTCTCGCCGGAAAGATCCTTCTCCTGTTTCTGCTGCAGTTTCAGCAGATCCTCCTTGACTTTCAGAAGTTGCGAGAGTTCCGTGGTGGCTTCCTCAAACTGTCTGTTGTCGGTATGATAAGGATGGGTCGTGCTGCCACAGAGCGGACAAGGTTTGCCTTCGGTCAGGTTGGCACGATGAATCTCCCATTTCTCACTCACCATGAGGGTATAGGCATTTCTCAGCGTCAGGGTCTCTTGGGTCAGCGCCTCGATGGTTAATTTGCCCAGCGCCTCATCTATCTCTGCGTTTCTCTTGCCCAAGACCAGGATGCGCTCCTCATTCTTCTGCTTTTCTGTTGTGGCAGTATCGAGATGAGCCACAACCTTGATGGCTTGCTGGACATCCTGCAGTTTCTTTTCGGCTGCCGATTTATGGCTCTGCAGTTCCTCTATATTCTGTCCGGCAGTCTTATTTCTTTCCTTCTCCCAAGCCTGTTCAGCGGCTTGCGTCGCTTCGTGCAGAACCTGTTTCTGCTTGGCAATCTCTTCTTGTGTCGTTTTGAGGGCAAGGTTCGCTTTCTCCGTTTCAGCTTCCCATTTTTGGATGTTTCGGGCGTTTTCCTCCACGTCTTTCTGGGCAGATTGATTCTCTTTCTGAGCCAACTCTAATGCCTCTTTCTTTTCTTTCAGATTCGGCATAGCCGCTTCCATTTTTGTTTTCAGCGCCCTTGCTTCAGCGATGACCGGCAGCGCCTTTTCCTGCTGTTCCTGTGCCTTGCTTACTGCTTCCTTCAGACTGGCGAGAGCTTTCTCGCTTTCGCTGATGGCAGACTCTTGACTTTTGATGTTTCCTTCCGCTTTCAGGATGTTTTCTTCCTGTTCGTGGATGCTTTGCGTCTGTCGCTCTACTTCCTGCAGCTGGTTGACGGCTGGCTGTACTTCATCGTGCAGCTGCAGATGGAGAATCTGGGCTTGCATCGCTTTAATGGCATCTGCTGCTTGTTTCATATCTGACTGGCAGATAGCGATTTGTTTGATTTGCTTATCGTTTTCCTTAAACCATTGCAGGTCTTTCGAGATGGCTTGCAACTGGCTGTCGAGTTCCTTCTCAGCCTTTTCCAGGCGGTCGATTTCCTCCTTCAGTTGGGTAAGTTCTTCATCGTTCAGCAGGTTCTGTTTTACGGCTTCCACCGATGCTGCCATCTGGTTGTAGGCATCCGTCGCCTGGTCTTTCGCCTTCTTGATTTCAGTAGCGATGTTCGTATAAGTTTCCTCACATCCGATGAGTTTTTCCAGGAGTTCGTACCGCTCGTTTTCCTTCGCCGTCAGGAAGTTGGCAAACGAGCCTTGGGCGATGAGTACGGTACGGAGAAACTGGTCGTAGTCGAGTCCGATGATGTTCGGCAGCTCATTCCAGTCGGCAGCTTCCTCTGTTATCTCTTCTCCGTTTCTCGTGATTTTATAAAGCGCAGTCTTGGCGTTCTCGTAGCGCACCCTTTGGAATCTGACGTGCCATTCTGCGCGGTAGATGCTGCCGTTGTTGGCAAGGAAGGTGAGTTTGCTGTAGCCCTCTTTCTTGCCACGTGTCAGGATGTTTCTACTGTCGGTAGGTGCCAGACGGTTGTTTTCGCTGGCATCGGCAGCTCCGAAAATCTCGATGCTCTGGTTCTTGTCTCCTTTCTTCCTGGGGTAGCGAGGGGCGCGGTTGTAGAGAGCCAGACAGATAGCATCGAGTAGGGTAGACTTGCCACTTCCCGTCGGCCCTACGATGCTGAAGATGGTGCTCTCGCCTAAGGCACCTTCTTCAAAGTTGATGACCTCGCCTCCCTGTTTGTCAAGCGAAGCGAGGTTGAGTATTTCGAGTTGTAGGAATTTCATAATGATGATGTCGTTAATAAATCGGATAACATTTTCTCCTGTCTTTCGTTCATCGGAGCGTTGTGTCTGATGGCGAAGGCTTCCTTCAGCGTATCGAGCGGAGGACGGTTGATGATGTCTTCTATGCTGGTGATGTGCTGGGAACCCTGGATGGTGGAGAGGTCCAGTTGTGGGATGATGCGCTGGATTTTGCAGAGCACGGCATCCTTTTCGTTGACGAGTTTCTCCAGTTCCTTGATGTCATCGCTGGTCAGTTTCTCCTGTTTCACTTTCAGCATCACGTAGTCGAAATGGTCGCTCAGTTCGCCGTCTGTTCTCTCTGAGAGTTCAGAATTGATGAGCTTCTGCCATTTCTTGAAGGTCAGCTCATCCTCATCTTCGGGCAGGATGCGGAGGGCGTGCTGAGGCTTGTATTCCAGGAAATCTACTTTCCATTCCTTGCTCTTGCCGGTTTCCTTTCCTTCCTCCTCTTCTCCGTGTTCTATGGTGATGAGGTCGATGCCGTGAGTGTAGTCTTTCTCGGCAAACGACATCGGGAGGATACTTCCCGTGTATCTTGCCCAGTCGGTGTTCCAGATATGTTGCCGTTTGTGGATGTGTCCGCAAGTCATATAGTCAGGATGGTCGTTCCATCCTTCCAGGTCCACTTCCTCCTGTCCGCCGATGATGATTTTCTCGCTCGCATCCTTTTTGGCGATATCCGAACCCTTGGCGTACATGTGTGCCATCATGATGCACTTCCTGCCCGGGTATTTCTGTCGAGCCTCAGCCGTCAGTTCTCTCAGAAAGTCGTTGACTCCCTGCGAGTAACTGGCGTTCTGCACCACATCGCTTCTTAGGAAAGGTACGGCGAGGATGATGACTTCTTCTCCTGCCTCGTTGGTTACGGGGATGATGAGGTCATCGAAGGAATAGATCCAATGTCCGCCGGTCTCATTGTTTCCTGCTTTCATTCCATTCTCCTCTTCTCCATTTCCGTCATTTCTGCTTTCTCCCTGCTGCCAGATTTTCCTTACGTTTCCTCTTATTTCCACGTGGTATCGGGTGAGCAGCGGACGGGGAGCCTCCAGTCGGCTGGCGGAATCGTGGTTGCCGGCGGTAATGATGACCTGCATGTTCGGGCACAGTTGGGTAGCATCGGCAAGAAACTCGTAATAAACGGTCTGTGCCGCTGCCGATGGATTTCCGTTATCAAAGATGTCTCCTGCGATGAGGAGAGCATCAGGTTTTTGTTCAGCGATTTGTTCCAGGAGCCATTTCAGGAAATGCTTGTGTTCTGGCAGACGGTCGTTGCCGTGAAACAGGTTGCCCAGGTGCCAGTCGCTGGTTGCTAATATCTTCATACTCATAAGAATGTCTAATCTTAGTCTTTTGCTTTGTCATTGGCTTGCAATCCTTTGACCTTTGGTTTGCAATCCTTTGACCTTTGGTTTGCAATCCTTTAGTCTTTGGTTTGCAATCCTTTAGTCTTTGGTTTGCAATCTGACTACAAAGTTAATACAATTATTTGGGATACGCAAAGAAATAAGCTCAAAAAACGAAGAATTATGGCCGGAAAAGTAAAGATATTCAGGAAAAGTCTTGTTTTATATCTGATAAAGTTGTATCTTTGCATAGTAGAAATCTTCGTTCATAAACATTGAATGTCCGTTCAGTGTCTTTGAACGGCGGTTCATAAACTTTGAATGTCGGTTCAGTGTCTATGAACGGAGATTTCTCCTAGGATTAAATACTTTTCTTCCTAGGTTTGTGGTCTTTTCTTCTTAAGTATAACAATAAATACTATAGGATGTAAAGGCTGTTGCAATAAGAAATACTAATAAACTAAAATAGGAAAGGAAACTGATATGGCTAAGTACAAATTGCAGGAAATGGGGGATATGCGCTATGATGGCAAGCGCAGAGTTTATCCCAAGATGGTGACCAACCGTACTCTATCCCGAAAAGAGTTCGTCAAGATGATGCAGAACTACCATCGCGGTATTTCGGAAAGTACCACGGAGGCTGTATTGACCGATGTGGTTGATATGCTGACAGACATGCTCTCCATGGGTTACAACGTGAATCTGGAAGGTTTCGGCACCTTCTCCCTCTCCCTCGCTTTCGAGGATGAGAAGCCTAGGGAAATTCTGAATCCAGATGATAAGATGACGTACCGCAAGGTGGGAGTGAAAGACATCAACTTCAAGGCGTCTCCTGAGTTTATCAAGGAGGTGAAGCGTGAAACCGACCGTGACCTGGAGCGTGATATGGGTGGTGTAAAGGTTATCCGTAAGCAGCTCTATTCCAAGGAAGAGCGCATCGCCCGAGCCCTGGAGGTGATAGAGAAGAACGGAGTCCTCACCCTAGGCGATTATGCCTCCATCAACAACCTGAGCCGTACTGCTGCCTCTATGGAACTGAAGGAGCTGACAAATGACAAGACTTCGCCGATAGATTCACTAGGCCGCGGCAGCCATAAGGTTTGGGTGAAGAGGAAAGAATAAAATACTAGAGTGTGGCAATAGGTGGCAATAGGTGATAATAAAAAATGCCCTTATTGCCACGCTTAAAACGCTAAATACCAGAGTGTTATCAGGAAGTGTGGCAATAGTGACATTAGTTTAGAGAAAAAAGATTTTTTCTTTATATAAAAAAATGACTCGCTTGCAGTTCTAATGGGATGCAAACGAGTTCTGTTGCTGCAAAGATACAAAGATTCTTTGATAAAACAAACTTTTTGAAAAGAAAAATCACAAAAAGTAGCTTCATTTATATAATTGAAGGGCATTTGCCGAAGGTGAGTCAAGTTTCGCATGTGGTTCAAGCACGGGCTGAAGCCCCAAAGCTCCTAGCCACCACACGCCCTGAACCAACGGTCACCGGCGCGTAGCGGAAAGGTAAAGGGTAGAAGCTCCTAGCCCAGGGCAACACCCCTGGGTATTAGGGTGTTGTAACCCTGCGCCCTGTAAGGGCAAAAGCCTTGAATATATGCTGCTTTATAACCAATTTTATTTGGGATTTGCAAGAAACTATTTCTCTTTTAAATCATTTGCCGACTTTTCGAAATCAGCTTTGATTTCATCTAATAGTGGATTTCTGTTTTAGCATAAATGTCAATGCCATCATATTGTTTTGCTCTTTCGAGCATCTCCTCTTTATGTTTTAGGAGTTGTTTAAACTTTCTGATGTTTTCCTCCTTTGTATTGTTCTTTGTTGCTTGCATAATAACCTCCTTTTTAATGTTATTGTTATTAATTTGGTGGCAAAGATAAGAAAAGTAAATGAGATATGCAAGAAAAAAGACCCAAAATTTTGTGAACCCAATTCTTTTTCGTACTTTTGCAGTTGTCTTGCCGTGGATGGCTGGCGATGAGTCGCTGGCTAGGTAAAAATCCATGGCTTGGCCTATCATAATTAAGAAAGACGTGTACTACGTTTTCTTCTGATTCGATTGAAACCTAGGAAATTTCAAAAGAGGCATTCAGATGAAGACAGCGGTAGGCGCCTTCGCTTTATGTGTGTATGTACACAGGCATAGGTGTGCCCTTTCCATTCGTTTGGATAGGGTACATCCTGTGCTATTATATATGCAAGTTTGGCGTAGGTTTCTGTTGCTTCTTACTCTTGTTGCCAAAGGTTTTCCTAGGACCTCAATCGAGCAAGGGTAATGCGAGTGATAGATTCCCTACGCCATTTCTGTTTTGGTAGCAACTATACAAACTAACAAGAATGTTTCTGCTTAGGGGAATGGCGGAAGTGCTAATACCCCTAGGAGATACAACAGATGAGCACTAAGTTTTTCAATAATACTCCAGATAATTCCTTGTTCGAGAAGTTCAAGGGAATAGCCCACAACATGCTTGATTTTCATACCTTTCAGGCAGTAGTAGGATATTTCCGAAGTTCGGGCTATTTCAAACTTCGTGAGGAATTTGAACAGGTAAAAAAGATACAGATATTGGTAGGTATCAATATCGACAACCTATTCCGTAAGCAATCCAAACTCTTTTTCGGACAGATTGATGAACAAGCCGTCATCGATGCCTATTCTCACGATTTCGTTGAGGAGGTGAAGAATGCAGGCTATGATGAGCAGACGGAGAGAGGTATCCTTCAGTTTTGCCAGGACATCATCGACAAAAAACTGGAGATGCGTATCCATCGAAGCAAAAACCTCCATGCCAAATTCTATCTTCTTCTCCCGGAAAACCATAATCCAAACTCTGATGGCTGGGTTATCATGGGGTCCTCTAATCTATCCGATTCCGGTATGGGAACCATGCCTAGCAACCAGTATGAGTTGAACGTGGCGATGAAAGATTATGATGATGTGGAATATTGCAAGCAGGAATTTGAGCAGCTTTGGGAGCAGGCCGTTCCTCTGAATCTGCAAGACATCGAACAGATGAAGGCGAAGACTCATCTTGCCCAGTTGCCTACACCATACGAACTCTACATGAAGGTGCTGATAGATACTTTCGGTTCGCAGGTGGAGGATGACTTTACGATGGAAATGCCTGAGGGTGTGAAGGATATCCGCTATCAGCACGATGCCGTGATTCAGGGTTATCAGATGCTGATGCAGCACAATGGCTTCTTCCTTGCCGATGTGGTGGGTTTGGGTAAGACCATTGTTGCCACGATGATTGCCAAGCGATTTGTAGAAGCAAATGGAAGATACACCAATATCCTGGTGGTTTATCCGCCAGCCTTGGAAAAGAACTGGACTGATACTTTCAAGCTTTTCGGTATCAAGCGCTACGCCCAGTTTGTGAGCAATGGCAGTCTGAATAAAATCATAGAGGGCGAGGGCAACTTCCGTGAAAAGGGAGAGTATGACCTGGTGATTGTTGATGAGGCGCATAACTTCCGTGGAGCCACCGCTGGCAGATACGATGATTTGCAGTTAATCTGCAAGACTCCTCGCATAAACGAAGGTTTGGTAAAAGGCCATCACAAGAAGGTGATGCTGCTTTCGGCTACTCCGCTCAATAATCGTCCAACCGATCTTCTGAATCTCTTGCTTCTCTTCCAGAATGCCCGCTATTCCACCATCGAAGGCATCCAGAATCTGCCTGTAACCTTCTCTCCATGGATAGAAGAATATGATAAGCTGATGCGTGAGCGTAAGTTAGACAAGAAGAACGAAAGAAATGCAGAATTTGCCAAGCGTACCGATGACCTCTACGAGAAGATAAGAACGCAAGTGATTGATAAGGTGACGGTTAGACGAACTAGAAACAATATCAAGAATGTGCCTGCCTACAAGAAAGATTTGGATGACCAGCACATCGTATTCCCGGATATTCTGCCTCCTAACGAATTGATGTATGAATTAAATGGCGGTTTGAACGATCTCTTCTATAGTACGATGGCGATTCTTACCGATACGCCTCATCCCGAAGATAATCCCACAGGCAAGGGCTTGCACTATGCCCGCTATCGTGCCGTGGAGTTCTTGCAGGGCGAGGCGCGCAAGAAGTATCCTACTGCCCTTCATATTTCCACCATGCTGACAGGTATCTATCGTGTTCACATGGTCAAGCGATTGGAGAGCAGTTTCTATGCCTTCCGCCGTTCGCTCCACACCTTCCTCCGCATTACCGAGGATATGATTAAGATGTTTGACCAGAACAAGGTGAATATTGCTCCCGATATCAACGTGAAGGATAAGCAAGCCAAGGGCTGGGAACTGGACCGCATCATAGAATATGCCGTAGAAAAAGGATTGAAAGAGGAAGATACGGTCTTTAAAGGTGAGGATTTCAGCGAGCGGTTCCTGGAGATGCTGAAAGAAGATGCTGAGAATTTGAAGGCGCTTTGCAGAAAATGGGATGAGATAAGCGAAGACCCAAAGCTGGAACTGTTTATCGATAAACTGAAACATGAATTCTTTGATAAGGAGATAAATCCTACAGGCAAACTAGTCATCTTCTCAGAGAGCGTAGATACCGTGAATTATCTGACGGAGCAGCTGCAGAATCGTCTGCATCGTCACGACATTCTGGATGTCTGTGCCAGCAATCGTACCAACAGGCAGGATGTTCTCCGTAAGTGCTTTGATGCCAACTATGCCGAGCAATCGGATGAATTTAACATCGTGATTACTTCTGATGTGCTTGCCGAAGGTGTCAATCTGCATCGTGCCAACGTCATCATCAACTACGATTCGCCATGGAATGCTACCCGATTGATGCAGCGCATCGGTCGTGTCAACCGTATCGGTTCGGTGGCAGACAAGATATACAACTACATGTTCTATCCGTCGATGCAGGGCAACCAGGAGATTCATCTCTATAGCAACGCCCTCATCAAGTTGCAGGGCTTCCATTCAGCCTTTGGCGAGGATGCGCAGATTTACTCTAGAGAGGAAATTGTGAAAGAGTTCCAGATGTTTAATCCTGATATTCAGGATGCAGTGGATAGAAACCTGAAGTTCCTGGAAGAAGCCCGTGAACTTTATCGCACCCATCGCAAGCTCTACAACAGCATCAAGGCTTTGCCGATGAAGAGCCGAACGGTAAGGGAAATCGGAAAACATCCTCATTCTACCATCGTCTATCTTTCTTCGCCTCAGAAGGTGGAGTATTATTGGGTTAAGACTGACGGCAAGGCTTTGTCTATCCCATTCTTGGATGCGATGGACATCATGAAGGCTGAGATGGAGGAGAAGCCGGGTGACTTTGCAAAGGTGATGGATTTCCATTACGAGCAGGTGAAACTGGCATTGGAATCCTACCAGAAGGTGGTAAGAAAGGTGGTGGATGCCGAAAGCATGGAGAACAGGAAGAAAGATAAATCGACCAATGCCGTGCTGAGCATTCTCCGTACGATGAACCGAGCCTTGAATGCTGTGAATGCGGAGAAGACTGTGGCGCAAATCAAGAAGTTGGAGCAGATTGTGGAACTGGGTGTCTTCATCGGACTCAATTCCAGCATCAACAGTTTCAATCGCCAGGTAAAGAAGCAGAAACCATCCACCGAAGACCTCGTAGCGCAAATCATAGACAAGATAGATGAACTCTTTGATCGCTACAACATTCCGCTGGATACCGATGAGGAAAGAAACGAGGAAATCTTGGAACCGCAGATTGTGGTATCTGAGTCATTCATCTAAGTCTCTCTATATAATAAGGTGTAAGAACAGAAAAAATAAAGATAGTTATGGCAACATATAATAAAGAAACATTTAAGCGACTCTTTCAGTCGAAGTTCAATCTTTCAAAGTGGCAGATGTTGCTGCAGGATTACTTTCATGCCGACAAGGTGCGTGTGAATGCTGAGGTTTTGGACGAGGATGCCGAAGACCGCAAGGGATATTTCCTGGGCAGCATGACAACGCAAGATAATTATGAGTTAGGATTCTTCTATTATGAAATGGAGGATGGTTCGGTGCTGCGCCGCAAGGTGGGGCTTCGCAATCTGATTCGTCCTTATCTGGGCTATGGCTTTGATGCTGCCTTGGCGGTATTTAATGATGGAACCAACTGGCGTCTGTCTTTGATTTGCGACTTGAAGGAAGATGCTACTAGCACCAAGCGGTTCACCTATGTGTTTGGTGATGAGAAGGCGTATTATAAGACCCCTGTTTCGCGTTTTGTGGATTTACAGAAGAAGGCAAATGAGTTTTTGGAAATCAAGAAGGCCTTCTCTGTTGAGGCTCTTTCAGATGATTTCTTTGCTGCTTACCGCAAGCAGTATGCTGAATTTGTGAAGTTCCTCACAGGTAAGGAATACGTAAAGAAGGGAAACAAATGGGTGGAGCAGGAAACAGGAGAGCCAGATGTTCAATACTTTACATCCTTTAAGGAAGATGATAAACTGGTGCGCGATTATATCAAGAAGATGATGGGTCGTATCGTGTTCCTTTATTTCCTGCAGAGTAAGGGATGGCTTGCTGGCAATCTGCATTACATGCACGATTTGTTCTATGATGCCTCTGATGAGGTAAAGGAAGATTTCCTGGACAAGGTGCTTGAACCGATGTTCTTTGGC
Organism: Segatella copri; assembly: GCF_026015465.1. Lineage (GTDB taxonomy): Bacteria > Bacteroidota > Bacteroidia > Bacteroidales > Bacteroidaceae > Prevotella > Prevotella copri_E. Next base: position 98,986 of record NZ_JAPDUQ010000006.1, read on the forward strand.
TTGCTCAATACCAAGCCAGAGGACCGAAGTAGTGCGCCTTTGGTTAACGGAGTAGGGGTGAAGTATATTCCGAATGCCGATGAAATTCCTTATCTTAATGGTGGACTTTTCCAGCAGGAGAAGATAGATGAAGTAGAATCAGTTTTCCCTGCCGGAATGTTCCAGTCGCTTTTTGATTTCTTTGATAGTTACAACTTTACGATTGATGAGAACGATCCGAATGATGCCGAGGTGGGAGTTGATCCGGAGATGCTTGGCAAGATTTTCGAGAATCTTTTGGAGGACAACAAGGACAAGGGAGCCTTCTATACCCCAAAGGAAATCGTTCGTTACATGTGTCAGGAGTCGTTGACGGCGTATCTGCAAACTGGCATAGATGGTGCAGAGGTTAAGGAACATATTGCTAACTTTGTGAAAACTAATGATGTGGAGGAGCTGGGTGGAGCTTCTTCAGAACTTGCCATGTCTATCGACCGGAAGTTGATAAACGTGAAGATTTGTGACCCTGCCATCGGTTCGGGAGCTTTCCCTATGGGCTTACTCCGTGAACTCTATGCATGCCGCAAGTCTCTCGAAATCTTCGAGGAGGATAATGCTGCCGACATCAAGCGCCATATCATTCAGAACAACATTTATGGTGTTGATATAGAGAAGGGAGCCGTAGATATCGCCCGTCTCCGTTTCTGGCTTGCTCTTATCATCGATGAAAAGGAGCCGATGCCTTTGCCTAATCTCGACTTTAAGATTATGCAGGGCAACTCGTTGCTGGAGAGTTATAAAGGGGTAGACTTGGATGTTACTTCCAAGAAGCTGAAGACAGGTAAGGATACCAAGAAAACTCGTGGTGTTCTCTCGTTGGGTTTTGAGGAAACAGATGTACAGAAAATCATCCAGGATTTAGTAAAATCATATTTTAGTATCACCGATCATACCTTGCGTGCTCAGCGTCGCCAGCAAATAGATAAGTATGTGAAGGATTACATCAAGGTTTGTGCCGAGGGAAACCATGAAGTGCAGGATGCTGTAGATGAATTGGAGATTCCAAATGACCAGTTCTTCCTTTGGCATACATATTTTGCGGATGTATTCGAGCAGGGCGGATTTGATATTGTGATTGGTAATCCGCCGTATGTTGAAGCGAAGAAATTAAAGAATATTGCTAGTACTTTGAAAAAGGATTATACTGTGTATAGTGGTACTGCGGATTTGAGTATATACTTTATAGAACATGGTATGAATTTGTTGGCAAAAGATGGAATCCTTAGTTACATAACAACTAACAAGTTCTTTTATACAGGCTACGGAAAAGCAGTTAGAAAATTTCTGGTGGGTAATCTGATTAATGCTCTTATTAATTTTGAACAGGTCGAGGTATTTGAGAATATTCTGGTTTCAAGTGTTGTTATTAATGTTCGTAAATCATTGCCTGTTACGAATAATAGATTCGTGTATGAGCGATTTTATAAATTGGATGCGAAGCAATTTCGTATGGAATTTGCTGAAAAGCTAGAACTCTTTGGTTTCTATCCACAGGAGTTCTTAGATGAAAATGAATGGTCTTTTTCAGATGTGGCAGGGCTTCTTTTAAAACGCAAAATAGAAAAGGATAGCTATAGTCTTGCTTCTTTAAAAGGAGTGAACATTTATCGTGGTGTTACCACTGGCTATAATCCTGCTTTCATTATTACTGATGAGCAAAAAGATAGTCTCATAGCTCAAGATGCAAGAAACAAAGAGGTAATCAAGAATATGCTTCAAGGAAGAAATATAAGAAAATGGTATTATAATGAGAGTGATGAAAATTTACTCTTTTTGCCATGGCATTTCCCATTACATGAAGATATGGAGTTAAAAGGGGCTTCTGAAAAAGCAGAGTCTCTTTTGAAAGAAGATTTTCCTGCGATTTATCAGCATTTACTTATTCATAAAGAGGCTTTGTTGGATAGAAATCAAGAAGAAACTGGAAAACGTTATGAATGGTATGCTTTACAAAGATGTGCTGCTAGTTATTATCCTGAATTTGAAAAAAATGAAAAGGTAATTTGGGGCTTAACAGCAAACAACTGGGCTTTTGCTTATGATGATAAGCAACACTATTTGCCAAGTAATGGCTATATTTTGACCTCTACAGATATTCCTATAAGATATTTGTTGGGATGGCTAAATAGTAAATTGATGCACCATTATTTTCATTATATAGGTGTTATGACTGCTGGTGGTGCATATACTCTGAAAGCGGCTACAATATCTGCATTGCCTTTTAAAATACCTGAGGAATATATGGCTATTGAAGAAAAGGTAGATGCCATCTTGATGGTAAAAAATAAAGATAAACAAGCCGACACCACCGCTTGGGAGAATCAAATCGACTTCCTCGTCTATCATCTCTATGGCTTGACCTATGATGAAGTGTTGATTGTTGACCCAGAGACTCCAATCTCTCGTGAGGAGTATGAGGCATATAAAGAGGAATAAAGACGGAATTTGGAAGTGAGATTGGTTTATTACGAGATTGATATTCTATATTTAGTTCTAGCGCCCCCGTGAAACGCGGGGTCGCTAGAATCCTATTCCGAGTGTCAGAGCTGGGGAAAATATATTATAGGTGGAACTCTTTTTAAAGCTTTTGCCCAGAAAGAATCTTTATCCCCGAAGAGCATTATAGGTTAAATTCCATTCTTTGTCAAGAACAGCGATTTCAGCTTCTTCTTGCAGTTCTTTCTAAAATCTTCTATATTGATAGAACGCTTCCAATCTTCTAGCCACGGCTTCTTCTTCATTAGCCGGATGCCAGTCAATAGGAGTCGGCTGCTCTTCTTGTAATGTATATCTTTTCTCCTTCATAAGCTTTTTCCTTTATAGTTTTCTTTTGAATTGTCTAATCAGATATCTAGGGCTTCTTCTCATATCCCATAAATCTACGAAAATGACGAGGTCGTTGGCTTCGTCGTAGCGATAGATAATCTTCCAATTCTCCTTGATAATCGCACTATGGTAAGGGCGGTGGAATCGCTTAAGCAATGGCTCTTTGGGTGAAGAAAGAGGATGTTTGCAAAGTCTGTTTATTATTGCTTGCAAGCTTTCGTCAAATCTTTGAACGCAAAGTCGACCAAAGTTTTGATAACTATAGTCGGTTGTTTCTTTATAAATTTGAAGAAAGCTATTGCGTAGTGTTACTTTAGCCATGTTCGTTCTTCGTTTAGTTTATTGAAAAACTCTTCTACACTATAGCTAATGCCTGTCCTTTCATACTCCGCCTCAATAGCTTCTATCCTAGCCATGGCTTCTTCTTCATTAGCCGGATGCCAGCCAACAGGAATCTTGTTCCAGTCAATATCTTCTTCTGCACATTCATCCTCGGGAAGTGCTATGGCGGCATTTCCGTGATAGGCTGGTGCTGGCTCTGCTGCGAAAGCTGCATCTTTCTGTTCTTCTGGCAATGTATATCTTTTCTCTTTCATAAGCTTGCGTATTTTATCTGCTGCAAATTTACGATTATTATCTGAATCATGCAAGAAAAATGGGAGAAATGTTTTTAAAGTATCTTATAATCAAGGTTTTTGCTCTTTATTGGGCTTGGGACGGTTCTACAAAAAAAGTCACAATATCCGGCAGATGGTGCTGAGTATTGTGACTTTACTTTCTTGTTATACAAATCTTTTCTTCATTCTTGCTTCTGTTTCCTGGTCCCACAGATTTCGCAGGATGCACGCTTCTTTACCTTGATGGTGCGGAAGTTCATCGTCTTGGCGTCGAAGGTGAGCAATCGGTCGGTAAGCAGATCGCCTACACCGAGGAAGTACTTCAAAGCCTCTGCTGCCTGGATGGTTCCGAGCATTCCGGCGATGGCACCCAAAACGCCTGCCTGGCTACTGGTAGGAACAGCGCCTGCTGGAGGTGGCTCCTTGAAGAAGCAACGGTAACATGCTGTGCCTGGGAGATGGGTAAAGGTCTGTCCCTGGAATCTCAGGATGCCGCCATGCGAGAATGCCTTGTCCAGGCGCACGCAGGCATCATTGATGAGGAACTTCACCGGGAAGTTATCGGTGCAATCGATGATGAAATCCCATGGCTTGATGATTTCCTCGGCATTGTCTGAGGCGAGGAAGGTATGGTAGGTTTTTACCTCCACATCAGGATTGATGGCAATCATCTTCTCCTTGGCGCTTTTCACCTTAGGGGTGTTCAAGTCCTTGGTCTGGTGAATGACTTGTCGTTGCAGGTTGCTGAGGTCAACCACATCGGCATCTACGATACCGATATGTCCCACGCCAGCCGCAGCGAGGTAGAGGGCAACTGGGGAACCCAATCCTCCGGCACCAATGATGAGCACCTTGGCATTGAGGAGCTTTTCCTGCCCCTCGAGGCCTACATCCTGAAGGAGGATGTGGCGGCTGTATCTTTCTATCTGTTCTTCTGTTAAATCTATCATTTTATAGTACTTTATGTCTTTTTTCTTTAGTAAAAAAAATACTTTGTATAGCAGTTTATGCTCATACAGCAGTATAGAAAAAGGTCGCAAACAATTAACAGCTTGCGACCTTTGATATTCTTTATAAGAACCCGAATTATAATCCCGATTCTGGAAGTATAATTCTCTCATTCTCAAATTCTTGATTTACTCGATAACTACGAGTGCATCCTCTTCGAGCACAGCCTGACCAGGCTTAACGCAGATAGCTGTAACCTTGCCATCCTTCTCTGCCTCGATGTTGTTCTGCATCTTCATAGCCTCGAGAACGACAACAGTATCACCTGCCTTTACCTCCTGACCAACAGCTACCTCGATGCTGGTGATAGTACCAGGGAGAGGAGCCTTTACAGCATTGGCTGTATTTACGTTGGCAGCTGGAGTAGCCTCAGCATCATCAGATGCTGCAGCTGGCTGACCAAGCACAACCTTCTTCTTCTCTGGCTCAGCCTCCTGTTCCATCTCAACCTTGTAAGCTTCGCCATTCACGTTCACGCTTGCGATGTTACCCTCAACAGCGTCAATCTGAACCTTGTATTCTTTTCCGTCAATTGTATATTTAAACTCTTTCATTTCTATTACATTATGGTTTAGCTGTTAAACTCAAGAACTTGGCGTTCCACATCGTCTGACGTGGCTTGATAGTGATGATGCCAGGCTCCTTGTCGTGTACGTTATTGCCCTGATACTCATAGAGTGCCATGGCAATCGCAGCATAAATATTCTTATCCATTTATTCTAATGTTTAATTATATCATTACATTGGCATACAGCCATGCTTCTTAGCTGGCAAGCTCTGACGCTTGGTAGCGAGCTGAGCCAAACCACGGCAGATGCGGAAACGGGTGTTACGTGGCTCGATGACGTCATCGATGTAACCATACTGAGCTGCCTGATATGGATTAGCAAACTTGTCAGTATACTCCTGCTCCTTCTCAGCCAGGAATGCCTTTACATCCTCGCCAGCTTCCTTCTTAGCCTTAGCTTCCTTACCACAGAGAACGGCAACGGCACCGCTGGCACCCATTACAGCAATCTCTGAAGATGGCCAAGCGAAGTTCAGGTCGGCACGCAACTGCTTGCAACCCATCACGATGTGGCTACCACCATAGCTCTTACGCAATGTGATAGTAATCTTTGGCACGGTAGCCTCGCCGTAAGCGTAGAGCAACTGTGCACCGTGGAGGATGACAGCGTTGTACTCCTGACCTGTACCTGGCAAGAATCCTGGTACGTCTACGAGAGATACGATAGGAATATTGAAGGCATCGCAGAAACGAACGAAGCGTGCTGCCTTGCGGCTAGCGTTTACATCGAGTACACCTGCGTAAGCTGATGGCTGGTTGGCTACGATACCAACGCTCTGACCATTGAAGCGGGCGAAACCAGTGATGATGTTCTTGGCGAACTTAGGCTGAACCTCGAAGAACTCACCGTTATCGGTTACTGCACCAATCACCTTATACATATCGTAAGCCTGGTTTGGATCGTCTGGGATAATCTCGTTCAGAGTATCGTCCATACGGTCGATTGGGTCTGTGCACTCAACGCGTGGAGCTTCTTCTGTATTGTTGCTAGGGATGTAAGAGAGCAGGCTCTTGATCATCTCGATAGCCTCTTCCTCAGTCTTAGCAGCGAAGTGGGTTACACCACTCTTGGTTGCATGAACAGATGCACCACCGAGGTGCTCTGCATCGATGTCCTCACCGGTTACGGTCTTTACTACCTTAGGACCAGTCAGGAACATGTAAGAAGTCTGCTCCTTCATGATGATGAAGTCGGTCAAACCTGGAGAGTAAACAGCACCACCGGCGCAAGGGCCCATGATAGCAGAAATCTGTGGGATGACACCAGAAGCGAGGATGTTGCGCTCGAAGATCTCACCGTAACCAGCGAGGGCGCAGATACCTTCCTGAATGCGGGCACCACCTGAGTCGTTCATGCAGATAACAGGTGCACCCATAGTCATAGCCATATCCATTACCTTGCAGATTTTCTGTGCCATAGTCTCAGAGAGTGAACCACCATTTACGGTGAAGTCCTGAGCATATACGTAAACCAGACGGCCGGCTACAGTAGCGCTACCAGCTACTACACCATCACCGAGGTACTGCTTCTTCTCCATGCCAAAGTTAGTGCAACGATGCAACTTGAACATATCATACTCCTCGAAACTGCCAGCATCTACCAACATTTCGATACGCTCACGAGCGGTATATTTGCCACGTGCATGCTGCTTCTCGATGGCCTTCTCGCCACCGCCAAGACGAGCCTGTTCGCGCTTAGCGATCAGCTCCTTAATCTTTTCTACTTGTTTGCTCATAATTGATTATTATGTATTATTTCTTTATTCTTTATAGAATGGTTTCTTGAATCCATGGGATGAGCGGACGAACAATCATCGCATAATTCGGGCGCAAAGATACGAAAAAAACCGCAGATAGCGAACTATCTACGGTTAAATATTTAGAATAATGTAAAAAATCACTATTATTTGGTTCTAAAATTCCAAAAGAATACGGGCATTGAGCTGTCTGCCGGTAAGATAATTAGGTACGGCGTATTGTTGGCTGGTTACATCTGTCACCCAGTAATAGCTGTTTACGTTGTCTATGCCGAAGAGGTTGAGACAATCTACCCCCAGCATCACATTCTTCAGGAAGGTCTTCTTCTCACGGCGGCTGTTGTCGAGCAACTGATAGCTCATACCGATATCTGCACGGCGATAGGCGGTGGCACGGAAACTGTTGGTCTCCAGCTCTCTGTGGGGTGCTGCAAAAGGAAGGCCATCGGCAAAGGCGAGTTTCAAAGACATGCGCCATTTCTTGCTGCCAGGGAAATAATCGGTGAAGAAGAGGTTTACGGCATAGCGCTGGTCGGTAGGCAAAGGGATGCTCTTGCCACCCAGTTTCATCTTTGTATCCATGAGCGAAAGACTGAGCCAGGAATCTGTACCCGGAACAAATTCTCCGTAGAGTTTGAAATCGAGTCCTGCCGCATGACCGCTGCATTCGTTCTGTCCGTAATAAACAACCTTCACGTTGCTAACCGAATAAGGAACCAGATTGCTCAAAGCCTTGTAATAGGCTTCGGCAGAGAATTTATAGCGTTGGTCTCCTAGCTTGAACCTATAGTCGTAGCCGGCGATGAAGTGGATGCTTCGCTGACTCTTGATTTTCTCGTTCAGCGATGCGATGGTTATGCCGTTCACCGTAGATGTATCTCTCAATTCCTTGAAGAATGGAGCCTGATAATACAGACCTGCCGCAAAACGGAGAGTTGTATTCTCATGGTTGGCTGGTATGATGGCGAGCGACAGACGAGGACTCACGATGGTTTCTCTGTTGAAATTCCAATGACTCATTCTGATACCATAGTTCAGGGTGTAATGAGTCTGTCCGTTCCCGGTACTGTCGGCTGTTCCTCCCGAAAAACGGTAGGTGTCCTGGATGTAAGCCTCCATTCGGTTGGCATTCAGTTCGTTGCGAGCCTTCAGTGAATAAACCATATAGAGGTCTTTGCCATTGTGAGGAATACTGTATCCTGCAGAATCGCGCATCTCATATTCTACTGAATTCTCCTCGATATGTTCACGCTTCAGACTTACTGCGGCCTCCATCTGATGTTTCTTCACCTTGTGCTTGAGCATCAGCTTGGCACTCATCACGCGAGCCGTAAGATAGTTTCGGGCATGTTCGAAATAGGTACCTACACCCAGGTTTTCTGAGGTCTCGGTCTCATCGAGCCAATATTGTCCCTGAATGTCATATTTCTCCTGTTCCTTGGTATAGAAAGCACTGCCCAGAAGCGAGAGACTGGTGTTGGCTGTAAACTGTCGGGTAATGCCGAGTGTACCGAAGTAGGTGAGGAAACGGTCTTTCTCCTGACCGTCAAAATATACTCTGAAGCTCTTTACATTTTCCATTGTTCCGAACTTCGTTTCTCGGTCTTCCGGTTCGAAGTTGTAGTGATTATCAGAGATGTAGCCTATGAAGTCAAGCTTCCAGCGTTTGTTGGGCTGGTAACTCAGATAAGTCTGATAGTCCAGATAGTTTGGCTTGTATTCGCCTTTGGTTTCCATCGAACCGAGCAGGTAAGAGGTAGTTTTGTAGCGCACGCTGTTGAGCCATGAAAGTTTCTGGGTTCCCAGACCGATGTATGCGTCAGCACCCAGCAGACTGGCAGCCAGACTGCCTTCAACCACCGGCTTCTTGCTTTTTGCTTTCAGGGTTTTGTAGGTGATGTCGAGAGCCGAACTCATCTTGTCTCCGTATTTGGCAGCATATCCTCCGGTTGAGAAACCGATTTTATCTACCATATAAGGGTTGATGACGGAGAGGCCTTCCTGCTGTCCGCTGCGAACCAGGAATGGGCGGAATACTTCTACGTTGTTGATGTATACTGAGTTCTCATCGAAGGCTCCGCCACGCACATTGTATTGCGAAGAGAGTTCGTTGTGGGTACTCACGCCAGCCTGTTGCTGAACCAGACTTTCCACCCCATTTCCGTTGGCAGATGGCGTCATCTTCATGTCCTTAGTCTTCAGCTCCTGTATCTGGTCCGACTGTATTTTCTCTCCCTTGATATTCACCTCATCGAGGGTGGTGGATGCTTCGCGAAGTACCACCTGTAGGGTTTGTTTTCCTCGCGGTCTTCTCAGCACTTTTGTTTTTGTCTTGAAACCGATATATGAGAATTTGACTACCACGCTGTCTGCAGAATGCAGTTTGAGGCTATAGTCTCCCTTGAGCGAAGTAACGGCAGTCTTTCCTTGGCTAGCCACCGAAACGATGGCAAACTCCAGTGGCTGGTTGTTCTCGTCTACCACTTTGCCGTGAAGGGTAAACTCCTGCGCCATCATCTTTATGGTTGCGATGAGGCATATTGTGAGTATCAATAATCTATTTTTCATACTTTTATTAACGAGAAAAACTGAAAAATATTGTAGATGGTTGCAAGTTTTGATGAATGTCACTGGTTGTAATGCATTTGCGTCAGCCAGATTTGGCAGTCATGACGAGACCATAACTACATCAACCTTTATGATTGATGCAGCAAAGATACATTCTTTTCTGTTTCATAGCTATGCGATTTGTGACAATTGTGTGGATTCGGGAAATAAAGTTGGCAAAAATTATATTTTTATGCCTTCTCCTTCTTGAAATTCGAAGAAATATTTCCGAAGAATAGAAAATTATCTCCGAAGGATAAAATAATATCTCCGATAAATAGGAAAATATCTCCGAAGGATAAAATGATATCTCCGAAAGAGAATTGTCTCCTGATTATATATCCCGGCACAGATTGCTGCAGATGATTTTCTGTTGAATGCAGAACAGAATTTTGGATGTGATTTTTGGGAGGTGAAGGTGAAGGGTGTATTTTTAATCTTTATATTATATTCTTTTTTTTAGGGTTTTCCCGATTTTTGACCCTAGGGTCTTTTTCGGTTTTTACCCTAATCCTTCACGCGTATATATAAAAAAGAGTTTTCAAACCTTCACCCTTCAACTTTTTGGCGATTCTTTTGATGATCAGAGAGTTACGGGTGAAGGGTGGTGAAGGCACTTCTTTGCTTTCTTTAATCACTTTTTTGCATTTGGGCATTCTAAGGAGAGTTTGGTTGGGAACGGAGAAATATGAACTTGCTTAGGAAAAGAGAAAGGAGATTATAAAAAAGCCCGATAAAAGTCACTTTTATCGGGCTGGAATTGTTATGATTATTTACTTGTTAAATGCATAGAACAAACCATCATTCATAGCCATGCGGACCTGGTATAAACCATTGGCATCTGCTGGGACGTTGATCTTCTCGCCACTTGGCAAGCAAGCCTGGATGCTGCCATCCTCGTTGAAGCTGAAAAGCTCACGGATATCGCCATCCTTGCTGTATGACCAACTCTTGTGCTTCTTGTCGAACACAAAGTATGATTTCTCACCATCTGGGTCGGTAATCTCGTAGCCATTCTTCAATGTCTTGATGGCATACATGCGACCATCCTTACCCATTACGTCCTTAGTAGTTCCTACCTGGCCAATCACCTTGTTGCCTGTCCAGAACTCGATAGAGTTGAGAACGAGAAGGTCTGCAAATGAACATACTGCGTAAGCTGGAGAGATAAGCACGAAGATAATCTCGTTTACAAACTTGTTGTCTGTTGCTCTCTTGTTCCAGTCAAGTACGGAATTTGTCAGACCAAATGAGCCGATGCAAGAACTGAATGTCAAGGCGCCCAACAGGACTGCGATGACAGGTTTAGTTAAATTTTTCTTCATAGCCATAAATTAATTTATATGTTGAGTATCTTTTACTTCGCAGACTCAAACTCGCGCAAGAAACGAGTATCGTTCTCAGAGAAGAGACGAAGGTCGCTCACGCGATATTTCAAGTTGGTGATACGCTCAACACCCATACCGAAGGCATAACCCGTATAGACATTGCTGTCGATACCGCAAGCCTCAAGATCATGAGGGTCAACCATACCGCAACCTAAAATCTCAACCCATCCGGTATGCTTGCAGAAGTTGCAACCCTTACCGCCACAGATGTTGCAGGAGATATCCATCTCGGCACTAGGCTCTGTGAATGGGAAGTAGCTAGGACGGAGACGAATCTTGGTATCTGCACCAAACATCTCACGGGCAAAGGTAAGGAGCACCTGCTTGAGGTCGGTGAAACTTACATTCTTATCTACATAGAGACCTTCTACCTGATGGAAGAAACAGTGAGCGCGGGCGCTGATAGCTTCGTTACGGTAAACGCGGCCTGGGCAGAGCACACGGATAGGTGGCTCATGAGTTTCCATATAGTGAGCCTCGTCGTTAGATGTATGGCTGCGGAGGAGCACATTCTTGGTAACGTCGTCGCTGTTGGTCTTCTCTATAAAGAAGGTGTCCTGCATATCGCGGGCTGGGTGGTCGGCAGCAAAGTTGAGCATCGTAAATACGTGCTTGTCGTCATCTACCTCAGGACCCTGGAAAAGGGTAAAGCCCATGCGAGCGAAAATGTCGATAATCTGATTCTTCACTACGGTCAGTGGATGGCGGGTTCCGAGTGCTACAGGGTAGGCGGTACGGGTCAAGTCGATATCATCGCTTGATGCCTCGGCTTCTTCCATCTGCTCCTTCAGTCCGTTGATCTTCTCAAGGGCTGCGTTCTTCAGTTCGTTGATTTTTACACCAACCTCTTTCTTTTGGTCGGCTGGCACTGTGCGGAAGTCGGCCATGAGGGCATTAATCTCGCCCTTCTTGCTCAGATACTTGATTCGAAGCTGTTCTACTTCTTCTGCGTTTTGGGCAGTCAAAGTGCTCACTTCTTTCAAGAGTTCGTCTATTTTTTCTAATAACATATCTATATTTTTATCTTTTTTGACTGCAAAGATAACATTTTTTGCTTAAAAGATGAAATAATTCAAAAGAAAGTTGTACTTTTGCATGGAAAATTTGAGAAATTTAATAGGTTTATGAAAAAACTCTGTTTATTAACGGTGTTAATGGCGGTGCTTACCATCGTTTGTTTCACGTCTGTGGGATGCACAGACAAGAAGCCTGCGCCTGCCATTGATTCGGCTTCATCTGATACGGTAATTGCCGACACCCAAGCGATGGACTCTACAGAACAGCTGATAGAGGAGACTCCGATGCCAAAGGCGGCTGACGAGCTTTTTGATGATTTTGTGTTTAATTTTGCAGCTAACAGAAAGTTGCAGAAAAGTCGTATTGTCTTCCCGTTGCCGGTATATCACGGTAAGAAACTGACCAAGAAGATAGAAAAAAAACATTGGAAGATGGAGCATTTCTTCATGCGCCAGGATTATTACACGCTGATTTTTGATAATCAGAAACAGATGAAACTGATGAAGGATACTACTATCGATCATGTAGTAATAGAAAAGGTGTTCTATAGTAGAAAGACAGTTCAGCAGTTTGTGTTTAATCGCATCAATGGTCAGTGGATGATGACTAGCATCTGCTACAAGCCTATGTATCAGAATAATAATGCCAGTTTCCTGAAGTTTTACGGCCATTTTGCTACTGATACTGCTTTCCAGGCTCGCCACATCCATAATCCGGTGAAGTTTACCGGCCCTGATCCTGATGATGATTTCAGTACGATGACAGGCGATATAGAACCGGAATCATGGCCTGCCTTTGCGCCAGAACTACCTCATGGCATGATTTACAATGTTATCTATGGTCAGAAATATACCGAAAGCAACCAGAAAATCTTCGTGATTCGTGGTATCGCCAATGGTATGGAAACCTCTCTTACTTTCAAAAAAAATGGAGGAAAATGGGAACTGATCAAACTGAATATGTAGCTTTTTAGTTAGTAGTAATAGTTTAACCAGATATGAAGGATATTCGTAACTATGGCCTTTTGGCTCACAATACGTTTGGCATTGATGCCAAATGCAGCAGGTTTCTGGAGTATGAATCGGTTGAGGAAGCCCGGCAAATTGTGGGCTTGCTGACAGAGGCAGATCAGCCGCTGCTCATTCTGGGTGGTGGCAGCAATCTCTTGCTGACCGGTGATTATGCAGGTACGGTGCTCCATTCGGCTATTATGGGTATTGAGGTTCTAGACAACAAGACCTTGGCAGCTGCAGAGGCGGATGATGCTTTGTGCAATCCGGATTGGGTATTCCTTTCCTGTGGTAGTGGTGAGGTGTTTGATGATGTGGTAGCTTATGCCGTAGAGCATGGCTATCATGGAGTTGAAAATCTGAGTATTATTCCGGGTGAAGTAGGTGCCAGTGCGGTTCAGAATATTGGTGCCTATGGTGTGGAAGCCAAGGATATTATATATAAGGTGGAAGCGGTTGAGATAGCTACGGGCAGGGTAGTGGTGTTTGATAATGCTGACTGCGAGTATAGTTACCGTCAGAGTAAATTTAAGCATGAGTGGAAGGATAAGTATCTGGTGACGCATGTGATTTACCGTTTGCAGAAGACCTTCCGTCCGGATCTGGATTATGGTAATATCCGTTCTGCGCTCGAGGCTAAGCGTATTGCTGAGCCTACAGCCCAGCAACTTCGTGATGTCATCATAGAAATTAGAGAGGCAAAATTGCCTGATCCTAAGGTATTGGGTAATGCAGGCAGTTTCTTTATGAATCCTATTGTAGAGAAGGCTAAGTACCAAGAACTGGCTGCTCTTTATCCGGGTATGCCTCATTATACAATCGATGATTCTCATGAAAAGATTCCGGCTGGCTGGATGATTGATCAGTGTGGATGGAAGGGAAAGAGTCTGGGACGGGCCGGTGTGCATGATAAGCAGGCACTGGTGCTAGTGAATCGTGGCGGCGCTACGGGCGAGGAAATCGTAAAACTCTGTGAGACCATCCAGGAGGATGTGAAGCAGAAGTTTGGCATAGAGATTCATCCGGAAGTGAATGTGAAGTAACATTGAACTTTGAACATTGAGTTTTGAACTTTATGTTTAGTATATCGTTACTAGATTTGGCTCTTTGGTTTAAGTATAAAGCTCAGTGTTCAAAGTAATATATTCATATAATAAAGTTCAAATTTCAATGTTCAAAGTAATATTGTTAGGTACAGGCACATCGGGCGGTGTGCCTTCATTGGGGTGTAACTGTGAGGTGTGCCGAAGTACGGATCCGCATGATAAAAGATTGCGTAGTGCAGCAATGATAGAAACGGAGAATACCCGTATTCTGATAGATGCCGGACCTGATATCCGACAGCAGTTGTTGCGTGTGCCTTTCAGGAAGATAGATGGCGTCCTGATTACGCATATCCATTACGACCATGTTGGTGGCATAGATGATTTGCGCCCTTTCTGTATCTTTGGTGATATTAATATCTATGGCGATGAAATCGTTACTGCGGGGCTGCCTCATACGATGCCTTACTGCTTTCCGAAGGCTGCAGAAAAGCTATATCCTGGAGCTCCGAAACTTAAATTGCATACCATTCATCCGCATGAGCATTATCAGATAGGTGACATTGAGTTTGTTCCTATTCGTGTGATGCACGATAAGATGCCTATTCTCGGCTATCGGTTTGGTAAGTTTGCCTATATTACTGATATGAAATCTATGGGTGATGAAGAGTATGCTTATTTGGATGGTGTGGAAACACTCGTAATTAACGCACTCAGATTTGAGAAAACACATCACAGCCATCAGCTTGTATCTGATGCTATTGAGGTGTCGCGCAGGATAGGAGCAAAACATACTTATTTTATCCATGTGACTCATCAGATAGGTTTTCACGATGAGGCGAATAAAAGGCTGCCCGAAGGCTTTAAATTTGGCTTCGATGGAATGGAGATATATGTAGAAAATAGATGAACTTTTATTGAAAAAGGCCTAAAAATAGGTCGGTAAAAGTTAATTAAATTAAAATAATAGATCTTTTGCTAAGAAAAATTTGCGAGTATCATAGATTATTTCTATATTTGCATGTGTGTTTTTCATAGTATTAGATTTAAGGTTAACAAGGTATTGGGGTCGCAGCGGCGACCCTTTTTTGTTTTTATCCCCTTTTGGGTGACTAAAAAATACCTTTTTTCAAGGCATCTTTCCTTTCCCCAAAACGGTATATGGTTCATCTCTTCCGAGGTTTGAATCTCCGGTAAAGTTTCCAAGCCAACAGTGCACCGTCGAATGCTCCTGCTCCCACCTGCAGCAAACTCTGCAGTCGCTTGCTAGGACTCGCATTGCGTGACAGGATTTCAGGTTTTGTGAAAAGCGAGTTCCATAAAGTCTGAATCTTGGCATCATCGGCATCAATTTCCTTGCGTATCGCCTCTTTTTTGAGTCGGATATCGTTTAAGGAATTATATTCTGTGATTTCTGAATGATTTGTCATGTTGCGAAAAGGAGGTTATTTTTCCATTAAGAGGCTTGCCAGAAATCTGACCAATGGTCTCTCGATCCACTTATGGCGGAAAATTACAAATAATATTAATATAAATAGGTATACTGCAGCAACAATGCAGAATCCGAAAGTCAGACTACCTATTAAGTCTGCCAATGCAAAAGCAGCGCCAAAGGATAGGTAAATGAGGGTAAGCG
This sequence comes from Segatella copri, assembly GCF_026015465.1. Classification (GTDB taxonomy): domain Bacteria; phylum Bacteroidota; class Bacteroidia; order Bacteroidales; family Bacteroidaceae; genus Prevotella; species Prevotella copri_E. The sequence continues at coordinate 114,502 of NZ_JAPDUQ010000006.1, forward strand.
TAAGTAAGCCCAGGAGTACCACCGTCATGGTGATGACTGTAAGCAGGCGTACCACCTTATCCACAACATCGAGCTTCAGATATTCGCTCTGAAGCCCGATGTAATGTTTAAGCACCTCAATGAGCTGCCCGATAGTTTCTACATTTTTATCGTTAGAGAACATCATGATAGGTGATGATTAAACCTCAGGAGCTGCGTCCTTGATATCGTCAACCAGATCATCAACGTCCTTACGGCTCAACTTGATGTCGTGCTTCTTGCAGAAATCGTCTACTGCACCTGCAATCTTACTACGTGTATCCTCACCCTTCTCAGGAGCGAAAATCAAACCGAGTGCTGTACCGGCGATAGCACCGCCGAGGAAAGCACCAATGTAACCTAATGTTTTCATATGCTATAAATTTTAAACGTTAAACGATTATCTTCTTGTCATTTTCATTTGACAATGCAAATATACTAAATTCTCTTTAAAAAACAAGCCTTTTAGCCTTAATTTTTCATTAAAAATGTTTTAATAGCCTTATTTAACAAACTTTAGGCGGCATATTCTTCGTTTTTCGGGCATTTTTTTGTATTTTCGCAGAGTAAAAAACGCATAATGCGAAATTTATATTGAATGAACAACAATAATAAGCAATAAAACGAATAAGAATTATGAAGAAAATTACAGTATTAAGCATGGGAATGTGCGCAGTTTTGGCGCTCGCAAGTTGTGGTACATCTAAGGAAAGTGCATACAAGAAGGCATATGAGAAGGCTCAGCAGCAGGAACAGCAGGCAGCTCAGGCTCCTGTTGCTCAGGAACCAGTTGTAGCTCCTCTCGAGACTCAGGCTCCTTCTGATGAGCAGACAGAGGTTGATAATGCTACTGTTCGTTCTGAGGATGTTTCTCTCATCTCTGGTTCTGGCTTGTCAAGCTATAGCGTAGTAGTTGGTTCTTTCTCTCTCAAGGCTAACGCTGAGGGATTGGCTAGTACATTGAAGAGCGCTGGCTACGATGCTCAGATCGCCTTGAACACAGAGCGTAACATGTATCGCGTGGTAGCTTCTACATTTGCTGATAAGGCTGCTGCAGTCAAGAGCCGCAATCAGCTTCGCGCTGGTAAGTATCCTGATGCTTGGTTACTCCTTAAGAAGTAATCTGATATTATATAAGGATAAGATATCCGTAGATTAATGCGAATTTTATCTATAGATTACGGTAAAAAACGTACCGGACTGGCTGTGACCGACCCATTGCAGATTATTGCCAATGGGTTGGCCACAGTTTCTACACATGAACTTTTCACTTATATCGAAACTTATATTCAGAAAGAACAGGTGGAGCGCATTGTTATCGGAAAACCGATGCAACCTAACGGGCAGCCAAGTGAAAACCTGGCAAGAGTAGAAAACTTCTACAACCGTTGGCGAAAGGCTCATCCTGAAATTCCAATTGAATATTATGACGAGAGATTTACATCAGTCCTGGCACATAGAGCCATGATAGATGGAGGTGTAAAGAAGAAAGTGAGAAAAGAAAATAAAGGATTGGTAGACGAGATAAGTGCTACCATCATATTACAAGATTATTTGCAATCAAGAAGATAATGATTTTACCGATTTATATTTATGGTCAGCCAGTGCTGAGAAAAGTGGCTGAAGATATTACACCTGATTATCCAGATCTCAAGGTGTTGATTAATAATATGTATGAAACCCTTGATTCCAGCAACGGCATCGGACTGGCTGCACCTCAGATTGGCTTGCCTATCCGCCTCGTTGTTATCGACCTGGATGTGCTCAGCGAGGATTTCCCTGAGTATAAAGGATTCCGTCATGCTTTCATCAATGCCCATATCCTAGAGCGCGATGAGGAAAATACCGACTCTTCTGAAGAGGGATGTCTTTCTATTCCTGGTATCAATGAGAATGTGGTTCGTCCTACACGCATCCATGTAAAGTATATGGATGAGGATTTTAATGAACATGATGAGTGGATAGGGGGATATCTGGCTCGCGTGATGCAGCATGAATTTGATCATTTGGAGGGTACAATGTTTGTTGACCGTGTGTCTCCTCTTCGCAAGAACATGATAGCAGGAAAGCTCAAGAGTATCATCAAGGGCAATTTCCGTGCTGCCTATCGTACTAAGATACGTCGATAGTTCTTCCGAAAATATAGTAAGCTTCATGGTAATCGTGACGATTGGGCTTACTATATTTTTTTATTCTACATTCAATAGGTTTTATTTCAGAGAGTTACGAACAGATGAAGAAGATTCTCTTAGTTCTTTTTATGGTAATGGGCACCATGTCGACTTCTGCCCAATATCGTGTAGACCGACTTGTTACGGCCGGTCGGAGTGCATTGTATTATGAGGATTTCGTCCTTTCAATCAAGTATTTTAATCTGGCTATCGGTGCCAAGCCTTATCTGTATGAGCCTTGGTATTACCGCAGTGTGGCAAAATTTAATCTGGATGACTTTACGGGTGCCGAAAGTGATGCCAGCGAGGCGTTGCATCTCAATCCCTATATCAATGATATTTATGACTTGAGAGCCATCTGTCGCATCAGACAAAACAGGTTTGATGATGCGATAGCTGACTATAATGAGGCTATCAGACTGGAACCGCGTAACCGCAACTATTGGTTCAACCGGGCTATCTGCCAGATGGAAAACAAAAAGTATGAGGCGGCGCAGCAGGAACTGGATACCATCGTGGGAAAATGGAAAGACTGGTCGAATGCTTATTCGCTCAAGGCTGAAGTGTATCTGCATCAGAAAGATACCGTGCAGGCTGAGAAATGGCTAGACAAGAGTCTGCAGCTCAATCCGTATGATGGGGATGCCTGGACTACGCGTGCCTATATGGCGCTGGCTAGAAAGGAATGGAAAACGGCAGATGAGGCGCTGACCAAGAGTCTGCATTTCAAACCTAACAATGTGAACAGTTACATTAACCGTGCTTTGGCGCGTATCAATCTGAATAACCTCAGGGGGGCGATGAGCGATTATGACAATGCCCTTGATCTGGATCCCAACAATTTCATGGCTCATTATAATAGAGGACTGATGCGTGTACAGTTGGGTGATGATAACCGTGCTATCACTGATTTCGACTTCATTATCAAGATGGAACCCCAGAACTTCATGGCTATCTTCAACCGAGCTCTATTGCATGACAAGACCGGTAATCTGAGAGCTGCCATCAAGGATTATACTATGGTTATTAACCAGTTCCCTAACTTCTGGACCGGTTTATCTAACCGTGCCAGCTGTTACCGACGCCTGGGCATGACAGCTAAGGCAGAGATGGATGAATTCCGTATCTTCAAGGCGCAGATGAACAAGCATATCGGAATCCAGCCGAGATGGAGCGCAAAGACCAAGAAGGAGATGCGTAAGCGCTCTGAGGTTGACCCGAATAAGTTTGCTTCGCTGGTAGTAGATGACGAACCGAAGTATGAACACAACTATAAGAGCGAGTATCGTGGTAAGGTTCAGAACCGTCAGGTAGAAACCGCCTTCCTGCCGATGTATCAGCTCTCTTATTTCCCAAACAATCAGAATGTAAATGGAGTTCAGGCCTATGACAAGGAGGTTGATGCGCTCAATCAGCATACCAAGGCAGACAAGGTTTATATCGTTTGCAGTAAGGAGCAACTCGATGAGAATGGTTCTATGAAGATATTCTCGATGATTGATAAACTTTCGGCAGAGTTGAGTGTGGCGAGCGATAATGAAACCAAAAAACGTCTCCTGATGCGCAGGGCCATCGCTCATAGTGTACTTCGTGATTTTGAGGCTGCCATCAGTGATTTCACCTATTATATCTCGCTCGATGACAAGAATTCTTTGGCTTACTGGCAGCGTGCTGTCTGCCAGGCTGAGATGGATGAATTTAACAAGGCTGAGGGCAAGGGTGTTCTGAACATCCATTCTGCCGAGGCTGATTTCAGTGATGCCATCCGCCAGAACAGTAACAATGCTTACATCTATTATAATAGAGGTAATCTTCATGCAGGCAGAAACGAACTTTCAAAGGCAATAGATGATTATACCATTGCCTTGAGAATTGATAACCGCCTTGCAGAGGCTTATTATAATAGAGGTATAGCACGAGCCAAGAGTGGCAATAAGCAGACTGCCATCCAGGATCTTTCAAAGGCAGGAGAACTTGGTTTGTATGATGCTTATTCTGTGATCAAGCGCTTGAATAAGTCGAAATAAAAAAATCCCGCAGTTTTTCTCTGCGGGATTTTTTTATGTATTCCGGTTTTATATTCTCGTTACCTGCTTAACGCCCTTCACGGCGCTCAGTTTCTTGATGAGTGCATCGGTCTTGCCAGCATCATCAATCATTACGGTAACATTGCCAGAGAAGAGACCATCCTTGGAAGAGATGTTGATGCCTCGCATGATGAGTTTGTCTTCCTTGGAAATGATGTTGGTGATGTTGCTCACGATACCGATATCGTCGTTTCCGATGATGCGGAGCGTGATGGCATACTTGGATGTTCCCTTGCCGCTCCATTTCGCCTTCACGATGCGGTAACCGAAACGGCGGCGCAGTTCCTTGGCGTTAGGACAATCCATGCGATGTACCTTGATACCCTTGCTGATGGTAACGAATCCGAAGATTGGGTCGCCGTAGATAGGGTGGCAGCAATGAGCCAGTTCGAAATCGATGCCCTTGAGGTGCTCATCGATAACCAGCACATCGTCGCTCTGTTTCATCAGTTCCTCGGTAGGATTCTCAAACTCGAAATTCTCTGCACTTTCTGCAGGCTTGTTGGTATTGGCGAGGTTCAGGTCGTGGTCGCGCTCCTCTATGTATCTCTCGATGATGCTGTTCACGTCGATTTTCTCCTCGGCTACATCCTTATAGAAGTCTGAGTTCTCCTTATATCCCATTTTCTTGATGATGCGCGCCATGATGCTCTCATCAATTTCCAGTTTCCTGTTCTTGAATCGGCGCTCCAGAAGTTCCTTGGCATAGAGGCCGTCCTTCTTCTGGGTTTCCTTCAGCGCTAGACGAATCTTGGCTTTAGCCTTGGATGTCTGCACGATGTTGAGCCATTCGCGGCGTGGCTTCTGGTTGCTCTGTGTGAGGATTTCTACCTGATCTCCCGAATGGAGTTCCTGTCGGAAGGTGACGGCTCTTCCGTTAATCTTTCCGCCCACACAGGTATTGCCGATGCGGGAGTGGATATAGTAGGCAAAGTCGAGTACCGTAGCTCCCTTCTGGAAGTTCAGCAGGTCGCCCTTTGGAGTGAACACGTATACTTCGTCTTCCTTCAGGTCGGTGGTAAACTGGTCCATCAGCTGCAGATCATCGTTGCTTTCCAGGGCAGCACGGATATTGGCAAGCCATTCGTCGATACCGCCTTCTCCCTGCTTGATGCCCTTGTAGCGCCAGTGGGCAGCGAGTCCGTGCTCTGCAATATCGTCCATGCGCTCGGTTCTGATCTGTACCTCTACCCATTTGTTTTCAGGACCCAGCACAGTGGTATGCAGACTTTCATAACCGTTGCTCTTAGGCACGCTGAGCCAGTCGCGCATACGCTTTGGGTTTGGCTGATACATGTCGGTGATGAGGGCAAAGGTCTGCCAGCACTGCATATACTCTTTCTCTCTTGGTGCATCGAGGATAATACGGATGGCAAAGAGATCGTATACACCCTCGAAGGCGCACTTCTGCTTCTTCATCTTCTGCCAGATGGAGTGGATACTCTTTGTGCGGCCCTTCATGTGATATTTCAGACCGGCAGCATCGAGCTTCTCCTGGATTGGCTGGATGAAGCGGGCGATATAGGCATCGCGCGAAGCCTTGGTGGCGTTCAGTTTGTCCTTTATCATATAGTAGGCATCGTGCTCGAGATACTTCAGACTGAGGTCTTCCAGTTCGCTCTTCAGCTTGTAGAGTCCCAGTTTGTGGGCGAGTGGGGCATAGAGGTAGCTTGCCTCTTCGCTTACTTCATGTTTTGCCTCTTCCTGTTTGGTATCGCGTATCTGTCGCATCACGTTCACGCGGTCGGCAATCATGATGAGGATGACGCGCATATCCTCAGAGAATGAGATAAGCAGATTTCTGAAGTTCTCGCTCTCGATGATAGGGTTGCGCTTGTATAAATCGTGGATGCGAAGCAGACCACTGATAATGTGGGCTACGCTATCTCCGTATTTCTTCTGTATCTCTTCGATGGTCTGATAGCCATCGATAACGCTGGTCTGCATCAGAATGGCGATGATGCCATCTCGTTTCAGACCTATCTCGTTTACTGCGATTTCTGCGGTTTGCAGGGCAGCGAGTATTGGATTCATTCCGAAGACATTGCGCTTAATCTGATGGTTGATGAAGGCATGCTGTATGTCTTCACGCAGATGCTGCTCATCGCCTGGCTTGAATGTATCGCCCACGGCGGTTCTCAGGCGCTCTAGTATCTGGAGTGTCTGTTCCTTTTCTTCGGATGTGAATTTAAAAGGTGTTTCATTCATTGTCGTTCCCTCCTGCTGATGATATATTATTGAGTTTTATAACTCGTCTATCCACTTCTGACCAGACTTAGTGTTGAGCCAGATGGCAAAGCTGGCACCTATCAAGGCTCCTAGCCCCATAAATATAGTATATAGTTCCATATTGTTTCTTATTTATCGTTATACTTCATAACTCTGTTTGCACTATACGCAAATACAAAAGCTGCTATTGCTCCAAGTACAAGGCAGAGTATATTATTTACCCCCATCTCGTCACCGGTAATCATTGGAGATAATCCGCCTATACCGGTTCCGCTGATGAACAAGTTAGATACCCCATAGAGGTAGTGTGATAGCCCCGACCTTCTGTCGTGCTCTTTTGATAATTTACTAACCATGTTGCAATATTCTATTTTAAATTTGACAAACAATGGCGTTTCGGCGTTAAAAACCGCGTACTTCGTTAAATTTTCATTGCAAAGGTACAAAAAAAAGCGGAAATATTTCTGATTATCAGAAAAAACTATTATCTTTGTAGCACATATAGTGTAAATTTAACATAAATATGGTATTATGAATCAGCAAGATCTAAACCAAATCTCTGCTCGCGGTATCTCCGAACAGCAGATTGAACACCAGTTGGAACAAATCAAGAATGGCTTCCCATTCCTCAAGCTCGAGGGTGCGGCTGCCATCGGTAAGGGTATCATGGCTCCTACAGCTCAGGAAGTAGAGAACTACGAGAAGGCGTGGAACGACTACAAGGCTGAGGGTCACAAGATTGTGAAGTTCGTACCTGCTTCAGGTGCGGCAAGCCGCATGTTCAAGAACATGTTCGCGTTCCTGGATGCTCCATACGATGTTCCTACTACTGACTTCGAAAAACAATTCTTCGAGAATATCAAGAAGTTTGCTTTCCGCAAGGCACTCTGCGATAAGTGCCATGTAAACAACGAGAAGGGCATTATGTGCCTTATCAAGAAGGGCGATTACAAGGCTATCGTGGCTAATCTCCTCAAGCCAGAGGGATTGAACTACGGACAGTTGCCTAAGGGATTGCTCCAGTTCCACGAGTATGAGGACGAGGTTCGCACCCCAATGGAGGAGCACCTGGTTGAGGCTGCGCTCTATGCTAGCAGCAACGGCGAGGCAAATGTTCACTTTACCGTTTCTCACGACCACCTGGAACTCTTCAAGCAGATGGTAGCCGAGAAGGCAGATAAGTATGCACAGCACTACGGCATCAAGTACAATATCTCATTCTCAGAGCAGAAGCCTAGCACCGATACCATCGCTGCCAATCCAGACAATACTCCTTTCCGCAACGAGGATGGCTCTTTGCTGTTCCGTCCGGGCGGTCATGGTGCACTCATCGAGAACCTCAACGAGATTGATGCTGATGTGGTATTCATCAAGAATATTGACAATGTGGTTCCTGATCGCCTGAAGGCTGAGACTGTTACCTGGAAGCAGGTGATTGCAGGTGTATTGGTTACTTTGCAGAAGCAGGCTTTCGATTATCTGAAGGTTTTGGATTCTGGTCAGTACAACCATGAGAAGCTGGAGGAGATTATCCGCTTCGTTCAGCGCGACCTCTGCTGCCGTAAGGCTGATATCAAGGAGCTGGAGGATGCCGAACTGGTTATCTATCTGCGTAAGAAGTTGAACCGTCCTATGCGTGTCTGCGGTGTCGTTAAGAACGTGGGCGAGCCTGGTGGTGGTCCATTCCTTACCTATAATCAGGATGGCACGGTAAGCCTTCAGATTTTGGAGAGCTCTCAGATTGACAAGAATAACGAGGAGTATATGAAGATGTTCACCGAGGGTACTCACTTCAACCCGGTAGATCTCGTCTGCGCGACCAAGGATTACCGGGGCAATGCCTTCGATCTTCCTAAGTTCGTTGATCCATCTACCGGTTTCATCTCCAGCAAGAGTAAGAATGGTAAGGATTTGAAGGCACTCGAGTTGCCAGGTCTCTGGAATGGTGCGATGAGTGACTGGAATACAGTATTTGTAGAGGTTCCTCTCGGTACATTCAACCCAGTGAAGACCGTGAACGATCTGCTCCGCGACCAGCATCAGGCTGTAGAGGGTGGTATCAAGCACGAGCATCATCACGAACACGGAGAGGGCGGCTGCTGTGGTAAGCACTAATATCCGATTCCGTATATCTCGATGGTAAGATATAAACACAATAAAGGCTCAGTTCCCGATTTTATTCGAGGATTGAGCCTTTATCATTGAGCTAATAATGTGTCTGCTAAAAATTATAAGATGTTCTGAATCAAATAAAAATAGCCTCTTGTTTCAAGTCTGCTAAAGGAAAAACTATCGGTTACAAAGGATAGGAATCCTTAGCAGGAAGTTCTTAGTTGTACCAAATTTCTCCGCCTAATACTGTTGGATACTCTTCAGCTGTTGCTCTTTCTACAGGAGCCGCAATTTCTACGAACTCACCATACTCCTTTACCTTGTTAATGTTCATAATTTGTTGGTTTTGTTGATTTATTAATTTATATTACGGATTGGTATCTAATAAGGATACTGATCTTTTACTTTTTTTCTACGCTGCAAAGTTACACAAAAAATGATATGCAACAAGTTTTTTGGCAAAAAACTGTCAATATTTAACCTTCGTTAAATGTTTTCTGCATATTTCCTGTAATACTATTCGGTTTTGTAGGGTAATTTTCTTTGTTTCGCTAAATGACTCATAATGAGCAAGTAAATGACAGTTTGCCAATCTGTAGTTTAATCGTATACACTATCGGGAGACTGTCATTAACTTCATTGCTTCATTATATGGATGAAGATTTCACCTTATACTATATAGAGATTTCGCCCGCCAGGGATTCGGTCAGTTTTTCTCTTACCTTTTTGTTATCTGCATATCTTCCCTGCAGATACATCATCTTGGTGACCATAGCCTCTACCGTAGAATCGTATCCGCTTATCACATGAGCTGCTTTCAACTGGAAGCCGGCTCCGTAGCGTTCCATCTCTACACTGCCCGTAAGACATTGGCTGATATTCACGATGTTTACTCCGCGATGGGCAGCCTGATCCAGAAGACGCATGATCCATGGCGTGTGAGGAGCATTGCCTGAACCGAAAGTACGCATCACGATGCCGCGGAGGTCTGGTGATTCCATCACGTGGCGCACAATGTTATCCTGGATACCTGGGAAGAGACTGAACACGATGACGTTCGGATCGAGCTTCAGGTGTGGAACCATTGGCTTTCTGTAATCCGGCGTAAGAATGTGATGGTCGTGATATTGGAAATTGATTCCTACATCGCAGAGGTGAGGGTAGTTGAATGATTCGAAAGCATGAAATCCCTCGGCATTGATCTTGATGGCACGGTTACCGCGAATCAGCTTGCCGTTGAAAAAGATGCATACCTCGGGCACCATAGGGCGTCCTTCAGCATTCTTGGCAGAAGCAATCTCTATGGCTGTCATCAGATTCTCCTTGCCGTCGGTTCGCAATTCACCGATAGGCAGCTGGCTACCTGTCAATATTACAGGCTTGGTCAGATTCTCAAGCATGAAAGATAGGGCAGACGAAGTGTAAGCCATAGTATCAGTGCCATGAAGGATTACGAATCCGTCATAGTCGTTGTAGTTGTTGGATATCATGCTTACGATTTCTGCCCAGCGCATTGGATCCATGTCGCTGGAATCGATAGGTGGGTCGAATTTTCGCACATCGATTTCTGCCTGAATGAGCTTGAATTCGGGCATGGAAGAAACGAGGTGATTGAAATCAAGAGGTTCCAGTACACCTGTCATCGGGTCCTTTCCCATACCGATGGTACCACCGGTATAGATGATGAGAATCTTTGGTTTTGCCATTTTCTATGTTTCTTTACATTTTGTCACGTTATCGGATGCAAAGATAATGAAAATATTTGTTTCTCCAAAACTTATTGGCTAAAAATGTATCTGAATTTTACAAAGTGTTACGAAATATTGGTAGAAAAGCAGATGAAAACTTCAATATCTCAGCATTTTCGGTCTTAAAAGCCCTTAATATAAAGAGGTATTAGCAAAGTTTAGCAAAATAAATGCATTTTTATTCGCTTGTTACAAAAAGAAATCGTACTTTTGCAGACGATTTAATAAAAATACTAAGTTGTTATGGTAAAAATCACATTCCCAGACGGATCTGTTCGTGAGTATGAACAGGGCGTAACTGGCTTACAAATCGCCGAGAGCATCTCACCGGCTCTCGCTCGCAACGTTGTATCTTGCGGTGTTAATGGTGAGACAGTAGAGTTGAACCGTCCTATCAATGAGGATGCAAATGTAGAACTCTACAAGTTTGAGGATGAGCAGGGTAAGCACACATTCTGGCATACATCTGCCCACTTGTTGGCTGAGGCTCTTCAGGAGCTTTACCCTGGCATCCAGTTCGGTTTCGGTCCAGCCGTAGAGAGTGGTTTCTTCTACGACGTGATGCCAGCCGAGGGTCAGGTGATCTCAGAGAATGATTTCGCCAAGATTGAGGCTAAGATGATGGAACTTGCCAAAAAGAACGAACCTGTGGTTCGCAAGGAGGTGGCTAAGGCTGATGCTCTCGCTGAGTTCAAGGCTGACGGTCAGACTTACAAGTGCGAGCATATTGAGCAGGACTTGGAGGATGGTACCATCACCACATATACCCAGGGCAATTTCACCGACCTCTGTCGTGGTCCTCACTTGATGAACACTGGCCTTATCAAGGCTGTGAAGATTACAAGTGTGGCTGGTGCATTCTGGCGCGGTGATGCCAAGCGCGAGCAGATGACCCGTATCTACGGTATCAGCTTCCCTAAGAAGAAGATGCTCGATGAGTACTTGGTAATTCTCGAAGAGGCTAAGAAGCGTGACCACCGTAAGATCGGTAAGGAGATGGAACTCTTCATGTTCTCAGAGCGTGTAGGTAAGGGTCTTCCTATCTGGTTGCCAAAGGGTACACAGCTCCGCCTCCGTTTGCAGGAGTTGCTCCGTTCTCTCCTGAAGCCTTACAACTATCAGGAGGTTATCTGCCCAGGTATCGGTGGCAAGAGTCTTTATGTTACATCTGGTCACTATGCTCACTATGGCAAGGATGCATTCCAGCCTATCCAGACTCCGGAGGAGGATGAGGAGTATATGCTCAAGCCAATGAACTGTCCTCACCACTGCGAAATCTACGCTCGTAAGCCTCGTTCTTACAAGGACCTTCCTTTGCGTATCGCTGAGTTCGGTACTGTGTTCCGCTATGAGAAGAGCGGTGAGCTCCACGGTTTGACCCGTGTTCGTACCTTTACACAGGATGATGCCCACATCTTCGTTCGTCCTGAGCAGGTGAAGACAGAGTTCGAGAACGTAATCGACGTAATCCTGAAGGTATTCAAGATTTTCGGTTTCGAGAACTACGAGGCACAGATTTCTCTCCGCGACCCTAAGGATACAGAGAAGTATATCGGTTCTGATGAGATTTGGGAAGAGAGTGAGAACGCTATCCGAGAGGCTTGCAAGGAGAAGGGTCTTGAGACTCGTGAGGAGATTGGCGAGGCAGCCTTCTATGGTCCTAAGCTCGACTTTATGGTAAAGGATGCCATCGGTCGTCGTTGGCAGTTGGGTACCATCCAGGTGGATTACAACTTGCCAGAGCGTTTCAAGTTGGAGTATACAGCCGAGGATAACTCTAAGAAAACTCCTGTGATGATTCACCGTGCACCATTCGGTTCATTGGAGCGATTCACAGCCGTTCTCATCGAGCATACAGCCGGTCACTTTCCATTGTGGTTGACTCCAGACCAGGTAGCAATTCTTCCAATCTCAGAGAAGTTCAACGACTATGCTCAGAAGGTACGTCAGTACTTTGACAAGCAGGGTGTACGTGCTTTGGTTGATGACCGTAACGAGAAGATAGGCCGCAAGATTCGTGACAACGAGTTGAAGCGTGTTCCTTACATGGTTATCGTTGGTGAGAAGGAGAGTGCCGAGGGCTTGGTATCTATGCGTAAGCAGGGTGGTGGCGAACAGGCTACCATGAGCATGGAAGAGTTCGCTCAGCGCATCAATGCCGAGGTTGCAGAGCAATTGAAGGCCGCTGAAGAGTAATCCCGCAGATTGATATTTTCTAATCTCCCGCAGATTTCACAGATTAACACAGATTTTTTGTGTTGAGGGTTTAGTCCCACAGATTTCACAGATTTACACAGATTTTTGTGTGTTCTGTTGAATATCTGTAACAACTGTGACGTCTGTGGGAGATTTTTTTTGTTAAGGAGGATTTTAAAATCGTTTGGTTATGACAGAAAATGAGATATCTTATAAGATCATTGGAGCTATTTATAAGGTTTATAATGAATTGGGACCAGGTTTACTTGAGTCGGTTTATGAAGCAGCTCTGTGCTATCAGTTGCGCAAAGATGGACTTAGGGTAGAGAATCAGGTAAAGTTGGATGTCATGTATGATGGTAAGGTTTTGCCTGTAGATTTCCGTCTGGATATTCTTGTAGAAGATAAAGTCATAGTCGAACTGAAGTCTGTGGCAGAAATGAAAGATGTCTTTCATAAGCAATTGCTTACGTATTTGCGTGTGGCGAAGAAGCATCTTGGAATATTGGTCAATTTTTCCACCACAGATATACGAAAATCAATCTTCCGTAAAGTCAATGGATATACTCCCATGGATTGAAAGCTTTTCTTAGTCCCCACTGATTTATTGTTTTCTTAAGTCCCACAGATTTCACAGAATTTTACAGATTTAGTTTCTTAATCATAAAGATCTGTGTTAATCTGTGAAATCTGTGGGACTAAAATATATCAATTTGCGGGATTAAATATATCAATCTGTGGGGTTAAAACATTAAATCCATTAGAAAAACAAAGAATCTGCGGGCAAAAATGAAAATAACCCACTGAAAATTTGGTGGTTTCACAAAATAATCGTAACTTTGCAGCCGTTTAATCAAAAAGACAAAAAAAGAATATATCGAATAGTTAATGAAAAATGACAAAATGAAAAATCAGTACCGCGTAAACGAACAGATTCGTGCACGCGACGTGAGAGTAGTGAGTGATGGTGGAGCAGAAGTGATGCCAGCACGTAAGGCGTTGGAGTTGGCACGTCAGCAAGAGCTTGACTTAGTCGAGATATCTCCTAATGCGCAACCACCAGTTTGCCGTATAGTTGACTATTCTAAATTCCTTTACCAGCAGAAGAAACATGCAAAGGAAATGAAGCAGAAGCAGGTAAAGGTGGAGACCAAGGAAATCCGTTTCGGACCTCAGACCGATGAGCACGACTATCAGTTCAAGCTCAAGCACGCTATGGAGTTCCTCAACGAGGGCAACAAGGTTCGCGCATACGTTTTCTTCCGTGGTCGCTCTATTCTCTTCAAGGAGCAGGGTGAGGTTCTTCTTCTCCGTTTCGCCAATGATTTGGAAGAGTACGGAAAGGTAGAGCAGATGCCAAAGCTTGAAGGTAAGAAGATGTTCCTCTATATGAGTCCTAAGAAGGCTGGTACTGCAAAGAAGAGCCAGCAGAAGATGGACCGTGAGAAGCGAGAGGCTGAAGCTAAGGCTGCTGCAGATGCAGAGCGCGCTGCTAATGCTGAGAAGAATGGCTTGCTCGCCAATGCTAAAGGCGGCGATGCCCTGAAGAAACTCGCAGAAGAGGCTGAGTAATTGAATTTGGCACGGATTACACGGATTTTTACAATCCCAAGGTAAAAAGGTAATCACAAAGTTCAAAGTAAAGAAAAAGATGCGTAACGCCCTGGTATATGCGTTGCCATCGCTATAATAAATAACAATTTAAAATTAAAAGTAAAAATGCCAAAAGTAAAGACTAATTCCGGCGCAAAGAAGAGATTCCGTTTCACCGGTACAGGTAAGATTAAGCGTCATCACGCTTTTCACAGTCACATCTTGACTAAGAAGACAAAGAAGCAGAAGAGAAATCTCCTCGGCGAGACTCTCGTAGACCGTTCAAACTTGAAGCAGGTTCGCGACTTGCTCTGCCTCCGTTAATTATTAACTTTTTAGTCGAACTTTTAAAGAAAAAAAATTATGCCAAGATCAGTAAATCACGTTGCATCAAAAGCAAAAAGAACAAGAATCTTGAAGCTCACTAAGGGTTACTATGGAGCTCGCAAGAATGTATGGACAGTAGCTAAGAACACTTGGGAGAAGGGTCTTACCTACGCTTATCGCGATCGTCGTAACAAGAAGCGCACATTCCGCGCATTGTGGATTCAGCGTATCAACGCTGCTGCTCGCCTCGATGGTATGAGCTACAGCCAGTTGATGGGTGCTCTTCACAAGGCTGGTATCGAGATTAACCGTAAGGTTCTCGCTGACCTCGCTGTAAACAACCCTGAGGCTTTCAAGGCTATCGTTGCAAAGGTGAAGTAAATCCGACGCTAGGCTCTTTTCTTTCGAGAATTTTTCTCGTAAGAAAGTGTTTAGCCTCTAGATTAAAGAAAACTGAAGATTGCATTGGTTGGAAGTATTTCCGCTGATGCAATCTTTTTTTTGTACCTGAAAAACAGGATGATAGCACAAAAGCCCTGCTGAACCAGCTATGAACAAAAAAATCCCCAGCCATCCATCAAAAGATAACCGGGGATTTTTGTGTGCTATATAAAAAACTATTACTTCTTAATCATCTTCTTGGTTTCACCGTTGGTGTACTTCACGATGTAAACCTGACCTGGCTGCATGTCTGTAACCTGCTGACCTGCCATGTTGTAGATGGCCTTCACGCCATTAGGCAAGGTGATGGTCTCCAAGTTCTTGATGCCAGTGGTATAGCCTGTTAAGGTGATGGTGCGGGTTACGCTGTTCTTCAAGTCGTTAGATGTAACGGTGAAGCTTACGTAGGTATTAAAATCATCGTTAGTAATCTTCTTGGTAACATAGGCACCGGCACCGATGGCCTCCAACTGGAAGTTATTGATATCCAAAGCCTTATTGTAGCCTTCAATCTCCAAGCCACCAGCTTCATCAAACTTATTTGTAATGTCCTCACCATCCATGGTAACCTTCTTTACATCAGCATTGTAAACCATTTCTACATCGTCCACATACAATACGTCTGGGTTGGTCTCGCTCTTGCTGCCGCCGCTTGGCACAGCGCAGGTTGACATGGTAACCAGGGCTGCCTTAGGCATTTCATTCTCATTATCGTAGGTGAATGGGATAGTGATCTCCTGCCACTCGTCCTTGCTCTCGATAGAAGAGTTCTGGGCACGGGCGATGATGTTGGCAGCATACTTGTCATCCTCTGGGTCCTGAGCATACTCGCCATTGGTCAAGAGGGCGCTGATGGTAGCCTTAGGATTCTTGTTGCCATCGCCAGCCTTGAACTTCACCCAAACCTTCATGGCATCTGGCTTGTTGTTGAGCACTGCATAGAATGGTTCGCCGTTGGCATCAACATCTTTTGAGGTGAAATCCAGGAATGAGCAGTTGTCCTTGCTTGATGCAGTCATGCTGCCAGCCTTCAAGCGGCCGGTGGTGATGGTACCGTTGGCAGAAGCCACAACCAATGTACCCACTTTCACTGGAGTTGAAACAATCTTTACACACTGCTTGTTGTCTTCTGCTGCGTTCTCGCGCACCTCAGAAGATGCATAGGTATGTACAGCTTCTGAAACCATGCTTGCCATGCTGCCGGTAGAACTCATGAATGAGTGCCATCCGTTAGGCTCCTGACTCTTGGCGTCGTTGTAAGATGCCTCGTGGAATTTCTCGAAACCGGCGTTTGGCAACTGACCCATCTCATTGCAATTTTTGCCGAGTTTCACGCCGACAATCATGCCGCCAGCCAATGGAATATTGAGGTAGGCGTTGAAATTGTCGCCCTTCAGTTCTCCCTTGAAGATGATGTTCACGTTGCCGAGACCTGGTCCCATCCATTCTACGTTCTTGTCGTCACCCTCAGTAATCTGGATGTCCTTTGCTGCATTGAGCATGATGACGTTGCCACACTTTGTTGCCTCTACGTCCTTGATAACGATGTTGCCAATCTGCATGTAATCGTTCATCTTGAAGTTGAGCAGACTCATGGTATATTTGCCTTCTCCCTGCTCATCTACGTTCACCTTCACGTCGCCCACTGGCATGTCCGTTCCCATCATGTTAACCACGAGAGGGCAGGTATACTCCTTTGCCATCATTGACATAGAGCAGAGCGCTGCTGCTACTAAAGTAAAAATCTTCTTCATAATTTTTCCTTTCTTTTATTTTGATATAATTTTCCTTTCCTATACATTATTATATATAGAGATTCTGGAGTTAATTTCCTTATTTCAGCTGATAGCTCGATTTATTTCAGCTGATAGCTCAGTCCGATGGTGCCGTAGATAGGATACATCGGTTGCTCTATCACGTGGAAGTCTTTCTTGAATACTTCCGTCAAGCCCCAGGTTAAGCCCACGTAGGCACCCCAGCGCTTCGAGAAATACCAGTCGGCACCCACATCAATACCAAACTGCCAGTTGCGCATATCGCTTGAGAAGTCGTATTCGCCACGCTCTCCGTCCTCATGACCCAGCTCAACCTTAGGTCCCGTAGGGTCACCCTGTCGCAGATAACCGTCGTAGGCACTGCCCTCAAACTTATGTGCGGTGACATAAGAGAAGTAAGGTCCCAGCTTCAGGCGAAGCTTCTCCGTGATGTCGTAAGTGGCTTGTACTGGGATGGTTGCAAGGCTTTGGTCAACCTTTGTTATCACGTTGCCCGTGAACATACCCTCCAGCTGCTCACCACCTTTCACCATGGTCATGTGGTAGTTTTTCACGCCCGCATCAATCTTCATACCCTTGCCCTCGAAGTGGAGGCCGAACATCAGTCCCCACTTGTTGTCCAGAGGATAGTGGGCATCGATGCCGAGCAGCAGGTTAGGGCGCAGCGAATAGCTGTGCAGGGTGCGGATGGTGGCAGGCATGCCGATAGGGGCAGTGCCACCCAGGTTGTAGCCGATGCGTGCCTGATAGGTGAAGTTGTGGAGCAGTTCTCCCAACTTCTGTCCCCATGCCTGGGTAGAACATAGGGATAGGGCAACGGCTGATATGATGAATGACTTTTTCATTGTCTTGTCTTCTTTTTTGTAAATCTTCGTCTTTTCTTTTTTTGTAGATCTTCTTATTCTTTTTCGCAGGTGATGCGGAACTTGTCCACCCACAGGGTGCTTCCGATGGCTCCCATGAACGAGGCGCCTTCTACGCTCGATGAACTGACGATGGCCATGCTGTAGCCCATGTTCTTCAGCTTCTGTGCATCCACCTCCTTCTTGTAGATGAAGTCGATGTCGAAGTGGGTCCACTCTGGTGTGTCGTCGATATCAGGCACGATGGCGAGTGCCACTACCTGTGGGCTGGTCTGCACGTTGTCGCCATAGAGCACGACGCTGTTGCCCTCCTCGTCGTGGTTGTCGTAGAACACGGCATAGATGGTGCCGTAGTCTTTCTTGCCTTCCACCACCTTCTTCTGGCGGTTGGTGAACACATCGCCACGCTTGTATTTGTAGTAGCCGCTGAATCTGGTAGGCTTGAAACTTACCGGCACGCCAAACTGGGTAGCCTTCATGGCATCCTTCAGTGCCTGTGTGGCATCGAACTTACCGATAAAGAGGTTGCCGGCAGCAATAGGCATCTTGGCCATCGAACCGAAGCTTCCGGTGTCGCAGGTGGTGAGTTTCACGCAGGCGCCGTCGTAGCCTTCTTTCACGGGCACGGTAGGGTATTCATCCGGTTTTGCCGAACCCTTGCTCATGTTGAAGCCCGGGTTTCCGGTGGCCCAGTTGTTGGCGAGCGTACCATCATCGTTCTTGTCGCTCCATACATAATATCTGTGTATAGGCTTGTTTTCGTTGAGGAAGTAGTTTTCAAAATCGTACTTCATCTCTTCGTAGATGATGGGTGGGAAGGTGAATCCCACTTTATATTGGCGTTTCCAGCTGCCGTCTTCTGATGTTACGGTATAGATGACCGGACCGTTGGTGAAGTCCTGTTCAGAACCGTTGGCAGGTGATAGGGTAGCGCCAGGAGTGAGGTTGAACTTCGGAGCGAAGTGGCTGAGGTCGGTGCCACGTTTCACGAGGAAGCTGATTTCCTGATCTGTTGACATCACGTTCTTGAGCGTATCAGTGGCGTTGAGGAAACAGTTTTCCCACTGTCCGTTGGTAGCAACGAATGCCTGCTCGATGTCGCATTCGGCATTGAGCGGTTCTTCCTTGAAGCAGGAGGAGAGGGTAGTGATACAACTCATTGATAGAGCGGCTACTATTAATCTTGACTGTTTCATATCTTGAACTTTCTTTTCCTTTTGTAATCTGGAGAATCGCTTCTCTTTCTTTTCAGATAATTCTTGAGAGAATGATTTCTCTAGCTCATATAAATTATTGCTTTATCGGTTGCAAAGATAATGCAAACGAGCGCAATGTAAGCTTGCTTACAAATTGCCGAGTGCAGCTTATCTTCTGCAAAGATAATGCAAACGAGCGCAATGTAAGCTTGCTTACAAATTGCCGAGTGCAGCTTATCTTCTGCAAAGATAAACAGAAAACTTGAAACCACCAAAGGTTTTTGTGTTTTTCGACATGTTATGATAGAAAAAAACATGAATTTGTGGTTTTAAGACATGATTTAGTAGAGATGAGTTTACCTAAGTAGGCAGATAGTGCCCGATAGTTTATTTTTTTTAATACACATAATAAAAAAGGGGACTGAAATCTCATTACTGAAATTTCAGTCCCCTGAATGTTATTTAGCTAATGAATAGCAAAAGCCTGATCTGTTTAAGATTAAGCCTTGCCCTCCATCTGAGCCTTCAACTTAGCGAGTGCATCGATATCACCGAGTGATGTGCTAGCAGCAACGTTGTTGATCATAGCTGTCTCGTTGTTGTTCTTGCGACCGCCGTTTGCACGCTTGTGAGCTGGCTTAGCAACTGGCTCGTTACCCTCCTCGAATGTACGAGAGTGAGAGAGGATGATGCGCTTTGTCTCCTTAACGAACTCGATAACCTTGAAGTCGAGAGTCTCGCCCTTCTTAGCCATTGCGCCGTCCTCCTTAGTGAGGTGCTTAGGAGTAGCGAAACCTTCACCACCCTCAGCGAGAGCTACAACAGCACCCTTGTCCATCAACTCAGTGATAGTACCCTGGTGAACAGAACCTGGAGTGTAGATTGCCTCATACTCATCCCATGGGTTCTTCTCCAACTGCTTGTGGCCGAGGCTCAAGCGACGGTTCTCCTTATCGATTTCGAGAACTACTACGTCGATAGAAGCGCCTACAGAAGTGAACTCAGATGGGTGCTTAACCTTCTTAGTCCAAGAGAGGTCAGAGATGTGGATCAAACCATCAACACCTTCCTCGAGCTCTACGAAGATACCGAAGTTAGTGAAGTTGCGAACCTTAGCTGTGTGCTTGCTGCCTACAGGATACTTAGCCTCAATAGCCTCCCATGGATCTTCCTTGAGCTGCTTGATACCAAGGCTCATCTTGCGCTCAGCGCGGTCGAGAGTCAGGATAACTGCCTCTACCTCGTCACCTACCTTCATGAAGTCCTGAGCAGAACGCAAGTGCTGGCTCCAAGACATCTCAGATACGTGGATCAAGCCCTCTACACCTGGAGCAATCTCAACGAATGCACCGTAGTCAGCCATAACCACTACCTTACCCTTCACGTGATCACCTACCTTGAGGTTCTCATCGAGAGCATCCCATGGATGTGGAGTGAGCTGCTTCAAACCGAGAGCGATACGCTTCTTCTCCTCATCGAAGTCGAGGATAACAACGTTGATCT
This sequence comes from Segatella copri, assembly GCF_026015465.1. Classification (GTDB taxonomy): domain Bacteria; phylum Bacteroidota; class Bacteroidia; order Bacteroidales; family Bacteroidaceae; genus Prevotella; species Prevotella copri_E. Next base: position 134,761 of record NZ_JAPDUQ010000006.1, read on the forward strand.
TCTGGTCGAGAGATACAACCTCGTGTGGATCGCTTACGCGGCCCCAAGAGAGGTCTGTGATGTGGATCAAACCGTCAACACCGCCGAGGTCAACGAATACACCGTAAGTAGTGATGTTCTTAACGGTACCCTCGAGGATCTGACCCTTCTCGAGCTTGCCGATGATCTCCTTACGCTGCTGCTCGAGCTCCTGCTCGATGAGAGCCTTGTGAGATACAACGACATTGCGGAACTCCTGGTTGATCTTTACAACCTTGAACTCCATTGTCTTGCCTACGAATACGTCGTAGTCGCGTATAGGGTGAACGTCGATCTGGCTTCCTGGCAAGAAAGCTTCGATACCGAAAACGTCAACGATCATACCGCCCTTAGTACGGCACTTGATGTAACCCTGGATAACTTCCTCGTTCTCGAGAGCTGCATTAACACGCTCCCAAGACTTGCTGAGGCGAGCCTTCTTGTGAGAGAGTACCAACTGGCCCTTTACGTCCTCCTGGTTCTCTACATAAACCTCAACCTTGTCACCTACCTTGAGGTCTGGGTTGTAACGGAATTCAGAAGCAGGGATAATACCATCGCTCTTGTAACCGATGTTTACGATAACCTCTTTCTTGTCTACAGAGATTACTGTACCCTCTACAACCTGGTGTTCTGTTACCTTGTTAAGAGTTTCGTCATAGGCCTTCTCGAGGTCTGTTTTGCTGACGTTTGCGCTTGTGCCATTCTCAAACTCATCCCAATTGAAGTCGTCCAATGGCTTTACGTTCTTTAAATCTGACATAAAAAATAATTAAAAAATTAAAATTAATAAAGTTTGACTTTATGTGAATTGTATAAATCGGGCGCAAAATTACTCATTTTCTTTGAGTTACAGGCATTTACTCTTGATTTTCTTCTTTTTGTTAGTAATATTTAACTAAAATCGCTGTTTTTGGTGGGTTCCTTCGGGGAAATACATAATATTATATATACGCATAACCTTTTAAATATTCTGATAACTTCCTCCTCGATATTTCTTCCTGTGGTGTTCTTCTCTGTAATCCGTGTTTTCATCTGATTCTATGATGAAAATGAAGAGGGAAGAAAAATTATGGCGAACGAAAAAACGGGCGAAATTTTCATTTGTATGAAAATGAGTTAAATTCATTAAAAAAAGACACCGAAATGTTGGCGATAACAAAATAATTGTTACCTTTGCGCCCAAAATGTAATGAATATAATAAAATAATGATATGACACTAGTCATCCTTGCCATACTGATACTGGCATATATTCTCATTGCAACCGAGAATATTACCAAGGTGAACCGTGCTGCCGTAGCCATCTTTGCTGGAACGGTAGGATGGGTTCTCTATATCTGTTTCGGTATGGACTTCGTGACCAGTGAACACTCTTCTGATTATTCACGCTATCTGAATCTCGGAATGTGGAACGAGATAGAATCCACCAGTACAACGGTTAAGTATTTTATTGCCCGTAACATCTTCCTTCCTTATGTGGGTAGAGCAGCAGAAATCGTACTCTTCCTGCTAGCCACTATGACGATAGTTGAAATTCTCAATAACAACGGATGCTTCGATTTCATACGCCAGTTGTTACGTACCCGAAGCGCCAAGAAAATGCTATGGATTCTCGCTGCCGTGACCTTTGTTATTTCGGCAAATCTCGATAATCTTACTACAACAGTGATGATGCTTACGATGATGCATGGAGTAATTCCAAACCGTCGTCAGCGCATGGTGTATGGAGGTGCCATTCTTCTTTCTGCCAACTGTGGCGGAGCTCTTACCGTTATCGGAAATCCGGAAGGACTGGTGATGTGGAATATGGGTGCTGTAACGGCTACTCATTATTTTCTGTCGCTTCTGCTGCCATGTCTTGCAGCCTGGCTCATTCCGTTGTTGATGATGCAGCGCATGCTGCCTGAAAGAGTAGAGACAGAATGGATTGCTATGCCATACCGCGGGGATGATACCCGTCTCAATGTATGGCAGCGCTTGCTGATGCTCTTTGTGGGCATCGGTGGATTGTGGTTTATCCCTACCTTCCATAATATTACGAAATTAAGTCCTTTCCTCGGTGCGCTCTGCGTATTGGGCGTACTTTGGATTGTGAACGAGATATTCAACCGTAAACTCATGAATATGGATGCGATGGCTGACCGTCGCACTCCTAGAGTGTTCCAATATGGAGTCGTCCAGATGATTCTCTTCGTGATGGGTATCATGCTTGCCATCGGAGTGGTGAAGGAGACCGGTGCTTTTGACGATTTTGCTACTCTTCTCAACTCTGTCGGTATGGATGATAAGCGTTCTGGCGTGCTGTTGCATGGCGTTTTGGCTGGTATCATCAGTACTGTACTTGACAACTTTGCTACAGCCATGAACTTTTTCTCCCTTCATGATCTGGCAAATGTGAATGATCCTTCATTCAGCATGCTTACTGATTATCATACCAATGGTATCTACTGGCAGATGATTGCATATTGCGTAATGGCTGGTGGTAACGTTCTTGGTATCGGTACAATCAGCGGTCTTGCCCTGATGAAGATGGAACGTATGCACATGGGGTGGTATTTCCGCAATATTGGCTGGAAAGCTTTGATGGGTGGCGTCATCGGACTTGCTATCCTTTGGCTCTCCCATATCCTGGTGGCTGGTGCCGCAAACCTAATTATTTAAATCGATAAACCCAAACAAAGCAAGGGGTATACCCTTGGATACCTACTGTATATGTAGGGGTAATGGATGAAAACCATCATCCTGAGAGGATAATAAACTAACATTAAAAAAATATATATAATATAATAAGGTATAGTTATGGCAAAGATTAAGACTATTGGAATTTTAACATCTGGAGGAGATGCTCCAGGTATGAATGCTGCTATCCGTGCGGTTACCCGTTCGGCTATCTACAACGGTTTCACTGTGAAAGGTATCTATCGTGGTTACGATGGTCTCATCAATGATGAAATTAAAACCTTTTCTACAGAGAATGTAAGCGGTATCATCGGCACAGGTGGTACGATGCTGAAGACAGCCCGTTCTAAGGAATTCATGACCGAGGAAGGTCGCCAGAAGGCATTTGAAACGATTCAGAAAGAGGAAATAGATGCGCTTGTCGTGATTGGCGGTAACGGTTCGCTGACAGGTGCGATGAATTTCGCACGTGAGTTTGATATATGCTGCATCGGATTGCCAGGAACAATTGATAATGACCTTTATGGTACAGACAATACAATCGGTTATGATACTACGATGAATACCATCGTGGAGTGTGTAGACCGCATCCGTGATACTGCGCAGAGCCACGAGCGTATCTTCTTTATCGAGGTGATGGGCCGTGATGCCGGTTTCCTGGCGCAGAATTCAGCTATCGCCAGTGGAGCAGAGGCAGCTATCATTCCAGAGGATTCTACCGATGTAGACCAGTTGGCTCAATTCATGGAGCGTGGTATCCGTAAGTCTAAGAAGAGTTGTATCGTCATCGTGTCAGAGAGTCCTAAGTGCGGTGCTCTTTATTATGCCGACCGTGTGCGTAAGGAGTTCCCTGAGTTTGATGTACGTGTATCTATTCTGGGTCACTTGCAGCGTGGCGGCCGTCCATCAGCCCGTGACCGTATTCTTGCGAGCCGTACCGGTTGTGGTGCCATCGAGGCTATCATGCAGGGACAGCGCAATGTGATGATTGGTGTACGCAATAACGAGGTAGTATACGTTCCGCTTTCTGAAGCTATCCGCTCAGATAAGCCATTCGACCGTAAACTGATCAAGGTTTTGGACGAGTTGAGTATCTGATTTATAGAGATTGGAGTAAGAAGAAGGGAGTTTGGACTCCTGACTTCTTGCTTTTGCATAGGAAAATGGTTTAAAGGGAACTAAAAATGGTTTAATAAGGTATAAAAGCCGAATAAAACTTTTAATTAATTTGTGGTTTCCATAAATTGTTGTTACTTTTGCAGTCAAGAATAATATAAATATATATAACTTTTAAACTAATAAGCTTATGTCACAAATTAACGGACGTATCTCTCAGATTATCGGTCCTGTTATCGACGTTTACTTCGATACAAAGGGCGAGAATCCAGAGAAGGTGCTTCCTAAAATTTATGAAGCTCTGAAGGTAAAACGTCCAGACGGCCGCGAGCTTGTCATCGAGGTGCAGCAGCACATCGGTGAGGATACAGTTCGCTGTGTCGCTATGGATAATACTGACGGTTTGCAGCGCGGCTTGGAGGTTATCTCTACAGGTAACCCAATCCAGATGCCAGCCGGAGAGCAGATCAAGGGCCGTATGATGAATGTCATCGGACAGCCTATTGATGGTATGAATGAATTGGACATGAAGGGTGCTTATCCTATCCACCGTGAGGCTCCGAAGTTTGACGAACTTTCTACTCACAAGGAGATGCTTGCTACCGGTATTAAGGTGATCGACCTGCTCGAACCTTACATGAAGGGTGGTAAGATTGGTCTTTTCGGTGGTGCCGGTGTAGGTAAGACGGTGCTTATCATGGAGTTGATCAACAACATTGCCAAGGGACACAACGGTTACTCTGTATTTGCCGGAGTAGGTGAGCGTACCCGTGAGGGTAACGACTTGATTCGAGACATGCTCGAGTCTGGCGTTATCAAGTATGGCGAGAAGTTCCGTAAAGCGATGGAAGAAGGTAAGTGGGATCTCTCACTTGTCGATCCTGAGGAACTTGCCAAGAGTCAGGCTACCCTGGTATATGGTCAGATGAATGAGCCACCTGGGGCACGTGCTTCTGTAGCTCTCTCTGGTTTGACCGTAGCTGAGGAGTTCCGTGATCACGGAGGTAAGAATGGTGAGGCAGCGGATATCATGTTCTTCATCGATAACATCTTCCGTTTCACCCAGGCTGGTTCTGAGGTATCTGCGCTGTTGGGTCGTATGCCATCAGCCGTAGGTTATCAGCCAACGCTGGCTTCTGAGATGGGTGCCATGCAGGAGCGAATCACTTCTACCAAGAATGGTTCCATCACCTCAGTACAGGCCGTTTATGTGCCTGCCGATGACTTGACCGATCCTGCTCCAGCTACCACCTTTACTCACCTGGATGCTACCACTGAGCTTTCCCGTAAGATTGCATCTCTCGGTATCTATCCTGCCGTAGACCCGCTGGGTTCTACCTCTCGTATCCTCGACCCGCTGATTGTGGGCAAGGCGCACTACGATTGTGCACAGCGAGTAAAGCAGTTGTTGCAGCGTTATAACGAGTTGCAGGATATCATCGCCATCCTCGGTATGGATGAGCTCTCTGATGAGGATAAGTTGACCGTGAACCGTGCACGCCGTGTACAGCGTTTCCTGAGTCAGCCATTCACCGTAGCAGAGCAGTTCACCGGTTTGAAGGGTGTGATGGTTCCTATCGAAGAGACTATCAAGGGCTTCAACGCCATCCTTGACGGTGAGGTAGATGACTTGCCAGAGCAGGCATTCCTCAACGTAGGTACTATCGAGGATGCCAAGGAGAAGGCTAAGCAGTTGCTCGCAGCAGCACAGGCGTAGTCTTTAGTGAAGAGTGAAGAACGAAGAACGAAGAATTCAATAGCAATATTGGGTAATCATAAAGTTCAAAATTCAAAGTTAAAGATTATGTTACAGCTAAAAATAGTATCTCCTGAGAAAGTAGTCTTCCAGGGTGAGGTAGAGAGCGTACTGGTTCCGGGAACCCTCGGCTCGTTCGAGATTCTCAAGGATCACGCGCCTATCATCTCTTCGCTCGAAGTGGGCAAGGTGGAATACACTACCAAGGAAGGCAAGCAGGTAATGAACATCAAGGGCGGATTCGTGGAATGTAAGAAAAACGAAGTAAGCCTTTGCGTAGAAGTATAATTTAGTTAATAGTTGACAGTTAATAGTTGACAGCTATATTGATAAAATAGAACAATGGAAAAAGACGAAAAGTTGCGCTTGCAGACTATCAGACAGGCGAGTATCAGGTATAAGCAGATTTCTTTGTGGCTTACAGCAGCAGTGGCTCTTGCCGTGCTCTTTGCCTGCAGATTATCTGCTCAATGCGATGATATGATAGCCCAGGTTGTTAACCCGTTGGTAGTGAGTGCGATATTCTCACTCGTTGCAAGTACTGCTTATGGTGAAGCATGGAAGGCTGTTGCAAAGTCATCGCCAGCCAATCTCGCCAAGTTCTATCTGGCGGCATTGGTCTTGAAACTGATGGCCGGTACATTGGTATTCCTCATCTATGTGCTGGTATGCGACAGGCAGAACATTCTGGGTTTTACCGCAATCTTTGCCCTTTTCTATGTCGTACTGCTCGTGTTCGACTGCATCTACTTCGCTCGGGTAGAGAAAAAGAACCGTCTTTCATAAGCGGTTCTGAACAAATAATTAATAAACAAAAGTAAGAATTAAAGAATATGAAACATCTCAAGCAATTCCTCTTGATGGCGATGCTGCTCTTTACGCTTGCACCTCTGCAGGTATCGGCTAAGGAGAACATCGATGTGAAAGAGATATTGTGGGGTCATATCAAGGATTCTTATGAATGGCATATCACCAAGGTGGGAGACCATCCCGTAGTGATTCATCTGCCTGTCATCGTTAACACCACTTCGGGCTGGCACGTGTTCTGCAGCAGCGAATTCTCGGAAGAGAAGGATGCCAATGGAGACCGTCCGGGCCCTTATAATCTGGTGATCAAGAACGCTGATGCGCAGGCGAATCCCAACAAGATAGTAGAGAAGGTGGGAGACCAGGAGGTTCGTCCGCTTGACATCTCCATCACGAAGACCGTTTGCGTGCTCTTCATCGATGCTATCATTCTGTTGCTCTGTGTCCTGATACCAGCCCGCTGGTGCAGGAAGCACAAGGTGGATGATCCTGCACCAAAGGGTTTTGTGGGACTGATGCACATGTTCATCATGTCGGTATATACCGATGTAATAGAGGCCACCCTGGGTAAGGAAGCCCCAAAGTACGCACCATGGTTGCTTACTTGCTTCTTCTTTATCTTCGTGGCGAACATCATGGGTATCGTACCATTCCCTCCAGGTGGTGGTAACCTGACGGGTAATATCGCCTGCACCGTATTCTTCGGTGTAACGACATTCCTGATCACCAACTTCACCGGTACCAAGGAATACTGGAAGGAAATCTTCTGGCCGGAGGTACCAACGTGGTTGAAGGTGCCAGTGCCACTGATGCCATTCATCGAGCTCTTCGGAATCTTTACGAAACCGCTGGCTCTGATTATCCGACTCTTCGCCAACATGATGGCGGGTCACGCCATCGCACTTTCGTTTGCGGCTATCATTTTCATCATGTTCAACATCAGTGAGAATGCTATCGCCAACTATGTGGCAGGTACGGGTATGACAATAGTAAGTGTTGCGATGAGCGCCTTTATGATGCTCCTCGAAGTATTGGTAAGCTACATTCAGGCATTGGTATTCACCATGCTGAGTGCAGTATTCATCTCGCTGGCTCATGTAAAGTCTCATGAGGCTGAGCCAGAGGTAGTGAAGTAGTTTATAGATTATAGATTACGGATCTAATTTCATTCAGATAATAAACAAAGAAAATATTAACAACTTAAATTATTAAGATTATGTTATCACTTTTATTAGCAGCAGAGATTGCAAAGTTGGGTGCCGCAGTAGGTGCAGGTTTGGCCGCTATTGGCGCAGGTATTGGTATCGGTCGCATTGGTGGCCAGGCTATGGACGCTATGGCTCGTCAGCCAGAGAAGATGGGCGACCTCCGTTCTTCTATGATTATTGCAGCTGCGTTGGTTGAGGGTGTTGCGTTCTTCGCTGTCATCATCGCCATTCTGGCAATCGTTATGTAATCATCTCATCTGTCGCTATCATCTGCCCCGATAAAAGGAAGTCTCAGGCATCAGCCTGATGTCTTTCCGGGGCATGATAGAGATGATTCTAGAGTTAGTTTTAAAAAAAACGTTTAAGTAAAACTTTAACCAGTATATATGGATTTATTAATTCCTGATAGCGGTTTGCTCTTCTGGATGACGCTGGTCTTCATCATCGTCTTCATCATTCTTTGGAAGGCTGGATTCCCAGCCATCATTAAGATGGTGAACGAGCGCAAGGCTTTCATCGATGATAGTCTGAAGAAGGCTCACGAAGCCAACGAGAAGCTTGCCAATATCCAAAAAGAAGGTGAATCCATCTTGCAGGAAGCTCGCGAGAAGCAGGCTGCCCTCCTCAAGGAGGCTGCCGAAACCCGCGATGCCATTGTAGAGAAAGCACAGGATAAAGCACGCGAAGAAGGCGCACGTCTCCTCTCTGATGCCAAGAAGCAGATTGAGACCGAGAAGCAGAACGCCATTCGTGAAATCCGCGGCCAGGTAGCCGAACTCTCTGTTCAGATTGCAGAGAAGGTGCTCAAGGCTAAGCTCTCTGACGACAAGGCACAGATGGATATGATAAATCGACTGCTGGACGAGGTTTCTTCTGACAACAAATAGTAAAGCTTATGGATATAGGTGTAATATCGGTGCGTTATGCCCGTGCCCTCATCAAGGCTGCACTCGGCATGAAGCTCGAAGATCAGGTCTACCAGGAGATGCAGACGCTCTTTAAGAGCTACATCGACGTGCCTGAACTGAGATTTACGATAGACAACCCTATGCTTTCCAAAGACAAGAAAGAGGCACTTCTCATCACAGCCCTGGGCAAAGAGCCTACGGAACTGAGCAAGAAGTTTATCGCTCTCGTCTTGAAAGAGGATAGGGAGAGCACCCTGCAATTCATGGCTGCTTCGTATATCACTCTTTACAGGAAACAGAAGAACATCATCCGCGGTAAGCTGATCACCGCCACTGCCGTTGACGCCTCTACTGAGGATAAGATGCGCAAGATGGTGGAGCAGAGAACGAAAGGTACTGTGGAGTTCAAGACCGAGGTGAACCCTGAACTGATTGGCGGTTTCATCCTTGAGTATGATACTTACAGAATGGATGCGAGCGTAAAGACTAAGCTCAACAACATTCTGACACAGCTCAAAAAGTAGGAGATAAGTGAAGAGTGAAGAACGATGAGTGAATAATTCAAGTGCTTTACTCTTTATGAATTTCTAATTTTAAAATTTTAAAGTAAATAAACAATGTCAGATAAAATTAAACCAAGTGAGGTGTCTGAGGTTCTTCAGCAGCAGCTCCAGGAGGTTAATGGCTCTCAGCAGTTTGACGAGGTGGGTACCGTGCTTACCGTCAGCGATGGCGTGGCTCGTATCTATGGTCTGCGCAATGCCGAGGCTAATGAACTTCTTGAGTTTGAGAATGGAACCATGGCTATCGTCATGAACTTGGAGGAAGACAATGTAGGTTGTGTCCTCTTAGGTGCTACAGCTGGCATCAAGGAGGGACAGAGCGTGAAGCGTACACACCGTATTGCTTCTATCCGCGTAAACGACAACTTCCTCGGACGTGTCGTAAACCCTCTGGGTCAGGCTATTGATGGTCTGGGTGACATCGACCTCACCGATTCTTTCGAGATGCCTTTGGATCGCAAGGCACCTGGTGTAATCTATCGTCAGCCAGTAAAGGAACCTCTTCAGACTGGTTTGAAGGCGGTAGACTCTATGATTCCTATCGGTCGTGGACAGCGTGAGTTGATCATCGGTGACCGTCAGACCGGTAAGACTGCCATCGCAGTGGATACCATCATCAACCAGAAGAGCTTTTATGAGGCTGGCAAGCCAGTATATTGTATCTATGTAGCTATCGGTCAGAAAGCATCTACTGTTGCTGCATTGGTACAGAACCTCAAGGAACATGGCGCCCTGCCATATACCATCATCGTAAGTGCTACCGCTGCCGATCCTGCAGCTATGCAGTATTACGCACCATTTGCCGGTGCAGCTATTGGTGAATACTTCCGCGATCGTGGTTACTCAGCTCTCGTAGTATACGATGACTTGAGTAAGCAGGCTGTGGCTTATCGTGAGGTATCTCTGATCCTCCGCCGTCCATCAGGACGTGAGGCTTATCCTGGTGATGTGTTCTATCTCCACTCTCGTCTGTTGGAGCGTGCCGCTCGTATCAACGACCAGCAGGAGGTAGCCGAGCAGATGAACGACCTTCCAGAGTGCATGAAGGGGCACGTAAAGGGTGGTGGTTCTTTGACAGCCCTTCCTATCATCGAAACACAGGCAGGTGACGTATCAGCATACATCCCAACCAACGTGATTTCCATCACCGATGGTCAGATCTTCCTTGAGACCGACCTCTTCAATCAGGGCTTCCGTCCAGCTATCAACGTAGGTATTTCCGTATCTCGTGTAGGTGGCTCTGCCCAGATCAAGAGTATGAAGAAGGTAGCTGGAACACTGAAGATTGATATGGCTCAGTATCGTGAGCTGGAGGCCTTCTCTAAGTTCTCTAGCGATATGGATGCCGTAACAGCGATGACTCTGGACCGTGGCCGTAAGAACGACCAGTTGCTGGTTCAGCCTCAGTACCGCCCAATGCCGGTAGGCGAGCAGGTAGCTATTCTCTATTGTGGTGTTCACGGATTGATGCACGACGTGCCAATGGATAAGGTTCGCGACTGTCAGGATCAGTTCCTCGATGCTATGCGCAGCCAGCATGCTGATGTGATTGAGACTTTGGGCGATGGTAAACTCACCGACGATGCCATTAAGGTAGTCGAGGAGACCATGGCTAATGTTGCAGGACAATATAAAGCGTAATAGCCTATGCCGTCATTAAAAGAGATAAAAACTCGCATAGCCAGCGTTAACAGTACCCGTAAGATTACGAGTGCGATGAAGATGGTGGCTTCCAGTAAGTTGCATCATGCTCAGGTGGCTATCCAGAATATGCTGCCTTATGGAAATATGTTGGAACATATCCTCAAGAGTTTCCTGGTAAGTACTCCGAATGTAGACCATCCGTTGCAGTTGGAGCACAAGGAGACCAAGCGTGTAGCTCTTGTGGTATACAGTTCTAACAGCAGCTTGTGTGGTGGATTCAATTCCAACGTTATCAAGATGATGATGCATGCGGTGGACGAGTATAAGGCTCAAGGCATTGACGACATCACGGTATATCCTATCGGACGAAAAGTGGCAGAGAAGGCACAGAAACTAGGTTTGAAGATTGGCGGTAACTTTTATGATCTTGCCGATCATCCTCATGCCAGCGCCTGTGCAGATATCGCCCATTCACTTGCCAAGCAGTATGCTGCTGGTGAGCTCGATAAGGTGGAGATGATTTATCATCACTTTAAGAGTGCCGGTTCACAGATTCTGACCCGCAAGACTTTCTTGCCTATTGACCTCAGCACTGAGGCGATAGGAGTGGACAACGATCGTGACCTTACCTCTAATGTGGCTACGGCAAAGGCTCAGGAATATCTGCGCCAAAAGCAGGCTGAAGCTGACGAACGCCAGAGTTCTGAGGCAAAACCTCTGAATGATGACTTCATTGTAGAGCCAGACTTGGAGACTGTTTTGGGAGTCTTGATTCCTAAGCAGCTTCGTCTGATGATTTATACAGCGTTGCTGGATAGCCAGGCGAGTGAGCATGCTGCCAGAATGGTGGCCATGCAGACCGCTACGGATAATGCCGATGAACTCTTGCGCGAACTTAACTTGCAGTACAACAAGAGTCGTCAACAGGCCATTACCAATGAATTGCTTGATATTGTGGGAGGTAGCGTAAACAACTAAGTTGCGCATCTCTTCAATCTATAAAATTAAATCGGGATGTTTGCAGTTCTGAACTTGCAGACATCCCGATTTTTTATCTTCCTTAGTTACGAGTGCTATCTCCCTTAGTTACGGGTATTATCTCCCTTAGTTACGAAATTATCTCCGAAGGTTACGAAATTATCTCCGAAGGTTATGAAATTATCTCCGAAGGTTATGAAAATATCTTTCGGAGATATTCTCCTGTTATAGTCCTGTATATTTCCTGATAGCCTTGATGAAGGTGTCACCATATTTATTGAGCTTGAATTCTCCGATACCACTGATCAGACTCATGGCATTCTTGGTGGTAGGTTTCATCCTTGCAAGTTCATGAAGACTCTTGTCGCTGAGTACGATATATGGAGGATAACCCTGTTCGTCGGCAAGGTTCTTGCGTATCTTTCTGAGGTGTTCAAAGAGCCCTTTGTCTTCCACGCCTTTCGAGTCTTCCTGGAAGATGACACGTTCGGCATGCACCTCAGGAATGAGATTTCCCGGCTGGGTGATGGCGCCCTTCCTGTTGCGTACCGTTTTCTGTGGGCGGGTGGCTTTATCATCTTCTTCGATATAAGCCAGCGAAACATGATGTTCTCCTTTCAGTACCTTCCAACCTAAATCGGTAACCTTCATGTAGTTGTGGTTGTTGTAGGCAATCTCGAAGAATCCCATCTGTAGCATCTGCAGCAGATAAGCATTCCAGTCCTTAGATGTTGTATCCCTGCCCACACCGAAGGTTTTCATCTCGTTGTATTTGTTTTTCACAACTGCAGAAGAATGCATGCCTCTCAGAATCTCGATGCAGGTACCTACTGCAATATGCTCACCCGAACGGACCACGGCACTCAGGGCTTTCTGGGCTCTGATGGTGCCGTCGAAGGTGTGTGGAGGATTCTTGCAAACATCACAGTTGCCGCAGTTGCAGGATGATGTCTCGCCAAAATAATTCAGCAGAATGCGTCGTCGGCATACTCTCGATTCGGCATATTCCTCCATGCGGCGCAGTTTTTCCATGTTCACATCACGCTGTCCGCTGTCTTCGCAGAAAGAACGGAGGGTGATGATGTCGGCCATCGAATAGAACAGCACGGTATCTGATGGTGCTCCATCTCTTCCGGCTCTACCTATTTCCTGATAGAAACTCTCGATGCTTTTAGGCATATTATAGTGGATTACCCAGCGCACATTACTCTTGTCGATGCCCATTCCGAAAGCGATGGTAGCACATACCACCTGAATCTGGTCCATCTTGAACCGCTCCTGTACTGAAGCTCTGGTCTGGGCAGTCATTCCGGCGTGATAGGCTGCGGCATTGATACCCAGATCGATAAGTTCCTGAGCTACCATTTCGGTGTTCTTGCGGGAGAGACAGTAGATGATGCCCGCTTCTTCCGGATGATTACTGATGAAGCGGGTGATGTATTGGAGCTTTGCCTTTTTGGTACTCTCCTGTCTTACGGTGAGGGAGAGATTGGGGCGGTCGAAACTGCTTACGAACGTCTGCCCATTGAGATGAAGCTGGCGTATGATATCTTCGCGCGTTATCTTGTCGGCTGTGGCTGTGAGCGCCATCACCGGGACATTGCGGAAATTCTCGTGCAGCATACCTAGCTGCGAATACTCCGGACGGAAATCGTGTCCCCACTGGCTGATACAGTGGGCCTCGTCAACGGCAAAGAGCGAAATCTTGATGTTGCTGAATAAATAAGGTATCTCGCTGATGAGTTTTTCGGGCGAAACATAAAGGAGTTTCAGTTCTCCCTTCTCGCATCGACGGCGGATGATAAGTTCGTCGGTCGTGTCGTTTCCGCTGTTCAGTGCCTCAGCCGGGATACCGTTTGCCTTGAGCGCCTCCACCTGGTCGTGCATCAGACTGATGAGCGGTGAAATGACCACAGCGGTACCTTCCATTGCTAATGCGGGAACCTGGTAGCACAGACTCTTTCCACCACCAGTCGGCATGAGAACCAGACAGTCGTGTCCCTGCATTACCTCTTTGATAATCGCTTCCTGGTTGGGGCGGAAGGAATCGTATCCAAAATAGCTTTTTAATATCTCGTTTATCTGCATGATTGCCGTTTTATGTTTTCTGCCTTTACCGGCATGTTTTTGTTTTGATTTTCATGCAAAGGTAATGAATAATCTGCATAAATAAAAGTTTTCTCCAAGAAAAAGTGCATATTTCAAGTAAAAAACTTTGCAAAGAGCGAAAAACAGGAGGAAAAGTTTGGTATGTGGAAAAAATGTATTACTTTTGCATGGTAAATACAGATAAAAATGGCAAAATGTAATGTAAACACTCAAGAGCGATTTGCCGATATCCAGATGCTCCGTTATGAGCTGAAGGGTTTCGAAAACCTGTCGCTCACACAGAAAATTTATATTTATTGCTTGTCGAAGGCAACCCTCTTGGGACGTGATATCACCTTCGACCAGCAGGGCAAATACAACCTGCGCATCCGTAAAACCCTGGAGGCTGTATACCGTCATTACGAGGGTAATCGCGAAAGCGAAGATTTCAAGGCTTTCGAAGTTTATCTGAAGCGTGTCTGGTTTGCCAGCGGCATCCATCATCACTATGGATGTGAAAAGTTTGTGCCAGGATTTTCAGAGGAATCTTTCTATGAGATGGTTGGGGCTGTAGCCGATGAATACCTGCCTCTTTCCAAGGGACAGAGCAAGGAAGATCTGTTGGGCATTCTGGTGCCTGTCATCTTCAATCCGGAAGTCATGCCTAAGCGCGTGAATCAGACGGATGGCGAGGATCTGGTACAGACTTCAGCCTGCAATTTCTATGAGAATGTTTCTCAGGCAGAAGTTGAACGTTTCTATGCCAGGATGAAGGAAGAGAGCAACGAACAGGCACCTTCGTATGGACTGAACTCTAAACTGACCAAGCGTAATGGTGAACTGGTGGAGCTGAAATGGACAGAAGACGGACTCTATGGCGCTGCTATCAAGGAGATTGTTTCCTGGTTGCTCCGTGCTCAGAAATATGCTGAAAATGAGGAACAGAAACATCTCATCGATCTCCTGGTGAAGTATTATCGTACAGGCGATCTCAAGGATTTCGACCGTTACAGCATCGCCTGGGTGCAGCAGCACGAGGGAATGATTGATTTCATCAACGGATTTATCGAAGTGTATGGCGATCCGCTCGGGCTGAAAGGTACTTGGGAAGGCATCGTAGAATATAAGGATCTTGAAGCAACGAAGCGCACCCAGACCATCAGTCAGAATGCCCAGTGGTTTGAAGATCATTCACCTGTAGACTCACGTTTCCGCAAGCCGGAGGTGAAGGGTGTTACAGCCAATGTCATCTGTGCGGCGATGTTGGGTGGCGAGGAATATCCTGCTTCTGCCATCGGCATCAATCTTCCGAATGCCAACTGGATCCGTCAGGAATATGGTTCTAAGAGTGTGACCATCGGTAACCTGACCGAGGCATATAACAAGGCAGCTCAAGGCAATGGTTTCCGCGATGAATTCGTTATCGATGAGGATACCATCAGTCTGATGAATCAGTACGAGGATATTACCGATGATCTGCATACCGACCTGCATGAGTGTCTGGGACATGGTAGCGGACAGCTTTTGCCTGGTACCGACCCTGATGCACTGAAGGCGTATGGCAGTACGATAGAAGAGGCGAGAGCCGATCTCTTCGGACTCTATTATGTAGCCGACCATAAATTGGTAGAACTGGGGCTGACTCCGAATGATGAGGCATATAAGGCTCAGTATTACGGTTATCTGATGAACGGTCTGCTCACCCAGACCATCCGCATCAAGGAAGGCGACAAGATAGAGGAAGCCCACATGCGCAACCGTGCGCTGATAGCCTGGTGGGTGATGGAGCATGCCGAGGGTGCTGTGGAACTGGTGAAGATGGATATGAACTATGCTTCTGCCGAGGATGCTTTGAAGGACAGCGAGGGCAATATCATTACTACGAAGACTTATGTGAAGATTAATGATTATGCCAAGCTCCGCCATCTCTTCGGCGAGTTGCTTGCTGAAATTCAGCGCATCAAGAGTGAGGGTGATTTCGAGGCAGCCCGCCTGTTGGTAGAGAAGTATGCCGTGAATATTGATCCGGAATTGCATCGCGAGATACTGGCAAGATACAAGAAACTGAATCTCGCTCCATACAAGGGATTCATCAATCCGAAGATGACTCTGGAGATGGATGAAGAAGGCGAAATTACAGACGTAGTATTGGATTACGAGGAGAGCTATGTTGACCAGATGTTGCGCTACTCTGATGAATACGGAACGCTTTAGAAAGTTAATAGTTAAGAGTTGATAGTTTATAGGGTAATCTTGCTATACGGCAACCATGCTATACGGCGAAGCCGCTATAAACTGTTAACTATAAACTCTTAAAATGATGATGGATAATAAGAACGAGGAATTTCCGATAGTAGATGAAATGGGCAACATCCTGGGCGCTGTTACCCGCGGTCATGCCCATGACGGAAGCAAGATATTGCATCCGGTTGTTCATCTGCATGTATTCAACAGCCGGGGTGATCTGTATCTGCAGCATCGTCCAACCTGGAAGGATATCCAGCCGGATAAATGGGATACAGCCTGCGGCGGTCATGTAGATTTAGGAGAAAGTGTGAGTCAGGCATTGCATCGCGAGGTAAGGGAAGAATTGGGTATCACCGATTTTGAACCGGAATCTCTGGGACATTATGTCTTTGAGAGCCAGCGGGAAAAGGAACTGGTTTACGTACATCGTTGTGTATATGATGGCGAGGTGAAACCGAGCCAGGAAGAATTGGCCGGTGGCAGATTCTGGACAAAGGATGAAATCAGCGAAAACATCGGCAAGGGTGTTTTCACTCCGAACTTCGAAAACGAATACCAGAAGTATTTCATGTAATGACGAAAATAGCCATAAAAATACGTCCCGACGTAGCATTTGCTGCATCGGGACGTATTTTTTTGTATGTCGGGACGCAGCACCATGCTACGTCGGGACGTAATTTCTGCAGGGTCGTGGCCTGTTTCTGACTGCGTCAGCAGAGCCATTATATCTCGTAGATACCCTTGAGTGCTCCTCTTGCAATTTGTTCGAAATCTTCACCGAAGTCGCAGAAACGGAGAACCGCATTAGAGGCAGCATGTTTTATTCCCATGTTGTCACCCTGCAATGCTGCGGCAGCCTGATCCAGGAATTCGTTGATGCCACGCTCGTTAGGCTCTTTTCCATTGGCAAAGAGACGGGCCAGGAGCTGGAAACCGGCAATCTCGTAGAGTGGCTTGTCACTCGCTATCCACTGGTAGGCGATGACAGGCGCGTAATCTACGTGCTGCAATAGGTTGAAGGCAAGCATCTCTGCCATCTCCTGACTCTGTACCTGTTCCATCCATAAATCTGTGATTTCCGGAAGCATCTTATCGGCAGGCATGATGAGTGTAGCCAGAATCTTGCATTCCCGGATATCTTCCTTCCACAGTTCGATGGCCAGGTCATAGTCTTTACCATATTCCTCAGCCATCTTTTTCAGTTCATAGAATGGTACGCCCCAATTCAGTTTATATCCCAGTCCCTTATCGCGCATAGATTGCGATCCCGGACCGTTCATCAGCAAGCGGAAGCTTCGCTTGATAGTCATCAGTTTCTGATGTGTTTCTTCGTTCATTATATTTAGAGTTTATAATTGATAGTTTATAGTTAATAGGGCATTCTTGCTATTATTTTACGTTATCTTTCTATAGACACTATAGACATCTTTTGTCTATACGGCGTAGCCGCTATTAACAATAAACTATTAACTAAATTAAAGTTTCATTATTTTACAGAACATTCCTTCGAACTGTTCCTCGATATTTGCAGGTTTATGCTTGAAGATACCGAAGATGGCACTTCCGCTACCACTCATCGCTGCATATACGGCGCCCAGGTTGTATAGTTTCTGTTTGATTTCAGCCAGTTCCGGGTGCATCTTGAAGATAGGTGCCTCAAAATCGTTGACAAGTTCCTCTTTCCAAGTCTCGATAGGCTGGCGTACAATGTCGCGGCAACATTTGGCTGGTGTCTGTAGGGTGATGGCTGCATAAGCCTCTTTGGTGCTGACGGCAATGTCATTGCGCTTTACTACAACCAGATGATAGCCCCTCAGATTATCGCCAGGACCACTTACCGGCATCAGTTCTTCTCCGATACCTTCTGCATAGCAAGCAGTATCGCCATCCTCAGGATCGGCAGAAATGAAGTAGGCACAGTCTGCGCCCAGCTTGGCAGCATATCTTTCCATCTCCGGATTACCGATGTTGAGACGGAAACGCTCGTCCAACAAACGAATCATGAAGGCTGCATCGGCAGAACCGCCACCCAAACCTGCCTGCGAAGGAATACGCTTCACCAGGTGAGCATGGATGCGTGGAATCCTGAAGTCGGCAGCCAGGAGATTATAAGCTTTTACAACGAGATTGTTCTGTTCATCGCAATCCACTGCGTTACCTGTAATCTTCAGATCACAAGGAACATCGCTAGGGAATTCATCGCCCATGAGTTTGATTTCAAGTGCATCGGTCAGCGGAATAGGGTAGAACACCGTTTCGAGATTGTGGTATCCATCTTTCCGCTTGCTAACTATATTTAAACCAAGATTGATCTTGGCGCAAGGAAATGTAATCATAACTTTTCAGTTTAAAGGGTTCGTTACTATTTCTTTTTCTTTGCAAAGATACAGAAAAATATCTAACATGGTGCATCTTTTACAGGATTATTTTTATCTGTAGCATTAAAAATATTAAAATAAGCCCTGTTTTGCAATATCTTTTGTATCTTTGCAATTACAAATTATTAATAGATTATGAAAAAAGGAGATAAAGTCAGATTCTTGAGCGAAGTGGGTGGCGGAAAGGTTGCCGGCTTCCAAGGTAAAAATATTGTGCTCGTTGAGGATGAGGATGGTTTTGAGATTCCGATGCCTATCAACGAGGTAGTTGTGGTGGAGCAGGATGAATACTCCATGGGTAAGATGATTTCGGCTAAGATGGATGCGCAGCAGAAGGCTGAGGAGCATGCTAATACCGAACTGCATCAGGACAGCCGGAGTATCAAGGCCATCTTGAATGATCACGATGACGTGGATATGGAGGTAGAGGAATATGATGCTGCCGACCGTGAGATAACCTTTGTGAAACCGGTTCAGGAACGTACGGGTGGCAACAAGCTCAGTGCTTATCTCGCCTTTGTACCTATCAACATCAAGGACGTAACCAATACCCGTTTCGAGACCTATATGGTGAATGACAGCAACTACTATCTCCACTATACTTATCTTGTGGCTGAGGGAAATGCATGGACTCTGAAAGCAGAGGGAGAAATAGAACCGAACACCAAACTCTTCATCGAGGAATTCGGTCGTGAGGCTCTAAACGAGATGGAACATATCGCCATCCAGATGATAGCTTACAAGAAGGACAAGCCATTCCTTCTGAAGCCGGCAACAGATGTTCAGTTCCGTCTCGATCCCGTGAAATTCTATAAACTTCATCTTTTCGAGGAGAACGATTTCTTCGAGACTCCAGCCTATCTCTTTACGATTGTAGAGAACGATGAAATAGCCCGTCCGCTGGTTATCGATTCCAAGCGTCTGAAAGAGCAGATGTATAAGGATGAGAAGGTTGTCGCCAACACCAGCAAGAAGAAGAGCAAGAAGGATGATGGTACTCTTGTGATAGATCTTCATGCGGATGAAGTGCTTGAAACAACTGCTGGAATGAATTCTGCAGATATTCTTCATTATCAGATGGATATCTTCAAGAAGACCATGGAGGAATATAAGAAAAAGAAGGGACAGAAAATTATCTTTATTCATGGAAAGGGCGAAGGTGTGTTGCGCCAGACTCTCATTCATGAGTTGAACTATCGCTATAAGAGTTGCACCTATCAGGATGCTTCTTTCCAGGAGTATGGCTATGGTGCTACACAGGTAACAATAAAGTAATTTATTATGAAGTACGGATTTATTAAGGTAGCTAGTGCCATCCCTGCCGTAAAGGTGGGTGATGTCATTTTTAATACCCAGCAGATAGAGGAACAGATAGCGCTGGCTGAGGGAAAGGGTGTAGAGATCATTACATTTCCGGAACTCTCTGTTACGGGCTATTCCTGTCAGGATCTCTTCCGTCAGCAGATGCTTCTCGAATCATCTGAACAGGCGGTGATGATGTTGCTCGATTTCACACGCAAACTCGATGTCATCTCTATCGTGGGTGCGCCGGTGATAGCGGGCGACTTGTTGCTCAATTGTGGTATCGTTATCCAGCATGGACAGATTCTCGGTATTGTACCGAAGACATATCTTCCAAACTACAGCGAGTTTTATGAGAAACGCTGGTTTGCCTCGGCTCAGGACCTGAGAGATTGCGAAGTCCGTTATGCCGGACATAAGGTGAAACTGACGCCTGATGTTCAGATTTTTCAAACTTTCGATGGCGTACAGTTTGGTGTGGAAATCTGCGAAGATGTATGGGCTCCGGCTCCTCCTAGCAACAAACTGGCGCTAGCAGGAGCAGACCTGATTTTCAATCTTTCTGCAAGTGACGAACTCATCGGAAAACATCATTATCTGAAGAGTCTGCTCAGCCAGCAGAGTGCCCGTACCATGACCGGATATATCTACAGTTCCTGCGGATTCGGTGAGAGTACGCAGGATGTGGTTTATGGTGGAAATGCCCTGATTTATGAGAATGGAGTTTTACTTTCACAGAGTGAACGTTTCTCTATTGAACCGCAGATGGTTATCTCACAGATAGATGTAGAGAAACTCCGCTCTGAGCGTCGTACAAATTCTACTTATGTAAATGCCCAGCGCAATATTAAGTATTCTGTTCTCGGCGGTCAGTTCAATATCCGTAATATCGAAGCCGAACCAACCGAGAATGAGCGCGATTTTGTGTTGGAGCGTGAAGTAAATCCTCATCCGTTTATTCCTACCAGCAGCGATATGAATGCCTCTTGCGAGGAAATTTTCAATATCCAACTCATGGGACTAGCCAAGCGTATCGTTCATACCCATGCCAAGACCGTAGTAATCGGTATTAGCGGCGGTTTGGATTCTACGCTGGCCTTACTCGTTTGTGTAAAAGCTTTTGATAAACTCAAAATGAACCGAAAGGGTATCGTAGGTGTCACAATGCCGGGATTCGGAACCACAGACAGAACCTACAATAATGCTATCTCGCTGATGCAGAGTCTTGGTATTACCATTAAGGAAATCAGCATCGCCAAGGCTGTAACCCAGCACTTTGAGGACATCGGTCAGGATGCCAGTGTGCATGATGTGACTTACGAGAATTCCCAGGCTCGTGAACGTACCCAGATTCTGATGGATTTAGCCAATAAGATGGGTGGTATGGTTATCGGTACCGGCGACCTTTCAGAGTTGGCATTAGGATGGGCTACCTATAATGGTGACCACATGAGCATGTATGGCGTGAATGCCAGCATTCCTAAGACCCTGATCCGTCATCTCGTAAATCATGTAGCAGAGAGTGGGGTAGACGAACAGAGCCGCATCACTCTTCGTGATATCATCGATACGCCTATCAGTCCAGAGTTGATTCCGGCAGATGAGAATGGAAATATCAAGCAGAAGACGGAAGATTTGGTGGGACCATACGAACTGCATGATTTCTTCCTTTACTATTTCCTGCGTTTCGGTTTCCGTCCTTCCAAGATTTACATGTTGGCAAAGAAGGCATTTATTGATTCCGAACTGGAGCGTGTAAAGATCAGTGATAATGATCCTGACAGCTATGATGAGGAGACTATCAAAAAGTGGCTGAAGACCTTCGTGCGCCGTTTCTTCAATCAGCAATTCAAGCGCAGCTGTCTGCCAGACGGCCCGAAAGTAGGTAGCGTAAGCCTCAGTCCTCGTGGCGACTGGCGTATGCCTAGTGATGCAGCTTCAGCCATCTGGCTGCAAGAGGCTGAAAACCTCTGAATTTGATTTCGGACAAGCCAAAAGTACAATATTCTTTCTGTTTTCTGGCGCGCCCGTTATATTAATTATAAAGGGGCTGGATTTTGTAAATATTTGGTTTACAGAATCCAGCCTCTTTTTCTTAATATTTGTGAAATCGATTGCACAAAAATATCAGCAGAAAAGTGAAATATCTTGTTGGGCGGATAGAAATAGTTTGTAATTTTGCGGCAGATAATTCAACTATTCAATTTTAACTTAACAATTTCATTATGAAGAAACTTGCCGCAAAATTATGGGCAGTTTTAATGCTCATGTTGGTCTCTATGCAGACGATGGCTACAGACACGTTTACCAGCAATCGTACTGATTTCCGAGACGAAAGTATCTATTTCATGATCACCACCCGTTTTTACGATGGAGATCCAAGTAACAACGTGCTCTGCTGGGATAACCAGGAAGCGCAGAAGAGTACCAAGGACCCTTGTTGGCGAGGTGACTTCCAGGGTGTGATCGACAAGCTCGACTACATCAAGGCTTTAGGTTTTACAGCCATCTGGATTACACCTGTCGTTCAGAATGCGTCTGGTTATGACTACCACGGCTATCATGCCATGGATTTCTCTAAGGTTGACTGCCGCTATCAGAGCGGTGACGGCAGCAAGAGTGGTGACGTGATGTTCCAGGAACTCATCAACAAGGCTCACGACAAGGGTATCAAGATCATTCTTGACATCGTGCTCAACCACACCGGTAACTTCGGTGAGGAGAAGCTCTGCAAGATGTTCGACCGTGATACTCATCTTCGTAACCAAGCATACATTGATGCTTGTATGATCCCTGATGAGAGCAAGTTGGGCAACGATTACTTGGGCAATGTAAAGATACAGTATCAGCGTCGTCTTGCCCTGATGAAGAATACAGATGGCAATAACCACGATATACACAACTATTGGCACCATACTGCCAACAACTGGAACTGGGACTTCCCAAGCCGTTGGATGGGTCAGATTGCTGGTGACTGTGTGGATCTCAACACAGAGAACGACTACGTGGCTAAGTATCTCGTAGATTGCTATGGACAGTTTATCAAGATGGGTGTCGATGGTTTCCGTATTGATACATCCGGCCACATCTCCCGCTTGACATTCAACAAGGAGTTTATCCCTCAATTTGAAGCACTTGGTAAGCAGTACGAGAACAAGCGCTTGAACAAGGCACCTTTCTTTATGTATGGTGAGGTTTGTACACGTATGAACGATGTAACCTATAGAGGTCAGGCAAACCTCTCTTGCTACTTCTATACCTGGAAGTCGGACGAGGCCTTGCTCAACAAATGGGATGGAAGCAAAAGTTACTGGGATAATCAGGTGATTCCTGAGGGTTCTGAGCCTGTAGGCCCACAACTGCTTTGCTTGGAGGAGACTACTTCTCCAAAGAGCAACAATGCCAAGATGCTCAATGGTGCATGGCACGAGCCAGACTATTCTCAGTCAAGCGGATTCAACGTCATTGACTTCCCTATGCACTACAGCTACAACACTGCCCAACAGGCTTTCAGCTTGGCAAGCGGCGACGAGTGCTATAATGACGCTACTTTCAATGTGGTATATGTAGATAGCCATGACTATAGTCCAGGTCCAAGCGATACCAACCGTTTCGGTGGTACAGATGCTCAGTGGGCTGAGAACCTCTCTCTCTTGTTTACCTTCCGTGGAATCCCATGTCTCTATTATGGTTCTGAGGTAGGTTTCCGTCGTGGTGTAGTAATTGATAAAGGTCCTAATGGTCCTCTTTCTAACACCGGTCGTGCTTACTTCGGTGGTTATATCACAGGTGATGTAGAAGCATCAGACTTCGGTGAATACAAGGCTTCTGGTAATGTGGCTGCCTCTTTGAATCATGATGTGGCTCAGCACCTCATCCGTTTGAACAAGATTCGTCAGGCTGTTCCTGCTCTCCGTAAGGGTCAGTGGACTACAGATGGTTGTAAGGCCAATGGTGGTATCGCTTTCAAGCGTGCTTATAAGGACAGCTATGCACTCGTAGCCCTCAATGGTGGTGCTACTTTCACAGATTGCCCAGCTGGTACTTATACAGACTTGGTAACAGGCAAGACTTACACAGGTCCTACTATCACCGTTGATGCTCCTAATAATCAGGGTCAGGTTCGCGTACTCGTGAAAGACTGGACTGGTGGCAAGCTCATTGAGGATGGTGCTTTCATCTACGAAACTGCTGCTCAGCATAAGGGTGGTCAGACCTATGATGGTAATGAAGAGGCTGGTACAACTTGGATTGATGAGGCTCCTATTCAGCCTGCAAGCGTTTCATTCTCACAGGCAGGTGGATCATTCCGCACTGAGACTATTAACATGACAGTTACTCTCTCTGAAGACGCTAAGTCTGGTTGGTATCAGATACAAGGCCAGGATAAGGTGAACTTGACTCCTGGTGTGAGTGAGAACCTTACCATCGGCGAAGGTATGAACTTTGGCGACACCAAGACTATTGATTGGAGCGCAGAGGGCCAGGACGGTAAAGTGAAGAGCGGTAGCTTGACCTTCACCAAGGTAGATCCTAATGCTTCTATCATGGTATATGTAAAGGCTGCTAATGCTCCTCACATCCATGCTTGGACAACAGGTACAGACGGCAAAGACTTGACAGGCGCATGGCCTGGTAAGGTAATGGCCGGTCCTGTGGAGATTGATGGTGCTAAATACTGGACTTACTCTTTCGATGGCGTAGAGAATTTCAATGTCATCTTGAATAATGGAAATGGTGCACAGTCTGGTGAAATCACTGGTATCACAGGCGATATCTACTTGGAGTATGATGGTGGTACAAGTGCCAAGAAGATTGACGCTCCTGTCAATACTGCAGCCAAGGTTACTTTGAGTCCTAATGGTGGTGACTTCCAGAAGACTATCTCCGTAACAGCAACCCTCAGCAACAATGCCAAGAGCGGTTGGTATAAGATTGGTGATGGCGAGCAGGTG
Source organism: Segatella copri (assembly GCF_026015465.1). Lineage (GTDB taxonomy): Bacteria > Bacteroidota > Bacteroidia > Bacteroidales > Bacteroidaceae > Prevotella > Prevotella copri_E. The sequence continues at coordinate 159,410 of NZ_JAPDUQ010000006.1, forward strand.
GCTTTTACTCCTGGTAAGGCTGCTACTTTCACTCTCGGTGCTGACATGATGGAAGGCGAGAGCAAGACTGTAACTTGGAGCGCAACCAATACTGACAATGAAACCAAGACTGGTTCTGCAACCTTCAACAAGATAAAAGAGGTAGTTATTCCTACTCCAACAGGTATCTTCGCTTACTTCCTCGCTCCTGCAGAATGGAGTGACATCCACGTATGGGCTTGGAATGATGCAGACAACTTTACCGGTGGTACCTGGCCAGGTGTAAGCTGTACCAAGACTGACATGAAGAAGAATGGTCTGGATGTCTGGATGTGGAAGTTTGATGGTGATTTGACAGGTGCTCCTACTAATATTATCTTCAACAATAATGGTAATGGTGTCAACCAGACAGAAACTTTTGCTTTCGTCAACGGTGCAGTTTATGACCGCAACGGTAAGACCAATAAGAAGATTGACGCTCCTGTCAATACTGTAGCCAAGGTTACTTTGAGTCCTAATGGTGGTGACTTTCAGAAGACTATCTCCGTAACAGCAACCCTCAGCAACAATGCCAAGAGCGGTTGGTATAAGATTGGTGATGGCGAGCAGGTGGCTTTTACTCCTGGTAAGGCTGCTACTTTCACTCTCGGTGCTGACATGATGGAAGGCGAGAGCAAGACTGTAACTTGGAGCGCAACCAATACTGACAATGAAACCAAGACTGGTTCTGCAACCTTCAACAAGATAAAAGAGGTAGTTATTCCTACTCCAACAGGTATCTTCGCTTACTTCCTCGCTCCTGCAGAATGGAGTGACATCCACGTATGGGCTTGGAATGATGCAGACAACTTTACCGGTGGTACCTGGCCAGGTGTAAGCTGTACCAAGACTGACATGAAGAAGAATGGTCTGGATGTCTGGATGTGGAAGTTTGATGGTGATTTGACAGGTGCTCCTACTAATATTATCTTCAACAATAATGGTAATGGTGTCAACCAGACAGAAACTTTTACTTTCGTCAACGGTGCAGTTTATGACCGCAACGGTAAGACCAATGCTTTCGTCAATGGTGCAGTTTACGACCGCAACGGTAAGACCAATGAGTCTGTCTCAACAGGTATCAACCAGGTAGGTAGCAAGAAGGCTCCTGCTAAGTTGAAGATTTACTCTATCAATGGTGTGAAGGTAGCCGAAGTAAACAAGGTTTCTGATGCAGAATACGTTCTGGCTCCAGGTATGTATATCTGCAATGGCAAGAAGTTTGTTATCAAGTAGTCAATGGTTAGCCGCCATTACTTTTAGAAACATTTAGTTTATCATATTTCATTTATTTTAGGTTTAAGTACTCCTAAATGACTTGAAAAGAGCAATTTTTCAGTCATTTAGGAGTCTTTTTTGTATATATAAGTAGAAAATATATTAAAGATTTTGGGTAAAACCTTTTTTTTTTGTAACTTTGCGCCCAAAAGTAAAAACAATATAAAAATATAAGATAATATGGCTAAGAAATTTGCCGAGCACAACGGTCTGAATTTGACTCAGACAAACAATGACGTACTAGCAGCGTGGGAGAAAAATGATATCTTCCACAAGTCTATCGACGAGCGTGAAGGCTGCCCTCAGTTTATCTTCTTCGAGGGACCTCCATCAGCTAATGGCCACCCGGGTATTCACCACGTGTTGGCACGTAGTATCAAGGATACATTCAACAGATACAAGACCATGAAGGGCTTCCAGGTTCACCGCAAGGCGGGATGGGATACCCACGGACTCCCTGTTGAACTCGGTGTCGAGAAGGAACTCGGCATCACCAAGAAGGATATCGACAACAAGGCTTCTGAGAAGTATATCTCTACAGAAGACTACAACCACAAGTGCCGCGAGAACGTGATGAAGTTCACCGCTGAGTGGCGCGAGTTGACCGAGAAGATGGGTTACTTCGTAGATCTCGATCATCCTTATATCACCTACGATAACAAGTTTATCGAGACACTCTGGTGGCTCCTCAAGCAGCTCTACAACAAGGGCCTGCTCTACAAGGGTTACACCATCCAGCCATACTCTCCAGGTGCAGGTACAGGTTTGAGCTCTCACGAGTTGAACCAGCCTGGATGCTATCGCGATGTAAAGGACCTTACCACCACAGCCCAGTTCCTCATCAAGGATCCTAAGGCTGAGTGGACCAAGTGGGGCAAGCCTTACTTCATCGCATGGACCACTACACCTTGGACTTTGCCATCAAACGTGGCTCTCTGTGTGGGTCCTAAGATTGACTATGTAGCCATCGAGACCTACAACCTCTACAATGGCGAGCCTATGACACTCGTGATGGCTGAGGCTCTGGTAGATTCATATCTCAAGGCCGACCAGGAGTGCAAGGAGGGTGATCTCCTGCCATTCGACAAGGAGAAGAAGCAGTGCCCATGGCGCATTATCGACCACATGAAGGGTACAGAACTCGAAGGCTTGCACTACGAGCAGCTCCTGCCATGGGTGAAGCCATGCGAGAAGGTTGATGCTTTTGCTCCAGCTTTCGTTACAGAATATGCTGCTGCTCATCCTGAGAAGGTGTTCGCTTCTGAGGATGGTCGCGATCAGTTCGTCGAGATGGAGAGTGAGGCTTTCCGCGTAATCCTCGGCGACTACGTTACTACCGATGACGGTACAGGTATCGTTCACATCGCTCCTACATTCGGTGCCGATGATGCCAAGGTGGCTAAGGATGCCAACATCCCAGCTCTCTACCTTATTAATAAGAAGGGCGAGACCCGCCCAATGGTTGACCTCCAGGGTAAGTTCTATCTCATCGAAGACCTCGATGCCAACTTCGTGAACGCTTGCGTCAACAAGGAGGCATATGCTCATCACGCAGGCGACTACGTGAAGAATGCCTACGACCCACAGTTTAATGTGGATGGCGTCTGGAACAAGAAGGCTTCTGATAAGGCTGAAGACCTGAACATCGTACTCTGCTACGAGTTGAAGCAGGAGGGCAAGGCTTTCAAGAGCGAGAAGCACGTGCACAACTATCCTCACTGTTGGCGTACCGACAAGCCTATCCTATATTATCCATTGGATAGCTGGTTTATCAAGGATACAGCCCGCAAGGAGCGCATGGTAGAACTCAACAAGACCATCAACTGGCAGCCTGAGAGCACCGGTACAGGCCGTTTCGGCAACTGGCTCGAGAACCTGAACGACTGGAACCTTTCACGTTCCCGCTTCTGGGGTACTCCATTGCCAATCTGGCGTGATGAGAACCGTGGCGAGAAGTGCATCGGCAGCCTTGAGGAACTCTATGCTGAAATCGAGAAGTCTGTGGCTGCCGGTATCATGCAGAGCAACCCATTGAAGGAGAATGGTTTCGTTCCTGGCGACTACAGTCAGGAGAACTATGATAAGATTGACCTCCACCGTCCATACGTTGACAAGATTGTATTGGTTAACGAGGAGGGCAAGCCAATGTATCGTGAGAGCGACCTCATCGACGTTTGGTTCGATTCAGGTTCAATGCCTTACGCCCAGCTCCACTACCCATTCGAGGGTGAGATGGCCCGTGGCACAGAGGCAGACCGCGATGCACTCATCCACAGCACCTACGAGGGATATGCTATTCCTCCTAAGTTCTATCCAGCCGACTTCATCAACGAGGGCGTGGATCAGACCCGTGGATGGTTCTTCACCCTGCACGCCATCGCTACCATGGTATTCGATAGCGTAGCCTTCAAGAACGTAATCTCTTCTGGTCTCGTTCTAGATGCCAAGGGTAACAAGATGAGTAAGCACGTGGGTAACGTGACTAACCCATTCGAGATGATTGACAAGTATGGTGCCGATCCTGTTCGTTTCTATATGATGACCAACAGCGAGCCTTGGGACAACCTCAAGTTCGACCCTAATGGTGTGGACGAGACCCGTCGTAAGTTCTTCGGTACCTTATATAATACCTACAGCTTCTTCGCCCTCTATGCTAATGTAGATGGTTTCGATGCTGAGGCTGCTCAGGTGCCATTCGAGAAGCGCCCAGAGATAGACCGCTGGATTCTCTCTTCACTCAATACCCTCATCAAGGGCGTTGACAGAGAGTTGGCTGGCTATGATCCAACCCGCGCAGGCCGTCTCATCGATGCTTTCGTCAACGATGACCTCTCTAACTGGTACGTTCGTCTGAACCGTAAACGTTTCTGGGGTAAGGAGATGAGCGAGGATAAGCTGAGTGCTTATCAGACTCTCTATACCTGCCTGATGACAGTGGCTAAGCTGCTGGCACCATTCGCTCCATTCTATGCAGACGAGTTGTATCACGACTTGGGCGGCGAGTTGGAGAGCGTACATCTCGATAAGTTCCCTGTAGCTGATGAGGCTGCTATCGATGCCGACCTGGAGGAGCGTATGGCCATCGCCCAGAAGATTACTTCTATGGTATTGGCTTTGCGCCGCAAGGTGAACATCAAGGTGCGTCAGCCACTCCAGCAGATTATGATTCCTGCAGTAGATGATGTACAGAAGGCACACATCGAGGCAGTAGCAGGACTGTTGAAGAACGAGGTGAACGTGAAGGAGGTTAACTTCATTGAGGGTCAGGGTATTCTCGTAAAGAAGGTGAAGTGTAACTTTAGAGTGATGGGTAAGAAGTTCGGCAAGCTGATGAAGGGTGTTGCTGCCCAGATTTCAGCGCTCGATCAGGACCAGATTGCAGCCTTTGAGAAGGCAGGCAACATCACATTGAATATCGACGGACAGGAAGCCGTAGTAGAGGTAGCCGACGTGGAGATTATCTCAGAGGATATCCCAGGATGGCTCGTATCTAACGAGGGCAATCTGACCGTAGCGCTTGAGGTAGAGTTGACCCCAGAATTGAAGAAGGAGGGTATGGCTCGTGAGTTGATCAACCGTATCCAGAACCTCCGCAAGGAGACAGGTCTGGAGATTACCGACCGCATCAACGTAACTGTGGCTCCTAATGAGGAGACTGACGCAGCCATCAAGGCATTCGCTGACTACATCAAGGGTCAGGTATTGGCAGACAGCATCGAAATCGGCGACAACTCAGGTGTTGAGACCGAGTTTGATGACTTTAAGTTGAACATTCTCGTAGAGAAGAATTAAATAGTTAGGAGTTAGGAGTTAGAAGTTAGGAGCATTTCCAAACTGCTTGCTTCTAACTTTCTAGCCCTTATTTCCTAAAAACATTAACAAATAACATAATAGATAACATCTATGGCTAACGAAAAACTACGTTATAGCGATCAGGAGCTCGAGGAGTTCCGCGCTATCATTGATGAGAAATTGAAGGTGGCAAAGCAGACTTATCATGATTGCATGGCTCAGCTGAACCACTCAGACAGTAATGATGTGGTAGATACATCACCAACCTACAAGGCTCTTGAAGAGGGTAGTGAAGCACAAAGCAAGGAAGAAATCATCCAGATGGCTCAGCGTCAGCAGAAGTTCATCAAGGGATTGGAAGCAGCTTTGGTGCGTATCCAGAACAAGACCTATGGAATTGACCGCGAAACAGGCGAGTTGATTCCTAAGGAGCGTTTGCGTGCTGTACCTCATGCCACTTTGAGTGTAGCTTCTAAGGAGGCTAGAAAAAAGTAATAAATGGAGAAAACAAGTAAAATTAAATACGGATGGCTCGTCACGGCAATGGTGGTTGTGCTTCTTGTTATCGATCAGATTATCAAGGTGTACATCAAGACCCATTTTTGCCTTGGCGAGTCTGTTCGTGTTACTGATTGGTTTTATATCGAATTTGTAGAGAACAACGGAATGGCTTGGGGTATGTCGTTTATCGGCAAGTTCTGGCTAAGTCTGTTGCGCCTGGTAGCCATCTGTGCGTTGAGCATTTATCTGCATCGCATCATTAAGCGTGGTACCTATCGCTTGTTATACATCATTTTGGTGGCGCTGGTTCTGACGGGTGCAATCGGCAATATGATTGATTCCATCTTCTACGGACTTATCTTTACCGGTGCTTCACCTTATTATGTATCTTATCTTGTGCCTTTCGGCGAGGGGTATGCACCCGTGCTCATGGGCAAGGTGGTTGATATGTTCCGCTTTCCGTTCTTCACATATACATGGCCTGGATGGTTCCCTTTCTGGGGTGGACAGCATGGTACATTCTTCGATCCTGTATTCAATTTTGCAGATTCCTGTGTATCAGTCGGTATCATTTCTCTCTTGCTTTTCTGTAGAAAAGAACTGGAAGCTCTCGGAGGTGGTGATAAGGAGAAGAAGGTTAAAGATTCTTCTTTTATTGAAACTGCTGAAGAAAAGATAAAGTCTCAATCTCAAGAAAATAAGGAGGACAAGTAATCATGAAGAAAGCTTTTCTTTATCTCTGTTGGATAGTAACCTTTTGTGCAGCCTTCGCTTCTTGCAAGCCTTCGCTGCCAAGAGATGTGCTCTCTAAAGGAAAGATGACGGATATTCTCTTCGATTATCACATCGCTCTTGCTATGGCGCAGAACGAAGACGGTGGTAGTGAGAAGAATAGTCTGGCTTATCGCGAGGCTGTACTGAAGAAACATGATGTCACCTCGGCAGACTTCGACAGTTCGATGGTTTATTATATGCGCCATACAGAATTGCTGCATGATGTGTATAAGGATTTGGCTGAAAGATTGGATAAAGAGGTGGTTGCATTGGGTGGAAACAGTACAGGAAATAGTGATTTTGACAATCTTACTGCTGTTGGCGATACTGCCAATATCTGGAAGGATGCTACTTCGATGGTATTCTCGCCTGATGAGGGCTTCAACAGTCGCAGTTTTAAAATTGAAGCTGATACTGCTTTCCATAAGGGTGACCGGTTCCGTCTTGATTTCGAATCGCAGTTTATCTTCCAGGATGGTATGCGTGATGGTATCGCTTTGCTGGCTGTTCAGTTTAAGAACGATAGTGTGGCACAGACTGTAATTCATATTCAGAGTGCTCAGCACTATAGTGTAGAACTCGCTGATAATGATAGCCTTGGAATCAAATGTATAAAGGGGTACTTTATGTTGAATGAGGGTGGCTTCAGTTCTGATGCCGGTTCTTTGACGACTCTTAAACTGATGTTTGTCAATAAGATTCGTCTCATCCGTATGCATCCTAAAAGGGTGGCACCGGTTTCTTCTTCTGCAGCATCTTCTGATTCGGCAAAAGTAGATACTGCTCGTAAGACCCGTATACCAGGTCCGAGTGTTCCAGCACGTCCGGATGGAGCTTTGGCGCCTCCGACCAGTGCACCGGTTTCTATGCCTGATAAACCTATTCAGATGACGAGTAATTAGTCTGGATGTTTAAGATATGGCTGAAATGAGGAGATGCGGAGCCCATCAGGTGATATTGCCGGATGGCTCGATATTGCAGCAGGCTGTGGTAGAAATACAAGAGGGCAGGGTGGTGAACTACTTCGAGTTTCGCGAGGAGTTGCCGATGACCGAATGGTTAGGCGGCGAAATCCGGGTGGAACGCGATGAGGAAGGCATCCTCCGTGCCCTGTGGAACGGAAAAGTAATCAATAAACATTAAACATAAACATTAATAATATGTTAAGCGTAGATCAATTAGAAGACAAGTTGATAGACTTGGCATTTGCTGAGGATATCGGTGATGGCGACCACACAACTTTGTGTTGTATCCCAGAAGACGCCATGGGTAAGAGCCACTTGCTTATCAAGGAAGATGGCGTGTTGGCAGGTGTTGAAATGGCAAAGAAGGTATTTGCCCGTTTCGATCCTACCATGAAGGTAGAAGTGTTGCTTCAGGATGGAACCCATGTTAAGAAAGGTGACATTGCAATGATTGTAGAGGGTAAGACCCGTTCTTTGCTCCAGACAGAGCGTTTGATGCTCAATATCATGCAGCGTATGAGTGGCATTGCTACCATGACTGCTAAATATGTAAAGCGTCTTGAGGGTACAAAGACTCATATCCTTGACACCCGTAAGACTACTCCAGGTCTCCGTATGTTGGAGAAGCAGGCTGTGAAGATTGGTGGTGGTATGAACCATCGCATCGGTCTTTTTGATATGATTCTCTTGAAAGATAACCATATCGATTTTGCTGGTGGTATCGATAACGCTATCGACCGTTGCCATGCTTATCTGCAGGAGAAGGGCCTCGACCTAAAGATTGAAATCGAGGTTCGCAGTTTCGATGAACTTGACCAGGTATTGAAGCATGGTGGTGTAAATCGTATCATGCTCGATAACTTCTCTGTGCCTGATACTAAGAAGGCTGTAGACATCATCGCAGGTAAGTATGAGACTGAGTCTTCTGGCGGTATCACTTACGATACCATCCGCGATTATGCAGAGCAGGGAGTTGATTTCATCTCAGTTGGTGCCTTGACACATAGTGTGAAGGGCTTGGATATGAGTTTCAAGGCTTGCGAATAAGTGAAGAATGAAGAGGGAAGAGTGAAGAATTCAAATGCTCTTCTCTTTTTGTATATATAAACTTTGTATATATAAATTAAGGTATATTTTATGAATAAGATTTTTGCTTCTGCCTTGATGGCTGTGGCTATGTTGGGCAGTGTCTCTGAGGCTGAGGCATGTACCAACTTTATAGTAGGAAAAAAAGCATCGGTTGATGGATCTGTGATGTGTTCATATAGTGCCGATGACTATGGTATGTTCCAAAATCTCTGTCATTTTCCTGCCGGTAAGCATGCTAAGGGCGAGATGCGTAAGATTTACGATTGGGATACCAATAAATATCATGGTGAGATTCCGGAGGCTGCCGAGACTTATAATGTGATTGGCAATATCAATGAATGGCAGGTCACCATCGGTGAAACTACTTATGGTGGACGTGAGGAGATGGCTGATTCTACAGGTATCATGGACTATGGTTCACTCATTTATGTTGCCCTGCAGCGTAGTAAGACTGCCCGTGAGGCTATCAAAGTGATGACAACCATCGCCAATACTTACGGCTATAATTCAGAAGGCGAGACCTTTACCATCTGTGATCCGAACGAAGCTTGGATTATGGAGATGATGGGCAAGGGACCAGGCTCTAAGGGCGTGGTTTGGGTAGCTCTCCGTATTCCTGATAATGCAGTTTGTGCACATGCTAACCAGAGTCGCATCGGCAAGTTCAATATGAAGGACAAGAAAAACGTGATGTATGCCAAGGATGTCGTTTCTTTTGCTCGTAGTAAGGGATGGTATCAGGGCAAGGATGCTGATTTCTCATGGAAAATGGCATATGCTAAGCCTGATTTCTCAGGACGTCGTTTCTGCGATGCTCGTGCTTGGGCTCTTTTGAATCATTTTTATGATATGAGTCCTTATCTTGATTGGGCTTTGGGTAAGGATCCTAATGCGAAGGATATGCCTCTCTGGGTGGTTCCAAACAAGAAGGTGAGTGTTGCTGATGTTGAGGCTTGCATGCGTGACCATTATGAGGGTACACCTCTTTCTGTTGCTGATGGCACTGATATCGGAGGTGGTATCTGGCAGATGCCTTACAGGCCAACTCCATTGATGTTTAAGGTGGATGGAAAGCAGTGCTTCAACGAACGACCGGTCAGCACCCAGCAGAGTGGTTTTGTTTTTGTTAGCCAGATGCGTTCATGGATGCCTAGAGAGATTGGCGGTGTTCTTTGGTTTGGTAATGATGATGCCAATATGGTAGCGTTCACACCAATCTACTGTTCTTCTACAGTTCGTCCTGAGTGTTATAACACACCGGGAGCAGATGCAGTGAATTTCAGTTTCAAGAATGCTTACTGGGTGTGCAATATGACCAGCAATATGGTTTATCCTCGTTACAGCCAGATGTTCCCAACTTTAAAGGAGGTTCGTGACAGTCTGGATAACAGCTATTTTGCTGCACAGCCAGGTGTTGAGGCTAAGGCTCAGGAACTGTATGCACAGAATCCACAGGCTGCTGTCAAGTATCTCAATGATTATGGTATTGAGAAGGCACAGCAGATGTTGGCGCGTTGGCAACAGCTCTTCCAGTTTATGGTAGTGAAGTATAATGACATGATTATCAAGCCAACCAAAAAAGATGGCAGTTTCGAGAAGACTCCTTATGGATTAGGTGCAACCCCAGTTCGTCCTGGGTATCCTGAGAAATATGCCAAAGAACTTATTAAGCAAACAGGAGACAAGTTCCTGGTTCCTGAAACAAAGTAACAATATTTATCACCACATAAAGAAAGCCGATTCAAGTATATTACTATACAAGAATCGGCTTTCCTGTTTTCTTGACTTACAATACTAAATAGTATTATAATTTTTAAAGTTACGTCTTTTAAAATCTATTACTTGAAGTATCTCTTGTAGAGACCTGCAAAACCTGCACAGTGGCGGGCTTCATCCTTAGCCATCTCATGAACGGTATCGTGGATAGCATCTGAACCCTGCTCCTTAGCAAGCTTGGCAATGCGGAACTTATCCTCACAAGCACCCTTCTCTGCTGCAATACGAGCCTCGAGATTGCTCTTGGTATCACCCAAAACCTCACCGAGAAGTTCTGCAAAACGAGAAGCGTGATCAGCCTCCTCATAGGCATAACGTTTGTAAGCCTCTGCAATTTCAGGATAGCCCTCACGATCTGCCTGGCGTGCCATAGCAAGATACATACCTACCTCGCCACACTCACCATTGAAATGGTCCTTCAAACCCTTGATAACGTCTTCATTAACGCTATCCTTAAATGCCTGACCGAGAACGTGAACGGTAGCAAATGTCATATCGTCATCTACTGCATCTTCCATCTCTTTGAACTTGCTGGCTGGAGCCTTACAGATAGGGCACTTCTCAGGTGCTTCTGTACCTTCGTAAATGTAACCGCAAACGGTGCAAATAAACTTTTTCTTCATAATGCTTTTGTTTTAAATGTTGTTGTATAATTATTGTCTTTTGAATTAGTGAACAGTCTCTGTGAGAGGTGACTTTACGCCTTTTTTAGCGCATTCTGTACAGATTCCTCTGTAGTAGAGCTGTTCTTCCAATACGATGTTTCCTTCAATTTCCTTTCCTGGTTCCACTGTTGGAGCAGGTTCGCCGAAAAAGTCAATTACCTTGCCGCAATTTCTGCAATAGAAGTGAACGTGGCTTTTAATATTTCCATCATAACATACGCGATGTTCATCGATTGTGATCATCTGAGCCGCATTGTGCTCACTCAACATTCTGAGTGTATTGTAAACGGTTGTCTTGCTCAATGTTGGGATACTTTCAGCTAATCCTTTGTACACATCCTCGATAGTTGGATGAGTGGGATGATTGATAAGCCAATCCATGATGGCAATACGCTGGAGTGATGGTCGGATACCTTTCTCCACGAGTCTTTGATAGGCTTCTGTCTGCTTCATAATTACTTGTTTTTATAATTTGTTGTTGCAAAGATAAGCAATTCTTTTGTATCCGCCAAATATTTTTGCAAAAATCCCAAAGTATTTTTGAAAGTTTTACAATTGCATAGTTGTTTTAAGATTTGTTGTGCAAAAAGGTAGAGCCTATGATTCGCTTTTGGAAATTATTGATACTAAAACCCTTTTGGAAAAAGTAATTCCCCGTCACGCTACCGGAGTGTTGTGGCGGGGAATCTTATTTGAAAATAAACTTTATACGATATTTCAGGCGATTATCTCAGGTCGATGACTTCAGCTCCTGGACATTCCTTGCTGTTGAAATTGAATGTGCTGTTAGAAACGCTCTTGGCTCTGAAGTTACTTACCGTGATGGTACTCCAGGTATTGCCCTGTCGCATCTTGACAACTGATGGAATATGTGTCTTTTTGTTGATGGTGATATACATTTCGGCTACAGAACGTTTCTGGTTATTGGCAACGAGATGTACTACATAGTTACTGCCTGCTGTCTTGAGCGTTGACTTATAACCAGTCTTATATATATTAATAAAGGTATAAGGGTTCATGGACATCTGCTGAGCCTGTGTAGGGTTGCTGACATTCACCTCGTTGGTTTTCTTTAGATAAGTCCACTGGGTCTTGCCGTTGAACCAGACGATGGCTTGCGGGGTATGGGCGTTAAACTTGTTGCCTTTGATGGCAATACTGCCGCTTGCTGATCCATACTTAGAACTGCTCATCTTGAAGTTGGCGCTAGCTCCACCTTTGTTGCCAATAACGGCAGCGGTCTTATCAAGTACCTGTTGCGCAGTCTGCGCCATGGCTCCGATGCTCATCATTGCAACGAAAGCCAATGCTAAAATCTTTTTCATTTTTATCTTTTCCTTTCTTTTAAAATTCTATGTTATATCTTCTATCTTCTAAAATTTCATACTCTATCATAAAGCCGTAAAAACGTCTTTTCTCTCTTAGACGTTTTCACGGCTTCAGGGTTTAATAATTTAACCTTTTCCAATATTATCTTCTTTCATACCCTTAGTTATTTACTAAAATTA
>NZ_JAPDUQ010000007.1:0-18437 GCF_026015465.1 Segatella copri
TTGTTCGTTTAGAGGCAATTGTATTAAGTGTATCTGTCATCATCACAAAGGTTGCAACCAAACGAAAGATGGAGAAACCACCACACAAATCTATCTCAATTCTATCAAAAGCTCAGAAGTAGATGATGCCAACGCCAAAATACTGGCAGCCCTATAAGCCACAAAAAAGAATAAAAAGAGGGATTTTGTAAAATGAACCAAAATGAACCATTTTTCCTGAATCTTTACATGAGCGACACAGAAAACCGGAAAACTTTCGTTCAATCAACGACTTAGGAAATTATGTACGAAAAGAATAGTAAAATAATGTTGATTATCGTAGAATGATATTAATTTTTTAACACGCATAATTTGCTAGTTTCCAACAATTTTCGTATTTTTGCAAGGAGATTCTGTGTCTCTTATATCGAGATTCAGATGAACGTCATCAAAAAACGAACTTGATTCGCATGATGAAAGAGACAAATATACACTCACAGGTTACGTCCACTATTGCAGGGGACGACGGCGAAGCCATGGCAAAAAGTGAAGGATATGTAGCTGAAAATGGTTTCGTAGCAACAGAACCGATGCACTGGTATGAGGCTTGTGTAAGGGTGAACTACGAGAAAAAATCAAGCTTCTTATTGAACAAAGCTTCAAGGATAAAAAATTCGCCTTGGAGACTTGGCTTCCTTTGGAAAGACGTGTCATGATCAATAGTCGTGGCAAACGTGTTATCCGTGAGGCTGTCTTTCTTACCACCTTTGTCTTTGTGAGAGTTGAGGACAAAAATCTTAATGAAATCCGCTTCCGCTCCGATGTTTATAAGATGCTTTCGGAACCAGGCAAAAGTACCCCATATGCTATCCCTGATACCAAATTCGACAATTTTCGCAGAATTGTAATGACTGGCAAGGCTGAGATACAGAACCACCCTATCAAAAAGGGTGATAAAGTGCGTATTATAGACGGAGAACTTGTTGGAGTTGTAGCCTATGTGCAGCGTATTCAAGGTAAGAATGCCATTATTGGTGATGAGATTAGAAATATCTGTGGTGCGACCATTGAGATAGATAAGGGTTTTTTGGAGTTTTGCAAATAGTAGTTTTTGTTAAACTACATAAGTACCCTTCAAAGTATGCATAAGTTAAGAACCTCCATAAGATGTTTTGTCATAATGCCTTTTGCGCGTAGCTTTGATAAAGTTTTTAAAGTCTATAGAGAAACGTGTAAAAGCATGGGGGTATATGCATACCGTGTAATAATGCAGTCACTATAGATATTCTGAAAAATACCTTTGATGGCTTGAAAAACAATGATTTTTTAATAGCTGACATCTCTAACAATAATTGTAATAACATCCGAAAATATGATTTATTCATCATACCAGATACTCATTCTTGGAAAATTAAGTAAGCTGTCTTCATGTATGCAAAGTTGCATTGAAAAGGCATTCCATGATATACAATTGTCAAAAGATAGTTATAAAATTATAAGGTCTAAAGAATTTAAAATCAATACCTTAGGTGTGAATCCAACAGTCGCTTTGTATTTTACAAGTGAGAATAAGACATTGGATTTGGAAGTACTATCCCAGTTAAAGGAGAAAGCTGTTGTAATAATCCCTATAGTTGACTCTTTCGATAATGCAGTATTTTTGCTGCCTGATTGTTTGAAAGAAATCAATGCCGCTTGCATTGCAAGCGAGAATGATACTGATGGGCAGACAGAAGTGACGAACCTTGTCTTGTCTAATCTTGGTTTACTAACGAGGGAAAGAAACATCTTTATCAGTTATAAGCGTATGGATTGTCAAGATTTGGCGAATCAACTTTACGATAAGTTTCTACACGCTGGCTATAATGTCTTTTTAGATACGGAGAGTTTGTCTGCAGGTGTGGTATTTCAAGAGTCCTTACGACATCGTTTAGCGGATTCTTTCGCCTTGGTTTTGTTAAACTCAGAGCATTTCTTTGATACTGATAGCAAATGGACATTGGAAGAATATATGCTTGCCCAAAATCTGAAAATCGGAATCTGTTCCGTGTTGTTGCCAGGTATTAATATTCGTAGAGAATTGAATTTCAGCGACTTCTTACGTTTAGAATCAACTGACTTTACAGATGATACCAACAAATACCTGAAGAATTCTAAAATCGACGAAATAGTCTTATACATTAAATCGATATATGCAAGATTGTACGAGTCTCGCAAACAGGCTTTAGTGAATTCTTTTACAGAAAGCTTACGAAAGCAACGGATCGTTTTCGTACAACAGACAGATGGGACGCTCTTTATCTCTACTCCAAAACTTTCCTGTAAGGTTATTCCTTTGATTGGAATACCTAAATCATGGGATTATTATGTCACTGATATCAAACGGCATAACAATAAAGACATTCCTGTGTACCTTCTCTATAACAATCAATGTATATTGGACGAATGGCTAAAGCATTTGGCTTGGTTGGAAGAAAAGTCTGGTGTTCATTCCATTAATATAAATGATAGTTTAATATGGATACAAAAAAACCTGTAATATTCCTTTCGGCGAGTATGCCGACAAAAGAACGAGATCATCGTTTTTTTGATACAGCTGACTTCATTGCCATACGTGATGCTGTTGTGGCATTGGTGAATGCGATTATACCAAATTTCCGTTTGGTATGGGGAGGCCATCCGGCCATCACGCCCATTATTCATGACATATTCAAAAAGCGAGGTTTCGACTATAATAAGTATGTGACCATTTATCAGTCTGCATATTTTGCAGGTAATATGCCTAAAGAGAATCAACATTTTGACAACGTTGTCATAACAGATGATGTTCGAAAGTATGAAAATGAAACTCAAAACATAGCGGCAAGTCTTTTTGTTATGCGCCAACGAATGTTGACAGACTCGCCAATTTTTGCTGGATTTTTCATTGGTGGTATGGAGGGCGTTCTTAATGAATATGAACTACTGAAGAAATACAATTCTGAGGCAAGAATCTACCCAATAGCTTCAACGGGAGCTGCAGCTCACATACTATATGATAATTTACAGAAGCAAGGGAAAATCAATAATACAAGACTCCTGAATGATTATTGTTATTCTTCCTTGTTTGATGATATTTTAAACAGATAAGATTATGAATATATTTACAAAAAATAAATTTGAAAATGCGGTAAATTCTTTGTCCAGGCAAAGAATGACATTTTCAAATATACTGAATGAGACTCGAAGTTATGCTAATGCACGTTATGGACAGAAAACCATATTTCTGTCTCATTCTCATCACGATGCCCGATATGTCAATATGACCAGGGCTTTCTTTGAACGCCTTGGTATCGATCTTTATGTAGATTGGGCTGACGAAAGTATGCCGACTTATACTTGTGGTTACACGGCGCTGAAAATCAAAGAGAAAATACGAGAAAACGATTTTTTCATACTGTTGG
Source organism: Segatella copri (assembly GCF_026015465.1). Taxonomy (GTDB): domain Bacteria; phylum Bacteroidota; class Bacteroidia; order Bacteroidales; family Bacteroidaceae; genus Prevotella; species Prevotella copri_E. Next base: position 3,423 of record NZ_JAPDUQ010000007.1, read on the forward strand.
CAACTGATTTGGCTCTATGGTCTAAGTGGTGTAACTGGGAATTAGGTATTGGGGATACATATAAATATGTTTCCGATAGACTTGCCATCTTGCCCTTGGCAGATGATTCTGATAATTGGAGAGGTAATGAGTATATTCAGACTTATCCTTATATCAAAGGACCTGATTCTTCTATTTGGGATGATACGCCATCAAAATATTTGATTCATTATCCAGATGGTCAAGAACGTTCTTTATTAAATTGGCTACAAAAATAGTATCGGTATGGGACACAAAATTTTTATTTCATACAAATATGGTGACATATCTGTAAAAAGATTGGCAAGAACTCCATTGTACACAGCGACCAAGGTGCGTGATTATGTAGATGAACTTCAAGACAAGTTAGCAGAAGAAGACCATATCAACAAAGGAGAGTTGGATGGCGAAGACTTGTCTGATTTTAAAGATTCTACGATAGCGTCAAAACTGCGTGATAAAATATATGATAGTTCCATTACAATAGTATTCATTTCTCCACAAATGAAAAATTCTACACTGTCCGAAGATGAACAATGGATTCCTTGGGAAATATCTTATTCTCTTCGAGAAGCAACGAGGAACGATAGAACAAGCAGGATGAATGGTGTTTTAGCTGTAGTCTTACCAGATATAAATGGTTCTTATGATTACATGCTAGAAAAGAAGAATTGTTGTAAAGAAGGATGTACTTTATGGCATACAAATAAATTGTTCAAAGTGCTTAGAGGCAATATGTTTAATCAGAATAATAAGATTTCTCAGAACTGCTTAAAAGGAGACAATGTATATAAAGGTTATGCCAGCTATATACATATGATTGAATGGAATCGTTTTATTTCCAATATAGACTTTTGGATTCAAGTTACAGATGGAATTAGAGAAAAAGCCTATAATTACGATATACATATAAATGTATAGTCTTATTATAAATAATGTCTCACACAAAATATTATACTTGAAATAATGGAGAGTAAACATTTAGATTATGTGCAAAATGCAATAATAAGAATGGCTGACAATTCCTTTAAAATAAAGGGATTATGTGTAACAATAGTTTCTGCTTTCTTGGGCTTGTGCATAAAATATGAAGAACCGAAATTGTTGCTGATATTGTGTTTCCCTATAATCATTTTCTGGTTATTGGATGGATACTATTTACAACAGGAAAGAAAGTTTAGATGTATATACAATAATATGACAGATAATCCAACTTCATGTAAAGTTGAAATACCTCCTTTTGGTATGCCATTGAATGATATAAAAGGAAAAGACTTCAAGTATATTTCGTCACTGTTCTCTAAAACAGAATGTATTTTATATATATCCCTCTTAGTATGTAGTTTCATCTTGTATTTTATTTTACGTAATATGTAATTTTATATCTTAAATATTACAAACAAATGGCAAAGAGACAAGTTTTTTTCAGCTTCCATTATAGCAGAGACTCATGGCGTGCTTCGCAGGTTCGCAACATGGGCAAAGTTTCTGATTCTTCAACTTTCTCAGACAACGACTGGGAAGAAGTGCGTTACAAGACAGAGACCAAGATTAAGGAGTGGATTGACAATCAGCTTGCATTGCGTTCCTGCCTCGTGGTTCTTGTTGGGGCGAAGACATCAGAGCGTAAATGGGTGAAGTATGAAATCGAAAAAGCGATGGAACTTCATAAAGGCATTGTGGGTATCTGTATTAACCGCCTTAAAGATTCCAATGGTGACACTGATGAAGAGGGAGCAAATCCATTCTATTCTGTGTTTACAAATGATGACCACAGACTATCAAGTTATGTAACACTCTTCAGGTCCAAGTATTCGACCAGTAAATATGTTTATGATGATATAGAGGAAAATATTGATAGATTGATAGAAGAAGCGATAGAAAATCGCTGGAATTACTAATATTACAGTATCATCATTAATGTTATGAATATAATCAAAACAGATATTGAAGGCGTACTCATTATAGAGCCACGCCTCTTCCGCGACTCTCGTGGCTACTTCTTCGAGAGTTTCAGTGAGCGAGAGTTTGAAGAAAAGGTTGCCCTAATCCTGGGACACAGAGTTCACTTCTGCCAGGACAATGAGTCTATGAGCAGTTATGGCGTGATGCGAGGCCTGCACTTCCAGCGTCCTCCTTATACCCAAAGTAAGTTGGTACGATGAGTAAAAGGCAGAGTCCTTGATGTCGCTGTTGATATCCGCAAAGGATCACCAACCTATGGCAAGTAAGTGGCAGTTGAACTGACAGAAGACAATCATCGCCAGTTCTTCATCCCTAAGGGCTTTGCCCATGGTTTCGCTGTCCTCTCAGAGACTGCAGTCTTCCAATACAAATGTGATAACTTCTATCACCCAGAGGCAGATGGTGGTATCTCAATCTTGGATGAATCTCTCGGTATCGATTGGAAGATTCCAACAGAACATGCCAATCTCTCAGAGAAAGATACGAAGCATGTTATGCTAAAGGACTTCGTTAGTCCATTTGATATCAATGTGAATTTATATAAATAGAAATATATGGAAAAGAAAGAGTATAAAATAGAAATAGACCCAAGGATACTTGAATTGCTGGGACCAAATCTTTATACAAACATTTACTATGTCTTGGCAGAGTTGATAGCCAATGCGTATGATGCGGATGCACATAATGTATATATAATCTCGGAAGAAGATTCTATAAGAGTTGAGGATGACGGGCATGGTATGTCTTATAAAAAAGGAGGAATTGCCAAATATTTAGGGGTGGCCAAGTTGTCTAGGACAGATGAAAATGATTCTGTTACAGATTTAGGAAGAAAGAAAATGGGACGTAAGGGAATAGGTAAGCTTGCTGCTCTCTCAGTCTCTGAAAATGTAGATATACTGACTATTGCCGAAGGAGAAAAGTCTGGTTTTGTTCTTTCTCGTCATCCTGATGATGATGGTTTGTTGCAGCCAATAAATGACATAGATATACACTTTGAAAAGATAGATGATCATGGTACTGCAATTGTGATGAAGAATCCAGAGTATAAACTTCATAAAACAAATGCAGCAATTAAAAGGAACATAGTCAACATCTTTCCTTTGATAGATAGAGATTTTAGAATTCATATTATCAATAAAGATGGGAAAGATGATGTGATAGAACGAATGGACGATATATTTGCTAAAAGTTTATGTACAATAATAACGTTAGGTGCAGATTATGGCACTTTGGCAAATAAAGTAAATGTGCCATTCGCTGATAAAAAGGATACCTTGGTAGATGTAAGACCTGCTTATTCCGAAAAGTTGCCTTTAATCAATTCTTTGGGTGAAAAAAAGGAATATCAGCTTGTGATAGAAGGTTGGATAGGAGCCTATGAATCCACCAAAGGACGAAAAAAGGATGCTTCTGATTTCCCTGATAATTTTATTTCCTTGTATGCAAATAAGAAAATGGGAGAATTTAATATTTTGCCTAAGGTTGGTAAGAATAGATTGATAGAATCTTATATAGTGGGGCAATTATATGTAGATTTGTTTGAATTGTCAGAGTTGCCAGATATGGCATTGAGTAATCGACAAGGATATAAGAGCGATGATCCTCGTTATGAGAAAGTTATCAGTTATGTTGGCAAGATTTTGCTGCCTGAAATTATCAACAAAAGAGCAACGTATGCATCATTAAAAAATGCTTCTGTACAAAAGAAACAATTAAATGAACAACGGAAACGAGAAGCGGATTTGAAAAGAACTGTAGAAAATTTTAAACGAAAGACAAGTGAACGAATTGCTTCTCATTTTGTAGATGGTGAAGCGTATGATTCTAATCAAGTGAAGGCAGTTGTTGATACAGCAATCAATGATAGCATTCCAGATTTTGGCATAAAGAAGAAAGTTGATACAGCCAAGCGCAAAATATTGATTAGTCAAACGAGTGCTGATAAAGATTTATCCGATTTGGTTTACAATTTTCTGCTGTTCAATGGTGTTCCTGCAAAAGAAATCATTTATTCGAATTGTGATGAGGCTGTTTCTCGTATTCCTGATGATATCCCTATCTTTGATTATTTAAGAGATTTCTTTGTGAATAGTTATTCCGATCAAAAGATATATGTTATATTTGTTACAAGTGAAAATATAAAAGGTTCTTTTGGTACTATGGCAGAAATTGGGGCAGCTTGGATAACAAAGGCAGACCACAAGATAATAAATATCTATGATTTTAAGCCACAAGAACCTTTAAACAATCGGGTTACATGGCAATCAACGGTTATAGACGAAGAAGGTAATATATCCATGACCAAGTTGAATGCCGATTTATTCTGTCAAAAAATAGAAGATGTTTGCACTAAGTTAGGTTATCAGCCCAAAGAAAGGAAGACAAATATGCTTAGACTTTCAGACTCAGTAAAAATAGTATAGTTATGCGTAAAGGACGAAAGCGTAAGCCATATACAGCAATAGATGTAGTTGATTTATTCTGTGGTATAGGTGGGTTGAGCTATGGTATGAAGTCTAAAGGTTTTCATATCTGTGGTGGCTTTGACATAGATAAGACATGTCGATTTGCCTATGAATATAATAATTCTGCTCCTTTCTTTTATAGGAATGTAACGGAAGTGACGAAAAGGGATATTAAACCATTGTATGAAGAAGGAGCTGTAAGAATTCTGGCAGGTTGTGCTCCATGTCAGCCTTTTTCTTCTTATGCTTTTAAAAATAAAGAGAAGGATGCCAATAAATATGATTTGCTTTATGAATTCGGAAGGCTTGTTACAGAAGTAAAACCTGATATCGTAACAATGGAAAATGTCCCGGCCATACAATCTTTTAAATTGAAGAATGTATTGGGAGATTTTGTACAATTATTGAAAGATAAAAGTTATCATGTTTCTGTCAATGTTGTTTATTGCCCACAATATGGCATACCTCAAACAAGAAAACGTTTGGTTTTGTTGGCTTCTAAATATGGTGAGATTGAACTAATTCCACCAATTATCAAGAACCCTAAAGATTATAAAACAGTATACGATGCTATAGGAAATTTACCCCCAATAAATGCAGGTGAAACTTCTAATACGGATTTTTTACATCGAGCTTCTGCGTTGACTCCATTGAATCTCTCACGCATTAGAGCAACTAGAGAGGGAGGTAGTTGGAAGGAATGGCCAGAATCTTTGAGGTTAGCCTGTCATAAGTCACAATCAGGTAAAAGTTTTGGAAGTGTTTATGGCAGAATGAAATGGAGTGAGCCTAGCCCGACAATGACTACACAGTGTACAGGCTATGGTAATGGTCGATTTGGTCATCCAGACCAAGATAGAGCCATTTCTGCGAGAGAGGCAGCACTGCTTCAAACTTTTCCTATGTCATATAAGTTTTTTGAGGACGAAGAGCATGTTTCTTTAGTGAAAGCTTCACGGTATATAGGTAATGCCGTTCCACCTGTTTTAGGTGAAGTTGTTGCAGAAAGTATTCTGGAGCATTTGAGAAACTATTACAATTAAAAAGTAATATTAGGATATTGAGCCTATTATAAAATTTCAATCTATGATTTATCAAAATAAAGATAAAAGTATATTACCTGATGCGATTCAAGTTCGTACTTTGTTGAATAAAATGCAAGATCAGACACCTGTCAAACATTTGATGCCGACAGAACGTGTCGTGGATGGTGATAACAAATACTTTCTTACCCATTTGGCAAATGGCAGATTCATTATTAAGCCTAATATAACACAACAAGGAGTGCTGTATTATGGAAATAGTAATGGAGAAGAGTATAAAGAGCATTTTAAAACAAAATATTATCCGTCAGGCAATAATGTAAAAAAGCTTCATGATGAGTTGATGTACCATAATGTACTTTTAGAGCAATTTGCTTTATTGGTGAAGACTTTTCCGCTTTTTAAATTATTAGACGAAGGTATTTTCATACCAGAATTAGATATTAATTTCTCACTTGGTAATCCCTATACGCTAGCTGCTGCTTATGGCTTACCTTCGCCATTCATCAATTTGACAGCTTCTAAAGATGTGGCGATGTTTTATGCTACAAATGAATATGATGCAGATACAGGTGTTTACAAACCCGCAAAAGAAGGTACTCTCGGTATTGTATATTTATATCGGATAACAACACCTTTGGGGCAAACCTCAGAGCTATCAACATTAGGAGTACAGATATTTCCCCGAACTTTTAATACGAAACAATTTTCTTATGTATTAGGACCCGGGGAAGAATTTAATGATAAAAGTAATGTCTTCGGTCTTACGTTTATTCAAAATAATGAGGCTTCTAAGTATTATTTGGATATGTTTGACGGCGGTAAGAAATTGCTGCCAACAAATGATATCCTTACTTTAAAATGGAACTCAATAAAAGATCATATATATCAAGCGGCTGTAGATATTAACTTGAAAAAAAATCCTGATGATAAACGCGATGATAATATTGAAGCTTTGAAAAAGAAAATAGGACGTAATATAACAGAAGGATGTCCTATTTTCACAAAAGCAGATTTGGCTCACACGGATCTTGAGAGTATATGGAATTCTTTTTTAGAAAAAATATATCCCCTAAATGAGTCAGATGTGAAGATTGTTGAATATTTAAAGCAACTTCCTTCAATAGAAGAATATGCTTGTTATTTTAATATAGATAGTTATTATGAGAAGAGATAAATCGTCATTTATATATCTTGCATTCACTGTCTTTGCTCTAATTTTTGCTTGCTATTATATTTATTTGGCAGAGATTGATAAAATTATTCTGTATTCCAACGGCTTAGCAAAGGGTAATTTATCAGCTGCAGGAAGTTTGGGAGATACTGCAGGCTTAATTAATGCATTGTTCTCTGGTTTGGCATTTGGTGGTGTAATCCTAACTATAATTTGGCAAATTAGAAATGATAAGAGAGGTCGGGCTAGTAGTTTAAAAGTCCAATTTGAAAATACTTTTTTCAATATGACTCAAACTTTTGAGCATTTGATAGAGGGATTAAGCATAGAGCATAAAGTCGTTGGTCATTCTGTAAATAAGGATGATTTTCTAGCTAATGCTTACGCACAAGTAACATCACAAATAGGCAACAATAACACTGAATCGAATGAGATAAAAGGAAGAGCCTTGTTTAAGTATCTCTATCAAGAACGGAAAATTGATGGAAAGCAATTGGTCGAAAGTATTAAAGAGACAGGAATCAAAGCATTTGAAAATGTGATGGATGGTATCTTAGACCATTATTTCCGTTATTTCTATCGAATCTTGAAGTTTATTGACGATACGGAGTTAATAGATAATCAACAGAAATACTATTATGCTTCTATTTTTAGGGCGCAACTTTCAAAATATGAACTTCTTATGCTTTATTTCAATGGACTATCTAAGTTTGGAAGGGAAAAGTTAAAACCATTGATGGAAAAATATTGCATTCTTAAAAACTTAGATAAAGCCGATTTGCCATTTCCAGCAAAAGACATGGATGAAAAAGAGCGCAATTTGATTTTAAATGGTTATGAGCAATCCGCAAGTATTCATCATTTAATATACGAAGGAAACTATGTTTCAATAATAATCAATTCGATTTGCTACTCTATCGTTCTGATAATATTACTGGCTTTGTCTGCATCATGTTTAGACAATTTTATATTCAAGGATATTTTGTCTTTACCTATTTTAAATGACAATTCTGGAAAAATTGTTTGTTTGATATTGACTTTTATGATTTTGTATGGTCTTCAAATCTTTTTTGATAACAAGAAGATAGATGTTAAGAAAATAGCCTATACCAATAAATGGGATAGTTTTCGTTATGTATTAAGCAACTATTACAACGCCGATGAGATACAGCTTGTGTTTCCATTAGTAGCTTCCCTGTTTTATCTTTGTGGTATGCATAGTTGGTATGGATATGGCTTCATCTTATATGTCAATCTTGTCATTATCTGGCTTTTTATAAAGCCTTTAATGGGAGTGATGTTTACGGTATATAAATTATACCAATTTAAATGATAGGGACATTTGTTCAGCATAAAAAATAGCTATCATAACAATAAGCTAATAACAAAGAACATCTTGCTTCTTTACTTCCGAAGTTTCTTGTGCAATTGGTTTTCCTATATACGAGTCAAGTTATATCGAATGTTTTAGAAATTGAAATAAAACAATCATGAGCGAAGAACAATATAACGAATTGCTGAAAGCTTACACAAAGGAGGTTTTGGCAAATATGATAAAGGCTGATATACGCAGTAGGTTTCCTGAACCTTATGCCAGTCTGTATTGCCAGCAGTTTGATAATTTCAAGAATGTTGCAGATTTCTTTGAATTTGCGGCAAAGTTAATGAGGAGATAACAATAAATTTATTGCTAGTCTTTGTTTTTCTCAGACTTGTGTAAATAAGCATTAAACTTATGCACATAGTATCGTTATCCCTAGGCGGTCCCATCCCGCACAATATGGCGTAGACCTTTGATGGTCCGCCAACCTTATAGCGTAGCGGTTCTGAGCACCGGAGGGCGGTTACATCCTTCCTTCTGAGGAGGAAGGCTTGGTTAGAGGTGGATCTCCCTTTGGAAAGGGAGACGGAGGGATTCGAAAAAATACCTTCTTTAATGGGAAAAAGCGATGCCAATGAGTGCAATGAAAACTCGTTTTCAAATTGCCGAGTGCAGCTCGCTTTATCAACAAAGAAGGACGGGATGATTTTAGAAAATCTTTAATATTAAAGAAAGAGATTTATGCACGACATACAAATTATAATCATGGCTGGCGGTGTAGGCAGCCGCTTCTGGCCTATGTCAACCCCCGATTACCCAAAGCAGTTTATTGATGTGATGGGTGTCGGCCGTTCCCTCATTCAATTAACAGTAGATAGATTGAAGCCAATCTGTCCTGTCGAGAACATGTGGGTAGTGACAAACGAGAAATACATAAGCATAGTCAAGGGGCAAATCCCTGACATGCCTGTAGATAACATATTATCAGAGCCGGAGGCTCGCAATACCGCTCCATGTATTGCTTATGCCTGTTGGAAGATCCAGAAGAAGCATCCTGATGCCAATATCGTGGTGACACCATCCGATGCCCTGGTCATTAATACCTCGGAGTATCAGCGAGTGCTCAGCAAGGCATTGAGCTATACATCCGATAAGAACGCCATCGTTACGATCGGTATCAAGCCAAGCCGCCCGGAAACAGGCTATGGCTATATAGCCTCAGCAGAGCCAACATCCGTAGATGAAATCTACAAGGTTGAGGCATTCAAAGAAAAGCCAAACCTGGAGACAGCCGAGCAATACCTTGCTGCTGGCAATTACTATTGGAATGCCGGAATCTTCGTATGGAACATCGATACCATCAGCAAGGCAATCCGAACCTTCCAGCCAAACCTTGCCAGCATTATGGATGAGATGGCTCCTTCTTTCTATACCGAACAGGAGAAAGAGGTAGTCGGCAAACTCTTCCCAACCTGCGAGAAGATAAGCATTGACTATGCCGTGATGGAGAAGTCGAAGGAAATCTATACCCTGCCAGCCGAGTTCGGATGGAGCGACTTAGGCAGCTGGGGCAGTCTCCGAACCTTGCTTCCACAGGATGAGGCTGGCAATGCCAAGGTAGGCAAGGACATCCGCTTGTATGAATGCAAGAACTGCGTGGTTCATGCAGCCGAAGAAAGCAAGGTGGTTGTTCAAGGCTTGGATGGCTATATTGTAGCCGAGAAGAATGGACAACTGCTTGTTTGCTCATTGAAAGAGGAACAGAAAATTAAAGAATTTGGTAAATAAGATGAATATGTATTACTAGAACCGATATAAGTGGAACTGGTGATAACAAATGATAAGAATAATGGAGCAACAGTTAAAATCAAGTAACAAGCGTATTGCAATTAATACCATAATAATTTATGTTAGAATGATATTAATTGCATTTATCGGATTGTTTACTACTCGATATGTTCTTCAAGCTTTAGGAGTTGAAGATTATGGTCTATACAATGTTGTTGGTGGTATTGTTACAATGTTAACTTTTATAAGTACTGCAATGATAACAACGACTAGACGATTCCTAAATATCGAGATGGGAAAAAAAAGTGGAGGTAACGTTAATAAAGTTTTTAATGTCTGTCTTTTATTACATATTGGGTTTGCTGTTTTGGCTTATTTGATAGCTTTAACAATAGGCTTATGGTATATTAATAATGTTTTAAATGTAAGTGCAAATAAGATAGGAGATGCTAAATTTATATATTTTATATCTACGACAATAGCAGCCATTGGGATCATAAATGTTCCATATCAAGCTCTTATGACAGCATTTGAAAAATTTAAGTCAATTGCAATAATCGATTTTTCTACAACGCTTTTAAAAATCCCTCTTGTCGTTTTATTAATATTCTATGTTGGTAACTGTTTAAGGTTTTATGCTATTGGGGTTTGTGTGATTTCTGCAATTTCCTTTATATGTTATCAGATATATTGTAACAAGTATTTTAAAGAAACTGTTAAGTGGAATTTTTGTCGTGATATAAATAAATATAAGGAGATTCTTTATTTTAATAATTACACATCTTTAGGAGCCTTTGCATATCTTGCGAGAAGTCAAGGTGCAGCTTTGTTGATTAATTATATTTTTGGTACGATTGTCAATGGTGCTTATGCTGTAGCGGCACAGATAGAATCACAAATTATAGGTCTGGTTACAAATCTTGGAACAGCTGCAAATCCTCAGTTAACGCAAAGTTATAGTTCTGGTAATTATGAAAGAACATTTGAAATAGTATCTAAAATTACAAAGTTTAGTATTCTGTCTATGATAATTCTTTGTTTTTCAGCCTTTATCGAGATAGAGACTTTGTTAAAACTATGGTTGCATAATATACCTGAAAATACAATAGCTTTTTCTAAAGCTGTTTTATTAAGTTTGTTTGTAAGATCATTAGCTTTGGGAATTGATGGTCTTATTCAAGCAACAGGTAAGGTAAAATGGTATCAGATTATTCAAAGTTCTTTGTTGGTTTTAGGTTTACCTATATCCTTTTGTGGTTTTCGTTTAGGTCTTCCTGCGTATTTTATAGTTGTTGCATTTATGTTAACTGATTTAGTTAAAATAGTAGCTATGTTCTTAATTGTGTGCAAGGTGACTAGTATGAATTTTGCGGAATATTGCAAGATTGTTTATATTCCTGCGATAAAAGTAATGTTTCCTTTGTCTGTATATTATATAGGATATAGATATTTAGTTGATGGATCTTTGTTAAACCATTTGATTGGTTTTATCATAACATTGTTTGTGTCTCTGATTGTATGTTTTTGCTTGGGACTTACAAATAATGAACGCAAAAAGGTTTTAAAAAAATAAGTTAGATTACAATGAAAGTAGTTCTTCTTGCAGGCGGGTTTGGTTCCCGTATCTCTGAGGAATCTCAGTTCAAACCAAAGCCAATGATTGAGATAGGCGGTATGCCTATCCTATGGCATATTATGAAGGAGTATGCTTATTATGGGCATACCGAGTTTATTATCTGCGCAGGATATAAGCAGGAATATATCAAAGATTGGTTTGCCAATTACTTCTTGCATAATTCTGACGTTACTTTTGATTATCGTAATGGTAAGAACGAAATGACAGTGCATCAAACCAATATGGAACCTTGGAAGGTCACGGTTGTAGATACTGGTTATAATACTATGACTGGTGGACGTATCAAGCGTATTCAAAAATATGTAGGAAATGAAACGTTCCTCATGACTTATGGTGATGGTGTATGCGACGTTGAAATAGATAAACTTATAGAGTTCCATAAGAGTCATGGGAAACTTGCAACTCTTACAGCTGTCAAAATGGCGCAAGACAAGGGTATTCTTGATATTACCAAAGATCAGGCTGTCCGAGCATTCCGTGAAAAGAGTTCATTGGATGGCTCTCCTATCAATGCTGGATATATGGTTCTTGAACCTGGAGTTTTTGATTTATTGGAAGGTGGCGACTCTTGTGTTTTTGAAAAGACAGCTTTGGTAAAGTTGGCAGAGCAAGGGCAATTGATGTCATACGTCCACACTGGTTTCTGGCAGTGTATGGATAATATCCGTGAGAAGTCCCTACTTGAGAAACTTCTTGCAGAAGATAAAGCTCCATGGAAACGTTGGGATCGTAGTATTCCTGAGATTCCTGATTATGCAAAGTAAAAAATATAATTAATAAGAATGGAAAATATATTTGATTTCTATAAAGGAAAACGAGTTTTCCTTACGGGACATACGGGTTTTAAAGGCTCCTGGATGTGCAAGATGCTTGCAAATGCCGGAGCTATTGTAACTGGTTATTCTTTAGAAGCACCAACAGAACCGTCTCTCTTTAAAATTGCTAATATTGAGGGAGATGTACATTCTGTTATTGGTGATATTCGTGATATGGCTGCACTTAAAAAGGCCTTTGATGAAGCTCAGCCTGAGATTGTTCTTCATCTCGCGGCACAACCTATAGTTCGTGATTCCTATAAGGATCCAGCTTATACGTATGAAACAAATGTCATGGGTACGGTTAATATTTTGGAGTGTGTACGTCAGAACAACTGCGTGAAGTCGTTCCTTAATGTAACTACAGACAAAGTATATCTCAATAAAGAGTGGAACTGGGGATATCGTGAGAATGAAGAGTTAGATGGCTATGATCCTTACTCTAATTCAAAATCATGCTCAGAGCTTGTCACTCATTCATATAAGCGTTCGTTCTTTACTGATAACAATGGTCTTCCTGTCATCCCGATTTCAACTGCTAGAGCCGGTAATGTAATTGGAGGTGGTGATTTTGCAAATGACCGCATTATCCCTGACTGTATTCGTGCAGCAGCAAAGCATGATGATATCGTAGTTAGAAATCCTTATTCTACTCGTCCTTATCAGCATGTTTTGGAGCCTCTGTATGCTTATCTTGTGATTGCCATGAAGCAGTATGAGGATAAAAAGTATGCCGACTATTATAATGTTGGCCCTGATGATGTAGATTGTTTCCAGACAGGAGCTCTCGTGGACCTTTTCGTCAGCAAATGGGGAGATGGTATGAAGTGGGTGAATAAATATGATGGTGGACCTCATGAAGCAAACTTCCTGAAGTTGGATTGTTCTAAATTGAAGGCAACCTTTGGCTGGTCTCCTCGTTGGAATCTTGATGAAGCAATGGAAAAGATTGTAGAGTGGAGCAAGATATGGCTTGAAGGAGGCGATGTTCGTGCTTGTATGGATAAACAGATTTCGGAATTCTTAAAAGTTTAATGATATGAAGAATGTAATTGTAACAGGCGGTAATGGCTTTATAGGTAGTTCGCTTATCAAAAAGTTGGTTGCAAATGGTATCAAGGTTGTTGCCGTAGATATAACGTTCCAAGGAGAACGACTTCCTGAGAGTGAACTCATTACTAAAATTGAATCCTGTGTGGATGCTTCCCTTGTCGAGGAACTCCCAGTTGAAGAGTATGATGCATTTTATCATCTTGCCTGGAAAGGTGTGAATGGAGCTGACAAGGCAAATCCTTCAGTTCAGCTTGCTAATATTCAAATGGCAATAGATTGTGCCGATATCTGTAAAAAGTTAAATGTAAAGAAGTTTCTCTGTGCTGGTACTGTTGCAGAGAATGCTACATTTAGTCTTCCTAATTTAGAGAAAACATCAGGAGGTATGATGTATGGTGTCGCAAAGCATGCATGTCGTCTCATCTTGGAAGATTATTGTAAGAACATCGGGCTGCAATTTGTATGGATGCAGTTCTCTAATATCTATGGAGTAGGTAATAAGACGGGTAATCTCGTAAGTTATACTCTAGGTGAATTAATGACAGGTAATGAGGCTACTTTCGGTCCTGCGCTTCAACCTTATGATTTCATTTATGTTGATGATTTAATAGAGGCTGTTTATCGACTTGGAGAAAAAGAGACCAATAAAGCATTCTATTACATTGGTTCAGGTTCACCTCGTCAATTGAAGGAATACCTCCTTCGTATAGGGGAGTTAGCTGGATATGCTGACAAAATAGGTATTGGAATTCGTCCAGATGATGGAATTAAGTATTCTATGAATATGTTCTGTAATGATGATCTTGTAGATGCTGTCGGTGAATATGTATCTACAGATTTTGATAATGGTATAAATAAAACAATAGAGTGGCTCAAGAGCCTTTAAAAGATATGGTACAGAAATTTGAATTCAAAGAGCTTGAAATGAAAGGAGCATATGAAATTACTCCTTTCTATGCTACAGACGAGCGTGGAGGCTTCGTCAAAGATTACAATATAGATACTTTTAAGCAGAATGGTATCAACCATGAACTGAAAGAGGTGTTTTATACTATCAGTAAAAAGGGTGTGATTCGTGCAATGCATTTCCAACTTGTAAAGCAACAAGCTAAGCTTGTACGTTGTATTAGTGGACATGTATATGACGTGATTATCGACCTTCGACCAGATTCTCCTACATTTGGAAAGTGGCAAGGATTTGATTTGACAGGTGAGAATCAGAAGACTCTATATGTACCACAATTCTTTGGTCATGGTTATCTCGTGCTTGAGGATTCTGTCGTTAGTTACAAGTGTGGTGAAGTATTCTATGGTGAAGGAGATGCTGGCATCATGTATAATGATCCTGATATGGGTATAGTTTGGCCATTTGAAAAGATTGGTGGCATCGAAAATCTGATTATCTCAGAAAAGGATAAAAACTTGATGTCGCTTAAGGAGTATTTAATAAAAGTAAAGGCTTAAAAAATGGTAAATCATCCTGTGTTATTTGAAACTTTTGTCAGAATAGAGACTGCTAGACAAGTTTGGGAACAGATAAAGAAAGCTCAACCTTCAAAATTGTATTTTTATTCAAATAAAGGACGAGCAGAAATTCCTGGTGAAATCGAAAGAAACAATCAGATTCGCAGTTTTATTGATGAAATTGACGATAGCGCTGTATCGGTACCAAGCGTAGCGGTGTAATCGGTACCATGCTATCACTGCAATCGGTACCGCTTGTATCGCTGCAAG
>NZ_JAPDUQ010000008.1:0-3170 GCF_026015465.1 Segatella copri
GTAAATAACCGTTAGAACGTAACTACTGATTTTCAGCAGTTAGCACATCCAACATTTTTCAAAAAAAGCATATTATTAATTGGTATTGCCAAAGCTACCTATTAGGCAGCCTTAACATTCACCTTTTTGTTCGAGTTATAATTACATGGGATTAGGGACATGAAGTCTTGCTCCCCCTCCATCAGTCGGGTGAGTATATCTTCTATATAATCGCCAAAATTAATGTCATTCAACTTGCAGCTCTCAAAAAGTGAGAACATAAAAGCTATGTTTTCCGCACCTAAATGGCTACCGGTATGCATCCAGTTTCGCCTACCCATAGCCAAGTGGCGGAACATTCGTTCGACCGCATTGTTATGCATCTCGACACGGCCATCCTGCAAGAACACCTTGAAGGCCTTCTCGTCATCAAGTACATAGTTGACTGCTCGCTGAACCATTGCACCATAAGAAGAATCAAGCTTCATCTTCTTCAACAACTTCATCAACTTGCCAACGATCGATGCACTGTACTTAAGTCTAAATCGGCGTCGCTGCTTTGCAGTATGCTTGCGTATCTTCGACTCTCGCTCTATCTGGAAGAGGTAGTTCATCATCAAGATGATTACACGCACACGATGGTCAGAGATATAAGCATCCACGAAGCGATGGCGGGCATGGAACCAGCAAGCTGTACGCACCAGTCCCATTTCCTCCAAATCCTTCTCAATTGTCTCATACAAGACTGCTCTGTCTGCAGTAAACACCCTTATGCAAGAGTCCTTGAAGATGGCATCTTCCTGCACACTGTGACTACGGCTACCCTCCTTATATTCCATCACACAAAGCTTGGCTTCCATGGAGAGGGCAGCATGGATGTACTCCACATTGTACTTAAACTTATCTTCCTTACTCTCACGACTGCGAACCACGATTCTTGACTCGTCATTCTGGGTATAGACACACTGACGGATACGCTCAAGCATCACAGGCCCCAAGCGTTCACGAAGATAAGTCATGATTTGCTGCATCCAACCGTTCAAGGTTGACTGAGCTACCTTCATACCCATCTGTGACAACATATCCAACAAGCGGTTTTCGGAGAGATGATAGGCAAACTTCGACTCCAGATAGAACCTACAGAAGGATGGCATCAAAGGATTACCCTTGATGATACTCTGAGGATACTTGCTGCTCTGAGGATCAGAGCCAGGTACATTAAAGCGCGCTATCTTGTATTCCTTACAATAAACCTCTTGTTTCTGATAGAAGAACAGACGGACTACCCACATGTCCTTCTTACCCTTACGTATGATAACCTTTGCATTCTCAGGAAGATCAGATTTATCTATGCCGAAGGACTTCAAAACTCTAGCTGTTGTAGTATAACGCTTGCGAGGGAGTTGACTATCTGATTTCTGCTTTTCTTTTTCTGTTTTCTTAGGCAGTTTTACAGCTGGTTGCTCTGGGGCTGAAGATGCCTTAGACTCTTCATCCTTATGCTTTTCATCCAACGCCTCGTCAGCAGCATCACTGATTTTCTTTTTCAATCCATCAAGTCCCAACTCATTGACCTCTGCGTCGGATGTATCCAACACACCATTCAAGAGATTGGTCATATCTGAGTTATGAGCAAACTTTCTATGAAGGAGAACCTCGATGATAGTTTTATAATCAACCTGAGCCTTGTCTGCTATATCCAACAAGGCATTTGCCTTTTCATAATCATCTGCCTTGGAATGAAGTCGAGATACCTCTGCTCGTAATTCCGAGTTATCAGATTCCGCTTGGGTCAAAGCCACCTCCAACACATAGATACGAGCATTTGCATCTGATAAATCTTCGCTTAACATAGAGATACGCTCGTTTGCCTTGTCAAGTTCCTCCGACAACTCTGTATTACCTTGCTCAATCTGCTGTTTGAGCAAGCCAACAAGCTGTTTGGACTTGGCAAGGTCATTGCTAGCTTTAGTCAACATTGACTTATACGTAGCAAGCTGCATCTCTATATTACTCTTGTTATTTATCATGTTTACAAAGGTACTAAATTTCTGCGACATATACAACTATTTCTTGTTAAGAAAAGTTATACAACTACTTGTTTTTCAGAAGCTTATAAGATTTCAGAAACAACTTTTCCTCGTATTCCTTGTTTTTCTTTTCCAAAGTTTCTTTTGCTGTCAGAAGAGATTTGCGCTCTCTCAATAGAGCAAGCAGAGCTTCCTGCTTGCCCAAAATATACTCTTGTATCTCTACCATCACATCCATGATTTCAACCTGACGCAGATTCATTCGAGAAATTTCCTCTCGAATCGCCTTTTCATCAGATGAACCTTGCTGTAATGAGACTTGAAGCTCTGCAACACGAGACTGCATACGCTTCAGTTCTGCATGCATGGATGGTATCAAACTCTTAATATCAGTATTCATAATATGATTTCCGTTTGTACGGATGTTGATAGCAACAGTATCAATGTCTCACGGCTTATCTTATGACAGCGAGCTGCCTCCAAGAAACGAGGCTTGAGAAACTTACCATCATCAAACCACTTCTGGTATAAGACAAAACCATTGATATCATAATGTAATATTTTAACCTTGCGGTAATCCTTGGAATAGAAGATGAAGGCTTCATCATAACTATAAGGATCATGCTGCATTTTTTCACGGATGATTCCTGCCAAGCCCTCACGACCATTGCGCATATCAGTTGGCGTGGAACTCAAATAATAAGTTGTTCGAGAAGTGAAGTTCAGCATGGCTATGACATTTTACGCAGCAGTTCTGCAACTGCAAACAGGTTAGTACACTTGATTTCCATCTCATCACCTGTCGGAGACTTCAATATCAGTCTCTCAACTTGCCAACCTGCAGGAGTTTGTTGCTCGGGAACAAAATTCTCCTCAACTGTCAAAGCGATAAACTCACCTTCGCCTAGCTTCTTGTTTTCATCTGGTTGAAGCTTATTTGAACGATATGATTTCTTAAACTCAATGAGCCAGTCATAATCCACTGCCTCATCCTTACAATACTTGCGCAAGCTACGACCTTTACGATTTTGGTTGTAATCCTGCATCACTTTTTCGAAATATTCCCTTGTTTCCATTATCAAACTGTTTTGATTACGGATGCAAAGGTAATATATTATATAGGTACCGCCATACGGGCTAATGGTGATTTACGATTTACCG
>NZ_JAPDUQ010000009.1:0-3136 GCF_026015465.1 Segatella copri
TTCTTCGTTGTATTCATTCTGATTACATCACATGATTGTCAAAATGGCTTTGCATGCAAATCATCCCGTCCTTCCTTGTTGATAAAGGCTTTTTTCTACCTCTCCGTCTCTCCTGCAAGGAGAGCTCCACTTTCTCCCCAAGCCCCTCTCAATAGTCTTTACGACCCCTTCGGTTCCCCTTGTAGGGGACAGAAACCTCAGGAAGCGGGGATGTAACCGCCCTCCGGTGCTCGGAACCGCTACGCTATAAGGTTGGCGGACCATCAAAGGTCTACGCCATGGTTGTGCGGGATGGGACCGCCTGGGTATAACTTGCTATAATTTGCTATAGCTTGCTGATTGGGGGTGCATGGGGGGCGGCTTACTGGTTGAGACGTAAGTATTCTTTTACCTTTGCACCCGGAATCACGAAAGCTAAAGTTGGTTAATAGGTGTTAAGATGTACTAGTAAGTATCCTAGATATTCTCTATTCACCGATTCAGTCCTTCGCCTACCCAACATTCTTTCTTGATTCCATTAAATTCTAAAATGTTAATAATATGGATAAAGAACTGTATTTTGGCGTAGATGTCTCCAAGAAGACTCTCGACCTTGCTTATTATGATGGTGAAACCATCGATTGGAAGAATGCTCATATTAAGGTGAGCAATGATGATGCTGGGTTCAAAAAGATTGGCTCCTGGGTCGCAAAGGTAGGAAAAGACTTTGATACCTTTTTGTTCTGTCTGGAATATACCGGACTCTATAACCAAAACTTTAGATTATGGTTAGAATCCAAAGAATATATCTATAGTATGGTGGAACCTCGCAAAATGCATCGCTTTGAGCCAGACTTGGATGATGACCAGCGCTCTCTAGACCGTATCAAGACTGATGAACTGGATGCTTTCAGAATAGCAATCTATTGTGAGCAGAACCACAAGAAGATTCTTCGCAATCCCTCCAAGCTTCCCTCACCTGTCTATTTCAAGTTGAAGAGACTGCTGGCTGAGCGTAAGCAGAACACCAAGCAGTCTGTTCTTTACAAGCAACAGCTTCATGATATCTGCGCATACGACACAGACTTATCCGTTGAACGCAAGAAACTCCTGCTGAAGAACATGAAGGAAAACCAGAAAGCAATAGACAAGGAGATTGACAGCTACATGAATGAAGATGCAAGCATCAGCAAAAATTTCAATCTGCTGTCCTCCATTCCTGGCATTGGTCGCATCATAGCGTTGGAAACTATTGTATTGACGGAAAATTTCACTGCCATCAACAATCCTCGCAAATATGCCTGTTACATAGGAATAGCCCCTTTTAAAAAGGAATCTGGTACCTCAGTAAGAAAGAAAACAGGTGTTTCCAAGAAAGGCTTTTCTGAAGCCAAGGCAGACTTATCCATAGCTGTCCTTTCCGCCATAAGGAACAATCCTTCAATAAGAGACTATTGGATACGTAAGAGAAAGGAAAAATGCGGTGGCATCGTACTCAATGCCATCAAGTTCAAGCTAGTCCTTCGTATGTTTGCCGTGATAAAGCGTGGAACACCATATGTGGAGACAGATGCATACAAGAACTAAAATGCAGCAAAAGTGAACTATCGCACTTCTTAGAGCATAACTATTCCCCGATTAAGTCCTTTGTCTGCGTTTTTTTCACTACCTTTGCCGGAGCATCTGAAAAGGAAGGAACTCCGGACGGGGGTAGTGAACTATTTTGCCGTAGGCAAAGACCTTTCCCTGATATAGTCTCCCCTGCCTGAAATGCCAGGTCAAGTGCCGTTTAGGGATTTAGCTGTGCGCCAGCTTGTAAAAGATGTGGCTTACCCTGACATAGAGAGTTCCTTCCTGCAAAATGCGGTACAAAGGTATGAAAAATAAATCATTTATCGGCATCGACATCTCAAAAAATGTCATTGACGTATCAATTTTCTGTGAAGGAACCCCAATTAAGGACTTTCCTCACGATGTATTCAACAATTCCCGCAAGGGATTTGGCGAAATGTGCACATGGCTCAAGAAGAAACATGTGGTTCTCTCGAACTGTCTCTTTGGAATGGAGTTCACCGGCAGCTACTCCATGGAACTGGAGAAGTTTCTTAATGCCAGGAAGTATCAGTTCTGCATGCTCTCCACCCATGTGATAAAGCATTATCCCATGGGACCCAAGGACAAGAGCGACAAGATTGACTCTGCCAAGATTGCAGACTTTCTCTATCGCTATAATGGTACAGAATGTGTCAAGCCTTATAAAATGCCGGACAAGATCATGCAGAGACTCAAGGCACTGATGAATGAGCGTAAGTTCCTGGTAGAACAACGTACATGCTTCATGAACAGAAGACAGCTGTGCACCACAAAGGAAGACGCCCAGCTATATGATAGCTACATCAAGAAACTCAGCCATGACATTGAAAACATCGAGTTGGAAGAACAGAAGTTGCTGGCTACAGACGAAAGTCTCTTCACGACTTACTGGAATCTTCTGACAATACCAGGAATTGGTTTCGTCAATGCCATAAATGTCATTGTCATTACTCGAAACTTTACCGCTTTTGAAACAGCAAGGCAATATGCCAGTTATGTCGGCGTGGCACCGCACTTCCGCACTTCAGGCACCAGTGTGAGATGGCGTCCCCGACCTTCAGCACGCTGTGATGGTCAGGCGAAAGCGGATCTATCCATGGCGGCCACAGTTGCAGTACAATATGATGCAGAGTTACAATCATTCTATAACCGTAAATTAGGAGGTAAGCAAGATTCAGACACAAAACGCAAGGCATTGAATGCCGTTAAGTTCAAACTTGTTCTAAGAATGTTCGCCATAGGCAAACAGAACAGAAAATGGGAACCGTTAGATTCAAAGAGCAGCAATGAGAAACTTGCAATATCATAAGTCCGAAACAAGTGAACTATAGCAGTCTGTGCTACTGCCATTTAGAGTCTTGTAAAGACACAAACACGGATAACTAATTAGGAATCTAGCCATACGCTATTAAAAGAACGAGTTCCGTGTCGATTTGTAACAGAAAAATCATTTTTGACCATTTCTGTTACCGATATTTTAGTGCCTGCATGTTCCAAAATACCTCTTTTGTATTTATTAACACAAAAAGTTGCTCAAAAATTTGGCTATGTCTTAGGAATCGGT